>CAWIXX010000011.1:0-140209 GCA_963840135.1 uncultured Verrucomicrobiae bacterium | reverse complement strand
AAAGCTGCCGGTGTGACCGAGTGCCTCCCCTTGGTCGATATAGGCCTTGCGCCGCCGCAGTTCTTGGACCGCGTTTTCCTGCTCGGTAATATCCAGCGTATTGCCGATTAAACGCGTGACTCTGCCATTCTCCAACTCCGGCTCGCCGGTGCTATGCATTGTTCGTTGGCCATATTTCGGATGGCAGACGCGATACGTCACGTCGCCGCGAACGCTCTCGCGAAACATTTTCTCGATCGTTTTCGCTAAGCGATCACGATCGTCAAAATGCAGAACGGTCAGCCATTTCGAGAGTGTAGGAATGCCTTCTGATGGATCGAAACCGAAAATCGAAAACGTTTCCGGAGACCAATAATCAAAAATTCCGTCCGGCCTAAGCGACCAACTTCCCATATGAGCGAGCCGTTCTCCCTCTCGCAGATAAAACTCGCTTCGCTCCAACTCCGCCGTCTTCTCTGCAATCCTTCGCTCGGCACACCTCCGGTCTTCGATATCGATGCTCGATCCGAACCATTTCACGATGTTCCCGTGTTCATCACGAAGCGGCAGCTTCCGATGTAGAAGCGCTCGATATGATCCGTCGGCACGCCGAACACGCGCTTCTATTTCGAACGGTTCACCGCTGGCCAACGCGGCGTGCCATTTTTGAACTATCGCAGCTACGTCTTCCGGGTGAACCGTTTCGGTCCAGCGCCAACCACAAACGTCTTCGAGTGACTTACCAAAAAAATCCAACCATCCCCGATTAAAGTAATCGATGTACCCGTCGGGCCGAGCAGTGTGAATAAACGCCGGAGTCGTATCAACGGCGCGGCGAAGTGCGTTTTCAGTCGCAGTCGATTGATCGTTCTGAAGGGACTCACTCGCCTTCATGCGGGTTTGCTAATTGTTGCTTAAGCCTCTTCAAAAGCTACACCAACGCGTGGTGGCTTCCATTTCATTCGCGCGGGGTGCCAGGTGGAAAACGCTGGAAGTGTGATGGCGGCGAACAATTGCACGGCTAAAAAACGCAGCGTCATAGCTACGATCTGTTTTGTTCCTCTTTGCCCTATTTCACTGCGTCGAATATAATCCATTCAGTTCTGACTCCCGGAATCCACCCAGGAGTCCTATGCCATTTGAAAAATTCGAGGACGCTGAAGCCATCGACAACGAGCGGCGCAAAGCCATCGCGAAATCGATTCGAATCATCAGCGTTGAAGAACTCAAGAAACTTGGTGAAGAAATCTTTGATGAACCCGATCGACCATGGCGGCAAACGTTCCTTTCAGTGGTCACCGAAAATCCCGGTGCCACCTTTTACCACGCATCCGCAGGTGAGGGCGTGATTGTTCTTTACTCCCGCGATGAACGACAAAGGCTTGTGGTATTTGCCGGGAAGCGGCCTGGGGCCATTGTCGGAGGGAGGTCGGCAGCTGATGAAAGAAGCGATCGCGGCAGCCCCTCACTGACAAGTTCCACGCGCGAATCGCCTAACGACCTTCTCCTTCGTTGTGAAAAATCGGTGGATCTAAAGCGACGATTTGATCGCGACTACTGAAGGCGATGGCTCGCCGAGAAAGTGGTCGATCACATCGGCCACGGTCGTGAAGCGGTCTATGCCGCCCAATTTGCTGTCCACATGTTCGTGACGGAGCCGTTCGCGCACGGAGGAACGCGGTTCGACGGCGTGAAATTGGATGCCTTGGGCGGTGAGTTCGTCAGCGATGCCGGCTAACATGTGCGCACTCTGCATGTCCACACGCGCTGCGGCGGAAAGATCGAGAACTACCAGCTTCGGCGGCGTCGGCTCGCCACGAACACGGCTCAGGATCACATCGCAAACATTGTCAATGTTGAAGTAGACCAGGAGCGATTCGGGCCGGAAAATCATTACGTTCGGGATCAGTTCGTTGTCTGCATGGCGGTCGCGATCCGAGAAACGGCGTGTGCCGGGAATTCGTCCTAGAAGAGCGACGTGCGGATGAGACGATACGCGTACCAGCTGCACGAGCGAGATTGCAGCGCCGATCATCACACCGTCGAGCAAGCCGAACGTAAGCACGCCGACGAATGCTGCCATCGCCACGACAAACTCGGATCGATCACTGCGCCAGAGTTCTTTCAAGGTTGAAAGCTTGAGGAGACCCGCTATTGCAACCAACACCACGGCCGCGAGGACCGGTTGCGGTAAGGCGCTCAAGAGGTGCGAGAAAAACAGCACGACCACGAGAATAAAAACCGCAGCGAGAGCGGTCGACAGCGGTGTCTTCGCTCCGCCCTCTTCGTTAACGAGCGACTGTGATGTACCACCACTAACCGGAAAGCCGCCGCCAAGTCCAGCGAACAGGTTCGACGCCGCGAGTGCTAGATTTTCCTGGTTAGCATCGAATCGTCCGCCGTGCTTCGCGGCGAACATCCGGCCAATCGCGGCCGTTTCGACAACACCGAGGAGAAAGCAGGCCAAGGCCAGTGGTAGCAAGTCGGTCAAATCATTCCAGTAAACCGCAGGAACTCTCAGCGGCGGGATTCCCTGCGGCACGGTCCCAATCATTTTCACGCCACGCGTTTCCAACGAAAGCATCGAGGCGGCGATAATGCCTCCGATTACAACGAAAAGCGCGACCGGTTTGTGCTTGAGAAAAATCTTTCCAAGGATCAGCAACGCCAGCGCGACTCCGCCAACGAGAATGGACATCGAGTTCGTCTCGCTTAGGTGTTTGAAGAAGAAGCCTGTGTTTCCCCAAAAGCTTCCATGAGCGCCATGAAACCGAAAAGCTTTGGCAATTGAGTGCTGGCGAGGAAAAGCGCCACGCCGGATTTGAAGCCGGTCATAACACTCTCCGAGATGAAATGTACCATGACTCCGGCTTTTGCGAGCCAGGCAATGAAGGCGATGAGCGAGACCAATAACGCAGTGCCGGCCGCGAGGGCGCCAAAGCGCATAGTATTCCCGCCCGTAATTTCCCCAAGCGACGAGCCGATCACGAGCGCGATCGCGGAGGTGACAGAGATCGCAGTCTGCCGCGAGCCGCAAAAAATCCAAAAGACAAGGCTGCCGAACAAGCAAGCGTAAAGACCAGCTTCTGGCGGCAAGTTAGCAAGGAGATGCATCGCCCAACGCAGCAGGAAGCAGATACGCTGCAAGCGTAATGCCGGCCGAAAAATCCAAGCGGAACCAACTGCGTTGATAACCGCGCAACCATGCAACGGCAGGAATCGCCCTTTTCCACCATGTGGTGCCACTCGCTGTCATGGCCTTGTCTCAAGGAGGCGATGAAAAGCCATTGCGGACGACTACTTCTTCAACAGTTTGTCCTTTGCCGTAGTTTTCATGGTTTTTTAAGTGTGGATAAGCGGTCCGGATTTCCCAGATCAAAAATTTACATTCGTGTCAAAGACGAAATTCGTGTCGTTTGAGTTGATCGCGAATCGCGGGTTCGCGAGGAGGTTGAGATGCTGCACGAACAGAAGTGGCCAAATCCTCAGGCTTATGCGGTAACATCGTGGACTCGGTTCCTTTGGGATCGGGCATCCGGCGCATCCGTCTCAGTTCGAGCAAGTCCACTCATAACTGCGCCGGCAAACCGATTTTCGCGAGCACGTCGTTGTAGCGAGCGTCGTGACGCAAGCCTTGCATTAACGGGTCGATCATGAGGCTTAGCAGGCCGGTGTCATGATTGTCCAGGGAGACTTGTAACCACTCAAAAGCCTTGTCCTTTTCGCCTCGCCAGGCATAGACCTCGAGCGATCTGGTACGCCATAACGTCTCTGTCCCTGGCGATCAGCTCAGCGAGAGATTCGTCCGCTGCCGGGCGGTCCCCGCGAGTATAGTGCGCAAGTGCGAGTTCGAAACGTTGGTAGCGTTCGTTAGGCTCAAGTTCAGCTTCACGCAGGGCCGCTTCGCCATCGCCACGCTGGATCGCCACAAATACCTGCCAGCGACGGCATGCCGGCGGCGGTTGGCTGCAGCTCCGCCGCCTTCCGCGCTGCAGCTTCGGCGTCATTAAGCTTTCCCTGGACAAAAAGGAGGCGAGCCAGGCTTTGCCGGGCTTGATAGGCCAGTGGGTCATGTTCAATCGCTTGTCGTGCCAGCTTCTCCGCTTCTTCGAATTGACCAAGATAAACAACCACTGGCGCGAGTAGATCATTCATCCTCGGGTTCCACGGTGCGAGTTGCTGTGCACGACGGAGTTCAGCCAATCCCTGGTCAAATTTCCATTCGGCAAAAAAACGAGCCCAGCCCAGCGCGGCATGCGCTTCCGCAAGATTTGGCTCGATGGCGACGGCCCTCTCGCCATCACTGGTCGCTTTTGACCATGCCTCTTTCTGCTTCTCGCTGCTTAGATCGCCAATCCAAGTCCACGCTTCCGAGCGCTCCGCATAAGCCAGCGCATAGTCAGGATCGAGGCGGATTGCTTGATCGAAGAAACTGACCGCCTTGAGATAGCCTTCAAGGTCCCGACGCTGGAAGTAAAACTGACCCTGGAGATAGGCATTGTGTGCTTCTACACTTTTGGTCGCAAGCCTTTTTCGTCGAGTCGTCCTCTGTGCCGAGCAATCTCAGCTCCAGTGATGTCGCAACCGCCTTCGCAATTTCGGCTTGAACAGCGAAGATATCCTTGAGTTCACGATCGAAAGTCCCCGACCACAGCTCGCTTCCATCCGCGGCGTTAACAAGCTCGGCAACGATTCGCACGCGGTCGCCATTTTTCCGCACCGTGCCTTCCAGCAGCGTGCTGACACCTAGCTTCTCACCAATACTCTTGCTATCCTCTTTCTGGTCCTTGAAACGGAACGAGGAGCTGCGGCCGATTACCTTGAGTCCTTTGATTTGAGCCAGGGCGGCAATCAATTCTTCCGACAGTCCATCCGAAAAATACTCGTCGCCCGGATTGCCGCTTTCGTTAAGCAGCGGCAGAACTGCGATCGACTTTTGAGAGGCCGTTGAAGCAACATCAGTCCATGGTAGCCAGGTCGGTTTGCTGCGACTAAGCTGAAACAACGGCACACCTGCCGCGAGTATCGCGATACTTACAATAAGGGCTGCGAACCTCCGCGTGCTCCATCGCGGGATATACTCGTTCGGCGCGATGTCGGCGTTGCGCTTGAGGCCTTCTGGCGTCATTTCAAAAGCCCAGGCAATGACGAGAGCGACCGGAAAACCGAGGACCGTAAGCAACACTACAAGCCTAACGACCCAATTTGGAATCTCGAAAAATGGAAAAACTTGGGTGGCGACCTGGATCAAAAGCCAGGCGACAACGGCGTAAGCAATTGCGACCCTGTAGACGTGGCGTCGCTTCAGCTCTGCGAAAAAGTTGCGCGGGTTCATTCCTGGCCGGGCCGGGTAACGTTTTCCTTTAGCCTGATGAACGAAGGGCGGGGGAAAGTGCTTGTGAACAGTTTCATTCATCGTGTTTCGATTTCACCACTGGGGATCAATCCTCGAACCGAATTCGATAGTCAGCGGCGAGTTCGAAAACATTCCGAACAGCAACTGCAGGTGGCTCAGTTGGAGCCAGACTAACGAAGGCCTCCCGCGATTAGCAGCGTTTCGCCGGTAATCCACGCCGAATCCGGCGAAGCGAAGAAGACGGCGGCGGGCGCGATGTCTTCCGTCTGTCCGATGCGACCGAGTGGCGTCTGCGTTTCCAACATTTTCCGAATGTCGCCTTCTGTGAAACCGCCGGCTACCGCTCCTTCAGTTACCACCATGCCCGGATTGATAGAGTTGACGCGGATCTTTCGTGGACCGAGTTCCTTCGCCAGCGTTCGCGTGATCGCATCGACCGCGCCTTTCGTCGCGTTGTAGACTACCGCAGTGGGCGGAGTCAGAGAGCTGGCCAGCGAACCGATGTTGATAATGCTTCCGCCTTCGGAGTTGAAATGCTTGAGCCCTTCTTGAGTTACGAGAAGCATCCCGAGCACATTGGTATCAAACATTTTGTGGAATTGCTGCTCGGTTACGTCTTCGAGTGGCACCCATTCGTAAACGCCGGCGTTGTTGACCAAAATGTCGATCTTGCCCAAAGCCTTTTCCGTCTCGGCGAAAAGTCGCTCGACTTCTGACTTCTTCGCGACATTGCCTTGCACGGCGACGGCTTTTCCGCCGCGTTTAGTGATTTCGTCTACCACTTTATCCGCATCTGATTTCGCGGACGCGTAATTAACGACCACGGCTGCGCCTTCTGCCGCGAACTCTTTCGCGATGCCCGCGCCGATTCCTTTCGACGCTCCCGTTACTACCGCAACTTTTCCGTTTAGTTTTCCATTGTTCATTTGTGTTCCTTTCGTTTGTTTTACCAGGGAAGTGGTTGGCCAAGATGGAAAAACCCGCCGCTCGGGCCGTCGTCGGCGAGTGTGGCAAGTTGTGCACTCGTCTTGCCACCCTCGCTAACTTCCATCGTCGCATTCGGGCCACCCATATCGGTCTTTACCCAGCCAGGATGCGCTGAGTTGACTTTGATTTGGGTGTCACGCAACTCGTGGGCGAGATGCACGGTGAACGCGTTGAGCGCCGTCTTTGAGGCGTCGTAGGCGAAAGACCTTGAACGCATAAATTGGTGAGCTGGGTCGGCGTGAAGTGTGAGTGATCCAAGGATGCTGGAAACATTTACGATTCGACCCGCAGGCGCTTTGCGAATAAGCGGCAACAGTTTCTGAGTCAAAGCGACGGTCGCAAAGAAATTGGTTTCGAAAGTTTCGCGCAAGATTTCCGGCGACACCGCGCTGGCCGGCGTTTGGCACTGAACTGGGCGACGAAGTGTCGCTTTCCTTCCAAACGCCGGCGTTGTTAACCAGAATATCCAGTCGGCCGTATTTTTTTGCGAAGTAATCGTAAGCCTTCTGATGGTCCTGCGGCTTTGTGACATCAAAGCGCCAGACTTTCCGCGGTAATGCCTTCGTCGCGAAGTTTCGCAGCTGCGGCTTCGCCTTTTTTCGCGATCCCGTGATCCGAGAACTACAACGATACCTTGCTTGCCGAGCTCGCGAGCGGTCTCCAAACCGAGACCGCGATTGCCGCCAGTAATGAATGCAACCTTTCCATTTAATTTTGCGTTACTCATTTTGTCCCTTTCATTTTTGTTTCGCTCAATTGAATCAGAGGTTTAACACACCGAGTTGCTGCATCAGCGAGAAAAGATTTCCCACACCCCAGTGGTCGGTGATCTTGCCGTCGCGAACGCGCATCACGTCGACAGTCTCGAAGTGAATTTTGCGGTGAGTTGGAGCGATGCCGAGGAAATCTCCTTCATGTGTTCCGTAGTATGTCTTGTAAGTGATTACGCGATCGCCATCGGCAAGTTGCCAATGGATCTTTGGATGAAAGTCGGGGAATGCGTCGCGCATATAGCCGTACAGTTTACGCACGCCTGCTTTGTCGGGCGTCATGTCTGGCTGGGGTGTGTGGTCAACGAAGTCGTCCGCGAACAGTTCTTCGAAAACGTCAAATCTTCCTTTCCCTTGAACCTCTTCGGTATTGCGACGTACCACCGCCTTCGCAGCATCGGACGCTTTTATGGTATTCATACTTATTCATACACCCTTTCTGGATTGGAAGGCGTCCTAGACGCCCCAAAAGCGGCGCCGCGGGACTTTTCTGCCATGATTGCTATCTGTAACCCATGTTCGGTGCGGAGAATCTCTGCGACGCGCTCGCCAATGATGACGCCGGGAGCCATATGAATTTCCCTCCTACCTCTTTCACCTTTGATTCGAAATTTTCACTTGGTCCGGACTAAAAATGCGCGGCTAATTCGACCGCTTTGCGATTGGCAACGGTCAAAGCTTCTTCCTTTGAAGTAGGACTCCTGAGCGTAGGCTCAATAAAAATCTCCTGGATATTTGCGAACCCTATGAAGCCCATGATTTGTTTCAGATAAGTACTCTGTTGGTCGGCGGCTTCTGCGCCGGAACCGGGACCATATGCGCCGCCGCGCGCATAGATTGCCAGGAGCGGTTTGCCGGTAACCAGTCCCTTGTAACCTTGCTCCTGCGTGAAGCCGAACGTTAGCCCCGGCTGCACCAACAGGTCGATGTAGTGTTTCAGTTTATAGGGAATGCCGAAGTTCCACATCGGCAGCGACACAATATATTTGTCGGCCGACTTAAAATGGTCGGCGAGGCGGGCCACAGCTTTCCAAGCGTGCACTTGTTCAGGCGAGTGCGGTTGACCGTGCGCGATCGCGTATTTCGCGTCAATGATTGCGCCGTCGAGCTCGGGGAACTGGGCCTGCCAGACATTGAGCGTTTCCACGGTATCGCCGCGATGCGTGTTGCGATAAGAATCTATAAAATGCTCCGCCACTGCCTGCGATGCCGAGCGGCTGCCTCGTGGGGACGTTTGAATGTGAAGTAGCTTTGCCATTCTTCGGGTCCTTATTGAGTTTCTTAGAGTCGTTCTTCTTCCAGATCATACTACCGCGCCGCCACCTCCCGCACGTCCCGTCGGAGTGCTTCTTCCGGCAGCGTCAGATCGATGGGATCCCCGTGGCGCGGGAGACAGTCGATCCCGGTGGACCAGTAGACCTCGATCAAGTGCCCCTCCGGGTCGTCGAAGTAGAACGAAAGCGACACACCGTGGTTGAGAGCCATCTTCACTGGCACGCCCCGGCCGAGGAGCCGCTTGTGGAAGGCGCGAAGGTCCGCCAGCGAACGGACCTCGAAAGCAGTGTGCTGGTAGGCGGGGTTACGAAAGAGGGCCAAGTCGACCGAGCCTCGCGCCGGGTGGCTGCTGAGGAATACGTTCTCGCCAAGGTCGGACGTCTCCGTCGGGACCACTTGAAAGCCGAGCACCTCTCGATAGAATTCGGCAAGAGCCGCTGGGTCCCGCGCGTTGAGTGCAACATGGCCGACACCCATCACCCGAGGCGTTGTCGTCTTATGGTTGGCCATGATCGTCTCCCCCACTGCTCCATGCGGTTTTGCCAGGTAGATCGTGCTATCTGACTTGGCCTGAGTTCATAGCTAATCGCTTCGTAGAAGTTTTTTTTAAAAATGAGCTGCTAGCTCCGCGATTTTGTAATTGGCAGCGGTCACGGCTTCTCTCTATCGGAGTTATTGTATTGGTCAGGCAGCGGAGCGGTGTTCGCTGTGAGGAGAAAGACCGAACAGTTCTGCGAGGCGCGATTCGTAAGCCTCGCACATTGGACAGTCGCCATTAGGCTCAACCCATTCGGGATGTTCCCTGAGCAGGGCTTCGTGCATCTGTTTTTGAAGTTGAACGTAAGCCTGAACGTCGTCAGGAACCGTCTGAGACGCGTTCGTATTCATGCGCGAATACCATCACCAGTAAGCAACCAGCATCCAATGCGCGTGTGTGGGATTTTCCGTTGCCACTCGCGAGGTGACTTGTCCTACCTCTTTCGAGGGAGGAAGCGTTGTGTTGGTTCTACGCGAAACGAGTTTTTACCTAACGCCAGATTTCCGTAAATCAGGGCGCAATCATCTCAGCTACGTTTGATGGGTCGTCGTGAGGTAATCGTAGATAGCCGAGAAATCTTCCGTCGCATGTCCTTCGCGCATTGCGAGGCGATAGACTTCCTTGGTTACGTTCGTTACGGGTAAGGCCACATCAGATTCGTACGCGCTCACTGATGCAAGATGCAGATCCTTTTGCATCCAACGCAACGGAAATTCGGGTTCGTAATTCCCAGCCTCGATTTTCTCCCGCTTCGCCGCGAGAAACGGCGCGACCGCAGGCATACCGAGCAATGAATCGAACAAAACTTCGCGCGAGATTCCGAGTCCTTCGCCCAACGCCATGCCTTCGGCGAACGCCGCCATCGCGTTACCTATTAACAGATTGATCACCATTTTCATTGAAGTTCCCATGCCGTGGCCGCCTACGTGAACAATCCTGTTGCCCATGCAAAGCAACAGCGAGCGAATCGTCTCCAAATCCGCATCTTCGCCGCCAACCCAGAAGACAAGTTTTCCCTGCTCAGCGACTGCTGCGGACCCGGTCACAGGCGCATCGACAAAACGAATCTGCCGCGCCGCCGCTGCAGCGGCCATCTTCTTCGAGAATGATGGGTTAACCGAACTGCAATCGACCCAAAGCGCGTTTGGCCGAAGATAATTCAGAAACCCGTTCGCACGTAAAGCCGCCTGTTCGACCGCGTCCGGGTTAGCCAGCATCGTGAACAAGATGTCCACTTGATCGGCGACTTTTGCCGGGGAATCTGAAAATGTTCCGCAGGCACCTAGTAACGGCTCTGCTTTGGCGCGCGTGCGATTAAACACGACTAATGAAGAACCATGCTTCTGCAGATTCGCCGCCATGCGACTCCCCATTATTCCCAAACCAATGAATCCAATTTTCATTCTTACTCTGCCGCGACTAAGTCTGGCTTGTGGATTCTCATACGTTGAACTTTTCGTACTTCATGATTGTTGATGTTTTCCCGTGAGCATGAGCCTTGCTTTCATCATCCGTGTTCAACTCGCCGTTGCGTGGACTAGCCCAAGGGACTGGATCGTATCGGGCGATAGACTCCCCGTTACGGTAAGGTGATTCGCGATTTGGTACTTCGCCACCGCATCACGAGTGGTCGGCCCAAAAACGCCGTCAATAGAGTCAGTGTAATAGCCCAGATTGAACAGCTGCGTCTGGACAGCCTGGACCGTGGCGCTATCACCTGAGCCTATGTCATAAGTGTTTCCGTTGTAATCGTACGGATCAGTGTTCGTGTAGTAGTCGTACGGGTAGTAGTCGTCAGGATAATAGGGTAAATAATCCCACGGGAAGAAACCGTCATCTAGTCCGCACCAAAACCCGTCGGCAAAAACAAAGAAGCGACCATGATCAAAGTGAACATGCCGGCGGTCCCAGTCGTTGTGCCAGTTCGCATTATGCTGCGCGGCAATGTGATCGCGAAGGCCCGGGAAGCGCTGAGCCAACTGCCTTGTGAGCTCCGGACGCGCACCTTGTTCGTGAGACGCGCCCGAAGCAAAACGATTCTGTTGCTGGTCAGACGCAGTCATTCCGCCGGAGTGAGTCATGGATCGAGTAGGTCGTCCGTCGTATACAGGCTGCCTGGATGATGGTCTTCCGAATGACGAGAAGCGGGATCCTGCGCCAGCAAAGTTTGGAACGCCAGGCGACGGATGCATGGCGCCAAAGCCTACGCCACCGCCGCGCGTGCCAACTCCGCCTCTGACCAGTCCACCACCGGGAAACGCACCGCCGTGGAAACCACTACCCCCGAAGTGACCGCCGCCACCGAAGCCACCGCCACCACCGCCGTCGTGGCCAGCCGCCCATCCGGCGTTAGCTAGGGCAATCGATGTGATGCCGACTAAGCTAACTAATCTTAACTTTTTCATACTCCAAGATCGTGATTCTTCCGTTTCGCGGCCATTGCGCGTCAGTGGGGTTTTGTGATCCCTCTTCAGAGTGAGCTCTGTGCTGTCGTGGGGCCGCGCGCAGGTAAGGACTATTGGCTGGCTGCGATTCATTCTATGTGAATGCATTTTGCGGCACCAGATGCTGGCCGCTCGTGCAGTGAACAATTCACCTCGCTAGCAGCAGGTAAAACATTGCCACCAATGCCGGGGCCAAGAACACTCCCAGAATCAAAATGAAACGCGCGGGTCGCCTGCATCGAGCAAGACAACCCGTGGTTTCATTGTGATCCGATCTGGGGTTTAACTCGGAGTCGTCCGCGGCAAGCCGAGCGACTGTAGCGTCTGGGCTGACAAGTTCCCGGACACGTCGAGCTTCCTCGCGATTTGATACTTCGCCACCGCATCGCGCGTCAGCCGGCCGTAAATGCCGTCGATTGGACCCTTGTAGTATCCCAGTTGCGAGAGCTCACCTTGAACGGCGTTAACTGTCGGATTGCGCACGTAGTGTTGCCGTACTGCTCCGCGTCCGCATCGTAGCCGGGATAATAATCGTACGGGTAATAGTCATAAGCGTAGTACGGGAAGTAATCCCACGGGAAGAAATCGGCATCTAGGCCACACCAGAAACCATCGATAAAGACAAAGAACCGATTGTGATCGAAGTGGGCATGCCGCCGATCCCAGTCGCGATGCCAATTAGCGTCGTGACGTTCGGCAGTATGGGCCGCTATTCTTCTATTGAACTCGGCTCGCCCGAATGTTCGGGATTGACGCGTGGCCTCATTGGTCATGGCGCGACGGCCACCGCCGAATCGTGGTCCAGCAGAACGGAATCCTACTCCACCGCCGCGGAATCCTATTCCGCTACCGTGGAATGCCATTCCACCACCGCGGAATCCTCCGCCACCGCCGAAGTGACCTCCGCCACCACCGCCGTGGCCACCGCCACCGCCAAAACCGCCACCGCCAAATCCTCCTCCACCGCCGCCACCGTGAGCGACCGCCCAATTGGTCGGACCAAGCACAAGCAGCGTGGAGCCAATTATGCTAAGTATTCTTTTTGTTTTCATACTTTCAGGGTCGCGCCTGCCGCATGTCCATGCCATTGCGAGGCAGTGAGATTTTGTGATGCCTCTTTGGAGTGACCCCTTGTTAGCGTCGTTGTCGGGTCATCGGTTCTCGGAGCCGCGCAGTCCGGGCTCAGCGACCCCGGGCTACAACGAGGGCCAGAACATTGGGATCAACCCGCTCACTATCAGAAACGCCAGGAGGATCAGATGCCGCAACAGCGCCCTGAGTCGCGGTGCGGCTGGTTACTGTGATGCTCTATTCTCTTAATGCTTTGTTTCTTAGCTAGGATCTACAGGCTTACTTTGTATTCTCTGTCGATGCGGACTTAGCAGCTTTCACATCGTCTAATTTAAGAGGTTTTGGGTGGGGAGCCGTTTCCAGCAGCGACCTGTCTTAGAGAATCAGCCAGAGTCCAGATAGCCGCTCCCAACAACACAACATCCTTGACCAGAAACTGGCCGGGAAACCCGGCGAGGGCGGGAAATCCATACCCTGCCTGCCACACTCCTGGCGTCGTAATGACAAAACTCAGCGTAGTTAAGAACATTCCAATTCCGCCTAGGCTGCCGACAATCGAGAGCTTTGGCCAGACTGGTCCAATCGCTATTAGTAACGCAATGGTAATCTCAACTACGCCGAGACCGCGCGAGAAATCTCGCACGTCCAGGATGTGATAAGCCCAGGCCAGGAGTGGACTATGCGAGGCGTGGTTGAAAACACCTTTGGATTCGTAGGCGGTGAACTTCAGGCACCCGATCCAGAAAACCACCAGGACTAAACCGTAGCGAAGGACGAACGCACTTATTCTGTCGATGCTACGGACGATGGCCTTTCCTTTAACTCGCAATTCAGCCGGCGTTTGTTCCATCTTTATTCTTCCCTCTTTCAGGAGACTCGTCTGTAAACTTGTTTGTACGTGAGAGTTTGAGACAGGCGCGGGCTCGTTTCTGTCACTTGCATAGTCAGCGTCCGCCCATCAGGGCTTAGAGTGTAATCATTAACTCTGCGCCCGTCTGCTGACGTGAATGTCTGCTCCAAACGCCGGCCTGCCAACTGCATGCTAGCATTCACCTTTCCTCCGTCAGGACCAACCCAAGCGACAGGTGCACCTTTCGCCGGTGTCCGTAACGGCCGCTGGTTATCCACTGTGACGCTGATTTCATTCGGAGAAGAAGTGATGGCTACCTGGCGATAAGCGGGGTTCAGTTTCTTGAGGCGCCCTCGAGCGATATCTCGCGTCAGCAAGTTCAGCTTCCCCACCGCGTCCTCGATTACCTCATTCACATTGTCGCTGTCGGTTTCGTCCAGGATGTAGGTTCCATCCAGGCCGGAGTCCTGTGCTGCAGCTAGTGTGCTTGAGCCGATAAAGATCGCACTGCACAGCAGCACCAGGCAAAGTGTCGACACGAAATTAGTCATAGCCATTTTTTCTCCTGGGCCGGTGACGAGCGATATTCTGCCGTGAGTTTTCATCATTCGAGCATCACAAGATATTCGCTGAAGCCAACCCGCCGCTACGACGCGAGCGTGGGATTTTGAAATGCCACTCGTGAGGTGATTCGTGCTCCCTCGTTCCAGGTAGAATCAAACTGCTTTATTGCTGCCTCACGCGCCCATGGTGACGACAACGCGGAAGCGCACCTCGCCGCTGCGCATCTGTTCGTAGGCTTCCGCCACGCGGCCTGTGTTGGCTACGTTGTGTCGCCGCGCGGACGTGCTATCCAGAAACGAGGCTGACTCAAATAAATCGTCAGAAGCACCTAACAAGCTGAAATCATCGGTCTTTGGCTGTTCCCGGAGCGGCTTCGTGTGTGCCGGCTTGCCGCAGCACCACCTGCGATGAATCCTTGATGTCCGTAACGATCAGAAACCGTTGAGACGCGGCGGAGTTTGGATCATTGCCTGCGAGCACCTTCAATGGTCCGATTGCCTGGACAATACCTGCGCCATCGGGATTTGTTTTCAGGACCGCAAGTGGCTCAAGTTTGCCGAATGGCGACTGATTGGATTCCGCCAGATACACCTGATATGACGTCTGAGGAGCAAGTCCTCTCGCTGCGATCTGAATAAGATCCAATAGGCCTAATGAATTCACTGCCACTGATGCCTGAGCATCTGGCAATGCGGTTCCGCCTGCCTCCAAGTGCAGCCGCGCTGTATTCGCAGCAACGCCAAGCGGCATCAGATTTTCTGTGCCGGAACCGCTCGGGACGGCATTGGGTACATAGACTAAGGCCTGCGTCGTTTGTCCAATCGGGATATTGGCGATCACTTTGTTGGTCACGGTATCGATCGCAACGCAGTGTTCGCCGTTTTCTAACGCGACGTAAACTCGCGAGCCATCGCCCGACGGCCAGATCCCATGCGGAAGTTCTCCTACCGGAATGGTCGCAACCAATTCCGGCGTGGCGCCTCTTCGGAACGCTTTAACTTCGTTCGCCCCGCCAATGGTCACATACGCGAATTTCCCATTGCGATTGTTTGCGAAGTTTACGTGATTCGTGATCGGCCCAGTATCCAATACCGCCTTTTGCTCAAATGGCGGCTTCGCGCTGTAGATTTGCACCTTGCCGACGTCTTTCAAAGTAATCCACACTTCGTCATTTTCCGGGGTGACCGCGATGTTTGGCGAAAACGGACTCACTTGCGGTAATCGCTTGACGATCTTATGCGACGCGACTTCGATGACCGCGAGTTCGGGCGTGAAGCTGGAGCAGACGAAGGCATACTTGCCGTCTGGCCCGAACATGGTCATGCCCGGCCCGTTCGCTAGCTCGATGCGCTTCGTCTCCTTCAGCCGCGTCGGATCGATTACGGAAACGTAATTCTCGCCGCGGACCGTCACCCATAGCTCGCGTCCATTCGCGGTGAAGAATGCTTCATGCGGCGATCGACCGACGTAAACAGACGCCTTTAACTTTGTTCGTAGCCGTGTCGATCAGCGTTACGGAATTCGATCCGACTGAAACGACAGCCAGCGTCTTGCTATCGGGCGAATAACCGAGTCCGTGAACAAGAAGCTGTCCTTTGTAGAGCGGACTCAAAGCTCCAGGCACGGGGTCGCCAAGTTTTATGACACCGACCAACTTGTTCTCGGTCGGATCAATCACCGAAACCGTGTTTGAAGTTTGGTCGGCCGTGTAGACGCGATCGTGGCTCGAGACCGGGACATCCGGTCGCGCCCAGGGCGCCTGTTGTGCCATCGCCGGTGTTACTAGACAAAGAAGCAAAAACCAACGGATTGTTCTCATATTAATTTGCGTGTTGTTGTTTCAGCCAAAGCTGCATCAACTCGATTTCTGATTGCTGGTCGGTGATGATTTCCTGAGCCAGTCTGCGAATTTGGGGATCCTTGCCGTACAAGAGCTGAGTTTTCGCCATATCGACTGCCGCCTGATGATGCGGAAGCATCAATCGGACAAAGTCGACGTCGCTGTTGCCAGACCGCACGACGGCGCCCATGGCCATGTGCATCTTATCCATGCTCGCAATCAGCTCCGACCAATCAGGGTCGGTGCTGGACTGGACACGATCGGCTTCGGCTATGGCGCTCGCAACGAAGCTACACACGAAAAGGGCCACCAGTAATTTGGTTGATGTTTTCATGCTTAGATATCTGCGATCTGACTCTCCCCTTCGGTCGGTTAACTATGCATTCAAGAACGCGAGTAGATCGGCATTGATGACGTCGGCGTGCGTCGTGGGCATGCCGTGCGGGTAGTCCTTGTACATTTTCAGCGTGCCGTTCTTGAGGAGCTTGGCTGAGAGTGGACCGGCGGCCTGATAGGGCACGATTTGGTCGTCCTCGCTATGCATGACCAGAACCGGCACCGAGATCTTCTTCAGATCCTCCGTGAAATCGGTCTGCGAGAACGCGACGATGCCGTCATAACCCGCCTTGGCACCGCCCATCATGCCCTGGCGCCACCAGTTCCAAACGATAGGCTCGATCGTTTTCACGCCCGGACGGTTGAAGCCATAGAACGGGCCGGCCGGCAAATCGTAATAGAACTTGGCGCGGTTGGCGAAGAGTTGGGCCTGGAGATCGTCGAACACCGATTTGGGCAGCGCCTAGCGGATTGGCCGGGGTCTTCACCATCAGCGGCGGCACGGCGCTGATGATCGCCGCCTTCGCTACATTCTTATCGCCATGACGGGCGAGATAACGCACCACCTCGCCGCCGCCGGTCGAATGGCCGACGTGAATCGGATCCTTCAGGTTGAGATGGTCAGTGACGGCCTTCAGATCGTCGGCATAATGGTCGAGGTCGTGACCATCGCCTACTTGCGTCGAACGGCCGTGGCCGCGTCGGTCGTGCGCGATGACCCGATAACCTTTGGAGAGGAAAAACAGCATCTGCGCGTCCCAATCGTCCGCGCTTAACGGCCAGCCATGACTGAACACGATCGGCTGTCCTTTACCCCAATCTTTATAATAGATTCGTACTCCGTCTTTGGTTTCGATGTAGCTCATAATTTTTTCTTTCTTGTTAATGCTTCATTCATCTTTGCCGCGCTTTAATTTCGACGAAACCAAGTGCGGCTCTTGGTCTCATCTATGCAAAGTGGATTCTGTTCGCCGGGGTAAATCAGTCGTAACTGGCCAGAGCCATTTTCTCAGGATTGCGCGAATTCCAGGCGTCTTCGGCCGCGCGAACCTTTTGAATAGCGGTCTCACGGGTGAATGGGGTGGGGGAGGACGTGTTGCGTTTTATTCTTTCTTCCTTGGTTCGCGAACCGGCATTTGTTGATCAGCCATAACCTTCTCCTTTGGTTTATTTTAATTGTGCTTTGGTGTTCCGACTATCAACATCTCGGCGATTGCTCATTCCCGGGATTTCCAGTGCCAAAAACAGGATAACATCGGATCCCTCAATTCAGATGGAAATACGGATTGATCACGGCGGAGGAACAGGGTCGCCCAATCAGCCGGTTGATTGCTCCACGCGGGAAGCGATGAACGTTTTGACCGCCATTTTCGGCGAATTCACCTCATCGGTTTCGGCAATGGCCACATACCGTAGAGTGTCGTCTTCTCGATAGACGAAGCCATAACAGCGTTTGACCGTTGGGTTGCAAGCAATCTCAAACGTTTCCACGACGCCTTCCCACAGAAAGCTTCCCTCAAATATTTCTATGACTGGTGTCGAGGTAACATGTCGCGCGATGCCCCCGATGTTCTTCTCTACAGCGCACTTAACATTGAGGATATGCTCTGTCACGCCACAACCATCCGCGCGAGATCACGAACTGTCCAGAAGGTCTTCATGATTCCAGCGGGCCATGGCGGGCGCCGATAGCAAGCTTCGCCGCTCGAAAATGCTATATTGGAAACGAATTTGAGTTCCGAGGCGTTTTCGGTGGAAAACAAGGAACGCTCAAAGAAACATCAATGTGCTCGTGAATTCTTGTGATTAGTTCGTGTCCGCGTTGTGAGCCTTGCTTCACAGGTAGAGTGGAAGTTGATGTTGGTTTGTCCCACCATGCTCTGTCATTAATTTGTAACACACATTGACTGTCAAAATCTGTTAGTAAGATGTTTGTGCACGCGACCGCGCAGTCCCAGGAAAAAGCTTCTCCCGTCCCTCTCGAGCTTCGTCCGCCGGTGCGAGCCGAATCGATCGATTTACGCACGCTTGTCAGCCATCGGACGGCGACCCAGAGCAGCGCGACAATGGAAACCGTTTTTGAGATTTTCAAGAGCGGAATCGCAAACTTTGTGGCCGTGCTCGACGGCGAGCGCCTGCTCGGGATGTGTTCACGACAAGAAACGGCAGCGTTGCTCGGTGGACGTTACGGTTTTTCCCTCTGGGCGCGAAAGCCGATTGGCCGAGCATCTTTGCAAGCAAGAGACGCGCATCGATGTCGCGATGCCAATCGGAGATGTCTTGCGCGCCGTGTTTGCGCGTCCGGACGAGAACTTCTATGACGACGTGCTGTTAGTGGATGAAAGAGGTGGGTTCCTGGGATTCATCGCCACGGAGACACTTTTCAAAGTACAAAACGCCCTCTTGTTGACAAACATCCGCGAACTGGAAGAGCGCGACCGGGTGATTCGTCACAAGAATGAACAAATGGAAACCGACCTCCGTATGGCAACGGAGTTACAGCAGGCGCTGATGCCGAATGTCTATCCGAGTTTTCCGGGAAGTTCGAGTCGAGGGATCGACGACGCTGCGTTTTTATCATCGTTACCTGCCGGCCAGTATGATGGGCGGTGATTTCTTTCACATCGCACGTCTTTCGGACGACACAGCCGGCATTTGTATCTGCGACGTGATGGGACACGGAGTGCGCGCGGCGTTGATCACAGCGATGTTGCGGGCATTGATCGAAACGCACGCGGCTGAGGCCGCCGATCCGGGTCGATTTCTCACAGAACTGAACAGCGAGTTTACGAGAATTTTGAAACAGACCGGCACGCTAGTCTTCGCGACAGTGCTTTACTGTGTCATCAACATCAGAGAGCGCGCCGCCCGTTTTGCTCGCGCCGGTCATCCTGCGCCGTTGCATGTGCGCCGAACGGCGGGCGAAGTCGGGACGGTAGCGTCTGGCGAAGGCTCCAGCGGACCTGCGATGGGCCTAATTCCCAACGCACAGTTTAAGACGACCGAAGCTAAACTTTCGCCCGGCGATTTCCTCCTCTTTTTCACTGACGGTATTATTGAGATGGAGGATAAGGAGAGACCGTGACTTTGGCATTGAAGGTTTGCAGCAAAGCATTCGATCCAATGTTCATCAGCCCACTGAGTCTCTGCTCGAAGCCATTATTAGTGATGTTTACAACTTTGCCGGTTCGAGAGTCTTAACAGACGATGCTTGTCTGGTGGTCGCCGAGCTGCAGAGTAGCGCAAGTCCGATCTGACGCGCGGAACCAGCAGGCTAATCCGCGGCTTAAATCTTGTTCGCGTATTGATCCGCGAACAACGCTGGTTGTCCTCCTGTGTGCAGGAACAAGACAGTCTCGTCTGTCTTGAAAAATCCTTTACGGATCAGATCAATCATCCCGGCAGCGGCGCGTCCGGTATAGACAGGGTCTAACAAGAGACCTTCGTATGTTGCAAACAAACGAATTGCTTCCCGTTCACGCTCGGTCAACACCCCATAACCCGCTGAGCAATAGTTGGCGTTTGCCAACACCTCGCCTGGTGTGAACTCAATACGCTTCACCAATTTTTCACTGGCCAACGACGCCAATTCCGAGACGTGTTGCTTCAACCATTCTTCTGATTCATCAATACTGATTCCCAGGATCTTGCCTTTATATCCAAACACGCGCTGACCCAACAGGAGTCCCGCATGCGTGCCACCGGACGACGTAGCAAACACGATCCAATCCGCCTGGAGGTTTTGCTCTATGAGCTCTTTCATCGCGAAGGCATATCCCAATGCACCTGTGGGACTCGATCCCCCATAGGGAACGAGGTAAGGTTTCATTCCCTCTTTGGCAGCATGATCGAATGTTTCCTGAAGAATTCTGTCCCGATGTTTGCGCTCGGCGACATGCACGATTTCCGCTCCAAACAATTCATCGAGCAACAAGTTTGCAGACGGGAGCGGTGGCTTTTCTCCCGTAAGGACTAGAATACATTTGAACCCGAATCGAGCTGCCGCTGCTGCGGTCTGACGACAATGATTGGATTGTAGTGCTCCGCCAGAGACCAGGGTCCTCGCTCCCTGATCACGCGCTTCCGCCACGAGGAATTCCAGTTTGCGAGTCTTATTACCGCCAAAGGCGAGTCCGGTTTGATCGTCCCGTTTAATCAACAAACGTGGTCCTCCCAAGGTCGCGGAAAGACGCGGCAACGCTTCCACCGGCGTTGGTAGATGAGCAAAGTGGACCCGCGGAATTGCCATTAACTGAGATCTGTCCGCCGAACCTTCAGGAATATTCAATGTTTCGGCTAATATATCCATTCGTCGCTCTCATCATTGTTTGTCAGTCCCCTTTCTGGTTTTGCAACTCTATCGACTACAGCGCATAGGACCGGTTAGAAATCCGCCGCCAACTTTTTTGCCTCAGCTTGACCACGCGCGATACTCTCTTCGCCCTTCTCTTTCCCGCGCCACGTCGTGCCTTCCACCACCAGCGTATGGACCTCCTTGACCCCGATAAACTTCAGCCAGAAATCAATGTATCCTTTCTGATGGTCGAACCGGGAAGCGGGCGTCGGCGAGTCTTCCGCATAGGTCCCGCCCCGCGCATAGACCACGAAGGCGCGGGGAGTTTTCAGCAAAGGGCCGTACTCGTTGCCGTCATAGGTAAAGAGCATGTTCCGCTGACAGGCCAGATCAATCAATTGCTTGAGCTTGTAAGGGTAGGCGAAGTTCCACATAGGCACGCCGAGCACGATGCGGTCCGCTTGCTGGAAGCGTACTGCCAGCTCCTGGATTTTGTCCCAGACGGCGGTCTCGGCCTGGTCCATCGGTTGTTTGTACACGCCTTTGTACTTCGCCCCGATGGCCTCCTGGTCGAAGTCCGGCAGCTTTTCCTCCCAAACGTTCAAGGTATCGACCATGACCCCAGGACAAGCCTGACGGTAGGCTTCGACGAAGGCGCTGGTGACGGCGATAGACGCAGACCTGGATCCGCGCGGAGAGGATTCGATGTTGAGTAGACGCATGATCTTAACTCGCAGTTACTTCGAGACCGCACGTGCTGCACTCTCAATTACATCTGCAACCTCCTTGGGATGTGAGACGTAGACTGAGTGACTGGCGCCTGCGACTTCAACCTTATGGCTCTTGGCTCGCTCGGCATACCACCGCTCCAAGTCGGGATTGATGGTTCGATCGCTTCCCGCCACTACCATCCAGCTCGGTTTGGTTCTCCAGGCAGCCGTGGTGATCGTCGCTGAGAAATTGTCCGCGAAGTTGAACACCTGCGATCGCGCCATGAAAGCGGCCTGCTCGGCGGACAGGTCGGCTGCGAAGTATTCATGAAACTGTGCAGGGTCGATATATGTGAAACCGTCGGGCGTTTTCTTTATGGCGCCCGATTTAGCGAGGTCGCTCGGAAAGCGCTTTCCGTCCTCTGACTCTTTCTCTCCGGAATCCGGCATGTGGGCCGCGACGTATACCAATCCCGCAACCGATGGATCCGTTCCCGCTTCGGTGATTACGGCGCCGCCATAACTGTGAGCCACAAGAATGCATGGTCCATCTTGCAGAGCGAGGATGCGCTTCGTCGCCGCCACATCTTCTTTGAACGATGTCTCCGGCTCCTGGACGATACTTACCTTGTAACCATCCTTGGCGAGAATGTCGTAAACGCCTTTCCAACCTGAACCATCTGCCCAAGCACCGTGAACGAGGACAATATTCCGCACGCGACCTTTTTCGCTCTGCGCTGAGAGCGTGCCGCAGGTCAGCAGCAATAATACGATGCAGAGAGACTGAGAAATTCGCCGTATTTTGATCTTCATTGGTTTGTTCTTTTCTCCCCACCATATCGACAACCACTAGAAGTCAGCCACTGTACGTCCGTAGGATTGTGTATCACTGCTTAAGCGGTGATGCTCACTCCCTCCTTCGGGGTACAGAGGAGGAATTCCCGCCCTGAAACAAGATTCTGAACTGAATCAAACAGGTTTACGTACTGGTTCGGCCAGGAAATTTGTCGCCAACATCGGCAGGCCGCTCTTCGATGACTCGCGCGTAGCCTCGTCTTCGATCACATCCCCAGTGCTCCACCAGGATGCCGTTGTCAGACTCAAGCGGTCGACATTGATTCGAGGCAGTTTGATCGTCATGGTATTTCTCACCCCGCTGGGAGCCGGCTGCTATTCAGTGAAAGGTGCCGAAGAGAAATGCCGTATCTGCATTCAAGTTTTCGTGATCATAGCGCGATGCCGCCTATCGAATTACGGCGTGGATAATCGACGACGATGGCTCGCACGTCGGTCAGCGCTTTGACTGAGTGAGCAGTGTTTGGAGGAATAACCGCCGCACATCCGGGACCGCCCATCTGGGCGTCTCCGGCTATCGTGATCTCAAGCTGACCATCGATAATATTCCACACCTCGTCGTTTGGATGGGAATGCTCATGAATCCAGGCGCCCGCCTTAACCGTGTAGTAGGCGAACGTCATGTTTTGTGAATGGAAAAAACGCCCGCTCCAGCCTTCGCGAGGTTCTTTCACGTTAAGTCGGCGTGTTTCGATGAGGGCCACAATCTCACTATCTAGTGTCGGCTGCGTGCGTCGACGTATTTTGAATCATCGGATGCATTGAATATTTTAGACCACAATCCTGTCGCGCATCCCGCCGTAAACAAGGCCACGAACCAGATCAGTGGTGTAAAATTCGTATGGGAATCCGAGTTCAATCCGGCTGGCTTCATCCAGAGTCTTTAATTGATTGGCAGACAGCGAAACATCGCCACTGGCAAGGTTGTCTTTGAGTTGTGACAGCTTCCGCGCACCGATAATCGGAATCACCGGTACTGGCCGATAACGCAGCCAGGCCAGGGCCACTTGTGCCATGCTGTGAGCAGCCTCATCGGCCACGGCTTTGAGAGCTGCAACAATGCGCCTGGCCCTTTGCTCCTCGGGCATGAACGCTTTCATCATATCGGAGCTCATTCGCCCGCCTTCGGAGGAACCGTGACCGTGATATTTTCCGGTGAGCACACCGCTCGAGAGCGGTGACCACGCAGTCACGCCAAGATTCAGCGCCTTGGCCATGGGAATCAGTTCGCGTTCGACTGTCCGCTCGATCAAACTGTATTCAATTTGCAGCCCAACAAATGGCGACCAACCGCGAAGCGTGGCCAATGTATTCGCCTGGGCGATCCACCAGGCAGGCGCATCCGAGATTCCGACATAAAGCACTTTTCCCTGGCGAACGAGATCGTCCAAGGCACGCATCACTTCTTCAACAGGAGTGATCTGGTCCCAGATGTGGACCCAGTATAGGTCGACGTAGTCGGTCTGAAGCCGCTTGAGACTTGCCTCGACCGCTTGCACCATGTTCTTGCGGTGATTGCCCGCTGCGTTTGGGTCCGTGCCTGGAGCGGCATTTGTATATTTTGTCGCGAGAACCACGCTTTCGCGATGTCCTTTGAGAAACTCGCCGAGAAAGGACTCACTGGTGCCCTTCGTGTAGATGTTGGCGGTATCAATGAAGTTACCGCCCACTTCCCGAAAAGCGTCATAGATTTTTTTCGCGTCGTCTTTTGACGAGCCCCAGCCCCAGTCTTCCCCAAAGGTCATCGTGCCCAGGCAGAATTCCGAAACACGCAGCCCCGATTTTCCTAAAAGTCTGTAATTCATAATACCCTCTGATTTATGTTGTAGTCGCCTCGCGGTGTCGAGGCGCGCTAGCAGTGTTGCTTCACAAAGCGCGGCGACAAAGCGCCGTGGCTACAGCACGTATTTTACGGGAAGAATTCGAAGATCAATTCACGCGGCGCGTTGCTTCGAACAGGAACCACGCGCGTCGCTCGGTTTCATCGATCCAGACTTCGATCAGGCTTGCGGTAGCAACATCACGATGCTCGTCGCACACGTTGTGCGCCTCGCGAAGTCGTGCGGCCATCGTCCGGTTGTCGTCGGCTAACTCAGCCAGCATGTCCAAGGGCTCGACATAATCTGCATCGTTATCCAGCACACGCTGGGTACGGGAAATCTGACCAATCGATCTCAGCGTAAGTCCACCAATCTTTCGAACTCGTTCCGCGATCTGGTCGGTCATCGCGAAAAGCTGATCGGCATGTTCGTCGAGCAACAAGTGGTAGTCGCGAAAATGCGGACCACTCATGTGCCAGTGGAAATTTTTCGTTTTCACGTAGAGCGCGAAGACATCAGCCAGAATGGCGTTCATCGCCGCGGCGATGTCTTTCGTCGCCGAAGGCGTGAGATCAGTTCGTGTCTCCAGTGGGGCGTCACGTCTGTGTAGAAGTTCTATCGTCTTTCTCGAATTAGATTTTTTCATAGTTTCGTTTGTACTGGTTGATGTTCTGTTGGCGCGATCAAATACACTTTTTTTGTTACGGTTGTTTTGCTGCGCCCGCCGTACCACGGGTTCTTCCAATTCTATTCGATTATCGGTCATAAGCATCTCATTTGGTTTATTTTTGTTGGCCTATGATCTCTTCGACTATCACCGCCTTGACGATTGCGCGTTCGCAGGATTTTCCGGTGCCAAGAATGAGATAACGCCTGTTCCCTCGTTTGGAATAGAACGCGAGCAATCGAAGCCGTCACCGGTGCCACCACGGCCACTACAGTTGGATCAAGCCGCGTCGGGTAGCGCTTGAGACGGCTTCGGTGCGGCTGATGACATTCATCTTGGCAAAGATCGCTTTTACGTGCGATTTCACCGTGCCTTCGCTGATAAATAGCGCGGAGCCGATTTCTTTGTTGCTTTTTCCCTGGGCCATCAGCTTGAGCACATCGATCTCGCGCGAGCTCAACGTTTCGCCACTAACGCGTTCCGCCAGCTTGGCTGCGAGATGAACGGGAACACAAGTTTCACCGGCGTGCACCCGGCGGATACTATCCATCAACGCTTCGCGCGGCACGTCCTTGAGCAGATAACCCTTCGCGCCGGCTTGAATCGCACGAAAGATATCTTCGTCGCCGTCGAAGGTGGTAAGGACAATGATGCGAGCGTGCTCATCGTGATCGCGGATTTCTTTGATTGCGCCGACACCGTCGAGTTCGGGCATCCGCAAATCGAGCAGGGTCACATCCGGACGATGCTGCTTCCACAAATTGACCGCTTCGTGGCCATTGGTGGCTTCGCCCAGTACCACCATGTCCGGCTTGCGTCGAATTAACGAGACCAAACCTTCGCGCACCACGGTATGGTCGTCGGCGATGAGAACACCGATGCGCGATTTTTTTGGTGTGGGCTTCGCGCTGCGATGCCCCGGACGGTTCGAGCCGGACTGGCGTTTCGACGTGCCGTCCCTGCCAGAGGCGCGGGTTGTAGTTTTGCGCGCTGGTTTCGTTTTCGTTTTCACGATCTCGATTCACCGTTGTAGGGCAGGGTGACAACGACTTTTGTGCCTTTGCCCCGCGCGCTGGTGACTTTGAGTTCCCCGCCCATTTGTTCGACGCGCTCCCGCATTCCGGCCAACCCCTGGCCATCGTGTTGATCTTTGAGCCGGAATCCGTGGCCGTCGTCGCGAAGCTCGAGACGCAGTTGCTTCGTGTTGAAAGTTAATCGCGTTTCGAAATTGTGGGGGCGCGCGTACTTCAGCGCGTTGGTCAAAGCCTCTTGTCCGATATGCAGAAGATTTTCCTGCCAAATTGGCGGGAGTTCGCGCAACCTTCCTCGAAGTTCGAATCGGGTGTGAAGCATGGTTCCGGCTGTTGTGTTCTTAACGATTCCTTTCAGCGCCTCCCAAAAATTGTCTTGTTGCAAGGCTTGTGGCCGCAGCGCGTGGACCGATCGGCGAGCTTCATTTAAACTTTGCCGCGCTAGTTCGCTTGCCCTCCGCAAATGTTCGTTCGCTTCCTTGCGGCGATAACACCCGATTGCGTCTTCGACCGCTTCCAATTGCACAATTACGCCGGTGAACCCTTGTGCGAGTGTGTCGTGAATGTCGCGCGCCATTCGATTTCGTTCTTCCAAAATGGCCGCCTGCCGGCTTTGTTCGGCAAATTCATTGAGTTGAATAGCCAACATCGCCTGATGCGCGAGCGCCTGCGCTAGTTCGATCTCTTCCGGTCGGTAAGGCGGCCGGTCGCCGTGACGAATCCCGATGAACCCTTTCACGCGCCCTCCCACCAACGTGGGAATAGTCAGATATTTCTTGGTTCCCTTCGACTTGAAATATTCGCGAATTGCTGTTGTGACACGCGGATCGTTCTCAATGTCCTCGCAAATGACCGGTGCTCCTGTGAACACGGTTTCCTGAAGCACTTTGTCCTCTTTCCACAGGAGAGGATTCTTGACGAACGGATGCTCGGGGTCGGCCGCCGCAACGTTTGAGCCCTGCGCTGCGGCCCGCAACACGAGCGACTCAGTTGCTTCGTTCAACAACCATAAGATTACGCTTTGCGCCCCAAGGAGGCGGCCAATCGTGCTCAACATTTGTCCGAGGAATCTGTCTGGCGCTGGCGCAGTCGCGAGAACATCGAGGGTGTAGGTGAGAGCCTCCACCTGCCCGCGTGCGAGCTGCTCGGAAGCGCGCAGAGCGTCCTCGGCACGATCACGTTCAATCGCGATGCGCACAAGGTGCGTCGCTAACTCGATCTGCTCTAGGTCTTGCGAACCAGGAGTCCGCGGTTGGCGATAGTACATGCAGAACGTTCCCAGGACTTTTCCTTTCGACGAGAGTACTGGACTGGACCACGAGGCTTGCAGCCCGTGTTTCAAAGCAGAGGCGCGATGCTCCGGCACGTCCCACAACGGGTCAGTCGAGATGTCGGAGACAATGACCGGTGATCCCCGAAACGCAGCCGTGCCGCAAGAGCCAGCACAGGGGCCAATTGGTAGCTTTTCCATTTGCCGCGTCCATTCTTTGGGAAGACTTGGTCCTGCAACGACATCCAGATGAGTGCCATCGGCACTTAGCAACAGAACCGACGCGAGCGTACCGCTTCGCTGTTCCTCGATAATCAGACACAATTCATTTAAGATCTCTTTCAGCTCAACACCGGTCGCGATCATCTCCAGCAGCCGCTTCTCTCCGGCTAACAAAGCTTCGCCTTGCTTGCGCTCAGTGATATCACGAATGATGACCTGGGAAGCCGGAGCGCGCTCGTAAATGATCGGGATCGCGGTCACTTCTACGTCCCAGACTTCTCCATTCAGCGAGACGAATTTCTCCTCGATCAGCGGGGCGGTTTCTCCTGCTCCAACCTGGCGAATTCGCTCCCTGACGGCCGGCAGCGAATCCGGATGAATGAAATCGAGGACGGAGCGTCCCACGAGTTCGTCGAGATTTTTTGCACCAAAGAGCCGCACGCCCGCCGGATTGACGTAAAGCAGCTTGCCGTCTCGATGGACGCAAATGCTGTTCGGAGAGAACTCGACCAATACCCGATACCGTTCCTCGCTTTCTTTGAGTGCCTCTTCCGCTCGTTTGCGCTCGGTAATGTCCAACATGACACCACGCAGCTGGACAGGCTGATCATTCTCGACCACAACGGTCACGACATCGTGCAGCCAAACGATGCGGCCATCGGCCGCGACCATCCGATATTCAAAATCGTGCGGACGTTTCGCGCGGGTTGCGTCGATACAAAAGCTGGTCGCCCATTCTCGGTCGTCGGGATAAATGTGGTCTTTCCAAAAAGTTGGTTCGGTTGTCCAGCGCGCCAATGGATAGCCCAACATGAGCTCGGCTTGCGGGCTGACAAAGTTGAAGGCAAAGGTCTGCGCGTC
The DNA here is from genome assembly GCA_963840135.1 of uncultured Verrucomicrobiae bacterium. Lineage (GTDB taxonomy): Bacteria > Verrucomicrobiota > Verrucomicrobiia > Chthoniobacterales > UBA10450 > Udaeobacter. The sequence continues at coordinate 112,469 of CAWIXX010000011.1, read as the reverse complement.
GGCCTCCCATACGATTCCGTCGAGCGAATTCACCAGCGTCACATAATTCTGGTGCGCGTGCCGCAGCGCTTCTTCCGCTCGTTTGCGTTCGCTGATGTCGCGCAGGATCGCTTGAAAATATCCGCCGCGTATTGCGGAAACGGAGACCTCCACGGGAACGATTTCTCCATTTTTGCGCACGAATTTTCTCTCGAAGCGCAAAGTGGTGTCCGCCTCTAATTTCTTGAGTCGCTCTTTGAACAGGTGGCGTTCTTCGGGTAGATAAGTGTCCGTGACAGGTGTGCCGACCAGCTCGTCCTGGGCGATTCCAGCCAACTCAGCGCCAGCGCCGTTTCCCAAAACGCAGACGCCATTGCCGTCAACGACGTAGATCGCGTCGGGCGAAATCTCGATCAGGTCCCGATATTTCTCTTCGCTCTTGTGCAGTTTTTCTTCGGCGCATTTGCGCTCGGTCGCATCGCGCAAAGTGCAGAGGGTGGACAAAAATTCTCCACTGGTAGACAGACGCGGAACAGTTGCGGCATCAAAATGTACAATGGTGCCGTCCTTTTTTCTCCAGCGAACCTCATATTCCCGCGTTTCGCCCCTTATCACATCCGCAAACACTTCGCGGATAAGCAGCCGGTCCTCTGGAACAAGGAGAAGTTCAAAAACATTCGCGCCGCGCAATTCGGCTTCTGAATAGCCGCTGAGTTGAACGCCGCGCTGGTTAATGCAAAGAACAGTCCCGATGCGATCCACGGAAAGGATCACATCATGGGATAGTTTAAACAGGTGTTTTGCTGCGCTTTCGTCATCCTCAGCTGGACCAGGTTCGCTTCGCGGGCTGATCCGGCCAGCAGATGGATCCTTTGCGGCGAATACGGCTGGTTCCGCAGTAGTAGCTTCGGGTTTCATAACAATCTAACCGCTGGCCCAAGCGCATGTTTGACACCGATTGATCGACGTCGTGCGCGCGTGCGCATGCCAGAAGTCTAACAAGCCTGCGCTGTCGCGCCACTTTTGTTTCCTCCCTCGAAAGAGGTGTTGTCTGCTCTCTCCTGCGAAGCACCGAAAAATCCTCCGACCGCTTCATGGTAGCGCCTCGCGAGGTTGTCTAGGGTGTGGAACAGAAAAAAGTAACAGAAATGAAACCTAAACGACCTCAAACCAATTCAAGGCCCAAACTGCCGAGGAGTCTTCGGCGCTCCCGACGACGTCATGATCCGATGCTCGTTCTGAACATGGCCCTTTTTAACTTCACCGACGGATGGAACCGCGCGTTTTCGAGGGAGCAGTACGCGCGCTTCAGCGTCTAGCAACTTGATTCAAACGATGGAACCCGCTCTCACCGCAATGAACGCCGCCAGACACTTGGTGGTCGTGAAGGCGCCCGTTGATCGCGTCTATGAGCAGTGGTCGCGCTTGGAGGAGCTTCCCAAATTCGTCACGCCGCTACGAAAAGTGCAAAGAATCGATGACACGCATTTTTCCTACACCTGGCATCCGGATGGCAGTCACCAAAATGGAGTCTTCCACATCATACTTCAAGTTCCCGGCCGACGAATCGCGTGGCGCAGCATGTCCAACGGTTTCATGTCAGGCGTGGTCTCTTTCGAGCCACGCTCTGAGGAGGAGACGGAAGTGACGCTGAAGATCCGTTCGATTTTCGATCCCCCAGGTCTGTCGCAAAGAATGGAGGAGTATCTGGGCAATTTTAAACGGCTGGTTGAGAACGGAGACACTATCGGATGAGAACTTTACCTACTAGAGAAGCATTGGTAGCAGCCTACTGGCGAAAGCTGGCAAGCTCTATTGAAGCGGCGTACAAGGGTCGTGCCCGCGTGGTTGCAGGACGCGCGGCAGGCGCTTTGCAAACACGTCGACGCCGCTCCCGCGGCAACGGCGCGGCCAAAGGAATCCCTGCCAGGCAAACGGCGCACTAACAAACCGCCGTGTGGATTGTTCGTTTAGCTCTGAGGCGGCCGTACACCTTTACGGTCGCAGCCATTCTGATCGTGCTCATGGGCATTGTCACGATTACGCGCATGGCTACGGACATTTTTCCCAAGATCGACATCCCGGTGGTGAGCGTGATCTGGAGCTTTCCCGGCGTCGCGCCCGAGGAAATGGAGAAACGCTTCGTCACGGTGACCGAGCGCGCCATGACCACGACCGTGAACGATATCGAGCATATCGAGTCACAGAGTTACAACGGCGTTTCGGTCATCAAGGTTTTCTTCCACGAAGGCGCCAAGGTCGAGGCCGGCGTTGCCCAGGTCACATCGATCACCCAGACGCTCCTGCGCATTCTGCCGCCCGGCACAACGCCGCCTCTCATCCTTCAATACAGCGCCTCTAATGTGCCAATCCTGCAACTCGGCCTAACCAGCAAAACGCTTTCTGAACAGCAGCTCTACGATCTTGGTTTAAATTTCATCCGCACACAGCTCGCGACCGTGCAAGGCGCACAAGTCCCGCTCCCATACGGTGGCAAGTCGCGCCAGGTCATGGTCGATATCGATCCGCAGAAACTTTTCGGCAAAGGACTTTCTCCAGCGGACGTCAGCAACGCGCTCAATGCCCAAAACGTCATCCTTCCGGCCGGGACCCAGAAAATCGGCGACCGCGAATACAATGTGCGGTTGAACTCGAGCCCGGAACTTTTGCAGACACTGAACGATCTGCCAATCAAACAGGTAAACAACGCGATGGTTTACATTCGCGATGTCGCGCACGTTCGAGACGGCTTTGCCGTGCAAACGAACATCGTTGCGCAAAATCGAGTGCGCTCGGCACTGCTTACGGTTTTGAAAAGCGCCAGCGCGTCCACACTCGATATCATCAGCCGGGTGAAAGCGGCGTTGCCGCGGATCAAGGCGACCTTGCCGCCCGAGCTCGACATCACTCAACTGTTCGATCAGTCGATCTTCGTGCGGGCCGCTATCAACGGCGTTGTGAAGGAGGGTGTGATCGCGGCGTGCCTGACAGCGCTCATGATCCTGCTTTTTCTCGGAAGCTGGCGCTCGACTCTGGTGGTCGCCACTTCAATCCCGTTGTCGATCTTATGCTCGGTCATCGTTCTCAGCGCGCTCGGCCAAACCCTGAACCTGATGACCTTGGGTGGACTTGCCCTCGCCGTCGGCATTTTAGTGGATGACGCTACGGTCGAGATCGAGAACATCCATCGCAATCTTGCCATGAAGAAGCCGATGGTGCGCGCCATCCTCGATGGCGCGTCGCAGATTGCGGTGCCGGCGTTCGTCTCAACTCTCTGTATTTGCATCGTTTTTGTGCCGATCTTTTTCCTCAGCGGTACGGCCAGATTTCTTTTTCAACCGCTCGCCATGGCGGTGATTTTCGCCATGCTCGCTTCTTATCTTCTCTCGCGCACAGTCGTTCCGACGATGGTGAGATTTCTTCTACGCGAACATCTCGATGAAATTGATACCAGCCTTTCCCAGAGTGTTGAAGGATCTGACGGCGGCGAAGAGAAGATCGCCAATCGGTCTCGCGAAAACCCGACCGCGCCTCGTCTAAGCGGCTTAGGCCAAATTTTCGGTTTTTTGAGCTGGATTCACGAGAAGTTCAATCATGTGTTCGAAAAGCTTCGCGCCCGTTATGTAAATGCGCTGCGCTGGTGTCTCGAGCATCGCCGCCTCGTGTTCGGAGCTATGGGCGCAATGGTGCTTGTTTCGTTCGCCCTGGTTCCTTTTCTGGGGCGGGATTTCTTTCCAGCGGTCGATGCCGGCCAATTTCGATTGCACGTGCGCGCGCCCGCCGGCACGCGACTCGAATCAACCCAGGAACGATTTTTTCAGGTGGGGAACGCCATTCGCGAAGTCATTCCACCTAACGAAATCCAGAACGTGCTTGATAATATCGGGCTGCCTTCGAGCGGAATTAATCTCGCCTTTGGCGATAGTTCAACGATCAGCTCGGCCGATGGTGAAATCCTTGTCGCCCTCAATCCAAATCATAAGCCAACCGCGCAATACGTGCGGATCCTGCGCGAGAAATTGCATCGCGATTTTCCGGACATGGAATTCTTTTTCTCCGCGCCCGATATCGTCGGTCAGATTTTAAATTTCGGCATTCCGGCGCCGATCGATATTCAAATAACCGGTCGCGACCCGAAAGGGTACGACATCGCCAACGAAATCAAAACGCGCGTCGCGCAAATTCCCGGAGCAGTCGATACCCACGTGCATCAACTCGTGCATGGGCCCGACCTGCGTGTGAATGTGAACCGGACGCGAGCCGAACAAATTGGCCTGACGCAAAACAATGTCGCGCAGAGCATGTTGATTTCGCTCAGCTCGAGCGGTCAGACTGCTCCCAACTACTGGCTCAATTTTCAGAACGGCGTGAACTACCAGGTCGCGGTGCAGACGCCCCAGTACAAAATGGACACCCTGCAGGATTTGAAAAACACGCCGGTAGTGGCGCCCAATCTGCCGCGTCCGGAGTTGCTGGGGAACCTGGCCACCGTTGAGCGGCGCGAGTCACCGGTCATCGTGAATCATTACAATGTACAGCCGGTTTTTGACGTCCTGGCTAATGTGCAAGGCCGGGATCTTGGCGGCGTCGCTGACGGAGTCGCTAAAGTGGTAGACAGTTTCAAGTCGAAACTGCCCCGCGGCACGTTTCTCAGTATACGCGGTCAAGTTCAGAGTATGAACAGTTCGTTCGCCGGGCTGGGCGCCGGTCTCATTTTTGCCATCGTGCTCGTTTACTTTCTAATGGCGGTCAATTTCCAATCGTGGACCGATCCGTTCATTATCATCATGGCTCTGCCCGGTGCCTTGTGCGGCATCATCTGGATGCTTTTCATTACCGGCACCACGCTCAACGTCCCATCGCTAATGGGTGCGATCATGGCCATCGGCGTGGCCACGGCCAATAGCATTTTGGTTGTGACTTTTGCCAATGACGAGCGATGCGCGCACGAAAATAAGAACGCTTTTGACGCCGCCCTCGCCGCCGGTTTCACGCGCTTGCGTCCCGTGATAATGACCGCGCTGGCAATGATTATCGGAATGTTGCCGATGTCGCTCGGATTGGGCGAGGGCGGCGAACAAAACGCGCCGCTTGGGCGCGCCGTGATTGGCGGGTTGCTCGTTGCTACTGTTACAACGCTGTTTTTTGTCCCAGTCGTTTACAGTTTGCTCCGGAAAAAGGAATTCACCTGTGACGAAGATGAAGAGTTTGCGCGCCAGGAGCACGGCGAAACGGCAGAGGGGAGCGCCCAATGATCCACACCGAGACTGACAAATATAAAGGCAATGGCGCGCACGATGATGCCGGCGCGCTCGCCGCTGCGAGTCCGTCCGGTGGCGGACAAGATCGACGGGCAGAGCCCCGCACACCGCTTCGTCCGCCGATGCGAAGCGTCGCCGTCTGGGGACCGATCGCGGCTGTCACGGTGCTGGCGATTCTGGTCATAATCGGAGCCTGGCATCGCATTAGCCAGCGTCACGACCAGGAGAATTTCGCGCAGCGAACAACGCAGCTCGAAGTGAATGTCGTGACTGCGCAGCGCGACAGTAAACCGAAGGAATTAATTTTGCCCGGAACCTTCCAAGCCTTCAATCAAACGACAATTTTCCCTCGGTCGAACGGATACGTCGAAAGCTGGAAGGTCGATATCGGCGACTACGTGCAGGCTGGCCAATTGCTGGCCGAGATTGCGACACCGGAAGTGGATCAGCAATTGGCACAGGCGCGCGCACAGGAGGAGATAGCCAAACTGACCGCCGATCGCTGGCGCGATCTGCTCGTTAAAAAAGTCGTGTCCAAACAGGAGTACGATCAGAACGAAAAGGCCTATGAGGGCGCGAAAGCGAACTTGCAGCAGCTCGAGAAAATTCAGGGTTTCCAGCAAATCCTCGCGCCGTTTGCTGGAAAGATCGCTGCTCGAAATATCGATGTTGGCACGCTCGTGGCTGCCGGGACCGGAAATTCCGGCACACCGCTTTTCAGCCTGGTGCAGAGTGATGTGCTTCGCGTTTACGTATTCGCCCCGCAGGAGAATGCGCCCTCGATTCACGAAGGACTGGCAGCGAAAATTGTTCTCCAGGAATATCCCGGTCAGGAATTCGACGGTAAGGTCACACGCACGGCAGGCGCACTCGACCCACAATCGCGCACCATGCAGGTGGAAGTGCAGGTGCCCAACCAACAAGGCAAACTTTACGCCGGAATGTACGGGCAGGTTAAATTCCTATTGCCGGATGACAATGCGCCGATCGTTGTGCCGGCGGATGCATTTGTTTTTCGCGCTCAAGGTCCCCAAGTCGTCACGGTCACGAACGACAATCGCATTCACTGGCAGAAAATTAGTGTCGGGCGCGACTTCGGCACACAACTGGAAGTGCTGGATGGCCTGAAGGAAAATACAGAAGTCGTTATGAATCCAACCGACGATTTGCGTGAAGGTATCAAGGTGCAGGTGAAAGGCGCTGAAAAACCCAAACCAGAAGGCAGCGTCGCTCAATCAGGTTCCAACCGGTGAGCCGTAAGATGCCACAGGCGGCTTGTCGAGGCCGCGGACCGGTCGTCGACAACGTGGTTCCATTATTGGAAGCGCGGCCGGCGCATAAATTTAATTACCTTGGTCACGCATTGGAGAAATCGTCCTGCAAGTGGCCCTGAAACCTAACAAAAAAACAACGTATGGATAAGAACCTCGAAAAAGTGAAACTGCTCGCGCGCGATCTGCGCGATGGGAAAGAATTTCCGCGCAGCCCACGACAAACACTCGCCGGCTACGTGCTGGCGGCGCGCGCCGTGGACAAGTGTCGCGCAGTGCTAGCAAACTGGGAAGGGGAGTACCATGCCAACTGTCCGCTCGATCAACGCTGGCTGAAATTTGCCGAAATTGATTATGATGACTTTCGGTCGTTCGTTGCCACCGGCACCACCGACGATGAGATCGCCGGCGTGGATCGGCGAACACGCTAAGAAGCGTTCGCGGGCCGAAATCATTGCGTGGAATAACAAAGAGCGGGACCTCCATTTGAGTGACCTGCCTTTGGAGCTCCAGGAGTACATGGAAGATTATATTCAACAGTTCATTCCGCGTAACAGAGTGGTGCATCACTGGTTCGACGTGTACGACTTGGAAGAAGAACGGATCTGAAGGTGGCGTGGTCACCCCGAGCGAAGCGAGGGACCTCTCAAAAGCTCGAAAGGTTGCACCTATCAGATGAATGCCGCCACGCACTCGACGTGGCAGGTGTTTGGGCTTACTTCGCGTGACGCGACCTTTGATTGTGAGGTTCCTCGCTCCGCTCGGAATGACGTGGCAGGGGAACGCGAGTAGTTTTGCGAAACTAACTGCGTGGTGGCCTTGCTTTGAAAAACATTGTCCAACAACCTGCGGAAGTATCCGGGATAGTGGAGCATCTTTTTCGTCACGAGGGGGCGAAGATGGTTGCCATTCTCACCGGAATCTTCGGCATCGAACATCTCAACCTCGCGGAGGACGTGGTGCAGGAAGCGCTCTCGCGCGCGTTGCAGACCTGGCCGTATCGCGGGGTTCCGGACAACCCGTCCGCGTGGATCATGAGGGCATCGCGCAACCTCGCGCTCGACGTGATCCGGCGACAAAAGACCTTCCGCGCGAAAGAAGTTGAGATCGCGCGCCTAATCGAGCGCGACGGGTCTGCATCCGAAGGTGCAATTTTTTCAGAATACGAAATTGCCGACGACCGATTGCGGATGATGTTCGTGTGCTGTCACCCCGTCATTCTGCCGGAAGCGCAGGTCGCGCTGGCGTTGAAAACGCTCTGCGGCTTTAGCGTAACCGAAATCAGTCGCGCATTCCTCACCACGGAGACGGCGATTGCCAAGCGACTCACTCGCGCAAAGCAGAAGATCCAGGAGGCGCGGGTTCCATTTGAGATTCCCGCCGGCGACGAGTTGGCGCGGCGGCTCGAGAGCGTTCTCCAGTCCCTGTATCTGCTGTTCAACGAAGGTTACAAAGCCTCCAGTGGCGACAAACTGGTTCGTGAAGAGCTGTGTCAGGAAGCAATTCGTCTCACCGAACTACTGGCGCAACATTCCGCCGGGAATCACCCGAAGACGCATGCGTTGCTGGCGCTCATGCTGTTGAACGCGGCGCGGCTTGCGGCGCGGGAAGATGAGCAGGGCAATCTGCTCCGCCTTGAAGATCAGGACCGCGCGCGCTGGGACGAGGAGATGATTATGCGCGGAATGTCGCACCTGGGCGAATCGGCCGCAGGTCATGCGCTCAGCGAATATCATCTACAAGCGGGCATCGCCGCCTGCCACGCGACGGCCAAAGATTATCAATTAACGGATTGGACGAGGATTTTGTCGCTTTACGATCGGTTAATGGAATTTGATGATTCGCCCGTGGTCGCGCTGAATCGAGCCGTGGCTGTCGGCAATGTCCACGGGCCAAAAGCAGGACTCGAAGCCGTAGCGGCAATCCACAAATCAAAGAAACTGAATTCGTATTATCTCCTGTACGCGGTCCTCGGCGAATTCGAGCTCCGCTTGAACCATCGGCACGCTGCTGTCGAACAATTCCGGAAAGCGTTTGAACTCGCTGAGACGAAATCTGAACGAGCCTTCCTTTTAAGACGAATGCAAGAGTGCGAAGGAATTCTGACGCCTCAGTGAGCAGGACAGGCGCCTGCGGTCGAACGCTTCCACTGAGATTTTTGGGAAATTTCTTCGACAATGTCCTGAAGTCACTCCCCTGTTCGTCATATCTGGAAATGACACATCAGCAGAAAGGCAAAAAAATGAGCAAGTCAGAGAAAAAACAGCCTGCAAGCGTCGCTTGGTTTGAAATCCCGGCGGATAACCCGGAGCGAGCCACGGCGTTTTATCGCAATTTGTTTGGCTGGAAGATCAATCCGTTTCCCGGAGGAGGCGATTACTGGCACATCGACACCGGCGGTGCAGACGATACGCCAGATGGCGCGCTGAAGCGACGCAAACATCCACAGGAGCCGGTCGTTAACTACATCAGCGTGGATTCTGTAGACAAGTTCGCCGATAAGATCGCCAAACTTGGCGGCAAAATTTGCATGGGCAAGACGGCTGTGCCGCAGATGGGCTACTTCGCCGTCTGTCAGGACACCGAGGGCAACGCGTTTGGAATCTGGCAGAGCGATCCGAACGCAAAATAATTGTCCCAAACTGGGTCATTCGATCGTCGTAGTTCTGAAAAGGCAGAAAACAATCAAACATCAACTGAAGGATTAATATGAGCACACAAAATCAGAATGGATACATGCTGCTGTACCGCAGCGATGAATGGTACAACAGGCTTTCGCACGGAGAGCTCCAGAAACTCATCGGCCAAAACCAAGCCTGGTTCGAAAGATTGACTGCGCAGGGGAAAGCGAAACCTGGCCGCGCGCTTGAACGCACAGGCGCGATCGTCTCTGGCAGAAACGGACGGTTCGTTACGGACGGGCCGTTTGCTGAATCGAAGGAAGCCATTGGTGGATATCTGGTGCTGGATGTCGAAACCATCGAAGAAGCCATTGCCATTGCGCAGAGCAGCCCCGGCCTTGCTTATGGCGGTTCAATCGAAGTGCGGCCGGTGGCTGAAGAATGTCCGCTCGATGTGCGCGCACGTGAATTGGCGCGAGAAGAACAACTTGCAACCGTTTAAAATCAACGACAGTTAACTATCAATCATCAAACACCGAATATGAACACACAAAGTCAAAATGGATATATGCTGCTGTTTCGCGGGAACGACTGGCTCAAGAGCCTTTCGCCAGAGGAAAAGCAGAAAGTCACTGACCAATGGATGGCCTGGTTCCGGCGGCTCACAGATCAAGGTAAAGCGGTTGCCGGCAACCCGCTCGAGCGCGAAGGCAAAATTGTGTCGGGCAAAAACCGCGTCGTCTCCGATGGCCCATTTGCGGAATCGAAGGAAGCGATCGGCGGCTATTTTTTGCTTGATGTTGCCAGCATGGATGAGGCCGTGGCGATCGCTCAGGAATGTCCCGGCTTGCCGTACGGCGCGCGCGTGGAAGTCAGGCCCGTGGCCGGCGAATGTCCCATTGCAGCAGACATCCGAGCAGAAGCGCAGTTCGCGCAAGTGTGACCAATCCAGCCCTAACAATTAACTCTCAACTAACGACTCAAGTCTATGGCTCTTTACGTTGACGGATTTGTAATTCCGCTTTCGAAGAAGAACCTAAGCGCGTATCGTCGCATGGCGCAGAAGGCCGGCAAAATCTGGCGTGAGCACGGCGCGCTCGAATTCCGCGAGTGTGTTGGCGACGACTTAAACGTTAAAATGGGGTTGCCGTTTCCACGCGGGATCAAGATCAAGCCTGCCGAAACCGTAGTGTTTTCGTGGATTGTTTACAAGTCGCGAGCGGATCGCGACCGCGTGAACGCCAAAGTCATGAAAGACCCGCGTTTCGCGAAGATGCCGAAGCAGATGCCTTTCGACACGAAGCGCATGCTCTACGGTGGATTCAACACCATCGTCGAAGCATAAGCTTCCAGGCAGGGATTTAGGTGCGGGACGGCAATCCAGCTTCCCTAAGCACGCCAACCTCTGCCCTGTAGAGGATCGATCTAATCAGGCAAGTGGCTGTACTAAATGTTGCTGAGTGGATATTGAACAGAGATGCCTCAAGGATTTTCTTGTTCAACACATGTCAGAGTTGCATTGAGCTGGGTATCCATTCTCTATGACAGATTACTTATTCCGCTACTGCAACTTAAGCGTGATTTTATGCAACATCACGAAAATCCGATTTGAGACTTAGTAGATTCGGGGATTCCTGTCGCAGCACAAACGCGTGGTGTCCTGAATACCCGACTCGTTCGTCATATTAAGGTGAAACTAATAACGCGGCCGAAATAACGGCGAACAAATCCCATGTGCCCTGCATGTGTAGCAAACGTGATGCTGGCCGCAGCTGGTGCGACTTCGACTGGCGGGCTGGCTGCGTTTGCAGTCAAACGATTCTTTTTTCAATCCGACCGAAATCATCAAACCAACGAAACAAGACAAAATGAAAATCGAGACATTGGAAACAAAAACGGACGAAAGCGAAGTGGATCCTTCCAAAGTTGTGTCAGAAGCTGAGTGGCTCGTCGCACGCAAGGATCTGCTGACGAGGGAAAAGGAGCTGACACGGTTGCGTGACGAAGTGAGCCGCCATCGGCGCGAACTGCCATGGGTCAGGGTGAAGAAGCAATACGTTTTCGATGGACCAAACGGCCAGGAAACCCTGAAGGATCTCTTCGATAGCCGCAGTCAGCTGATCGTTTATCACTTTATGTTTGGCCCCGATTGGGATGAGGGCTGTAAGAGCTGCTCGTATCTGGCGGATCATTTTGATGGTGCAGACTGGCATCTTCCACATCGCGACGTTTCGTTCGCGGTCATCTCTCGCGCGCCCTTGCCGAAACTCGATGCTTACAAAAAACGAATGGGTTGGCGGTTCAAGTGGTTATCGTCCTACGGCAACGATTTCAATTTTGATTATCACGTTTCGTTTACGAAGGAGGACGAGAAGAAAAACGAAGCGTATTACAACTACGCCAAGGGGGAATTTACTACAGATGAACTTCCTGGGCTGAGCGTCTTCTCTCGGGACAAGAACGGCGCGGTCTTTCACACCTATTCTACGTATGCGCGCGGACTGGACCTTCTGGTGGGCGCTTACAATTTTCTCGACTTGGTGCCAGAGGGTCGCGACGAGGATCACCTCGATTTTTCGATGGAGTGGGTCCGACGCCATGACGAATATTAACCTGCAAACAAGAGGAGGATCAGCCAATGAATCGCGTAACTCACTTTGAAATTTACTCGGATGATCCGGAAGCGCTGCAGCCGTTTTACCAGGACGTATTCGGCTGGAAGTTCAACAAGTTCGAAGGCGGCCCGATCGAGTATTGGCTGGTCGCAACCGGCGACGATAAAGATCCTGGAATCAATGGCGGCATCACACGGCCGCGCGAAGGGCAAAGTTCAGGAACGCTGAACACGATTGCGGTTGAATCGCTAGACCGAACGATCGCCAAAATCGAGCAGCGCGGCGGACGAATCTGCGTGCCGAAAATGGCGATACCGAAAATCGGCTGGCTCGCTTACGCGGAGGATCCAGCCGGCAACGTCTTTGGAATTATCGAGCCCGATGCCGATGCCAAGTAGTACCAATCCTTCCATAACCTTTATCGACCTCGCGACTAGAAGACGAGGAATGAACATGAAAATACCTTTCACTGGCGGCTGCTCTTGCGGCGCAATTCGTTACGAATCCACCGCCGAGCCAATCATGATGTTTAAATGCCATTGTCGCGATTGCCAGCAGGCAACCGGGGGTGGATTTGTTCCCGGAATGTTGCTGCCGCGGGAAGCAGTTCGATTCACCCGCGGCCAATTGCGTTACCATTTCACACCTAGTCTGAAGGGTGGAAAACATAAACGCGGCTTTTGTTCGGAATGTGGATCGCGACTTACGGGAGGCGAGTTTGAAGGAGGCCATTCGCCGTTTATTGGAATCCTGGCTGGAACGCTGGACGACCCGAGTTGGTTTCAACCACAGATGGACTTTTTCGTTTCGGACGCCCAACCGTGGGACAAAATGGATCCCGCAATCCCGAAGTTTGAACAATACCCGCCAATACCAACAAAGGAGTAATTAGAATGCAAAAAATAACGCCATTTTTGTGGTTCGATCATCAAGCCGAGGAGGCAGCGAAGTTTTACACCTCCGTTTTTGAAAATTCTAAGGTCGGCAAAATTATTCGCTACGATGAGGCGTCAGCAAAGGCAGCCGGGGGACCGGTGGGATCGGTGCTAACTATTGAATTCGAGATCGAAGGCCAGAAATTCACGGCGCTCAATGGCGGTCCAGAGTTCAAATTCAATGAGGCGATCTCATTTGTAGTGAACTGCGACACGCAAAAGGAAGTGGATTATTTTTGGGAAAAACTGACCGCCGATGGCGGACAGGAATCACATTGCGGTTGGCTAAAGGATAAATTTGGAGTGTCGTGGCAGATTGTTCCCACGATTTTAATTGAGATGTTGCAAGACAAGAATTCCGAAAAGTCCGAACGCGTTATGAAAGCGATGCTTGAAATGCAAAAGATCGACATCAAAATCCTAAAGGAAGCGTACGAACGGAAGTAATGCGATAACACCGCCAAACGGTTCCGCCGGGAACAAAATTACGCGGCCCAACTGTTTCTTTGACGACCTATGCCTTCGGCCACGCAAAAACCCAGAACAATTGACGAATACCTCGCACGCGTAAAAGCTGATCAACGGGTCGCGCTGGAGAAACTTCGCAAGACCATCCGCGCGTCCGCGCCCAAGGTTGAGGAGTGCATCAGTTATGGAATTCCTGCGTTTCGCCTGAATGGACGTTCACTGGTTTTCTTCGGCGCATGGGCGAATCATTGCTCGTTCTACCCAGGAAGTTCGGCAACATTGAAAAAATTTCGAAGGGGTCTAAAAGGTTTTCAGATTACCAAGGGTACAATTCGCTTCTCGCCCGATAACCCGCTGCCGCTGGCGCTGGTGAAAAAACTGGTCAGAGCACGGATAGCGCAGAACCGGATTTAACAAGCTGTATGCCCAAATTCAGCCCACGCCGTCTAGCACAGCGATCGTATGAAGCTTTTGCTGCAGGCGATCGGAAATTTTTTGAGCAGCATCTTGCCCTGGATTTTACTTTCTCGAGTCCGCTGGATGTGGGGCTGGATCGCGCTGGATACTTCGCCAGATGCTGGCCCGGAGCCGGGCAGGGTCAAAAGTTCAATTTTTTGCGGCTCATCGAACACGACGATGAAGTCGTTGTAACCTATGAAATGACGAAGCCGAATGGAGCGAAGGGGCGCAACACGGAAATCCTACTAATTAAAGACAACAAGATTGTCAGCGTAGAGGTCTATTTTGGTTGGGACCTTTTGCCTAATCATTAATCACGAAGGAGAGAAACATGAGTAGCGTTCGAGTTCTGGTTGGTACACGAAAAGGGGCTTTCATCCTGACAGCGGATGGCGCGCGCAAACGATGGAAAGTCAGCGGTCCGCATTTTGCGGGCTGGGAAATTTATCACGTAAAAGGTTCGCCAGTCGATCCGAACCGAATTTATGCATCGCAAACCAGCGCGTGGTTCGGCCAAATCATTCAACGCTCGGATGACGGCGGGAAAAAGTGGAACACCCCGGGGAGCAGCTCGGAGGAATTGAAAAGTCCCGACGGAATGACGAAAGGCGAGAGCAACAAATTCGTTTACGACGGTGTCCCGGGCACACATCAATGGTATGACGGCACTCAGCATCCGTGGGAGTTCAAGCGCGTTTGGCATCTGGAGCCCTCACTTCATGATCCCGAGCATGTTTACGCCGGTGTGGAAGACGCGGCGCTGTTTGAATCGAAGGACGGCGGCAAGTCGTGGAAGGAATTGTCCGGTCTCCGAAAACACGATACCGGCCCGAAATGGCAACCGGGCGCAGGCGGCATGTGTCTGCATTCGATTCTCCTCGATCCCCAAGATCCGACAACGAATATACGTGGCGATCTCGGCCGCAGGCGCGTTCCGCACCGATGACGGCGGAGAAACGTGGAAACCGATCAATCACGGGTTGCATTCAGAATATATTCCCGATCCGGCTGCAGAGGTAGGCCATTGCGTTCATCGCATCGCGCTGCATTCATCGCGCCCCAATACATTATTCATGCAAAAACATTGGGACGTGATGCGGAGCGATGATGCCGGCGATTTGTGGCAGGAAGTCAGCGGAAATTTGCCGAGCGATTTCGGTTTCCCGATCGACGTGCACGCCCACGAGCCGGAGACAATTTACGTGGTACCGATCAAGAGCGATTCCGAGCATTACCCGCCCAATAGCAGACTGCGTGTCTATCGCAGCCGGACAGGCGGCAACGAATGGGAAGCGCTCACCAAAGGCCTGCCGCAACGGAATTGTTACGTGAATGTTTTGCGTGATGCCATGTCTGTGGATTCGCTCGAGCCGTGCGGCATTTATTTTGGAACAACCGGTGGCCAGGTTTACGGATCGGCAGACGCCGGCGATAGCTGGAAGCCAATCGTGCGCGATTTGCCGGCGGTGCTTTCAGTGGAGGTGCAAACGCTGCCGTGATTCGCGTTGTTCTGCCGCCGCATTTGCGCACGTTGGCGCGCGTCGATGGCGATGTGGAACTCGACGTTAACGCTACCGTGACCCAGCGGTCCATACTCGACGAGCTCGAAACTCGATATCCCATGCTGCGCGGGACGATGCGCGATCACGTCACTGAGCTGCGCCGGCCACTCGTCCGATTTTTTGCCTGTGGAGAAGATCTATCGCACGAATCGCCAGATGCTCCGCTGCCGGAACCCATTGCAAAGGGATCTGAGCCGTTTGTAATCATCGGTGCCATCGCAGGCGGGTGAGGCGTCGGCGAGCCGTCGCAGTAGCAGCGAAGCGGCCGGCGAATGTCACACAAATATCGGTTGAACAATTCTTAATCAAAAATAAGGAAGAAGAATGAATACTACAGAAGAAGTCGCAACAAAACTGGTGGACTATTGCCGCAAAGGCGAATGGATGAAGGCAGTGGACGATCTCTATGGAAAAGACATCGTCAGCGTGGAGCCGCGCGCGATGGAAAATATGCCAGCAGAAATGCGTGGACTGGATCAAGTGCGTGGAAAAACCGATTGGTGGGAGAAAAATTTCGAAGTGCACAGCTCGAAGGTCGGCGGGCCGTTTGTAGCCGGGGATACGTTCGTGGTGCAGTTCGATGTGGACGTGACCGAGAAAGCTTCCAAGAAACGAATGCAGATGTCCGAAGTAGGAGTCTATAAGGTGAAAGACGGCAAAGTCGCGCACGAACAGTTTCTGCCGCTCGCTCAAAAGAAAGAGTGACAAGAAAGTAGCGCAAGGCTTGTTCCGCACATTCGCGTTGAGCTTGGCAACGCGGTGATGCGTGGACGCTGTAATCAGCTTTCAATCGTTAGACCTTTCGCGTGCCGGAGCGAGTTCGTTGCGGATGGCGCTTACCAGCGCATCGATTCGATCCACTGGCACATCGATGTCCTGCAGCAGAGCTTCGGCGAGGGCGGCGGCGGATTCGGCTTCGTCGTAGCGGATAATAGACGCGCCGGCCTGCAAAAACGCATCGGACTGATTGATATACTCGGCGCGGGCGATGATCCGAACCGAGGGGCGCGACTTCGCGTGCGGATTGAATGATGCGCAAGCTGATATCTGCGCGTGGCACCGTAACAATCAGGTACGCTGCGGCGTCGAGTCTCGCGGCATGGAGAATGTCCGGACGCGAAGCATCACCGAAAAGCGCCTGTTTGCCCCGCTGTTGCAGCTCCACGACGGCCTCGACATTGGTCTCGACGATGATCGGGTTGATCTCGAACTCGGCGAGCAGTCGCGTGACTGTTTGACCGACCGGTCCGTAGCCGACCACGATCGCACCGGGGTCCTGCATTCGTTCCGCCGCGATTTCGTTCGCGCGAGCTCCGAGCTTCTCACGTCGGCCGGCCAGCCACTTCGCGAGCAGCGGGCGCCGGGCGAGCAGCGGTTCGAGTGCGAGCACTCGCCGGAAAATTAGCGGATTGAGACTGATGGAGACGACGGCCGCTGCGACGAGCACGCTATTGCCGCTGCCAGGGATCAGACCGAGCGATTGAGCCGTATCGCCCAGGATGAACGAGAACTCGCCGATTTGCGCGAGCCCGCCGGCAACAGTCAGCGCGGTCTTTAGTGAATGTCCACCGATGATGACAATGCCGAGCGCGGCGAGCGGCTTGATGATCAGAATAATCGCGAGTACTCCGACAACGAGTCCCGGCGATTCAAGGACTGCACGGTAGTCGAAGAGCATCCCAACGGCGACGAAAAAGAGGACCGCGAATGCATTGCGCATCGGCAGGACATCCGCGGCAGCCTGATCGCTGACTTTCGATTGTCCGACAACCATGCCACCAAGGAATGCGCCCAGCGCCATCGAGGCACCAAAGGCAACGTAGGAAACTGTCGCGACGCAAATCGCCATTACGAGCACGGAAAGCGTGAACAGCTCACGCGAACGCAGGCGTGCAACGCGCAGCAGCAGCCATGGGACAAAGCGCGCGCCAGTCAGCATCACGATCGCGGTGAGCACGGCGAGCTTCAGGACCGCGATTCCGACCGTTTGCCAAAGGCTTGTTCCATTTCCACCGGTCGCGGCGAGTGGCGGTAGCAGGACTAACACGAGCACCGTAATTATGTCTTCCACGATCAGCCAGCCGACGGCGGCGTGTCCTTCTGGCGTATCGACGCTGCGGTGATCGACCAGCGCGCGGAGCAAGACGACCGTACTGGCAACGGAGACAGCAATCCCGAGGATCAATCCCGTTTGCCATGACAAACCGAGCGCAACCGCGAGGCCAGTGCAGGCGATCGTAGCTGCGGTGCTTTGCCCCAATGCTCCGGGGACCGCGATCGAACGCACCGCGAGCAGGTCTTTCAGGCTAAAGTGCAGACCGACGCCGAACATCAGCAGGATCACGCCCAATTCCGCAAGCTGGGAGGCGATCTTCGCGTCGCCGACCACGCCGGGCGTGTAGGGGCCGATTACGACACCAGCGACGAGATAACCGACAATGGGCGAGAGCCCGAGCCGCTTCGCAAGTAATCCGAAGAGCAGCGCTGCGCTGAGCGCGAGCGCGATCGTCGTGATTAGAGGGATTTCGTGCACCTGCTAAATTAGTAGTCGTCTGAAATGCTGGATTTCAAGGCACGGTCGCGTCCATTTGTTATGGACGAACGCGTCTGCCCAAAAAATTGCGGAGCGAGCATCAGCGCACGGCCAACACCGTCTCCGGTTGTGATTCGCGGTGCTTCTTCCCTCTCCAGCACGACCACCAAAGCACGATTGGAGAGGCGACGAAGATCGACGAGTAGGTGCCCACGAGGATGCCAACGAGAATCGTGAATGCAAAATCGTGCAGCACCGGACCGCCCAACAAGTAAAGAGCGAGGGTGGAAAGCACTGTGGTGCCGCCAGTCAATATAGTGCGGCCAAGCGTTTCGTTAATTGCGCGATTCATAATAAACTGCAGCGAGACCGCGTTCGTCGTGCGCATTCCCTCCCGAATCCGATCAAAGACTACGATCGTATCGTTGATCGAATAACCAGCGATCGTTAGCACTGCGCCAACGATAATCAGAGACAACTCGCGACCGAACAAGGCGAATGCGCCGATAGTCAAAATCACGTCATGCAACAAGGCAATGATCGCGGCCAGAGCAAAGGCGAACTCAAATCGCGCGGCGACGTAAATGAAGATACCGATGATTCCAAGGCCGAGGGCGATCAGGGAATTGCGCGCCAACTCGTCACCGACAAGTTTTCCGACCTTGTCATTTTGCTCGACGCGGAACTTCGCCTCCGGAAATTTTTCGTCGAGCAGTTTCTCGATTCGATCGCTCGTGCCCGGGGCGCTGCGAATGGTGAGGAATTCCTTCCCGCTCGATTTCTCCGTCTGAACGACGCTCTCCTCCAAATCGATCTGTTTCAACGCCGCGCGGACATCGCCTTCGTCCACCTTCTTTTGCCCTTCCAGCACGAGCAGATCGCCGCCCTTAAAATCGATGCCGAAGTTCTTTTCGCCCCGCACGGCAAATACGACGACCGAGACGAGAATTACGAGAGCGGATATTCCCACCGAGAGGCGCCGTTTGCTCAGAAAATCAAAGTTCGTGGCCTTGATCAGATTCGACATGGTAACGCGTTTGAGAACGCCACTCGCGATTGCCCAGTTGAAGCAATTGCGTGTCACGAGCAGCGCGGAAAACATCGATGCGACGATGCCGATTGTGAGCGTGACGGCGAAACCTTTGACCGGTCCGGTTGCTTTCCAGAAGAGAATTAGCGCCGTGATGAGTGTCGTAACGTTCGAGTCAAAGATCGCGCTGAAGGCCCTGTCGTAGGCGGCATTCAAGGCGACGTTCAGCGGTTTACCGGTCGCGAGTTCTTCCCGAAGCCGTTCGTAAATCAACACGTTCGCGTCCACAGCCATGCCGATTGTGAGAATGATGCCGGCTATTCCCGGCAGCGTCAGGACGAAGTTGAACATCGCCATCGCTCCGAAGAGCAGTACAAGATTGAGAATCAACGCGATGCTGGCGACGAGGCCGGCAAATCGATAATAGATTATGATGAAGAGAAAGCTGAGCGCCAAACCAACCAAACCAGCGTAGACACCACTCCGGATGGAATCAGAGCCAAGCGTCGCGGAAACGCTCCGTTCCTCTTCCACGGTCACCGGCGTTTGCAGGGGATTTTCCAAAACGCTCGCCAAATTGCGTACCTCTTCTTCGGTGAAGTCGCCGGTAATCGAAGCATGACCGCCATAAATCGGTTCGCGAATCACCGGCGCGGATTGCACCCTGCCGTCGAGCACGATGGCGAAACGTTTGCCGACATGGGCTTCCGTTAATTGTCCAAAAAGGTTTGCGCCTTCGCGGTCAAGCTGGAGAGCAACGCCCCAGCCTTGCTCATCATAGGTGGGGAAGGCTTTTCGCACACGGTCGCCGAGAAGGTCAGGGCGCACTTTTACCAGGAGCTCCTCTTTGATCTCTCGTTCTTCGCTTATCTCCTTTTGCGTTTCGATGCGGTAGCCTGCAGGCACCAGGTCGGTGCCTTCTCTGACCTGTGCAATGAGCCGATCGTTCTCGGGATGGACAAGGCGGAATTCTAGCTTCGCTACCTGGGCCAATTGCTGCCGCGCAGCCGCGATCTGCTCCGGATCGAGTCCGGGAATTTGCACCAGAATCCGGTCGGCACCTTGTGGCGTAATCACCGGTTCGCTCACGCCGAACTGATCGACGCGCTTCCGAATCACCTCGACTGCCTGATCGAGAGTATCGGCGCTGATTGATCGGTCACTATCCGGGCTGAGCCGAATCAGGAAGGATGTGCCGCCCTGCAGATCAAGACCGAGCCGGATGGTTTTGTCCGGTGGATAGAGCGTCGTTAGGCAAAACGCGACCAGCAACACGGTGAGGATCGTGCCCAGGACGCGTTTGAGGCGGGCGCGACTTGTCGCGAAGTACCAGCCGAAGAGAGCAAGCAAGGAAATGCCTGCTAAAAAAATAAATCCAGGAGTCATAAATAGGTAAGAACAGAAAGGGTTTGGATCCAGCAGCCTGGTGCCAGATCGCGGATCGTTGGCGTGCCACGTGATGCCTGCGTTGTCGCAAACGACTAACTTCGCAGACCGGCGAGCCGGTGAAGACGGCGACTCAGCGCCGACAAGCGGAAGGCAGCTCTAAACCGGCGGGGCGCGTTCGCGAAGCGTGAGGCTTCCGCGAGTAATGGCTGAAGGAATTCCTGTCGCGCAAAGCGAGCGCGCAGAGAAGTTGATGCGGCGCAACGAAACGTTACCGGCAGAATAGAAAAGCTGACCTGGTTGTTGCGCACTGCCCTTTCGAATACAGACCTTCGTCGGAGTCTTAGCGAGAACGCAGAAATTAATTTTCCCCTTGTGATTAAATTGCTCCTGATGGTGCTGAAGGGCAGTTATGGAACCATGTAGAGTCTGCAGACTCGGCGAGCAGAAGGATGCGAGCGCAATGAGGCCGAAGGCGCTCACGACTGCTCTGATTGTCCGGTTCGCCTCGATAGCTTCGCTCACATCCATTCCATACGGTTTAATGTTTTCGGACGCAAATCGCTTTATCCAGCTGGATCGAGATGCGGTCGGTCGTGTTGTACGGCAATTCGCGGCGGGTGCTGATACCGCGTCACATCCGCCGATTGCATGACTCCGACGCCGTGGATATGATCGCGCTCGTGTCCGTCTACCGTAATGGAAAACGCCCGAGAGATCTTGGCGCCTTCATTCGCGCCGAGCTTTCTTTGTTCGTCGGTCTCGGAACGGCAGCAATCTTTTTGGGAACTGGAAGTCGGCTGGTTGAAATCATCGCGCATCCGGTCGCGCTGATGGTTGTCTTTCTCTGGCTTTTTGCTGTTATCCTTTGGTCCGCAGTGTGCGTGGCCCGGCATGCTGACTGCCTCGCGATCAAGTGGGGCGAGCCTTATGGGACTCTAGTCCTAACGCTGTCCGCAATCGCCATCGAGGTGGTGATGATTTCTACGGCGATGTTGCATGGCGAAAATAATCCTACGCTTGGGCGGGACGCAATCTTTGCTGTGGTCATGATTGCGCTCAACGGGTTCGTTGGTCTGTCCCTGCTAATTGGCGGATTACGCCATCGCGAGCAGTATTACAACCTGCAAGGCGTCAATTCCTATCTCAACGTCATCATGACGCTAGCGGTGCTCGGTTTGGTTCTGCCAAACTTTACTACCACAACGGGAGGCCCAACATTTTCGACCGAACAGGAAATCTTTCTCATTGTAGTGACACTATTTCTTTATGCGATTTTTCTCCTGATTCAGACGATGCGGCATCGCGGCTATTTCACGGAATCGGAGCAGGCAGGTCTGGCTGCAAGTACAGATCATCATTCACTGCACGTCCAATCAACTGCTTTTCATGCGTCGATGCTGCTTCTTTATTTGATCGTCGTGATTTTGCTGGCGGAAAAGTTTGCCATCCCTTTGGACAACAGCATGGAGAAGTTTGGGCTGCCTCAGGCGTTTGGCGGCGCAATGATCGCGGCCCTGGTGCTTACACCAGAGGGAATCGGAGCTATCCAAGCCACGTTGCGCAATCAGTTGCAGCGTTCGATAAACATTCTACTCGGTTCCGTGCTTGCGACCATTGGGCTTACAATTCCCGCCGTGCTGATTATCAGCCTGGTCACGAAACGACCGGTCCTACTCGGCGTGCAAGGTGGCAATCTTCCGCTGTTGCTTTTAACCCTAGCAGCGAGTGTCGTTACGTTTACCAGCAGAAAGACAAATGTTTTGCAGGGCTGCGTCCACTTGCTCCTCTTCGCTGTATTTGTGCTATTGATTTTTGCACCTTGAGCTGCCGGTCATGGTGCGATTCGGCAGGGCTTCCCGTTCCTGTCTCTCAAGGCAGCACTTTACACGTGCCTTTGCATTACGATGGCGTCCGGTCCATCCTGGGCGACCTTAAATCCAAACCGTTCATAAAGGCGCAACACCGGCTTACCCGCTACGAGGCTGACCGAAATTGTTGACTCATGAGGGTTAGCACGGACCAATTGTGTCAGGAGGGCCGTGCCGATTCCATGTCGGCGATGCTCAGGTTTCACTGTAAAGGCGAGTTCCGGCGGTGCGTCAGGTTTGTGGACCGGCTTACGCAACCAAACGGCGCCAACCACTGATCCGTCTTTCTTGTCGTGCGCCACAAATCCGGTATCGCCCACGCGGCCCCAGCCGTCGGCGTAATGTGAGAACTCCGGTCGCAGAAGGATCTCGCGTGAAGGTTGGTGGTTACCAACAGAGGATAGTCCTTGATAAAGCATTTCCCGAAGGATTGGCTCGTCGCTGGCAAGGAGTGGTCGAATCTCGTATTCCATGGATAAATGCGACTTTCTATTGTCGGAGATAATGCGGGAAAACGCCAGTCCGACGTTGGGCCGAATGCATCGCTTACGGGCCTTTATACCGACGGGCGTAAATTTCGCGCCTGAAATTCGTCCATGCATCCATGCTTGTGAGCGCTTAGTTTCGCGACAATGGATCGCGATTACGTCTTGGGTACGCACAACGAGGAATTAGCGAGACTCGGATTACAGCATCGTGTCTGGCGTCCGGTAGTTTTGGATTGCTGGCAGAGAGCCGGTATCACGGTCGGCAAACGCGTCCTCGACGTGGGCGCGGGCCCTGGGTACGCGACTGTCGATCTTGCGGAAATCGTCGGACCGACGGGTGAAGTGGTTGCGCTTGAGCGTTCTGAGAACTTCATCCGCGCAATGGAACAGACCTGTCGTGCGCGATCGCTCACGAACGTGAAGATTCATCAACTCGATCTAGTGACGGATGAATTGCCCGGCGGCGATTACGACTTTGCCTGGTGCCGATGGGTCATGTCATTTGTGAATGATCCCGGCTTGTTAATCAGAAAGCTGGGCGACGCCTTGCGCACAGGCAGCCGGGTGATTTTCCATGAATACGGCCATTATGAAACGTGGCATTTTTTCCCGCGTTTGCCGAATCAGGAGCGCTTCCGCGAACATGTGATCGCCACGTGGCGTGAATCGGGCGGTGAACCTGACGGAGCAGTAGCACTGGCGACTCTGCTTCCGGCGAACGGCTTCACCATTCGCTCTGCCAGACCGCACCTGTTTTGTGTGCGTCCGACCGAATACATGTGGCAGTGGCCGGCCACCTTCATTGAAACTTATCTTCCCCGGCTGATTGAAATGGGCCGGATCGATCAACAATTCGCTGACAAGGTCAGGGCCGATCTGGCGGGTGCGGAAAAGAATCCGAATGCGCTGATGATCACACCACTGGTATTGGAGATTGTCGCGGAAAAGATTGGCTAAAAGTTCGGCTAATCCTCTTATTTTGTTAACAGAGCTCGCTACTGCTTCCTCTTTAACCAATCTGTGACGAGGTGCACAACTTTGGGATCGAATGGAGCCTCTTTGCCGCGAAATGCGTCTGCGAAACTCAAGTAGTGCTGAAAGGTATGGCCCATCTCAGGAACCTCAATAAAGTCAGCAGCTCCCGGCTGGTTCGTGTTTACATACTGTGCAATCAGCTCGTGATCCTCTCGACTCATGATCCAGTCATATTGGCCGTGCAAAACCAGAGTGGGGACTTTCACGTGTGACCAGGCAGCGGCGAGATTCAGCTTCTGTAGCTGCTGGTAAAACGCCAGTGGTCGTCCATACAGATGCGCGTGATCTTTGCCTTCGGGCCAAAGCTCCGCGAGTTCGGGATGTTCGCGCAGAATCCCGTCAACGGATTTATTTTTGATCAGCCAGTCATGATAAAGGGTGGCGGCACCTTTCATCCGATCGTTTACTTCGCCAGGCGACTTGCCCATTAAGGCGAAACGGCGCCGCTCAATCTCGAGCATATGCTCGAACCATGTTTTAACCCAGCCGCCTACGACGACGTATCCCCGCACTTGCGCTTGCTCCGATTCGGTCTCTGGAACTAGAGGCCCAAAGCCGCCGCCGTTGCTGATTCCAAAAATATAGACCTGATTGGTGTCGATGAAGTCGTAATTCTTCAGCGCGCGAAACGCAGCGCGATAACCGGCCAGTTCAGATTCAAAATTATTTTCGGCGCAATCGCCTTCGCTGTCGCCGACACCTTGTTTGTCCACACGAAAAAAACAGAAGCCGGGCATTTGCGCAATCTCTCGAAACGCCAGGCCGGTCGCGTCATGGCGGACAACGCCAGGGCCCGGGTCCTTGTCCGGAGGCGCTTCAACCGTGTCGCAGCTGAGCCATCCGGCAACGAAGATCACCGGCAGTTTTCCGCGGACTTCGCGCGGCTTTGTGATGATTGTTCGCAATCGTTCGCCGCGTGGAGTGGTTACTGAGTCGTAAATTACGTCGACATTGGGATATGTTTCACGCGGCGTTTTTGCCGTACGCGGAAGGTCGTTTGCTCCGAAAGCCTTCGGGATTGCGGCGAGCGTCAGCACCAGGGCGATTGTCGACACGACTCTCATCTGAATGTCCCTCTTCGGTCGCTTGGTTTTCGCTTTATGCAAAGGGGAATATCGTCGAAAAATCCGCTGTTTCTGCTAGAATCATGCTCGCAAATTTCTGTCGAAAAAGCCGCACGTAAAATATATTCGCACGAGCATCGTCATGCGTCGTGTGAAGCGGGGAATGACTTTGCCGGTCAAGTCTGATCAAGGGGTGCCATCAGGCTGCGGTCCCCGCCAGACCGAGGCGGTGTGCGTCTGCTTGCAATGCGCTAATGGTGTTTGTGATCACGTCATCGAGCGGCATTCCCAACTCGTCAGCGCCCCGGACGATGTCCTCGCGGTTCACAGCGCGGGCGAACGCTTTGTCTTTCATTTTCTTTTTTACGGCGCGCACATCGACATCCTGAATGCTTTTTGTGGGGCGAACGAGTGCGACGGCTACGACAAAGCTGCTTAGTTCATCTACGGCGTAGAGCGTTTTCTCAAGCGCCGTCTCGCGCGAAACGTTTGCGTAATCGGCGTGCGAAAGAATTGCGCGGCAGACTTCTTCGCTCCATCCGTGGTCGCGTAGCCACGCAACGCCGACGAATGGATGGCCTTCGGTCGGGCTGCGTTCAAGATTTGGATGGCGTTCATAATCCATGTCGTGCAACAGGCCCACTGCTTCCCAAAGATCGGCATTTTCGCCGCGCAATTGTGCAAAATGTTTCATCGAGTCGGCGACGGCGTAGCAATGTTTCCGCAGACTCTCGGATTGGACCCAGTCGTGCAGAATGTTTAGGGCCTGAGTGGCGAGAGTTTCAGTGGCCATCCTGATGTTCGTTTGCCGAACGTATACGAGATTGAGTAACGGAGTTCGAGCAAGTCGAAATCTTCCTCGTCGAGGATTTGAACAAAACGCGCCTTTCCTCTTCCGCTAACTCGGCGGAAGAGAAAGGCGCGATGGAGGCAAACGAGCTAGATATTAGTCCTCTTCGAGGACCACACGATCGACAACCATGTTGGGACCTGTCCCGGCATAATGGATCCGGACTGGAACGCCTACTCTGATTTTTGATTTCACAGTCGCTTCGTCCAAGACCCTGCCGCTGCGTGTCACATACGTTACCGTCCTGCCGAAACGATAGCTCACCGGTCCCGAACTCTCTCTAAGCACGATAGCGCTTCCCGGAGTGTACTCGGTGATTGTCCCGGTGGCTTGGGTGGTAATCGTTGTCTGAGTGGTGGTGTGTCGGCCGCCGCGGTATATCCCGCTCATTCATGAGCGGCTGTCGCGTGGTCTGCCCCCACGCAAACGATGCCACAATTGCCAGCGTAATGCTCAATAGCATTTTTCTCATGATATTCCCCTTCCTAATTGAGTCACGGCGTTGATAAGCACTCTCTTTTCCCGTTTGAATTGAACGGGTCGAAAAAGAACACGCCGCTGTACTAAATTCGAATGCGGCGCTGGGAGCGGACGTTTGAAACGGTGGATTTGGACACGGCTTCTGCAGCGGACGGTTAAAAAGCCTTTCGTGCTTGTTGAAGCCTGCGCTTACTTGGAGAAGTCTTCATCCTGCGGTTTTTATGAAATTTTGGATTGGCACATCAGGGTTTCAGTACGCCGAGTGGAAGGGAAACTTTTACCCGGAAGATTTGCCGGCGGCGAAAATGTTGCCGTTTTACGCCGAACGTCTTTCAACTACGGAAATCAATTACACGTTTCATCGGATTCCCGCGCCCAAGACGATTGACAATTGGAATGCGCTAACTCCCGGAAGTTTTCGGTTCGCATTGAAAGCGCCACAGAAAATCACCCATTGGTCAAAGCTGCGTGAATGCGCGGATACGCTGCGGTATTTCTACGATGTAGTGTCGGCGCTCGGCGAAAAACTAGGACCGGTGCTGTTCCAGCTGCCGCCCAATTTCAAGAAGGATATTCTGGTGCTGGGCGATTTCTTGAATGGTTTGCCCGGCGGAATGCGCGCTGCGTTCGAATTCCGTCACGAATCATGGTTCGACGATCAAGTCTTTGAAACATTACGGACACGAGGCGCTGCGCTGTGTATCGCTGACACTGAAAAACTGGAGACGCCAAGGGTTGTCACCAGTGATTACGGTTACCTGCGGTTACGCCGGGAAGATTACGCGCAGAGCGACGTCGAACGCTGGACTGAGTTTGTCCGCGGACAAGCGTCAAAATGGCTCGAAGTTTTCGTTTATTTCAAACATGAAGAAGCAGGCATCGGCCCGAAGCTGGCGTCGCAGATGAAGGAATTGCTGAAGTAGAAGATCAGCCAAGCTCCAACGCTAAACGCGTCGGATTCCAAATTAAAGTTGCGGATCTACCTGCCGATGAGAATAAGGACTCCAGCGGCGAGTGCCACAAGGTATAAAAGAAAAACGAACGGTCCGAGGTTTAAACCGAATCCTAAAAGGCCATCGATGATCAGATAGACCGCGAGCAGCACCATGCCGATGTTTTTCGTGAATTTCATGCCGCAGTATTTTGCTCGCCACTGCCCGTGACAATCCAAAATCGCCTACGGGCCTTTTATTGGGCGAACGCTACTTGGCAGCCGCACGAATTACCACCGCTGAAATATCTTTCACATCTACGAAGGCGTCGTAGAACTCCGCGCCAGTCAAATGGGAAAGATAGACAATGTTGTCGGTTACCTGGCCGACCCTCCCTCCGACCTTTTCTCCAGATCTCAAGTGCAACTCGACAGCTTTGCCCGCGTTGCCCTGCAGGATGCTGAGTACACTCGCATTAGGCTGGAGGGCGGGTTTTTCCTGCGCCAGCAAGGTGGAACAAGCGACCGCCGCTATAATGATTCCGAGAAGAAGTGAGTAGCGTTTCATAGCCGACTGGTTCTTCCCAACTACGCTCCGATTGGCGAGCAAATAATCACAAGAAACGGTGGTCTCCGAATCCGCCGCAAGCTGATCTAAGTGCGGATTAGAAACCGGCCCTGCTTGATTTTCATTGGCAGCAGAAGCGCCTGCCCTACAATTCTGCATGGTCTCGATTGCCGAAAATCTTGAGCGTGTCCGAGAGCAAATCACCCAAGCGGCTGCAAAAGCTGGTCGCGCAGTAAATGAAATTGAGCTCGTGGCAATCACGAAAACGCATCCAGCCGAGAAAGTGCGCGAGGCAGTCGAGGCCGGGCATACAGTTTTTGGCGAAAGCCGGATCCAGGAAGCCCGGGCGAAAATTCCGGAGCTGCCGTCAAACTTGCGCTGGCATTTCGTAGGACATCTCCAGAAAAACAAGATCCGGCACGCACTGCCCTTGTTCGAACTTTTTCACGGTGTCGATTCGCTTGCATTGGCTCAGGAAATGAACCGGATCGCGGCGGAGGACGGAGAGCGTCCGCGCTTGTTACTGGAAGTAAATGTGGCGGGCGAGGGGAGCAAATTCGGTTTTAAGGCCGAAACCCTGCGCGCCGAAATAGGATCCCTTCTTGCGCTATCGCGATTGTCGATCGAGGGACTCATGTGTATTCCGCCGCTAGCGGAAGAAGCGGAAGGGTCCCGGAAATTTTTTGTGCAGCTGCGTGAACTGCGCGATTCGCTTGAGAAAGAATTCGATGTGAATTTTCCACATCTGTCCATGGGAATGACGCAAGATTATTGGATCGCGGTTGAGGAAGGAGCGACCCTGGTGCGCGTGGGCACGGCGATTTTCGGCGAGCGACCTAGACGGCAGAAGGATTAATGCGGCTCGAACCAACAAACATTCAGCAGATAGGAGCCGAGCTTGCCATATCCTGGAATGACGGGACGGAATCGTTTTTCAAGCTAGAGACGCTGCGACGCGCATGTCCCTGCGCAGGATGCGGTGGCGAGCCCGACGTGCTCGGTAATATCTCGCGGCCGCAGGTAACATATACGGACGAGAGTTTTCAGCTCGTCGGCTTCGATCTCGTAGGCGGCTACGCGTTGCAGCCGCGGTGGGCCGACGGACACAGTACTGGAATTTATAGCTTTACTTATTTGCGGCGATTGGGAGAAGCTCTGAAGTGAAGGTGTGCCATAAAGCTGAAGCCGATTCATGCCCCTGACACTGAAAATCGCGGTCGTTTTGCTGTGCTTCGCCTTGTGCGGAGCCGGCACTTTCATTGCCTCGACTGCGCGAGAAGAATCTAAGCAGCCGCAAAAAATGAATACGATTCCGGTTAAGAATCATGAGATCGCGCGGCGTATTTGGATTGTAGCCTGATTTTATAGGCCGCCTCTGTGAGGCGGCTATCGGATTAGCGCCTGACACAGACGCCCTACAATTTTGGAATCGTGAACCGTAGCAGCGTCGTTCCTTCGGTTCGCGGATGTAACTGTCTATCCTCCAGTTCAGCGGGAATTAGGAAAAATTCCCCAGGCCTAAGATCGACGTCCGCGCAACGCAGGGAGCCGGTGAGGCAACAAGAGATCGCGAACCGCCCGCGAGCGGCTATCTCGCGCGGTGAACCAAGACTCCATTTCTGGATCTCAAATAAGTCGTCACACAGGAACAGTTCACCTCGGGGTTGCACCAATTGCGGTCGAACGTCATGAAAATCGATGCTTTGAAGCGCCTGATCGATGTGTAACTGACGCTGCTTGCCTCTGTCGTCCAGGCGGTTCCAATCGAACACGCGATATGTGGTATCGCTGTTCTGCTGGATTTCGATCAGTAAAATACCGGCGCCCACAGCATGAAAGCGTCCTGCCGGAAGGAACGCGGCGTCACCCGCTGTGACTCCGATCTTGTGAACGTGATCGGCCGCTGTGCCATCGCGGAGAGCCTTCTCAAACTGCTCTCGCGTGATGGTCTCTCGAAATCCGAGATAAAGCTCGGCGCCTGGATCGGCTGCGGCAATGTACCAAAACTCCGTTTTCGGTTCCCCTCCCAATCTGCTGGCGACTTCCTTTGGCGGATGCACTTGCAGCGATAGTTTCTCGCGGGCATCAAGAACCTTCAGTAGCAGAGGAAAACGTGGAGCGTCGGGAACGTCTCCAAAGATTTCGGCCCGATGTTGAGTCCAGAGTTCGTGCAAAGGTTTACCGCGCAGCGTCCCGTTGCGCACGATGCTCTGTGCTTCTGGGCGATCTGCTATTTCCCATGATTCTCCGATAGGCTTCTGCAGCGGCAATTTTTTGCCGAACTCAGATTCGAGACGCCGTCCGCCCCAGACGCGTTCCATGAAAACGGGTTCGAAGGTGAGGGGAGTCAGAGCTGGATTGGCCTTCATTACGGATTTCAGATTGGTAAATTTGTAGGACGTTTCTGTGAAACGCCATTTATTTAATTGGCTTCTGACACGAAGACCTGCAAACGAATGCGACGATTTCTAAAATACTGGCTACCATTACTGATCTGGGTTGGCGTGATTTTCCTCGGCTCGACCGATCTGATGTCTGCCGAACACACATCGCGATTCATTGTCCCGTTTTTGCGCTGGCTCAAACCCGACATTTCGGCGGAGACGCTTGCGTCGATTCACTTCATTCTTCGGAAGTGTGCGCACGTGGGCGAGTACGCTGTTCTGGGGCTGCTCTTGCTTCGCGCGGCGACGTTGTTGACCAATTTCAAGCGGTCGATACCAATTAGGTATCTGAGCGTCTTGGGCGTGTGCCTGCTCGTGGCTGCCACTGACGAATTTCACCAAACGTTCGTCGCGTCTCGTGGCGCATCGGTCAGGGACATCATGATCGACAGTGGTGGCGCAGTTCTCGGGCTTGCTAATCGGCTCGATATTTAGGATGAGTCGTTCAATCAGGCTCGAAAAAGCACCTGTGGACTCATAGGTGTGAGATCACAGTTTTGCGGGCCCCGCTGTCCTGTGGCTTGCCTTTCTCGAAGAGTTAATGAAATAATCTGCCCTGGATGCTGACCGCAGTTGAAGGATTAGATCTGTTCGCGTTTTCACTTCAGGTTTTCAGATGCGCTTCGATGGGAGGGCCAATCGTACCAGGTCAGACAGCGGGGTGAAACGTCACTAGCGGCGTTGCACTTGGAAATCCTAATGTTCGCCTCATGATAGAAAGGATTACGGCAATTCTTTGTCATCGTCTGCCATGGTCAAACGTTGCGTCATGACAACTCTCCCCTCCGCATTTTCTGCCATGGGGATCTGGCTTGTTGCCTGTTTAGTGTTGCCATGCACCGCAGGAAGCGTCACGCAAGAGGCCGGAACAGGCATCGATGCCCGAGGAAGGCCCAGGATTACAGCCACGCCAGAGCGTGTTAAAGTCGGTGGTGATTCCGGCAGTAGTGATATTGCTTGGAATACCGGCAATGGATCGAACGGTTTCGTTTTCGTGACGGCAAACAGTCGGCCGCCAGTTCTTCTCGCTACAGGTAACGAAGGCAGCCGCGTTATCTCATGGATTCGCAGGGGCAATTATGTTTTCGAACTCTACGGACAAGCTGAACGGCGGACTTTGCTCGCCACTGTGACCGTCTCCGGCATCGCCACGGACCTCGAAACTCCTTCTCAAGGAACAGAATTATCGCATAGCCAACTACGCTGGCTGCTGTTTGCCGCGCTCCTGGCAGTTTTATATGCCGCGCTTTACTTGAGCTCGTCAGGACCGGTGCGGACGAAATTTCCGCTTGAGCCGGCTACATCGCTTCATCCACTTCACGTTGCGCGAAATCTGCTAATCGGCCTCGCCGCGTTCATTTGTGTGGATGGGGTGGTCTTTCATACCAGCCTGTACACCGCGATTCTGGCCCCCGATTCTTACGCGGGGCGAATGGCAGCCATTACACGAGCCGAAAGGGATCGCGTCTCGTCGGGGCTCAAAGAGGTGCTGGTTTTGGGCGATTCGCGAATGGCGGAGGGATTCTCTCCAGCGGTTGCCGACAAGCTCAGCTCTCTCGATGGATTCAAGTTTGTGAATCTCACGGAACCCGCTTCCGCGGTGAACATATGGGACTACATGCTGCGCGAGGTCGACCCTACGAGGCGCCGTTACTCGGCGATTGTGGTTCCCTATGGCATCGGCTTTGAACCAAACAGCGCTGACCCTTTGAGGGTTTCCATGGCGGCTCCGCTGTTACGCTACGGCGACTGCTTCAATTTTGCGTCTGCTTTTCAGCGCTGGTCGGGTCGCTTCAGAGCATTTACAGCATGCATACTGCGAGGCTCGGCGTTCCAGAGCGACGTGGTCAACTTTCTGGCACATCCCATCGAGCGTATACGAAGCGTCCAGCGAGAGCCCAAGAGACTGCAAGCCCGCGATATCTACAAAGGCCGCGATTATGATATCGCCGGCACTTCCTATGATCCCAAGACCGGTCAGGTAACTTTTCCACCGCGATTAAGTGAGGCCCAGAGAGACGCCATCAGGGGCAGCCTGGTGAAGCCATCGCAATCAGAAACACAAGATTTCCTGAGAATGCAACGGGACGGGATCCAGCGAATCCTGAATCGTTATTCGGCCAGTTCGACCGAGATCGTCCTTACGCCCGTACCTCGTGGTCCATTTGCCGGGCTTCCCGGAGCTTCCATGACATTCCACGCTGCTTTTCCCACCATTACGACTCAGAGAGCCGTTTTTTCACTCCCCGAACAAACGTTCGATTTTCTTGAGAAACCTGAATATTACTTTGACGGGTACCACCTTAATTCAAAAGGCCGGCAACGATTTACTGAAACGCTGGTAACTGAGTTGGTAGGGCGCCTGCGATCGGGCAATTCGAATAGGCGTGTTCGCTCCGACTCAAGGCCGGTAGTGGATCGCTTTCCGTTAGGCAACGCTGGCTCAGATATTGGGAGGTCTATCGGCGATGGTTCAAATGACAGCCTATGGACAAAGCCGACTAGCTATTAACCGAGTTATTCGATGTTATTTAACAGCTTTCAATACTGGATCTTCTTTTTGATCGTAGCGACGCTGTTTTACAGCGTCCCGTTTCGCATCGGTAAGTTCTTACTCCTGGGCGCGAGTTACATCTTTTACATGTGGTGGGATCCACGATTCATCGTGTTGATCCTTACCTCTACGGTAGTGGATTACTACCTGGGAATTCTGCTGGAGATAGCCAGTGGCCGGCGCAAGAAGTTTTTACTTGTTGTTAGCCTCGTAGTTAACCTCGGTATTCTTGGTTTCTTCAAATACTACGATTTCTTTGCAAGCTCGCTGGCTGCGTTGCTTCATGTACCGGAGTCATCGGTTGTGTTGCAAATCATTCTTCCGGTAGGCGTCAGCTTTTACACTTTTGCCAGTCTTTCCTACACCATCGATGTCTATTGGGGGAAGATGAAGGCGGTGCGAAACTTCGTCGACTACGCGCTGTTTATCGCATTTTTCCCTCACCTCATTGCGGGGCCAATCATTCGGGCCAGGCAATTCATATCACAAATTCAATATTGGCGTCGCCCGGCGGCGATTATGGTGCAGAGCGGCATCATTCTTGTTCTGGCCGGTCTGATTAAGAAGATGGTGTTTGCCGATCGATTCGCGGTCGTGTCCGATGGCTATTTCAACGATCCGGCAGCGCACCCGGGCTGGCTGGCTGCGTGGTCAGGTTGCATCGCCTTCTTCATGCAGGTCTTTTTCGATTTCTCTGGCTACACCGATATCGCTCGCGGTTGCGCCAAGCTGCTGGGCTTTGAGTTCCCACTTAATTTTGCTCGGCCATTTCTGGCCAGAAATCCGCCCGATTTCTGGCAGAGGTGGCATATAACTCTGTCCACGTGGGTTCGGGACTATCTGTTCATGCCATTTACTCGAGGGAGGAAAGGGCGGTTCATGTTGTACCGTAACCTTATGATTGTTATGATACTCGTGGGATTATGGCATGGAGCTAACTGGACATTTGTCGCCTGGGGAATCTATCATGGCGTTCTGCTGATTGGGTATCGACTCTTCGATCGGGCAGCAACAGGAACAGCAATTGCCGATGTTATGAGGAAGCGCTATTTCCTGCCGTTTAGTGTTGGCCTGATGTTTCTGTCCTGCACAGTAAGTATGGCTTTCTTTCGCCCACGGACACTTCAGGCGAGCGGGTATGTCTTAGGTGCTTTATTCGGTTTTCAACACGTCCCTGGTGAATTCCTGCTCACAACCGGGACGATCGTGTTGATTTTTATTTCACTATTTTTGGCGGTCGCGCAAGAACGCACTGAGTTTATTGACCGTCTCGCACTTCAACCGGCACGCATTCAAGTTCCCGCGTACGTTTGCGCGTTTTTGGCGCTCGAGCTGTTTCCCGCTACCGGCCAGGTGCCGTTCGTTTATTTTCAGTTTTGAGCTGCGGAAAGTGGGAATGGGCCTGACTGGGCTCGAACCAGTGACCCTGCGCTTATCAAGCGCATGCTCTAACCAACTGAGCTACAGGCCCGTTGCGGCGGCGGCGCAGAATTTTCGAATTTCGATCGTCGAATTTCGATTTGTCGCCACGCCCGTCGCGCGCATTTACTTAAATCGACAATCGCAAATCGCAAATCGAAAATAAACCGACGAAGCGAAGATCGCGAATTAGAAATGTCGCTTTGCGAACGCACGACCTGAAGCGGATTTCAGATATCGCTCGAATTGTGCGGCGCGAGACCGATCGGAAAACGCAATGTAAGTTTTCAAGCGCCATGGCTTCTATTTGGACGTGTGAACAATGCGGCCAGAATTGTGATTTTTGAGACGCGTCCGCAGATCGTCTGTTAAACCGGTATAAAACCGCTGAGGATTCACTTCGCTTTGCAAAATGTAAACATAGAAGAATTTGGTCATAACTGGCTTGCCGAGTCGTAGCTCGCGCGAGAAATGGAGCAAGGCGAAAAGATGTCCGCCTTCGCCAAGGCTACGGCGCGACAGTCTTCACTCTCCTCTACCAGGCGAGCGAAGGCTGGAGGCAAGGGGATTCGAACCCCTGACTTCCAGCTTGCAAAGCTGGCGCTCTACCAACTGAGCTATGCCCCCGTTCCGATTGCGGATTCTAGATTGCGAATCGCGGATTGCAAATGTGTGGCGAGCGCTTCCTGCCATGAAGTGTCCAAAAGACTGTTCGGAAACAGGGACGCCTGCCATGTTCGGCATCGCGTCACGCGCAGTTTTGGGAAAAGCCGAAGCCGGATGGCGAGCTCGGTAGTCGCCATCCGGCCATTCGTGCGCTTCCTCGAAACGGGCGAAGCTGCGTTCGTGCGCTTCGAAAGCGGCCTGCTGTGCTCCTTAATGTCCCCTGGCGGGTTCCGCCAAATATGCTGTCCTCACATTATTTGCGTCGATCACTCTGCCCGTTACTTCTCCCTTGTCATTTATGCCTTTGGCACTTTCGAGGCGGGCAGAAAATTCGGGTTGTTTCAAGTCATTGAGATCTTGCATAACACCGTTGTCCCAAATAAACGCTCGGCAATTTCCGTTCGCGTCACAGGAGAGCCCTACCACCTGTCGCCTTTCATTGATTCCGTAGGCTTCGCTGTGGACATCTCCTGGGAGGAAACCGAGTGGCCGCATTCCACCTTGTACCTGTCCAAATGAATGCCTGAAGGAAGTCACCGTCCGGGTCGTTGGGCGCACCAGCGAATCCGACGATGTCGCCTTGTTGATTAATTGCCGTCGGCGTATTCCAAAACAGGGCCCCGAGGTTGCCGATGTCAGTCACTCCGCCATCTTGCCAAAGCACAGCATGCTTCGCGGTGTGTCTTCCAACAGCCTGGTCGCAAATACCTGAAATCCCTACAATTTGACCGTTATCGTTGATTGCCGTGGCAGCCCCTGAACTGTCGCCCGAGATCAGAGGTAGGTCATGGATCTCGTCAGGCGGTCCGAGTTCCCATACGGCCGGACGAAACTGAAGCACTTGCGGTGAGACGCACGTGGGATCATGAACGTCATTCTCTGCCCAGCCCACTACCTGACCAAGATTGTTGGCTCCGGTTGCAAAGCCGTTATTTCCACCGGGAAAATTGGGAAGTCCCCGCAATTGGCAACCTTCCCAGACGAACCCAAGATTGATGAAACCAACGGCGTTTGGCCCGCTATAGAAGGCGGCGCTACTCCACGCCTCACCTAGCGGATCCGGATCGGCAGTTTGAGAAATCCCGACAATGATGCCCTCCGTATTTTTCACGTTCCATGTGACACTGCTGTTTGGTCCGCCGAGAGTGCCCAGATCGAGCAAGGCGTGGTGTTGCCGGTTTCGCCACAGCGCAGCGTGCCGGGACTGATCGCCGGTCAATCTGGAATAGCCTGCCACCCAGGATCGGTTGTTAATACTGTTCCCGGCGCTACTCGTTCCGCCGAGACTGTCGAGGTTAGACACGCGATATTGCGTTCTATGCCTTGCCGGTCTCTGTTCCTGTGCAAGCGCGGGCGCTAGAGTCGCACTGCAGCAGATACTGATCAGAAGGATCAAAGGGATTCGGCTAGACCTTTTGGTTGTGAGTTGTTTTGTCATGTTTTGTCTCCTTTGTTGATTTTTTCATGACCTCACTTTAGGGACTGGCTTTAAGTCACTACCAGAGCCACTTGGCAGGTTTGGTACGAGCCAGTTCACTTGATTCACAGTTCGATCGTCGATTCCCCTGCAGAGAATCAAAGGTTGTTCGCGGGGTTCCCAGTTCGCGAAACGATTGATGAACAGCTGGAGGAGCGCCGAAAGCTGGCGATTTGCCGAAATAACTTAATTCAATTTCGAATTTAGCGCCGCCGCGAACTTGCTGAGACCTTCGCGAATCTGCGCACGTGACCATGCGGCGAATCCGAAAGTGAGCGCGGGTTCCGGCTGTGCTTTCATAAAGCAGGACGACAATGGTGACGGTCTGAAACCGATCTCACCGCAGACACGAGTGATTACGGGCAAATCTGTTCTCCGTCGTAGCCAGGCAACGAAATGCAACCCAGCTTCCGGAATTTCGAGGTTAAAGTACTTACACAACAAATTGTTGAATTGTTCGATGAAGTATTCTCTTCGGTCAGAATATAGTTTCCGCATCCGCTTGATGTGACTCAGAAAAAATCCCTCAGTCAGGAATCGAGCCAGCGTCGCCTGATCAATCGCGGGAGAGTGTTGGTCCATCACGGCGCGAATCTTGATCATCGGTTCGACCAACTGCTCCGGCGCCAGGATATAACCCAGGCGCAAGGATGGGTAGAGGATCTTACTCATTGTGCCTGCGTAGATGACACGGCCGGCGTTATCGAGCCCCTGTAAGCAAGGGAGTGGGGGACCGGTATAACGAAATTCGGAGTTATGGTCGTCCTCGAAAATGTACGCGTCGCAGGTACGCGCAAAATCGATCAAAGCCGTTCTTCGCGAGAGACTCATGGTCATGCCAAGCGGGAATTGATGAGAGGGAGTGACGTAGATGATTTTCGGTGAGCCCTGTTTCGACGGTCGAGCGATCGTGATCCCTTCCCGATCAACGGGTCTTGGAACGACGGTTGCCCCCGCGAACCCAAAGACTCGCCGAGCCTGGTAGAAACCCGGGTCCTCGATCCAGGCAACCTCCCCTCGATTTACGAGAGCCATTGCGCTGATCATCATTGCCTGCTGCGTTCCGGCAGTGATGATAATCTGCTCTGGATGACAGCGCGCACCTCTGTAATCGCACAGATAGGTCGCGAGCGCTTTGCGCAGGTCGGGGTCGCCACGACTTGAAGCATACTGGAGTAAATGGGCTCCCTTTTTTGCCAGCACTTCTGCTCTGAGTCGTTCCCATATTTCGATTGGAAATTCGTCCAGCGCTGCGACAGCGGGAACAAACGTGACGCCAGGTGGTCCGGCGATTCCGAAATCGAATTGTTTTCCGGCCCGCTGATCCGGAATATTTTTTACACGATCAGAAAGGCGGGGCGGGCGTTCTATGTGTGGTTCTACTTTTGCGTTCCGTGCACTCAGAAAAGTTTCGGGCAACGGCTCGGCGACGAACGTGCCCGACCCGACTTTCGATTGAAGATAACCTTCCGAATGAAGTCTCGAGAAAGCGACGTTTACAGTGAATCGGGATACTCTTAGGTCGACCGCCAGCTCGCGAGAGGAGGGGAGTCGGGAAGAATTGTTGTTGAAAGTTGCGGAAACCAATTCATCGCGAATCTGGCGGTAAAGCTGTTCATGGAGGGGTTCTTCCGAAGCACGATCCAGCTGAACCATTTCAAAAGCCATGATCGAATGACGACGGCGCTGCTTTTTATTTTTAGCTGAATTTCCTTTCACGATTCGAATTGTGCTCATTAAGCGAACTGATGATAACCGCAAGCTCTAGTCGAAGTGGTATGGCCACTTTGTACCGAGTGGACTGTTGACACTTTACCACAAGGTCAGAAGCTTTTTTAATGCAGACTCAGACTCCCTGTAGCGATCACGTTGAAACAAAAGGCCTGATCTATTTTGCGCGGATGCTGGACAAGATCCGGCTAAAAGCCCGAGGTGAATTGCCGCCGGACTATTTTACCGGTGTCGATGAAGATCCGACGATGTTCGACGCCCGTTGCACAAGATTTCTTGGCATGAATTACGATCACCTTGTGGAGCGAACACTGAAGGGCGGGTCGGACGATGAAATCCTCGAATGGTGTTTCGAGCGTGGCCGCCGCCCTAGCGGAGAGGAAATCGCAATATGGAATGCATTTCTGAGCAAACGCGGCTGGCGCGATGAAGCGAGCGCAGACCTGCAAGCAGCCAAGGAGCGGTCAGGCCTGGGTAATCGTGAAGATATTCAAACCTGGGTGGACCTGCACGACGCTGAGGAGGGCAGAAAGCCGGTTCCGACGCTTACTCGCTAAGGCGGGAACTGCGCCGGCCGTTTCTTGTAGCGCCTGATAGATCATTGTGTTCGCAACCGGCCCGAGCTCAACTGGCCTAATGGCTTTAGGCTTGAAGAAATCGGAAACCCAAGCGAAATGATCAAACCGAGGTGACTGAAGGACGTGGAGGCGGCGGATGATTTTTGCCAGGTAGCCAATCGCGAGAATTCGAATACGCGAACCGTCTTCGTGGAACGACATTGGTTCACGCGCTTTCTTTTTAGCATCCCTGTATGTTTTGTTGTCACACATTGTAGTCTTGTGACATGGTCTGCATACGCTCTCGACCAAGCCGTGTTGCCGATCACTCCGTATCCTGTCGGGATGACACAGGTGGAATATGTTGACCCGGGCGGTGGCGGTAGACCTCTGGACTACATGTTGATCTACCCGGCTGCTCCGGAGGCCGCTGCTACTCCTTTCAAGGTATTTTTGTCCACCAAGTTACATCTGTACAAAGACGCACCTATTGTGGTCGACGGGCTGAAGCATCCGCTCGTCATGTTCTCGCACGGGGCTGGTGGCAACGGCTCGGGCTATGCCTGGTTCGGCGAATACCTGGCGTCGCACGGCTATCTCGTCGCCATGATCTACCACTATCGGGCCAATACGTTTGATTCGAGCGCACTATATGTACGTAACATGCTTTGGCAGCGCCCACGTGATATCAGCCTGGACATCACTCATCTACTTCGGGACAAGACTTGGGGACCACACATCGATCCAAATCAGATTGGCGTAGCAGGACATTCGCAAGGTGGATTTACCGCTCTCTGGATCGGTGGGGCCAAGGTTAATCCCGATTTGTTTCTGGCGTACCAACGCGGATGGAAGAACAACCAGGTGGTGCCGGCGTACCTGCGCGAGCAAATGCGCCTCGACGCGGAACCCGCGCGTGACGTGCGCGACGATCGGGTGAAAGCGGCATTCGCGATGGCTCCCGGAGACATTCAGGGCTTTGGCATGGACAAGGCCGGGCTTCGGCAAATGACGATTCCGGCCTATCTTACTGTCGGTGCCGGTGACACCGCGACGCCACCGAAGGAAAACGCTGAGTTTGCCGCGAAATATATCCCGCATGCCCAACTCGACGTGCTGCCCGGTCCGGTTGGCCACGAGATCTTCGACAATGAGTGCGATCAGGTGGGGCGGGACAATTATCCCGACGCCTGTATCGACGCGCCTGGCGTGGATCGAGCCAAGCTGCATGAGTACATCGGGAAGGCCGCATTGAAGTTCTTCGATACGAATCTGAACGTGCAGAGAGAAAAGCCGCACTGAGACGGATGCAGAATCAGCTGCAGCACAGCGTCGCTATATAAAAATGCCGGATGTCGATCTTGCGAACGTCATCCGGCATAGCAGTCGATGT
The DNA here is from genome assembly GCA_963840135.1 of uncultured Verrucomicrobiae bacterium. Lineage (GTDB taxonomy): Bacteria > Verrucomicrobiota > Verrucomicrobiia > Chthoniobacterales > UBA10450 > Udaeobacter. The sequence goes on along the minus strand of CAWIXX010000011.1, from coordinate 72,821 downwards.
GCAGCAAAGACTGAATTGTGCGTTACCGTGATCTCCTTTGAAGCTTTGGTTTCTTTCGATTCCAAAGTCTTCACGGCATGTCCGGAAGTGATCAATTGATTCACTCCGCGGATTTAGCCGTCGACCTATTCAACCGCTCTTCGAATCCGGAGACTCGAAGGCGATGAATCTCTCCTTAGAAAGGAGGTGATCCAGCCGCAGGTTCCCCTACGGCTACCTTGTTACGACTTCATCCCAGTTACCGCTCATAGCGTAGGCGGCTGCCCCCTTGCGGTTAGCACGCCGACTTCGGCTACAAGCGACTTCCATGATGTGACGGGCGGTGTGTACAAGGCCCGGGAACGTATTCACGGCGCCGTAGCTGATGCGCCATTACTAGCGATTCCGGCTTCATGAAGTCGAGTTGCAGACTTCAATCTGAACTGGGCCCAGTTTTAGTGATTTCCTCCACCTCGCGGTCTCGGATCGTTTTGTACTGGGCATTGTAGTACGTGTGCAGCCCTGGCCGTAAGGGCCATACTGACTTGACGTCGTCCCCACCTTCCTCCCCGTTAGAGCGGGGCAGTCTGAACAGAGTGCTCGAGCCTCACGGCTCGGTGGCAACAGTTCACAGGGGTTGCGCTCGTTGCGGGACTTAACCCAACATCTCACGACACGAGCTGACGACAGCCATGCAGCACCTGTGCAAATTGTCCCTTTCGGGACTCGCTGGCTTTCACCAACTTAGAGATGCATGTCAAGGCCAGGTAAGGTTCTTCGCGTTGCATCGAATTGAGCCACATACTCCACCGCTTGTGCGGGCCCCCGTCAATTTCTTTGAGTTTTAATCTTGCGACCGTACTCCCCAGGCGGCACGTTTAACGCGTTAGCTCCGGCGCAGAAGGGGTCGAATCCTCCCACACCAAACGTGCACCGTTTACTGCCAGGACTACCGGGGTATCTAATCCCGTTTGCTCCCCTGGCCTTCGTGCCTCAGCGTCAGGAACTGTCCAGAGACCCGCCTTCGCCACTGGTCTTCCTTACGATATCTACGCATTTCACCGCTACACCGTAAATTCCAGTCTCCTCTCCAGTCCTCAAGCACGGCAGTATCGAATGCAGTTTCGGAGTTAAGCCCCGAGATTTCACACCCGACTTACCGCGCCGCCTACGCACCCTTTACGCCCAATGAATCCGAACAACGCTTGAGACCTCTGTATTACCGCGGCTGCTGGCACAGAGTTAGCCGTCTCTTCCTCTTCGGGTACTATCAACGCAAATACAGTTAATATTTACGCATTGTTCCCCAATGACAGGAGTTTACAATCCGAAGACCTTCATCCTCCACGCGGCGTCGCTCCTTCAGGGTTTCCCCCATTGAGAAAAATTCTCGACTGCTGCCACCCGTAGGTGTCTGGGCCGTGTCTCAGTCCCAGTGTGGCTGGTCGTCCTCTCAGACCAGCTACCCGTCTAAGCCTTGGTGGGCCGTTACCTCACCAACTAGCTGATAGGCCGCGGGCCCCTCAAGAAGCGTCAGGTTGCCCCGACTTTGATTTTGAATGGATGTCCACTCTGATCACATGCGGTATTAATTCGCCTTTCGGCGAGCTATCCCCCACTTCTTGGCAGGTTGCCCACGTGTTACGCACCCGTTCGCCGCTAGACTTTTCCCTGTATTGCTACAGAAAAAAATCTCGCTCGACTTGCATGTCTTATCCACGCCGCCAGCGTTCGTTCTGAGCCAGAATCAAACTCTCCGTTAAAAACGACCCCCGAATCTCTTCGGGGAAGTTTGAAGTCCCACGTCAGTGGGACCGATCTGACTTTTTCATCGCCTGCTTCTTCTGTGGCGGCAGCCGTATCGGCTGCGCCTCATCCAAAACAGGGTTTGTCCGATCTAAATCTTAATTTCAAAAAAGATCGACAGATAACGCACAATTCAATGTTTGCTGACTATCTATCTTCATCGACGGATTCCTTCATTCGGAATCCATGACCAAACTGTCAAAGATCAATAATTCCCTCCGGTACAAGACAATACCCGACCCTCGTCGAATCTGACCAAAATCGGCTTGTCTCAAGCCAAGAGAAGAACACCAACCCCATGCAAGAGATTGGTCCGCTTTCGCGGGATTCACAAGATATGGAATCTGCGCAATCCGTCAACAAAAAATCTATAGTATTTTTGCTTCAATTTTCGGGAGCGTACACGCCTCGCTCGCTGATCCCCTGACTCTCAGCTTTCTCCTGCGGTTTCTTAATAACGTACCGGACGTTTAGAGAGGGTGGACGCTTTCCATAAACCTTTTCCGCCATACCGCTTTTAATCGCGCCGATTTTTTCCGTCGCCCTCCGTGAGCGTGTGTTATTCTCGCCGACAAAGAAGACGACGTTATCAACAAACTTGAACGCATGTGCCAGCATTAATTGTTTCATTTCCCGGTTGTACCGTCCGCCCCAATATTTCCGCGCCAAAAACGTCCATCCAATTTCAATCTCCGATTTCTCTGGATCATAACCGTGAAAGCGCGTCGATCCGATGATTTGTTGCGCCTTCGCATTTATCGCAACAAGCGCTCCGCCTGATTCGAGAGCGCCTCTGAAGAAGGCCCTGAACACTTCTTCCTTGTAACGATCGTTCTCCGGATGCTGTTCCCAGATGAGAGGATCGGACGCGACGGCAAAAAGATCATCCCAATCTTCAGGCGTGAGCGGTCGAAGCTCGATCAGTTCGCCTTTTAGATGTGGTTGAAGGTCAAAGGACATTGAAGACAGGGGCAGGTTTTATTTCGGCGCCAAAGAATTAACGATTTTTTCAAATCGCGGGTCGCCTCGCAGCGGACTCCACAGCGGGTGTAATTTCAACCGACCGTAGTTGGTATAGCCAGGCATGGTCAGGAGTTTCTGTACCAACTCAATCGCGCGATCGCGGTCGCCGCTCCACGCGTAAACCTGGGCAAGACCTTCCAGAACCAACGCGCCATCGTAAATATCTTTCGAGATCGGCATCAGATCGATCGCGTGTTGCGCTTCGCGGATGGCCAAATCCTTCTGACCCAATCCCGCATCCACTTGAGCGAGGACAGCAATGGTCCGCGCGTGTTCCGGTTTGACGATCAATCGCTGCGCCAGAATTTCTCGACACTCGCGAAACGCAGCCGTTGCGCTCGCTGAATCGCCTTTCGCGCGCGCGACCATCGCTTGGTACCAACTCTTCGGAAAATAAAAGCTAAAGTCGATGTCTTGAAAGTCTTGAAGAGGCGAAGCGGCCAGAAGCCGTTCCGCTTCGGCGTAGTTGCCGTCGAGCATTGCCATCCAGGCGCGGGCCGGCGTTTGGCCGCCGGCAAACTCCATGTCTGGATATTTCGTCAGAATCTCGCGGAGCGGTCCCGTGTCGGCGGTCCCAAACAAGATGGATGAGGCGCGCCGGTACCGGACGATTGGCGTCTGTTCGCCGGCGGCAAGCACGTTGTCAGAAACGTGGACCGCTTCACGAAAACGGCGTTGGAGCACAAAGGTGTCGGCCAGAAGATTGTAAGCATTCGGATTTCGCGGATCGAGCGCGAAGGCGGTGGAGAAGTCGCGCTCGGCTTCGTGAAAATGGTTGCGGCGGCGATTGATGTAGCCGGAGAGAATAAAAAACGGCGTGCTGTTCGGCAGACCCGGGCGCGCGATTGCGAGTTCTTCCAGAGCGCGGTCGTAGTCTCGCTTGCACCTGAAGAGATAATCTGCCAGGGCAAAATGCGCCTCAGCTGAATCGGGGCGAAGCCGCAGTGCCGTCTTTACCGCGGCGTCGGCGAGGGAAATACGATCCGGCGTTGGATCGAGGTCGAAAAAGAAGAGCAGATCGTTCGCGCGCGCGGCATAACAATACGCAGAGACGAAGTTCGGGTCGCGCTGGATCGCTTCCTCAAGCGATTTCAGGGCTTGGAGTAACGCTGCTCGCACGTCGGTCGCATTGATATAGCTGTCGATGATTGCCTTGGCCTGCAGGTAAAGCTCGAACGCGACCAGGTCCTGAGTCGGGCGCTCCTCGATTTCCGCCTTTTGCTTGGGCGAAAGTTTCGCCTTGAGCTGAGTCACGATCGATTGCGCCAACTCACTCTGGATTGCGAACAAATCGGCCGCGGTTCGATCGTAAGTTTCCGCCCATATGTGAGTGTCGGTGCGGGCATCGATTAACGTGGCGTTAATGCGCAGACGATCCCGAGCCCGTTGGACGGAACCTTCCATGATGTAAGCGACGCCGAGCTGCCGGCCAATTTCGCGCATGTTGCGTTCGGCGCCCGTCTTGTATTGGCGCACGCTGGTGTGGCTGATCACCTTCAAATCGGAGACCTTCGCGAGGTTAGTCAGGATTTGGTCTTGAACGCCATCGGCGAAATAGGCGTCGTTCTTGTCGTCGCTCAGGCTTGCAAACGGCAGCACCGCAATCGACTTGTTGCCGCTGAGTGACATTATTCTGTTTCCGGCGGTGTAACGACCCAGGAAGAACAACGCAAGCGAGATGGCGGCACCGATAACAACGATGTAAATCCAGGCGCGATTGCTTGGTCGCGCCGATGGCGGCATAGCGTCGGCATCTGCCGTGCTTTTGACTCCTTCGGGAGTGATTTCAAACGCCCATGCGAAAATGAGAGCGACAGGAAAACCAACGACAATTAAGACAACAATCAGTTGCACGATCCAGTTCGGAACGTCGAAGACCGGGAAGACCTGCGCGATTCCCTGGGCGAGTGCCCAGCCGGCGACGGCGTAAGCAACCGCGACCTTGTAAACGTTGCGCCGCTTCAACTCCGCTAAAAAACTTCCCGAATTCATTCCTATCGGTAATTTGCGGCGGCGATCTTGCCTGTAAACTTACAAGACAAGGAATCCTTGCCAGGATTACGCCTATGAAGGTTTCGGCTGCTTACCCGAAACGACCCTTACCAACTAAGTTTTGGGGGTCTTCGGGAACGACGGCAGCGACTCGTCGACTACAACCCATGGCAATTTATCTTCGAGGAAGATCACTTTCTGTGGCGCAAACGGCATTGGATCGTCAAGCGATGCGATCGTTACGTCGATCATTTCTGAATCTTTCGTGTCCTCGAAAAACAGATGAGTGCCGCAACACGCGGCAAAAGAACGAATCCGATTCGCATGCGCGATTTTACGCGGCTCACTTTTTATGACGACGAGATCTTCGCGACGCACCGATCCCCAGGTCACGTAAGGTGCACCGACGCTTCGCCGGCAATCGATGCAATGACAATCGATCAGAGCAAAAGGTCGACTCTTCAACACGTATCGTGTCCCGCCGCAAACGCATCCGCCGGTGAGTTCCATATAATTTCTTTAACACAGAAAAGCTCGGCAACTTTCTGCGAGCAAACAAGATTTTGAGAGTTGGGAAACGGTCAGCATTGCGGAAAGCGCGCAGACCATCGCAGGACAGCCTTTCTGCTTAAACTGACTGCTCCGGAGCAGTGCGCCTCCGCCTTCCGCTAATCAGATAAACCGCGGCCCTCAACTCAAGCAGCGGATCGTCCGAAGGCTCAATCCCATCCAGGCGAGGAATCGGATCGAAGATAATCCGCTTCTGTTCGTGAGCATGGTTGGCAACTGGACTCGTCAGCGCAATGGTTCCCAACTCCACCACCTTCCGCTCGGCTGGCCAATGCACTGTCGCGTCATTTACAACATCGCCGTCCTCAGCAACCTGAACCGTGATCTTGAACCTGATCGGGCCCTTCGCCAGCCGCTCATTCAGCTCGTTGAACAGATAGTCCGGTCCCTTCGCCGCAGCCGTCGCAGCATCCAGATGCTCTTCCCCCGCCTCTGGAACAATCGTGTACCGCCCATACTGGCTCATACCATCCTTATTGGTGAACTTCATCGCAGTAAGCCCAAAGTACTTCTCCTTCGCAAAGCTCGCCGGAAGCGGTGTAATCGCCTGCACAAATGCCAGCGCCTTGGGATGACTCCCCACAAAGGCCTGTACCTTCGCTGGATCGCTTTGTGCCACGCCCCGCAAAAACTCCAGAAACTCCTGCCCCGTAGCCGCCGGAAATCCATTGGCCGAGTGCGCCACAATGTCCGTGTGCACATGCTCTGCAAGGTTGAACCGGATCGCCATGCCGCGCGGATCCGCATTCGGATCGTTGTCGGGAATCAGCGGAACTCCCGTCGAATCCGAAAACCTCACCGTCACTGGAGTCGAAGCCTGCACAGCATGTTGCGCCCGCGTCAGCGAGGCTGCCGTATTAGACGGTGTAAACGTCCCCGTCAATAAAATGCCCTTGGCATGGACCGGCCTGAACCCGGGATGCGGCCCAAACATAGCTTCCAACTGCTTCAAAATCTCTTCGCTCAGTGCGATCAACTTTTCGTCACTCGGTAGTGGCATAGTCAGTCTCCTCCTCAGAGCCTAATCACCCCGTTCGATGCCCGGCGCAACACACTGAGCCCTTCTCTCCCGAAGGTTCCGCCCCCGTGTAATGAGTCATCCCTTTGACCTTCGAATTCTTGAACACGGAGAAATAGAAATTCGCTGCTTCCTCAGCTTGATTATCGAACCACAAAAATGGAGTAATCTTTTGCATATAGTTTTACTCCTTCGTATTGAATCGATAGAAACTAGTTCTCTGCTGCCGCACGCTGCGCAAGTTTGCCGCCCACCCAGGCGCACGGGATGGCAGTGGCGACGAGCGCGAGCGGATACCATTTGGGCCCAAATGCCGGTCCCGCGTTCCACGTCGCCACAGCGCCCGCAATGCTCAAAGCAAGACCCACGACGCCGAGCACCAGGGCGTGCTGCATCGGCCGATCGGGCGCTAGCCGCGCCGCGATGTAGCTGCCCACGACGGCGTAGACAATGCGATAGGCCGTCGCAAGCAGGAAGAGCGCGTCGCCCATTGGTTGGCCCTCCGGCGGGAAGACGCCCGTTGCGTGCAGCAACATATCGGTGGCGATGGAAAGAATGATGACCGCGAACAAGCCCGCGACCACGGCGCCAATGCGTCGAAGGATGCGACGCGGAGGATGCGTTTCGCTCATGACTCCCTCGGCGACAAGATCTCCGCAAGTCTGTCGTGGCTCGCGGCCACGCCATTGTTCCGACAGATCATCCGTATCATATCTCGTCTCCGAGTAAACTGGCTGCTACCGACGCGTCAACATCATCTAACAAAGTTAGTCTGAATCGGCCGCCTCGAACCACAGGCTAATCTTTTCTCTTTCGAGAAAAGTCTGGTCAATGGTGAAACGCCTGGCCATACTCGGCAACTTCTGCAGGCAAACAACTGAAGAAAAATTATGATTCATTTAATCTGGTACATTGTTGTTGGGTTGATCGCGGGGGTTATCGCGAAATCAGTGATGCACGTACACATGACGATTTTCTGGACAATCGTGCTCGGCATCATCGGGTCGATCATCGGCGGCGCGGTTACGCACATGTTTTCGCACCCGACAACCGGACGATTTCATCCCGCCGGCCTCATTTTTTCCACACTTGGCGCGATCCTGGTTCTCTACATTTGCATTAAGCTGAATATCCGTTTTCCCCGGGTTCTCTAATCCAGAGAGAGGAAAAACTGTCGCCATGGTCGTGACCGCAGCTGCTCGGTGTAGAGGCGGCCGCAAGCCCCTCAACACTCAACTTTTTCTCGTCGTCAGGGCGCGCTCACCGTGGCGGTGACGCTTTCCCATTCCGCCGTCAGCCGGGCAAGATCCTGGGCAACAGTGGAGAGATCGCGATTGATTGCAGTGGCGCTGCCGCCCGGTGTGTAAGCGGCCGGATCTTCCAGCGCCGCGGCCAATTCTTTCTGTTGTCCTTCCAACGCCGCGATTTTCGTCTCGAGTTCGTGCAATCGCTTTTCTTTTTCACGCCTGGCTTTGGCAATCGCATTACGTTCTTCCGCTTCCAAACGTTTCTGTTCCTTTTGTTTTCTTGAACCAAGGCCGGTTTTCTTTCTGACCTTCGCGGCGGCGAAACCATTGACCTCTGGCGCGTCGCGGCCCGCGGTCAGAGCGATGCGCGCGGATGTGGCTTTTGATTTGTCGAGATAGTAATCGTAATCGCCGGGATAGAACGCCAGTTTACCACCCGTACGGCTCGCACCTGCAGTGATGTGCAGAACGCTTGTGGCGATGGCGCGGATGAAATGAACGTCGTGACTAATAAAGATGAGCGTCCCGTGATATTGCTTGAGCGCGCCGATAAGGGCATCGATGGAACCGACATCGAGATGTGTCGTCGGCTCGTCCATGAGCAGAAGGTTCGGCGGATCGAGCAATAACCTGACAAGGGCCAGTCGCGACTTTTCGCCACCGCTCAAAACCGAGACGGTTTTGAAAACATCGTCGCCGCGAAACAAAAAAGAACCGAGCACAGTGCGCGCGGTTTGTTCGGATACGGGATTGGGCATATCGCGTGCGCTGTCGAGAACGGTATGGCTCGCGTCGAGCACATCGATTCGGTTCTGCGAGAAATAACCTGTGCGCACATTATGTCCGAGTTCCCGCACGCCATGCTGCACGGGCAACACCCCGCTCAGCAACTTGAGAAGAGTCGATTTTCCTGCGCCATTCGGGCCGACAAGCACGGTGCGTTGACCGCGCTCCGCTTGATATTGCATTCCGCGATAAACAACGACGTCGCCATAGGCATGATCGACATCTTTCAACGTGATCACGCGCAAGCCGCTGCGCACCGGTTGCGGGAAATGGAACTTGATCGTCTTTCCGCGCGCGACCGGCGCTGCGATTTTTTCCATGCGATCGATCTGTTTCAGCTTGCTCTGTGCCTGCGACGCTTTGGTTGCTTTGGCGCGAAATCGATCGGCAAACAATTGCAGCGACGCGATTTCTTTCTGCTGATTCTTGTAAGCGGCGAGCTGTTGTTCTTCGCGCGCTGCTTTCTGCTCGATATAACTGTCCCAGTCCCCCCGATAACGCACCAGTTTCGAATGAGCGATCTCGACGATGCTGCCGACAAGCTGATTCAAGAATTCGCGGTCGTGTGAGATCATGACAATCGCGCCCGCATAACTTCGCAGATATTCCTGGAACCATTGCAACGATTCGAGATCGAGATGATTCGTCGGTTCGTCCAGCAGAAGGAGGTCGGGTTGCATCACGAGCAAGCGCGCGAGATGCGCGCGCATGATCCAGCCGCCACTTAAGGCGCGCGCCGGGCGATCGAAATCAGTTTCGCGAAAAGCGAGTCCGGCGAGGACCCGTTTTGCTTTTGGCTCGAGCTCCCACCCGCCGTGCTCGTCAAAAACATGGAGCGCATTGTGATATGCCGCGTGGGCACCGGGATCAGCGGTCTCGGCTACAGCTGCTTCGTGCTCCTTGATCACTCTCTGCGCGTGCACCAGCTCTGGCGAAACGGCGAGAGCAAGTTCGAGCACGGTTTCGTCTCCGGCGGCGGCGGTCTCCTGCGGAAGAAATCCGATCGTTGCGTTCTTCTCGATCGCGATCGTCCCCTTATCGGGCGAGACATCACCGAGGAGGAGCGCAAACAAGGTTGACTTGCCAGCTCCATTGGGGCCAACCAATCCGATTCGATCGCCGCGATTGACCTGGAGCGAGACGTCGTCAAAGAGCGCCCGGCCGGCGAAAGATTTTGAAAGGTGTGAAACAGTCAGCATTGCGGAAAGCGCGCAGTGTCCCCTTGTTCGATGCGCCGCGCAACTCCCGTCGTGCGAGCAGACATCGCTTTATCTTAGGATCGACATCCAATAGTATCCTTAAACAAGCAGGATTAAAATGAGCGATGACGCAAATCTGGAAGGCGATTCCTCTTCTGGTGTTGACCTAGCTGAAGGCCGACGTAGAGAGAAGACGATTCGCTGAGGCGGTCAGGCAATGCAATCGCGAGCTTTTTCTGGGCTGCCAATCATTGGCCTTTTAACGCTTGTCTATTTCATCGCCGGCAAGTTCGGATTGATGCTGGCATCTTTGCACGCGAGTGCATCGCCGGTGTGGCCGCCAGCGGGAATTGCGCTCGCGGCATTGCTCGTGCTCGGTTACCGAGCCTGGCCTGCAATTTTTGTCGGCGCATTTCTGGTGAACGTTACCACTGCGGGCAATGTCGCCACATCGCTCGCCGTCGCGAGCGGCAACACGCTCGAAGCTATGTGCGGTGCCTGGCTGGTGAATCGGTTTGCCGGCGGCACAACCGTCTTCGATCGTCCGCAAGGTGTTTTTAAGTTCGCGCTCGCAGCAGTGGTTAGCACAATTATCAGCCCAGCTTTTGGTGTGACCAGTCTTGCACTTGCTGGTTTCGCGGATTGGGCCAATTATGGCGCAATCTGGCTGACGTGGTGGCTGGGCGACACAACGAGCGACCTTCTGATCGCTCCATTGATTATTCTCTGGAGCATCGCATCAAAGCGGCGCTGGAACAGGAGGGAAGCGGTTGAAGTGGGCATCCTCCTACTGCTGTTGTTCGTCCTCAGCGAAGCGGTCTTCGGCGGATGGCTTACAATTTCGGCCAGGAATTATCCAATCGCGTTCATTTGCGGAGCGATTGTCATTTGGACAGCATTCCGCTTCACACAGCGCGAAACCGCTACGGGCATCTTCATTCTCTCAGCGATCGCGATTTGGGGCACACTGCATGGTTTCGGGCCATTCGCCGAGGAAACGGAAAACCAGTCGCTTCTTGCTCTGCAGTCCTGGACGGCTGTGGTCACCATTACTGCGATGGCGCTTTCCGCCGCCATGGCGGAACGCAGGCGGGCTGAGGAGGCGCTGCGGGAAAGCGAAGCGCGCGTTAACCTCGTAGCCAACGCGGCAAACCTCGGTTTGTGGGTTTGGAACCTTCGGGATGACGAACTTTTGGTCACGGAGAAATGGAGAAGGTTGTTCGGCTTTGCGAAATCGGAGCCAGTGGACACTGGCCAATTGCTTCAGGTCGTGCACCCCGAGGATCGCGAACGTATGAAGCAACGTGTGCAGTATGTGCTCGAGCAAGATGGCGTCGACCGTGAAAGCGAATATCGCGTCACGCGGCCGGACGGAAGCACGCGCTGGATCGCGGGTTATGGCGGCGTCGAGTTCGACGAACGTGGCAAACCGGCCTTCGCGCGCGGGGTGTCGCGCGACATCACCGCGCGGAAGCTCGCAGAAGAAAAATTCCAGCTCGTAATCGATGCGGCGCCGAACGCGATGATCATGGTGGACTCAGCCGGCGTGATCACCTTCGCCAACGCGTCGGCCACAACCGTATTCGGCTATTCACTCAGCGAGTTGATCGGCTGCCATATCGAAACGTTGATTCCAAAACGTTTCCGCGATCGACATGTCGGTTATCGCAACGGTTTTCTCTCCGAACCAAGCAGCCGCGCCATGGGAGCCGGGCGCGATCTTTTTGGCCGTCGAAAAGACGGCAGCGAATTCCCAGTCGAAGTGGGGCTCAATCCGATACACACCACGGAAGGTTTGTTTGTTCTGGCATCAGTGATCGACATTACCGCGCGCAAGCAGGCGGAGCTGGAGCATCAGCTCCAAAACATGGAACTGGCCCGGGTGGGACGCGTCGCGGTGATGGGCGAACTGGCGGCGTCGCTCGCGCACGAAGTCAACAATCCGATTGGGGCGATCGTAACGAACGCCAGGGCCGCGCAGCGCTCAATCGCAGCGGGTAAAATCGGAACCGAGGAGTTGACGGAGTTGCTCACCGACATCGTGGCTGACGGCCGCCGGGCCGGCGAAGTTATTCAGGGCATCCGCAACATGGTCCGCAAAGGCAAGCCTCGCCGCGCGTTGATCCAGATCGGAGACACCATTCGCGAGCTCCTCCGTATTGTCCACGCTGATGCCATTGGACGGGAGATACAAGTGACACGCCGAAGTTGATTCCGATACGGGCCAGGTTTGGGGAGATCCGGTGCAGATCTTGCAAGTCCTTCTCAATCTCGCCATCAACTCATTTGAAGCAATGACTGCTGTGCCCTCTAATGCGCGACGTCTTGTCATTCATGCAAGCCGTGATGGAAACGGAGACATTCTCGTCAGCGTGCGTGATTCTGGTCCTGGTTTTCCCAGTGGAATGGTCGAGCAACTTTTCAAGGCATTCTTTTCCACAAAAGCGGAGGGGACTGGAATGGGGCTCGCCATTTCTCGCAGCATCATCAAGGCGCACGGCGGAACCCTATCGGGAGAAAATTGTGACGGTGGAGGCGCGTGTTTCACAGTTCGTTTACCGCAGGCGAAGGAGGACAACTCCCAGACTACCTAGTTATGGTTCCGCAGCGCCGGCAAAACCGCAGAAAAAATAACCGGAAGAGCGAGCTAAAGTTTAAGAGAGCTACTTGCCTCTCGGCTTACCTAAAGAAAGCCTGCAGGACTCGTGCTGCCAGTGGTCCCGTGGGATGAGACTAAGGTCTCATAGCGCGGCATCGATCAGAGTCCTATAGTAATTCTCGATAAACAAGATTGGATTATGACATGCCCATTGCAAATACGTTTAATCGTTTCGACGATTTGGACACGGAACGCTCGCCGCTGAGCGCTTCCACCCGCGATGGTATCTGGCTCCTCGACGATGACGCCTCCATGCTCAAAGCACTTGGCCGGTTAATGAATTCGGCCGGTTTTATTGTGGAGAAGTTTAACCAGCCAGGTGCCTTTCTCGCCAGGCTCGAACATGCCCCATGTCGCGTAGCAATCCTGGACGTATGGATGCCCGACATGAACGGTTTGGAAGTGCAGGCTTGCCTCCGCCGAGATTCGCCCGAGACACAGATCATCTTCATTAGCGGACGGGACGATCCGCCAGTGCGCCACACCGCACTCGATGCGGGAGCTCTCGCCTTTCTCGCAAAACCGTTCGATGACGAGTTTATGGTGCAGCTCGTCCGCAAGGCTGCTGCAAGCTAGGAGGCACCGATCCGATCGCCGCGATTGACTTGGAGCGACACGTCGTCGAAGAGCGCCCGGCCGGCGAAAGATTTTGGAAGCTGTGAAACGGTCAGCATTGCGGAAAGCGCGTAGTGTTCCCTCGTTCGATGCCCGGCGCAACTCCTTAACCACGAATCAACAGGAATGGACACGAATCGGCGTTGTAGCGGCGGCTGTGTCAGCCGCAAATCCCTTAACCTCGCAACCTCCTATCACGCGGACTCGTCCCGTGGCGAGTTCGGATTCAGGGTGGGCAGATCAGCGGAATAACCTCGCGTTTGTTCCGACGGTAAACGCGAAAATCCTTGTCGGCTGTGATCACGCGGTGATGTGGATAAAGCTCGCTCATCCGAATCAGACAAAGATCGGCCAGATCGGGTCGCTGGTCGGCATAACGTTTGGCCAGTGCCATCAACTGCGGCAGATGATCGTTGCAATCGAAAGAGAGGCGCACCAACTCGTCGCCGATCATCTCCAGCACGATTCCCACGTTGTCCAGATGGAATGCCGTTTCTGCCAACACGGCTTCGCAAGTCAGGAGCGGTTCCATCACTTCCTCAGCCACGCGCAGTGGCCCAATCGTGGTGCATGTCGCGAACTTCAGGCGAAAGCCACCAGAAAGCCGGTATCGGCGATGCCTTTCACTTTTTCGAAAACCCCTTACGGGTCGAGAGATCGCGGGGACCGCCGCGAATCAGGCCCGCGAGCCGCATGAATTTTCGCGACTTACGATCGCCGGTGCGCGCCTGTTCGAGGTGCGACGCGGATCAACTGGCCTTGGGACACGCCCATTTGCTCTGCGGTCCGTTCGATCCAACTCGCCAGCTTTTTTGTCGGACGAAAAGTAATTGTCTGACCCATATGGCAAAAATGTAAACACAGAGCTTCGAACGGTCAATGGATCAGGGACTGAAATTTAATCAGATCGCCGCGATTGACCTGGAGCGAGACGTCGTCGAAGAGCGCCCGGCCGGCGAAAGATTTTGAGAGTTGGGGAAACGGTCGGCATTGCGGAAAGCGTGCGGTGTTGCCTCGTTCGATGGCCAGCGCAACTCGTTAACCACGAATGGACACGAATGAACACGAAACTGTAGCTGTTGGTCGTTGACCGCGGCTCGCGTTTCCCAAATGAATGAATCAGGCTGCAACGGATGCAAGCAACGGCCACGCTTTCAAACCAGACTCAGGAACCTGTAGCCACGCTGCTGTGCAGCGTCGTGGGCCCAGTCCGATCAGGCATCGCGGCGTTATTCTCCAGGATTGCGGAGCATACACACTCTCGCGTGTTAATGCCCGTCCGGGTCAGACCGGGTCAATTCGAATTCAAAATACGTTTTCGTTCCGTCCGGGTTCAGCGTCTCCCACGTTTCGCTATTAATCGCCACGCCGCAGAAGTCCCGTTCCTCTAGATTGTCCGACGACCCAAGAGGCGCGCAGAATTCATTCGGAAATGAGTCGCCAGCTGTTTACATCCCTGTGTCATCGGACAAATTTCACTTGGCGCATTGAGTTTGGCCTTGTGACGTTGCGTGATGAGAGGCAAGCCCACCACGGGCGGACTTAATCGAAGAACGCTCTCGATGAAGGCGCTTGTTTCGCAAAGCCGTGGAAGAAGTTATTAGTGACAAGTGACCAGTGACAAGCCACGGACGATGAAAGTGCTGGTTTCTCAAGATCACGGATTCCGCGTGCAGGAGATTTCGCGGCCTTTGCTAAGCGAGGGCGAGATGCTCCTCCAAGTCACAGCCTGCGGCGTCTGCTTCTCCGATGTTCACAAGATTCGTTTTCAACGAATGGAAGACCCCGTCGTCCTGGGTCATGAAGTAGCCGGCCGGGTGGTGGAATCGAGCGCTGCGAAATTTAAGGTGGGCGATCGCGTGGTCGTAGCGCATCACGTTCCGTGTGGCCGATGTCATTACTGTTGCCATGGAAATATTTCGATGTGCGCGGAGTTCAAAAAAACCAATCTCGATCCAGGTGGATTCGCGGAGTTTGTGCGTGTGCCGGTAGAGCATGTGGAGAGCGTTGCCTTTCCAATTCCGGATAGTCTGACTGACAACGAAGCTTCTTTCATGGAGCCGTTGGCTTGCTGCGTGCGCGCGGTGGAGCGCGCTGGAATCCAACCGTCGGATGTCGTCGTTGTGGTTGGTTTAGGTTCGATCGGTCTGCTATTCATGCAATTGATCCGCCACGCGGGTGGTAAGTGTATCGGCCTCGATCTCGACCCAGCTCGCCGCGAATTAGCAGACTCGTTACGCTCGACCGTAACATTTGCCGGCTCCGAACCCGATTTCGAAGAATCGCTCGCCTCGATGACGAACGGTCGTGGTGCTGATGCGGTCTTGCTAACTGCGGGAAATCCGCCACTTGTTCCGACGGCGTTGTCGTGGTTACGCGCAGGCGGGACGTGCCTCGTCTTTGCCAGTCTCCATCCCGACTCCGATGTCACACTCGATTGGAATCAGCTCTATTACCGTGAAATCAATATCGTGACGTCGTATTCAGCTTCGCCGGATGATCTGCGCGAAGCGCTGCAATTGCTGGCGAATGGTTCTGTGCGCGTATCGCTAATGACCGGACACACTTTTCCGTTGGAGTGGTTCTCCGAGGCGCTGGCTGCGATCGAAAGCCGCACGATTCTCAAGGCGATCATGACTCCATCGCGAGTGACCAGTGACCAGGACCAGTGACCAGATGAATGCGCTGATGAAAGCGGTGATGTTCTACGCACCTGGCGACTTGCGTTTGATGGAAACGCCAATTCCTTCAGCCGGCCCCGGCGAAGTCGTCGTGAAGATTAAGACGGCGCTTACCTGCGGGACCGACTTCAAAGCCTATCGACAAGGTCACCCGGTTTTGCTGGCACACACGCCATCGCCATTCGGACATGAGATGGCGGGAATCATTAGCGAAGTCGGCGCAGGAGTGACCTGGCTGCGGGAAGGAGAGCGAGTCGTCGTGCTGAACTCAGCGCCCTGCGACGATTGTTTCTTCTGCGAACAAGGCATCACGGAACTGTGCGAAAATCTCGAGCTGCTCAACGGCGCTTATGCCGAATACATTCGCGTCCCGCCGCAGATCACGCGGCACAACGTTCATCCGTTACCGGAACATTTGAGTTTCGCTGAGGCCGCGCTGGTCGAACCGTTCGCGTGCGCTTTGCATGCGGTCGATAAGATGCGGCTCAAACCGAGCGAAACCATTGCCGTGATCGGTGCCGGCAACATGGCGCGGCTTTTAATTTGCGCGCTCAAAGCGGCGGGTGCGCGCGTGCTTGTGATTGGTCGAAACGCGGAACGGCTTCGCCTCGCAACTGCGGCCGGTGCGGACGACGTGATCGATCTTAGCCGTGAGCCAGATGCAGTCGCGGCGGTGCGTCGCCGAACGGCCGGCCATCGCGGCGCCGATGGTGTAATCGAGGCAGTTGGTAAACCAGAGACCTGGTCGCTGAGTGTTGCGATGGTCCGGAAAGGCGGGCGCGTATGTCTTTTCGGAGGTTGCGCGGCCGGAGCAAAAGTGGAGCTCGAAACGCATCGCATTCATTACAATGAGATCGCGCTCTTCGGTGTGTTTCATCATCGACCCAGTTACGTGCGGCAGGCGATCGAACTTCTCGGCAATGGAGCAGTGCCAACTGAGTTGCTGATCGGGGGGCGCATCTCCCTCGAAGATCTCGTGTCTTTCTTTGCGGAAAATCGCGACACTAATGCGTTGAAAGCGGCGGTGATCATGTGATTCCCGGAGGGAAGCGAGGGGTCAGAGCTACTGCTTCGAAATCGCGGGCTGGCCGCGAAGGACATACTTCTGGACTTTGCCGGTGGCTGTTTTCGGCAGCTCCGCCTATCGGCGACGTTAAATCGTTAAAAGCGTGACACCGTTACAACGTTCTAAAAACACCAGCCGTCGGAGGCATCACTGTTTGGAAATGGCCGGCTGCTTTCCTCGAAGGACATACTTCTGGACCTTGCCCGTCGCTGTTTTTGGCAGCTCGGACACAAATTGGATTCGTTGGGGACACTTGAAGTGCGCCAGATGATCACGAGCGTAATTGCGCAGCTCGGTTTCCGTCGCGGTCGCGCCTGCTTCTAAGACGACAAATGCGTGGGCGCCTCGCCCCAGCGCTCGTCCGGCATTCCTACGATTGCCACCTCTTGAACGGCTGGATGTCGCAGCAAGACGCCTTCGACTTCCACCGACGAAATATTTTCGCCACCGCTAATAATAACATCTTTTAATCGATCCCGAATTTCCACGTAGCCATCGGGGTGAACGGCGGCGGCATCGCCGGTATGAAACCAGCCGCCTCGCATAGCCTCGTCTGTCGCTTCGGCATCTTTATAATAGCCTTTCATGACAGCATTCCCGCGAACGATGATTTCACCAATCGCCTCACCATCGTGCGGAATATCGTGTCCTTCTTCATCGACAACCCGCAGTTCACCTGACGTGAGCAGTTCTACTCCCTGGCACGCTTTAATGACGGAGCGCTCAGCGCACAAAAGCTTTTCGTGTTCAGGTCGTGATTCGCAGATCGTAATGAAAGGCGATGTCTCGGTTAGCCCGTAGGCTTGGGTAATCACCCATCCGAGTTCTCCTTCAATTCGCTCGATCGTTGTCGCCGCCGGAGGAGCTCCTGCAGTCAAAACGCGCACGCCACGGCGTGCTTCGCGTCTGAGTTCTTCCGGAGCATGGGCAATGCCGATTAACACCGTTGGCGCGGCGCAAAGCATACTCACGGACTCCTGTTTAATTTTCTCGAAAACAGCACTCGGCTGAACTTTTCTCAGGCAGATGTGCGTCGCGCCTATCGCGGTGACAATCCAGACAAAGGTCCAGCCGTTGGCGTGAAACATCGGCAGAGTCCAAAGATAGCGATCCGTCAGCGTCATCGGGTGATGAAGGAGTGTGCCGACTATGTTGATGTAGGCGTTGCGGTGCGTGATCATCACTCCCTTCGGCTTTGAAGTAGTGCCACTGGTGTAATTAATGGTCAGCAGGTCGGTTTCAAGAATGGTCGGTCGGCCAAATTTTTTCGGCGATGCTGCAATCAATGTCTCGTAATCCAACCACCCTGGCTTGCTTCCGCCGAGCGCGACGAAAGTGGATACGTCTGGGATTTTCGATCGAATACTATCGACCTGTTCAAGGTAATCGATGTCCGCACAGACGACGCGCGCGCCGCTGTGTTGAATCAAATACGCAAAGTCGTCGGCGGTTAATCGGTAGTTCAGAGGGACCAGAACGGCGCCGATCTGCGGCACGGCGTAAAACGATTCCAGCTGCGCATGGGTATTGGGGGCGATGTAAGCGACGCGGTCGCCTTGTTTCACACCGAGCGCCTGCAACGCCGCCGACCACGCGTCGCATCGGTCGAAAAATTGCTCGTAACTTAGCCGTAGATCGCCATCCACGACGGCTTCGCGCTCGGGGTAAAGCTTACGAGTCCGACGCGCGAACTCGAGCGGAGTTAATGGGGTCTCCATAGCACCGAACTATTCTGATTAGCCGGGGCTTCTAGCGTGCACAGGTTGCGAGGCGGCGTTCAATCCAATTCTGACTAAACTGGAGCAGACGCGACCCACTACGGCGGGTTCGTCCCTTGGCGAACAGGTGAGAGCGTAAAGCTCCGTTGGAGCCACGCTCCTTTACGGAGTTGAGGATTAATAGCGGCAACATATTTTACGGGCGATGAAACGTCGCACGATTGAGCGACTGGCAATTGCGTTTTTGTTTGTCGCAGTTTGCATCGTGTTTGCGGAGTACGTGAGTCGTCCACCCGGCGCCATTCCAGAGAATGCTCCAGCTACTGCGTTTTCGGCAGAACGCGCAATGAAGCATGTGGTTGCCATCGCGCAGCGGCCGCATCCGATTGGGAGTCCGGAGCATGATCGGGTGCGCGACTACCTGATCGCGCAGCTCAGTATCTTGGGGCTCGACCCGCAAATCCAGAATGCCACTGGCGTTGGCACACGCTCTGCCGATGCGGGAAGAGTGCAGAACATTCTCGCGCGAATACCCGGCGGACAGAGCGGCGGACCAGCGGTCCTTCTTGTGGCTCATTACGACAGCGTCGAAGCCGCACCGGGTGCCGCAGATGACGGCGCCGGCATCGCCGCCATTCTCGAAACCGTTCGGGCGGTCCGTGCCGGAGCTCCTCTTTTGCACGACATGATCGTGCTGTTCACCGACGGTGAAGAACCCGGCCTGCTGGGCGCGGCGGCTTTTGTTCGCGAACATCCATGGGCGAAAGACGTGGCTATGGCACTCAACTTTGAGGCGCGAGGAACGACTGGTCGTTCCTTGATGTTTGAGACCGGGCCGGGAAACCTCGACGCCGTACGTGTATTGCGCACTGTCCCCGGCGTTACCGCAGGTTCCATGTTCACTACGATCTACCGCACGATGCCGAACGACACCGACCTGTCGGAGCTAGCGCTCCTTGCCACACCTGCTTTAAATTTTGCTTTCGGCGACGGTGCCGATCGTTATCACACGTCGCATGATGATATAGCTCATCTTAACACAGGAAGCTTGCAGCATCACGGCCAACAAGCGCTAGCCTTGGCGCATGCCTTCGCTAACGGACCGCTGCCGCGCCCGCGAACCGGAGACGCAGTCTTCTTTGACTTACCCGCAGTTGGACTCGTCGTTTACTCCGAAAAATGGGCGATGCTGTTGGCTTTAGTCGCCGCGGCGCTCGCAGTGGTTGTAATCATCCGCTCTCGCCGTGAAAGCACACGATTTGGCCATGACGTCGTATTGGGTGCCGCAGCTACGATTGGAGCAGTCGTTTTGTCCGGTGTGGCTGCATATCTCGCAGGGCTAATTATTGCACTTCTACACACCATTGTTCCCTGGGGCGGCGCTCCGGCGTGGAGTCCGGTGTACTGGGCTGCTGTCGCCATGTTGTCGCTGGCAATTTCTACAGCTTGTTACGTGGCCGTCCGCCGTCGAGGCAGCGTGGCTGGCCTCCATGCTGGCGCCTTGTTAATTTGGACGTTACTCGCGTTAGCCGCTGCGGTGATTGCACCAGGTTTCAGCTATCTCTTCATCTGGCCCGTGCTAGTCGTCGCGCTTGCAGCATTACTTGCGGGCGGCCACGGCCTGCTGACAGCGAAAGGTATTGCCATGTGCATCGCGGCGCTCGTGACGGCCGCGTTACTTATTCCAATTGCATATTTGATCGGTGCTGTTTTCCTCGGAGTCACTGCGGCAGGCGGAATCGTAACAGCTGCGA
The DNA here is from genome assembly GCA_963840135.1 of uncultured Verrucomicrobiae bacterium. Classification (GTDB taxonomy): domain Bacteria; phylum Verrucomicrobiota; class Verrucomicrobiia; order Chthoniobacterales; family UBA10450; genus Udaeobacter. The sequence continues at coordinate 52,708 of CAWIXX010000011.1, read as the reverse complement.
TCATCGCACTAATCGCGTGGCTACTCTTGCCATTACTCGAGATCCTGTGCGATGGCGCGCGCTGGTCTACGCCCCTGATTTGCACCGCGGGTGCGATCGTCCTCGTTGGGATAGGTGTGTTAACTGTGCGCACAAGTGATGTGCATCCGGTTCCCTCCAGGCTCATATATGCCATTGATGCGGACAGCTCGGATGCCTGGCTGGCAGGTAGAGCGTCCGCAGCCCGCACTGTCGCGTGGACTCGGACTGCTTTAGCTCCGTTTGCACAGGGACCAGAGTGGATTGCACATTTTTTCGAGGGGCCGGCCGCGGTTGTCGCCAAGCGCGTGCCGACTCTTCCGCTGCCGCAGCCTGCGATCAACATCTTGTCGGATTCGACGACAAGCGACGCGCGGCAACTCTCGCTGCGTGTGCAAGGGTCAGCCGGAACGACTGCGCTCGGGATGCGGGTGACTGATGCCCCAGTGATCAGTGCAGCAATCGACGGCCGTGCGATCGACACAACGCGTTACAGGCTGCACACGCGGGAGTGGACTCTTTGGTACTGGGCACCATCAGACTCTGGCGGGCTGCTGAGCCTCATCGTGCCTGCAGGATCAACGCCAAAACTCGAAATTTTGGCATGCTCTCTTGGGATCCCCACGCTGCCGGGCGTCACTATTCTACCACGCCCCGCTAACGTCGTTCCCGTCCAATCTGGCGATGTAACGATTGTGTGTCGGCGCATTTCAATTCCGCCGAGCAAATGAAAAACAAGCCGTAAAGCTGCGGAGCGCTTTAGTCGAACTAAAGGAAGCAAACACTGGATCGAGAGATATCTGCTAATCACATCAAAGTCAGACGGAGTTGATGGTTGAGTGTTCCGCCTTCGGTAACGCTACGGCGCGACCCACCACGGCGGGTTCGTCCCTTGGCGAACAGGTGAGAGCGTAAAGCTCCGTTGGAGCCACGCTCCTTTACGGAGTTGAGAGTTGATAGCGGCAACATATTTTACCTGCGATGAAACGAAGAACGTTTTTGGAAGTAAGTCTCGCAGGTGCAGCTGGAGTTTTGACCGGTGGATTACCGAAACTTATCGCGGCAGCGAGCACGAGTACAAGCGACGAAACATTTTTGTTGGGCGGGGATCTATTGGTCAACCGGCTTGGCTTTGGGGCGATGCGGCTGACGGGCGAGGGGATCTGGGGTTGGCCGCCTGATCGCGAGAACGCGAAGAAAGTTTTGCGGCGCGCAGTCGAGCTGGGCGTCAATTTCATCGACACCGCCGATGCTTACGGTCCGGAAACGAACGAGCTTCTCATTGCCGAAGCGTTGTATCCTTACCCGAAAGGATTGGTGATCGCCACCAAAGGCGGTAACACCCGGCCCGGTCCAAGATCAATGGGTGCCGGACGGGCGGCCGGAATATCTGGCACAATGCGTCGATAAAAGTCTCAAACGATTGAAACTCGAGCGGATCGATCTTTATCAGTTGCATCGCATCGATCCCAAGGTGCCGGTCGAAGAATCGTTGGGCGCGCTGAAAGCGGCGCAGGATGCCGGAAAAATCCGGCACGTTGGATTATCGGAAGTGACGGTGGCGGAAATCGAACAGGCGAAAAAGGTCATGCCGATTGTCAGCATCCAGAACCAATACAACATTACCGACCGCGACTCGGAAGCCGCGCTGAACTACTGCGAGAAAGAAAAGATGGGATTCATTCCGTGGGCGCCGATTGGCGGCAGTAGGAACCCTTCGTTGCGCAAGACCGGCAATGCGTTGGAAGCCGAAGCGAAACGTCACAACGTCAGCGTGGTGCAGCTCGCGCTCGCGTGGTTGCTGCAAAAATCGCCGGTCATGTTGCCGATCCCGGGCACATCGTCGCTCGCGCATCTCGAGGAGAACATGGCTGCGGAGAAACTCCAGCTCACTGCCGACGAGTGGAAGAAGATCGAAGAGCTAGTGCGATCTTGACAACACATCAGAGTATCGGAATGGATCAGCGAACGTCCTGGTAATGGAGACGGACCTCGCCCAATTAGCTAACGATCGATTTGAAATTGCCGACGCCCTGCATCGTTACGCTTTTGGTCTCGACTACGGCGATGCCGATTCGCTGGCGTCGGCATTGACGGAGGATTGCCGTTTCGATTTCAGACCGGCGGGAAGAAAACTCGAGATCGATTTTCCACTACTGATTGGTCGCGACGCTATTCTGAACGGCGGTTCTTCCATTGATCGGTCCGCTCGATACCAGTCACAGTGTGAGCAATCTCCAAATCGAGATTGTCGGTGATACAGCTACGTTGTATGCCTACGTTTTGTCGCAGCATTTCCTGCCGCGCGAGGGTTCGCGCCGTGGATCGGAATATGCGTTATTGATGAATCGCTACGATTGCAACCTGATGCGGGATCGCGACAAGTGGCGCTTCAAGAGAATGACGATTGATAATGCTTGGGCGCTCGGGAACCCGGAAATCCTCAATGCCCTGGCCAGTCGACTCGCTCTGAGAACAAAATCGAAAAAGACTGGGTAGAAGGAACTCGGCGTCCGACACAGACGCGCTGCGTTAAAGCGTTGAAGAGTCTAAGCGGAATTCTTTTCGACTCGGCGGCGAAAATTTCTGAAATTGCAGGTTGTTTCTAAGCGCGTCCCATTCCAACGTGAGCGAGATCATAAAAGGTAACAGGGAGGGCATGGATGACTGACGAGCATATCGAGAAGACCAAATCAGCAATTGAGTCTGCCGAAAATATTCCGGCTGATAGGAAAGCCGAGTTACTGGATTTGCTGTCGAAGCTCAAGCCAGTCATAGCCAAGGTTTCGCGAGACTCATCACGAGGATGCCCGGAGCATCGCTCGTCTGGTGGAGGCTTCGGCCCAGGAAACAATTCGCGCCCAGAAAAAACCGGAACAGCATCTTTTGCACGAACTGAAACAATCCGTGCAAAACTTTGAAGCGACGCATCCGCAGCTGGCCGCCTTTGTGAATCAATACAGTACGGTGTTGTCTGCTTTAGGTTTTTGACCACGGATCGGAAAGCGTAATGCATTCGCGGCGTAATCGGAGCGCCGCAAAAAGTCCCTATCGAAAAGGGAGAAGTGGCTTAACAATTTTGAGAAGGGACATGACTGCGAAATACTCAGGGGTTGATGGGTACGTCGGGAATACGCCGTTGATTCGTTTGCGGCGCCTGTCCGAACTGACTGGTTGCGAGATTCTGGGGAAGGCGGAATTCATGAATCCGGCCGGATCGGTCAAGGATCGAGCCGCCTACGGGATCATCACGGATGCTGAACAACAGGGTCGGCTGAAACCAAGCGCGACGATCGTTGAGGGAACCGCCGGTAACACTGGGATCGGTCTCGCCGTGATCGGACGCGCCAGAGGGTATCGCACCGTTATTGTGATCCCGAATAATCAGTCGCCGGAGAAAATGCATTTGCTCCGTACGCTCGGCGCGGAGGTAAAAGCGGTGCCGGAAAAGCCGTACAAAGATCCGGAAAATTACAATCACATCGCGCGTCGTCTCGCAGAGGAGCAAGGCTGGTTCTGGGCGAACCAGTTCGATAACACGGCTAATCGCGACGCGCATTATCGCAGCACCGGTCCCGAAATCTGGAAACAAACCGAAGGCAAGGTTTCCTCGTTTGTCGCAGCAGTCGGCACCGGAGGCACGCTTGCCGGCGTGAGCAGCTATCTTAAGGAACAAAATCCGAACGTTGAGACCGTCTGCGCTGATCCGTATGGCGCGGCGATGTGGTCCTGGTTTACCAATGGCAATCTGGAGACTAACGACGGTGATTCAATTGCAGAAGGGATCGGTCAGGGCCGTGTCACAAAGAATATCGAAGGCATCAAGGTCGATCGAGCTTATCGCATTCCGGATCAGACTGGCCTAACGATCGTTTACCAGCTTTTGCGTGAAGAGGGCCTCTTTCTCGGTTTATCAAGCGGCATTAACATTGCCGGAGCTGTGCGCTTCGCCAAGGAATCTGGGCCGGGACAAACGATCGTCACCGTTCTTTGCGACTCGGGCCACAAATATCAATCAACGCTGTTCAATCGCGACTGGCTCGCATCGAATCATCTCGATCCAGGTCTTCCACTGGAATCGGTCTTCGACCGCTAATCTCTGATCTCTAGTCCATTAGAAATCGCCGGCGTTTTTGACCTGTTGAGGGAGCCGCGAAGCCGTCGGCATCCGATTCATATAATAGACGGCGACGCATATTCATTAAGCGTCGGGGAATTCTTCGTAGGGAACTTTGATCCCTCGCAAAACAACAAACAAGAAAGGGAGTAAACTGTAATGAAAAGACTGCTCTTAATTGCTTTGATGGCAGGCGGATTGGCTTTTGTACCCGCACAGCGTTCTGACGCTCAGGTGTCAGTTGGAATCGGGTTCGGTTATCCGAGCTATGGATATCGCTACTATCCGTATGGATACGGCTATTACCCATACGGATATTACAGACCTTATCGATACTCCGGTTATTATACAGGCCCTTCGTACTATTGGCGCAACGGGCATCGAGTTTACCGGCACCATCGCTATCACCATCACGACAATCGCTACTAATTTTAAGTGGCGCCTAAGTTAGACTGAGCTGGCTCGGACACGGCTTCGAGCCAGCTCTTTTTTGTACGGCGGGTAGCGGCGACCAAGCGCTAGCCGCGGCCGTGGGAGAATGAAACGCACCCGGGAACCGGACGACGGCTCGCATCCGATGTTGTGACAGAGGAAAAACCTCAACGCCGGAGGAAATCCCGGCTGAGGTTTCGGCTCTCGCAAACCAGAAAATAAGAAAGGGAGATTTTATGAAAAAGCTTCTCTTGATTGGATTGGCGGTAAGTGGATTGGCTTTCGTTACAGCACAGCGGGCTGACGCTCAAAGCGTCTGCTGCTGGAGGAATCAGTTTTGGATTTCCGGGTGGTTTTTACGCCTATCCAACAGCCTACAATTATTACCCATACGGGTACTACATGCGACCGTATTACAATTATTCTCAGTCGAATTCGTACCGTTACAGAGGCACCGTATACTCCTGGTATAACGGGCGTCGCACTTATCGCCACACTCATCGCCGCCATTATCACTACCGCTATTAGTTAACTTTAGAAACGAATCTGGGATGAGCACGAGCGTCCGGAATCGGTTGGCAGGCACGATTGAGAAAATTGTTTCTGACAACGTTGTGTCAGAAATTGTCATCCGAACTGCGGCTGGAAGCATCGCGTCCATTATCACGACTGCTTCGGTTCAGCGAATGAACCTAAAGCAAGGCGATAATGTTTTTGCGATAGTCAAGGCGCCCGAAGTCTCCGTTGAAAAGGAATAGATTCCTTCATCAACGCTTGAGGCGGTCGGAGCCGTGCGGCGTCTAAAGCCACGTCTGGGCAAAGCCGGCAAAATTTGGAAGAAGATCGCCGGCAGCGTGGACAAGCATGACGGCGAATAGATTTTTTGTCCGGGCCCAGATGACACCAAAAGTGAGTCCACTTATTGCCAGGACGACGATCGAGTAGGCAACAGCGTCGATCGCGCTCGGGTTTGAGCCGAGTCCTTCAACCTCGCCAGCATGGCGAAAGATAAAGCCGGGTGCGTGCGCCAGGCCAAAAATCAGCGACATTAGCGCCATCCCGCTCGCTTCGGATTTGAATGTGGAGGCCAGCTGCGACTGGACGAGGGCGCGAAAGAAAAATTCTTCGACTAGTCCTGCTTCGAAGAAAAGCCAAATGAAGCAAAGCGGCAAGCCGAGGAGCAACTGATAGGTCGTAAAATGTCCGTGTCGAAATGAAGCGCCGCCGCCACTGAAAAAGTATTGGAAAACGAGAAAAGCTCCGCCCACAACAAGCACAACCGGCAGATGACTACCGCAGAGCGCGCGCAAACCCTCGCTCTGAATTCCGAAGTCACGAATTCGATAACCGAAACCGAATCGAAAGATCGCGAAAGGAATGGCAACGAAAACGACAAGCTTCTTTGCAAGCGTGATAAAGAACCTGATCTGCGCGGAATCGGTCCAAGAGAAGGGAAGATGCTGGTCAACCCATTGCGGACCGCTGATTAGATACAACGATAAGGCGACAATGTATGCAATCAGGACGATTAATCGGTATTTGCTCGTCTGTACGGAAATCGAGAGGGGACTAGCGGAGAGAGTCGCGATCCATGCGATGAACGGGAATGCAATTCCGAAGACGATGAGCACGACAACTGCGTCGGTGGCATCGAAGCTCTTGTTTCGTAAAAGGACGGCAAAGGCGCAGACATAAAGGATCAGGCTGCCAATAAGAACGCAGTTATGGCCAAAACGCTGGGAGCTAGTTGCAGGGTGTGGCATTTTTAACCCGTTGGATGCAGTGCAAAGCGCACTTGGATTCAAGCCAATTTGGATAAACAAGCGGACGAAGGCCTTGCTATTCGTTAGGCAGAACGCAGCCGGTCAGTTTTCACGACGAGGCTACGCCTTGGCAATCACGATTGCTACAATATGCGTGGAGCCCGCAGACCCTTATCTGCTTACTGCTTGTCGTAGACAGCAACGTTCTTGAATTTTTTCCCTTTCGGAGTGGTCCCAGTTAACGTGAGGGTGCGGGTTTTGCCATCGAGTGAGACAACGATCTGACCGGTGACTGTGACCTTGCCATTTTTCTTATTGGTGGTCGTCAGTGTTCGCTCATTCACCTTGGTGTAGGAGCGAGCGTCTGAGTTCGGGTCGCCCGGTAACGGGATAGTCTTTGCCGTCGAACTTCCCTGACCACTCGGTGTGTGAGGGTTTATCATTCGCATCGATGCCATCCGCCTTTATTTTCACCTGCCCCTGACATGCTTGAGTAAACAACCTGTGTGTTTTTCAAAGTGCCGGGTGTGATCTTCGATTTCGACTCGTTTAGGTTCCACGTGCCCATCTGCGGATCGGCGGCCAAGCACGCTGCAGTTCCCAAAAAACAAAACGCCAGTGTTAGTCCAATCGCCTTCATTTTCATGCGGTCCATCGAGACAGACTTTCGATGAAGCGTCAATACTTTCCAAGCTAACGGCAACCGCTGGTGCCGTTGAGATCCCAAAGTCAGTAGTAGGCGCTCAGTGTCGCGAGCGATTGTGCTTTGGCTGTAAATAATGGGTAAAGGTCCATTGGCCAATGCTAATGCCCGCCTGCAATCCGTCTTCACTTGCCGTTCGGAAGTGAATACCCCCGTATATCCTGCTTACTGCCGCTTCATCCGCTGCATCGAGGCACGTTGAAAAGCTGCGGTACACGCCGGGAAGAAAATCTGAGCCAGTTGTGAAAGGCAAATCTTCTGTGTCGTAAAACAGTGGAAGCACCGTTGCGGCAGCAGCGCTGATTGTGCTGTGCCCGGAGACGTAATCAGGGAAAGGTGGGGTCACGATGAACGACATCCAGTTTAGTTGTGGTTCGGCGAAGGCAATCGCGGTCACCGGTCGCCAGAAGTCGAAAGTGTACTTGGCATCCCACGCGCAAATGGCAGCGTCGGCCATGGCGATGTTTAACAAGGCAAACAACCTTGCGTTTTCTTCCAGTGTATTGCCTCGCACGTCGGCAATGATCTGGGCAATACTGTTCCAATGGCCGGGAGCCGTTTCGGTGCCAGCGCCGTCGGCCCAGAACAGTGCGATCTCGCTCTGGTCTGGTGTCCGCGTTGACCCGACAAGCGGGCCGAGTTGTTTAACCTCCTCGTAATCCGCTGCGTACTGCTGACTATCGAGAGACGGTGGACCGGGTGGGCGAAATTGCGAGCTGCTGCTCATTCCAAACGGGACAACGAATCCCCATTGCGGCAGCAAATAGGGAAGGAAGGCAGGAGGAGTCGGAATCCACACGCCCGGACCGCTGCCGCCTGGTGGCGGGACGATTGCATTCGAGCCATCATTGGCGCGCGCGGCGAGAATCTGGGTCGCGACGAATTCACCCCACACGATGCCAGCTCTCTTGTGTGGGCTATCAGGGATTCCAGCAAGAATCGCGGCGTGAAGAGCATCGAAGCTGGATGCACTAGCTGGAAATAAATTTACCAGCGCCAGGTGCGCCGCAGCACTGGCAGCCGCTGGCCGCGATGCGCTGGCTGGTACGGCGCTTTGCACCAGGTAAGTTTCATGCGTGCGGGCGATGCCGTTCACCGCGTCGTAAATTGAGACGTGAAGAATAGAGAGACTGCGCGAGGCGATTGGCGGCGCAGTGTGGCCGACGCGAATGGCATCGAGCGCGGCGTTATTCCAGTCGGCTACAATATCGGCATTGGCCAGAGTGCCGATGCTCGACGCAACGATACATGCGATGAAGAGTGAAGTTCTAAAAAAGGCGTTCATTGGGTGTCCTTTCGACGACAAGTGGCCCGGTTGTACGCTTTAGCCGACTTTTGTGTCAAGCTTATTCCGACTGACTGTTTCCACGGAGATAGGCTCCGGTCACAGCATCGGCAACGATTTTTTGGATTTGGGCGGCGGAAATTCGCGATCGAGATCCGCGAGATTTTCTTTGGTCAGTTTGATGTCGATCGACCGCGCGTTGTCGCGGACGTGCTTTTCGCTGCTCGCTTTTGGAATCGCTATCGCTCCTGGCTGACGCAGCACCCACGCGAGCGCGATTTGCGACGTGGTTCCGTCATGATGTTTGGCGATCTTCCTGAGCGTCGCGTTCTCGAGCAAACCGCGCCCATGACCAATCGGTGAGTAAGCCATGATTGGAATCTTGTTGTTTCTGTTCCATTGCAGGAGACCGGATTCAATCTCCCGATTTTCCAGATTGTAGAGAACCTGGTCGGCGGCGCAGTTTGTGCCGTTCTCGATCGACCAGAGTTCTTCCATATCATCGACATCGAAGTTGGAGACGCCCCAGCGTTTGATCTTTCCAGCGGCCCGAAGTTTCTCGAATGCCTCTACGGTTTCCATGAGCCGCATGCTTCTTTCTCGCCAATGCAAAAGGTAAAGATCGATCGCGTCGATTCGCAGACGTTTGAGACTGCGCTCACATGCTTTTGGTAATTCCGTACGTGAAGCGTTATGCGGATACACTTTGGTAACAACGAACACGCGATCGCGTTGATCTTCGATGGCATCGGCCACGACTTCTTCCGCGCCGCCTTCGCCGTACATTTCGGCGGTATCGATCAATGTCATACCGAGCTCGATTCCGAGTCGCAAGGCAGCAACTTCATCGTTGTGCGCCCGCGTGTTCTCGCCCATTCGCCAGGTGCCCTGACCCAGCACGGGTACGCGTTCGCCGTCAGAAAGAGCAATTGTCTTCATTGCATGTTGATGCATCGCGAGTCCCGTTTTCGTTGGCCTTGTCTTTTTGCGGGAACAAGCGATTGGGAAGGTATGGCCAAGAAAATGCAGGCAGTGCAGATCCCAAAGGCGAAGGGACCGTTGGAAGTGGTGGAGCGGGAGATTCCGGAACCCAAATCAGGTTGGGTCCGAGTGAAAATTGAAGCGTGTGGCGTTTGTCACAGCGATTCATTAGTCAAGGACGGACTCTGGCCCGGAATCCAATATCCGAGAATTCCCGGCCACGAGGTGATCGGTGTGATCGACGCCGTCGGGCCCGACGTGCCGGATTGGAAATCGGGCCAGCGGGTTGGCGTTGGATGGCACGCTTCAAATTGCGGACATTGCGATCATTGCCGGCGCGGCGAATTCTTTGCCTGCCAGGTAGAATTGCTCACAACCGGCATTTCGTTCGACGGCGGTTACGCCGAATACATGGTCGCACCAGCGAAAGCGCTCGCGTCTGTGCCGGACGATTTGAACTCAGTCGACAGCGCGCCATTGATGTGCGCCGGGATCACGACGTTCAATGCGTTGCGTAACAGCAGCGCGCGGCCCGGCGATCTTGTCGGCGTGCTCGGGATCGGCGGACTCGGTCATCTCGGTGTCCAATTCGCGGCTAAGATGGGGTTTAACACGGTGGCAATCGCGCGCGGTAAAGACAAGGAGTCGTTAGCGAAAAAGCTCGGCGCGCAGCATTACATCGACAGTCAGTCGTCGGATTCAGCGGCGGAACTGAATAAACTCGGCGGGGCGAAAGTTGTGATTGCGACCGTGACGAATGCCGATGCCATGGCGGCAGTGCTCGGGGGCCTTGGACCTAACGGAACGCTGATCGTGATTGGCGCTGCCGGCCCGCTCTCGGTCAATCCGGTTTTGCTGATCACCGGACAGCGTTCGCTGAAAGGCTGGTACTCAGGGACATCGATTGACTCACAGGATACGCTCAAATTCAGCGCGTCGAACGGTGTGCAGTCGATGAACGAAATTTATCCATTGGAGCGAGCAGCCGAGGCATATGATCGGATGATGAGCGGCAAAGCACGGTTCCGCGTGGTTTTGCAAATCGGGAAAAGCTGAAGTATTGGGCGCCGGCTCGCTCAAAGAAGAAGAAGCGCGCGTTCGCCTTGTGCGCGTTTACGCGAGTATCTGGAAAATGAGAAAGCTGATAACGATGGTCTGGACGAGAAAGAAGACGGCGTAGAACTCATGATAGCGTTCGTTGCGTGTGATCGCAGCAGTGACCAAACCCACGAAATAGAGCAGGCCGCTGGCGAAATATGCCGGCCCTAAAGCAAGAAAGTGGGGGACGCCTTTCAGCAGCGAATCGACGATATCGACTGGCGTAAATAACCCGAAAAGAATGAAGAACGCGCGATGGTTCGCGTAATAGTGCGTCTTGTAATCAATTGCAAGATCGACGTCGCTTTCCCGTGGAAAGAGTAAAAGCGATGCCAAATACAAGATAGTTGGTGAGATAAGGACAAACACGAATAGCAAAAACGTCCATGGTTGTTGATTGCGCCACCTATAGAAAATCCACCAAGCGATCACCAGATATAGGAACAGGTTAATGATCCAGATGGTATGTACCCAGTAGAGTCGTCGAAGGGACCGGGCTTGCAGCATTTCACCTACACCGCCCAGCACACGTGTCATTCCCAGGGCGAGAATGATTGAGATCAAGACGGACAGATACTCAAATGCGCCCATCGGCTAGAAATGTTGTCTCGCCGTGAAAGTACGTTGCGACTTTTCTTTCACCGTTCTCACCGGACATCGCTGCCCTCACTGCGGCGGCGCGGGAGCAGCAGTTTTGCTTTTGATCAGATAGTCGACAGAAAATTTTCCGGGGCCGATCAAAGCCAGGGCAACAAAGACGATCAGATAAAGCGCTGCTCGCAGCCAGTCCTCTTCCAGGCGAACACTGGTGTAGAGCGCTCCGGCCATCTCAAGCGCGGCGCTAGCGGCCAGTATTCTGGTTAAAAAACCGCACCCGATCAGAAGAGCGCCAATTGATTCGTTAAATGTGATCCACAAGGCGAGCACCACCGGGATTGGAAAACCCATTCTTGCGATTAACGGTGCCAATCCAATGGCTGATAAAGATTTCCCAGCGTGAAACGCTGTCCAATACCAGCCGATCTTTTGCACGCCGAAAGTCGCTGCGAGCAAGAATCCTGCTCCGCGCAAGATCAAAAGGCCGAGATCTCGACTCGGGAAACGCTGAAAAGCTGACATTCTTGATTCTCCCTTCGTTAGCGAGCTACAGCATGACAAGAAACTGAAACTCTACTGCTTCGGAATCGGCTACAAAATCCAGAACTTGGGAAACCGGTCGGCCAGTAGTTTGTCGATTCCGAATGTGCGGCCGGCGTCGGTCAAGAAAATAATGAGCGCGAGGACGATATCGGATTGATCGATGCCCGGACCCCACGGCACGGCCCCTTTCGCACACATATAATTAAGAAGCAAAAACAGCGCGAGAGCGGTGGCGAAACGGGTGGTGAGGCCGACTACGAGCGCGATCCCAATGTAGATTTCGCCGATCACCACCAGCTTGGCAAAAGTCGCGGCGTGCGGGACAACCGCTGAGTTGAGCAAATTCTGGTACCAGGAATAACCATTTTTCAGCGCGAATTTGAGGAAACGAGCGGCCTCGTTAGGCTGGGCATTGCCGTGATCGCTGAAGAAGAAACTGATTCCGAGATAAACGCGCGCCAAAACACCAATATAGTTCGAAGCCTTCACCTTTGTCGGCGTTTCACGTGGCGGAAGTGGCGCCGATACTGTCCCGGGGCAATCTTTAGCGCGCGCTGAAAAACGTTGCGCATGGAATTCACGTTTCCGAAACCGCACTCGCTTGCGATCGACTCCATGCTGTTCTGACTTTCCTCCAGCCGGCGACGCGCAGTTTCGACGCGAAGACGCTCGACGAACTTCGCGGGAGTGGTTTTCAAGTCTTTGGTGAAGACGCGCGCGAAATTTCGCGGACTCATCGCCACGCGTTGTGCCAGCACCGGCACAGTCAGCGGTTTGTTTAAGTTATCGAGAACCCATGCCTCGAGTTCGTGTAATGGTTTTCGGTCGGTCAGTTGCAGTGATAATGCGGCGCTGAATTGCGATTGTCCGCCTGGCCGGCGTAGATAGAGCACGAGATTGCGCGCGACCTGCAACGCCAGTCGCGAGCCGTGGTCTTCTTCCACCAGCGCCAGGGCTAGATCCATTCCAGCCGTAACACCCGCCGACGTGTAGACATTTTTGTCGCGGACAAATATTGGATCAGGATCAACACGTGCGCGCGGCGCGCGTTTGATCAAAACTTCGCACCAGTTCCAGTGCGTTGTAGCGCGGCGGCCATCAAGCAAACCGGCCCGCGCCAGCAACATGGCTCCGGTGCAGACAGAGCCGATTCGCCGGATTCGCCCGGCGATGGTTTTCAACCGGTGAATGACTTCAGCACTTACTTCATCATTCTCAATCGCGGTGCCGCCAGCGATTAGCAGGGTGTCGATGTTCCCGCGCAGCTCGCGAAAAGTTTTGTGTGCCGTGATTCGCAAACCACAATTCGCGACCAATGAGCGGTGAGGGGAAGTAGTCACGACTTCAACGGAATAGATTGGTGATGCGGCCGGATTCTGCCTGACGAAGATTTCCGACGCCCGAGCAAAGACTTGCAGCGGTCCGACCAAGTCTAGGATTTCGGTGCCGGGTGGGGCGACAAAAACGATTCGGCGTGTTGCGCGAGACGGACTTTGATTCATCGACTATTCACTTGTCGCTTATCAAACGTCACAAGCTTTTACTGTCGGTGTTCACAAATTTATCCGGTGCGGCGTCGAATGTTTTCTTGTCGTCGTCGGAACAAAAATAGTAGGTCGCACCTTTGAAAATGGACTTGGGCGCTCTTTTGGGATCGACATCCATTCCGCAGATCGCACAAAGTGGATGCTCAGCGGTCGAAACAGGGGCGGTAGCGTACAGCTGGTTTGACTCCGGATTCATCCAGCCTTGACCCTGATATTCGAGGTCGTAGGCGGTCTTTTGCGCGACTTCGCGGCCGTAGTAACGCTCGACTACTCGTAAAGCGAGATCGATCCCAGAGGACAGTCCGCCGGCAGTCGCGAGATTTCCGTTCTCGACAAACCGCGCTCCGCGTTTGAGCTGGATATCTGGAAATTCCATGGCGAATCGCCCGAATGCCCCGTGATAGGTGGTCGCCGCCTTGCCTGATAACAGACCAGTTTTCGCCAGCACAAATGCGCCAGTGCAAACCGACATGGTTACATCGGTGTTCTTTGTGGATTTACGAATCCATTCCAACGTTGCCTGGCTCGGTGCACTTTGAGCGGGAATGACGATTACTTTGGGCGCAGGAGCATTTTCAAAATTGTAATCGGGGACGATCTTCATCCCACCACTTGTATGAATCGGTGAAGTCGACTCAGATACGGTGTAAAGACGGAAAGGATGATCCGCCCGTGCGGGAACCATGGCATCCTGAAAGACCTCCCACGGCCCGGCGAAATCGATCATTTGTGCGCCTTCCGAAATAAGAAACGCAACAGGTATGCTGCCCTGAGCCGGGGGCTTGAGCGGGTTTGTTTTGACCACAGCCTGATTGCTTTCGGACCCGCTGGGGGCTTTAGCCGGATTTGAACCCAAAAGTTGACCCAGAACCACAAGCGTAATTGCAGCCAGCAAGCCGAGTTCTGCTGTTGGATTTAGTAATCTTCTATTTATCATGTTTGTTTGTGCATTCATGACACTCAAGTTCTCCACACGACGACGTGGCAGCAATGACAATTATCATCATATTTCTGCCAACGAGCAATCGGGCTGCAATGGTGCGGAAGGGATCTCTAATAATGAATGACTAACGGAAGATCGGGACGCAGATCTTTCGTCTGACTTTTTCGCCCGTCGTCGAATGTGATTTCGACTGCCCATTCATTTCCCTCGCTCGACTGGAAAATCCTGGCCTTCTCCAAATACGCGAACGCAGCAACAGGCTGATATCCTTTTGGCCGAACTAATCGAATCTCGGTCATTCGTTGGACTCCGATTTCATGCTGCAACGCTCCGGCCTTGGGATCGTTCTTGTCGGTCTTTCCTTTTTCTTTCACCGCGAGGACATCGGGCTCGATGAAGAACGACGGGCTCTTTGTGTCGTCGCGCGCCGTTAAGATTTCGATTGCTGTTCCCTTCGGCATCCAATCCGGCGCGATCGTCCAAGTGGGAAACGGCAATGGCGTCGCGCTTCCAACTCGATGAAGTCCGATGCCGATCGGGCACCAGCCGCTCGTTCTCCAGTTCATTCGATTCTTGAACTTTTCCACGCCGCGCTCAGCGCCAGGCGCAACGGAAACCGTTGGGTCCGGCCACATCAGCTCGATGTAAGAATTTTGAAAATCAGCAGTGATCGACGCTGTTCCTTGTCCGTCGTGACGATTCACATCGGGCGAAATCTTTAACCCCGCTTTTTCCAATGCTGCTCGTTCCGGGGCATCGCGTGCCACCACAATCCAAACATGATCGAACTCCAATTCCGCCGGTGACGCTGTCTTGCTCTGCTCCGACGCCATCGCAGTCACACATCCGAAGCAGATCAGCGCGTTGAGAACTTGCGTCTCGTTCATCATTAAGCATTGCATCGATGCCCGACCCTGCAACGCGTGGCCTTTTACAAATAAATGTAACGCCCTACGATTGCGATCGCGCGCTCGGAGAATAAATCCCTTACGCTAGGAAACGTTTGATGTTTGCTTGCGATGCTTGATGTAAGGATGAATTCGCGACTGACTTCAAAATGAAATCGCAGTACGACGCCCGTCATACGTGTTTTTATACTCGAATCGCGGTCGCGCAATTACAGCACAAAATGGCGTGCCATCATTCGCGCACCAATTTCGGGCTTGCGTAAGTACTCAACGCTCACGGTTCGCGCCGATAGCGAAAGCGAGTTCACATGGTAACAATAACTTTGGCGAGAAGCTCGGTGTGATCCAAATTGTAGAGACGAAATTCGTAACGATGACCTGTTTGGATCCAACTCGCCACCTTGCGGCCTTCGCGCTGCACCCCAAACAACGCCTCTTTCCCGCCCTCCATCGAAATGTAGACCTTGCCGCCGCTCCACGAAATCGTCGTTTGGCCTAATTTGTCACCGGGAGGTACTGGATTTGGGGACGCGCTGAGCGTCGGCTCGATCTGTTGCAGAAAGCAAAATGCGCGTTCGTCCCGGTCTGGCTCAGATGGCGTGGAGCTCGTCGTATCGCCGATGGTGAGCTGCGACAGAAGGCTCCAACCGGTGCGATCGATCAATCTCTTTAGACCTTCATCCGAGAAGATCCAGTAGTTCGTAAAGTCACCGTTGCACTCCTGCGGCCCGAGCAAATACGCAACCGGGTAAGGCGAAAGCGGTTGACCGTCGGTCGTCTGCCTGGCAACGCGAGTGCTGACGAAGCAATACCGCGTCATTTGTGCCAGCTTTTCCAAGAGAAAAAATGGGTTTTTTAAATGATAGAGAGTTCCAAGGAGAAAGATCACATCGTATTTTTCGCCAGCGAGAGCGAACTGAGAATCCAAATCAACTGAGCGGATGGTGACTGACGAGTTTAGTGCTTCCTTCAGAATCCGCACGCCACCAAAAAAATTGAAGTTTGTCTCTTCATTGTCGATTACATCCACAGACAAGCCCTGACTCTCCAGGAAAAACGCAAGATCCCCATCGGCAGCTCCAATGTCTGCAACCTTCGCGTTTTCACCTCGGCATAACTGAAGCAAGTTGAGACCTACGTTCGACGATAGCCGCTCGAGATGCACAACGTTGCTCAACGTTGGATACGGGTACCAAAATGATTTGGGGCGATGAGCCAACTTAATTTCCCAAAGCCTTTGTTCCGTCGAAATGGCAAGCTCGCTCAGCGTAGAAGTCGTGGACTGAGCGAAAACGGGTTTTGACGCCACCCAATAGTTTGGCTCACCGAATGGGCGGCGACAAATGGCATTGAGAAAGCTTTCGTAGTTGCTCCGGCGTGCAAAATTGGTCGAGATTCATCGCGTCGACGCCCTTCCCGCTTCCAACGTTTTCATCTGCTCCTGTGCCCATTGAATGTTGGCTAGCGTCCGTGCACGTCGCTCTGCACGCCAGCGAACTCTTGTCGTTTGCTTGGCGATCTCAGGGTCATCCCGCTTTTCGTCGGCTGTTACCATATCGAGTTCCGTCTGGGCATCGGTGACGAACACCTTGAGCGATTCTATCAGCGCATCGCGCTGGTTTTTGCACGCCTGCGTACCGGCCTGTCTAGCGCATTCCTTCTGGAAGGATTTGATGGCAACCCCGATGTTTTGGCGTTTCTGCTCGACAAGGACACCCAGCTCAATCGCCTGCACGCTGCCCCAAAGAGCAACCACAACCCCGACGGCTGCGGCGACCTTGACCTTTCGGATGCGCGCCAGCCGTTTCAATGACGCGTTGCTATGTTTCACAGCCCAACAACATAAATCCCTTTGTTGCGAGGCCCAAATACGGCAATGCATCCTTTTCGCGTTGTAAACCCTTGATGTTCAACGCGCATCGCGTATCGGGCGACACCTCACATGGAAATTCGGCGTAGCCTGACTAGAATCAACCGCAGGACATTTCCCCGTAAGGTTCTTTGAAAGCTCGCTAGTCTCGCGTGCGCGTGATCGGCCTTGTGTGGTTGTCCCGCCGTAATAATGTCAGGCATGTCACCAAGTGTATCGTTTTCATAAGTGAAATTCGTTAGGTTGATATGACGGGTGAGAAATCGCAGTACGACGTGGTAATTCTCGGCGCAGGACACAATGGTCTTGTGGCGGCGAGCTATCTTGGGCGCGCAGGCTTGAGTGTTCTGCTTCTGGAAAAGAACAATTACATCGGCGGCGCTACGACTTCGCAGAAAGTCTTCCCGGATTACGATGCGCGACTATCGCGATATTCGTACCTCGTCAGTTTGTTACCGGAAAAAATCATTCGAGATCTGGGATTGAATATTGAATTGCGCCGGCGCGCGACGGCATCGTTTACGCCTTATCTGAATCACGGGCAGCACGACGGTCTGCTATTGAGCAACGAGGACGAAAACGTCAGTCGCCAGTCGATGTTCGAGCTGACGGGAAACAATACGGAATTCGAGCAGATGAAAGCGTTTTACAATCTTTCGCACGTTTTTGCCGAGCAGGTTTGGGACACGATGCTGCAGCCATTGATCGCGAAAGAGGAGTTTCGGCGTCGTTTTGATGCCGATGATGTTTCTCGCGAAGCGTGGCGCAGTTTGGTAGAGGAACCACTTGGGACGGCTATCGAACGGTATTTAAAAAACGATTGGGTCCGTGGCCTTGTCTTTACAGACGCAAAGATCGGTGTCCTGACGCATCCACACGATCCCTCGCTTCTGCAGAATCGGTGTTTCATTTATCATTTGATCGGTAACAAGACCGGCGAATGGAAGGTGCCGGTCGGTGGTATGGGTGCGGTAGCGCGCGAACTGGAGCAGGCAGCGCGGAAAGCCGGCGCGGAAATATTGACAAATGTCGAACTCCGAAGCCTCAGCGTCAGCGGGAAACAGCGAACAGTTGAATTTTACAAGGATGGACAACAAACCGTCGAGGCGCGGTATCTACTGGTGAACTTTGGGCGCAACGTGCTGGCAAAGTACATCGGCAAACTATACCAACCGAATGCCACGGACGAAGGTTCGGTGTTCAAGATTAACATGCTCCTGCAACGACTGCCGAAGTTGAAGGCGACAAGGTATCCCTTAGCTCAGGCTTGGTGCGGCACGTTTCACAGCGACGAAGGCTACGAGCAAATGAATGCCAGCTACGACCAGGCATGTAGCGGACGGCTGCCGAACAAAACACCATGCGAAGTTTATTGCCATACATTGACCGACGACAGCATTCTTGCGCCCGAGCTGCGAGAGAAGGGTTTCCAGACGATGACGTTGTTCGGGCTGGATGCGCCATGGAATTTGTTTGTGCGCGACAACAGGACCATGCGAAAGCATGCGGAGAAAAAATTCATCCAGAGCATTAATCAGTGGCTGGACGAGCCTCTGGAGGATTGTCTGGCTGTGGCCCGCGATGGCAGCCTTTGCATCGAAAGCAAAAGTCCTGTCGATATCGAGGACGCGCTGGGGATGTTCCAGGGAAACATTTTCCAGAATGCGCCGACGTTTCCTTTTGCTCAACGCAAGGAGCAGGTCGGGACGTGGGGCGTCGAAACCGATTATGAGAATGTGTTCTTTTGCGGGTCTAGCGCGCTTCGTGGCGGTGCTGTGAGCGGGATTCCCGGGCATAATGCCGCGATGAAGGTGCTGGAAACAGCGAAGAAAACGTAGACCGTTCAACTCCGAAAGGATTCACGAGCAGCAGCCCAGTGCTTTAGATATGCCTGACGCCGATCCCGCCGATGTCGCGTCAATCGATGCTATCATCACCGCCGCTTACGATGGGATTTCGGGCGTAGCCGGCGAGAAGCGTGATTGGGATCGAGAACGATCGTTGTTTTACCCGGGTGCGCGCCTGATTCCGACCGCTAAGCCGGGCGCAAACGACGGTCTCGCGCCGCAAATACTGGACGTAGATGGTTTCATCGCGCGTGTGGAACCGTATTTTGCCGAGCACGGATTCTTCGAAAAAGAAATCGCACGGCAAAGCGAACAATTCGGACACATCGCTCACGTGTGGAGCACATATGAATCGCGTCATAACGCGGACGACCCCGAACCGTTCATGCGAGGCATCAACAGCATACAGCTGTTTTACGATGGCAATCGCTGGTGGATCGTAAATATATATTGGCAGCAGGAAAGCGAAGAGGATCCAATTCCCGTAAACTATTTGTAGGGAGCCCGGGCCGTCCCTACCGATGTGCGGCGAACGCACTGACTTCTCTCGCGAACTTGTCGACAGCTACGCCGGCGGGTTCGGGCGCATAGCGCAGCCCAATGTACGTATTGGAGATTTCTCGAATACGCTTCGATTCGTTAGGCAGCAATAGCGCGGCGCGGCTCGAAAAATCTGATGGACCTTCCCATAGATCGCGCCGAACACCCAGGCGGGCGGCCTTTCGACAAAAACGCTCATACAACGCTTTGACCCGGTCCGCGCGTGAACGCGTACGCAATTGCATCCAGGCGAAATAGATTACGAGCAGTGCGAACGCGACAATCAGGATTTCAATGATCAGAACCAACGATCCGCGGTTGGCGAGCCCGATGGAGTCCAGGAACACTTCTTGTACGTCTGCGTCGAAAGCCAGCAGCCGAGTGTCCCACTCGTAACTGAGTGTCTCCAAAACGAGACGAACGTCGGTGAATAATGCGGACCGAGCCAGCTTCATGACGAAAGCGCTTCGGCGACCTTCCATTTGCCCGGAAGCGATGCCTCTTTCTAAAAATGAGGTTAGATCGAGACTCGCTCGGCCGGGCGCAACTGCGGTGGTCGGATCCACTCGCGTCCATCCTCTCTCTGGAAGCCACACTTCGCACCACGCATGCGTGTCTGCTTGTCGCACGAGAAAGAAATGACCCAGATCATTATACTCACCGCCCAGATAGCCGACGACCACCCGCGCAGGAATTCCTGCCAGTCGCATTAAGGTAGCGAAACTGGCAGCGTAGTGTTCGCAAAAACCGATCCGCCGATGAAAGAGAAATTGTTCCAGGTCGTTCTTACTGTATTCGCCTGGGGACAACGAATAGCGAAAACCCGACTGGAAAAACTGGAGCGCGCTATTCACTATGGCGCGCGGATTGGAGGTCTGCGTCGTCCAGGATTGTGCCAGCTCGCGCACAGCCGGACTAATCCATGGTGGAACCTCGAGTGCTTCCCGCCGTTCGCCGGGCGTCAATTCCTTTCCAGCGGCCGCCGGAGATGAAACCACTTCATACCGGCGTGCCTTTCGAATTGTCTGAACGCTCCAGAGGTAATCGCCACGCGCAAGGATCGCACCGGGTGGGGCCTCAAAGGGCCGATCGAGCGCAAACATCCAGCGTGCGCCATGCGGGGCGAGCGTAATTCGCTGGCGAATGGTATTTCCCGTGGGCGATTGCCTGGCTAAACCAGACAGTGATACCGGGACGTACGGCGACCGCCATTCCAGGCCATCGCAATGCCACATGACTGCGCCACGCCAATACATCGAACCAGGTGGCGTCGTGGTGCGGCCGGGAAACTCCGCGCGAAAAGCAATGTCCGACGAATTTGCAAGCGCTACGACGCTGCCCGGGGAGAGTCGATCGGAAAAGCCGGTGTTTGCCGAACGGTTGGCGCGAAAATCAAAGCGTAAGCCGGTGTTGATTCGGGGAAACAAAACAAACAAGAGGACGACCAGCGGAGCCGCTTGGAGCAGAATTTTGCATGTCGTCCCCAACGGAGGCCAGAACGCGCCGGGTGAGGATCCGCGATGAAACTGGATCAACGCCACGAGCAGCAAGGCGAATGCGGTCAGCAGGGAAACCGCCATCTCAAAGTCCTGGGAAAGAAAAAAGCCGCAGAGACAAAGCACCCATCCCATGAGCACCATCACTTGAAACTCGCGCGCCGTGTGTGACTCCAGAACCTTAAGAGCGACGAGAACAACAAGAAGAGATATGCCCGGCTCAACGCCCTTCAGGGATCCATAACTGACGAGGATCGCGAGCAGCGCCGCGGCCGCGAGCAGCAGCTTCAAAGTTGCTAAGCGAAGACGGTAGCCCCTTGGCTCCATCCAGAATTTCATTGCGAGCGCGAAAAGAAAAAACCACGGAACCCAGCTCGCGAGAGATCCAAACATTGGAGGCAGCGTGAAGAGTAATGCCGCCGCCAACCAAAGCAGCGGTCGCCGCGGAATACTTCTATCTCTTTTACTGCTACCCTCGCTCTTACTGATGCTCATGCTCTCTTACGTGGAACAAACTGAGCGCGCGCAGGCACTGATGAAAATGCGCTTGCCCAACGGCCGGCAGAATTTTGGTGCCCGGAAGACGGAGAGCATAAGGACGCCGCGCGCGTTCTGCTTCAATAACCCAGAGCGCAAGCTGCGACAGCTTTTCCTCCACATCAGCGGAGCCAAGAGCGGAAAAATCGAGATACACGACGCCTTCCGCCTCAGCCGTGAATTGTTTCGTCATCAGCGACTGCCCCCGGGCTACCGCTCTCCAATCGATATGACGCTGAGATTCGCCGTGAACGTAGGGGCGCACTCCTGCAAAATCGTCGCCTTCTCCAAACTCCGTCAGTGGTCGGCCGTCGCGCCGCAGTACGAAACTTAACGGAAGCCGCACCTCGCCCGCCGGTTTGGGATAAACAATATAGGTTTGGGAAGAGGCAAATTTCTTCAAGAAACGAATGAAACCGAGCGGGTAAACACTCGTTAGGTATAATGTTTCTACACTATGTTCGCCGCGCTGCCGCACAGGAAACCGCAACGTTACACGGGCTGCTTTGTGGGCTGGAATGTAGTCGATGCGTTGCCGCTTTCTGTTCGAGCCCGACACGGTTAGCTCGATTCCATAGCGCGTTGCGCGGGAACCATTCATGATCTCAAGCGGCAGCGAGACCTCCTGGCCTACAAATGCCGGTTGCACGGACTCGAGTGTTACCGTTACACCTGCGAGATTGACCAAAGTATGCGGAATCGAAACCAGTAATACCGCCGTTAGCACAAACAAGAGCAGGTAAACAGCCGCGTTATTCTGACTCGACGCCGCATACCACATTGCGCCGAGCACAAACAACAGCCCGGCAAAGCCTGCAGTTGGATAAATAAGCGGAAGGTTTCTTGCTTTCACGGGACCGGCACGCTGTGAAGCAGATTATCGGCAAGCGTGCGTCCGCTCTGGCCGGGTTGTTCGATATCGTGTCCCAGTCGATGTCCCATGACCGCGGTCCCCACTGCTTGAATATCTTCGGGAAGAACCATGTCGCGTCCGTGCATCAGCGCCCACGCCTGGGAAGCGTGCATCAACGCCAGGCCTGCGCGCGGTGATAAACCGGTGCTGTGACGTTGCCGCGATGCGTCGAGCAAATCCTGAAGGTAATCGAGCAGGGCAGGGGACGCGTGCACCTTTCGCACACTATCTTGAATCTCGATCAACGTTCGCGGGTTCATTACCGGCTTCAATTCCTTGAGCATGTCGCGGCGATCCATACCCAGCAGCATGGCGCGTTCGCTGGCCCGGTCAGGCACGCCCAGTTCGATCCGCATCAGAAACCGATCGAGCTGCGATTCGGGCAACGGAAAGGTGCCGACCGCATGTTGCGGATTCTGCGTCGCGATTACAAAGAACGGCTCGGGCAAATCGTAGGTCACGCCGTCGATGGAAATTCGGTGTTCCTCCATTGCTTCCAGCAGGGCGCTTTGGGTTTTCGCGGTTGCGCGATTCACCTCGTCGATCAGCACCATTTGTGAAAAAAGCGGACCGCGATGAAACACGAAACGTTGCTCGCCCCGATCGAAGATAGAATTGCCGAGAATATCAGCCGGCAACAGGTCACTCGTAAATTGGAGGCGCTGAAATGCGAGAGCCAGCGAACGCGCTAATGCCTGGGAAAGCGTTGTCTTGCCGACGCCCGGGATGTCCTCAATTAAAAGATGACCGCGCGCGAGCAAACAGGCGACCGCGAGTTTAACCGCCTGGTTCTTGCCGACAATAACTTCACAAATCTGCTTTGTGAACGCGTCAACGTGGTCGGTCACCCTGAAATCATCTGCGGGAACGCCGCGATTCGCAAACAAGATATGCAAGCTGTAGCCGGGGTCGGTGACCCCGGTGGCTGCCTCACGGTCGCGCCCCGCTAGATGTTGCTTTCGCCGCTGGAGCAGGAGAGGGATGGGCGTCGCGATAACACTTTGTTACGAGACCAAGCACGAACGCCGCCAGGACAAAGACGACTACTCGCTTTTCCGTAGAGGTGAGGCGGAATCTCTGTCTCGCCTGATCGAATTTTAAGCGCCAATGCCTCTTCAATTCCTAGCTGGTTCTTTCTGTGGGCGTAACATTCGGAGTTACCGTAGGTGTATCGACGGCGCTTTCTCTCGCTGCGGTGCGCATTGACAATCGAGATTTGTCGCCCGCGAGAATCATCTGCTAAAACACAGCCCAAACTTCACCCGGTTCGGCTCGTTTAGCGATTGTCCACGACCGTTTGCGGTGCGGGCTTTCTCATTTCTAGCCGTGCACTCACTTTCTGCAGCCCCGTCGTAAGCGCTTCAATTTGCTTCTGCTCGTCCGCGAGCTTGGACTCAAAACTCTTTCGTTGCTCAGCGACGGTTCCCTCTAATTGTTGCACTTTACGATGCTCTTTTAGAAATTCATTGAGCAACATCGCGTTCACCGCGTCGTAGCGCACGGCGTAAATCTCGCCGTCTTTGTCGCGCACAACCAGATTCGGATTCACTTTTTCCACTTCCTCAGCTACAAGGCCAAACTGCGGTATGCCGTTAGGATCAAGCTCCTTTTTGTAGCAGAAGGTGACCGGTTTGAGCGCGAGGATCGCTTCGCTCGCCTTATCCATCAGCTTAATCTCGTCCTTAAAACGCTGCGAGGAGACTATGGTGCCGAGATGACCATCGGCATCTACGACAACTGCTACACCTCCGGGAACGGTTGCCCCACTGATGCCGGCGATAAAGGTCGTAAATATGCTCTGACCGATGCGCAGCGTGTTGGCCTCACCGGCAACACCAATGACGTTATTGCCGATACAAATGTTGCTATTGCCCGAAGTGAGAGCAGCACCGGCGAGGCTGCCTAATGCGACGTTACCACTGCCGGTGGTGTTTTGGAGCGCGACAAAACCGATGCCCACGTTATCGTCGCCGGTTGTATTGTTAAAGAGGGCCTGCTGACCTATAGCGACGTTGACGTCGCCAGTGGTGTTGCTAAAGAGCGCCAAAGCACCGTTGGCTGTGTTGAAGACGCCGGTGGTGTTGTTCAAGAGCGCCTGGAAACCATTAGCGCTGTTGCCAAAGCCGCTCGTGTTGCTCAAGAGTGCTCCGGCCCCCGTGGCTGTGTTTTGGACGCCGGTCGTGTTAGCAAAGAGCGCCTCATCACCAATGGCCGTGTTGAAGTTCCCCGTCTCGTTGGCAAAGAGCGCAGAAGAACCGGTTGCCGTATTGCCGGCGCCCTCTGTGTTGAGCGAGAGCGCTTGGGCTCCAATGGCCGTGTTGCCCTCGCCTATCGTGTTGCTCTGGAGCGCGGCAGAGCCGTTAGCAGTGTTGTCGACACCGGTATTGCTCATAAGCGCTCGAAAACCAGTGGCTGTGTTATCGACACCATCTGTGTTGTCTCTGAGCGCCTCAACGCCGATAGCTGTGTTCCCACTGCCGGTGGTGTTCAAAAAGAGCGCTCGATCGCCAATAGCCGTGCCACCGGTGCCTTGTGTGTTGCTAAAGAGCGCGAACGCTCCATTGGCTGTGTTTTGGTCGCCGATGGTGTTGCTCAGAAGCGCTCCAGCGCCTGTGGCGGTATTTTCGCCCGCGGAATTACTAAAGAGCGCTCCAGCGCCGATACCGGTGCAGAAAGTTCCGTCGGTAATGCTCAGGAGCGAGTATGTCCCGATTCCGGTGTTGTATACTCCTGTGGTAAGGCTCCCAAGGGCGAGATACCCTTCCGCCAAGTTGCCTACCGGACAGCCCGGATCGGGGGAGTCACAGGCTGCTCTGGTTTTGGGCACAAGGCTAACAATGCCGGCCACCGCAAGTATCAGTGCGATGAGAAATGATCGAATTGGTATTTTGATTGATGGAGTCATAGAAGGCGAGTCTAGAACAATTGTTGCCAGCTTAGCGAGAGGAAAACGCTGTCCTGGAATCGACTATGAAGTTTGCGACTGAAAAGCAATGATGCGAATGAAACCTAACCAACCGATACAGCTATGCATATTGAACGAAGACATAACGTCGGCAAAGAAGAAGCAATCCATAAAATTAACACCTTTCTTGACGATTTAATGCACCGCCAATTTCCGGGCGACGTCACTATCAAAGAACCCTCCACGAGTTGGTCCGATGACGCCATGCGCTTCTCTTTCAAGGCCAAGAAGGGTTTCTTTGGTGCTACGATTTCCGGCGTCATCCAGGTAAGCGACGACTCAGTAATTATGGACTCCGACTTGCCAGGAGTAGTCACCGCGTTTGTTTCCGAAGACAAGATCCGGAATGTGATCAACGAACAGTTGGACGGCTTATTCCCGGCTGAAGCCATTTGAGACCTGTACGTCTTGTGTCACGAGCCAGAGCCTTGCACAACGCGCCGCAGCGTGCTGAGGAAATCGAGGCAAACAGCGGAAGCATTGCGATCAAGATGCTAATGCCGACCCTGCGGTATTTCACCAGTAATTCGCCTGCCATCATCGCCCAAGCGGCGTCGAGATTTCCGTGCCGGCTGGTGGTGTAAATTCAAACATTGATGCGGGAACCGGCCCGCGCACCTGGTTTGAATACATGGTCACGATCCGGTCGCCGTTCGGCAGCAGCATGTCGGTACGTTCCACCCGCGACTGATCATTGATTCGTAGGTCAAGCTTTTGAAAGACGCGTTTCATCGACGGCGTGCGCGGCATCAGTCGGAGCTCATATCCGCCCTCAATCTTTGCCGCAGCGATCTGGAAAGTGTTTTCGACGTCCTCGAGGTTCAATGAAGAATTGATCGCTGCCACTGTGGAATCGAGCGGTGATCCTTTGCCCAATGGATACCGCTCCGCCGATTTAAAGTTCGGGTAATAAATCCACAGCTGACGGCCGTCGCTCACGGTCAGGCTGGGCGAGCTGCCTTTCACTTCGCGCCGGAATTTGTTAGGCGGCTGAAACCAAACTTTTCCCGAGCTCAGGATTGGGTTCTTCATCAGGCGAATCACTCGTTGTTCCTGAAAATCGGCTTGATTACTCCGATTCTGGCGAATCTTGCCAAGAAGATCCTTGAGATCAGCCTCCGAAACCGGAGCGCTGTTCGCGATGCATGCCAGTGATATGAGAAGAAAAATTGGAAGTAAAACGGTGCGCATGCGCTGATTTTATACGCCCAGATCAAATTCTCAATGTAGGTCACCCGAGGAGCGATCGTTCCTTCTGGGGAAAGTGACAGCAGTGTTACTTTTGCAAACCAGCGCGCCGACCCAAATAGTTGTCCATTTTACTGCATGAAAATCGTCATCTTATTAGTGAAAGGAGTATTGCAAATATGAAAACTACCAACTCGCTGCGCGTTCGAGCTTCTCGTTTCTTCAGCGATCGATACGCCTACAGAGAACGCCCAGATTATTTAATCGAGCTCGTCGCTTTCGGAATAATCGTCATCACCGTAACTCTGTCGCTCGCTAGCGCGATGACAACGACATGAAATGACGCAACCAAGTCATCGTAGATTGAAAAGCGAACTACGTTTGTGGCCAAAATCATGAATTGGTATCCCTCTAAAGGCATAGAACTAAAGTCCTATGTCGGAATCCACCGGGAGCGTTGTCAAACTTCAAAAGGGGCCTTTATGAAAAACGGAAAAACCTACGTTATGACCTCAACCCCGACCCTTACGCAAAGTGGACTGCTAGCCGTGCTGTTGCAACGGCAGCGCCGCAAAGCGACCGAGTTGGCTCCCGAGCATGGACGCTGGCTCTTTGGGAATTATTGGCGCGTGCTCCAGCGTGCCGCTGCTGGTTGGCTATTCCGGCGGGGCGTTGGAAGAACTGTCCCGCGGCACACGTGAATCCTTCATCAAGCCGACGCCATGGCTCTACAAATCCATACGTACGCGGCGCTACTGCAACAGATTCACAGTGACCTGCGGATCCAACATCCGGAGTGGATCCAGCCAAATGGCGAGTCTCCAATGTGTGATTCGTATGAGGCGCGTCTGATGGAATTGCTCGATGCCCTCGATACCAAGGGAATCCAACAAAAGCGCGACTGTGACGATCGGGCCAAAACGAATGGCGGCGCGATGGATAATCTCTTCTCCAGGCAATTAATTTAGCGATTATTTCCCACTGGGTCATTCATGTATCTGCGTGCTACAAGCGCCGTTTCATATCGTGTCCGGCTTTGGGTCTAACGAGACAGATAAGCAAAGGCTAGCGTTGAACAACATTACGGCGGGAGTGCGTGAGCGCGAAGACGCGAAGCGCACTCGGGAAGCCGGGCACCTGGATGAAATCCAGGTGGTGTGGCAAACACGCTGAATGGAGCCAGCGGGAAGTGGTGCGATATAGATGGGCAAGCCGAAGGCCGAATGAGCGGGAGTGGATGAGTCAACTTACATCGCAATAGGGCCGTTGGCATCATCAACTGGTAGATGCTGGATTCGGCGATCTTCCTGGTCCTGCTTCCGAAAGGAGCGTGCGTCCAATCAGACTAAGGTTTGCGGCACCACGCCCCGACAGATGCAAACCAGCACGCAACAGTCTTCGATTCTGCAACCTCGGCTTGCAGTCTTTGCACGAGCGTGTCAAGGCTACCCAACGACTCGATCGGCAGATGCTGCCGCTCCACCTTGGGTCGCAAACTGCATAAGGTATCGTAATACCATTGTGCCAGATGGGGTTCCTTCCCCAACCTCAGTTCCATGCGCATGGCAGGCTCGGGCAATCCAGCCTCTACGAATGTGTGGTAAAGGTCCGTTCCCATTTCGTGATTGGCAGAAGCACGCATTGCCTTGTCAATGAGAGAGGCCGTTGCGAACCAAAGAGGTAGCTTCGCCAAATGCGCAAGGACCGGGATCCAATATGGTTCTTGAAAAACTAACACTCCTCCCGGCCGCACCAATCGTGAAATTGCGCGCAACACTGCAACCGGATCTGGAAGGTACATTAGAATAAAACGGCCAACCGCCGCATCAAAGGGCTTTCCGTCCGGGATTTCACCTACATCCGACTCATTGAAGCGTACGTTGCCAAAGCCGGCCTCGGTCACGCGAGCACGGGCCTTGGCAATAGACTTCGGGTCCCGCTCGATCGCTACAACCTCGCCCGAAGGACCTACGAGGCGGGCTACTAGCATCGCCACGTCTCCTACGCCCGACCCGATATCCAGAACGCGTTGCCCGGGTCCAATGCCCGCCTCACGAAAAAACCTTTCGGTCGTGGGAGCGACATGCCCAGCTTGCCGAATCAGGCGATCGTGCTCTGCGTCGGTGTTGCCTAGCGGGTAATCAGTGGAGGGACGGATCGTTGTCATTTAGGAGAGGGATGTTACCAGCTTCGATTTCATATCGCTGTATCCGGCTAACGAGAACATATCAGACTGTCCGCGGCTAGAGGCAAATTTGAAAATGCAATGGATGTAATAGCAGGCTTCGCCGCTCTTTGAAACCGCCACCCTGCTCCTGCAGATCGATTAATTGCGAGCTTTGGCCATCTCAGCCACCGATTTTTGGGGTTGCTCCCCATTAGCGGGCCATTCGCAACATAAACGAGGCTACAAACGATCAAGCCAGCGGCGCAGACGGTTCTAAAGAATCAGCAAGTCTTAACCTAGTCGAAGAGCTGAGTGCCCGCGCAGCGGTTAGTAACTGTCTTGGGGTCAAGCATAAGTTAGATGAGTTTTGAGTGAGCTGTTGAGCACGATCAAGAGTTTTTGCATGGTAGCGGTGAGGTCAAGTTTGGCGGGTTTACCGGCGGCACGCAATCGCTGGTAAAAAGCGCGCAAGATTGGGTTGTGTCGCGCTGCGACTAAAGCCGCCATGTAGAGGCCGTGTCGGGCGAAACGACGACCGCCGAAGATGGCACGTTTGCCACGCCACTTGCCGCTATCGCGATTAAATGGTGCAACTCCCACCAGGGCATCGAGTAGGCCTAACGAGAATTAGACTGCAACTTGCAATCTATTTCCTGGCCTTCCCGGGGAGAAGCGTGCAAAAGGCTGCATGGCGGAAATGTGCCAAATTGTTCCGCATTTTGGAAGCGCAATGATTCGCGGGTGACTCTTTCGAGTTCAACGAACGCTGTCACCTTTTCGCCGGCGTGCACAACAAGACGCCGTCCGTCGTCGTGATGCGACGGGCAAACGTAATCGAAACGCTCAACGGCTTGAGCCGACGGTCGAGATAGTCCCTTCCCAGGGCAGAGAGAACGTTCCTGTATTGAGGTCGATTTGTCCGCCGAGGTTTAAGGTGCCAGTCGCGCTTGCAAAGCGTCCCGTACCGCTGGTTATAAAGGCGATTTCGGTGTTATCGAACACGCCCTGGACATCCGTTGGCGTCAAGCTCCCAGAGAAAGGCCCCGAGATACTGTCGCCGTTAGCTGCTGTAAAAACGTAGCTGCCGACATACGTCAGGTGACAAACATCGAGGACGAATTCTGCGGTCCCAGTGAAGCGTCCCAACTGCGTGGCGTTTCCGCCGTTGACGGCTTCAGTAAGCTGATGGCACTCGTCCAGAGGCGTAATCGAGATAACCGAGCCAGATACGACCCCTCTAAATGGTACCTGATCCCTGGCTGATGCCGGTGTAGTTGCCAAGATCATTGCAGCCGCCACCAAGCTGGCCGCAACGTAATTGAGGATGGATTGTTTGGTTTTCATAAGGTTCCTTTCAGGTTGAGGTTTTGATACTTGTTTTCCGCAATCGCGGCATTTGTGTGAACGAGCCTTTCGTTCACGGTTTACCCTGCGGGAACAAGGTCAGGCGCCGGTGTCGGTGTTGGTGGTTGTGTTTCTTTCCTTTGTGCATTCCCTTATATCTTCCTATTTAAGGTTTATTGTTCTGACCTTCAGGGACTTTCCGTCGTGAGGAATCACATCTGGCCGTTCACCGGTGTACTGCAGGAAATCCGGCGAGGTTATGCGGCAAATCCGACAATGGACAGCTATTGGCCGGGTCGTCTTCCATTAATTGCACGAGACGACGGCAACGAGCGGTTTGAACCCTGTAACCAGTGTAACCAACCGGAATGGGGCCGTTGGCTTCATCGAGTGGTTAGACAGTCTTTCGGAACTTCGCAATACACGCTAGAAACGTGCCGCCGATGAGACCTCCTACATGACCGGCCATACTGATTCCGGGAAGAAATGAAATGCCCAGGCCTGCAAGCAAGGCAATCCAAAGCCAAGTGCGAAGACGGCTCTCTCGATCAAGCGAGCCCGCGCTGTGGCGATGAGAAATGATGAGCGCGGCAGCTAACAAACCAAAAATGCCGCCCGATGCGCCGACTGTCGCGCCAGCCTTGGGATGCAGGTTGTGAAAAAGTGAGATTACCGCTGCCGAGGAAAGCACGCTGGAAACGTAGATTGCTGCCGCGTAAGCGATGCCGACCCAGCGCTCCACGATTCGCCCGACCCAAAAGAGCAGCAGCACATTAACCAACAGATGCGCACCGTTGAAATGCAGGAACGAGTAGGTAGCGACACGCCAATATTGGCCATGCAATGCGCCGTTATCGGGAAGGGCCCCGAGTTTGAGCAGAAAGGCTTCATTTCCAACACTGTGAGTTGCAAGCTCAATTCCAAACACGACCAACAGCGCAACAACAAGCGTGATGGTGCCGGCGCCAGCTTTCACGGTCTAACGAGAAGGAGATAAGCCACGGCAGGGAGTCGTGGCAAACACGCTGAACTTGTTTCGCAATGGGGCCGTTGGCTTCATCGATTGGTTAGACTTCACGGAAATCGAATCGAACCGCCGACCACGCGATCTTGGACGCGCCATTCGCCGGCGACGCGTTTGTATATTTGGTATTCTTCCCACCGCGGGTTGCGCGGCGTATGGTAAACATGAAGCTCCGTTCGACTCACAACGTCGATCAAATAAATCTTGCGTGCCGGGGTGGTTAGCAAATTTCGGTCGAGAACAATCGCCGCCCGGAGCGTTGGCTCTGGGATCTCCTCCACGCGCCCATAGATCGGAATACCGTCCAGAACAAGTGATGGCTGCTCCTGCAGACGGAGGCCTGAGCAGCCGAAAGAAGCAAATACCGCCAATAGAGCAATGGGTGCGCCGCGCATGAGGTCTAACGAGGCAGAGATAAGCCACGGCAGGGAGTGGGAGCAAGGTTTTATGCGTTCAATCCCATCAGGGTCTCTTTCGACTGGAAAGTGTTTTAGGTGTCGGGCACGGAAGGCTCACATAGTTTCGCAAACTTTTCCGTTGCTTAGAATTTTTTAAGCTTCGCGGTCGCCGCGGCCTTTTCGGCCGCAGTCGTTGTGTCGAGATACGTCTTCGTCAAAATATGAAGTCTGCCTCGGACTTCGTTGTAATCAGCGAGAGTCGAACTCATCGAGATTTCGCCGAGCATCCAGCGCTGTCCTTTCGAGGAATACATGGAATGGCCGCGCGGAATCCGCTTCCATTCTTTCCCCTGCGCATTTGCCTGCAAGAGCGTCTCGACTTCTATGCGGTCGATTTTTGCGTGCGGTTTGGAATAATATTCAGACTCGCTGACGCTGTTAAGGAAACTGACGATGATAACGATGCCGTCGGACTTGTACATCTTCTTCAAAGCAGGCCTGGGCGGCTCGGCGGCGGCGAATGTTTTAACCGGTTTCCCATAGCGCGCCTCGATTTGCGATTGGTTCTCGCCGATTCGGGCGTTCGCCGACGACCAAATCAAAAGCGTAGCAAGCAGAGCAAGCGATCGGGGGATAGTTTTCACGGCGCGCATTTCACCGGCCACTGCTGCAAAAAGCCAGCGAAAACCTGCGAGTATTAGGTTGACAGCATTTTCGGATGGTATATGTTCTTATGAACACGAACCTGCGTTTGGCATTTTGCAATCTATTTCCTAGCCATCCCTAGGATGACTCGTTCGAGTTCGAGAAATGCAGTCAGCTTCTCTTCGCTACGAACGACAAATCTCTTCCCGTCGTCGCGGTGCGCGTCAGCAATCCAGATTGCCCGACCGTTGGAATCCACGACTGAGATACAGCCCTCGTAGCCATTTACGTGCGCGATGCACGTTAGATCATTAAGTGGCAGCGGGGGTGATTAGGACGTTCGACGCCCGTGCCGCCCAATGTAACATAAACAGCCAGCGATGATCAGTACGTAGAGGGCCATCATTGATACGACGGCGAGTAGAACCAGGTATTGCATAATTGTGGTTGCGAAGCAGGCTGGTGCTTCTATTCCAACTTGTTCTACGGAAAACGGCGGAGCGAAGTTTCGGAAAAAAGAATGGCAGCACATCGGAGATCAAATCCACGATAGGATTTTGTCTGATTAGGCAATCATCCGCCAGCTGGCTTTATGCGTGATCCTCTCGAGTCATCCACCGCTCAGTTCGTATTTTCTTGACGCTTTACGACGCGCGGCGCTCTGTGATTCAATGCTGCTATGAGGGCCGATGAAAGTTTTAGGACTGACTATTCTTTGATGGAGGGAGTCGATTATATTTTTGCGTCCCTTGACCGGCCTCTGTCCGGCGAGGAATGCGATGACCTTGCCAAAAAGTATTTTGAGACCCATAAACAAATGACCGTGTCCGGACAGGCGTTGTTTGTTGATTTGCGTCCGGCGTTTCGGAAACCATTGGCTAATGTAACGCCCGAATTTCGCGCGCTGGCCAAAAGACGATGCTTTGATCCCAAGCACATCGATTGACGCTCTTGCTTTCGAAACCGAGATACCCGCTTTTGGCAGATTTACACACGTGGTACTCGTGTTTCGCGTATTCCAATGTAGAGTGGTAAGAGACGGGCGGACTAGGGTGCACACGCTGTTCGGCCCGCCGCACAAGGCCATCGCTTGCAGTACCGCAGCGATACAAAGAGTGATAAACTTGCTTGCGCTTGCTGGGGGCTGAGCTTGTGACTCGTTTTATGAACTATCGAACGTTGATTGTCGCTGTGGCGCTTATCGCTGTTCGCTTGGTCGTTCCCTTCGCCTCCGCTGGGCCAAAAGCCTACGACACCGTCTTCTACAAGGGGAAGGCGGCTGGCCTGAAAATCGTCTTTGAGTTCGACCACGGCGACGTGGAGGCCAGCAATGTCAAGATCACCGAATCTGCCAGCGGGAAAACAACGAAGTTTTATCTGTCGGGTAGAGATGGACAGATGGGAACGGACAAGATGCGATTTGCTCCCGTGAAGGGCGCAAAAAAAGAGGTTTTGTTAGAGATGGATCCGTTTGGCAATCCTCTGCCCACTGTCAAGGGCAGTTATACGGCCGCCGGAAAAACTGTTCCGTTCACTCTTACAAAAAGGAAGACACGCTGAAAGGCTCAACTGCCGCTTCGAGTTCCAGAAACGCAATCAGTATTTCATGCGCTCGCGCGACGAAACGGCCTTTGTCGTCGCGATGCGCGTCAGCAACGAAGATGGTTCGCCCTTCACGATCTAAGGTCGCGACACAGCCCCACGTCCAACCTGCTCTACTCAGATTGTCGCCTATGATTTCCCAGGACCGTTTCACGGCTGCTTTTCCTCGCAGAGTTTTTGGAAAGCTGGATCGGTGCGCAAAGGGTCCCAGAGCGGATCGAGTCTAAGAACGGCGGGCGTAATAGGCGTTGGCCTGTAACGCACACTGTAATATGGCGTTCGTAACAACTGGGTAAGAGTTGAGATCGCACGGCTATTCTCACCGAAGATCGTCTGAATTAACGCCAAGTTCTCTTCCATGGAAGGTCCGTCCACTGCATCTTTAGCACGAGGCACACGCATGATTGCACGCTCCGCTGCCTTTAGGGCCAAGTCCTTCTTTCCCATCGCGGCATAAACTTGAGACAACGCTGCCGGAAGATCCCGGTTGTCTGGTTGATCTCTTGACAGCGGCTCGAATGTATGGCTCGCCTGCTCAGCGGTAACCTTTGCGCCAGCCGCATCGCCAGCAAGGCGCTGCATGAAAGCAAGGCTCACCTGATCACAGCCCTTGTCGTAATCAAAACCAAAATGGAATTGAGCCAGTCGAGCTTGCAACAATCGAACGGCCTCACCGTAATTTCGTTCAAGTCTCAACTGACCGATCTTGATTGAGAAGGTATCCTCATTAGGAATCGGCCCGTTTATTCCTGATAGGAACCTGGCGGCTTCTTGCAGGTTACCCTGAGCCTGATAAATGCTGGCTTTTGACGCCATCACATCCGGATCGTTTGGGATAATGTCCAGCACTCGATCCATTCCAGAGCGGGCTAGGAAAACAGCAGGTGGCGATTCTATCTAAATATCAAGCGCAAGCGGCTTGGTCTGAACCCTGGAAGTCGATGAATGGCGTTGACCCACCGAGAGGCTTTGCGTTCACGTGGTTTAAGATCGGAAACGAGGACATTGGTGTCTATTCAGTGCATCTAAAGAGCAATCTGATTACTCACGGGGATAGAGAAGCGGAGACTGCCAAGAACATTCGGAAACGTGAAGTCGCTATTACTCAACTGCTGGCGCACGTCCATGACGTTGTCGGAAATGCCGACCATTAAAGGCGTTGTCATCGGGGGCGATTTCAACACCAATCACGATCAGGAGATGTTCGCAGCGGAAAGAACGCTCGACTCCCTCGCTGATGCTGGATACCGAAATGGTTTTGAAAAATTACCGTTATCGGAACGAGTGACCCACCCAGGGACTCACGGCTTTCCAGACGCAACCTTTGACTACGTGTTTGCGAAGGGCCTGACGGCGTCGAAGCCGACCGTTGCTCACTCGAACGCATCGGATCATTGGCCTGTGACGCGCAGTTTCCGTCTGCACTAAGTCTTTGACTACTACTCGCGAAAATCGCCCACTGACTTGGCTATGCAGACCGTCGCACCAAGTTCGTCCAACACGCGGATTATCGCCCGGCGCGATTGCGACCACGAGTGGTACTTCGCGTACGCGGCTGCGTAGCGGATTGCGTCGGGCCCTGCATACCAGATTGGGCCATATGGAAGCCGATCGCTGATTAGATCAAAGCCGTCCCGATTCTTGCGGGGACGGACCTCGTAAACGTCTTGGGCGGAGGGGCATGTTTCCCGACCGTTTGCATCCCCCCAAAGCTTATTCGCCAAGAATACT
Source organism: uncultured Verrucomicrobiae bacterium (assembly GCA_963840135.1). Lineage (GTDB taxonomy): Bacteria > Verrucomicrobiota > Verrucomicrobiia > Chthoniobacterales > UBA10450 > Udaeobacter. Next base: position 17,506 of record CAWIXX010000011.1, on the reverse strand, counting down.
TTCACAGAAGTTCCAGTATTTTTCATAAGACTAATTCCGTCTATTGTTTTGGCCTTCTCTGATTTGGATCTCCACTGATGTACTGCAGGAAATGGGCAGCGATGTTATGCGGAGAGATCCAGAAGTACGTGGAAAAGACTCCCGATCTCTACTTTCAATTCCGAAACGGCGGCAATCACTCGCTGAAGGAAAATTGCCGATGCTTCTTGCCGGTCTTCAGTCTTCACGGAGTTTTGTTTCAGCGTTCAATGCTGTCGCGACGCAAGCTTAGGCGCCCACGAACTGACAGATCGACAGGACGACGCTGAACGTAAACACGGCGTAAACGAGGATTTCCAGGATGCCACGGCCTTTTTCTTCGGAGCGGACTAACATAGCGTACGCGGATTCGAATTGGTTATTCATAATAATGATTTGGTTGACACCAACTCTATATGCATCACCCGTGCCATAACATGGCGGCTATCATAAGTTGCTCATCCAAAAACGATTGTGCGATGCCGATCGCGTGAACGGCGTACAATAGTCGCTCCGCTTTTGGGAACTTACTGTCTCGTTTTTGGGACGGCCAGCAATGTGTTGGCCGTCTTGTCTCGCCGTTGATACAGCCCAAGCTCCAACCGGCCTTGCTGAGTATTAGCTCCCAGTAATTCACGCCCCTGAATCCTTTGTAAGTATTAAAGAGGATGTTCCTGTTGCGCTTGTAAGGCTGTTGTTCGACAAATTCTGAACTCGCTGCTGCTGACCTTCGAGAGACACTGGCTGCAGCCAATAGTATTTTTCGGTTATATCCCACAAGCTTCGTTGATCATGGGCGGCGATGACAAACGAACCCGTGCGCGCGATCCACTCGCGTCCCACATCTTTGTTTCGCGCCGCAATTATCGGAACGTCAACGATACGAAAAGCGGAAAGCGCCGCGAGATGACCGCCCGGCTGAGTTTGAATACGGCCTGCGAGCTGGGCTTTCGCGGCAGCCTCGACGAATGGCAGCGCCTCATGGGAGCAGTCGCGAGGCGGTGAACGCTTCCACGGCTAGCTCCAATTCGAGTTGGATCAGGAAATATGCCTGCGTGATGATGGCCAGAATTCCTGCAATTCCGCGCTCTTATCACCATGCTGATAGCGCCAATTCAGTTCAACTTCGATTTGCTTGGCCTCGTCTTGTGCAGGCTGGGCTTGCCCGTGATAGATATAAGCAGGGACACCATTACGATTCGTGGTGAGTGTCGTCATCCCGTAGAGCTCGAGACGGCGCTTCTGCAATTGGGCCGTGGTCCAATCGCGATAGGCGGGGTTACGATGGCCCCATACCTCCGCGCTAGTAGAATAACGCGAATAGGTGTACCCTGTCGTCGTTGATGGTGGCGCGTACTGGTCTGCGCAGCCAATCAGGCCCGCGGCGAGTACTGCCAACAATAATCTTTTCATATTGTAATAGTTTAATAAAATCATTAGAGGTCAGTCTGGCGCGTACGCAGGATTTTCCAGTGCTACTCGCGAGGTGATCCGTGCTCCCTCGTTCGAGAGAATAGCCACGCAGGGTACCGGGGGGCTTTCCGAATAGTCTTCGTGGAGCAACTTTTTTGTTTGGCGACGTCTGACTGATTCAGGCAATGTGCTTACTGTCCCTTGGCTGCGGCTCTGTCTCCCTCTTTGATTGCGTCAGCTTCGCTCATGTACTTGCCTTTCTTCGTCGTGCCGTAAAATCGCGACCTTCCTTATCGATAAAAATCGCGAAGTGCCGAAGGTATGCTTTGGGTCCCATGGATTGGTAAGCAGCAAATGCGGCACAGACAGCTCTCGCTTCCAGCGCGCGTAACCGCGGCTCAGTTGTCTCCGCATCCGAGAAGACTGCCGCCAACATTGTGGCGAGTGATACTATGAGCAAAACGGTGGTGTGTCGCGTCACCATCTAACGAGACAGAGATAAGCCACGGCAGGGTGCGGTGGCAAGTTCGCTCGTGCTCACTCGATCAGGGGCCGTCGGCTTCATCGATTGGTTAGGGTTTTCGTGATCCATGCTTTCAACCGCCGCGATTGCCGCTTGGATGGCGACTGGATCAAGTGTGAGTGAGATGTGGTCGATCCCCGGGAGAACTGTAACAGGAACATCTTTGCCAGCTGTCTTGAAAACGGCTGCAAACCGATCGGCGTACGACACGTCATCGTTTTGACCAACGAGCACCCGAAGAGTTTGCCTAATCGCTCGGATGTTTGCCTGGTAATCGCGCTCAGGCCTGAAGTTCTGTGCGAGAGCGAAGGAATATTGCGGGGTGAGCAAGCCTTTGTCCCTCTCGTCGACCGCGAATCTGACCACCGGCAGGTCGTCAAACGCGTGCATTCCAAACCCGTTTAGCACGGCGATCGCGATGATGCGCGGAACCCCCACGGTAGCCCAGCCGCCGCCGCCCGGACGCAACGTTGCTGCGTCCTGACTGATCCAAGGAGAAAGAAGAAGATAGTTGGAGAATAGTTCCTGACGTGGACTGCCCGCGAAGCGAAGCACAAATCCGCCGCCGGAAGAGAATCCGGCGAGCGTGGAAGGCTGAGCCAATTGGGTCGAATGGACAAAGTCTTCGAGGTCGTCCTCCAACTGTCCGATATAGGCGATGTGGCCTTTGGTGCCTGATTTGCCGTGTCCGCGGATGTCCAGCGTGTAAGCTGCATAGCCAGCGGCGGCAAATCCCTTGGCCATCAAGTGCATGCTGCTGCTACTGGCAGACGAGCCGTGCAGGAGCACCACGCTGCCTTTGACCGCGCCACCTGCAGCCGGGTAGGCCCGAAAGGCGAGCTTAGTGCCATCGCGAGCCGTAACGTACCTCGCTTCCGGTAGATCGGAGAAATCCACGTTCTTGAAAGGGTCGTTAATGCTCGGCATTGGCGGCGGCGCCTTGCCTGGTCCGCCAAGTGCGATCGCGAGTCCAAGGGCCGCCACAAGAACTGCAACAACAATAAGGATGGTGACGAGAAGACGCTTCACGCGATGGGCCTAACGAGAAAGAGAATAAGCCACGGCAGGGTGTCGTGCCAAACACTCTGATCTTATTACGAAATGGGATCCGAGGTGATTTGCGCCGGACAGTTGTTGAGGTTTGCATTGCCAGAATTATCAAATTAACCTGCTGATGGTGAGATTGTCCTGGGTGTTCCTGTCGGGCTTCGCCGTTCTTGGTGCGCTGTCGGGCAGGGCGGACGATGTTGTGCCGTCACATTTCAACTTTGATCGGTACGCACCGATGCTAGATCATTCCCCATTCGCAGTTGCTACGGCGGTAGCGCTGCCCGAAGCGACGCCCGATTTCGCCAAAGACCTTTACGTCGCCAATGCCTCGCGTTCGTCTGAGGGCGATATGGCCACAATCATGTCGAGTTCAGACCAAAAGTTCAAAAAATACCTGACCACAAAGGAGCCAGTGGACGGCTATAGCATTGCCAGCATTGAATGGTCACAAAAGGCGGGTGAAACGAAGGTGACCATTAGCAAGGACGGAAAATTCGCGACTCTCATCTTTAATCAAACGCTGCTGTCCATGATTCAGCGAAATCCGAAGACGGTCGTCCCTGCATTTATGCCGACTCCGGTGCCAGCGCAGGATCTGGTTCCAGTGCACCGGCCTTCTTGGGAGAAGGATGTTTTGACGGAGCCGTAGGCGACTCGCTTGGGGTGGGGATTGAGAAATGGGGCCGTTGGCTGCATCGATTGGTTAGATGCTTAGGTGTCGCCTGAAAAATGGGAGATACTGTACAACCAGAGCCTCGCTGCCATATTGCTCTTCGACACGGCATAGCAACTCGAGCGACTCGGAACGGCGAGCCTTCTGCCATAAGTGGAGCACCTTTGCGAGCGTCAGGCACCCCTTTGCCCAACCGCTGAATCGATTCGCGGCGGCGTCGAGGAGAGCTAGCTGCACGTCGAGGTCCAAGCCAGCGACAAAAAGGCCGTTGGTTCTAGGGAAAGACTTTTTGACGCGGTAAATCGCTGTCGAGTGCTCCGCGTAATCAAAGAACTCGAAGTAGTCGGAATAATACTCCATTGAAATGGGAAGCCATGGGTAATACGGGTAGACGAAGTCCTGATGGACGAGGAGACTCTTGCCGGCCATCAAACGGGGATACAGTTCTTCGATAGCGAACGCATTCGTCTTCCAGGACCACAGAATGTCGACGAAGAGAAATGCAATGCAGCCATCGAGGCGCGGTGCGTGGATGATATCGCCCTGGTGGACCTCGACCACCCTGCGGTAATCACCGATGACTTTGTAGAATATATCTAAAAAGTCCTCTCCTAGCTTCCGCCCTGAGAAATGATCAGGATATTTTTCGATCATGTATTCGTTCGCTTTGAATAGATCATAGGCGATAAAACGCTTGCCAACAGCATCGAGGCTCGGAGCAACCCTCTCGACTCCCTCGATTGCAGCCACGAGAGAGTCGCCCGCGAACGAGCCCGCATCCACGAAGAGTCCCTCTATCCGGCAGAACTGGTAAGCTTGCCGGCGAAGTATGAGATCGCCCTTCGCTCGCTCGGGTGGAGCATTGCCGGCGCGGCGGCGAGCCGGTCGCTGATCGGCCACGTTCGGAACTCGCCGGGCTTCATCAAATCGTAGGTCGTGGCTTCCACAGGAGATAATCCCAGGTCGTTATTGGTGGCGTGTTGGCTGCTAGATCTAACGAGAATTAGATTGCAACTTGCAATCTATTTCCTGCCCTTACGAGGGAGAAGCGCGCAAAAGGCTGCACGGCGGAAATGTGCCAAATTGTGCGGCATTTTGAAAGCGCAATGATTCGCGCGTGACGGAAGCGGAATCGGTAGCCTGTTTCGTTCTAAGCAGGATTGCCGGAACCCGCGGCCGTCTAGTCCCAATCAGTCAACGCGTCCGCGTGAACTCTGTTGATGTGAGAAGCGACCTTTCCCACGGCCAACGTGCGGGCGGAAGGCTCACTACTGGGAATTTCAACATCGTAGCTGATGAGGCAGATAGGACAGGTAGCGGAGCAATGGCGGTTTTTCCCTCTGCCCTTGAATTCGATGCGAATTAAATCTCGCCATTCTTTGCGCGAACGTTTTTTCATCGACGTGTGAATAGTGCCCTCACAAGACCAGAGTCCGTATTTAGGACTGAAGCGCTCCACCCATGTGATTTGGCGAAAGCTTGAATCTGATTCTCTCGTTCGCTTGGATCATCCATCTTTTGGCTTGGCCAGCACCGCTCTAACTCGTCCTCAAAAACGAGACAGAACTCTCGTTCTTTCAGAGTCCGTTCGATGTGTTTAGCAAGTTCATCCATTCAACGCTCCCCCGGGTCGCCGCTGATGCACGTTCTACGAGGCGGTACGCACCGACACGAGAGTGACGAGAAACGCATCGGCGCGTCCGCCAGCTAATGACACAACACGATGCCAGTGCCTTCTCAGCGGTGTCCAGTGACATATTGGTGACAGATTATCCGGGTTCAGGCTGACGGTGAATCGCCGCGTCTATTCAACGTGACTACTGCGCTTGCAAGAGCCGCCACTTGCGCTTCCCTGAGCCGTGGCTGAGCTTAAGTTCGTTCGGCGCGTCGCGACCCTGACCAACAACGCCTGCAGCCGGACTGAACCCGAAAAGAGACCCCCCATGTCTACCCTCAACTTGGACAAGCTGACGCCCGAACAGCGGGCGATGGTCGCACTGTGGGAAGAGCACATGAAGGCAGAGTTCCAAAACAAGGACGCTCGCGCCTCCTGCGACACGATGGTCGGCAACCCCTACGTCAACCACGTGCCGGTGCTAACTGGCGGAGTCGGCCGGCGTCAGTTGGAGAACTATTACAGCCGGTACTTCATCCCCGGTCAACCGCCCGACGTGGAGATCGTGCCCATTTCCCGGACGGTGGGCCAAGAGCGCATCGTCGACGAGTTCGTGTACCGCTGCACGCATTCAACCCCAATGGAATGGCTGTTGCCCGGGGTGCCGCCGACGGGGCGACGGTTTGAGTTGCCCGTGGTAGTGATCGTCACCTTCGAGGGCGGCAAGATGAAAAGCGAGCACATCTACTGGGACCAAGCGTCGGTCCTGGTGCAGTTGGGGCTGCTGGACCCGGCGGGGCTCCCGGTGGCCGGAGTCGAGGTCGCCCGCAAGGCCCTCGATCCGGCGGCCGTGCCGTCAAATTTGCTGATGAAGCGGACGATTGCGGACGAGTTGCTGTAGGCTCGGCGTGCTTGCCACGACACCCTGCCGTGGCTTATCTCTTTCTCGTTAGGTCGTACACGCCAATATGAGCGTTATCACACCACAACAGCTTGAAATGCTATTGCCTCTTGTGTGCGGTTGGGCCGTTGGGCAAGAATGTGCAATCGTCCAATCGGGCGTGGCGCTAAGCGAGTCGCAACTCGCAGACGCGAGGCGAGCCGGAGTCGCACAGCCGGAGCGCGTGCGGTTACTGCGAGTCGCGCAGATTCCCGTACCAAAGGCCCCGGCATTGGCAGCAGCGGCTCGTGCAACCAATCTTATCAACCCTCTTACGCATGGCCTGACCTTCCGTTATGGCATTTTTATTCGGACAGATTGTTGGAATCAACGCCCGCTCCTTGTACATCAGCTTGTCCACACCTCACAGTATGAGCGGCTTGGCGGATTCGAGAGTTTTCTGCGTCCGTATTTGTTGGAGTGCATTACCCCACCGGGCTATCCGTATGGACTGATGGAGCAGGAGGCTATTACTACAGCAGCAAGATTGTGCGCCTAACTAAGTGTCGAAAAGACATTAGGGTTCTCCGCTAACGTGAGCCGATGAAGTCAGGCGCTATTGGAATTTCGTTCGGGCGCGCGACAAGGCTCACTGGCTTTCCCGTATTATACTAAAGTATAATAGACTAAGGTCCTATAGACGGAACGGCCCGCGCACCGCTACTCTTGCCATTCGAATGCCGGAACCACACTCAGGATTTCTCCAATCTGTTGGAAGATTTCCGCAATATCGTAGAAAATGATGAAAGGAAATCTTTGGCAACAAACTGCGAGCACTCACCGGTGCGGAGAGGCGGTTATTGGACACCGTGCTAATTTCATGTCAAAACCGCGCCAAGGGTTAGTCCCCGCGACCTCTGGCGCTCCCTCGAAGTTTGTTGCACTATTTCGTCCGTCTGCTCAAACGCAGCAGGATGATTTCAACTAGAAACACTGAACAAAAGAACCACAAAGAACACCAATATGAACAAATTCCTTATTCTCATTGTCAGCGTCGCGGTAGCCACCGCATTCACGGGGCTTTGCCTGGCGCAAAGTGACGCGCCTTACACCGAAGGGCCCGTTTGGACAATAACGATGGTCAAAGCCAAGGCCGGTATGAGCGATGAATATCTCAAAGGCCTCGCTAAGACCTTCAAGGGCGCGATGGACGAAGCCAAGAAACAGGACCTCATCACGGATTACAAAATCCTGTTCGGTAATGCCGCCACGCCGCAAGATTTCGACATTTTGCTTATGGTGGAATCGAAAAACATGGCCGCGCTCGACGGCTTGCGCGAGAAGACCGATCCGATAGCCAGAAAGGTTGAGGGAACACCAGATCAACAACGCGCCACACAGACGAAACGTCTGGAAATTCGCGAAATCATCGGCACCAAGAACATGCGGGAAATTAGCCTGAAATAACTAAACGCAGATCGATTTATTGGTTCACGGCTGCTTTTCCTCGCACAGTTTTTGGAAGCGCGGGTCACTGCGCAGCGAGTCGAAATCCGGATCGAGTCGCAACAACGCCGGAGTCAGCGGGCTCCAATACGAGGTCTTCAACAGGTGCTCCAAAGCGGGTATCGCGATATCCTTCATCCCAAACCGCGCTGCGATCCGCGCACGTTGGTCTTCATGTTCCGGGCCTCCCCAAGCGTCCTTTGAGGCGGGCATCAGACTGATCGCGCTCTCAATATATTTCATTGCCAATTGGCTGTCCCTAAGCCCCGCAGAGACCGTGGCGAGACTCGACAAGATTCCATCATCGTCTGGCTGCTCTTTTAACCTTTGCTCGAGTTCGTTGCGAGCTTGGGCATAGTTTTTCTTTGCGTTGGCAACATCGCCCGACAATCGCTGGAGATCGGCCAGCCTTTCCAAATAACGAGCGCGCTCGACTGCTGGCAATGAACTGGCCTGATCTAGGAAGCTTCGTAAAAAGCCAATAGTATCCGAATACGACCGGCGTAATTTGGCTTGGTCGTAAATTACGTCGAGGCCGGCATAGTCATTCTTCGCTGTGATATGAAGCTCTTTCAATAGTGCGTCCGCCCGATCGAGCTCGCCTAATGACTGATAAACGGCGGCTTTAGGAGCGATGAAAGCGCTCTCGTCGGGCCAAATACTCAGGGCTTCATCGTAACAATTTAGCGCCGCAGGAAAATCCCGGGTTGTTTCACGGATGTACGCAGCCTGAAGGCGTAGAACGCGCTCACGCGGATTCAGTTCGATTCCTTTCTCAACGTAGGCGCGACTCTCAGGCCATCTCCCCTGCCTTAGAGTTATGAGTGCGAGGAACGACGGAACGTCGGCGTCATTTGGCAATTCGGTAAGTAAGCGCTCGAAGATAGGGCGAGCGTGTTCGTAATCGCGCAGAACCAAAGCTTCATAAGTAGCTTGTGCTAATTGAACTTCCGGAAGATCGGGCTGTAAGCGAACTGCATTTTCCAGTGCTTTCTGCGCTTCTGCACGCCCTGAAGGCTTCGCCCCGGTAGAATAAGAGTCTGAATTGAGGCGCGCCAGCATCGCCCAAGCACGCGTGAAGTTCGGATCGAGTGCGACCGCTTCCTCAAACGCCTTTATTGCTTTCGCCTCATCAGCGCTATTTGTTTCGCCGTATAACGCGATTCCGCGCAGATAAGCTTGATAGGCATCTGGATTGTTTGTTGGGTTTTGCTCCAACGCATGTTGTTCGGCGCCGGTGAGCTTCGCCTTCAAAGCTTCGGCAACTGCCGTCGCGACTTCGGCCTCCACCCCGAAAATGTTTTCTAGCTTGCGATCGTAGCTCTCGGCCCAAAGATGTTCGTCCGTCGCGGCGGAAATAAGTTGCACGTTGACGTGCACCTGATCGGCAGCCCTTTGAACACTGCCTTCCAGAATGTTCGCCACCCCAAGCTGATGCGCAATTTCGGACAAATTGTCCGGGCGCGCGGGGTACTGCCTCGTCGAAACGCGGGAGATGACTTTTAGCGCCGCGATCTTCGCGATCCGAGTGAGGATTTCGTCCTGAATACCCGTGGCAAAGTACGCATTGTCCGGATCCCGGCTCAAGTTTTCGAAGGGAAGCACAGCGATGCTTTTCTGAGAAATCGACTCGCCTGTTTGCCTGTAAAACGGGCGTCGCCCAACGATCAGCATTGCAATAGCCAGCAGTAGCACACCGATAATGATGAAGTCGAGGATCCGCCCGGTGAAACGCTCAACCGATCTCGCCTGTGCCGGATCGAGATCTTCCGTCCGCACTATTCCTTCGGGCGTGAATTCGTAGATCCAGGCGAGTAGCATTGCGATCGGAAATCCGATCGTGAGCGCAATAACAACAAAACGCACTGCGGAATTCGGTATTTCAAAAAACGGGAAGACCTGCGTCGTGAGTTGTGTGAGGAACCATGCGACAACTCCGTAAGCGACCGCTGCACGGTAAACATTGCGCCGCTTCAGCTCGGTCAAAAAGTTCGTTGGATTCACTGTGTGCGCCTTAGCGAAGCGCTCGTCACAGCCGCAATTCTAGTTGTATGCGCGTGATTTGAAAAGCGCGCGAAGCGTGCAAAAAAGAGCAGCGAGGCCCGAGCCATCGCCCATCGTGAGCTTGGGGAACTTCGTTCCGCCGTTTCCGTAGAACAAACTTGGAAAGGACGTGTTTCCTTGGCGCGCGGCGCTTGAGCTAGAGACTTTGTCGCGCGTCAAGAGACACGAAAGGCAATCTGCACCGGCGCTCCGGCGTGCTAGCCGTTCGCGCGAGCAAAACTCTCACAGAAGGTCTAGCATCATCGTACAATCGCGCTGCCACCCTTCGTAGCGACGCATTGCCGCCAAGTCTTTAATCTGCTCGCATTTTCCCAGCTTACCTCCCAACTCACTCGGGTTCATTGCATCACCGGCCGACCGTAGACCATTGCGTGTAGCCGGAAGAACCTTTCTCTGAGGTCGGGTCGTGTTCATGCTGACATCTACGGAAACTAGACGGCGAAGGTCGCAAAATATTTACAGCGTTAGATGCTGTCCAGAGCGTGTTGCGAGAACTTCGAGCGCAATACTCCGTATCAAATGTTGAGTGAAGATCGAAAAAATCACTGGCGGTTGGATTACCAACATCGCCGTGTATCCGTGGGATAACAGTTACTCAGGGCGAGTCCCAACCAGCATCGTAAAAATCTCACATGCCGACGTATGTCATTATCCCGCGTTAGTCGTGGAAATGTTTCAGACGGCGCTCCGCGCACTTTCGTCCGGATTTTATACACTCGTTTACACAAGGCAGGGTCAGGCCGTGGATTTTTACGTTGGCAAACGGGGCGGGGTTCGAGTGAGGCCGTTCGATGGAAGAACAATCAACAGCACCAAGCAAGGACCGTGTCTGCGCATCGAGGTAAATGCGCCGCCATGTCTGCATATCGAGGTGAACACGGGGCGTCCTCGGGGCCGAAAATCTCGTTGAGCAGATCAAGCTGCTCTGGCGGGCGAACAATCTGGATTTGCAGACGCGCATCGCGACGACGGAAAGCATAGTAATCGTAGCCCCTGCGCGCAGGGGGTTACATATCCGCTCCGAACCCAGCGCCAAATCTGCAATCGTTGCAACGCTACACCAGGGAGATCGCGTCTTCGCGGACGAGAGCCGTGTGCGTAATAATCGCCCGCCGTCGCCTGTCGTTTGGCAGAAAGTAACGAGCATGAATGGCGATACAGGATGGATCAACGGTAGTTACATTGCTCCGAAAAAATAAGCTACTGCCGGGTGCGACCCCATTAACAAGTCCAGTAATCGCAGCAAAAGGGTGGTTGCGACGTCCACGCGTGCGCGCGCGCGCGGGCTCGATTGTTTCACGGTCGTTTCTACGGGTCTGTGAATCTTTAGCCTCAAAACCGCGCAACTTTGCGCCAACGCTATGGACAAGCCCGCAAAAATTCCTCCTTGAATTAGAGCAGGCGCGCACATTATGCGGTGCTTCGCGTTTACGTTGGGGTTAGCCCTCAACTGCAGTTGAAGCTCGACAACCTCAACCGGACAACTTCAACATACTGCGCTTGATGATCCCAGAGCTAAAAAAATATCGGGAAAAGCAACTCGCTAAAGCCAATGCTGGACAGAATGATTACGACAAGCTGGTAGTGGCACTCTCCGGCGGCGCATTGGGTCTGTCGTTTACATTCCTAAAAGATGTCGCGAACGGGCAAGCGTCTTCGCACACGACGCTATTGCTCGCGGCATGGGGATGTTGGGGGCTGAGCGTCGCATTCACATTGACATCGATCTACACGGGGGTCAGAGCACTTCGAGAGACTGTTCGCCAAATTGATAGAGGAACAATCTACGAAGAAAAGGTCGGACGCAGATGGAGCAGCGTGACTGCGCTTCTGAATCCAGGCGCAGGACTTTTGTTCATATTAGGTCTTATATTCATGATCACGTTCGTATATTTCAATCCGTATGGGAAAAGACAGCAGGGATCCGAGAGCGGATCTACGAGAGCCGCCTCGGCGCAAAACGAAAGACAAATCGGCAAGCCATAGCCAAGACAATGGCTCAGCACGCCACCGCTAGAGCCATATCGACAATGAAACTAGGACCAATACCAGATCCGCCTCCGAGGCCGGAACCGAGCCCGCGACGAGGGCCGCCACGGGAAGAGGGGCCAGAACCGGATGACCCGCCTCCAAGGGATTAGTTAGGGACTAAAGTCCGCAGATGCGGCGTGCCTTTACCGAAAGATATTGGCGCGCGGACCTCCGAGTTAATTCGGAGATCGGGAAGTTGGGCGGGACGTTCTCTTAGGCGATTCCGCCCACGCGCTACAAGCAAAAAACCCACTCTACCGAACATGACTGACAAAGGCCGAAATCGACGGATTTTGTTGTGACTCTGGCTATTTTGCCCCTGCTTTCCAACGATTTTACCTATGAAAAGAGGCGGGGGCGGGAATCGAACCCGCGAATAGATTCACTATTGAGAATCTATCCGGATTGCCTAGGTAAAATCAACAACTGGGAACGTTATTGACATGATCAAATGTTCTCACTATGTTCTCACTTCAAAAGGAGGACAAATATGGCTTCACTTTGGAAACGGGCAAAATCCCCCTACTGGGTTTGCTGCTATACGAGCGGAACGGGTCAACGGCTGAAGAAATCAACCAAAATCAGGATTAAGCCGCTTAGAGGGGAAGCACGAAAAAACGGTTCGCCGAAAAATGCCGCTGACAAAAGAGCTGAGGCGTGGGAAGCCTGCTTAGCCATCGAGCGTGCGGAAAACCTCGCCAAAAGCGGTACGCTCACAGAGCAGACCGCGAAAAAAATCATTGGCGAAATTCTTGAACGCACGACGGGCGAACCGTTACATAATTACAGGGTTGGCGATTGGCTCGCGCACTGGCTCGCAATGAAAGAGCAGGTGCGGGCTGGCAAGACGATGGATCGCTACCGCCAGGTGATTCGGGATTTTATCGCGTCTCTCGGCAACCGCGCAAACCTCGGGCTGTCGCACATCACGTCCCAAGACGTTCTCATTTACCGCAATTCGATTATCGCAGCGAACAAGACTGCGCGGACGGCCAATCTTTCGGTGAAAGTTGTAAGCGGCGCATTTAACGCGGCGGTTCGTCAGCACATTATTGAGAGCAATCCCGTCACAGCGCTCGAAACTCTGCCTGTGAAGTCGGAAGAGAAGGGGACCTTCACCCCTGGGCAAGTGTTGAAACTCGTACAGGCCAGCAGAAGGCGACTGGCCGGGCGCGATCTTGCTCGGTTATTACACCGGCGCGCGGCTCAGTGACGTTGCCAACATGCAAGGCAACGCGGTTGATTTGGGGCGCGATCTTATCCGATTCACGCCGACCAAAACCAAAAAACCGGTGGCGATTCCCCTGCATCCGGAACTTAAACGCGAGCTTTTGAAACGACCTGCGATCGGGAAAGCATTCTTGTTTCCATCATTAGCTGGCAGGGGCACGGGCGGTAAACACGGTTTGAGCGGACAATTTGTCGCAATCATGACAAAGGCGGGCATTAAAGGGAAGATCACGCAGCACCAGAAGGGCGGACGGGCGTTGTCTAATCTCTCGTTTCACTCTGTGCGACACAGCTTCAACTCCGAGCTGGCAAACGCCGGTGTCTCGCAGGAAATCCGGCAAAAACTCACGGGCCACACCAGTGCGGAAATGAATCAGCATTATACGCATCACCAGATCGAGACGTTGCGTGCGGCAGTAGAGAAGATGCCCGCAGTGAAAGCGAGGGCGCGCTAAATGGCGACGCGGGTGGCAACAAAGGGCAATGGTGCGGGCAAGCTAATTTCGAAAATCGGGCGAACGACTTCGCTGGACTGGCGGGAGTTCGACTTCTTCAAAGCTGGTGTCGGGCTTTCACGCCATGATCAGCTTTCCATCCGAGTTTGTCTTGACTATGAGCTAGCCCGCGAATGGCGTCTTTTAGTTGAATGCTTGAAAAATTGTTCGGAGAAACAGAAGCAAGAGGTGCTTTCAATGCCGGAATCGCGACGTGATGCAGCAATTCCTTTTGAGTCGCCATTTGATCCGGCGGACATGCATCCGGTTCCGACTGTGTGTATAGCGGCTTCATGGTTTCCAGCACCGTGGCTTTCAGGTCCAGCTGGGAATCGAGAGAAAATCGTCAAGAATCTCACGGAGTTCTACAGTGGTTCTTCGTGGCGGCGCGGACTTAGCGTAAGCGATTTTCCGATGGACGATAGGCTGGTGGAACGTCTCATTAAGAGGGCTAAGGAACAAAGCAGGACACTCCACGTGCTCACAATCAATAGAGCACAGACGGAATCGGTTTTGGTTGCCGAATTCAGGGCCTGGGTTAAGGAGCAACCAGACATAAGCGGCAAAGAGTCGCTACGGGGTAGAGTTAAGCCCATCTCGGAATTGCGTGATCTCGGCTGTTATCGCCTAATGACGAAGTTAGATGCGTTATCAAGACAGGTCACAATGGATCAAGAGGGTTTCAAACAATCAGTGCCGAAATTATCAGAAGCCAAACAGCGGGCAGAAAAGCGGCTCCGATATTTTGGGTACATTTAGGTTCACGTTTTGAGTTTCTTTCAATCCGTGAAGCATTGCCGGTGCAGCGCGCCGATTGTGCGCGTATGCCAAAGACAGACATTGTTGTTACCCAAGACTGGACTTCTCTAGCTGCGCGTCCTGAGTTTTACCGTCTACCTAAAGGCAGCGGTGGTGATCCGTTTTTCCATCTTACTCGCACCTTCTACTACGAAGGCGAGAAGCGCGGTTATTGGCGCCTAGCGCGCATCCGCGAGCGTGGGAAGTTGCGCGGCGTAACGCTCGTACCGTTAGATGCAGTTGCTGCGTTCGTTCGCTCACAGATGGAGAACGCATGAGCCAGCGGCAAAAAACGATCAATCGCACTTTGCCGCTGCCGCAAGGCGCACACGACAGCAAAACGCGCGCTACGGCCGAGGCTTGGGGTAAGAAAGGCCATTCCTGTAAGCCGTTGCCAATTCGGTTCCGGCGTGGCGCCTTCAAGAGTCCGTCCCATTGCGGATGTGTACTGCACGATCAGTCTGTTCTGCGCGTCACCGCGATAGTCGTCGCGTCAAAAGCGCCCGTGTGTGTGACGATCGACGCAGAACGATTTCGATCTTTGGTTCAGCGCTGCGGGTCAGGCAATACGAACGGCTGCGCCCGTGACAAGCGAATCAGATGGACTGACGATGTCCTTTGTCCGATTGAGCGGCGCCGCTGGCGCGACCTTTCATAGTCCGGCGTAAACGAGCCTGATAAAGTGCGCTGGATCGATCACAAATCGTCCCCATTTTTCATCGAAGGCGGCTGAAGGTTTCGCGGCAATCACTTCGTCCAGTGACTTGCCCTGTCGTTTCAGCGCAGCAACGTTGTCTCTCACCGTAACTAGCATGTTGCGAAACTCAATCAGCTGTGAACGCGTTCCTACGGGACCATGGCCGGGAACCACAATGGTTTTGTCAGTGGTACGTTCGATTGCCTTGTCGGCCCATTTGATTGCGTCATTGATGTTGCCGCCATCTTGATTATCAATAAATGGGTAGTTGCCATTCCAGAACGTATCACCAAGCGCCAATACATCCGCCTTTTCAAAATAGACTGACAGGTCTCCATCTGTATGGCCGGGACCATAATGGTCTACGTGAATCGTGTCCCCTGCAGAGATGAATGTCGTGCTGTCATCTACGAGTATTGTGGGGCGCGCACCAGCCGGTCGCGGGGACATGGTCCAGTTCCAATCGTCGACGTGAGTAGCCTGCGACAAGTACCTCAGTGTGTTCGGGTGCGCAACGATGGTTGCCCCCGTCATGCAGCCATCCATTACCATCAGTATGGTCCCAGTGCCAATGCGTGTTTACTACATATGTCACGGGTGTAGGGCCGATCTCATTGAGCGCGGCTCTCACTTTAGCTCCCGATGCGCTGATTCCAGCATCAACCAGAAACTTCCCACGATCGCCTGACAGGACGACGATATTGGCACCCGATCCCATCAACACGCTGACATTTCCACGCAATGTTTGCGTAACGATGTCTCCTTCTGCTCTGCGTAAATAGTGGGCTCCAGCGCCGGTGCTGAAGTAATGGTGCTTTGGTATGGTATTCACCTCAAAATGTCGGTTTTCTAATCGTCAGACGCCTTCGTAAACAAGAGCGGTAAACGTATTGCCATCGATGACGAAGCCGCCCCATTTGGCGTCGTAGTCAGCGGTGGGCTTGGCAGCAACGACTTCCTCGAGAGACTTACCTTCGTTTTTTAGTGCGCTTACCTTATCGCGAACTGAAACCAGCATGTTGCGGAACCCGACCAGTTGAGACTGGTTACCTATTGGCCCGTGCCCCGGAATCACGATGGTCTTGTCCGTAACCCTGGCGACATTTGCCTGGCTGCACCGAAGTCGACCCGTCGATGCTGCCACCAGTGGAGTAATCGATGAACGGGAAATGACCGTTCCAAAGAGTATCGGCCACATGGATGATGTCAGCATCTGTGAAGTGGACAGATATATCAGAGTCAGTGTGCGCCGACGGATAGTACTCCAATGCCAATGTTGCTCCGTTGAGATGTAAAGTTTGTTCACTGTCGAATAGTTTTGTCGGCAAAGCACCGGCCGGTGCTGGCGGGAAAGTGAAATTCCAGTCCTCAACTCGTGTGGTGACGGAAAGATGCTCCGCGTATTTTCGTGGGCGGTAATCTCAGCACCGATCGAGTGCAGCCACTCGTTGCCGTCAGTGTGATCAAAATGCCAATGAGTATTGATCAGATGCTTGATCGGATCGTCGCCAAGACTCTTCAGAGCCTCGGTTAATTGCGGTCGCGACGCGGGAATACCGGCATCGATTAAAACTTTTCCATCGCGTCCAGTCAGCACAGCGATATTTCCGCCCCGATCCCTCCAGCACACTGACGTTGCCGCGCAGTTTCGTTACATTGACCTTCGCAGTAGCGGCGGCATTGCGAATGATGACGACGGGGCTTTCACCTTGCATGGCGAGGATTGTGCCGAATCATTGGGCGTTTTGGAAGCGCAATGATTCGCGGGTGACTCGTTGAAGTTCGAGAAACGCTGTCAGCGTTTCAACGGTGCGCCAATAAAACGCTTTCCGTCGCCGCGATGTGCGTCTGCAATCCAGATCATGCCGCTGTTGGAATAACGCAGATTAGGCTTGCCTAACGAGTCGGTATCTGTGCATCGTCAAACTATGGCAGCAAACTGCGAGCACTCACCGGTGCGGAAAAGCGGTCAGTTGGAGACCGTGCTGATTTCATGTCCACCACGCCAAGCTAAGTCCCCGTAAATTCTTGGCCCTCGCAGTTTGTTGCACCATCGTTCCATCTGCTCGAACGCGGCGGGATGATTTCAACTAGAAACACTGAACAAAAGAACACAAAGAACACCAATATGAACAAATTCCTTATTCTCATTGTCAGCGTCGCGGTATCTACCGCATTCACGGGGCTTTGCCTGGCGCAAAGTGACGCGCCTTACACCGAAGGGCCCGTTTGGACAATAACGATGGTCAAGGCCAAGGCCGGCATGAGCGACGAATACCTCAAAGGCCTCGCCAAGACCTTAAAAGGCACATTGGACGAAGCGAAGAAACAGGACCTCATCACGGATTACAAAATCCTGCTCGGTAATGCCGCCATGCCGCAAGACTTCGACATCCTGATCATGGTGGAAAGGAAAAACATGGGCGCGCTCGACGGCTTGCGCGAAAAGTTCGATCCGATCACCAGAAAAATTGTGGGGACAAGGGATCAACAGCTCGCCACACAGACGAAGCG
>CAWIXX010000010.1:0-431642 GCA_963840135.1 uncultured Verrucomicrobiae bacterium | reverse complement strand
TGCCTCGTCATCGCGATGACATAGCACAAAACTTTTGCTGGTTTTTCGAACCGAGATTTGGCCGAAACAAAAAGGAGCGACCAGCATTGCCTCTACGTCGCTCTCGATGAAGCCTGACACCGGTGGAGCGGGACGCTCGGAGCGCGCCACGCTAGTGCAAACAGTGCGCGATCAGACCGCCGGCGCGCTCCAGAAATTGCCGATCTTCTTCGCTAAAGGCGTTCAACTTGTCGCTCTCAACATCCAACATACCGAGAATGCGGTGGTGGTCGTTGTTCCTCATTGGGACAACGATTTCCGAGCGCGTCGTATGAAACGCAGGCAGATGGCGCGGATCCTTGTGCACGTCGCCGACAACGACCGACTTTCCCGACTCTAGCGCAGCGCCGCACAGCCCTTGCGAAGTAGGAAAGCGAGGATAAGCGGGCGGCTCGTTACCTGTGCCGGCGAGAATTACGAATTCGTCTTTGACGATTTTGTAAACCGCCAGCCAGCGGTAATCGCGCGCCGCACGAATCATTTCCACCAGTTGCTTCACTCGTTTTCGGGTGCAGCCGCCAGCCAGCGCAAATGCCCCGATCTCCTGCAGCTTTTTGCAAGTGGTTTCCTTCATTCGCGGGAAAGCAATCTTGCGCAAAAACAAACCAAGCGCGAGCCCGATTTCAACTTTTTGTAATGCCTGCTTGCTCGATGATGATATCGGCAAAACCTGGGTCGGTACCGATCGATGGCGCATAGAACAGGGAACGACCGTCGACGCTGTACGGATTGCCCCGGAAGATTTGGCCAGGCGCTGTAGCCGGGGGCGCTGACCCCGGCCGGCCGCGCTCAACGTCCGCGGCTACAACGATCCCGATCAATCGCGGTATGTCCTCGTAACTATGAAGCCCGTCTGAGATAAAGAACGGCACAACCACTACGTTTCGAGTCTTGGTCAATTTCCGCCAATCCGATATCAGCGGCGGTTCTTCCATGTAAACGTTGAGGACTTCCGCGAATTTTCCGAGCGCACGGATGTCTTCTGCTTCCCGTTTTGCCGCTACCGCACTTTTTTCATTCAAATCCGTGCCATGCGCAACGATCAGCAGGCTGGTTCCAGCAGGGTCGACCCCGGGCGCGATCTCGCGTGCGCGTTTGAGCAGCAATTCAGTCATCGCAGGATGATTTCCAACCGGCTCGCAATATTTCCAGGTCTGGCCAGTCGGTCGTTTCGTAGTCCCTTCGTCCAGGTCAAGCTCGCGCGGGACCACTGTCTGAGTGAAGTAGCCTTCGCTGATAAAATTCGGCACGACATAAACCTCACGAATCAATCCCGGATCGAACAAAAAAATCGCGTCGCGCAAACTTGGTTCCTCTTTCCAGAATGCGCACTCCACATCTGCAAAAACTCTCCGACGCCTAATCTCCGCAGCATGCGCCAGAGTCGGCGCACTCGAATCTGGATTCACCGTCGAGCCGTGCGCGACGATGAGAAGCGCTGCGCTATCAATTGTCATTCAGCCTCAATTTACTCCCCGGCTGGCCAGTTTGTCATCCTGAGTTCGTCGAAGGATCTCATTATTCCTTCAGACGCGTGGTCAAGAACAGTGAGAGATTCCTCGACCCGCTCGGAACGACAAGCAGGTAAGATCCGGCCGCTCTCGATCGTGAAGAACCCTGTCGAACAGGTTTCTTAGAATCTTTTCTTTAGCTGGACGTACCAGAACCGGCCTTTGATCGTGGCAAGCGATTCGTCGTAGCCGTTCTCGATGTTGCCGGCCACAAACGGTGGATCTGCATCTAACACGTTCTGCATACCAAGCGTGATCGTGGTGTTATTCACCCATCCGCGCCACCCACAGGGATTGTATTCGGCCGTGGAGACGGGTATGACATTTTTCTCCTTGCCGTCCTTCATCCTAACATTCTTACCGCCGTCCTTGGCGAAACCGGGCACCTCCGCAGCAGCGGGCGGTGGCAGGTTGAACGTGTAGTTTAGGATGAGATCGAGCGTCGTCCACGCCGCCACTTTCCGCGCACGGAATGGAAAAGGAGCGGCGTTATCTCCCGGACCGCCAGTTCTAGGCATGTTTACCTTCGGCGATCCTGTCAGACTGACATTGTCATCTTCGTATTGACCGGTGTAGTGGACTACCGCGCCGATGTCCAAGCCCTGCATCCATGTATCAGATGGGCCGTCGTAGAACAGACTGAAATTAGCTCGATTCCACGGCAGCGAGCTGCTCAGGGTGAATCCCGGCGGAATAAATTCGCCCGCGATACCGAACCGTTTTGTATCAGGCAAAATCTGAAGCTCAGCCCGGGATAGCCAGGTGCCGTTGACCGTGGCCGTCAGTTTGCCAAAATCCCCGTGACCAAAAATCGAAGAGTCCAGAATATAGGTTGCTTCGTAGTCGAGACCTTCAAAAATTGCGCCTGTAAGATTTTCGTTGGGATCAATGACCAAAATGATTGGTCCCGGTTCACCAGGAATCGTAGGAGGACCACGGATAACCAGACCGGGGAGATTATGCTCGACAATGAATTGCGCACCGAGGAACGACGCGATCGATCGCATATCAATATGCCACCAATCCGCGCTGAGCGTCAGGCCCTTAAACCATTTCGGGCTGTAAACGACCCCGTAAGACCATTCATAAGCCACTTCCGGTTGTAGATTGGGATTTCCTATAACGCGTTCCTCCGCGAAATGCGGTAGCCTCAAAACCGAATCGAGCAAGACTGCGAAACCCTGCGTGGAAGCGGGTGAAATCTCCGATAGCGCAGGAGCATGAAACGCTTCGGTGTAACTGCCACGCAAGGTAAGGGCGCCAATATATTTTGGATCAAGCGGCTGCCAGCGAACCGAGACTTTCGCCTTCTGCGCGTTATACTGGCTGTGCGCCGCCGGCTGAAATGGGAAAGCTCCGGAAGGTAGAACCGCAGAGGTGTTCTGGCTGTACCATTCCTCGCGTTCGGCAAAGTCAACCTCGAAGCTGTAGAATCCTGGGAAGTTCCAGGTCGGGCTGGTGAAAGGTACCCGCACTTCCTGGTAGATTGACCAAACATCCCGGTTCACTCTCGCGCTTTCTCCATCCGTTGAGCCGATGCTTTGAAACGTTGTGTTAAGCGTGTCACGATCGCGCGTCCACCTCGGCGCGTCATACTCACCGCCCAGAGCAAAGGAGACTGGCCCGGCGGGAAGATTGAACAGGTCGCCGTTAATCGTGGCATAACCTATGGGTAACTCATATTCACCCGAGTTATGCAGGGTGACATAAACTCTTTGCCTGGCCGCCTTGGTGTTGCGAGCATTGAAATTCAGGAACGGATCAAATGCCGTGGCTGGGTTCGTATCCAACAACGCGTCTCGCAGACCAGGCTGGCTGACCTCACCAATGGACAGGTCCTCCCCTTCGTTGCGAGAGTAGCGGAAGCCCGTTTCCCAGTTCCAAGTCTTGAAATAATCGCTAAATTCCCCCATCTCGCCACGCAGCCCGGCATCGAACAGCGAATCCCAGTAAGTGAACTTTTCATATCTCGGACCGGTATCGTTAATGGCGCGGAACCCAACTCCGGTAGTTACCGGGAGACCAGCTCCATTAGGAAAGTAGTTTGGGATCGTGGCATCTGCGACCGTGAACGGATTAAATGGATTTGAAAGCGGCACACTGATGCCCTGCGCCAGGGGACTGAAGCCGATGTTGGTGCCCGGCTGCTTAAATGGATCAGGCCCAAATGGCACAGCCGCCAGCGATGCATCGAAGAATGACCGTGCGATCTTGAAATCGGAAAACACAGTCAGGTATTTGTCGCAGATATCGCGCATGAACGAGCCATAGTACACCTGGCGATCTGCCGGCGGCAGATCTGGCGTGACAGCCGCGAAGTTATACGAGACATAGTTTCCATCCGCGACACTCGGGGAGCCAAAGCCAACCTTCGTGCCCTTAAACACCACGATAGGGGCACCAGTACGGGGATTGACCTGCCCCGTTGGCACTAATCCGACATAAAATGGAGAAGTCGCTGCGTTCGGTGCCGAGTGCGGAAGCGGCGTGTTCACACCAATCTCCGGAATGCCGCCGGGGCCGAAAAACAGGCTCGGTAGCAAGCGGAAACCTGCGACGTTAATTGCGCCGGGGAAAAATTCGCTGCGCACATCAAATCCTCCGAAGGCGGCAAAATTGCCGTTCGCCGAAACGTTAGTGTCCGAGCTGAAGATGCCACCGGTGCGCTGCCAGAAATCGGCAATCACCACGATATTAGTCTTGTCATCTCCAGTGCCCGCTTTCAGCCATGCTTCCCACTCGCCCATGTCGTTGGATGCTCCGAGGTTTGTGTTCCCGTAACTGCCTCCGATCTCCAGGCCGCGGAATTTGTGGACCAAAAAGAAGTTGACCACGCCGGCGATCGCGTCGGAGCCATACACAGCCGACGCGCCATCCTTCAAGATGTCGATGTGATCAATCATTGGAAACGGTATGAGGTTGATGTCCACGCCTCCGCTGGACCCGACGGCGTTCAATGAACCAAAGGCGACACGTTTTCCGTCAACCAGCACGAGGGTTTCTTTGGACAACAAGCCGCGCAGATTAAACTGAACGGTGCCATCACCACCGTTGCCGATGTTCAGGTTAACGGTGCCGCCTGACTCCTGCGGGATGAATTCCTGCAAGTCGGTCGCGCTCCGGATACCCAGTTTCTCAATGTCTGCCGGGCGATACGTATCCACTGGATTAGGACCGACTTCTTCCGCGGTCGGAATGTTTGAGCCCGTGACGATGACCTCCGCCACTATGGCCACACGCTGGTCAGCGTCCCGAGATGTGGACACAGTCTCCTGGCCAAATGAGATCGAGGCCAGAAGCAAAGGAATTCCGACTATGCTCCATCCGCCACACCAGATGAATGGTCGCTTGATGACAAGCTCCTCTCGCTAAATTTTCCGTGGTTTAGCAAACTGCCTGACAAATAACAAGTTTACTTTGTAACTGCGCTTGGCTTCTGCCCTGCTTGCCACGCCGAAGCGTTGCGTAGGCGGGAGCGCAAGTCGAATGGGTCCAACGCGAATTGAAGGCAGACGTGACGAATGAAATTCACGTCAGATGCGATCGCGAAGAGCGCTACTCGAATAGGTTTCTTAGAATCTCTTCTTTAGCTGGACGTACCAGAACCGGCCTTTGATCGTGGCAAGCGATTCGTCGTAGCCGTTCTCGAAGTTGCCGGCCACAAACGGCGGATCTGCGTCTAACACGTTCTGCATTCCGAGGGTGATCGTGGTGTTATTCAACCAAGCGCGCCATCCACAGGGATTGTATTCGGCCGTGGAGACGGGTATGACATTTTTCTCCTTGCCGTCATTTGTCTTCACATTCTTACCGCCATCCTTGGCAAAACCAGGCACTGGAGCCGACGCAGGTGGCGGAAGGTTGAAGGTGTATGATGCAATTAAGTCGAGCGTAGTCCACGCGGACACCTTCCGCGCTCGCCAAGGCGAAGGCCCACTTCTTGGCATTTGTGGTTTCGGCGATCCTGTCAGACTGACATTGTCATCTTCGTACTGGCCGGTGTAGTGGACTACCGCGCCAACATCAAGACCCTGCATCCATGTGTCGGTCGGGCCATCGTAGAACAGACTGAAATTGTCTCGATTCCATGGCAGCGAGCTGGTCAGGGTGAATCCCGGCGGAATAAACTCGCCCGCGATACCGAACCGTTTTGTATCAGGCAAAATCTGAAGCTCAGCCCGGGATAGCCAGGTGCCGTTGACCGTTGCCGTTAGTCTGCCCAAATCCCCATGGCCAAAGATCGAAGAGTCCAGAATATAGATTGCTTCGTAGTCGAGACCTTCGAAAATCGCGCCTGTGAGGTTTTCGTTGGGATCAATGACCAAAATGATTGGTCCCGGTTTACCAGGACTCATAGAAGGACCACGGATAACCAGATCAGGGTTATTAAGGTCAACCGTGAATTGCGTGCCGAGGAGGGACGCGATCGATCGCATATCAATATGCCACCAATCCGCGCTGAGCGTCAGGCCCTTGATCCATTTTGGGCTGTAAACGAGTCCGTAAGACCATTCGTAGGCCACCTCCGGCTTTAGGTTAGGGTTTCCTATAATGCGATTCTCGAAAAAATAGGACTGGTTTGTTAATGGGTCAAAAGCGAAGTTGTCGATCCCATCCGAAGAAGCGGGTGAGATTTCCGATAGGGCCGGAGCATGAAACGCTTCGGTGTAGCTGCCACGCAGGATGAGCGCGCCGATGTACTTGGAATCAAGCGGCTGCCAACGAACAGAGACTTTTGGCTTCTGAGCGTTATACTGGCTGTGCACCGCCGGCTGAAATAGGAAGGCGCCCGAAGGTAGGACGGCAGAGGTGTTCTGGCTGTACCATTCCTCGCGTTCGGCAAAGTCAACCTCGAAGCTGTAGAATCCTGGGAAGTTCCAGGTCGGGCTGGTGAAAGGTACCCGCACTTCCTGGTAGATTGACCAAACATCCCGGTTCACTCTCGCGCTTTCTCCATTGTTCGAGCCAATGCTTTGAAACGTTGTGTTAAGCGTGTCACGATCGCGCGTCCACCTCGGCGCGTCATACTCACCGCCCAGAGCAAAGGAGACAGGCCCGGCGGGAAGATTGAACAGGTCGCCGTTAACAGTGGCATAACCTATGGGCAACTCATATTCGCCTGAGTTATGAAGGGTGACGTAAACTCGGCTTTTGGCTGCCTTCGTGTTGTGGGCAGTAAAATTCAGGAACGGATCAAACGCCGTAGCCGGATCCGTGTCCAGAAGCGCGTCCCGCAATCCAGGCTGGCTGACTTCGCCGATGGACAAATCCTGCCCTTCGTTCCGGGAATAACGGAAGCCTAGCTCCCAGTTCCAAGTCTTGAAGTAATCGCCAAATTCTCCCATCTCACCGCGCAACCCAACGTCGAACAGCGAATCCCAGTAAGTGAACTTTTCATGTCTGGGACCCGTGTCGTTAATGCCGCGAAACTGAACCCCAGTAGTGACCGGTAGACCGCTTCCGTCGGGAAAAAAACCTGGAATAGTCGCATCCGCGACTGTGAAGGGATTAAACGGATTCTGGATTGGCACGCTAATGCCAAAAATCGGACTGAAGCCTATGTTAACGCCCGGGGTCTTGAATGGGTCGGGTATAAGCGGCACAGCTGAAAGGGACGCATCGAAAAATGAGCGAACATATTTAAAGTCCGCAAACAGCGTCAGGTATTTGTCGCACACATCGCGCATGAACGAGCCGTAGAAGCTCTGACGGTCTACTGGCGGAAGCGCTGGGGTTACAGCTGCGAAGTTATAAAAGAAGTAATCGCCGCCTCCCCTGTATTCCGTGCCAGTCTGGTTAAGGGTTACTCTCGGATTGTGAATACCGGGTGCGCCTGGATATGCGTTGGGATTAATCATAAAGGGATCAACGTAAAATGGAGAAGTCGCGACGTTGGGTGCCGAGTGCGGAAGCGGCGTGTTCACACCGGGTAGCGGGAGACCGCTCGGGCCGAAAAACATCCTCGGGATTAACCGGAAGCCTTCAAGGTGGCCAGGGCCCCCACTGCGTTCCTCGAATCCTCCGAAGGGTATCTGAAACGTGTTCGCAGAAATGTTGCGGTCACTGCTGAAGAGACCTCCGGTACGCTCCCAGAAATCGGCAATAACCACAATGTCGGTCTTGTTATCTCCGGTCCCGGCTTTCAACCATGCCTCCCACTCGCCCATGTCGTTGGACGCTCCCAAGTTTGTGTTCCCGTAGCTGCCCCCGATCTCCACCCCACGGAACTTGTGGATTAAAAAGAAGTTGACCACGCCGGCAATCGCGTCCGAGCCGTACACAGCCGAAGCGCCATCCTTCAAGATGTCGATGTGATCAATCATTGAAAACGGAATCAGATTAATGTCCACACCTCCGCTGAACCCGACGGCGTTCAATGAACCAAAGGCGACACGTTTTCCGTCAACCAGCACGAGTGTTTCTTTGGTCAACGAGCCGCGCAGGTTGAATTGGACAGTACCGTCACCGCCATTGCCAATGTTCAGGTTGACGGTTCCGCCTGCTTCCTGCGGCAGAAAAGTTGTCAGGTCCGTCGCATTGCGGATGCCCAGTTTTTCGATGTCTGCCGGACGATACGTATCGACTGGGTTCGGGCCGACTTCTTCCGCCGTCGGAATGTTTGAGCCCGTCACGATGACCTCCGCTACTATGGCGACACGCTGGTCAGCCTCCCGAGATGTGGACACAGTCTCCTGGCCAAATGAAATCGAGGCCAGAAGCAAAGCAATTCCGACCATGCCCCATTCGACACAGCAGATGAATGGTCGCGTGATGCCAAGCTCCTTTCGTTAGACTTGCGTCGTCTTAGCAAACTTCCTGACAAACAACAAGGTTCATTTGGCAGCCCCACCGTGGCAGTCTCGCCGCTATCTCATAAATGTCGGGCCCTGTAGCCACGGCGCTGTGCGCCGTCCGGCAACATATCGATCCAAACGCAATAAACGTCCCACAGGGGCGTGGCTACAACCCTTACGGGATGGCTTCTCGAATTCGAGTTAGAGCGGGTGTCGCAGACCGCCGCTACAGCATAACGAATTTATGGGGACACACTCGGTGAAGGAGCGAGCTGATCTGGAGCCGGAAACAGCGTCAGTAATTCCGGCGGCGTCGCTCGCGCATCCTGTAACTGGCCGTCAAAATACACTCGGACAATAAATCCCCCATATTCGCGTCCGTCAGCTGATCGTGATTGGGTCTTCGGACGCACGTAAGTCGCTATCAGGAATTTCGGAGTTGCATCCGTCCAGTCCTCGGAAGCGTTAAGCCAACTATAACTTGTCCGCGCATCAGTCGGCTTCATTTTGTGATCTTTCGTCCGGTCGTAGAAGGAGACGATAATCCTTGCGTGCCCATTTTGCGTACCTGGTCGTGGCTTTACTCCAACCTTCAGGGTGAGGTGACTCAAGGCACTCGGATCGGGAATCTCTGACAGAGTTGTTTCGGTGATCGCCAAAATTGAGTTCTGCGAAACGCCGGTTCGCCGCAGCAGGTGGGGGAAACGTGCGTCGGAATGAAGCGGACGAAATTCGGGAAGAAACGCGATCCACTGTAGTATTCCCGAGTGCTCCGCAAAGGCGCGTTCGAGCCAGCGGAAAGCTTCTTCTTTGTCGCCAAACGCGACGTAAACCGCGGCGATCACAGGCGCCGAGACATATCGCTTTTCCCTGGCTTGCAGAAGCTGAGCGAGAATATTTTGCGCCTCCGTCTCGCGGCCCATGCGCGCGTAGGTGATGGCAAGGCCGCTGCTTGGGAGATGGGTTGCCTCCTGAGCTTTGGTGTAAAGCGCGATCGCTTCAGGGACGTTGCCTTTCTCGCGATAGGCAGCGGCAAGATCCGAATCCAGATAAAAGTAATTTGGGTCGAGCTGCAACGTCCGCTGACCCTCACCAATTGCCTCGTCGATCTGGTCGTTAGCCAGATAGGCGGCGGTGGCAACGTAGCTGATGATGGGCGACACCGGATCTAATTTCTCAGCTTCCAACACAAGCCGGAGTCCTTCTTTTAGCTCGCCACGGAAGAGCGGGAGCAGCGCTGAGAAGAGGTGAGCGGGCGCCGAGTTTGAATCAAGCTCGAGCGCGCGCTTCAACTCTGCATCCGCGCCGGCCAGGTCCCAGTCGAGGACGCGTTTCGCTTCGCTGAGGTAGCAATGCGCCTCGGCATCCTTCTCGTCGAGCGCGATTGCCTTTAACGCGGCTTCTTTTGACGCTGGGTAAGCGTCGAGTGGTTTTACGTAGACGTCCGCCAGAAAATACCAAACCTTGGCTATCCCAGTCCAGGCACGCGCAAATGTCGGATCCTTCTCGACAGCGCGTTGAAAGAAACTGAGCGCCCTTCGCAAATCCTCCTCGCTGCTCTTGTTTGAGAAATAAAGGCCCTGTAGGTAAAGATCGTATACCTCCGTGTTACGTTGTTCATGGGCGGGAAGCGAAACCGCGAGCTTGATCTTAAGCGCATCAACGATGGAGCGAGTTATTTCATCCTGCAGCGCAAACACGCCCGCGAGCTCGCGGTCATAGGTTTCCGTCCAAAGGTGAAAACCGCTGCGCGCATTAATCAATTCGGCGGTAACGCGAACGCGATTACCCTCCCTTCGCAAACTTCCTTCAAGGACGTTTTCGACGTTGAGCTTTTTCCCAATCTCGCTTACGTCCGTCCTTTTCCCTTTGAATGAAAAGGACGAGGTGCGCGAAACGACACGCAGCCCCTCGACTTTAGCCAGGGCTTCGAGGATCTCCTCGCTCATGCCGTCGCAGAAATACTCTTGGTCTTTTGTCTCGCTAAGATCGAGGAATGGCAGCACGGCGATGCTTTTCTCTGGCGCAGAGGGTAGGGCTGTCGGGGACTTTCTCAAAACGAGAACGAACGCGGCTGCGATGGCGGCGAACAAAAGCAGTGCAGCCGCCGCTTCAGCCCAGCGTACCCGCGTGCGTTTCCGGAGCGCCCGGAACTTTTGTGGAGCCTGTCGGTTGCCGACGTCGTCGGACCAGAGATTGACGACAGTTATCCGCACACCGTGCTTCACTTCGCACGTGCCGAGATCGTGCAGTAATGGTCGCCATTGTTCGAACTCGCTCAGATCTTCGGCTACGTGCTTCGAGAGGAGAATGTGGCCCGCGTCACCGCATTCCATGACCCGCTGTGCCAGATTTAAACCTGCGCCGGCGAGATTGGTTTGGCCGGTCACGTCAGTCACGCTGCTGAGCGGGCCACTGTGAATGCCCATGCGGATGTGCAAACGCGGATGCCGCTTGAGCGCTCCACTAATCTCGATGGCGCAGAGCACCGGCGCTTCGGGACTGGTATAAAAAACCAGCGCCATGCCGTCGCCGGTGGCGATTTTGACCAAACGGTCTGTCGCCTCGGCTTGTCGAAATTGCTCCGTTGAGCGAACGATCTGCGTCAACTCAGCGATGGCTGCGTGTTGCTCGTTAATGGAGAGCTTCGAATAGCTGGCGATGTCGACGAATAACACGTGCCCGATCTCGAGCGCCATCTGTTTTACTGTCTCGGCAGCCATTTGTAGTTCAGCCTGCGCCGCCGCAGTGGAGTGCCTCAAGTCAGCCTCGACTTCCAATTTGTGACGAAGATGCTTGAGCGCCTCAAGCAGCTCGTGTGCGCTGTGATATCGTTCCTCGCGATCTTTGCGCAGTGTTTTGCTGATAATCTGCTGAAGTTCAGCGGGCGTGTGCGCTACGTAACGCGTGAGCGGCGGCGGCTCCCTCTCAAGAATCGCAGACATCACTTCTTTTGGCGTGTCGCCAGTGAATGGCGCATGCCCCGTTACCATTTCGTAAAGGACCACGCCGAGACTCCAGATATCCGTGCTTTTATCAACCTGCGCGCCGCAAGCCTGCTCGGGCGACATATAACGAACGGTTCCCAATATCGACCCCAGGTTGGTCTCAGCCAGTGTCATCGGCTCTGCCCCGTCCGCCTTAGCCTCGGCGAAGGCGGATTCGGCAAGCTTTGCAATCCCGAAGTCGAGCACTTTCACGTAGCCGTCCGGCCGAAGCATGATGTTCTCCGGCTTGATGTCGCGATGGACAATTCCCGCTTGATGAGCAGCGGCGAGCGCATTGGCCACTTGGATAACGATGTCAACAGCTTCACTCAACTGGCTCGGTCCGCGGTCCAGACGTTGACGCAGCGTCTCGCCTTCGATCAGTTCACTGGCAATGTAATGAGTTGAGTGATCCTCGCCGATCTCGTAAACCGTCAGGATATTTGGATGATTGAGCGCGACTACGGCATGCGCTTCTTGTTGAAAGCGCTTCAGCCGTTTCGCATCCCCCGTAAAGCGCATGGGCAGAAGTTTGAGCGCCGCCCTGCGGCCCGCTGTAATGTCAGTGGCCAGATAGACTTCGCCCATCCCGCCGGTGCCGATCCGTTTGGAAATTTTGTAGTGGCCGATCGTCTGCCCGACGAGCGAATCAGCTTGCCCATTTTGAATAATCCTCGTCGCGAGACCAACAGCTGACGTTTCAATGAAGCCGTCTGCTCGTTCGCGTGAAGTCAGAAGCGCTTCAACTTTGCGGCGCAGAAGTTTATCGCCTTTGCAGGTCACCTCCAGAAATTGAGCAACCTGGTCCGGCTCTTGATCCAGCGCCGCACGAAAGATTTCCTCAATCGTTTGTAACCGCGCCGGCGTCATAGAGACCAATTACACTAATTGCCACGAATTTGGGACACGAATTGCACGAATCGTCACGAACCTCGTCACATCCACTCGTGTGAATTGGTGAAATTCGTGTCTCATAAAACAACCCTTTTCCACTCAAGCGAATCGCCACCGAAATTGCTCGCGCAAAAACGGAATTCCCGCGCGACTCAGTTCAACGACGAAAGCATCCTTGTAGATGATTTCGTCGTGGCCCTTCCCCAACTCGCGATGAACTTGCATACAAAAGCCCACAAGTTGAAACGCATCTTCCTTGTAAAGCAGCTCATTCATCTGGGAGACGAATTACACGAATCGGGACACGAATCACACGAATTGCCACGAAATTTCCTACGGCTTCCGAAAAACCACTGCATCAATTGGTGTGAATTAGTGAACCGAGCAGATGGCGTCAGCGAGATAGAAGGCAAAGCCGCGAGGGTAGCGGCGAGCGAGCAGGGTAGCGAGCGAGTTCAAATTCGTGTCAAGCCGTGCTGTGCAATTCCGTGTACAGCCATAACCTGGCAAATTCCCAGTCACGTCTCACCGTTACGCGTGAGATCTTGAGAACTTCTGCGATCTCGTCGTAGTTGAGCCCGCCAAAATATTTGAGCTCGACTACTTGAGCTTTTCTGGAGTCGAGCGTGGCCAGCTGTTCCAAAGCCTCGTGCAGATCAACAATTTCCTCTGATTCCTCCGGTGAGACAAGTGCTGCTTCGTCCAAGTCTACCTTGACCGCGCCGCTGCCGCGCTTTTGGGATCGCTGATTCCTGGCATAACTCACCAGGATTTGACGCATCGCCCGGGCAGCTACGGCAAAGAAGTGGGCGCGGTTCTGCCAGCGTGGATTGGTTTGGTCGGCCAGGCGCAGGTAAACCTCATTCACCAGCGCAGTCGTTTGCAGCGTGTGGTCCCGACGTTGCCCGCCCATATGATGATGAGCGAGCCGCCGGAGCTCCTCATAAACCAGCGGGGTCAATTCCCCGAGGGCAGCACCGTCGCCATGGCTCCATCGCACCAGGAGCTCGGTCACTCTCTGTTGAGAAACCGACGGCGCATCCATAGCTCTCTTTTGTATCATATCGCCCGCAAGAGTTTTCTACACGCAGAAACTTCCGGCAAAAAAAGGATGATCACTTTGAGCGCCCGTTTTCGTTTATTGCAATGAAAGGAAAGCAATCATCAACATCAAACGGAGGCATATAATGAAGAAAACAATTGTTATCCTCGCCTGCTGCGCCCTCCTTGCCCCGCTGGGATTTGCGCAGACAAGTTCGAAGGATGCAAGCCAAGGGACAACCACCACAGAACCAATAACGGTGACGGGAACGCTCATCAAAACGACAACTGAGGAAGGGTCGGCGGCTAATTACCAGCCGGGCAAAACTCTCGTTGTTCGCGAGGACCGTTCCAATGCTCCGGGCAGTTATGTTCTCAACGGGCCCGGTCGCGTTGTGAACAAGGCGGGCGAAGTCATCCGAACCGCAATCAAACCCGGCACTCGCGTGCGTGTTTATTACACAAACATGGGCGATTCGCGTATGGTTGATCACATAGTCGTAGAGTGAGCCTACGCGGCCTGTGATATCACCAATAAGAGCCGCAGGGTTCCATGAACCCTGCGGCTTTTTGCATTCGATGTTGATTTTCTTGTACCCCCGTAGCCGTAGCTGAGGGTATCGTTAGGCCGATGGAAAATCGTTCACAAGGCATTTCGTAATAGTCACCGGTTGGCGGCGTTAATTCCGCGAGGACGGCATCGTCCTCCTGACTCCATCGCACCAGGAGCTCGGTCACTCTCTGCTGAGAGACCGAAGGCGTATCCATACCGCTTTTTCACATGCTACCAAACCCGAGAAGTTTCTGCACCCCGAAAGCGTCCCCAAAAAAAACTCAATTCAGATGAGCACTTTGATCGCCCTTTCTCGTTTATGAGACCGAAAGCCAAATAACCAAACAACAAGAAAGAAAAAATATGAATCCACTAACTCAGTTTAAAAAAATACGAATTCTACCACTTCTCGTACTGGCGCTTGTCATCGGACGTGCGCCGGTGGGGCACGCCACCGACCTGTCGGCGACACCGGTGATTGATTGGAGTACCGAGGCGCGGCGTGCAATCGTCCCGCCCAGCGCGGGCCCCGAGAACTACGGCAACAAATTTCCCGGCGAGGCGGCCGTATACATGGGAATCGTCCATGCCGCAATTTACGATGCGGCAGTCGCGATCGAGGGCGGCTATGAGCCGTACGCGATCACGCTCATCGCCCCGCCCAACACGTCATCCGCAGCCGCCATCGCGACCGCGGCCCACCACACGCTGATCGGCTTGCAGCCTCCTCTCGGCTTGACGCCCGCACAACAGGCGATTCTCGACGGAGACTACGCGAACTACCTCGCCGCTATCCCTGACGGCGCGGCAAAGACGAACGGCATCGCAGTCGGCGAGCAGGTAGCCGCGGCCGTGGTCGCGCTGCGCGCGAACGACGGCAGGGAACAGAACCCAACGCTCGCCGACCTCAACCCGCCGCCTCCCGGCCCCGGCATCTGGGTGCAAAATCCCGGAAATCCCCTGCCTCCGGTCTTGGGGCTTCGCCTACCGGGCATCACGCCGCTCGCGCTCAATAGCGCGTCGCAGTTCCGGCCCGACGGGCCGAACGCTTTGACGAGCGAGGAGTACACTGATGACTTCGATCAGGTGAAGGACCTCGGCCGCATCGACAGCACTATGAGGACCCCGGCGCAAACGATCCAAGCCTTGTTTTGGACCGATCACGACCTACGGGTGTGGAACGACGGCATGCTCGCCCTCGCTGTCGCGCACGGGCTCGACTTAGTGCAGACAGCACGGATGCTGGCAATGGTCCATGTGTCCGGGGGCGACGCCATGATCGCGGGCTTCGAAGCCAAGTACCACTATTGGTTCTGGCGTCCGTTTACGGCGATCCCAGAGGCCGACACCGACGGGAACCCGGACACTGAGGCTGACCCCACCTGGCAACCGTTGCGCACGACGCCGAACCACCCGGAGTACCCGGCGGCGCACTGCTTTCATAGCTCAGCGGTGACGACTGCGCTCCGGGAATTCTTCGGCACTGATAGAGTCCCCTTCTCCCTCGACAGCAGAGTGACCCAGACTACGCGCGAGTACACGCGCTTTCGCGATGCCGTCAGGGACGTCGAACTGGCACGCACCCTGGCCGGCTTTCATTTCCGGAACTCCTGTTTGCAGGGTGCGCATCTCGGGCGCAAGGTCGGCCGCTACGTCACCAAACACTACTTCCAGCCAGTCCACGGACACCACCAATAGACATCATTTCAAAGTAGTACGGAAATCCAAACGGTCCCAGCGGATATTCTTGCGAAGCCGCTGGGACGACCTTTCCAAAACTCGCGACTAGACATGGCGCGTGCGCGCCGCCGCGCACGCCTTGGTGCGATTGGGTCAATTGGCAATCTGACCAGAGAACGAGACACGTGTCTTCCTTGCGCGACACTTATAGTATCGGTAATCTGACAAAGCGATGCGCTTTCGGACTTACGAAAACACCGACCTGACGGTTAGCGAGGTCGGCTTTGGTTTGTGGACGATTTCCACCGGCTGGTGGGGAAATTTTACGGAGGGCGAAGCAGTCGCGCTTATGCACAAAGCATTCGATCTCGGTATCACTTTGTTCGACGCGGCTGACACGTACGGAAACGGGTTGAGCGAAGAATTGATCGCGAAAGCGTTCCCGAACCAGCGGGATGAGATTGTGATCGCAACCAAGGTCGGCTACGACTTTGTGCATCACGGCGAGGCGCGCGGACGGGGGCAGCGCGAAATTCCGCAGGATTTTTCTCCGGAAGCAGTGATGCGCGCGACGGATGCAGCCCTCACGCGCCTGAAAACAGACCGCATTGATCTCCTGCAATTGCATAATATTCGGATGGAGCAGGTCTTTGACGACGCCCTCTGGACAACCCTGGAGAAATTAAAGATCGAAGGAAAAGTTCGCTATTACGGCGTCGCGCTTGGACCGGCGATTGGTTGGCTGTACGAGGGAACAAATTGTATTCGCGAACGAGACGTCACAAGTGTGCAACACATCTACAACATGCTCGAGCAGCATCCTGGGCACGCTATTCACGATGCGGCCACCGACGCCGGCAAGGACACAATGTTTCTAATTCGCGTGACGCATTCGTCCGGAATGCTCGAGGGAAAATACACTGCCGAGACAACCTTTCCGCCGACCGACCATCGCAGCCATCGGCCGCGCAGCTGGTTGCTGAATGGAATTAAAAAGGTTGAGAAATTAGGCTTTCTTGAAAATTCCGAGCGCACGCTCGGGCAAGCGGCGTTGCAGTGGTTGCTCGCCGACGATCGCGTGGCTTCGACGCTGCCGAACATTTACAACGAAGAACAGCTCGTTGAATTCGCCAAAGCGCCGGAATGCTCGTCGCTTACGGCCGAAGACCTGGCGAAAATTGATGGGCTTTATGCCGATAACTTTGGCGTTGAAGAAGCACCGCCGAAGTTTAAGGGAACAATGGAGCTGCCAAAGGAAACTGCGGCCGCATAGTCGGTAGACGCAGGCGTTGACCGCGGCTGATCGAGAAATTACCGAGGTCCGCGCCCTCGGCTACAGTTAATCTGATTCGTCTTCTTCCTCCACTGGCTCGGCGCGTCGAATTTCTGGCTGTTCGCGACCGCGACGCTGCCGGCCGGACGGCCGGTTGACAACCTTTTCACCCTTGTAAATCTCTTTGAAAATATCGGCAATCATTGGGGCAGCCGCGGAGCCGCCATGGACTTTGCTGCCGACGTCGCCCTCGTAAATAGTTGCGAAGGCGTACCGCGGTTGGTCGGCTGGTAGGAACCCGGCAAACCATGCCGCCGTGCGCTCTTTATTTTTAGGGCCCCATTGCGCAGTGCCGGTTTTGCCGGCGACCTCAGCATTATCGAGGCTGGCCTGGTGCGCGGTGCCGCCCGCGCCATTCACAACGTCCGTCATTCCCGTGTGCAATTCGTCCAGCGTCTCGGATGACAGGTTAAGCGTTCTCTTCGCTCGCACCTGATAGGCCGTAACTATTTGGTTATCGAATGTCTGCACCTGTTGGACCAGCCGCGTTTGATACAATGTCCCGCCGTTTGCCACGACGCCCATGGCCTGGGCCATTTGCAGCGGAGTAACCTGCGTGTCTCCCTGGCCAATCGACATGTTAGCAATGTCGCCGTTGAGCAACCTGCGACCGTGCGTTGCCTTCATGTATTCATCATTGGGAACACGACCTTCCGCTTCGCCGCGCAAAGGGATGCCGCACTTCGCGCCAAAGCCCAGTGCTAAAGCCCAATCGATGATGGGTTGCGCGCCGGTTTTGATCCCAACCTGATAAAACCATGTGTCGCACGATTCGGTGAGCGCCTGCACGAAATTCAATTCGCCGCGATTGCCTTTTTTCCAATTGTGGAAGGTGACGTTGCCAATTTGAATTGCCGGAACGCATTCATATTGATCATCCGGAAAGACCGCACGGCTTTCGAGCGCAGCGATGCCAACTGCGACTTTAAAGGTCGATCCCGGTGGATAAGACGAACGATACGCTCGCGGCAAAAGCGGAATGTCTGGATCGTTCTGCAAAATTTTGAGTTGTTCAGTCGAAATTGACGGAACAAACAGATTTGGATCGTACGTAGGCCAGGAAGCCAACGCCAGAATGTCGCCGTTGTTTGGATCGATAATCACGATGGCGCCGCGTTTCGCTTTTGCTTCCAGCGCTTTTTCGGCGAGTTGTTGAAGACGCAGGTCAAGCGTGGTGACTACGTTGTAACCGGGCTCAGGCGGAGTGATCAGTTTTTCGGAAGTCTTCCGACCATCTTTATCAAAGGTGAGTTTGTATTCGCCATGCTTGCCTGTGAGCATGTCGTTGAACGTTTGCTCGAGTCCCTCGCGTCCCTCGGTTTCAGGCCAGAGCGTTTCGTGATTGTCGACAATGCCGTCGGGATTTCGCCCGGTCTTGCCGGTGTAACCGATAATTTGACCGGCCACTTTTCCGTTCGGATAAACCCGCACGTAGATCGGGCGCACCATCACCCCGGGCGGCGGATCATTTTTGATCTGTTCGTACTCCAACTGGCTGAGATTCTGCGCGACCTCCATAGGCATGATTCCTCGGTTATGGTAGTGGCGAAGAATCGCTTCGTCGGAAATCTTGATTTTGCGACCAATTAGCCTGGCCGTCGTGTCGATCTTTTCCCTGGCGAAGCTGAGCGTCTGCGCATCGGAAAAATCAAGCGGCGTTGGGAAATTGATGGCGAGATTGTAGCTAAACCGATTTTGCGCGAGCGGTTCTCCGTTGCGGTCTGTAATCTGGCCCCGCGGCGCTGGAACATCGAGGATGTAAGTGCGCGCGAGTTTTTGCGTCTCGAATGTGGGTACAATTGTTTCTTCGTCAGCTTGTGGAGCTGTGCTTGTGCTGGGCACAGCAGATGGCGCCAGCGTCTGGGCAAATAATGAGGTGGGTGCTACCTGGATCGAGAAGGCGACCCACAAACCGCCCAAAGTTCCCCAAAGTGATTTCATTCGAAAAAGCGAATCTGCAAATGGAGCTGATGGGATCAGCGACATAGAAGGTAAAGCCGCGACGGTAGCGGCGAGCGAGCTGGGATGCGAGCGAGTTTCAAATCCATCGGTAAATCAATGCTTTTGCAGGAATTGATGCACGTCTTCGGCCAGCTTTCGACCTATTCCTTCCGTGGAGGCGATTTCGTCGACCGTGGCCTTACGTAGGCGACTCACCGAGCCGAACTTTCGCAGCAGCAAATTCTTGCGGTTCTGACTCACGCCGGGGCAATCGTCAAGAATGCTTTCGCCGACCCGTTTTTTCATGAGCAATTGGTGATATGCGTTGGCGAAGCGATGCGCCTCGTCGCGAATGCGTTGGAGCAGTCGCAAGGCGCCGGAGTCCATTGGAAGCTGCAGCGGCAACGCCCGGTCCGGCCGGTAAATCTCTTCCCGTTCTTTGGCCAGGCCGATGATGGGAAGATCGTGCAAGCCTAATCGCTGCAATTCGCGGCACGCGGATGAAAGCTGGCCTTTTCCGCCATCGACAATGATCAGGTCTGGCAAGCGGACGGCGACAAAACCTTCGTCATTCCGAACCCCGAAAGCTTTCGGGGTCGAGGGATCCCCAGAAGTTACCTGTGGGTTTCGCAACGGGATCGCTCGACCCACTTCACTATTGCCTAGGGCAGGTTTTTGGTCGGGATGCCGGGAAATTCGCGCCAGCGCATCGGCGGCATTCTCCTGCGAAAACTCCGCTACCTCGGAGTTTGCATCGCGCGCCTCCAGCAGAACACGCGAATACCTGCGCCGAACGACCTCGGCCATGCTTGCGAAATCGTCCTGTCCGTCGACCGTTCGCACCCGATAACGGCGGTAATTGTCTTTATCCGGCACGCCGTCCCGAAAACAAACCATCGAAGCAACAACGTGCGTCGTGGAAATATTTGAGATATCGAAACATTCCATCACGCGCGGCACTTGTGACAGCTGTAGCGCATCAGCCAAGGCGCGCACGTCCGCCATAGGATCGATTGTGCTCGGCAGACTGCCGCGGGTAAATCGACGCATTGGCCTTGTCGTGCTGCGCAAATCGTCAATCATGTTGCGTAGGTCGGCGGCTTTCTCGAAGTCCATTTTCTTCGCCGCTTTCCGCATTTCCTCTTCCAACGTCGCGATCATTTCCCTCGATTTGCCTTCCAAAAATTCACAGGCTTGCAGTACACGCTCGCGGTATTGCTCCCCGCTAATTTCGCTCAAACGCACCGGCACCTGATAGGTCGCTGATTTCAATTCGCGATCGCCAGGCGAGCCTCGTCCAAATGTGAGCACCCCGAACTTTTTCCGCATGAAATTCAATGTCTGCCGCAGCGCCCCGGCATGCGCGTACGGACCGAAGTAGCGGCTACTATCGTCTTTTTTGAACCGGGCGAGCCGAAAACGCGGCCACTCCTCCGAAAGATCGACCCTGACAAGAAGGAACCGTTTATCGTCGCGAAATGAAACATTATAACGCGGCCGATATTCCTTGATTAATTTGCCTTCGAGTAAAACCGATTCCGCTTCGCTGCGAACTGTATGTGTTTCAAAACTCCATGTCGCCTCGAGCATGGCGTGAGTTTTCAAATCGGCCTGCGCCAGTTTGGACGGCAGAAAATATGAACCCACTCGTTTGCGCAGGTCGCGCGCCTTGCCTACGTAAATCACGCGGTTAAACCGGTCGCGCATTAGGTATACACCGGGCTTGTGCGGCACTTCGTGCACCTTTTTCTGCAGATCCGGCTTCTCTTTTGTTAAGACAGCCATCCGGCTGTGAATCTACGCGAGAAGCGGAGATCTGGAAATCGCTATCGCTTCCCAGGCGTTACAATCAGCTATGTACCGTACAGCAAAGCGCCCGCGAAATTTCTCGCGGGCGCTTTTGATTTTAGCGAAAACGACTTTCCGTTAAGGTCTTGTCGTCGTCGTAGTGGTCGTTTCCTCGTGCTTGATAACTGCGGGTGGTCGGCTCACGACGACTTTGCGCACCAGCACCCGGTCACCAACCGTCGTGTAATAGATGGTCGCCGGCATGTCGGGTCGAATCGCCGACCAACTTATGGTGTGGCCTTCCGGATCCACAATGGCCGTGTCTCTCGTGTAGTAATAACGCGTTGGCGCAACATTCGGCGCCGTTCGAAACATGAAATAATCCGAATCCGGCGTATATGTCACAATCGTGCCGGCACTGTTTGTCGTTGTTGCTTGAGTGGTCGTTGTGCCGGTTACCGGGTCCGCTGTCGTGGTTGTTGTCGTAGTCTGTTGCGCGCGCGCTATTCCCAGTGTTGCTACGCAAGCAACCGCAACCGTTAACATTTTCACTAATCTCGTTTGTTTCATATTTATCTCTCTGCTTTGATTGAATGGATGTTATCCACTGAGTATTTCTCCGGCTCCCTGTTGCCGGAGCTTTTTCAGTTATTCCCTGATATCGTAAATTCAGCCTCATGTGGCCGCATCCAGCTGCACAATCGTTTTTCGTGCGTTAGAGCAAGCTAGCGACGTGTTTATGCAGGCTTTACCCGGTTTTCGCGATTTCTTACCAGACGACTGCGCGGTGCGTAACTATATCTTTGCGCGCTGGCGCGAAGTCGCGCGTCGCTACAGCTTTATTGAATGGGACGGTCCCGTTCTCGAATCAACCGAGCTCTACAAAAAAAAGAGCGGCGCAGAAATCGTCGATCAACTTTTTAACTTTACTGATAAAGGCGAGCGCGAAGTCGCCATGCGTCCCGAGCTAACGCCCTCGCTTGCTCGCGTGGTCGCCGCGCACGAGCGCGAATTCAAGAAGCCGCTCAAATGGTTCTCAATTGGCCAATTTTTTCGATACGAAAAACAACAGCGCGGAAGATTGCGCGAACATTTTCAACTCAACTGCGACATTATCGCGGAAGCGAACCTTGCCGCTGATATCGAGTTGGTGGCGCTCTGCATCGACGTCCTGCGCGCGTTTGGCTTTACCGAGAACGATTTCGTCGTGCGAATTAGCGACCGCGATTTCTGGACTGATTTCCTGCGCGAAAGAGATGTACCAGCCGATCGGTGGGACGAATTGTTGCAGGCAATCGATAAATCCGGACGTGAACCGCGCGAGAAAACAGCGGAGAAACTTGGCGAACTCGCCGATCCAATCTTTTCAATTCTAAAGAGCGGCGGGAAGAGCCTGAAGCTCGACCAACTTGTTGATGGCCTTCGCGAGCGAGGACTTGCCGATTACGTAGCGATCGATGTCGGTATCGTGCGCGGACTGGCTTATTACACCGGCATTGTATTTGAGGTGTTCGACCGCGTCGGAAAATTCCGCGCCATAGCCGGTGGCGGCCGTTACGACAACCTAATCGCGCACCTGAGCGATGGCGCAGTTTCAATGCCAGCCCTCGGTTTCGCGATGGGGGACGTCGTGCTCGGCGAGTTAATGAATGAAGCCGCGCATGCACGTGAGAAACTGGAGACTGCAATCGCACAGGGCCGGCAGATCGACATCTACGTAGTTATTGCAAAGGAACAGCGCCGCGCAGACGCTCTTGCGCAAATTCAACAATTTCGCGACAGCGGCTATCGCGTGGATTATCCGCTCACCAGCGAAAAGGTCGGCAAACAATTTCAAACCGCCGAGCAACTTGGCGCGCGGGTTGCGGTCTTGTTCGGGGACGAATGGCCGCAGGTAAAAGTAAAGAACCTGGCTACGCGCGAAGAATCTTTAGTTCACCACGGGGAGTTACTTGCGCACTTGCAAGCGCAATCCAGCTTGTCATCCTGAGCGCAGTGAAGCGGAGTCGAAAAATTCCGTCGAATTGTCCAAGGTTTCGCAACGGGATTCGTCGACTTCGCTCGGAATGACAAGAAACATGTATCGCACCCAAGACTGCAATTCACTTCGCAAGAGCGACATCGGCAGGCAAGTCGCGCTGGCCGGATGGGTCAATGTCACACGCGATCATGGCGGGGTAATTTTTATTGATCTCCGCGATCGCGAAGGCTTGACGCAAATCGTGTTTCGCCCGGAGGAAAATGCGCAGCTTGCGAAGCAGGCGCATACATTGCGCAGCGAAGACGTCATTCAGGTGTCGGGTCACGTCGCTGCGCGGCTGCCGGGCACGGAAAATCCAAATCTCGCCACCGGCGATATCGAAATCATTCCGAGCGAGCTGAAGATTCTGAACCGGGCGGACGATCTGCCGTTCCCGATCGACGCCGAGCCGCAGAACGAAGATTTGCGGATGACCCATCGATACTATGATCTGCGCCGCCCCCGGTTCGCTCGCAATCTGCGGTTGCGACACATCGCGGCGAAGGCGACGCGCGATTACCTCGATAGCCAGGGTTACGTCGAGGTTGAGACTCCGATTCTTTCCAAGAGCACTCCGGAAGGCGCGCGAGATTTTTTGGTGCCGAGTCGAATCACACCCGGGAAATTCTATGCGCTGCCACAGGCGCCGCAGCAGTACAAACAACTACTGATGGTCGCCGGCGTCGAAAAATATTTTCAGATCGCGAAATGTTTTCGCGACGAAGATTTGCGGTCTGATCGGCAACCGGAGTTCACCCAGATTGATATCGAGGCGTCGTTCGTCACGCCAGACGACATTTTCGCGGTTACCGAAGGAATGCTCGCGGCAGTATTCAAAGCCACTCGAAACATCGAGATCAAGGTCCCGTTTGAACGACTCAGTTACCGCGAAGCCGTTGATCGCTATGGGAGCGATAAACCCGATCGCCGTTTTGGGATGGAGCTTGTGGATCTCGGAGAAATTTTTCGCGAGAGCAGTTTCAAAGTTTTTCGCAACGCGCTCGAATCCGGCGGTGTGGTAAAAGCGATTAACGCAAAAACATTTGCCGGAATCACCATCGGACAAGCTGACGAATTAACGGAGATTGCGAAGTTGCACGGCGCAAAAGGGCTCGCTTTTATCAAGATTGAGAATGGCGAATGGAAATCGCCAATTGTGAAGTTTTTTTCAGCAGCTGAAAAGGCAGCGCTGCAATCGAAACTGAAAATCGAGGAAGGCGACTGTATCTTTTTTGGTGCGGACAAATGGGAAATCGCTTGCGAAGTGCTTGGGCGATTGCGGTTGCGCATCGCAGAGATGCAAAAGCTTACGCCTGTTGCCGAAATCTGGGATTTCCTCTGGGTCACTGATTTTCCGCTGTTTGAATGGAGTCCGGAAGAAAACAAATGGAACGCCATGCATCATCCATTTACTCGACCGAAAGCGGAGGACCTGCGGCTGTTTAACGAAAGGAAGTTTCCCGATGTTCGTGCCGAGGCGTACGACGTTGTTTTGAATGGTGTCGAGATCGGTGGCGGCAGCATGCGAATCTACGAACCGGAGTTGCAGGACAAAATGTTTGAGGCTCTCGGTATCAGCCCGGAAAATCGGCAAACGCAGTTTGGTCACTTGCTTCGCGCACTGCATCTTGGAGCCCCACCCCATGGGGGAATCGCTTTCGGCTTTGATCGCCTCGTCATGCTTATTGCCGGTGAACAGGGCATTCGCGACGTGATAGCATTCCCAAAAAACAATCGTGGCATGGATTTGATGTCGAATTCACCAGCAGAAGTTGATGCTCGTCAGTTGCGGGACTTGTCAATCAAGCTGACGGCGGAAAAGAAATGAGAGAGCCGCGAATTGTCCCGGCGCAAACCCCGAGCGCGGGCTTGATCACTCAGTAACCGAGAGCCGTTTTTCGCTCCGCCGCAGTGGGCAAAGGATCCTTGCGGGCTGTGATCGCTTCCGCGCCCGAGTCCTTCAGCTGATGAGCCTGTGTCGCGTTGAATTCGATATCTTTCGTGAACTCCGGCGGAAGGTCCGCCTCCGCATAGATGGCGTGCACCGGGCACACATCCACACATGCCATGCAATCAATGCAGTCCTCCGGGTGAATGACCACCTGCTTGTCCATCTCGTAGAAGCACGCGACGGGACACACTTCTACACAGTCGGTGAACTTGCATTCGTTACATTTATCGGTGACGACGTGAGGCATGGGATTTCAATAGTTGAATGTTGCGTATAAAGGATCGCCGTTGCGCGTCAAGTAATTAGC
Source organism: uncultured Verrucomicrobiae bacterium (assembly GCA_963840135.1). Classification (GTDB taxonomy): domain Bacteria; phylum Verrucomicrobiota; class Verrucomicrobiia; order Chthoniobacterales; family UBA10450; genus Udaeobacter. Next base: position 406,803 of record CAWIXX010000010.1, on the reverse strand, counting down.
GACTCATGGCCGGGCAATTCCTGCTTTGCTATTGGATTTAGGCGACGCCCGGTGGGTGATGCTCGCGGCCGGTTCGGAAAGGAATCGCTATCGAGAAAGTGACGAGCTTGCGAAAGCGACACGCTAAGACCCGCTTGCTCAAACGTCCGACGTCGACCTGACATGCGCTCCGGCAGTAGCGATCTGGCTCTCCGGCGTACGGAAGAGGATGCTGATCGCAATCGTCACGAGGCACCCGACACACACGAACCAAGGCCAGGCGATTTTCGGCCACCAATCAGGCATGAACCAGCCGAACTTCCAGTCCGCTTGCTTGAACTCGCCCCGTAAAAGCGCACCGACATCGAACGCGGGCAGCGTGACTTTACACAGGATCAGTACCGATGTGATGCCGAGGATCATCGCGACGACGTTCGCTCCGTCGCGGCCGCGACTGCGCGTGAGCATCCCAAGAAGAAAGACGGCGAGCAATGCTCCGTAGGTGTAACCGAGAATTCCGATCGCAATCGGTATAATCGTCAGTTTCGCGTCATGCAAAACCGCGTTGGCGGCCACCGTGGCGACGAGGATCATAAGAATACCAAACACGGATGTGGCAATCCGCGCGGCACGGATAGCCTGCTGGTCGGTTGCGTTGCGATTGAAGTAGGGAAGGTAAAAATCTTTCGTGAAACTCGTGGCCAGCGCGTTCAGCGCCGCCGAGGTCGAGCCCATCATGGTTGCAAAAACGCCTGCGATGATGAGTCCGCGGAACACCACCGGCATCTCATGCACGATATAGTAGCCGAAGATTTCGTTATCTGCGGCTGGCAAATCTGGGCTCGGCACCACCATATAAAAGACGGAAAGCAAAATACCGACGGTGAGAAATGCCCCGGCGATCGGCAAATCCATTACGCCGCTGAGGATGAGCGAGAGTTGCGACTTGCGATAATTGGGCGCGGTCAACATCCGTTGCACCATGTCCTGGTCGGTGCCGTGTGTCGCCATCGTCAACATGGTGGAGCCAATGAATGCGGCAAAGAGCGTGTAGGGTTCCTCCAGCATCGCCTTGAGCGCCGGACCGAACGGCAGATCGGCGTTCCACCCGGTTTGAAACACCTTCACATTCCCGAGCCCGCCCAGGTTTTGCTTCACGGTCTCGAGCCCGCCTGGAATATTGTGAAGCAACAGAAAAATGGCGAAAATCACTGAACTGAACATTAGCACCGCCTGGATGAGATCGGTCCAGACTACGGCCTTAATGCCGCCGACCGCCGTGTAAATCGTCGTGATGACGGTCACGAAGATAATGCCCCAAATGTAGGTATTGAGATTGATCGGCAGGCTTGGAAACAGATAACGCCAGATCACCACCATGATCGCGCCGCCAAGATACAAACGAACGCCGATTCCCAGCACGCGCGTAAACAAGAAGATGCCGCTTGCCATGTTCTTGGTTTTTGTTCCGAAGCGCACGGTGAGGAACTCGTAGATGCTCTGCACCCGATAGTCGTAGTACGGCTTGATGAAGGTGAAAGCTATAAACACGCGCGCCAGGATCGTCCCAATGACGAGCTGGCCGTAAAAGTAACCCCTTGTTTTGAAACCCTCGGCCGGCGTTCCAAGAAAAGTGGCGGCGCTGGTTTCGGCTGCAACGATGGAAGCGAGAACTGCCCACCAGGGAATCGATCGCCCGCCAAGCGAGAAATCCCGCAGATTTTTATTTCGGCGGCCCGCCCACAAACCAAGCGCGACTATGCCGAAGAAATAAAGAAGCAAGACTCCGGTATCGATTGCCAGACGGGCGCCCATTTCGGTCTTATTTATCAATGACGAATGACGAATGTCGAATATGGGAAATGACGAAATCCGACTGTTTAAATGACGAAGCATCCGATCTTCATTAGAAGGTGGATCGGCTTCTTCTGAAGACGATGCTAAAATAACTGCGCCTTCGGCTCCTGGATTGACATCGCGTTGAGGACAACGCGATCCACCTATGAAGCTCATCGAAATTCCTGCACCCGACCTTGATCTCGCGATGACACTGGACTCCGGCCAGGTGTTTCATTGGGAAAAGGCTGGCAATGGATTCGTGGGAACGATCGGCGATTGTCCCGTTCATATCGAGCAGGATGGAAATGCCTTGCGTGCAAAAGTGGCATCAGCTTCCAGCCGGTCCCGTCTGGACCCTGGGCAGAATGCCCGTGCCACGATTGCCGATTATTTCGCGCTTGATCATCCGCTCGCGGACATTTGCGCTTCATTTCCCAACGATCCGATCATGAATGAAGCGCGCGATTTTTGTCGCGGCTTACGAATCATTCGGCAACCGAAATGGGAATGTCTGGCTACGTTCATCTGTTCGTCGATGAAACAGGTGGCGCATATTCGTCAGATTTCACTCGCGCTCCGGCGACGCTTTGGTGAAAGACGAAAGATTGGTAGCCGTTTCGCTTACACCTTTCCACCGGCGCGGCGAATTGCCCGCGCTTCGGAGAATGATTTGCGCGAATGCGCACTAGGCTATCGCGCCAGGAACCTGCTCATGACGGCGCGACTCGTCAGCTCAGGCAGGGCGGGCTTGGAAGCATGGTCGGCGTTGCCCGATGCCGATCTCAGAGAGAAACTGTGTGCATTGCCCGGTGTGGGAATGAAGGTTGCCAATTGTGTAATGCTCTTTGCCTACGAACGACGGCGCGCATTTCCAATCGACGTCTGGATCGAGAGGGTTTTGAAACAACAGTATTTTCCAACGAGGAAAAAAGTCACCGAACTCCGGCTGCGCGAATTTGCGGAAACGTATTTTGGCGAACACGGCGGATACGCGCAGCAATACCTGTTTCATCACGCGCGAAGGGCTCGCGGAAGTCATCACGTCGCGCCAGCCGCTACTCCACGCCTGGCCAAGTTGTCAGCGCCCGTAGGCTGAGATACTGTTCCTCCCCTAAACTGAGACTTCCAAAGGCCCAATCTTCTGACCACTGAGAAACCGCTCTCATGACGACGGCTGACATTATGTTCGCCCAGCCGGGCAACCCCGAAAGCCTTCGGGATCACGAATACGAGAAGCGAACGGTTTTGTTGGCGCTACTCGCGGCGATTCTCATTCACCTGCTTGTGGCGTTTTTCCTTGCGGCCTTTGGCGGCGTTTTCTCGCCGGCGACCCCAGTTGAGGACAAGCCGTCCGAACTAACGTTCATGGATCTGGCGCCAACGGCCCCGAAGAATTCCGCGTTCGTAGAAACAGACGAATCAAAAAAAGCACCCGAACCCAAAGACAAAACATTTGAATCGAACGCCAATTCGATTGGAGCAAGCGAGCTAGCTGCCGCTGGGGAATTGCCGTTGCCGTCGCAGACCGGCAAGGATCAGCCATTTATGGATTTGGAGACACATCAGCATTCGCTCGACGCGAAAGGCGCGCAGCCACAACCGAGTGCCGCGCCGCAGGAAAGTCCGAACCCGTCGATGGCGCCTCAAACCCAACCAGCTCCCGTTACCGCGGCGGAGCAATTTGCGATGTTAACTCAAAAACCATCGCAAACACGCGAGACCTCAGCTGCAACATCGCAACCGCAGTCGGCGTATCAGCGGTTGAAGCAGCGAACACACATCGCCGGAAACATCACCAATCGCGGTATTTCTTCCGTTAATGCCCTGGGGACGCCGCTTGGCCGCTACCAAAAAATTGTAGCAGATTCAATTGGATCGCGGTGGTATGCGTTTGTGGAGCAGAAACAGGACTTGGTCAATATCGGGACTTTGCGGCTCCGGTTTTATATTGATCGGAGCGGACGAGTGAAGGAACTTAAAGTTACCGAGAACAGCTCGAACGAGGCGTTCGCAAACGTTTGCGTGCAATCGGTGCTGGAAGCGCACCTTCCCCCGATTCCCGAAGATGTTGCGAACACTTTGCCTCCTGAAGGCCTGGAAGTAGATGGACTCGGTTTCATTATCTTTCCGAACCGATGATCCTTGCTGCGATAACTATCGAAACTCCGGAAACCGTGAATACTGTCTTTGGATTCTTCGCGAAGGGTGGCCTTTTCATGTGGCCGCTGCTGGCGTGCTCGATTGTCTCTGTGACAATGATGATTTTGCGCGGCCTGGCTTTGCGACGGAACAAGGTTATGCCGCCTTTGATCGAGAGCGAAATGGAACGGTTGACCCCTGGTGAAAGCCCTGAGCGGCTGTCGCGCATCGTGCATCATGATGGTTCGTCGCTGGCGCGGATTGCTCGCGTGGCGTTACAGTATCTACGCAGCCCACGCTCGGAAAACGTGGAAGCGGTTCAAACACGCGCTCGCCACGAGATGGTGCGGCTGGAAAAAGGTCTTATCATTCTCGAAGTCATTGTGGGCATCGCGCCACTGCTCGGCCTCATCGGCGCAGTTTCGGGGTTGGTGCATGTCTTTTCCCAGCTCGGACTGAACTCGGGTGCATCGGATACGCGTCAGATAGCGCTCGGCATCTCCGAAGCTTTGAACGCAACCGTTTTCGGCCTTTCGATTGCTGTGCCGACGCTGATCGGATTCACCTATTTTTCGAGGAAAGTTGAAGTGATGTCGGTGGAAATGGAAACGCTGGTCGTCGAATTGATTAGTAAGTGCTATTACGGTCGCTCTTCGCGCGAATTCGCGCCGGCAAAAGCAACCGGCGCCAGCTCGATGCCGGTTTCGACACCGGTAGCGTGAAACGCGCGGCCCATTTCACACCATGAAGTTTGCAGTACGAAAACGAAGGGCGCCCGTCATCATCATCGTTTCGCTCGTCGATATCCTCATCATCCTGCTGATCTTTTTTGTCGTTTCTACAACTTTTAAGAAAGACCAGCCCGAAGTTCAGATTAATCTGCCGGAATCCAAAACAGCAAAGAAACAGCCTTCGGAGCTGGAACACGCTATCGTGAGCATCGATCAAAATGACGAGATCAAGCTCGATGGACGAACCGTGGTCGTTGACGAACTGGAGGGCGCCGTGCGCAATCTACCAGACACCCGCAAGTCCACGCTGGCCCTGCAAGCGGACAAGAAAGCTTCCTTCGGCACGATTATTAAGGTCATGGACGCGTTGAAGCTGGCGGGCGTGCGAAATTTGCCGGCGTTTACGCGGGAAGAGAAATGATCCTGCCGATTTTGGAGTACGGCGACCCGATCCTGCGGGCCAAAGGCAAACCGATCGACAACATAGACGATCGGATTCGCGCATTGGCTGCGAACATGATCGAGACGATGCACGCGGCGAATGGTGTCGGCCTCGCAGCGCAGCAAGTCGGTGAAGCTTTGCAGCTCACGGTGCTCGACGTTTCGCTAATCGAAGATCGGCCGAGTACGTTGAAGGTGGATGGCAAAGACGTTGATCCGAAGACTGCGATGCCGCTGGTGTTGATCAATCCGGAAATTGAGCTGCACGGTGCGACCGAAACGGGGCTAGAAGGTTGCTTAAGTTTTCCAGAAGTCACCGGTGACATCGAACGGGCGAATACGGTGATTGTGCGTGCGCAAACTTTGGAAGGCGGTACGATCGAAATCGAAGCGAGCGGATTTCTTGCGCGCGCGATACAGCACGAAGGCGATCATCTCAACGGAGTCCTGTTTATTGATCGGATGAATTCGGCGGCAAAGGCCGCGTTGTCGAGCCGCCTAAAACGACTTCAAAAGGAGACGAGACGCGGCGTCCGACATCGGGAACCGCTCGTAAGTGAGACGACGCTGTAGCGGCTCAGTAACTATCGGATCGAATCTGCAAATTCCCCCTGATGAGCAACATTTGGGTCAATTGGGTTCGCAGGCTTCAATCAATTGCGCAAAATGGGCGAAACTACAGCAAGAACGAATTCGACCTGCAGCGATATCAACAGGTTGAGGACGTCGCTGCCGAGATCGCCGCTAGGTACTCCGATGGCGAACTGCAGACCATCAAGGCGATGTTTGGACGCGAGACTGGACCGGCAACTCCAAAAATCGACGTGCGAGCGGCCGTTATTTCAGAAAACAAAATATTGCTTGTAAAGGAGCGAGGCGATGGTTGGACATTGCCAGGTGGATGGGTAGATCCCGGAGAGTCCCCAAGCGAAGCAGCTGTCCGGGAAACAAAGGAGGAGTCTGGGTATGACGTCAATGCCGTTAGACTAATGGCAATTTACGATCGCGATAGACAGGGGCATCCTCCGTTTCCTTTTCATGTCTATAAGCTGATTTTTCTGTGTGAGGTTGTAGGAGGTTCGGCCAGGACGAGTCTTGAGACTGACGCAGTCTGCTTCTTTAGCGAGCAAGAATTACCCGCTCTTTCAGAATCTCGAATCTTATCACCGCAGGTGAAACGTGCATTCGCTTTCGCCAGAGACCCGAATTTGCCTGCCGACTTCGACTAGATTAACGCGCGCGACTTAAGAAGCGATGCCGCCGCGATCTTCAGAATTATCGAGTCAGAAATCCCGTCAACGGACTAGTCGCTGCCGCGACATCCAGTTTTTCAGCTAATCCGATTTCGCGCGCTTCGCGACCCGCCTCAATGGCTTTTTTAAAAGCTTTCGCCATGCGAACCGGATCGGAAGCAATTGCGATTGCCGTGTTAACCAGAACCGCATCGGCGCCCATCTCCATCGCTTCAGCCGCGTGACTTGGTACGCCCAGACCGGCGTCAACCACTACGGGCACTGTCGCTTGCTCGATGATTATCTCAATCTGAAGACGCGCCTCAATCCCGCGGTTACTACCGATCGGTGAACCGAGCGGCATCACCGTTGCCGTCCCGATGTCCTGCAATCGCTTCGCCAGGACCGGATCCGCATTGATGTAGGGCAGAACCGTGAATCCTTCTTTCACCAGCATTTCCGCGGCGGCCAGAGTCTCTACCGGATCGGGTAGCAAATAACGCGGGTCCGGATGAATCTCGAGCTTGATCCATTTCGGCAAGCCTGCGCTCGCCGCTAGCCGTGCCAGGCGCACGGCTTCGTCCGCATTGCGCGCACCGCTCGTGTTCGGCAGGAGAAGGAACCGTTTTGGGTCGATAAAGTCGAGAATGTTGGCAAACGGATCGTGCTTGCCGGAGATATCGGCGCGCCGCAGCGCCACGGTAACCAGCTCCGTGCCGCTGGCAATGAGCGCGTCGCGCATCAATTCGTTCGACGCGAATTTCCCCGTGCCGACCAGCAGACGTGAGGTGAACTCACGATCGGCGATCTTCAGTTTCGAGGGCTTGTCCGCCATTAGAAGAAAGTAAGCGAATTCGCTCGAATGTGCGAGCGAGCTTCTGGGGAGCACAGGCTGCCAGCCTGTAGTTCACGGCAGCTTGCCGCGAACCCGTGGCGAGGTTTTTAGTGTTTGCGTTCGTCAATGCATTCGGCTAGCAGCCTGCGCTCCCCAGAAGCAGAACGCGCGCAACTTTTCGCTTGTACGACCCACGCCAAGTCACCAGATTACATCAATGACGCGTTTTGATTTTCGCTGCGAAGATTGTGTCCAGGGAATGTCGCGACTGACAAATGAAAGCGTCGATCTTGTGGTGACCTCCCCGCCTTACAACCTGGGAATTGACTACAGGCAATATGCCGACCGGCAGGATCGGCAATCGTATCTGAATTGGTGCGCCAAATGGTCAACACAAATTCGAAGAATTCTACGAGCGAACGGATCTTTTTTTCTGAACATCGGCTCCGCGCCATCGAATCCGATGTTGCCCCACCAAATCGTGATCGAACTGACGTCCGCCTCAGGCGGATTTTTTTTGCAGAACACGATTCACTGGATCAAGTCGATTGCAGTTGACGCCGCTGCGGAGAAAACCAAACCGAGCGACCCTCACCTAAATCCTCTCCCTGGCCAGGGAGAGGCGGACGCGAAGCGCCAGGTGAGGGTCGAAGCCACGGTAAAAACGCACGGTCATTTCAAGCCAATCAATTCGAAGCGGTTTCTTAACGATTGTCATGAGTACATTTTTCACTTCACGAAAACTGGGCGCGTGGAGCTTGATCGGCTTGCGCTCGGTGTTCCGTACCAGGACAAAAGCAACATCGCACGGTGGTCGCACACTCGTGGAAGCGATTTACGCTGTCGGGGCAACACGTGGTTCATTCCCTACAAGACAATTCAGAGCCGCGAAAAAGAACGGCCACATCCAGCGACGTTTCCTGTTCAGTTAGCGGAATGGTGTATCAACTTGCATGGAGTTTCGCACGTCCGCACCATGCTTGATCCGTTTCTCGGCATCGGAAATTCCGCCGTCGCCGCGCAGCGCTGTGGCGTGAAAAAATTTCATTGGGTTTGAAATTGACGAGGCTTATCTCGCAGAGGCGAAACGGAGGATTGAATAGCGCACGCGTCCCGCATACTCGGAAATGCGTCCTCGTAATTCCGAGATTTTCGCTGACGTTCATATCAAATGATGGAGGCGCGCCCGGTTGAAGTCCGGTTTGGCGAAGATACTGGTCCGAGCCGGACTGGCATTTCCAGCCGGCGAGATGCATACGCTACCCCGAGCAGAGTACTCTTGTTGATCTCATTGGTTCTCATCCCGAACCTTATTTCCACATTTGATGTGGACGCAGCTGCCGCTTCTTTGACGTTCGGGGGCGTCCCTTTTTCTCCGGGTTCAACTGTCCAGGCCAACGTTCCCCTGAGCGCATTGGAAAAATCATACGCTGGCCAAGGGGGCAACCCTGTCCCGGCAAACGCAGTCGCCGTGCTGGCAACGCCAGCAAATTTTGATCCAACGAAAAGCTGGCCGGTTTTGGTGACCTGTTCCACAAGCGATTTTAAGCGTCAGAACCGAAATGATCTGGCCGATTTCTATCGGAGAGTCGGCGTTGCTGAGGGCTGGGTGTTGCTAGCTGGAGACGGCCCGCAACACGCGAAGAGCGACAATGTGGCGTGGCGCGAGTCTATGACAATGGCGGCCGTCGACGCGCTGCACCGGAGCTTTCCCGGGTCGGAGAAGTGGCCGATGGCGTGCGCAGGGTTCTCCGGGGGAGGCAAAGGCGTCGGTTATGTTGCGCCTTTTCTTGCGAGAAACGGTTGTCGCATCTCCGGAATTTACATGACCGGCGCGAATGAAGACCACCTGAGTGACGGATATGCGAAATTGCGGCCCGGCGCAGACTTTCTTAATACGCCAATTTACGTTAGTGCCGGGCACGAGGATAGAATCGCGACCTTGGAGCAGCAATACGCCGTCGCGGGTTCGATCAAGCGAACCGGCTTTAAGCGGATTCGAATCGGGACTTTTCGTGGCGGCCATGAGGTCAATGATGCGCAAACCTCGATCGCATTGCATTGGTTTCGTGAACTGGCGAAATAGTAACTGGTTACATTGTGAGTGACGGGACGAGCGCCGCTAGCCCCTGCATGAATTTGGCCGATCGAACGCTCGTTAGGCGTCGCAGAGTTCCGCCCTCCATTTTGTGAGCGCCGTGGATTGATCGCACTAAATGCGTCCGATCAAACGCTCGTTTGCAGCCACCTGTCCGTGAGGATCGTTCGTTGCGTGTGTTCGTATCGCATCACAAAAGTTCGTCTCTTGGGTCTTGCACGGCTGACTGCTGAAATTTCTCCAGCGATTTAACTAAATTTCCCGGCAGCGGCCGCACGCGATCAAAAATGCGAGGTGCCAGCGGTTTTGCTGTTGTGTAACCCGCGGCGAACATTTCCAGACGGGCGTCGAGATTATCAATGTAATGCAGCGCCATTGCTTCCGGCGTTTTCGGATCAACAGGCGAACCCAATTGTTTGTCGCCGTGATGTGAACCAATGAGGTGCAGAAGATGTATGCGCACATCTTCCGAGAGCGGTCGATACGTTTTCCAGAGGTCTGCGTTTTCGACGGCAAGCTTTTGCCACAACGAATTGACGATCTCGAGCCCGATCGAAATGTGACCGACCAATTCGCCAAGTTCGTCGTAGCTCATAACGAAGCCGGTTTCAGAAAACTGGTTTTCCCAAAGTTTACCTGAGTCGTGAAAAAGAATGCCAGCGATCAAAAGATCAATGTTTAACTGCGAATAGAGAGGCGCGATGGCTCTCGCCAGGCGCATCATTTGCGCCGTATGCTCGACGAGGCCGCCGCGCCGGGCATGATGATATTTGCGAGCTGCGGCGGCGCGACGAAATCGGTCGCCCCACTTGTTGACGAATGTTTCGGACAATGCGCGAAGGCGAGGATCAACAATCGTGCCAATGGACTGCACGATAAATTCCCAGTCAGATGCTTGCTTTGTGCGCAAGTCTGCCGGTCCTTCCAACAATTCTTTTTTCTCCTGGTCAGAGAGTGGCCGTACCATCCACTTTTCTGCTTCGAGTCCGTATTGCGGGTGGACACGAAAATCACCAGTGAGCTCGACGAAACTTTCGGTCGTGAATGCGCTGCATGTTTTGTAAGCGGGATGATCGCTCCATACTCGAAGAGTCATCCGATCGCACGCATCTGCCAGAGCCAGTTCGCAATAAGGTTTTCCTTCACGTTGCGTCTTTGCAGTGGCCGCTTCGACTTGCACATGCGCACGCGCTGCCACCGCGCCGTTCTGAGCCGCCCGGCGAATTTCAGTCAGAGTCATCAAATCCATCCCGGCAAATCTAACACAGGCCGCAAACGTGCTACGTTTAATCTCGCATGTTTCTCACGCACCTTGAATGCAGCGCGTGCGACCTTCAGCAACAGTGGTCGCGTCTGCAGAATCTCTGTCCTTCCTGTCATAAACCGCTCTTCGCGATTGTCGATCTCGCCGCTGCGGGTCGGACGCTGAAGCGCGAGACAGTGGCAACACGCCAGAAAACGTTATGGCGTTATCGCGAAGTGTTGCCGCTGCCAGGTGATGTTGAGCCGGTCTCATTAGGCGAAGGCGGAACACCACTATTGCGCGCAGAGAAATTCGGGGACGACATCGATCTCTGGATCAAGGACGAATCGACAAACCCGACGCAGAGTTTCAAGGCGCGTGGGATGAGTGTCGCCGTGTCCATGGCAAAACACCTCGGAGCAACCAAGCTCGCCGTCCCCAGCGCCGGTAATGCTGGCGGAGCGCTTGCCGCTTACGCGGCTCGGGCCGGCCTGGAAGCGCACATCTTCATGCCGCGCGATACACCGCGCGCGAACATCATCGAGTGCCGTGAATTGGGCGCTCATGTGACGTTGATCAACGGATTAATCACGGATTGTGGCGCTGAGATCACGCGGCGCAAAACAAAGGAAGGCTGGTTCGACGTGTCCACGCTTAAAGAACCGTATCGCGTCGAGGGAAAAAAAACGCTCGGTTATGAATTAGCGGAGCAATTCAACTGGGAATTGCCCGATTTAATTCTTTATCCCACCGGCGGCGGGACCGGGCTCATTGGAATGTGGAAAGCGTTCGATGAAATGCAGGCGCTGGGCTGGATCGGGACAAAGCGTCCGCGCATGTTCGCCGTGCAAGCCACTGGTTGCGCGCCAATCGTTCGCGCGTTCGAAGCCGGAGAAAAAAGCGCTGGGGAATTTCCAAACGCGCACACAATTGCTTCTGGTCTGCGTGTTCCAAAAGCGATCGGCGATTTCCTGATTCTGAATATCCTTCGTCAGTCTAACGGCGGCGCGATTGCCGTTGCTGATAACGAAATGATCCGTGTCACGCGTGAAGTGGGATCCGCCGAGGGTCTCTTTATCGCGCCCGAAGCTGCCGCCTGCTTCGCCGCTATAAAGTCGCTCCGTTCCGCAGGCAAAATTCGGTCTGGCGAACGCGTGGTCATTTTTAACACCGGATCGGGAATTAAGTACCTCGATTGCTACAAAGACCGGTAAACAATCGCTCTCATACCCGCTTACCCACGAAGATAGAGATGCGCTTGGCGAAAGCCTTTGCAGGCTCGGCGTAGAAGCGTCGTCCGAGTTCGAGTGCATTCGTGCGCAATCGTTTCCCGCGTTTACGGATTAGCTTCTCCAGTTGTGCAAGCTCATCGCGGAACGCTTCGTCGCCCTTTTCCGTCTCCAGGCGCGCCCAAAGAAAATTTAAATCGTGCTCGCCACCCAGTAATTCCCCCAAAACTTCGCCGTCGCGGTCCATCTCTGTTAGCACCATGCGATTAAGCGGCTGCAAAATCCGCAGCTGATACCAGATATCTTTCACCCGCTTTCGCCAGGCATGAAAGTTTTCTGGCTCCGGGTCATCAATCGTTTTCGCGAGACCGCGTTGACCGCGCTTATAGATTTTTCCCACCGCGCCGCAAATTTGCTTCCAGGTCAAACCCTCCAACGGCCATTTCAGAAGACGCGCTTCCACGCGTTCCAGTTGCGGGATGGCTTGTTTTTGCCACCCGGCGAATGCTGCAGAAAAACTTTGCCTTTCCAGTGACAATAATTCTTCTATGCGGGGAAAAGGACTGTCTTCCGGGCCTTTTGCGGTGTCGTCGCGCAATTGAATGAGTGTTTGCAACCGCACTTGGGCATCGCGCAGATCCGAGACGAGCCGTCCGATTTTGCGCACACAGCGATCTTCGCGTGTATGTCGGTTCTTGCCGACTTCGGGAATGGCAAGGCGCATTGCCGCCCGCAGCCTTTTAAGGTGCTTGCGAACTTCGTGTACGGTGACGCCGCGTTGCTTTGCGGGGTGCCGACACAACTCCAGGGCAGACTCGATCTGTTCCCGGAAGACTCGTTTCAGCCCATCAGGCAATGGTTCGCGCAATTTCAAACGGAAGCCCATAGAACTTCCTGCTTACTCGTTAGCCAGTCGCACGTTGCTGTAGCGTTTTTCCCCAGTCACTTCACGTCCAAACCAGGAAGGCGGCTTGAATCTTCGGCAGCTGACGCGGTCGGCGAATTCCACTTCTGCCACCACGAGACCGGCGTGTCTACCCTGATAAATATCAATCTCAACAACTATATTTTTCCAGGGAATTTCGCAGCGCACCTTGCGCAATCTTCTCCCGGCGGTTCCCGGCCAAAGCGCATCGAATTGTTTTGGGCTGAGCCTGATCTCGCGTTCTTCCCGGTGGCTACCGCGGCCCACCTTGAAAGTCAGCGTTGCGGCCGTGCCTTTTCTGCGGAGACGGACCTGTCTGCCTGCGGGCTCACTCGCCAGATAACCTTGATCGATAACGTAGCACCGCGAGCCTTTCAGTTTATCGGGCAGCCGCTTAAGCAAAAATTTGCGTTCAATTTCTCGATTGTTTGCTGCTCGAGCATTTTTTTGCACAAGGCCAACATGCTAAACGCGATGAGCTTGCTGTCGAGATTTTCGCGTTGGCAACGAGACGTAGGTGGACGCGTTGTCCTCAACCCGTTGGGAAAGCGGCTCCGCCGCCGGTCTTAGCAGCGGCGATGTGTTAACGGGAATCAACTAGCGCCTTCGGCGATTTCCATCGTCTTCAGGAGAAGCCGATCCACCTTAACGATTAAGTCACCGCGCGCTGGAAGAATTCGTGCAGTGCGCCTGCGGCTGCCAGGATTGGCCAGGCTGAGATCGCCACGATTATCACAAAGAACAGTGCTTCGGCTGCGAACTCCAAACTGTGTTCCTTCGCAAAGTAGGTGCGGGCTAATTCGCGGAACGACCGGCGGATGGTCGAGGTTTTCTTCGACCTTCCGTTGATCACTATTCTTTTCACGGGTGTTTCTCTGGGCAGTCCGTGGAAAACTGTTCTCCTCACTGTAATCACGTTCATGTTGAACATTCGATCGGTATTGGGCGGAGTCAGGTTACGAATTGTCAAAAGCGGGTGACGATGCGGTAACATCACAAGATGACGTGTTGCGCAAAGGGCGCTATCGCTTGGGTGGATGACGATCGACGGCGGACACTTGTCACCCCCGAAGTGTCCGTTGCTCTGAGGTCCGAGCCTTCGATTTTGACCGTCCCTTAATGCACTTTAGCGAGCAGACATTCCTTGCGGCCGTAGCGAATCGATGGTTCTGCTCGCCGCGAATGGATCGTAATTAACCAACGAGAGGATGCCGTCCTCGCCCTCAACAAGCGCCGAGCAACTCTCTACCCAGTCGCCACAGTTGTAGTATGTGACTTTGCCGAACTCCCGAATGGCGGGGCTATGGATGTGGCCGCATAGGACGGCATCTACTTGATAGCGCTCCGCATAATGCGCGACAGCAGCTTCGAATTTACCGATAAAGCTGACAGCATCCTTCACCCGCCGCTTTGCATAAGCGCTAAGCGACCAGTACCCGAGACCGAACCGGCGTCGTACGAAATTGATGAGCGGATTCAGCGAGAGCAAAAATTGATAGCCAACGTCGCCGGCGAATGCCAGCCACTTCACGTTTTGCACCACGGCATCCAGTTCGTGTCCGTGAATGATTAAAATGCGTTCCCCGCAGGCAGTCACGTGAATGGCGTTTTCCTTGATGTCGATGTTTCCGTAGGCACCAAGAAAGCTGGTCACCAACTCGTCGTGATTTCCCGGAATATAAATGACGCGAGTGCCCTTGCGGGCTTTGCGCAAAATTTTTTGGATGACGTCGTTATGTTGCTGCGGCCAATAAATTCCGCGGCGTAGCGACCAGATATCGATGAGATCCCCCACAACGTAGAGCGTCTCGAAGTCATTCTCGCGAAGAAAATCGAGCAGCACCGTGGCATTACAGCCGCGCGTGCCCAGATGGGTGTCGGAGATCCAGCCGGTGCGATAACGCCTCGGCACCGGCAGTTGCTCGGGCGATTTCCCAAATGAGAAACGCTGTTGGGCGGCGAAAATTCCCGCCGAATCTCTCCGAGGAAAGGTGGACGCCTGCATTCCCGGTCAGCAGTGAGCGTAAGAATTAACCGGCGCCACGGCAAAAAAATTACTGTTACGTTTGTGTGGCAAAACGGTGACCGTTAGCAAAAAGCCCGCCGCGGGAAATTCCCGCGGCGGGCTTGGATTGACCTAACCTTACTAGAATTTAAAGTTCAGATTCGCTTGGAATATTTGATATTGATCTTCCGGATTGATGGTTATGGCGTCGGGAACTCCCCCTGTGCCGTAGGAGCCGTTGATACGCCAGGCATACGACCAGGTGACGTTGAAGAGTACTGCATCAGCCAGCATGTATCCGGCTGTCACGACGACGCCTTGCTGGTTCAGCTGGGCGTTCAACAAGTCAGTATCGATCAGGTTGGGATCCAGCGAGAATTGTTCCTGGTGTTGCCAATAGCCCTCGATCTGCCAATCGCGCTTCTTCTTTAGCTGACCAATACCGAGACCACCTTGATAAGCGTAGCGCTGGCCACCACCTCCTGGATGGCCTGCCGCTGTAGCGCGATCGTCCGCTTCGAAGTTCGTTGCGAAATCCCCGAAGGCGCGCATGGGAATTTTCCCAACTTTCCAGCCGATCTCGGCAGGGATGTCGAAAACCAAAAGACTGTTTATACCCGTTTGATTTCTAGGGGTATTGTACCGGGATAGTTACCGGGATCGCCTGAGAAATGAATGTTAAACGTGTTGCCGTCGCCGGTGTAGTTGTAGAGGGTTGGCGCGAGCTGGAAGTACGCGATGTGCGGGAAATCAAACTTCGCCCCGACCTGCCAGCCGAGCATGAATGCATTGGCAAGCGGCATCTGCTGAGTCTCACCGCCTATTGGCTGCGTCGTTGTTGGGGGTGCGCCAATTGGGTTTGACGGGTTAGAATCGTCATAAACAAACTGACCGAAGTTCGCGAAGACATCGATTTTCAACCACGGTTCCGCTGGAGGTGGCGGGGCTACATTTTTCCCGTCCTTGCTGTAGGACACTGGCTCCGCTGCTCCGCCACCGATGGTGAACGTGTGTTTCCACTGTTCCGCCAAGCCTTCCGGATTGATGTCGTCATCCCACACCATTCGAGTATAGACGAATGGGTTCGGCATTCGGCCGCCGGTGAATGTAAAGCCGGGGAAGCCTTTGTAGCCTCCGTATGCCTGGCCGACAAAGACGCCGTCATCCCCTTTTGCGAACGGTCCGCCACCACCCGGCGACGTCGTCGATGTGTCGGCGCCGAAAGTGACGTTCGTTGACCGTGGGCTGACGCCGGTCTCTAAGCGCACGCCGAAGAACCAATCATCCAGAACGCGTTCCACGCAGGCCAATGCGCAGACGATAACGTTCGCGCTCGCGCTCCTGCCAGTCATTTTGGTTATCCTGACCGAACTGAAAGTGGTCGGGAAGTCTGCCACCTCGATATTCATAGCGCAGCCGCAGATCACCAAAGAGCTCCAATTCAGTGATCGCTGGGAACAATTTCCATTTTTCGCCACCGTGTAACTCAGGCACGAGTTTCTCGACGTATGTCTTTCCATCGCTGGTCACCTCGCGTCTTGGTTTTGCCTTCCGCCCCAACCACAGGTTCCCAAGAGGTGCGCTTCTTTAATCCCGAAACCTCCCGTTCAAGCTCGGCATTGCGCTTTTGTAGCTGGCTGACGGCCTGTTCGAGCTTTTGCAGCCGCTCGGCATCGGATTGAGCTCTCACCGGCTGTGCCGCCAGTGAAAGAACTGCAGCCAGGCTCGCGCCCACTGCCTGTAAGAGGGTTTTCTTGGTGAACATTCGGTTTCTCCTTTGTTATGATGGCCTTTCAGCTGCCTGAGAGGACGCGGTTCCAGTAAACGCGGTCGAGGCTAGGAGCCGATTGTTACGACTTCAAGACGAAAATGTGAGGGTTCGGCAGGCCGTGAAAATTTGCGCTGGACTCTTAGGGGAAAAGTGGACGCCTGCATTCCCGGTCAGCAACAAGCGTGAGAATCAACCGGCTTCTCGGCAAAGAATTACTGTTACGTTTGTGTGGCGGAAATCTCCCAGAGATTGAGTTTCGTCTTGCAATGTGTGTTCGAGCCGGTCGTTGCACATGGAGAGACGTCAGAGATACATTATTTTGTTGGCGACGATTTTCCTACTGACGACCGCTTCTGCGACAGCAGGTGCGATCAGCATTGCCAGCCCTGATCACGCAATTTCGTCGCTGAGGTGTGGCACTCAATTCTTTTGTCCTATGGTCGCAACCAAGTCGCCGATTAGCGAGTCGATTTTGCGCAAGTCTTTGCGACGGCCTTTTTCAGGTTTCAATTTGCGATTACGAACGATGATTGTGAGATCACGGATCTGGTGCAGCATTTCCCGAGGCACCTGTTCGATGGGCCCATAGGCCCGGAGCGCGGCGAGGCACACTAACAAATCAGTTTCGAGACGGGTGGTGTACGCATTAGCAATGGTGCGCAAATCGCGCTGGAGCGCGCGAAGTTCCGACGCAAGCATCGTCACGGGTGACGATTCCGGAGAACTTGGGCGACGAGCTCGTTTGTGCTTCGTCGCCTTTGCTTTCATGTGCCGGGAATGATTGCGCGTAGTGAAAAGCCCGCCGGATGTGGCTCTCCCGGCGGGCTTTGATTGACCTAACCGGACTAGAATTTAAAATTCAGATTCGCTTGGAATATTTGATATTGATCTTCCGGATTGATGGTTATGGCGTCGGGAGTTCCCCCTGTGCCGTAGGAGCCGTTGATACGCCAGGCATACGACCAGGTGACGTTGAAGAGTACTGCATCAGCCAGCATGTATCCGGCTGTCACGACGACGCCTTGCTGGTTCAGCTGGGCGTTGAACAAGTCTGAATCGATCAGATTCGGATCCAGCGAGAATTGTTCCTGGTGTTGCCAGTAGCCCTCGATCTGCCAATCGTGCTTCTTCTTTAGCTGACCAATACCGAGACCACCTTGATAAGCGTAGCGCTGGCCACCACCTCCTGGATGGCCTGCTGCTGTTGCGCGATCGTCCGCTTCGAAGTTGGTGGCGAAATCCCCAAAGGCGCGCATCGGAATTTTCCCAACTTTCCAGCCGATCTCCGCAGGGATGTCGAGGACCAGAAGACTGTTAATACCCGTTTGATTTCTAGGGGTAGTTGTACCGGGATAGTTACCGGGATCGCCTGAGAAATGAATGTTAAACGTGTTGCCGTCGCCGGTATAATTGTAAAGCGTTGGCGCCAGCTGGAAGTACGCGATGTGGGGGAAATCAAACTTCGCTCCAACCTGCCAGCCGAGCATGAATGCATTGGCGAGCGGCACCTGCTGAGTCTCACCGCCTATTGGCTGCGTCGTTGTTGGGGGTGCGCCAATTGGGTTTGACGGGTTAGAATCGTCATAAACAAACTGACCGAAGTTGGCGAAGACGTCGATTTTCAACCACGGTTCCGCTGGAGGTGGCGGGGCTACATTTTTCCCGTCCTTGCTGTAGGACACTGGCTCCGCTGCTCCGCCACCGATGGTGAACGTATGTTTCCACTGTTCCGCCAAGCCTTCCGGATTGATGTCGTCATCCCACACCATTCGAGTATTGACGAATGGGTTCGGCATTCGGCCGCCGGTGAATGTAAAGCCGGGGAAGCCTTTGTAACCTCCGTATGCCTGGCCGACAAAGACACCGTCATCCCCTTTTGCGAACGGTCCGCCACCACCGGGCGAGGTGGGCGATGTGTCGCCGCCCATCGTGACGTTCGTTGAACGCGCGCCGGCGCCTGTCTCTAACCGAACACCAAAGAACCAATCATCGAGAACGGTTCCGCGAAGACCTATGCGAAGACGATAGCGCTCGCGTTCGCGCTCCTGCCAGTCATTTTGATTATCCTGACCGAACTGAAAGTGGTCGGGAAGTCTGCCACCGCGGTATTCGTAGCGCAGGCGCAGATCACCGAAGAGCTCCAATTCAGTGATCCACGGGGCCAATTTCCATTTTTCGCCGCCGTGAAAGTCAGGCACGAATTTCTCGACATATGTCTTTCCGTCGCTGGTCACCTCCGTCTTGCCTTTGCCTTCCGCGCCAACCACGGGTTCCCAAGAGGTGCGCTTCTTTAATCCAGAAACCTCCTGTTCGAGCTCGGAATTGCGCTTTTGTAACTGGTTGACGGCCTGTTCGAGCTTTTGCAGTCGCTCGGCATCGGATTGAGCTCTCACCGGCTGTGCCGCCAGGGAAAGAACTGCAGCCAGACTCGCGCCGGCCGCGCGTAAGATGGTTTTTTTGGTGAACATTCGTTTCTCCTTGTTGTGATGATTTTTCAGTTTCCTGAGGGGGACACGGTTAAGTGAACGCGTGGAGGCTAGAAATCGATTGTTACAGCTGTATGACGAAGAAGTAACAATTCGGCGAACTTTGTCGCGGACCCTCAAGGAACGGCGGAGCTTCCGAGCCGCCGAGCAAAAAATGAAACGGCTGGGCAGCCGTCTTTTTTGTTCGCTTCAGCGAAACGCCAGCGTTACGGCGTCGCTGTTGGTCGCGCCGCGGGCGCAGGAGAAGAAGCGGGAGACGCCTGAATGGGCGAACTCGCTGGAGAAGAAACGGGTGAAGATTGAGCCGTGGCTGGTGCGGGAGAAGTTGCCGGAGCAGCTTGCTGTTTCATCAGCTCACGCCGGAAAGCGCTCTCCCCGCCCGTGCCGCGATGCGCATACAAAACCGACAACCCAAATGTGAGTGCGAAGAAAATGCCAGCCAACCAGGTCGTGAACTTCACAAGAACGTTCGTCGTTTGCGCGCCGAAAATGTTTTCCGTGACCCCCCCGCCAAATGCTGCGCCCAGGCCTTCGCTCTTTGGACGTTGCATCAAGATCACCAGCACCATGAGCAGGGCCACCAGAACAAAAACCACCAAACACAGGTTGATCAGAAGATTCATCGGGGCGGGAAATATCGCCAAACACACGAGAGAAGCAAACACCCAACGCTTGCCGGCCAACATCGAACATCCAATTCAGAAGGCTTCAGCGCTGGGCGTTGGAGGTTCGGCGTTGGGCGTTTCTTTGATCTGATTCCAAATCTTGTCCATCTCCGCGAGGTCGACCTCCCCCAGTTTTTTGCCGCGCAATTGCAGTTCGTCCTCTAATCGATTGAAACGGGCGACGAATTTGTCAGTCGCACCTTGCAACGCGCTTTCCGCGTCGAGCTTGCATTTCCGTGCGAGATTGACGACTGCGAAAAGCAAATCACCTGTTTCGTCTTCGACCTCGTGGCTGGGGCTTCCAGCCCGTGAAGCATCGGCAGGATGCCGATGCCCCTTCGCAACGGCCAGTTTTAATTCCTGAATCTCTTCTTCAACTTTTGCGATCACGTCGCCCAGTTCGGTCCAGTCGAAATTGACCCGGGCAACCTTCGACTGCGTTTTTTGCGCGCGCATGAGGGCGGGAAATGCGAGCGGCAAATCATCGAGATAATGTCCGGCTGCATCACCGGCATTACGGCCAGGTTTATGTTTTTTTTCAGCGCGCTTGATCGATTCCCACTGTTTTAGCACTGCGCCGCTGTCGCGCGCATCGCTGTTGCCGAATACGTGTGGATGGCGCCGGATCAGTTTCTCCGTTACATCCTTGAGTACGGCGTTGATATCGAACCGGCCGGATTCGCTCGCGATTTGGGCATGCATCACGATCAACAGCAGCAGATCGCCGAGTTCTTCGCGAAAATTTGCGGTATCGTTGGCGCGCACCGCCCCGGCTACTTCGTATGCCTCTTCGATCAGCGCGGGCAACAGTGATTCATGGGTTTGCTCGCGATCCCAGGGACAGCCGCCGGGAGCGCGAAGCTTTGCGACAATTTCGCAGAGTTTTTCAAACGCAGTCATTCTCAGCGAAGCGCAGCAGAGTCGAAGAATCCTGCGGCGTTAATTTTGGGTTTCGTCACGGGATTCCTCGACCTCGCTCGGAATGAGGTTCAAATCCGCCAGAGCGAACGGTGCGTGCCGAACTCTGAAATTTCGCCGGAAGATTTCTTGCTGACGTAAATCGTGATGGAAATCACACTCACAAACGTGCCCGCAAAAATCAGCGCCACCAGCCAGGACGGAATGTGTCCGATGCGCAGCGCCTGGTAAAACGACACCACATCGTTAATCGGTTCGCTGGCATGTAAAAATACCTTCGTTACCCACGCCATCAGGATGAGAATGAAAATGAAAATATAATTGCGTTTCAATCGGCGCCCGACCGCTTCCAGTTTGCTGATCTTGAAGCAAGGCAGAATCAAATCTTCGCAAACGAGTTTTTTCCATTCGCCCTGCAGCATCTCGCGATTTTCCATCACCATCGGCACAAGAAAATGCGCTTCGAGCATCCGGACGCGCGCGCGGAAAGCATCGTAAAAACGGTAGCGCCGAGCCTCAATCCAGAGAAGCACCCACACAATGGCAAGATTGAAAAAGAAAATGATGTGCGGCACCTCGCGAGTCGAGAATGCAATGGTGATAATGGCGGTGGTACTGGTGATCGCCCAGTTTGTTGTCACATCAAGCCGCTGCCGCCACACCATGATCCGGCCCATTTCGCCGCGGTAAAAATGCGACATCGCGTTGACATAGCCCGGATCGTAAATGCTCCGTTGCACAGAGACGGTCCTCTCTTCGTTTTCTGCTAGTGCTGTGTTTTCAGTTGCCACGGCCGCGTATTTAACTGGATAACTGGCTTTGCCTGATAATCCAATAAATCTCTCGACACCCAATGGCTATCGCGCTGACTGATCTGCTTGACGAAAAACAGGTGATCCTGGGGTTGCGCTCCAGGAAAGTGCCAAACGCGCTGCGCGAGATTATCGAGTTGCTGGCGCAAAACGGGAAGATCCAGAACCCGCAAGCGTTCTTTGAAAAGGTGCTGGCACGCGAGGAGGCGCACCCCAGCGTGGTCGAAAACGGCGTCGCATTCCCTCATGCGCGAACGGATTTGGTTGATGAAATTGTCCTTGGCATCGGTCGCAGCCGTGCCGGGATTCTATTCGGACACGACGGAGTGCGCGCCCGATTGATTTTTGTAATCGGCGTTCCAGAACGGTTAGTGAACGATTATCTGATCTGCGTTGGGACGCTCGTCCGGCTGGTGAGAGATGACGCGATACGATCGGCGCTGCTGCATGCTCAAACTCCGCGCGACTTTGTCGACGCGCTAACGGCAACCCTGTAGGCGGGTCGGTGACCCGGCCGTACTAAGCCATGTCCCGGATTGCGCGAAGCGCCGTGTCGACCTCCTGCGGAGTATTGACGACGCTGCATGCCAGGCGCGCATACGACACGCGATAAGGAGTCGTTGAAGCGACAATGCGCTGATCGAGAAGGCGCTTCACAACTTGCTCGGGCTTCCTTCCCTTTACATCAAAGCAAACCATTCCGGCCGCAAGATTCTCGTCCCGCGGGGTGTAGAGCTGAATATTCGGCATCCGCGCAAGTCCCGCCTTCATTTGACCGTTCAATTCATGGATGCGCGCCGTGATTCGAGCGGGCCCGATGTTCTGGTGAAAACGAATGGCCGCCGGCAAAGCCCAATAATGTTCGAAAGCCTGAAAGCCGCCCGGTGAAAACCAAGCTGCGCGTGCCGGAGTCTGCGGTGCATGTTCCTGTTCCCACGCTTCGAACGGTTCGAGCGAAAAGAAACTCGGAATCACCGGGCGCATTTTCTGCCAAACTACGGGCTTTGCCCAAACGAACCCTGTGCCGCGGGGCCCAAACATCCATTTGTGGGTGCCGGCTGCAAACGCGTCGCACCCCAGGGCGGTGATCTTCGGGTCTTCCACTCCCAACCCATGCACGCCATCGACAATCAGCAGCACACGATCGTTCTCTTCCCGGCCGCGATTCGCGTCTGCAATGCTTTCTGCAATGCGTGCGATCGGAAGGCGCACACCGCTGCTGGAGTGCACCCATGTCACGCCCACAGCGCGCGTTTTTGGTCCGATTGCCTTGCGAACGCGTTGCGCGATTTCGTCCGGCGAAATCGAGTCGTAGGAATCGAAAAGCGGAATCTTGCGCCAGGTCGCTCCGCAACGCCCGGTGGCCAGTCGAATGGACTCGTGATGCACGTAGTGATCGTGCGTAGTCGTTAGAATCTCATCGCCTTCGCGCAACGGCAGTCCGTGGTAGAGAAGAGCGAGACCAGTCGTGGTGTTCTGGGTCAGTGCGATGTCCTGCGGGTCGCCACCGATGTAGCTGGCGATGGCCCGGCAGACTTGTGACTGAATATTTTCGTCACCCGATTCAAAGATCGCGCTATCAACGGCAATGAACGGATTTGCATCTATTTTTTTCCTGTACTGTTCAATCGCCTGCCGCACCGGTCGTGGGGTGAGACGCCAGAAAGAACAAGGCGAGATGCACGTAATCGGGAGCCAGTTCAAACTCTCGGCGCACGGATTCCCAATCTTTGAAGTCGGCAGGCGTGTTCGGCTTCGTTTTTTCAGCCCGGACAACAAGCGGTGAAAACGCTCCAGCAGCGAGGGACAGTGAGCCACTGATGAGAAAATCGCGGCGGGTGAGGGGCATGACTTTCTTTTCCTTTCTTCGTTCTGATGATTATCTCGTCCACGGGATCAACGATCCCAGCTACAGCTACACTGCGGCGCGCTCGACTCTGATTTCGGTCGGCGCAAAGGCAGCGCTCGCGCTCCTGCGGTATCGCCAGATGGCGAACGCCACGAACAAAAGATCCAGAGCTACAAAGATTGCCACGTAAGTCTCACCGCCGATGCCGAAGCCGTAGCTATGCAGCCCCTTGCCCAGTACAAAGTTCACGCCGTACCACGCCATCAACACAGCGAGAAAACAAACAACGCTTGCAACAGCCAGCCCGAATTGCGTCCACCAACCTGCCAGCCGGCCATGCAGCGCCAGGATGTAACAAAGCAACGCGATCAGCGCCCATGTCTCCTTTGGATCCCAGCCCCAGAACCTCCCCCACGAATAATTTGCCCAGACTCCACCGAGAATCGTTCCGGCCGCGAGCAAAAGGACACCGAGTTGCAGTACGCGATAAAGCCAGAAATGCATCGGCGCGTCCGCGCGCGCGGCTGCCGGATTCCGTGCGTATCGCCAAAGCAAAATGTGCCCGAAACCCATGGCCAGCGCGAAGGCCGCGTAGCTTAGAGTAATCGTTAACACATGAATCGTGAGCCAGAAATTATCGCGCAGCACAGGGACCAACGGATCGATGCTCGAAGGCATGGCAATCGGCATTTGATGCACAAGCAACAGCGCGATAAGTGTGACCGGTAACGCCGCCAGCAAATACATGGGTGCCCGATAACGAACAAAAAAGATCATCCCGAAAAACGAAACTGCGAAGGAAACCCAGATGATCGATTCATACATGTTCGTAACCGGCGGCCGGCCGGCGATCATGCAACGCATCACGATCCCAGCCGCTTGAAACACGAGACCGACTATCGCCACTGCGACGCCAATGTATTGCAGCGCGCGTCCGCGTTTGCGAAGATGCGCCATAATCAGAATTACCAGCGCAATTCCGTAACACCAGATGGCCCGATAAAACGCTTCGAAATGATTATAGAAATATTCGAGGCGTAATTGCTGGTCCCGCGGATAAATCGATGGACTCAAGGCGCGCAGATCTTCGCGAAGCTGATTCGCGGCGCGATTGAGGTTAAATCCGTCACCCTGCACATACGCGGTGGCAACCGTTTGCAACTGAGTCTGGATGGACGCGAATTGCGCATCTGCATAATATTTTGATCCGCCCAAGGCGGGCTCGACCCACGGATCTGTTTCGTTGGCCGGCGCAGGGACGATCAGCAATGCCCTTCCGTCCATTACACGCGCGAGAAGCGTAAGCCGATCGCTCACACTCAGCGCTTCCTGCTGGACCCGGGTCAACGGTTTCTCTGCGCGCTTGAGCGCCTGCGCGTCAGTGACAAGCCGCTGCAGTTCGGCCGATCCGGTTAATTGCGCAAACGAAAATCGCCGCTGCGTCTTATCGAGTCCAAGCTGCTCGACTAACTCGCCCGATGAGATCAACACCATTGGCTCATTTTTCCAATCGTGCGTCTCGATCAAAGCCGACAAGACGAAATCATTCGGCCGCCATGTTCGGCCTGTCTTGTCTGTGTATGCCGACCTTCCAGTGACCCGGATCAGCGTTTCTTTTGCAAACGTGTCCATCGGTTTGCGCCGGCCGCCGTCTTGAATCGCTAGCAATCCCCACTGCTTGAAATCCAAATTGCCGGTATTTGCAGCAGGGACGTCTGATGCGCCATAGTTAATACCTCCCAAAAACGTGCCTCCTGCCGCTGCGACGATGATAAAGATGCGCGTTCTCAAACCGGGTGAATGTAGTTCGCAGCCCGAGTTGTGTCGAGCAAGGCAGTAGAATTCTTAACAGATAAACACACGACTAAAGTTCAATAGCCCGTACGACTAAGGTCCAATAGACGCGTAAGCCGGGAAGCTACACTATCAAAACGGATCTGAATGAGGCGGAGAATTCCTCCCTCGCTCTGTTCTTCGTCTGTTCCGGACCCGCAGCTAACCCGAAGCGATCAGCGGGGGAAGACAAAGGAAGATCCATATGCAAATACCGTTAGCGCCCTTGGCGGTGAAGTTTTTTTCGTTTCCGAAAATTGGAATGCGTTTCCACGCATCGGTCTGGGTCGCAATTTTGCTCCTGGTTCCTGCCGCGCCGATCGCACACGGCGCGGAAATTATTTCAAACGGTCCGGTTAGCACTGTTAAGGGCAGCGACACGATCAACCCGGTACCTCTTTCGCAAGGTAGCGGGACAGAGTTCAACTCGCTGTTCTACATATTGCCCGGGGAAGGCGAGGCAGGGGACCCGAAGAATCCGCGATTCCATCAGGATCCGCAAGAGCCCTTCTTCATCGCTTACGAGAACAGCGCCCGGCCCGTGCAATCGAGTGACTGGTGGACCGGCGCCGGGCTTCAGTGGTTTGTCGATAAAACTAACTCCGGTTGGGCAAACAGTTGGAATGACGGCGTCATCCGTTCAGAAATGTTTATAAGCGAGCCTTTCTACTATTCATTCGTCGATTTCAACGGGGAAAGCGGCAGTAGGCAGCCGCCGCTTGACCCGCCACAAGGTCTCCGGCTTTGGAACGCGAACGCCATCGCAGTGAGGACCGACGGTGTTATACCACCTCCACCCAGCCCAACACCCACTCCAACCCCTGCGCCGTTCAATGCCGGGAAGAACATTGTTGATCGCGGTCTTCTCGCGCCCCAAGTGCAGGCGGCAGTGACCGTTGGCTTGGACGGGGTACATCCCATTGGTCTGACTAAGCCAACGGGTCCGCCTTGGACGAAAGTGCGCGTGCGAAAGTACACGGACTGGGGCGTAGTACTTGTCTACACGGATAACGGCAATCAAATGGAGATCACCATGGCCAATGGGTCACCGTGCACCTGGCTCGAGCGAACACAAGGTCAGGCAAACTTTTTAGTGTGGGCGGGAGGTCCTACGGATCAGCACTCTACGCCTACCGTGTGGCAAAACGACAATGGTGTGCTCGGACTGACAATAGAAAGCCCATACAATCCGGACAACGGTATACCACAGACCGTATCAAAAGCAGCGTACCTGGTCATCGCCGATCAGGGAACCTGGACGCGGACCGACTCTATGAGCGGAGAGCAGTCAGAGTTCAGGAACACCACGGCAACGAAGGTTGTAGTGCTGGCGATGCCGCACAACATTGGATTCGATTCCGACGTACTCATGCAAGCCGCCACAAACCTGAAGCCCATTGCGTGCCAAAAGATCGTTGATTCGCGGATCGATTACCCGCCTATTCCGGGTTCGCAGACTTCCGTCAACGTACGCGGTGAAACAGTAACGCTGGGATATTCCCCAACAAATCACCGTGTGGCTTTGCAACTTCGCTTGGAAACACAGCCGTTTTTACCTGGAAACTGCCCGACTACTGACACTAGCCAGCTGCTGTTTCCGCATCAGGTTAAGTCGTTGCATCGTCGTCAAAGACCGAATATCGACGGGCGGTACGTTTGGCACAGCGTCCAGGGGCCACTGAGGTTATACAAAGGCAGCTCATTTGTGCAGCTGATTGAGACAAACGGGTTTTTACCGTTTTTCCCAGATCAGGGGGTCGAAACGGATTTGCGAAATCCGCTCCCGCCAGCGCAATCGGCGGTCGATGACATTTACGAAACGATGCGGAATTGGTTCTATCTGGAGGAATTTCAGACAGGTAACAATGCCCATATCGATTCGTTTGTGCGCAACATCGGTACCTACGACAATGTGCAGAGCAACACCTACGAACAAGGGTTCGCCAGTCTGATCGAGTCGCTCATAATCGCGGATCAACTGGCGAATTCCACCAAGTTAACAGGCAATGATACCTCGACTAACAACCTAAACGCTTGTCTGTGCAAACCCAAGACTCAGGTCGCGGCAGAGATGCGCGATTACATTTTACAGGCGCTCAAAGAGCTGGTCGGACATTGGGCGGACGTTTATACGTCTCAATTCATGCAGTATAACCCGACGTTCAATACGACCTACGGTTTCCCGGCCGGTTTTTTCTCGGTTCAGAACCTGAGTGACCATCATTTTCACTTTGGATATTTCTTGCGAGCGGCTGCCGCGATCGGCCGATACGACCGGGATTGGCTCAATAACTACCTGCCATTCATTGACCAGCTGCGCAAAGATGTCGCAAACTACGACCGTAACGACCTCACGTACCCGTTTCTGAGAAACTTCAGTCCGTACTACGGCCATAGTTGGGCCGATGGCACCGGCCTAAACGGTAACAACCAGGAATCTCTAAGCGAAGCTACGAACTTCTACGCCGGTCTCATCGAGCTTGGCCTTCTCCTAGGCAACAACGAGTGGCGCGATATGGGCATCTACATGTACGAACAGGAGATACTGGCAGGAGAACAATATTGGTTCAATCAGGATGCGTCACTTGGTAATGTTATACCGCAGCCACCGGATGATCCGAACAATGTCACGTACAATGGCAACTGGCCGGATCAGTTCGTGACCTATAGAGGACCTGACGGCCGCCCCTGGCATACGACGTTGATTGGCATCATGAACCAGCGGTTTCTCAAACGTGAGACGTTCTTCGCCGGCGTCGATTCGATCTACTTCATCCATACCATCCCGATGAGCGCCAGTACGCTTTACTTGGGCAAGAACCAGGATTGGCTCAAGGCGACGTGGCAGCAATTTCTGTTGGATACCGGCGCGCAGGGAAATCCCAATTTCCAGACTGTAAATGAAACCTTCGTGTCATCCTTGCAGGCGCGGATGCCGGCAAGCGGTCAGGGTGTTAACGGGACCGGGCTCAACGCGGCGCTGATGCGCATTGCGCGTCAGCATACATTCCAGTTCTATGGGACCAATACCATGGCCAAATACTGGGCGTACACCAACTCGTTGCTAGGACAGCCGGATACCTCCGTGGTTGCCGACATTCCCGCATACGGGGTATTTAAGGATGGCGCGAATAGCTCCTACGTAGCGTACAATCCGACGAACCAATCCCTCACAGCGACCTTCAAAAACCGGGTAACAAACAACGTTGTCGCTAGTTTCCCCGTCCCGGCACAGAGCATCGTCAGTAAGTCGTCGGGCGGCCAAACCTTTCAATTCACGCCCAGCCAGAGCACTCCTCCCGCATCTCGGCTTTATCTCGGACGCGCGACGGGCGCACCCCTCCCACTGATCGGACAACTCAGCAGCACGCCGGGCACATTTCTACCAACGAATGGAACCTTTCCGTACCCACGGAATGTTGGGGGGCTCGGCGACCCCAGGATCGCGCAGTCGTTGAGCATCGTTCCGAAATCCACTGGCAACTGTTCGAACATAGATCTCCCCGGGGAGGCGGTTTGTCCGAACAGTAACAAAGCGTACGCAGAATGGACCGGCACGTTCAGCGGGAATCTTGTCGGCACCAAGCCGTTCACCCAAATGACAATTTACACCGACCCGGCACTTCACACCGGTTGGCAACAAGATCCGGACATCCACGCGACTACGAACGTGAGGATAGAATATTATTTTAACGCCATGAATCAGACTCCCGACCGGGTCGAGGTTCACTTCGGCGTACCCGAATACTCGGGTAACTCGTTTACCATCGGGACACACAAAATTACTCAGTACTATTTCGGCCGTTACGATTGCGTAGATAAAAACCCTCCTAATCCTAATGCCAAACCGTGTGACGACAGTACTTCGGGGCTGTATGGACTAACTGCTCCCCCCGGTCTTCTAGTTAGCCTTGACAATCGCTTTGCGGCAACAGCCCCGTTTCCCGCCAGCGTCACATGCGGAAAGATAAAAGTGCAAGTGTACGGCCAGGCCGGTCCAAACCAGGGTATAAAACGCGACGTGCCGGTGTCAGTGGGTACGTCACCGCTGTTGAACAGAGCATCCTGGGTACAACCGCCGTACGATGGCGGCGAGTGTACACCGTAGCAAAAAAAAGCTCGAGATCGGATTAAGTTGTTTTCGTTTGCGAAAGCTAAAGCGTCACGGTTAATTTAAGACCCGTGTTCAGCTTGACCATGCTCGGCAGCGGGAGCGCGGGAAACAGCGCGCTCGTCGCGACGCATCACTGCAAGATTCTCGTCGATGGCGGTCTAAGCGCGCGACAATTGGTATTGCGTCTGGAGCAGTGCGGCGTCATGCCGGAGCAACTCGATGGCGTCCTTCTCACGCACGAACACGGCGACCACATCTGTGGACTCGAAGTTCTTTGCCGGAAATTTGATGTCCCGATCTATTGCAACGCGTTAACGGCAGAAGCGGTGCGTAGCGATAGCTCATTCGAGCGGCATCGAAACTGGCGAATTTTTGCGACCGGCGCCGAGTTTTCGATTTGCGACATCACAGTGCAAACGTTCCCCGTCCCGCATGACGCGGTCGATCCGCTGGGGTTCGTCTTTCAGGCGGGCGCAGGCAGCCTCGGGTTTATCACCGACCTCGGTTATGTGACCAAGATGATCGTCGAACGGTTGCGCCAGGTGCGCACGCTGGTGATCGAGACCAATCACGATGAAAAACTTTTGCAGAATGACACGCATCGGCCGTGGCCGGTTAAACAGCGAATCCAATCGCGGCATGGCCATCTCTCGAACACGGCGGCGGCAGGCGTCATCGAGGAATTGTTACCGGGAAAAATCGAGCGCGTCGTGCTTGGACATCTCAGCAGGGATTGCAACAGACCCGAGCTTGCGCTGCAGACTGTGCGCTCGTCACTAGCAAAGCACCGCAGAATGGACGTGGAAATCCATTGCGCCACTCAATTCGAAATCACTTCGCAATTTCGAATTGGCGAAACTGAACCCGGCCCGTTTCAACCAACATTCGAGCACGCATTTTTCCAGAACGCTCCGTGACGGCTGTCCACTGCGTTTATTGGGATCATTGGGGGTTGGATGTTCGACGTTGGACGTTCGGCGTTTTCCTTAGCTTTTTATTCGCGACGTTCTTCGCCGCAGCATCGAGCGCAGTGCGAACAATGGTCGCCTTCGCGGCGGGAAGATAAACATTCGTGCAACCTTGGCGACCCCAGGCACCGCTGGAAGGCTTGAAAACCTCGGGCGCCTTTTCGATGAATGTGCGCTGCTGCTCGAGCGTGAGCTTTACCATCCCCCAGCTTTCGTCGGGCACACCAAGCGATGCGAAAATCTTTCCGGCAACGCGGAAGTCGGGGTGATTCATGTGCGACCGTTCGACGGCCGTCGGAATCTCCAGCGCCATCTTTCGAAACTCGTCGCTTGTCATTTCACGCGCTCACCATGCCAGTTATTTTTTTCTGTGGCCGACCATTTCGCCGCGCAATGTGCGTCGATCAACGCGGGTGAGGTTCTTTTCCATCGCCGGTGTAAGCAAAGAAATGTGCGGAATCTCGCAGAGATGCTCGGCGATGAACCAAATTGGTTTTTCCGTGGTCATCCAGTTTAGACGATCGAATCGCGCCAGATTTACCGGACGCGAATAGCGGCGCAGCGTGCGTTCGCCGCGCAGGTTGAAATAAATATTAAAATAACTCATGGCCAGTTCACGCAGGTTGCGATAAACGGGCTCGCGATAACGGCAGCCGGTGAAATTAGATTTCGCCACTGCGCCCCAATGGCCGCGTACCTTGAAAATTGCAACGACGTGATCCGTGTCCTGTTCTGCTTCCAAATCAAAGATCAACGGTGGGAATCCGAGAACGCGAAGTGCTGCCGCACGCAAAAATTCCGCCCTCGAGACAAGACGCAGTGCGATCGTGCAGAACTTTCTTTGGTGACCGCGCGGTATAACTCAGGTTGTAAGGCAGTTCGTCGAGAAACTTCTGAACGCCGGCTGGCGTTTTCAGAGCGCGCAACTGGCGCAACTCCGATTGCGTGAAACCGAAGCTGTCAGTGCTTCGGCACGACCGAAGCTCCAATATCGCCGGCCTTTTTTCACTTCTTTTCCTGGACGCGTGTAAAAATCCCCAAAGCTTCGTTTGCAAAACCCTCCGCACTTCCGTCCTCACCGATCATAAATGTTGTGATGGAGGGAACCTGAGTTGCGCCGGGAAACTGCATCAGAAACGCGCCGTTGTTCCAGTGTTTCAACGTTGCGGGATATTTCGCCGGACCACACTCGACTTTCAGCGCGTCGCCATCCTGCAGGATCGCGCAACGGCCATAATAATCATTTTCGTAAATACCGACGAGCGATTGCAGCGTGCCGTTAAATTTCCCCGGATTCTTCGGCGTAGGCGGAGGCGCCAGCAATTTTTTCAGTTTCTCGTTGTCTGCGAAAATCTCTTTTTGACCCGCTTCGGGATCAAGGCCCAAAAGCTGATTCAGAAAATACGCGCGCACAGCTTCGGGAAACGCGGTCAGATTGAGGTTGGCCAGAACGACAATTCCGGCGTTTTTATCAGGCACCAGCACCAAAATCGTCCGCACGCCTGCGAGAGCGCCGCCTTTTTCAATGATCTGATGTCCTGCGTAATCATAACTGCCCACACCAAGTCCATAATAAAAGCCGGTCTTGTCGCTGATCGGCGGCAGATCAGAGAAATCGATTTTGCTGACCATGCTGCGTTTGAAAATTTCTTCGACCGTTTCGGGCTTCAATATCTGTTTGCCGTTGTACGTGCCCTTGTTCAGGAACATCAGCATCAATTTCGACATGTCCGCCGCAGTGGATGTGGCGGAACTGGCCGCGCCGGTGGTGTCGAGTTTTGTTGGCTCAACGACGACTTCCTTGCCGTCAACCAGCGCATGTGCGGCGGTGGCGTTGGCGTTTTGCAAATCTTTCGTCTGCGTCCCCGATCGCGACATCTCTAAGGGCTTGAACAAGCGATTTTCGACAAGATCATTCCATGACTGCTGCGACGCGGCTGCTGCAACTTCGCCGGCGACGAAAAATCCTGGATTCGAATACTGCGCCACCTCGCGCAAGCTGTAGCGCGGCTTGAAAAATCGCAGGCGTCGCAATATTTCCGCGCGGTCATAGCCAAAACTGTCAAGCGCGTCTCCTGTGAACGCGGGCCAACCCGTCCGTTGCGCAAGCAAATCGCGCTCGGTCAGGTAACGCGTCATGTATGGGTCGTAACCGACAAACTCCGGCAGGTAATTAAAGATCGGTGTGTCCCAATCGAGCTTGCCCTCGTCGACAACGGTCCCGGCGACTACAGCGGTTAATGTTTTCGTGACTGACGCCAGTTGAAAAATCGTATTTTCGTCTACCGCGCCCGATTTGGTCACGTCGCGGACGCCATATCCCTTGAGCAAAACCGGTTTGCCATCCCGCACGACCGCGACTGCGGCCCCCGGCACCTGATACTCTTTCAACGCTTGTGTAATGAAGGCGTCCAGGTTTTGCGATCGAATCATTTGCCGGCGCCGCAGAAACGGACTGTTGGGGCACGAGCAAGGCCAGCATCAAGAGACTAGTGAAAACGAACGAGCGCATGAGGGTGATGTTTATCTTGGTAGTTGCCGAAACGCAAACGTAGCGACGAAGTGTGCGAAGGGGCTATTTTTCAAGCGCGCTTAAAAGTCCCTTTCGTGCTTACGTAACACAAACTTTTCGCACCAAATGCGTTGGGAGTGCGATACGGCCTGGCATCGCTTTTAATTGTTTCAATTCCACTACAACCCAATGGGATGCCTGGTATCAAAGCCGCGTGGCGGACGATAAATCGTTTGCCAGCGCGGCGCCCATTTGCCGGTGTAACGGTCGTACGGCGTTGTATCCAGTCGCAGGCCGGCGATCACAGCGAACGTGTGACCCTCCCGTGCGTAGATGGTGATCCATTTGCCTGGGCCGCGGTCACCGTAGCTGCGAAACTCCGTTGAGCTCATCGGCGAGCTGATCAAGCCAGCCGCGCCCAGCACATAAGAGATCGTTCCGGAACAATCGTAGCCGCGATCATCAAACGATTTGTGACCGCCACCGTAACGATATCGCTTGTGGCGAAGTTGATTGGCTGCCCAGATTGCGCGCTTTACCGCAGCGGGCGCATTCTTTGGCGCAGCTGCTTTGCCAAAGCGTATGCGCGCGGTTTTTCCAGACACAACAGGTCCAGAGTTTGGAAAAAGATCGCCTGTTGCTGATGGAACGACCCACACGAAAACAGCGATGCCGAGCAGGATTCGATGACTAACCGGACAGATAATTTCCTCCGGGATCGTGTCGTATGCCAAAAACTCTGTGGATGAAAGGAAAAAATTAGCGGAGCCCTTTAGTAAGACTAAAAAGCTGGCAGGGCGGGATGTGAAGGAGTAAAAAATGGCGACCGGCGGTTCGCCCTTTACGCCCTTGCGAATTCCGCCGGTCAACCAACCGAAAGTCTAGCGACTGCCCGGTGACAAATCAGTAGAAGGAAATGGGTCAGCCTGCGTCTGCGTAACCGTGATCCGCCTCGTAGGCCCGGATTGCTCGCCGTGTCTGAGGCCCCAGGACTCCATCGACTGACCCGCGATAATAGCCAGCGCGGGCGAGTCGGCGTTGTAGCTCAGCTACTTTTGACCGGGTAGGAGAGCCGTATTGGTTACTATTCCCGTAGCCGTATTGGCTACTATTCCCGTAGCCATATCCATAGCCGTTCCCATTCCCGTAATCGCCGGAGCCGTAGCCGGGATATCCATAGCCGGAGCCGTAGTAACCGTACGGGTAGCCGTAGCCATAACCATATGGATATCCCCAGCCTCCGTCCCAGCCCCAGCCCCACCAGCCGGGAAAGCCGAAGCCGCCGATGAAAATGACGCGGTTATTGAATCGATTGTGACCCCAATTCCCATTCCAGTTGTTCCAGTTGCGGCCGTTCCAATTGCGACCGCTCCAGTTCCGTCCATTCCAGTTCCGGCCATTCCAGTTACGGCCGCCCATCGCCCCCATTCCGGGACGCCCCATCCCGGGACGCGCCATTCCGGGACGCCCAGCGAAACCACGACCCCCAGCAAAATGGCCACCACCACCATGACCACCACCACCACCACGCCCACCACCGCCGCCAGGCGCAGCTGTGAGTAATGGGGAAGCCAGGGTCGCAACAACAAAGCAACTCAGAGAAAGTATAAGTTTTGAATGATTCATATTAAGTGGGGTTTCTAATTATTAGACACCGGACGCGCAGGAAAGTCTCGATTTTTTTACGGCGGCACAAGAATAAATCGGATGGATCCGAGCGCTTTTGAATCGGAACCGGAGCAGAGTTTCGCGCTGATTCATGCTCGCCAACACTTGGCCATGGCCGTTATCATGTTCGGTTGATGAAGATCATGCGGCCTGCTGCGGTCCTCATATTATCGGTCTTCGGCTGGCAACCGGGTCGCGCCGCGCTACCGGCACACAGTGTGAGCCCATCGCGACAATTCGTCATTTACGGCGCAGACGCGGCGCTGCGGGGGACGATCTCCGAACTGGCAGAGCAAACTAAGAGCAATCTCCTCTCGCTTTTGCGCCAGCGCGACGAATGGAAGACGGCCGTTATCATCAATTTGCAACCGCAACAGGCGAACCTTCCCGAAATTCCGCCGACCGACTTACGAGTTAGCCAGACTGGCTTTGGCGCGAAACTGCAACTCGATTTGACCGTTGGCCAAAATCTGAACGGTTCATTGATCGAACGTCAGCTGCTGCGCAGCATTCTGCTCGAGATGATTTATCGGGACGAGGGCGACCTCGCACCCGGCACGACGCTTGTCGAACCGCCGGATTGGCTGGTGGAAGGTGCGCTGCTGCTAACGCCGGGACGAGAGCGCGAGGTAATGGTGGAGGCGCTTTCAGCTAGCGACAAAGGAAAGTCGCTGGAGGAATTTCTCGGCCAACGATTCGATCTACTCGATTCCGCCGGGCGCACGCTTTACCGAGCCTATTCCAGCGCGCTCGTTCAATTGCTCCTTGATGAGGGTGGCCGCGCGCGTCTGGCGCGGTACATTGCGAATCTTTCTCATGCGTCGAACGATCCAGTTGCTGACTTGAAGGCGCGGTTTCCACAATTGCGCGAGGATTTGGAAAAGAAATGGCGGTCGGCGGTGGCTCGCCTCGGCGGGCATCAAACTTACCAGGTACTGACCTTTGCCGAGAGCGAACGACGTCTCGACGAGTTGTTGCAGATCAAAATTTCAGATGGCTCGCGCAATCACGAGCAGCAAAAAACAGCCGATCTTGGCGAGCTTGCGCGCCGCAAAGCGTCACGAGACGAAAAAGCCGCAGTCAACCAAATGAGCCAGGCATTGATGTTGCTGATTGGGACGGCGCATCCGGTTTTGCGTCCAGTGGCGCGCGAGTATCAGCAGATTGCAGCGCTCCTTGCTCGTGGGAAGCGAAGAGGAATCGCGAACCGCTTGTCGCACCTGGATGGTACCCGCAAGGAACTCGCCGCTCGAATGGGCGAGATCGATGATTACCTGAACTGGTTCGAAGCGACACAGATGGAAAGAGAGAGCAGTGCTTTCAATGATTATCTCAAGGCGGCAAGCCAATCGGAGGTCTCCGCGCCAAGGCGGCGTGATCCGTTATCGGTCTATTTGGATGCACTGGCCGACCATTTTGAGAACTAGTGGCCACGGTCTGGACGGGGCGATGCAGCATTGGAGTAATGGAGACGCAGCACTCCGGCACTGCAATATTCCGTTCGCTGCGCAGCAGTTGCCCGTTCCGAGTTTGGCGATTATGCTTAACAGCGCGTTTAAAACGCGCCTTTTTTCATCACATGCAAAAAATTGGATTTGCTGAAGCGCTTGATTCCATTGTCAGGAGCGACCCCCGGTACCAGCGAGATGCATATGTTTTTCTGCGTGACGCGCTCGATTTCACGACCAAACGGCAGAAGAAAGCGAAAGGCACCAGCGTCCGGCATGTAACTGGGCCGGAACTCCTGGAGGGATTGCGGCAGTACTCGCTCAAGGAGTTCGGGCCGATGGTCATGACGGTTTTCGATAGCTGGGGCATTCACTCATCCGCGGACATCGGAAACATGGTTTTTAACCTGATTGGCGCCGGGATATTCGGAAAAACCGAGGAGGATTCGCTCGAAGATTTCAGGAACGTTTATAATTTCGAAGAGGTTTTCGTGAAGCCGTTCGCGCCGGAAAAACCAGCGGTGGCGAGAGCACGGGCGGAATTGCCAGCGCCTAAGCCTACGGCGTCGAGAAGGTGATCAGCAACGACTGATCACCGAGGACGCCGCCGTCACTGCAATGGCTCGCATACCACTAGCAAAGTTTTTCTCAGCAGTTCTATTATTTATGATGGTAAATCTGAAAGCAGCGCCGACTGAGTCTTCGGCTGTCATCACGTTTCCGCCCAGCTCGGCGCACAAATGGATTCTGCCTAACGGCCTGACAATCATTGTGCAGGAAGATCGCAGCGCCCCTGTAGCCAGCGTGCAGGCGTGGTGCGGCACGGGAAGCATCGACGAGGATCGGCATCTCGGAGCGGGCTTGTCCCATATTCTGGAGCACATGCTCTTCAAGGGGACAAAGACCCGCGGGAAAAATGAGATCGCGCAAAAAATCCAGGACGTTGGTGGTTACATTAACGCTTACACATCATTCGACCGCACAGTTTTTTGGATCGACGTACCAAAAGATGGTGTCGCTACCGCGCTCGATATTCTGGCGGATGCGATGATAAATTCCACTCTGCCGCCGGAAGAATACCAGAAAGAACAGGAAGTGATCCGGCGCGAGTTCGCCATGGGCATGGATGATCCCGATCGCATGGCTGGGTTGCTCCTTTTTTCCACCGCGTATCAGGTGCATCCCTATCGCTTCCCGGTTATCGGCGAGATCGAAATCTATAACCAGCTCACCCAGGAACAGGTGATGCAGTATTACAAAACGCGTTACGTCCCGAATAACCTCACCTTCATCATAGTCGGCGATGTCGATGCGGAGAGAGTGCACCAACAACTCACCGACTTGTTCAAGCCGTTCCCGGAGAAATCGCTCCAGCCGGTATTCATTCCGGCGGAACCGCCGCAACTCGGACGGCGCGAAGTGCATCAGGAATTTGCCACGGAGCTAGCGCATCTTTCGCTGGCATGGCACATCCCGGCGGTCACAAATCCGGACGTGCCTGCGCTTGATCTGCTCTCAATGATTCTTGGTGAGGGCCGTAGTTCGCGGCTGTACCGGCGGGTTCGCGAGGAGGCTGGTCTCGCGTTTCGCATTTCGGCATTTTCCTATACACCGGGCGATCCCGGTCTGTTCGGCATCGACGCGACCGTCGATCCAAAGAAACGCGAAGCAGCCGAGCAAATGGCGCTGCACATTGTCGACGAAGTGAAACAGAGTGGCGTCACCGCGGATGAGCTGGCGAAGGCCAAAAAAATCATGCTCAGTCACCATCTCGGGGCGCTGACGACAATGCGGGGCCAGGCCTCGGACGTCGGATCAAACTGGTTGCTCACGCGCGATCTGAATTTCAGCGGCCATTATCTCGACGCAGTACAGAAAGTCACCCTCGACGATATCAAGCGCGTTGCCACGCAATACTTGACGGAAAACAATCTGACGGTCGTCTCGTTAAATCCAAAGGGTTCGCTGACTGCCAAAACGGAGGGGCCGAAGGTCGTCGCCGCCGGCGAGATCCAGAAATTCGACTTATCAAACGGCTTGCGTCTACTGGTTCGCGAAGATCCTCGCCTGCCACTCGTGGCGATGGGCGCGGTTTTTCGGGGTGGTCTTCTCGCGGAGAATCCGCAAGACAACGGCATCACGCATTTGATGGCGAAAGTGGTGCTGAAAGGAACCAAAACGCGCACCGCTGAGCAAATCGCAAACGAGATTGAGGCGGTAGGCGGTTCCATTTCGAGCGAGTCAGGCAACAACAGCTTTGGCGTGTCGGTCGATGTCATGAAACCCGACCTAAAGCTCGGCGTGGACTTGCTCTCGGATGTGTTGCTTAACGCGACCATGCCGGAGAAGGCGATCGCGCGTGAAAAAGAAATCCAGATCGCAGCGATCCAACAGGAGGAAGAGCAACTGACCGCGGTCGCGCGCAACATCATGCGACAGGCGCTTTTTCCGCAGCATCCTTATGCGCTGCGTTCAAACGGGTCGGTGGAGTCCGTTCAGCGGTTAACGCAAAAGGATTTGCTCGAATTTCGCGATCGTTATGTGGTCGCAAAAAACGGCGTGATCTACGTCTTTGGCGACGTTAAAGCTGCCGAGGTAAAGCAGCTTGTCGAACAGACGCTCGGCAAGATGAAGCCCGGCGCGCTTGCTCTGACTGATGCAAAACCGTCCATGCCGCTGGGCAAGCCGGAAACCGTTGAAAGTCGCAAAGACAAGGCGCAAGGCGTAATCATGGTTGGGTTCCGAGGTGCGAGTCTGTCGAGTCCGGATCGTTACGCGCTGGAATTGATCGACGAAGCGAGCAGTGATCTCGGGTCGCGTTTCTTTATTCGCATTCGTGAGCAAATGGGTCTGGCGTATTACGTGGGCGCCAGTCAGATGCAGGGCTTGGTGCCGGGACTTTTTTCATTCTATCTCGGTACCGATCCGCAGAAGATCGAACCGGTGAAAACCGCGCTCCTTGATGAGATTCACAAGCTCGCAAATGAGGGACTTACCCCTGAAGAACTGGCGCGAGCGAAAAAGAAATTGATTGGGCAACAAGAGATCGCCAATCAAAGCAACGACGCTTTTGGCTATCATTGTGCGCTCGACGAGGTCTACGGACTGGGCTTTGCTTATTACAAACAACTTGAGCACGACGTGAACGGGGT
Source organism: uncultured Verrucomicrobiae bacterium (assembly GCA_963840135.1). Lineage (GTDB taxonomy): Bacteria > Verrucomicrobiota > Verrucomicrobiia > Chthoniobacterales > UBA10450 > Udaeobacter. The sequence continues at coordinate 367,911 of CAWIXX010000010.1, read as the reverse complement.
GACGTTCGAGAATATTAAACAAGTTGCTGCGAAATATTTTCGCGATCAACCGTACGTTTTGGCGACGGTGCGACCGCCAGAAGGGTCGGCAGCCGCGAAACAGAAATAAGCCATGGCTGAAGTTCAGAAAACCACACTAAGCGGCGAGCTCACACAGCGCTTCATCGAGTTTGTCGTGATGCACGCGCAAAACGCCGCGCTGTTCCTTGGCCAGATTCCGAATCCAAAAACCGGCCAGGGCGAGGTGAACTTGGATTTGGCCAGGATGTTTATCGATCAACTGGCGATGATTCAGGAAAAAACACGCGGCAACCTGACCAGCGAAGAGGCAAAAGTATTGAGTAACGCGCTTTCCAATTTGCAGATGGCATATGTGGAAGTTGCGCGGGAACAGCCCAAAAGTGCTGCACAACCCGAGATGCCGGAAGCCGCGCCGTCAGCAAGTCCTACGGAAGACCCACCGGCAGCCCAGTCCGAGCCATCCGCGCCGGCTAGCTCCACTGAGTCCGAGACGGAGTCGAGAAAGAAATTCACGAAGAGCTACGGGCCCTAGACCGACGATTTCTCGTTATCCCGAGCGCAGCGAGGGAGCTCGCAGCTAGAATGTGGAACACGCAAGCAAAATAGGTGTTCACTAAGAATTTGCGCCTTCGGCAAGTGGATTTGCCATCGTATTCGGAGAAGACGATCCACCTCATTGTCCTCAAGGCGTTGTGAAAATCCACGCGCTACCTAGCGCTGGCTCGTCTGCTCAGCGGGCGTGGAGCGTGGGCGTGATTTTGCTCGCGCGGTTTTGCGCACGGTGATGGTTCTCTGACCGGCGACCGCAGGAGCGGGAGTGGGTGATGCTTCGGCGTACTTCTTTGTCGTGGGCCAGATCAAGCGCCACGGTTGGGTCTTAATTGTTTCGCTGAATTGCTTGATGTTTTCGCCGGCTGGCTGGAGCTCGGTAGTTGCGACCTTTAGTTTCTCCGACGAGTTCCGCAGGTTTTGCAGGGTGACTTGGATGTTGTCGTTCTCCGTAAGACTGGTGCTGATCTTTTCGATGTTGGCCAGCGAATTCGAGAGCGCGCTGTCTGGCGCGGTGAGGTCGACAAGATGTTGACCGAAGGTTTTGAACTGGCCCAGCGCAAGTGTGAGTTCGGAGTTTTCGTCCGTGAGACGATTAAGGTTTTGCGCGGTCTGCTGAAGGTCTTTCATTGTGTTGGTCGCTTCAGCTGCAACCGGTTTGATCACTTCGAGCATTTTTGCTGCGGCTTCGCCCAGATCGGGTGTGCGTTCGCCGGCGAATATTTCACCATCTTTCGCACGGCCGGAATCACTCGTACCTTGGGTGAAATCGATGGCTAGGTCTCCCAGCAACCCGAGCTGCATCATTCGCACCCTGGCGTCACGATACACCTTAGCGCTTTTGTCCACCTGCACGTCCACGCGCACCTCGAACCGCGGTTTCACCGGCGTTGCTGATGGGCTTGAACTTGGATTTGATTCAGACTGGTGAATTGCCGTTTCTGCTGCTTCCGCCTGTTTTTCTTCCTGCGGCGTCACCGGCGAAAATAATTTCTGGACCTGTCCAATCTTTCGACCGGCCAGCATGACTGGGGCGCCTTGTTTAAGTCCGGCCGCGTTATCGTAGTAAATCTTGTAAGTCACCAGCGGCCGGAACAGCCCTGGCGCGCCGAGCAGAACCAGAAGGAAAGCGACTACCGCGATCGTGCCGATCACGAGCAGGCCAGTCAGGATTTCATTTTTTTGTAATTGCATCGAGGCTGCCTTCCAGAATCGGGCCTTCAGTGCTCCCGCTCACGAACTGCGCGACCACCGGATTTTTGGAGTGCTTGAATTCTTCGGGTTTGGCTTCTTTAATGATTGTTCCCTGGTACAACATAGCCATTCGCGTGGCGATGCGAAAGGCGCTGTCCATTTCGTGGGTGGCGGTAATGGATGTGACCTTCGATTTCTCGCTTAGGCTGATAATTAATTCATCGATCACCGAAGCAATGACTGGGTCGAGACCGGCCGAGGGCTCGTCCAGTAGAAGCAATTCGGGATTGAGCACGAGCGCGCGCGCCAGCGCAACCCGCTTGCGCATTCCACCACTGAGCTCCTCCGGCAACAGCTCCTTGGAATCGCCCATGCCAACGAGCTCGAGTTTTTCATCGACAATCTTGTCAATCTCACTGCGCGATTTATCGGTCAGCTCTTCCAGTGGCAACGCAACGTTGTCGCGCACGTTGCGCGAACTCAGCAATGCTGAATACTGAAACACCATACCGATGTGCTGTCGCACCCGTTGAAGCTTCCGCCTGGACAGGCGCGTGATTTCAAACTGCTTGAAAAAAATCGAACCGGAATCGGGTCGCAGGGTGCCGAGAATCAATCGCAAAATCGTGCTCTTGCCGCCGCCGCTCTGGCCCATGATCACCAGACGTTCTCGCGGCTCGATTTTGAGCGAAACACCGTCGAGCACTTTCTTTTCCTCGAACCGCATGTGCACGTCGCGCAGTTCGACCATCTGCAGCGGGGTGCTCACGTCGGATAGAACGTAGTGTAAACGACGTTGTAGAGCGTATCGAAGCCGATCACTGTAGTGATTGCAGTAACAACACTGGACGTCGTCGAAGTACCCACTCCAGCGGCGCCGCCTTTCACTGTCAGTCCCCGGTAGCAGGCGATCGCGGCGATCAGCAGACCGAACAGAAAGCTCTTCAAAATGCCGGTGATAATGTCGCGGATTAGCAACGAATCTTTTACGAGGTCGAAAAAATAAGGAAAGGCAATACTGAAAAAGGCTTTGCAGACCAGGCTGCTGGCGAATATTGCCGCGAGGTTCGAAACCGTGGAGAGACACGGCATCAGCAAGACCAGGGCGAGCATTCGTGGCGCGACCAGGAAGCGCAACGGCCCGATGCCCATGGCCTCGATCGCCTCGACTTCTTCGGAAACCTGCATGGTGCCGAGCTCCGCGGTAAACGCCGCGCCGATGCGCGCTGCGATCATGATGCCAGTGAGCAAGGGCCCAAGCTCGCGCGTAAAAGTAATCGCTACCAGACCGGGAATCAGCCGCTCCGTTCCGAAACGTTGCAACTGGTAGCCGGTCAACAGCGCCATCGTGAGGCCAAGAAAAAAGGAAACCAGTCCGACGAGCGGCACCGAATCGACACCGACACGTTCAGTGTGGCGAAAAAAGCTGACGGCACGAAACGGGAGGCGTCCACGCTGAATTCGCTCGAACGTTTCTTCGAACGTGTTCGCAATCAACCAGAACACACTGCCTACCTCGCGAAGAAAATAGCGCGTGACATGGCCGACTCCCTCGGCAATTACAACGGGCGGCGGTTCAGCGTTCGGCATGGACGAGAAGTTGCCTCACTTCTCCAATGGGAAAAGAGCAAAGTATTGAGACGTTAAAACGTTAAACGGGTTACGAAGTCAAAACGGATGGGCGATTTGGCGTTTCAACGGTTCACCCTTTCGTGAAAGCTTTCGACGTCCGGCCTCTAAATGTTAAAATCGACGGACGCTAAGCACGACGCGATGTGAAACGGTTTCGAAGAACAAATTGCTTCTTGGCCATCGTGCTATTTAGTGCGGAGGCGCTGCTGGCAGCTCCCAGGCAACCACCTTCGGCGAGGGCTCCAAGCAAGGGAGAACCAGACAATCAACCAAGCATGGAAACAAAGAAAATTGGACTCGCAATCCACGGCGGTGCCGGAACTATCGAGCGAAGCAACATGACCCCGGAGCGCGAGCGCGAATATCGCACTGGACTCGAACGCGCGCTGACGGCCGGTTACGAAATACTTAAGCGCGGTGGCTCAAGTCTCGACGCAACGGAGGCCGCTGTGCGCGTACTTGAAGACGATCCACATTTTAACGCAGGCAAAGGCTCTGTGTTTACAAGCGCTGGGACGAACGAGATGGACGCAGCCATCATGGACGGAAAAACGCTCGCTGCCGGCGCGGTCGCTTCGTTGAAGCACATCAAAAATCCGATCAATCTTGCCCGGTTGGTGATGGAGAAGTCCGGACACGTCATGATGGATAGCGAAGGCGCAGAAGTGTTCGCGAAGGAAAACGGTATTGAACTCGTAGACCAGAAATATTTTTTTACCCAGGAGCGTTGGGATGCTTTGCAGAAAATGAAGGCTGCTGAAAAGAGTCGCACGAGGGATACCGGTAAAAAGTTTTTGATTACCGATCAAGATCGGCACGGCACAGTGGGGGCAGTGGCGCTGGATCAAAACGGGAATCTTGCAGCAGCGACTTCAACTGGTGGCACAACAAACAAGCGACCGGGGCGCATTGGCGATTCGCCTGTTATCGGTGCAGGCACCTACGCGAACAACGCAACATGCGCCGTTTCCGCGACCGGTGACGGTGAATATTTTATTCGCGCAACGGTTGGGCGTGATGTTTCAGCGTTGATGGAATATCGAGGGATGTCTCTCAAGGACGCGGCGCAGACCGCTTTGGATAAGGTGGCGAAGCTTGGCGGTACGGGTGGACTGATCGCCATCGATCGCCAAGGCGACATGGCTTTGCCATTTAATACCGCTGGAATGTATCGGGGCTACGTCGATCCAAACGGCAAGTTTGTGATCGAAATCTATCGTTGAAGTGTTAAAGCGTTAAAACGTTGAAAGCGTTGTACCGTTAATAGGCTTGAAATGGAAACCCGCTTGAACGGTTCGACGCTTCAACTGTTTAGCGAACTCCCATGCTTCCACCCTTTTCCGTCGTTATTCCCTGTTTCAACGAAGCGGCGCGCATCGGAGAGACGCTTCGCCTCACGCTCGATTATCTCGCGGCAAATGCGCCGGAGAGCGAATTGATCGTGGTGAATGACGGATCAACTGATGCGACTGGGGCAATTGCACGTGAAAGATTGAAAGATGCCAGGATCGAGACGCGCTTGCTCGAGAATTTTCCAAATCGGGGCAAAGGCGCCGCCGTGCGTTCCGGATTGCTTGCCGCCCGAAAACCGATTGGCCTGTTTTTCGATGCGGATCTTTCCACGCCGCTGGGGGAGACGCCGAAATTGATCGAGCCAATTGCAAAAGGCGAGGTCGACATTGCATTTGGGTCTCGCGCCCTGGATCGCGGATTGATTGGAATTCATCAACCCTGGCGACGCGAGCAGGCGGGTCGCGCGTTCAACTTACTCGTGCGCCTCGCGACTGGACTCCCGTTTTGGGACACTCAGTGCGGGTTTAAGGCTTTTCGTCTCGATGTCTGCCGCCCGATTCTGGAGGCCGCGCGCCTCGATGGCTTCGCCTTCGATGTCGAACTGCTTTATCTCGCGCGGCACGTCGGCTTGCAAGTTCGTGAGATTCCGGTGCGCTGGAATCACGCCGAGGGGAGCAAAGTTCAGTTTTTCAAGGATAGCTTGCGAATGTTGCGTGAAGTGATCGCGCTGAGAGCGCGAACGTAACTTCTTTTCTGAGTGGTGACGTCCAAGGTGGAACGCGTCGTCTTCAACGCGTTGGCAACAAAATGCGGTGTTGCCGCCTGATTTTCGTGGCCACAATGCTTTGGACAAAGATCACTGCGCATTCGGCGATTGAGATCGTCTTCAGGAGAAGCCGATCCACTTTGGTCCCGTCAGAACTTTTCTTTCTGGCGTCGGCACTTAAATTAATTGGTTCACTTTTCGCCTTTATGCAGTCCTTCCAATTTCATCCAGCGGTAACACGGTGGTTCGAGCAGATATTCGGATCACCGACCGAACCGCAACTGCGCGGTTGGCCGGCAATTCAATCCGGCCGGCACGTGCTGATTTCTGCGCCGACGGGCTCGGGGAAAACGCTGGCGGCGTTCCTTGCTTCCCTGGATGCGTTGTTCCGAGAGGGTGGACGGATTGATTTGCCCGATGAAACGCAGGTGGTTTACGTCTCGCCCCTCAAAGCCTTGAGCAACGATATCCGGAAAAACTTGCAGGAACCGCTCGCTGGAATTCGTGCCCTGCTGCGTGAAACCGAAGGCCATGACATCGATGTGCGTGCAGAAGTTCGCACTGGCGATACAACTGCCGCGCAACGCCGGGCGTTGATCAAAAAACCGCCGCACATTCTCGTGACCACGCCGGAATCTCTGTATTTGCTGCTCACTTCGGAATCGGGTCGGCGCATGTTAACCACCGCACGGACACTCATCATGGATGAGATTCACGCTGTCGTGGACGACCGGCGTGGCGCACACCTCGCCCTCAGTGTCGAGCGGTTAGCGGCATTAACGAAATCCGCCTCAGGTGGATCGCTTCAGCGAATCGGTTTGTCTGCAACACAAAAACCAATCGAAGAAGTGGCGCGTTTTTTGGTCGGCGCGCATGCTGTGGACGAGGCTGGCAATGCGGATTGCGAAATCATCGATATCGGTCATCGCCGCGAACTGGATCTGGCGATTGAACTTCCGAAGTCTCCGCTTGAAGCGGTTATGTCGAATGAAGTTTGGGAGGAAATCTATCATCGCGTAGCGGAGTTGATCCAGGCGCACAGGACCACACTCGTGTTTGTGAACACGCGCCGAATGGCCGAACGCGTGACGCATCATCTCAGCGAACTGCTCGGTTCAGACGCTGTGACATCCCATCACGGAAGTCTTTCCGCCAAGCTGCGCCTGGATGCGGAAGATCGATTGAAGCGAGGCGAACTGAAAGCGCTCGTTGCTACTGCTTCGCTGGAGCTGGGCATTGATATCGGTTCAGTGGATCTCGTTTGCCAGCTCAGCACGACGCGATCCATTGCCAGCCTTTTACAGCGCGTGGGCCGGGCCGAACACAAGCGTGGCGGTTTGCCCAAGGGCCGCATCTTCCCGTTGAGCCGCGATGAGCTGGTCGAATGTGCTGCGTTACTCCGTAGTGTCCGTCGTGGCGAGCTTGATCGCCTGAGCATTCCTGAAAAGCCGCTGGATGTCCTGGCCCAGCAAATTGTCGCCGCGGCGTCCGCTGAAGATTGGGATGAAAATGAGTTCTTCGACCTTGTCCGTTCGTCTTGGCCGTACCGCAATCTCACGCGCGAAGAATTCGGTAGCGTCGTGGAAATGCTCGCTGAAGGTTTTAGCACTAAGCGCGGCCGGCGCTCAGCGTTGATTCATCACGATCGAGTCAATCATCGTTTGCGTGGGCGGCGCGGTGCACGGCTCGTTGCTCTTACGTCCGGGGGCGCGATTCCCGACAACGCCGATTATCGCGTGATTCTCGACCCGTCGGAAACTTTCGTTGGCACAGTTAACGAGGATTTCGCGGTGGAAAGTTTGGCCGGCGATATTTTTCAGCTCGGCAATGCTTCGTGGCGAATTCTGCGAATCAACTCTGGTGTCGTTCGTGTCGAAGACGCAAAAGGCCAGCCACCGGGAATTCCATTCTGGCTGGGCGAAGCTCCGGCGCGCACATCGGAGTTGTCGCAGGCTGTATCGGATTTTCGGATGGAAATCGAAACGAGACTCGCTGAAAATCCCAGTCAGTGGCTCGCCCGGGAAATGCAGTTACCAGCTGAGGCTGCTGAACAGTTGGGCGACTATTTCTCCGACGCTTACCGTTCGCTTGGCGCAATTCCTTCACAGCAAACGCTGGTGATGGAACGCTTCTTCGATGAATCGGGCGGGATGCAGCTTGTCCTTCACTCGCCATTCGGCAATCGGATCAATCGCGCCTGGGGACTTGCCTTGCGAAAGCGTTTTTGTCGCTCGTTCAATTTCGAACTCCAGGCGGCGGCGACAGACGACGCCATTGTGATTTCGCTCGGCACACAGCATTCGTTTCCGCTCGAAGAAGTTTTTCGTTATTTGAATTCAAAGACAGTTCGCGACCTGCTCGTTCAAGCATTGCTGGACGCGCCGATGTTCACGATTCGCTGGCGCTGGAACGCAACGCGTTCGCTTGCGGTGCCTCGGTTTCGTGGTGGCGCAAAAATCGCCGCGCCACTGCAGCGCATGGAGTCGGAAAATCTTTTAGCGGCAGTTTTCCCCGATCAGCTCGCTTGTCTGGAACATATCGTGGGTGATCGCAAAATTCCGGATCATCCGCTGGTAAAGCAGACAATCGACGATTGTTTGACGGAAGCGATGGACGTCGAGGGTTTGGAAGAAGTGTTGCGCAAGATCGAACACGGCCAGATCCGCTGTATTGCACGCGACTTGCCGGAGCCGTCACCGCTTGCGTCTGAGATTCTCAACGCGCGACCGTATGCGTTTCTGGATAATGCACCTCTGGAGGAACGACGCACCCAGGCGGTGTACACCCGTCGCGCCTCCGAGCGCAACGGCAGCGACGGCTTAGGGGTGCTCGATGCGGCAGCGATTGAGAAAGTTCAAAAGGAAGCATGGCCCGAAGCAACGAATGCGGATGAACTGCACGATGCATTAATGCTGCTCGGCGTGATGACGCCGGAAGAAGTGCAGCGAACGTCGGACGGCGAGAATGCAGAGCAATTCTTGTCGACACTCACAGCTGAAAACCGAGCGACACGACTGATTCTTGCCGCGCAAACTCCCGATGACCGCGAGGTTTTGGAGTGCGGCGCGGCAGCGCCGCTTTCAAACGGCGAGGAAATGCCCGAAAAGCGCCACAGCAATGGCGAATCCTCCCGCAGTCGCGGGACTGGTTCCACCAAGAGGTTCTCGGTCGCAGCGGAGGGGCTCCCAATGATTCACGCGGTTTACCTCAATGCGAGCGTTGAACCTGAATTGATTTTTCCCGACTCAGGGCGCGGAAAAACATGGGAACGCGGTAACGCGATTCGCGAAGTGGTTCGGGGGCGAATGGAAGTTTGCGGACCGATCACTGTTGGCGAGCTGTCAGATGTATTGGTATTACCACAATCGGAAATCGACGCGGCATTACTGGCCCTCGAAGCGGAAGGATTTGTCCTTCGTGGCAAGTTTCGCCCGCAGGCGCCTGACCAGGAGTGGTGCGACCGCCGTTTACTGGCGCGAATTCATCGGCTCACGATCGATCGATTGCGCGCGGAAATTCAGCCGGTCTCTCCGCAGGATTTTTATCGCTTTCTCTTCGCATGGCAGCGCGCCGACCCGGAGCACCGCGTCGAAGGTCCCGAAGGTTTGCAATCTGTTCTCGAACAACTGGACGGATGCGAGCTGCCGTTGGCTGCGTGGGAATCTGCGGTCCTCGCCGCGCGTGTTGCCGACTACGATCCTGAATGGCTCGATCGCCTTTGTTTTTCGGGCCGGATAGGCTGGGCACGCTTGAGCGCGCCGCAAAATCCAAACACGCGGACGAGCGCTCCGTTGCGAACCAGCCCCATCGCGCTTTATCAACGCGAGAACCTCCGGCATTGGCTGATGCTGACGCAGACGGATTCGGAGATGGAACTCTTCGGTGCCGGCCGAACTCTGTTCGATACTCTTGCAAATGGCGGAGCGCTCTTCTTTACCGAACTGGTGCGTCGTAGCGGACTGCTGCCTTCTCAAGTTGAAGAAGCTTTGTCGCAACTTGCTGCACTTGGTCTGGTGACTTCGGATAGTTTCGATGGATTGCGAGCCCTTCTGGTGCCGTCAAATAAGCGTCCCACGTTTGGCCGTAACGCTGGAAAACGGCGGCGCAAAACGAATCTTGCCAGCATCGAGTTCGCAGGGCGTTGGTCGCTGCTGAGAACCGACATTGCCTCGCCGACAACGGGAAATGGAGCGGAAAGTTCTGCGCGCGATGGGGCCATCGAGCAATTTGCGCGGGTGTTGCTGCATCGGTATGGCGTGGTGTTTCGTCGCTTGCTCGAACGCGAGAGCCTTCCGGTTACATGGTATGAGCTGGGGCGAATTTATCGCCGCTGGGAGGCGCGGGGCGAGATTCGCGGCGGCTATTTTGTGGGAGGAATCAGCGGCGAACAATTTGCCCTGCCTGAGGCAATTGGCCTGTTGCGTTCCATTCGCAAGGCGTCGCGAAACAGCGAGCTGATCGCGCTGAGCGCGGCGGATTCGCTGAACTTGCAAGGCATTCTGACACCAGGACCGCGAATTCCGGCGCTGACTGCAAATCGGGTTTTATTTTTGGATGGATTGCCGATCGCGGCGCTCGAGGCAGGCGAGGTTCGCAAATTCGCGGAGGCGCCGGTTTCTGATTTGCAAGTCGAGACGGCTCTTAAGGTCGGAAAACTGCGACCGTCGTTGCGGCCATATTACAAGTGACCTCATTGTCCTCCTGAGCGGAGCGCAGCGAAGTCGAAGGATCTCGCGAAGCTACCGCGGAGTCATGCCACGGGATTCCTCGACTTCGCGCACAATGACGGCGTGGCTGAGGACCTATTTCTTTACGATCTCGGCGTTCTCGATCATGGCAATGCCGCCACGCTCGGCGAGCTTGCCTTTCACGGTGATGTTTTTACCGCAGTACTCAGCGAGTTGCTCGTTGATTGGCTTGTGTTCGCCCACCACCAGATAGGCTTTGCCTTCGCTTACAATACCGACTGGCCCACCGTTCTTGATGCACTTCGCCCCGCAGGACTGACCATGTGTTTCGCCGACCGCATTATGATCGACGTAGCACATCATATCGACTACTTCGCCGGTCACCTCCTTTGACGCGGCCGCGTCGCTGCCATGCTCATGTTCCTGCGCAATGGCGAGTGGAGCAGCGGTCAGTCCGACGACCAGTATCGCAGCGACTGCGATCTTAAGAATCGCGTGTCTGTTTGTTGTTGAATTAAACATGAGACAAATGTCGGCTGCTCGGTGTGTTGGTCAATGCACGTGCCTCACACGCTTTTTTCGATCAAATCGGCGAACTGATCGAAGAAGTAGGAAGCGTCATGCGGGCCGGGCGCGGCTTCGGGATGATATTGTACGCTGAAGATTGGCAGTTCCTTGTGCCGCATTCCCTCCACGGTGCCGTCGTTCAGATTTATGTGCGTCACTTCTACGTTGGACGGCAGCGACTCGGGATCGACTGCAAACCCGTGATTTTGCGCCGTGATCGCCACCTTGCCGCTGCTCAAATCTTTTACGGGCTGGTTCGCGCCGTGATGCCCAAATTTCAATTTGTAAGTCGATCCGCCGAACGCGAATCCAAGAATCTGATGGCCGAGACAAATCCCGAAAATCGGCTTTTTGCCCATCAAATCGCGCGTTGCCTTGTGCGCATAAGGCAGGACTGCGGGATCTCCCGGTCCATTGGAAAGAAAAATGCCATCCGGATTGAGCGCGAGCACTTCCTTGGCAGTTGTGGTTGCCGGTACAACCGTGACGCGAAAACCTTTCTGCCGCAGAAGCCGCAGGATATTCTCTTTGATTCCATAATCGTAAGTGACGATGCGAAATCGGACCGGCGGAAGGCTGGGTTTGATTCCGCCGTTAGTGGACCTGATTGACCAGGGCTCACTCAACTTGTCCTCGGGGTCCCATTGATAAATTTCGCGCGCTGAAACTTCGCGAACGTAATCCATGCCGATAACGCCCTCGCCTTTGATGGCCTCCCGCGTCGCTTCTTCTGGAGAAATCTCTTCCGTAGTCAGACAAGCCTTCATCGCGCCGCGGGTGCGCAGGTGCCGGGTCAAGGCGCGAGTGTCAATTCCCTGCACGCCGGGGATGTTCCATTTTTTCAAATATTGATCGAGCGACATCTCCGAGCGCCAGTTGCTTGGGATTTCGCTCAGCTCTTCGATGATAAAGCCGCTGACGTGCGGTGAGCGGCTCTCCTGGTCGAGCGAGTTTGTGCCGTAATTGCCGATCAACGGATAAGTCATCGCCACGATCTGCCCGCGATAGGAAGGATCGGTCAACACTTCCTGGTAACCGGTCATGGCCGTGTTGAAACAAACCTCGCCGACGCGGGTACCGGTTGCGCCAAATGATTCGCCCTCGAAAAATCGACCGTCTTCGAGAGCTAACAGGGCGCGCATGTCACCGCGCACTGTGGATCGTGGAGCAGAATTTTCAAATGCGATGAAGCGTTCAAGCATCGAAGCAGTAAGATCCAGCTTTACCTCTTCAATGCTTCAACGAAAAACCCGGATCGAAATTTCGATCCGGGTTTTTAAAATATTACCCCGCGGATGCCGTTTAGGCGGATCTCCCGTTCCCTTTTCGTAACGGGTGGATGACCGTCGCCGCAGCGTCTGACTTCCAATTAAGGCCTGCCATCTTCTCCGGCGACTCAGCCTCCTTAGGTTAACCAAATATCGGTTCGGGAATCCCACCTGTAATCTCGAACATCGCAGGGTAAAGCTTCCATCCCTAAAACGTTCGGGGATGATGAGAGCCGCTGGTTGAGAGTTGAGCGAAAAGCACTGGTTTTCTTCCCAACCCTCAACAAACGACTCTCACACTTTCAAAGAACTATTCGCGCAATTCTGCGCCGAGGTCGCTTCGCAACCGCTCGCGAATTTTCGCATGCGCTGCATTCACTTCCTCGCTTGTCAGTGTGCGACTCCGGTCGCGATATGTCAATCGATATGCGAGCGACTTTTTGCCTTCACCGATTTCAGTGCCGGCAAAGAGATCAAAAAATTCAACTCGTTCCAACAACGCTTCCGTTGGATGGAAAATCACTTCCCATATTTTTTCGTGGGTCAAATCTTCGGCAACAATCATCGCTATGTCGCGCGAGATAGGTGGAAATTTCCCAAGTTCGCGGAAAGTGGCGCGCGAGCCCAAACCGCTAATCGGGAAATCAAGCGATGTTTCCGCAACAAAGACGCTGCCGGGTGCGTCGATTGTTGACGCGAGCGAATTCGTTAGCTGCCCTGCGAGGCCAACCAGTTGATTACCCGCCGTTACTTCTACAGCGAGAGCAAAGTTGGCATGCTGACTGCGACGAAAAGACAAACCGGTTCTTGTTAGTTCGATCGCGCCTTTTAGATCGAAGAAATCGGCGCGGCGTTTTTCGTTCCGCCAATGACGTGCACCGCCAACGCTACCCCAGAGGAGAATCGCTATTCGTTTCTCTTCTGCGCCGCTCGTCGGTTCGAAAACCCTACCTGTTTCAAAGATCGCGACGCGTTCCGCTCCCGCACGAATGTTGTGGTCAAGTACTCCTAGCAATCCCGGCAACAAACTGGGGCGCAGTGCCACGTGATCTTCGCTCAGTGGATTGCGTAACTCGATCGCATTTTCCGCCAAACGCGAATCTTTCCCTGGGAAGCAACTTTGACGTCCGCACTTCAGTAAGGCCACCTGCAACCAGTCGTTGGCGCATTTGTAATTCCAAATCGTGCGCGCGGTCAGCCGCGCTCGAAGGCGTGAATCGGCTGCGATCCGTTCCCGAAATTCTTTCGGCGCCGTAAGCTCGCACGACTTCTTCGATAAGATCGACATCGCGCTGCAAGTCGCGCCGGTAGCTCGGAATTTTCCATTTCGTTATCTCGGCCGCGCTGATTTTCTTTAAACCGAATCTGGTCAGAACTTCATCGACCGTTTTCGGTTTGATCGCGATCCCAATAACGCGATCGCATTTCTCGTAGCGCAACGAAACATCGGCTGGGTTCGCCGGCGGCTTGCCGGCGATGTTGATTTCCTTTGCCGGAGTTCCGCCTGCGATCTCTTGAATCAATTCGGTGGCCCGCTGCGATGCACGGAGCACCATATCAGGATCGACGCCGCGCTCGAATCGGTAACTGGCGTCGCTCGGTAGATTTAATTCGCGCGCGGTCCGACGAATACTCGCCGGCAAAAAGTAAGCGGCTTCCAGCAAGACATTCTTGGTTGACTCGGTCACGCCAGTTTCCTCGCCGCCCATTACGCCGCCGATTCCAACCGCGCGCTCTTGATCAGCGACAACACAATTGTCCGGCTTGAGCGAATACGTCTTTCCATCGAGCGCGAGAAATTTCTCGCCATCGTGTGCGAGGCGCACGTTGATACTGCCCTTCAATTTATCGGCGTCGAACGCATGCGTCGGTTGGCCAAGCTCGAGCATGACGAAGTTCGAGATATCGACGATATTGTTGATCGAGCGAACCCCAACGCTCTCGATCTTCGCGCGCAACCATTGCGGACTCGGTCCCACCCTCACATTGTCGATCTTGCGCGCGGAGAAAAACGGACATTCGTGCGTTGACGTGATGTTCACGCCGGTCTTGTTGACGGGAATTTTCGATTCGCGCGGCGTTGACTTAGTTTTTTTTCCAGTGAGCGCCGCAATTTCGCGGGCCAGACCAAAATGGCTCAGCAGATCACCACGGTTTGGCGTGATCTCGACGTCAAGAATCGTGTCAGCTGGGAAAAGATCGGCGATGGGCGCCCCAACCTTTGCATCAGGCGACAGAATCAAGAGGCCGGAAGCGTCTTCTCCGAGGCTGAGCTCGATTGGGCTGCAAAGCATTCCTGCGGATTCGACGCCGCGCAGTTTGCTTTCACGAATCTCCAGTCCGTTCGGCAGCTTGGCGCCCGGCAACGCGAGCGGAACTTTATCGCCGACTTTGTAATTGGTCGCGCCGCAAACGATCTGGCGTTTCGTGCCGCTGCCATCATCAACTTCACAGACGCTAAGACGATCCGCATTGGGATGGCGCGATGACGCAGTAATCTGCGCGACGATCACTCTGTCGACATTCGCGCCGCGGGTTTCGATGTTTTCCGTTTCGACGCCGGCGCGAGTGAGTAAATCAGCGATCTCTTCCGGTTTTTCTGGAAGATCGACAAATTCGCGTAACCAATTGACGGAAAATTTCATGCGAACTGGCGGAGAAACCGCAGATCGTTTTGCGCGAACAGGCGGATGTCAGGGATGTCGAACAGAATCATCGCCAGGCGGTCCATTCCGAGACCGAACGCGTAGCCGCTCCACTTTTCGGGATCGTAAGCTTTGTCACCACGCGCTTTGTTGACCTGCTCGAAAACCGCGGGATGAACCACGCCCGAGCCGGCGACCTCGATCCAGCGCTCGCCACCCTTGAGCGCTTTCGATTTCACATAAACCTCAAGACTCGGCTCGGTGAACGGGAAGAAGTGCGGACGAAATTGAACTTCTGTTCCCGAACCGAAAAGTTCGCGCATGAAAAACTCGAGGGCGCCTTTCAAATCGGCGACGCTTACGTTTTCATCGACATAAAGTCCTTCGATCTGGTGAAACTGCGGGCTGTGCGTGGCGTCGAGTTCATCACGACGATAGGCGGCACCGGGAGCAATCACGCGAATCGGCGGCGGCGCGGCTTGCATCGTTCGAATTTGCACGGTCGAAGTGTGCGTTCGCAGCAAACGTCCGTCCGGTAAATAAAATGTGTCCTGCTCGTTTCGCGCCGGATGTTCGGGCGGCGTGTTGAGCGCGTCGAAACAATGCCATTCGTCCTCAATGTCCGGTCCGTCCGCGAGCGCGAACCCCATTCGTCGAAAAATTTCGATAGAACGTTCCCACATCTGCGTGAGCGGGTGCAGCGCGCCGATTTCGTGCGGTGTTCCCGGCAGCGAGATGTCGATCCTGGCGAGCGCGCTCGATTCTTTCTCTGAGCGGAATTGTGCGTTGCGCGTTTCGATCGCGGCGGTGACGGCGTCGCGAACCTCGTTGAGTAGTCTGCCTATGACTGGCTTCTCTGCTTTAGCGAGCGTTTTCATCTGCTCGCCCCAGACAGATACACTGCCGTTTTTGCCGAGATATTTTACGCGCGCCACCTCAAGCGCCTGTTCGTCAAGCGCGGCTTCGATTTCGCGCAGGGCATCGTCACGGAGCTGTTCGAGTGGGTGCATGAAACGTTGAAGCGTTAAGGAGTTTAGGTCGTTGAAGCGAATCCGCTGCAACGCGTCAACGGTTCATCCCTTCAACGGCAAGATCACGCCGCCTTTTTGTTTTTCTTTTCCAGCGCGCTTTTTGCCTGATCGACGATCGATTTGAATGCGATCTCATCGTTGACCGCAAGATCTGCGAGAATTTTTCGATCGAGGCCGATGCCTGCGGCTTTTAATCCTTCCGCAAAGCGGCTGTAGGTCATTCCATTTGCGCGAGCGGCGGCGTTCAGGCGTTGAATCCAGAGATAGCGAAACGTGCGTTTACGCGTCTTACGGTCGCGATAGGCCCAATATTGGCCTTTCATGATCGCGTCCTTCGCGTAGCGGAAAAGTTTCGAACGGCGTCCGCGGTAGCCTTTGGCTTTTTTTAAGATTCGTTTGCGTCGCGCCCGGCTTGCCGGGGCGTTAGTAGCTCTTGGCATGGTTGTTTCCCCAAATCGCTTCGGGGTTCCTCGTTCAGCGAGCTGTTTGTTCCATTATCGATCTTCGCGACCTCACTCGCCGATGCAGTCCCGTTGCGCGGAACCAGGTGCGCAGATCGTCACGACGCGGCAGCGCCGGGCGACGAACAATAAGTAGCGAGTCGAGATTGACAACTGCTTTCTGCAGGGGCCGACGTCAAAGCGTTGAACTGTGCAGGCGCTACAGCGGATCGATTCCGTCACGCTCTCAACCCTTAACGCTTCAATGTTTTAGTGCTAGATTCCGCCGCCATGCACTGGCTTGGGCGTCATCGTTTCCTGGTCCTCGCTTTCATCTGCTTTTTTTGGACTGGCGTGATCGTGCTCGGTCATTTTTTCCCAGATGTCCCATTTATTTCGGCGCCGTGGCGCGGCGAACAAAGCTTTGAAGATTTGCTTCGACGCGAAGGCCGAAAGACGCCTGCACCATCCGATTTTGTTTTTCTCGGGATTGACCAAAGCACATTGCAATTGCCACCGCTGACCGATGAAGAGATTGCGAACAACCGCGCGTTTCAGCTGATGACGGAAAAGCCGTTCCCGTGGTCACGGGAGGTCTGGGCGCTTTTACTCGATCGGTTGTTTGGTGCGGGCGCGCGCGCGGTCATGTTCGACATGATCTTTAGTCCGCCCAACGACGGTGATCCAGCCTTTCATGCTGCGCTTGACCGTTACCGTGATGACGTCGTGCTCGGCGCAAATTTCGACATGGCGAATGCAGCTCAAGCCGTCACGCCGAATAATACGCTGATTCCAGCGCCGCAATTGCAGGATGATCGCGTCGGGTTTGTAAATTTCTGGGCCGACCCAATTGACGGAAAAATCCGGGCTGTGACTTATCGCGTGACTGATCGGCAACTCGCCGATTTACCGCCCGACCCGACTGAAGAAGTTTATCAATCTCTTTCGGCACGCGCACTGGCTAAGATCGGTCACGCGAATGATGTGCCGCAGGATTTTCGCGGCCATATGATTCGTTTTACGTCGCCGGACGCGTTTGCGCCGCGCCCGCTTTACGAAGTTTTCGATCCAAAATTTTGGCATTCCAATTACGCGGACGGCGCGTTCTTCAAGAACAAGATTGTAATGATTGGATCATCGGCGCAGGTGGAGCACGACACTGTCGTTACGCCGATGAGCCCGATGACATTAGGCCCCGCGCTTCATTTGCAGGCAATGGCTGCGGCGATGAATCACGAATTTTTGCGGCCCACACCGCCTAAAGCCGGCCTCGCGCTGGTGGGCGCGGCAGGGCTAGTGGCGTGGTTACTGGTGGCCTTTTTGCGTCGCCCATTGCTTTGCCTCGGTACGCTGGTGCTGATTACGGCTGCATATCTAGGCATGGCACGATTGTGTTACGATGGAACAGGACTTCTGCTTCTCACGGTTCCGGTGCTCTCGAGCCTTGTGTTGAGCGGATCATTTTCGCTTGGTTTTGAGTACGCACTCGAGCGGCTCGAGAAATTGCGCACTCGACGCACCCTGGAACGTTACGTCTCGAAAAATTTGGTCAGAGAAGTCCTCGAAAATCCGCACAGCTACTATAGCTCGCTTCGCGGCGCGCGTGTTCCGGTCACCGTGCTGTTTTCGGATCTGATCGGGTTCACCACGTTGTCCGAGAAGGGCGAGCCCGAAGCGTTGGTTGCACAACTTAATGAATATCTCAGCCGCATGACTTCGGTTGTTTTCAGCAACGGTGGCACGCTGGATAAATTCATTGGAGACGGAATCATGGCGGTATGGGGAAATGTGCGCAGTTTTGGCATCGCAGAGGACGCGAAAAATTGTGCGCGCGCGGCGCTGGGAATGCGGCGTGAGCTGCGACAGCTCAATCAAAAATGGCGCGAAGAGGGTCGTATAGGGTTTGGCATGGGTATTGGTATCAATCACGGTGAAGTAATCGTTGGTAATATTGGTTCGCACGAGCGCATGGATCCCACAGTCATTGGCGACTCGGCGAATCTCGCGTCGCGGATCGAAGGTCTTACGCGAATTTATGGCCTCGATATTCTAGTCGGCGCCACGGTCGCCGAGCTGGTGCGAGACGAAGTTTATCTTCGCTCGGTCGCCCGGGTGCAGGTGAAAGGCAAAACCAAACCGGTGGATGTTTTTACTTTCATTGGCGCTCGAAACGAAGAGATCGATTCAGAATTCCTGAAGTGGCTGGAGACGTACGAAGAGGGATTGGAGAAATTCCGGGCACGCGATTTTACCGAGGCCAAGATTCTGTTTTCGCGGTTCCTGGAATTTTATCCGGACGATCTGCTGGCAAAAATGTACCTGGATCGCGCGCTTGAATACGAACAAACCCCGCCGGATGAAGCGTGGGCGGCGGTAGAGGTGTTTGAAAAGAAATGACAGTCGCTTAGCGATCGTTATCCCGGGCGTAGCCCCGTTCGACTCGCTCCACTCGCTCAGGGGTAAACTCCGCAGGGTCGAGTGATCCCGCGGCGAAGCTTGTGGTAATTCAATGGGATTCCTCGCCTGCGCTCGGAATGACGCGGGGCGTTTGATTCTTATCCGGGAAATCCGCGTAATCCGTGGTTTCCTTTTCCATTGGGGCGGCGTAAAGAATCCGCGTGAAGGAAGCGCCGAAGAGTTTTCATTTCCTTGGGATTTGCGGCACGGCCATGGCCTCAGTGGCGGCAGCGTTAAAGGAGCGCGGATTCAAAGTCACCGGGTCGGACGAAAATGTTTATCCGCCGATGTCGACCTTTCTTCAGGAAAAGGGCATCTCGTCAAAAGAGGGGTATGACGCGGAAAACATCCCGGCCGACGCGGATGTGGTGGTGATCGGCAACGCAATGAAGCGCGGCAATCCGGAAGTGGAAGCCGTGCTGAACAGGAAGCTCCTTTATCTTTCCTTGCCGGAGGTATTGAAGAATTATTTTTTGCGCGGCCGTCATAATCTTGTTGTGACCGGAACGCACGGTAAAACAACGACAACGGCGCTGCTCACCTGGATCATGGAAAAAGCCGGATGCAAACCCGGTTACGTCATCGGCGGACTTCCGAAAAATCTTGGCCAGGGCGCGCGGCTGAACGACTCGAAGTATTTCGTAATCGAAGGCGACGAGTATGATTCAGCCTTTTTCGACAAGCGCTCGAAATTTATTCATTACCTGCCGGAGCTGCTGATCATAAACAACATCGAGTTCGATCATGCGGATATCTTCAACAACCTCGATGAAATCAAGCTGAGCTTCCGGCGTTTGCTCAACATCGTTCCCCGGAATGGCATGGTGCTGGTCAACGGCGACGATCCAAATTGCGTCGAAGTGGCAAAAGATTGTCTTGCACAGATGATTGAGGTGGGGTTCTCGAAGAATTGCGCCCAACGAATCCGCGACGTCGCCTGTTCAGCTGAAGGTTCCAGGTTCAAGCTTGGAGATGAGACGTTCGAGATTCCCCTTGTGGGCGAATTCAATGTGCACAACGCTGCGATGGCTGCGATGGCAGCGCGGTTTTATGACGTGCCGAAAGCAAAAATCGACAGCGCGTTCAAGAGTTTTGCCGGGATCGCGCGGCGACAGGAAGTCCGCGGGGAAGCGCGAGGCGTGAAAGTGATCGACGATTTTGGTCATCATCCGACGGCGATTGCGCAGACATTGGAAGCATTGCGCCATCGCTTTCGCGGAAATCGGCTGTGGGCTGTCTTCGAACCGCGCTCCAACACAACGCGGCGCGCAGTCTTTCAACAGCAGCTTCCCGATGCGCTAAAGCTGGCCGATGGCGTTTTCATCGCGCAAGTCGCCAAGCTGGAACAAATCCCTGAAGAAGAGCGACTAAACCCTGAAAGAGTTATTGCTGCGATTGCCAAGGCGGGACGTCCTGCGTTTTATGAGCAGAACGCCGATGCGATCGTAGATCGAATCGTGCCGATGCTGCGGCCAAACGATGTCGTCGCGGTTTTCAGTAACGGCGGGTTTGATAATATCCACGAGAAGCTCCTCGCGCGTTTGAGATCGTGATTCGTAATTTGTGATTCGTTAAATCGGGAACGACGAATCACGATTCACGCATTTCGAATCACGGCTTCCGCGCAGCCGCACTCGTATGATCGTGCACGATTCGCCAGCCTTCCGGCAGGCGTTTAAGAATCAGCGTGAACCTCCCGTGCGGCTGGTCGTTTGCACGATTCAGTTTCCATCGACCGGACGCCACCGCCGAATCAGATGATAACAGCGTGATTTCGAGGTCGGAGAACGTGAGCGTCCCCATCTTCGCGCGACTGGAATATTTTTTCCTGTAACGATCGCGCACGGTTTGCCAGCCGCGTCTGAGCGTGTCTTCCGAAATAAAGACAGTCGACGCCGACCGGGAGTACCCGTTCATAAATCCATCAATATCGCCCCGGTTCCAAGCATCCTGCTGTGCCTGAAGAACAGATCGAATCCGCGTAAGTGCATTTGCGGCTTCCTCGGGCGCGGCGGTGACGGTCGATGTGATCACGATGCAACAGATGATCGCGACCGCGCGCGAGAAACCCGCGGTTCTGGGGAGCGCAGGCTGCCAGCCTGCAGGTCTCGGCAGCTTGCCGAGAAGGGGAATTCGCGTCACTCCTGATTGCGTGCGCAAAGAATGTTGCCGCCAGGGCTGCTGGCAAGTACAGGCTGGCGACCTGTGCTCCGCAGAAACAGAACACCAGACGGATGCGCTAGCGGGAATCCGCGGCTGCGCGCAAATTGATGGCGTTACTCTCGTTTGCAATGATGGCAATCTCTTATAAACTCCTCCCCGCTGCGTCCAGCTTCAGGATGGTCTCAACCGAGGGAAATATTTTGACGGGTCTCATAAATGCACTAGCGTCGCCCATCCATCCAAATAAGGCTGTGCACCGCTTTTTCTGCATTGCGACGCTCGTGCTTGCCGGCGCGACCTCAGCCTCCGCTCAGACCAAGCTGGGGCGCCCCGAGCCATCCCCTGCTTCCCAGATAGGGAACGCGCCCCCGGCAGAAGCGCCGGCTTCTCCACCTCCAAACGCGCCTGCCATGGTTCGGCTTCAATTCCCGAACAGCGATGTCGTCGATGTGTTGCATCTCTACGAACAGCTCACTGGCAAGAAGCTGGTCATGGATAATTTCGTGCAGGGGAAGGTGAACATTTTCATCACCAAGGACGTGTCGCGCGAGGAAGCTATCAAAATCATCGAGATGAGCATGGGTCTTAACGGAATCTCTCTCGTTCCATCTGGCCGCGACATAACCGCTGTCGTGGGAGCAGGTCAAAATCCTCGGAAAGCGCCAGTGCCAATCGTTTCCGATCTTGCGGATATCCCGCCGGGAAACCCGGTGATTAGCTTCCTGTTCCATCTGCAATACGCGGATCCCCAGGAGCTTCAACAGGTGTTGATGGCATATTTTCAGGGAAGCTCGGGGACGATCAACATTCTCGCCTTGCCAAAAGCATCCGCTCTTCTGGTGACGCAAAACACGGACATCATCCGGCAACTGGCTAGCGTGATTAGCCAGGTAGATGTGGCGCCGGCGGAAGTGGTGAGTGAGTTTATCAAGCTCGATCGCGCCGATGCAAGCAAGGTCTGCGATATGCTCAAGGACATTTTCGAGAAGGGCACCGAATCGCCCACTCAGCCGGGGGTACGCAGAGTGAACATGCCAGCGGCGGTTCCGCAACCGCAGCAAGTTGAAGGTTCCGGATTGGGCGTGCTGTCCGAGGAAGCGATCATCGTGGGGAAAATCAAGCTTACTCCTGACGTGCGCACTAACCGAATCCACGTCGTGACACGCCCAATCAACATGCCTTTCATTCGTGAACTAATTCATCAATTTGACGCCAACGTTGAGTTTGCAAAACCGGTCACGCGCTATTTGCAATATGTGTCCGCCGGTGATGTTCTGCCGGTGTTGGTCCAGGCGTTAACGGAGCCGGGGACAGAGGGAGCAGGAGCTGGCGGGCTGCCCGGTGGCGGGCTGCCTGGCGCGAGTCCGCAACCGCAGCAACAACAACGAGGAGGCGCCGGCACTACTGGCGGACAAAACCAATATTCATCCCAATTTGGTGGCAGCTCGAGCACGGGAGGCGGCAGCTCGCTAAATATTTCGGAGGAACTCTCCACGCAACCGGTCAACACCACTCCGCAAGCCGTCACGGTCGGAAACTCCAAGCTCATCGCCGATCAGCGCGCCAACTCCATCATCGTGCTCGGAAACCGTGAGGTTGTGGTGAAAGTGCAAAAAATTCTGGACCAGATGGACGTCCAGGCGCCCCAAGTAGCGCTGAGTACAGTGATCGGTCAGTTGACACTCAGCAACAACGAGGAATTCGGTGTCGATTGGTTCGCGAAATACCGCAACAGATTCATCGGCACCACGCGCAATAACGGCATATTTGGTAGTAGTACCGTGCCACACGATCCCGGAGTTCCGCTGCCCGGTGGCTCGGCCGCTCCGACCAACATCTTGGATCCGTCGAACCTGATTAACTTCAGCAATATCATTCAGAACGTGGGCGCCGGGACCAACATTTACGTGGCAGCCGGGAACGCTTTCGCTGCCATAGTGCATCTGCTTGAATCCACGAATCGGTTCAAAGTCATGTCGCGACCGACGGTTTTCACAAGCAACAACAAGAAAGCCATTATTGCGTCAGGGCAGGAGGTTCCCGTGCCGACAAGCACTTTGACGAATGCCACGACCACGCTCAACGTTGGCTCTATCCAATCGAGCATCGAGTACAAGAAGGTCGTGCTCCAGCTTGAGGTCGTCCCGCTTATTAATTCCGAGAAGGAAGTGTCGCTCGACATTCTGCAAAAGATCGACAGCCTGGTGCCGAACGGAAACGTACTCATCAGCGGTAATTCGGTCCCGACAATCGACACCAAGTATATTCGCACCAATGTTTCCGCGAGAAACGGAGCGACCATTATCCTGGGCGGATTGATCCAGGAGCAGAAGCAGAAGCAGACCGAGGGCTTTCCCTATCTCTCACGCATTCCCCTCATCGGCGCGGCGTTCCGTAGCACATCAAGTGGCAAACAGAGGCAGGAGTTAGTCATTCTGATGTGCCCGCAGGTGACCCTGACCAAGTTGGACGCTTACCGACTGCGTCAGAGATACGAGAACACCACTCATTTTGGCGCGGACCTGGATCAGAACGAGTGCCCGGATTGCCCCAAAACGCAAGAGGGCAAACAGTTAACATTGCCGCCACCCGATATTCCCGAACCGAAAGATATGCGTTAACTTGCTTCTATTTTTATGAAACGAATGGCTCTCGCTTTAGTTCTTTGCATTGGCGCGACCATCGCGCAAGCCGACGAGTACGACATACTGGACTACGATTTTGTTCGTTCAATCGATCCATTGGCTCAAAGAAGCGAATGGGGTCTGGTCCATCAGGGGAAGGAGCTGAACGCCACTGACTTTGCGCCGCGCTATAAATGGCGATGGTGTTACTACTTCAAGGACCCCGAACACCTCATTTCGCAACCCGCTTATGTGGGTTCTATGCAAACGGCGCTGCGCCGACTGGGCTATTACTGCGGGCCCGTCAACGGGGTATTCACGCCAGAAGTGAGCGAGGCGATTGCGCGGCTCCAAAAAAATTATTCGATGCGCGTTACCGGCACGCTTACCCAGCCTGTGCGGCGAGCGTTGCACATGCCCTGACAAGGCATGGAGGGCGGAGCTCCGCGACGCCTAACGACAGTCCCCAAATACCGCCTGCGTGCTCGTGCTCACAGAAGCTCGCCCCTCCATTTGCCGTGCCGTTTCGTTCATTGCTTTTCCCTCGCATCGGTCCAAACCTTACGGCGGGCCGTCCCTGTCATTACGCATTATGCGTGAAAGACCTTGCGAAACGCTGTAAATAGGCTTCATTCGAACGCTTCCGATTCTGCATTGTCGGATTCAACTGAACGCCGCGCTGAATGAGTTCACCTGCCAATCAATCGCTGGTTAATTTGCTGCTGGAAAGCGGTGTCCCTTCGACTGAAGAAGCAGCACAGCTGGCCGTGAACCTGAATGGCGGTTCGTGGGTGAGTCAGGTGCTCGATTCCGGTAAAGTGGACGAGCAACGTTTCCTCGCCGCGATCGGGAATTTCTTCCGCGTACCAGTTGTCTCTATCGAGGCGAAAAAGATCGATCGCGCGACTTTATCAGTTTTGCCGAGCCGTTTTGTTTTTCAACATCAGATTCTGCCTATCGAGGTGAAGGAAAATTCGACCGTGCTGGCGACATACGATCTTTTTAATTCCATTGGCCGCCAGCTCGCCTCGCAACTTTTGAAAAAGCCGGTTGAATGGGTGCTCGTGCCGCGCGCGCAGCTTTTGCGTGCGATAAAAACCCTCTATGGCGTCGGCGCAGAGACGTTCGACGAAATCCTGAAGACGAACCGTTCCTTTGAGGTGTTGCAGGACACTGACACCGCGATCGAGCTGAATGACGAGGACCCCGAGGCGTCGGTGGTGAAATTTGTGAACCAGATCATTCGCGAAGCGATCTTTGAGCGCGCTACAGATATTCACGTAGAACCGATGGAAAACGATCTCCGCATTCGTTATCGAATCGACGGGATCTTGCACGAGGTCGCTGTGCCGCCGCAATTGCGAGTCCTGCAATCGGCCATTATCTCCCGCCTGAAAGTAATGTCGCACATGGACATCGCGGAGCGCCGTCTGCCTCAGGACGGGCGCATTAATTTGCAGTCGAACACTCAAAACATTGACGTCCGCGTTTCGACCATTCCGACGGTGAATGGCGAATCGATCAGTCTGCGATTGCTCATCCGTAGTGAACAGCATTTCGGATTTGATCGCCTCGACCTCAGCGAAAAGCAGGAGAAAATTATTCGGCATCTGCTGGCGCAACCCAACGGGATCATCCTTCTCACCGGTCCGACCGGGTGCGGAAAATCGACGTCGCTTTACTGCTTCCTGAGCAGTATCAATTCAGTGCAACGGCGCATTATTACAGTCGAGGAACCGGTGGAATATCGAATTCCCGGTGTCTCGCAAATCGATGTGAAACCAGAAATCGATCTCACCTTCGCCAAAGGTCTACGTCACATTTTGCGACAGGATCCAAATGTGGTGATGGTCGGCGAGATTCGTGATGTTGAAACTGCGGACATCGCAATCCGCGCGGCCATGACAGGTCACCTTGTTTTTAGCACGCTGCACACGAACGACGCTGTTGGAGGCATCACGCGTTTGCTCGATATGGATGTGGAACCGTTTCTGCTCTCATCGGTAGTCAAATCGTTTATCGCGCAGCGACTGGTACGCACGATTTGTCCTGACTGCGTGCAGATGGTTGATTATCCTCGCGAATATCTCGCTGAGATCGGCTTTCCCGTGAAAGAACTCGGTACCAATTTTAAGCGCGGCGCCGGTTGCGATCAGTGCCGTCAGACCGGCTATCAAGGGCGGGCGGCAATTTATGAGGTTTGCCTCATCACGGAGCCACTAAGAAGGATGATCATGCGAAAACGCGATGGCGGCGAGCTCAAGCAGTGCGCCATCGCCGAAGGCATGGAGACGCTGCGGCAGGACGGTTGGCGGCGCGTCGCTGAAGGCAAAACAACCATCGAAGAAGTCGTTCGGGTCACGCAAACCGACGAGGTGATGGCCGAAACGACCGAGGAAGCCGAGCCGGTGGCGGCGGCGTAATTGCGCTAAGGGCCAGAGGCGCGAAGGGCGAAGCGGAGTGCGCCTGTTGCTCTTAGCTCTTTTCCTTAACTCTTAGCCAGGATCGCCCCGCAATTCGCGAATCGCCTTTGCGTAATCTGTCGCGTGAAAAATTGAGGTGCCGGCGACAAGCACGTTTGCGCCGTTTTCGATCGATATCCGTGCAGTCTCGGCGTTGATGCCGCCGTCTACTTCGATGTCGATCCTACTGTTCAATGATCTTGCGCGTTTAACTTTTTGCATTTGATCAGCGCGAAAGGACTGGCCTCCGAAACCGGGATGCACCGTCATCACCAGTATCATGTCGATTTTGTCCAGGAACTGCTCAACCGAATCAAATGAGGTTTCGGGATTTAGAGCGAGACCGGCGCGGCAACCGTTGTCCCGAATCTGTTGCAATGTTTTCGCGACGCTGTGTTTCGCCTCTGGTTCCACGTGAACCGTAATGGAGTTCGCGCCGGCTTTGATAAATCGCGGAACGTAATGATCGGCGTGCTCGATCATAAGATGGACATCGAGCGGAAGACTTGTTAGGCCGCGCACTCGGCCGACGATCTCCGGACCGAAGGAAATGTTATCGACGAAATGTCCATCCATGATGTCGCAGTGGATCCAATCGGCGCCCGCGGCCTCCACCCGATGGATTTCGTCACCTAGTCGCGAGAAATCGGCGGCCAGAATCGATGCGGCGACGATCACTCTTCCCATAGAGTGATGGAGTAATGGAGTATTGGAGCAATGGCAAGCCAGTCCACAAGACTCCGGCACTCCAATACTCCGTCAGTCCGACAGAATGCGCTTGACGATGTGCCGCTCTGTTTCATGTTACGGCGTTTCAGCCGGCCGAATCGCGCTCGTGGGGAGGTTCCTGTGAAGGTAGGCCGCCTCAGGCGGATGAACGCGCTTCTTCTCGTGCTGGAGAGTTTCTGCTAATAAATAATTCATGTTCAATGGACTTTTCGGCTGGTTATCCAGCGACATCGGGATCGACCTGGGTACGGCAAACACACTTGTCTACGTAAAGGATCAGGGGATCGTTTTGCGCGAGCCATCAGTGGTGGCGGTGCAGGCGGGCACCAACAGAGTGCTGGCTGTCGGCGATGAAGCCAAGCGCATGCTCGGCCGCACACCGGCAAACATCGTTGCGGTGCGTCCACTCAAAGATGGCGTCATTGCGGACTTCGAAGTGACGGAAGCGATGCTGCGGCACTTCATCACCAAGGTGCATAATCGCCGGGTAAAAGCGAGGCCGCGCGTCGTTATTGCGGTGCCATCTGGAATCACAGAAGTGGAAAAGCGCGCCGTGCGCGAATCGGCGACCCATGCCGGAGCGCGCGAAGTCTATTTGATCGAAGAACCAATGGCAGCGGCGATCGGAGTCGGACTTCCGGTGCAAGACCCAGCCGGCAACATGATCATCGATATCGGCGGAGGCACGACGGAGGTCGCCCTAATTTCGCTGTCGGGAATTGTTTTCAGCCGCAGCGTCCGGGTTGCTGGTGATGAGCTGGACGAAGCAATCGTGCAGTATATGAAGCGCGCCTACAATCTGATGGTCGGCGAACGCACAGCCGAGGAGATAAAGATTAAGATTGGCTCGGCATATCCCAGCGAAAAGGAGACGAGCGTAGAAGTTAAGGGACGCGACCTGGTCGCCGGTTTGCCTAAGACGCTCATGATCACTTCCCAGGAAGTACGCGAAGCGTTGCTTGAACCGATCTCGA
This sequence comes from uncultured Verrucomicrobiae bacterium, assembly GCA_963840135.1. Taxonomy (GTDB): domain Bacteria; phylum Verrucomicrobiota; class Verrucomicrobiia; order Chthoniobacterales; family UBA10450; genus Udaeobacter. The sequence goes on along the minus strand of CAWIXX010000010.1, from coordinate 340,408 downwards.
CAATTGTCGATTCCGTGCGGATCACTTTGGAGCGCTGTCCGCCAGAGCTTTCGGCGGACCTCGTCGATCGCGGCCTGGTCCTGGCAGGCGGCGGCGCGTTGCTGCGGGGGTTTGACAAGCTTTTGAGCGAGGAAACAGGTTTGCCTGTCCATGTTGCTGAAGATCCGCTCAGCGCAGTGGCGGAAGGGACTGGCAAATGCCTCAATGAACTTAAATTCTTGCGTCAAGTGGCCTCGGCAGACCGCCAGTGGCGGTAGGAAGAATTGCGGATTGCCGATTTCGGATTGCGGATTCATGTCGGTGCTTCCGCAGATGTCGACCTTCCCTAGTTCGCAAATTCCAAGCCGAAATCCGCAAATGCGATGAGCCGCACAAACATCATCGCCCTGCTGATTTTCGGCGCAATTCTGGGATATTTTCTCACCTTCGGCCCGACTACAACGCAGAAGTTCAAGACCGGCGTCTATCAGATGCTAGCACCATTTTTCACCGGCGGCTCCGGATTAAAGAAACAGCTCACATCCGTGCGTACGGGCTTGAAATCGCTCGACCAATTGGAGCACGAAAATGCAAACTTACAGGTGGAAAATCGAGAGCTGAGAGCGACTAACCAGGGTCTGCGCGATGCGGAGAATGAGGTGAATCGCTTGCGTCACGCGCTGAATTATCGTGAGCGCTCGGTTTTTAAGTTAATTGCCGCGGAGATCGTCGCGCGGGATTCCTCGACTTGGTGGCGAACGGTTACGATTAACCGTGGCAGGAGAGATGGCATCCAAATCGACATGCCTGTCGCGACGGACGAGGGATTAATAGGAAAAATAACGACCGTAAGCGACAGCATCTCGGTTGCATTGCTCGTTTCCGATGAAAACTGCCGAGTGGCCGCAAAGGTCGAAGGAAGCCGGGAACAGGGGATCGTGTCTGGCGAGCGCGTGACAACAGGGCTCACCCCGCTTTTAAACCTGAATTTTTTGTCAAAACAGGCCGACCTGAAGCCTGGCCAAAAAGTTTATACTTCGGGAGTCGGCGGCGTGTTTCCGTCGGGTTTGCTGATTGGCAGTGTTAAAGCTTTCCATGTGCGAGAACTGGATGGACAAGCGCAGCTCACGCCCGCAGTCGACCTGTCGCATTTGGAGGACGTGTTCGTTGTGACTGGCCGAAAATGATTTTCTTTTTTGTTTTGCTCCTGCTTGTGCTGATAGCGCAGATTGCGGAGTTTTTTATTCCAGCACTGCCCTGGCTCTACAACGCGCACGTGTACATTGTGCCCGTGATTGTCTTCTATGGCGCGATGGCCCTGCCGTTTCCTCTGATGCTGTCGCTCGCCCTGTTCGCGGGGGTTTTGCTGGATGCTCTTACTGTGCAGGTGATCGGAGGGAAAGTTGAAATTTCAATTGGATCATCGATACTCATTTACGGTGTGCTGGCAGGATTAATGCATGGCCTGAGGCCGCTCTTTGCGCGCGGCCGTTGGGAGGTGCACTGTGTCCTGAGTGGCGTTTTCACCTCGTTGATAGTTCTGGCGCAATATTTAATGATTACATTCCGTCGCGGCTCTTTTGTATTCACCCGCGAAGTTTGGTGGCAGATCGGCGGGCCTGGTCTCATTGCCATGGCGATGGCCCCGATCGTATTCTGGTTCTTACAGTGGATAGGACGTGTTACTGCCTATTCCTATCAACCCGAAAGGGGGCGGCTTGAATGAACAGGCGGCGTATTACTTCGCGTGTGCGGATTCAACTCCTCGCACTCTTTATGCTGATGGGCATGGGCGCTCTTGGTCTCAAGCTGTGGTGGATCCAGGTAGCGCATGGCCAGGACTGGACTTCCCAGCTTCGCGGTAGTTCTCAAGCGACGGTGCGCATTCCTTCGGTGCGCGGCGAGATCAAGGATCGCAACGGACTAACTCTCGTCCAAAACCGGGCCAGTTATGAAGTGGATTTTTATCTCCCGGAAATGGTCAAAGGCTATCGCGAACGCTTTGGGCAACCCCCCGTGAACGAGTATCGAACGACCATCAATGGAATGCCGAAAGACCTGAAGGAACCGGACATCATCAAGATCGTCAATCATGGGATCGTCCCACGGCTCAACGACCTGGATCTTGCCAGCGATTATAACGCGGGCCGGTTGCAGAAACACTATCGCAATGATACCGAGGTCCCGTTTTCTTACGTCAAGGACATCGATTTCCCAACTTTGGCGAAATTTTCCGAGCATGATGTCGGATTGCCGGGAGTGGAACTCACGATCAAACCGGTGCGCTCCTACGTTTACGGCGCGCTTGCCACGCATCTTCTGGGTTATGTCGGCATGCCGAACGATATCGATAAAGAGGACGCAAAGAAGTTCACTTTTTACCAGGGAGACATGGAAGGGAAATCGAACATCGAAAAAATCACGGACGAGTATCTGCGCGGGAAACCAGGGGTGCGTTATTTACGGCGCAACGCAAAAGGCACCATTGACGGCGTCCTGCGCGAAGATCCTCCGCAGCAAGGGGCCAACGTTTATTTGACGATTGATGCCCGTATTCAGGCGATTACCGAGGAAGCGCTGCGCGCTGTGAGCCGGGCGGGTGCGGTAGTTGTCGATCCAAACAATGGCAACGTCCTTGCGATGGCATCTGTTCCATCATTCGATCCAAATACTTTCATCCCGAGCATCAAGGCGAAGGATTGGACTGCGCTGCAGAAAGACGAGGGCGATCCACTAGTCAACCGCGCCATTAGTTGCCTGCCGCCAGGCTCGACATTCAAGCTCGTCACGGCGCTCGCCGGATTGCGGGGCACGAAAAATCTCGCAGGCGCCAAATACAGTTGCGGTGGCGGTGTGAGCTACGGCGACCACTTTTTCCGATGCTGGGTAGCCGAAAAACATTACACGCATGGTACCATCGGAGTCGCCGATGCGCTCAAGGTTTCGTGCGACTCCTTTTTCTATCAGTACGGTAATGCCGCCAGCATTCAGTCGATTGACCACATCGGCAAGATGTTGGGCATTGGCGAAGAATCGGGCCTGCAACTGTCAGGCGAACAAACCGGCAATATGCCGGGGCCAGAGTGGATGCAAATTCACCATCCCCAGGAGAGGTGGTCGCAAGCGCAGACCGCCAATGTTTCAATCGGTCAGGGCTACACGCTTGTTTCGCCCTTGCAATTGGCAATGGCCTACGTGGCGATCGCAAATGGCGGCATCTGCTATTACCCGCGTCTGGTCGATAAAATTTTGAAGCAAGACGGTTCTCCGGTGTTAGATCAGCAAGGGAATCCAGCCGCTCCACCGCCGCGCGTGCGATCGGATTTACGGCAGGAAATCTCCCCTGACCACATCGAGTTAGTTCGCAAAGGCCTTTGGAAGGTTGTCAATGAAGACGGCGGCACCGGCGGCAGAGCGCGTTTGAAAGATTGGGTAGTCGCGGGGAAGACGGGCACTGCGCAGGCCACTGATCGTGGTCAAGAGGAAAACGTCGCGTGGTTTACGTGTTTCGCGCCATTTGACCATCCGAAGTATGTCGTCGCAGTGATGGTTCAAGGCGCCTCTGGGCACGGCGGCGAAGTCGCCGGCCCAATCGCGGACAGAATCTTGGAACGCTCGCTCGCACTGGATGAAGGCAAATTCGATATGCCGGTGGCCTGGCTCCAGCCCGCGCATCATGCCAATCCGCTCCAATTGATCAAGTCAGTGGCTTTTCACGACAAGGGCGGAAATCTCGGAGGCGAGGACGAAGAAGGTGCGGACGAATCGCAAAGTGCCACTGCGCAGATGGCAAGCTCAGACGCATCGCCTGATGTCGAACCGGAAGCGGATTCTCAGGGCAAAGTACGCAAGCGAGGCGCTGCCGTGGCGCGCGCGCTCCCCGCTGCGACGCCAGCTCCCCGTAATTTCTTCCAAAAGATCTTTGGAATACGTCCGCGCCAGGCACCTGCGCCTCCGCCACCGCCGTCTAACCGCAGGCGTGGAACACCACCACGATGAACACCCGACCAGAACCATCGCTACAGTGCATTTGGTCAGCTCCGCTTCTGATCGGACAACCCCTTTCCTTTTATGATAGACAAAGTAAGAAAACTTTTGGGTCTTTCCTCACGAAAGACCGGCAAAAAGCTCATACTCAGCGTGGAAAAACTCGAGTCCCGGGTCGCTGTTCTCGAGAATGGCCGCCTCGAGGAGTACAGTGTCGAGCGTAAGAGCTCACGGAATATTGTCGGCAGCGTTTACAAGGGTAAAGTCAAAAACATCGAGATGGGGTTGAAGGCGATGTTTGTGGACATCGGCTTTGAGAAAAATGCGTTCCTTCATTTTTGGGACGCAATTCCGGCTGCGCTCGACAGCGGCATTGAGGAAATCGATCGCCGCGGGAGCAAGCGGCCGCGAAAACGGATCACGGTTAAAGATATACCGAGTATCTATCCAGTCGGCTCGGATGTCATTGTGCAGGTAACCAAGGGTCCCATCGGGAACAAAGGGCCGAGGGTAACGACGAATCTCAGTTTTGCCGGGCGCTACCTGGTGCTGATGCCGTTTAGCGATCGCAGCGGCATCTCGCGAAAAATTGAAAACCAGAAGGAGCGCGAACGGTTGCGCAAGATTGTGCGGGAACTGGAGATTCCCGACGGCGTTGGAGTCATTATCCGCACCGTCGGTGAAGGCCAGCGGGCAAGGTACTTTGTGCGGGATCTGCGTTTTCTTCTCGATGAGTGGGCCCAGGTTGAACAGCTCATTCGTGAGGAACCAGCCCCGTGTCGTCTCTTCGACGAGCCGGATTTGGTTGGGCGGACAGTGCGCGATTTTCTCACCGAGGAAATCGACGAAGTCGTTTGCGATGACCGCGCGGGAACGGAACGAATGATCGAAATGATCGGGCAGATTTCGCGACGCGCCCGGAATCGTGTGCACCATTACGATGGCGCGCTGCCGATTTTCGAAACGTACGGCGTGCAAAAGCAAATCGATGACGCTTTCCATCGGCAAGTCTGGTTGAAGTGCGGTGGTTATATTGTGATCGACGAGACTGAAGCGCTGGTGGCGATTGACGTGAATACGGGGCGAAACAAAGGCGGCCGCGACGTGGAGAAAACTATCTTGCAAACCAACCTGGAGGCCGCAGATGAAATCGCGCGCCAGCTTCGTTTACGCAATATCGGTGGGCTGATCATAGCCGATTTCATCGATATGAAGAGCCGTAAAGACCAGCAGGCAGTTTACAGTTTGATGAAGGAGCGCCTCAATCGCGACAAAGCCAAGACACATATTCTCGCCATTTCGCAGCTTGGTTTGATGGAAATGACCCGCCAACGAGCGCAGGAAAGCCTGAGCGATACCATTTACGAAAACTGTCCCTACTGCGGCGGACGCGGCGTGGTAAAAACCTCCATGACCACGAGCGTAGAATTGCATCGGACTCTCAATACCGTCATGCGCAAGTATCAGGAGAGCATTCATGATATTCGAGTGATTCTGAATCCCGGTGTACTGAAACGGTTGAAGGAAGAAGACGAAGAATCGCTGGTGGAGTTGGAGCGCCGCTACGCGGGCCGGCTCACCTTTCGTGGCGATCCCACATTTCACCATGAAAAGTTTATCATTACCGACGCAAATACCGGTGCGGAACTCCACGCGTAAGGCGGTGCCTTACACCAAAAAATCCTTGCAATTTCTCGTTGCCTGCCCAAGAGTCGGGCATCCATGGTAACAGCGAGTTTCGTTATTACCTAGCGTACTCCAAAGGAGTGTTTGGAGCGTAAGAAACTGAGGAGAGACTTAACCGAAGGAGAAATAGAATGAAGAGAATGGTGTTGGGGCTGTTATGCAGCGCTGCAATCACTTCGGCAGCGGTTGCTGGGACTGAAACCTATTCTGGAAAAGAGATGAAACAGGTGGCGCCGCCACCGTGTCCGCAATGGTACGCTGACAACGAGTTTAACGTCAGTCTGTGGGGCACCTACATTTTCACGGGAAACAGTTGGCAGAATGATCGCTACTTGGAATCAGATCATGCCTTCGGCGGTGGCATTGACCTCAAGTACTTTTTCCACCGGTATTTCGGTGTGGGCATTGAAGGTTGGGCGGTGGATGCCAGGCGCTCGTTTGAGGATGTTTTTGTCGATCTTAATAACGGCATCTTCGACGTCCATACGGGACATGAGAGCCGCGCAGTGGGTTCTGTTCTCGGCACATTGACACTGCGCTACCCGATTCGCTGCACGCGCTTCTCGCCCTACATTTTTGGTGGAGGCGGTGGAATCTTTGGTGGCGGCGAAAAGACGAACGTTGTCGTGAACGACGGAATTATTCGGACTGAACAAACCGGTTCCGAGTCGCGGGCAATCGGCCAGGTCGGCGGCGGCATGGAAGTTCGCATGACCCCGCACATTGGCTGGGTCAGCGATTTCAGTTGGAACTTTGTGGATGGACCGAACAACAACTTTGGCATGGTCCGCACCGGAGTTAATTTCGCGTTCTAACGGACTGAGAATCGTATTTGGCTAAAGCGGCGTCCGGAATTATCGGACGCCGCTTTTTTTACAGATCAAGTCCTCGATTTTGCTGGAGAAAAGCGGCAGAACGCTGCCGCAGTCCAAAACGTGGCCGTCAATTCTACGTTTCACACTCGCGTCTTGGAGTGCGGCGGTGCTCCGCCGCTTTGCTTATTGTCGGGACCGAGAAGCTTTCCTTGCGCAACAACCAGAAAGCGGATGCAGTTGTCTGAGCGGTGACCGATTACGGTTGGGTTTGCGAACGCTCGCATGCGTCCGAGATTATTTTGATGTCGTTCGTTGAGACTCTGGACAATTTGGTGCTGCGGAAATCGGAACTGGTCGAGCGCTTCGACCAGCTGATCGCGCAGAAATCGGATCAGGAGCTCGAAACAATGGCGCAAACTTCGCGCTCCCTTACCCTGCAAAATTTTGGACGAACAATGCGTCTGTTCGCTCCGCTGTATCTTTCCAACGAATGCATCAATAACTGCCGGTATTGCGGTTTCTCGCGCGACAATCCGATCCTTCGCGTCACGCTTGACGTCGACGAAATGGTCACCGAAGCGCAGCATCTCGCTCGCCAGGGATTTCGGCAGATTCTTCTCGTCGCGGGCGAGCACCCAAAATTTGCGGGGCACCACTATCTTGCCGAATGCGTGCGCGCGCTTGCTCCTGATTTTTCGTCGATTTCCATCGAAGTAGGCCCAATGCAGACGGAAGATTATATGCCGATTGTCGAGGCAGGCGCGGAAGGACTCGTCGTTTACCAGGAGACCTATAATCGCGGCATTTATGCGGAGATGCATACTTCCGGACCGAAACGCGATTTCAATTTTCGACTGGATTGCGTCGAGCGCGGTTACGCAGCCGGTTTTCGCCGGCTTGGCGTCGGTGCGCTGATCGGTTTGTCGCGCTGGCAGGATGAAGCCATCGCGTTAGCAGCGCATTTGGAATATTTGTTCAAACACTGCTGGCAGGCGCAAATCACGGTAAGCTTGCCGCGGTTGCGTCCGGCAGCTGGCGGATTTCATCCGCTCTTCTCGATGACGGACCGCGAACTGGTGCAATTGGTTTGCGCTTTGCGGATTACTTTCCCGCAGCTTGGGGTCGTGCTGAGCACTCGTGAACGCGCCTCGCTGCGGGATTCGCTGGCGTCAATCGGAGTAACAATGATGAGCGCCGGCAGCCACACCGAGCCTGGCGGTTACACCCGGCAAGGCCGCGAACATCTCCATCGCACCGTGCGGGGCCGCATCGTTGCACCCGAATACCAGCACGGCGAAGATGAACTCGCTACGGGCCAATTCGAGATCAGCGACGAACGTTCCCCAGCCGAAATTGCCGCAGTCCTACGCGGTCGCGGACTCGAGCCGGTGTGGAAAGATTGGGACCAAGCCCTTTGCGGCGCATGACGATTTCACTGAATGGCGAGTCCGTGGATTCCCGCGAGGCTAAAACTATTGCGGAGTTAATCGATCGTTATCAATTCCCACCCCAATCAATTTTGGTAGAGCACAATGGCCTCGCCGTCCATCGGCATGAATGGCCCGAGCGACTCTTAGCCGAAGGCGACCGTGTTGAATTGATCCGCGTCGTTGCCGGCGGCTAGGTGCTTGTTTGGCGATTCTCTTTAGATTTGAGCAGCGCTCTTCACCACGACCCGCATTCCGTCGGTTTGGATGACGGTCACCGGCGTTTGCGACGCGATGAATTCGCCTTCAGTAACCACATCGACAACGTGATCGGCGAAACGCGCTTTACCACTGGGTCGCAAGACTGTAACCGCGGTGCCTTGCATTCCTGGAGTCAAAGCGGTCGCAGTCGCGAACTGTCGCGGCGCGCCGGCGAGCGATGGTCCCGGCGGACTTGAATCCATCAAGGCGAACCGGCGATAAATACTCGTGCGCGGCAGGTAGCGCGCAAGCAAAGCGATCACGATAAATGAGCCGACGATCGCGATGAACATGTTAAGCAGCGGCATCGCGAGCATTTTGCCCGTCGGAAAGAAATTCTGGCCCGGATAGCGATCGATCATCGTCCACAGCAGCGAAGCCAGCATGAGGAAAACGCCGACGACACCGAAAACAATCGTGCTATGCGCGAAAAAGAGAATCTCTATCAGGACCAGAACTAATCCGAGAACGAACAGCGCAACGACTTCCCAGCCTGCGAGCCCGGCCAGATAGTGCCCGAGGAAGAACAGGGCGAAACAAATCGCCGAGATGACCCCCGGCCAGGTGACGCCTGGAATTTTGAATTCCAGGTACGCACCGAGAATTCCTCCTAACAGTAGCAAAGGCGCAAGCGCGGTGATCCAAAACGCGATTTGCTCGAAGCCGGTCGGCTCGATCTTGACTTCGTTTCCTTTTATACCGGCTTTGTTGATCAGATCACTAACCGAATCGACGACGCCTTCTGCGAGTAACGGTTTGCCATTGATTCGTTCAGTTGCTTCCTGGGCGTTGAGAGTGAGGACTGCGCCCTTGGGATGAACGAGGCGGTCGCCAATCTTTACTTCCTTATCCTTGTTCATAAACGCCTCTGCGACGTCGGGATTATGGCCGTTCCTGGTCGCCGAACCACGTATGAGAGCAGACCAATACGAAATCGTTTTCTCTTTTGCCGTAGTAGGAAGATCTTCGCCCGTCGGGAGGATTGGTGCGGCCGCGCCAATTGCGCTCACCGGTGCCATGTAAATGTGTTGCGTGGCAATAGCGATAAGTGAACCAGCGGAACCGGCATTTGTGTTGATGAACGTGTAGGTCGGAATTTTGGTTTGGTTGAGCGCGTTGACGATGTCGGTGGCTGTATCAAGTCGGCCGCCGTACGTGTTCATGTCGAAAATGATTGCGGACGCTTCGTTGGTCTCGGCTGTTTTCACTGAGCGTCGGAGGAACGCGAGGAGCGAAGGCGCAACTTCGCCGCGGAGCGGCACGACGAGCACGTCGCCCTTGTGAATTGTCTCACGGGCATGAGCGGGCGCCGCCACGACAGAACATATCAACGCCAGCATCGAGAGTTTCGTTTTCACACAGAGCAAAATTGTAGAGCGTTTCTGTGAAACGCCAGCGTATCATTTCGATGCGGCGTCTGACACAGACGCCCTACAGTGACTGTTTTGAAACAACTTCGCACTGCGTAAGTTTGGCATCGCTTCAAAACCCGAACGAGGCAAAAATAATCTGGCGCACATGGGAACGATCCCTTCGGAAATGATCGAGCAGATTGCTGCGGCGAACGATATCGTAGAAGTGATCGGCTCGTATTTTCCGCTCAAACGCGCCGGGGTAAATTTCAAAGCGCTTTGCCCATTTCATCAGGAGAAAACGCCTTCGTTCGTGGTCAGCCCGAGCCGTCAGACCTTTCATTGCTTTGGTTGTGGCGCGGGCGGGAGCGTTTTCCGGTTCGTCATGGACTACGAGCATACCGATTTTCCATCGGCTGTGCGGAAGCTCGCGGCGCGCGCCGGAATTACATTGGCGGAGACGCGCGGTGCGGAGGATGAAGATCGGCGATATGAGGCGCGCCGGACATTGCTGAAATTGCACGCCGACGCTGCCGAATGGTTTCATGAAAATCTGCTAAAAAGAGATCTCGGCGACCCAGCGCGAAAATATTTAAGACATCGCGGGATTACGGCGGAAACCGCCAAACATTGGCAGCTTGGTTACGCTCCGGACGAATGGGACGCGTTTGGTAGCTGGGCGCGCGCACACGGCTACCAAAGCCGCGACCTCATCACGAGCGGACTCGCAAAAACAAGGGATGACGCGGAAAGCGCGCCGGTTGAGAGCTCAAGAGCGTACGATCGCTTTCGGGGAAGAATTATTTTTCCGATCTGCAACGACGTCGGCGAAGTGATCGCCTTTAGCGGCCGGCTCCTAAAGGAGGCGGAGGGAGCGGCGAAATATTTGAATTCACCGGAGACGCCGCTTTTTCGAAAAGGCAAGGTGCTCTTTGGTCTGCACAAGACCAAGCGTGCCCTGATCGAGGCGAACTCTGCTGTGGTCTGCGAGGGGCAACTTGATTTGATAAGTTTGTTTGAGGCAGGAATCACGAACGTGGTCGCGCCGCAGGGGACAGCGTTCACCGAAAATCAGGCGCGGGTCTTGAAACGCTTTGTAAACGAAGTTGTGCTTTGCTTTGACGCCGACGCAGCTGGCCAGAAAGCGGCCGAGCGTTCGCTCGACGCGCTGCTCCAGAACGACTTGATTGTGCGAGTTGCCGAGATGCCAGCAGGGGAAGATCCTGACTCCCTGATCCGGCACGAAGGGAAAGAGGCATTCGAAAGCCGCGTTGGCGATGCGCGTGATTTTTTCGATTACTGGATCGAGCGTGAGACTGCCGGTGTTGATCTCGGTTCGTTAGGCGCCAAGATGCAGTTGGCGAGAAGCCTGGCTGAGACTGTTTCGCGCATCCGCGATCCACTCATGCGCGGGGAAGTTGTGAGCAAAGTCAGCGCACGACTGGGTGTCACCGCTCAAGATTTTCAATCGCTCCTGCCGAAGCAAAGAACTGAATCAGTTCGATTAGGCGATCAATCTGAAGCGGATGGCCCAGCGAAGGCGGATGAGACCGCTTCGGTGCCGCGGCACGATATCGCCATGCTTTGCCTTCTGGCGTTGCGAGACGAAAAAGCGCGCGAATTTCTTCGCGAACAGAATTGGCATGAGACTCTCCTTCAGGTCCCAGATGGAGAAATTCTTGCCCTCATCCTTAAAAGCGACCTGCATCCAGATGACGCCGCCTCGCTCAACGCGTTTATGGTCACGCTTTCTCCTCCGGAGGAGCGACTGGTCTCTGCTTGGCTTCTCCAAAAGGCGCCGCCCAATGCTGGAGCGATGGTCGAAAAATGGTGGCTCGGCATCCGGCAGGCGGTCTTGCGCCGGCAACTTGATGTCGCCACGAACCGAATAAAACTCCCGAATCTTACCACCGGTGAAACGGTAAATTTGCAGAAACAAATTCTTGACCTCCGGGGACAGCTCCACGAGCTTTCGCAGCCTACCGGCCCGGGCAGCAATTAGCCCCGAAAAGCAATCGGGGTTAGTTATCGGTCTGTGCCGTGCGGCAAATCGAACGTCTTAGTCAATCCTTAATCGCACTATCTTGGCCAGGCATTCGAAACACAGGGGAGGCAGCCGACAGTCGTCGGCGAAACGGCTTAAACAGGCCCAGCCCCGCGGTTCATCCAAAAGACGTGTTGCTCTTCGACTTCGTCGGAAGCTCAAGAAACAGCCAAGAATCGCAGTGCTCAAGGCTAAACGCAGAGCCGCTTCACCCCAACGCAACGGATCATTGCCGGAGCCAGGAGAGCAAATGGTAGCGTCTCGTTTGTACTCGACGATTGAATTACAGAGCCGCATTCGCGAACTGATCAAGCTCGCGAAGGAACAAGGCTATCTCACTTTTGACGACTTAAACGAGGCGTTGCCCGAGGGAATCACTGACGCCGATGAATTGGACCTTATTCTCACGCGACTGCGGCGCCTGGAAATCGACATTATCGAAGGGTCGGAAGTCGATCGCTACAAGGACGGGAAAAAAGATACAGAGGAGGATTCGGAAGAGGAAGAGCGAACGGAAACCAAGGTCGATATCCTGGATGACCCAGTGCGGATGTATCTCAAGCAGATGGGCCAGGTGCCGCTCCTGACCCGCGAACAGGAAGTAGAAATATCCAAACGTATCGAGGAAGCCGAAGGCATGGTGCTAAGGCACATCAATCGCTTCGGTTTTATCGCGCAGGCCCACCTGGATCTTGCCGGAAAGCTGATCGAGGGCAGGGAACGCTTCGATCGGGTGATCCTCGACAAGAAAATCGAGAGCCGGGAGAGGTATATGAAAAATCTCCCGCGTCTCTGCAAACAGGTGGAACAATTAAGCGGTTCGATCACTCGGCAGTTTTGCGAGGTTGCTCGCAATTCTCCAAAAAAACGACCGCAGAAGCTGCGGGCATTGCAAAGGATGATGACTTCGTTGCAGAGGCTTTATCCTCTTTTTTATCTCAAGCAGAAGGTCACGGAGGAGTTTGTGCACTTGGCGGATGATGCGCACCACACCTCGCTTTACCTACAAACTGAGCTGGCCAAAAATCCTCGCAGCAAGAAACGGCGATTGCAGCTTCAGAACAAAATCCGCGAGCTGGAAAAGGGGCTGTGGTTCTCGCTTGCCGAATATGCGAAAGAGTACCAGACGCTTAAGGGCTGGATGCGCCAGGCTTTCAAGGCCAAAACCGAAATGGTGGAAGCCAACCTCCGTCTCGTCATCTCGATTGCAAAAAAATACACCAATCGTGGTCTGTCCTTCCTCGACCTGATCCAGGAAGGAAACATGGGATTAATGAAGGCGGTCGAGAAGTTTGAGTATCGACGCGGGTACAAGTTTTCCACGTACGCGACATGGTGGATTCGTCAGGCCATTACCCGCTCAATTGCCGACCAGGCCCGCACGATTCGCATCCCGGTGCACATGATTGAGACGATTAATAAGCTGATGCGTGTGCAAAAACAGCTGGTGCAGGAATACGGGCGCGAGCCTTCGCCCGAGGAAGTGGCCGAAGAAGTCCTGCTGCCGGTAGATCGGGTGCGGTCAGTCCTCAAGATGGCGCAGCAACCAATCTCGCTTCAGTCGCCGGTGGGCGAGAGCGAGGAGACCAATTTTGGCGATTTTATCGAAGACAGAGGCGCCGAAAATCCGAGCGACATGACTGCGATTGTTTTGTTGAAGGAAAAAATCAAGGACGTACTTGAGACGCTCACTGATCGTGAAAGGCAGGTCCTCGAGCAACGATTTGGGCTGGTCGATGGATATAGCCGAACCCTGGAAGAAGTAGGCCGGCAGTTTCAGGTCACCCGCGAGCGTATTCGCCAGATCGAAGCAAAGGCCTTGCGTAAAATGCGGCACCCAACTCGTATTCGACAACTCGAAGGCTTCCTTGAAGCGCCCGGACTGTGATTATGGCCGTCATTCGAGCGCAACTTCCAACTCTGCAGATAGTTTAATTGACTGGAGACTATGGATCGTGAAGATGATAAAGAGTTGTGGGATGTTCTCGGCCGTGTTCCAGAGCCTACGCTTTCGCCATTCTTTTCCCGGAATGTGGTGAGGAGCGTCCGCCAGGAGGCGACTCGCTTGGATCGGATGCGCAACTGGTTCAGTTGGCGGAGACTTGCCGCGGCGTCTGCTGTTTTGATCGTCGTGATCGGTATGGCCATGGTCACGCATCATCCGGTCTCCCCAACGAAGGCTGCAAATGACTCAGATTTGGTGGCAAAAATCGATCCCCAAGATTATGACGTCGTGGCCGATCTGGATGAACTGATCGCCTGGGATGAAAATAGCGTGTGGGAAGAAAAGCCAACTATGTAAACTGATCGTCGCGTTGTCGGCTTTCGCTTTATTCTGCACAGCCGCACAAGCGCAACCGCAACCACACCGGCCCGTTGGGCGCCAGCCGGCTGGGCCTCAGCACGGACGTGCCCCGAGCCAGAGCATGCGTGAACGGTGGATGGCGATGCCCCCGGCAGCCCGGCAAAATTTCCAGCGCAATGCCGAGCGTTGGCTGCGGATGAGTCCGGCAGAGCGCAACGTGATGCGCCAGCGAGAGAATTTGCGCCGTGAGACCATCAGGCGCGAGACCGACGCGGCGGTTCGCGACTCGGGCCTCCATTTGAATCCGCAGGAGCGCGCTCAGTTTGAATCGCGGTACATCCAGGAACGCCAAAAAGTGGAAAGAACCTTGCGGCAACAAATCGAAACCGAACGACAGCAGCAGCTGCCGGAACTGATCCAGCAACTGAAAAAAGAGTTCCAGATTGATCAACCAACCAAGGGTCCGACCGCAAAATCGGTAGAGTCGCCCAAACCAAAGAAATAGCGGCCGGTCCTCTAATTTTTATTCGAGCGGCTCCTGCAAAGAGACTGGCTCGACATTGCTCTAGAGCCAGCTCGATCTGGATTTCTAGATACTACGTCAGCTTATTACCGACGATAGTCGTGGTGATATCGGTGGTGACGATAGTAATTCCGGTGCCCGCCGTACCAATAGTAAGGTCGGTAGTAGGAATAGCGGTACGGATAGTAGTATCCATATGGATAGTATCCGTAGTAACCCGGGCCTCCGAACCCAACTGAGAAGTAAACTTGAGCGTCAGAACGCTGCGCCGGAACGAAAGCCAGTACCCCTGTCACCAATCCAATTAAGAGAAGTTTTTTCATTGTTTTTCCTCGTAATGATTAAACAGGACAGCGAGGGCAAAGTTTTCCGATTTATTTCGGTCCGGAAATTTCTGGATATGCCGTGACGCAAATGCTTTGGCCGATCTGTTGGTACGAAACACGCCGAAGGCGAAGTGCATTTGCGGCAGTTTCAGCCCCGCGTCCCGGGAACGCGATTACCGGCCCTCCGGTTAAAATCGGACCCAGATAGAGCTGCAACTTATCAATGAGGCGCGCGTCGACCGCCTGGCCCAGCACGTCTCCACCGCCCTCAATCAGCACGCTGGTGACGCCTCGCTTGCCGAGACTTCCAAGCACGGCAGCCAGAGACTCGCGTTGATAAATTAGAGTCTGTGAGCTGAACCGGTCAGAAAATAACTGTGCGCGACGCGGCAGCTTTCCGGAGCGAGTCAGCACGACGCGCCGGGGTTGTCGCGCGCCACGAACGCCGCGCACCGTCAACCGCGGATTGTCCGCTCGGACTGTTTCCGCGCCAATCAAAATTGCGTCCACTTGGACGCGAAGTTGATGTGCGTGAAGGCGGGCCGAACGTCCCGTGATCCAACGAGACTCACCGGCAGGTCGCGTCAATCGACCGTCGAGCGACATTCCGCACTTTGCGATAACAAAAGGACGCCCCGTGACAATCCACTTGTTGAAAGCCTCGTTAATTTGCGCGCAGTCATCGGCCAAAACGCCGTGTCGAACGCTGACGCCCGCATTTCGTAATTGCACAATGCCTTTGCCCGAGTGACGCGGATTTACGTCAATCGTGCCGACAACGACGTTTCTGATTCCCGCTTGAAGTATCGCATCTGTGCATGGAAGCAGTGCGTCCTTCTGTGGAGCACGGTTCCAGTGTAACGTAAAGCGTCGCTCGGACGGGTAGTGGCGCACCGAAATTGCGAAGGCATTCAACCTCAGCGTGCTCGCGGCCGGCTCCCCGATGATGTCCTCTCGAGACGATTCGATCGCCGACGACGAGAACCGCGCCAACCGCGGGATTAGGGCTGGTCTGACCGAGCGCTTTCTTTGCCTCGTTGAGTGCCGCGTGCATGAACTTTTCGTCTCGTGCTCTATTCATCGCCTCGGGAAATCAATAGTTGTTCTCGCTCGTCGAGGCAACGCGGCTTCCCTGGGACCTGGCACTCGCCGCCTTGTCAGAACATTAATTCGGCGTGCAATACCGCAGTACGGCCCGACTAATTCGTGCCTGGAGGGATTCGAACCCCCAACCTTCTGATCCGAAGTCAGAAGCTCTATCCAGTTGAGCTACAGGCACTGCTGAGAAGTGATCGTGAACGTGCTTACCGAATAGGCGCAAGTCACCAGTCACGACTCACTATTCTCATCGTCGCCAGTGCCGGTCAAAATGCCAGCGACAGACCGGCGTAACCGGACGTACGTGGCGCGGGTTCGATGCCGTTGGCGAACACGCGATCGTAGTATTTCTCGTCTGTGAGATTGGTGATGCCAGCAATCATCCGCAGATTTCTGGTGAGATAGAAATCCCCTGTAAGATTAAACACCTTGTAAGGTGCAATTTCCGCTTTCGGGATCTGGGCGTTCCCAACGTTCGTGTCCTGCCAGAATTGTTGTGAGACATAGATAGCTGAGAACGTGATGTCGAAACAATTATCCTTTCTGAGTTGGAGTCCGCCTTTCAGGAGAAAGTTCGGCGCGAACGCTGGCGTATTGCCGACGAGTGTTTTGTTGGTGCCCGGTATGAGGAGAGCGCTTTCCGTAAATTCCGCGTCGAGGTACTGAACATTGCTGAAAGCGATTAATTTGAGCGGGTGATAATCCATGGGCGACACCCCCGGCACAGGGATGGCTTTACTCTTATCGACGATGCCTTTGTCAGGCTCAGGTTGCAGAGCAATTGGCGGATGCTGGAAGGGGGCGAGAAAATCGTAGGAAAGCTCGCCTTCCAGACCGCGGTTACGCGAGCTGCCTGTATTCAGAATGATGAAATCAGTGTTTCCGATATTTTGTGTCTCAGTTCTGTTGTCGAATAACATCCAAAACGCACCGACGTCATACCAGAAGCCCTTATAAGGCGTGCCGTGCACACCTAATTCGAAGTCCAGCGAATGGAACGGGTCCGGTATCGATTCACCGAATGCGATCGTGCGGCTGGTTCCAGCAATATCGAAAAACCGTGTCGGCCGCCAACCCGAAGAGGCACTGAAATAAGTTTCGTTGCGGTTACCGAAATCGTTACCCATTCCAAAACCCCACAGGGGCACCCAGTGGTCGGCGCTGATGCTTGCCGGCCCGGTGGGAGGAACGGTCGCTAGCCAGGGGGCGGCCGATGAATCGACTTCGACGTCTTCATGGTCAAGGCGGAACGAGCCAACCATATGAAATTTCCCGATGCGGATAAGATCTTCGAAAAATATCGACTGATAATTGGAGGTCCTGGATTGGTCGAGAGGGACGATGTCCGAGGTCGTACCACGTGACGCGGTTAGAAAATCCGGGCCACTAGTTTCATCAGTTAGCGTGTATCGCTGAAACGGCGCATCGCCATGATAAACAACGCCGCCGAACGTGAGAGCGCTGCCTTTAAAGATGGTGCCGTCCCCCCATAACTTGCGGAGGCGTATGTCGGCCCCACCATTATTGAACTCCTCGTAACTGAAAAGGGTACTTGAGGGAAATGGGTGTGGCGCTCCTGGATTGTTGTTTGCCGCGGTTCGCGCGTCGATCTCTTGATGAGTGAACCACCCTTTCGCCTGTAAGAGCCAGCCGTCTCCAAAGTCACGTTCGTAACGGAGAATAGTCGTGTACCGATCGACCCAGTCATGATTGAACGGCGTGAAAGAAAAGTTCGGGTCATCTACCCATTGCTTATAGGTGATCCTTCCCGGATCACCGCCGGAAAACCGGCTGGAGTAGAAATCGAGTGCCAACAATTGGTGCTCGTCGGGCCTGTAACCCACGTAAAGATCGGTTTGCCACAGATCGTACGCGCTGTTATCCCGTTGCCCGTCTGATCGCACGTACCCGCCATCAAAACGAAATTCCAACGGACCCGTAGCCTCCTGAATCACATTGTAAGTGGAATAGTATCCGTACGCGCCACCGATCTGTTCGGTGTAGAAATTCCATGGCGAACCTGGCTCGGGATGTTTCGTCACAAAGTTCACTGCTGGCGCCGGCTCCGGCCCGTAAAGCAAGCTGCTGCCGCCGCGGATGAATTGAATCTCGCTTATGCTTTGAGGCAGCGGCAGATAGTAGAGAGTAGGGAAACCGATCCAGTCACTCATGAGTGGGAGGCCGTCCCGAAGCACGAGGGTGAACTCGGATTCTTGCGGATTGCCCAAGCCTCGATAGTTGAAATTGAATTGCCCGGGCGTGTGCTGGTCGGTAATCTGAAAGCCCGGCGCCTTGAGAAAAAGATCCTGCAGGTCATTATTTTCGATAGGCGGTTGTTGGTCCAGCTTGATGACCGTCGCTTTTTTCGTGACGGTGATTTGGGTGCCCGAAACCTCCGGCATGATGTGCTGGCGCATCTCCCGCCAATTGTCGTGAGGTGTCGGAGTCGGAATCGGTTCACCGGTGACTGTGACCTGTCCTGCTTCTGCAGTTTGAGCGTTGCTAGGTTGCCTGGCGACGAGAAGCAGAATCAAAAATGCCAAAGCAACGAACCATCGATAATTGCTGAGTGATCGTGAATGTGCTGAAGATCGCCATGTGCCGGAATGCGTTGTGAACATGGCGCGCGAAGTTACAAATCCGTAATATCGGTTGCAATAAAAAAAATGACGGATCTGTAATTTTTTTTGAACTGATAGCGTGGTCGTTAGGCGCTGAACCGGGCTTCGAAGCCGGAAACCGTTCACAACACCTGTTTACAGGAACTGGGGTGGCCGACGGGACTCGAACCCGCAACAACCAGAACCACAATCTGGGGCTCTACCATTGAGCTACGGCCACCATCGCTGACGCGGAAATAAGACCTTAAAATTTCAATCCTTTTTTGCAAACAAAGGACTCGACTTTTCCCGGTCACTCCACTAATTGTCGGCGCCGGTGGAACGAAAATCTGCCTGCAGCTTGATTGTGATCTCGGCTTGTCGTGGCGTGAGGCGAGCTGGCTCGGCTTTTCTCGCCGGCTTGTTTTTCCTTCTTCTGATAGTTCCGCTCTCGGCGCAGCAGGACGATCCGAGCGATATTTTTCTTAAAGCTTATCTGTCCGCGCAGCAGGGTGAAAAGCTGGAACACGAAAACCGATTTAAGAGCTGCCCTGGCCAAATTTCGGTTCGCTGGAAGCCTGATCGAAGAGTTGAGGAGGTCGCATTCCGATTGGCAGTCCGCGATCGTCGAATATCGCGGCCGTAAGATCGGCGAGGGAATCCTGCGAGTTCAGGAGCGCATATCGAGACACAATGATCTAAACGCAGCTGCGAGTCCTCTGCCGGAGATTGTTCCTTCGCTTCCCGAGAATGACACCTGGTCAGAGCCCGGTCCCGAGGTCGTAGCTCCGCAAGGATTCAACACGATCTCCCAAGGGTCCGGTGATGGAGCGATTGAAGAAGCAACCCGGAGACTGCGCCGAAAGGTCGATCAACTACAGACGGCGCTTGAGAAATCACACGGCGATCTCGAAACCGCGCGAAAAGAAAAGGAAGCCGTCAGTGCACGGCTGGAGGAAACAAGATCCAAGCTTGAGAATGCACAAAAGGAAATTGAGGCGTCGAAGGAGTCGGAACGTCAGGTCACGCAATCAGCTCGCGCAAACGCAGGCATCGCAGGAAAATAGCACTACCGAGCAGTTGCGCGCGCAGATTGCCGATTTGAGAAATGAAGTTGCCGTTGCTGAAGAGGCGCGTGCAACCGCAGAAAGACAAAGGGACGAAACCAACGCGAAACTTGCCGAGGCAAACAAGCGAATCGCTGCCGTAGCGCAACAGCGCGATCAAGCGTTCACCCAGCTAAAAGGAGGGAACGAAACGGAACAACCCGCGCAGGCGCTCCTTGCCGAGAGTCTCGATCTCAAGCTGACACCGGCAAATTTAGAGAAAAACGTGCCTGGCTGACGACAATTCAACAAATGCCCAGGAATTAGCGGGAGTGAAGCAACAGGTTACGCAGCTGCAGCAGCGACTGGCCGAGAGTCAGAAACAGAATCAGTACCTCGTAGCCAGAATTTCGGAGCTTTGGGTGCAGTTGGATACGACTGGCGCGCAGCTTCAGAGCGCGAAACTGACCGGGAAAAACAGCGAGGAGACGGACCGGCTGATGAGAGAAAACGAGCTCCTGCGAAACATCGTTGTGCGCGAACGTCAGGAAGAAGCGCGTCGGGAAGAAGCAAGAAGATTGATGCTGGCGGAGCTGGACCGGTTAAAAATCAAATCCGATGCGTTGAATAGAGAGATCGAATTCCTTGCCCAGCCAGTCACAAAATTAAGTAGCCAAGAGCTCAGTCTGCTGCGACAGCCTGTGGTTTCAGTTTCGGATCAGAGCCGCGCCGCATTGACCGCGAGTTTTATTTTTGCGAAAAAATCCGCGGGAGATTCAGTCGATGGCGAAGCGTCAGCGAACAACTCCAGCGGGTTGAAAGCAGATGTACACGACGACACGCAGAGTGTTGCGCACGCTGCGAAGGAAAACCTTAACAGGGCGAGCACCGGACAAGAGAAAGCTATGTCGGGAAATCCTGACCAAGGATCCGAATAACGTTTTGCGGTGGTTTCACCGCAAAATCTAACGGCGAATTGTTCGACAAACTCAAAGCAAGCTAGCCGCAAAAATCTTCATGCGCGTTCTCCGTGCTTCGTTCATCGCGCTTTTCACGGCGTTCGTCGGCTGCCTTCTTGCCTTTTTTGTCGGCGATTACTTAAGCAGGCTGGGGCACATGTCCAACATGGAAGGCGGTCGGGGCATGTTCGTCGTGTTTGTGTGCGCGCCGCTTGGAATTTTGGTGGGCTTGGTAATTGGAATCGTTTCGTCCATTCTGGTCCGGCGCGAAGGATCTGCTGGATTTTTCCTTGCACAAGGTTGGTCGCTTCTGATCGTTTGCGGCCTCGCCGGTCTGGTGGCCGGCGTTCCCTATCTGCTATCGGACAAACCTCCAACCATCGATGGCAAGCGCCTCGAACTGCAATTCGAGCTTCGCGCCCCGGCAACATTTAAAATTCCAGACCAGCCCGACGGTTACAGCATCCGAGTCAGTCTTTACACTGACAATCGGCAAACTCAGTACGCTTTCATTGATTGGAACGGGATCACAAAAGATTCCGAACATGCCACGGTTCCGGGACATGTCCCGCTGTTGACGCATAGCAAAACCAGATCGGTGCTGGCCTCAATCGGCAACGAACCGGTCGCGTCGCAATTTATTGAATTGAAAATTCCACCTGCGCCTCGGAAGGAGGACGAAACATGGTCCAATTGGATATTCGCCGCGCAACGAGCCGACCTCACCCCGATTCCTGAGACTGAAAGAATGGCCCTTCGCTATCGTGTCCGCCAGGTTAACGATTGATTCTTGGGATTCGAACGCGTCGTGCAACCATTTCTAACTGCTAATTGGCGTTATCTGGCGATGCTGAACTACGTCGTCGATCCCGCTCTGATTGAACGGCTAGTTCCGGCGGGCACCGAGATCGATTACGAAAACGGCGAGACGTTCGTCAGCATTGTCGGATTTCTGTTTCTCGATACTCGTCTTCTCGGTCTTCCGATCCCGCTGCATCGCGATTTCGAAGAAGTGAACCTGCGTTTTTACGTGAGGAGAAAATCGGCCGACACCTGGCGACGCGGCGTAGTTTTCGTTCGCGAGCTTGTGCCTCGTCGCGCGATTGCGCTGCTCGCTCGTGCATTTTACGGAGAACGTTACGTCGCCCTCCCAATGAAACACAACATAGAGCACCTCGATGGCAGCTTGAGTGTCGAATATTCCTGGCGCCGCGGGAAGAGATGGGAATTTCTCAAGATGAGCGCATCCGGCGAACCGCAATCAATTTCTGCTGGGTCACACGCTGAGTTTATTACGGAACATTACTGGGGATACACATGTGTGCGGAATGGTTGCAGCGAATACCGCGTGGAACACCCGCGCTGGAAGCTCTGGAACGCTGTCAGCTTCGAATTTAACGCTGATGTCGCGTCTCTTTACGGCGAACAATTCGCTGAGACGCTGAGTCAGCAGCCGCGCTCCGCATCTTATCGCCGATGGTTCCCCGATTACGATCCAAAAGCGCGAGGTATTGTAGGCCTCCCTGTGAGACAACTTTCAAAGGAGATGGCATCTCGCGGAGACGCCCGACAATCGTTATCTCGATAGCAATTGTCTGAGGACAAACGGCAAAATCCCGCCGTGCCGATAGTAATCGATTTCAATTGGCGTATCGATGCGAACCTTCACGGGCACGGAGCGTTTCTGGCGATCTTTGCCTTCGATCTCGAGTGTTACGGTTTGGCCAGGCTTGATTGTTTCAGACAAACCAACGATCGAAAAAACCTCAGAACCGTCCAGCCCAAGTGATTGCGCAGTTGTTCCATCGGGAAATTGCAGAGGCAACGTTCCCATGCCGACGAGGTTGGAACGATGGATCCGTTCAAAGCTTGCAGCGACAACCGCTTTCACGCCTAACAAACGCGTCCCCTTCGCAGCCCAGTCTCGGGATGAACCGGTGCCGTACTCGTGCCCGGCAAGAATCACCAGCGGAGTATTTGTCTCCGCATATTTCATCGCTGCATCGAAGATCGACATCTCTTCACCTTCACCATTCGCAAAATATTTGGTCACGCCGCCTTCAGTTCCTGGCACCATCAAATTCTTGATCCGCACGTTGGCGAATGTTCCGCGTGTCATCACCAGATCGTTGCCGCGACGGCTGCCGTAACTATTGAAATCGCGCGGCTGAATTCCGCGCGACATCAAATACTTTCCGGCGGGCGAACTTTCCTTGATTGCCCCTGCAGGAGAAATGTGATCGGTCGTAACTGTGTCGCCAAAAATGCCGAGCGCGCGAGCGCCTCGAATCTCCTCAATGTGGCCGGGCTCCATTGAGAACTTTTCGAAGAACGGTGGCTCGTGAATGTAGTCGCTTTTCTCGTCCCATTGGTAAATGTCGCCGGTGCTCGACGGAATGTCGTTCCATTTCGGATTTTGATCGGCAAAATCGCGATAAAGTTTGCGGTACGTTTCTGGTGCGAGCGCCGTTTGCATGGCCTCCCGGATTTCACTCAGACTGGGCCACAAATCTCGCAGAAAGATTTTCTTTCCGTTTCTATCTTTTCCCAACGGTTCGCGCGTAAGGTTAATGTGCACCCGGCCAGCGAGCGCGAACGCGACGACCAGCGGCGGCGACATCAGGAAATTTGCCTTGATATGCTGATGCACGCGCGCTTCGAAGTTGCGGTTTCCCGAAAGAACGGATGCGGCAACCAGATCGTATTTGTGGATCGCCTTCTCAATATTCGGATGCAGCGGTCCCGAGTTGCCGATGCAGGTGGTACAACCGTAACCGACCAGGTTGAATCCGAGCTGGTCGAGGTATTTCTGGAGACCTGTCTTGTGAAGATAATCGGAAACAACACGCGAGCCGGGCGCGAACGATGTTTTGACTCCAGGATCAACCCGCAGACCTCGTTCGACTGCTTTCTTCGCGAGCAATCCGGCCGCGATCATCACGCTCGGATTGCTGGTGTTCGTGCAACTGGTGATCGCCGCGATCAGGACGCTGCCATGTCCGACATGAGTGCGCCCTTGCGTAAAAACGTCGCTGGACTCGGCTTCAATTTCTTTGCCGGGATCGGGCGTTGGCCGGTTTGAAGTCATCTCAATCTTGTTGAGTTCGTCGCCTGGATTAATTCCCTGATCTTCCTTCTTATCACTCGAAGCCATCTCCCCATTGCGAGGCGCGCTGCCATTTAATTCCACGAGATGCTTTTGCCGAAGATCGACATTTTGTTTCCCATATCCGCCATCGCGGACCGGTTTTTCAAGCAACTCGCGAAAGGTTTTTTCAAGATCAGGCAAATTGATTCGGTCCTGCGGTCTTTTGGGTCCGGCGACGCTCGGCTGCACGTCAGCCAGATCCAGATCGATACCGACGCTGTAATCGATTTCGCCTTTGAGCGGCATGCCGAACATTTTCTGTGCACGAAAATAATTTTCGAACGCAAGACATTGCTCTTCAGTGCGGCCCGTGGCCCTCAGGTAATCAACCGATTCTTGATCGATCGGGAAATATCCCATCGTCGCGCCGTATTCCGGCGACATGTTTCCGATGGTTGCCCGATCAGGAACGGGCAGCGATGCGGCGCCTTCGCCGTAAAACTCAACAAATTTGCCGACGACTTTTTGTGCGCGCAGCAATTGTGTGATGTGCAAGACGAGATCGGTCGCGGTGACGCCTTCACGCAACTGCCCGCTCATGTGCACTCCCACGACTTCCGGCGTCAGAAAGTAAACCGGCTGGCCGAGCATGCCTGCTTCCGCTTCGATTCCACCCACGCCCCACCCAACGACGCCGAGACCGTTGATCATCGTCGTGTGGGAATCAGTTCCGACGAGAGTGTCGGGGAAGAAAAGTTGAGAGTGGAGAGTTGAGAGTTGAGAGGAAAGAACGCCTTTGGCCAGGTATTCGAGATTGACCTGATGCACGATGCCGATGCCCGGCGGAATGAGCTGGAATGTTTTGAACGCCTGTTGTCCCCATTTTAAAAACTGATAGCGCTCCCGGTTGCGCTTGAATTCCATGTCCAGGTTCAGTTCCAGTGCTCGCACGGAACCAAAGAAATCCACCTGCACCGAGTGATCGACCACCAGTTCAACCGGGACGAGCGGCTCAATGATTTTCGGGTCGTGACCGAGACGTTTTACCGCGCTGCGCATCGCTGCGAGGTCGACCACCAATGGCACGCCGGTGAAATCCTGCAGAACGATGCGCGCAACGACGAATGGAATTTCTTCGCTGGCAGGAGCTTTTGCGTTCCAGTTCGCCAGCGCCTCGACATCTTTGCGCCGGACTTTTTGGCCGTCGCAATTGCGCAGAACCGATTCGAGAACAATGCGGATACTCACCGGCAATCGCGAGATTTTCCCGATTCCCTGTTCCTCCAGAGCCGGGAGCGAATGGAAAAAGGCTTCGTGCCGTTTGCCGGCATCGAATTTTCTCAACGTTTTAAATTCGTCGTTCATTCTCGCTGTCATTCCGAGCGAAGTCGAGGAACCCCGTTGCTAAGTCTTAAGGTATCGCTGAGGGATCCTTCGACTTCGCTGCGCTTCGCTTCAGGATGACAATGTTCCATTGTCATTTCAGTTCCGCCAGTTTCGCCTTGATCTTGTCGAAGTTTGGCAACTGTCTTGCGTCATCATTGCTCTCGGCATACTGAATCACTCCATTCTTATCGATGATGAACGCGGAGCGTTTCGGCACGCCTCCCATTCCGAGATTCATCTGCGGCAGGAACGAGTCGTACATCACGCCGTAAGCCTTCGCGACCTGGTGTTCGTAATCGCTCAACAACGGCACGGTGATTTTCTCCTTTTGCGCCCACGCTTCCTGCGCAAACGGATTGTCGCCACTGATTCCGTAAACGGCAGCGTTCGAATCGTTATAAGCGTTCATACCCGCGCTGACTTCACACATTTCGGTCGTGCATGTGCCCGTGAACGCCATCGGAAAGAAAAGTAGCAGTGTGTTTTTCTTTCCGAAATTGTCGCTGAGCTTGAGTTGTTTTGGCCCCTCGGCCGTCTTGGTCGATAAGGTGAAATCCGGCGCTTTAGTTCCAACAGTAAGTGGCATGATTGATCCTCCGAAAGTTGAGCTAATCCTTAGGACAAGAATTCAGTATAGAATCGACGTTTAACGGGTCAAAGGCTTCGTTGAAGCGAAACTATAAGACTCGACGATGGTTGGGCCCGTTCTGGACTGCGGACGAGCGGTCAGATCGAGAAGCCGGGATGCGTGGCAAAGGCGTTGTCGATGACCACGTTCCCTCTCTGGCGGGCCCGTTCCCGGAGTGCCGAGGTCGTCCGAGCTCCAGCGGCGTAATACCACCACAGGTACAGGGCTCCGTACATCCAGGCCCCCTCGTAGTCCCAGGATGAGTCGGCACCCGATTTTCCTGCGCCAAAGGTAGATCCCGCCGGGAAGTTTGCGTCGTGGGGTTTTCCTCCCTGATGTCGGGACTCGTGAATTAGCGTTTCCGCCCGACCTGGCACGTCCTTCGTGTAAAAGAACCCAAGGTAGACCTCGACCAAGCCGCCGCTCTTTGACCGCGCGATGGCCGTCCCATCGCCGCAGAAACAGCGCAGGTTGTCGATGTTCTCGCGCACATACCGGCGTCCCCAATTCAGGATCGGCGAGCTGTAGCTGTCGTTAGGATAGTCCTGCGCAGAGTAGGTCAGGGCGTAGCAGCCGTTGAAGGCACGGGCCAGTGGCTTATTGGTGTTGCAGCAGTCGTCCCATCCCCATCCGTCGTCCCAATAGGCCTTGTTTCCATGAAACCCGTAGGTGTTCCAGAAGTAGTCAATGTAGGCCTCGTTGCAAATGACAGCCCCATAGAAGTTATCGCCGGTGGCGTTCTTATCAGGGACCGTATATGTGCACGTGGCCATGTGTCAGCGCTCCTCCCGGCCAAGATTGTGGGGCGGCACTTCTTCCTTTACATCCGGGTGGACCACAAAGCGGCCGCCGGTGGCTTGAGGAACCTGCCGAACGTCCACCCGGCGAATTTTCAGGAGCCGCTCCTCGCCTTTTGCTTTCAGCTTGGCCCGCAGTTCTTTCTTGTCTTCATCGGCACCCGTCTCCATCAGGCCCTGGACGGATGCCCGTCTGATGGAAAACACGCGATTGCCGCTGTGGCGAAGGAGCGCGCGTCTGGCTTCCTCAACGCCATCGGCGCTCAGCTTGGCCAAGCCATCGACTGCGGTAGTTCTGATGATCACCTCTTCGGTGACGCTTGAGAAGTCGTGCGACTCCTTGAACTTCTCCGGTGGAATCCTGCTTGCGACGATGCCGGTCAAGACCTTGACGGCTTTGGGGTCGCGAAGGTCGGAGAGGAGCTGGACCAGCGACCACCGGTCCAGGTATCGTTCCTCGGGAAGGGCCTCGTATTCAGCCGCAAGGATTTCAACGGCTTCATCGGGCCGACCCTTGAGAGCCGCGAGCGCGCGTCGGTATTGCTCTTCCGCGTCGTCGCCGACGCCTCCCATTCGATTGACGGCCTCGACGATGAGGGCGTTGACTTCCTTGTTCCGGCTGCCTCGAAATAAAAACGGATGCTCGGCGACCTTGATCTGCACTGTATCTGGAGTCCGCAGAACAGGCGCGTCAGAGCTTTTTCCTGTGGCCATCGCAACAACCTTTCTCTCCGACTTTCGTTCTACCGTGGGTCTTCCTGACCCGAGCGTCAAGCAAAAGCATCGAAGCGTTAGAGTGCTCGCTCCGGAAAGCTTTCAGATTTTGAGCACAAGCCATTGACTCCCTAGATCGTTAAATGACTAGATGACTTCATGGAACTCTTCTGGTGGTTCTTCGTGATCGCGCTTTTCGCAGTCGGCCTGATCGGCACGGTGTTGCCTGTGTTTCCGGGGACAATTATCATCCTTGCTGGGGTGCTCCTTCACCGGGCGATGCTCGGGCCGGAGAAAAGTATCGGGTGGGGAACGATCACCGTCCTGGTGCTGTTGACTGTGGCATCGTACGCGCTGGATTTTTTTAGCGGCTACTTCGGCGCCCGATATTTTGGAGCCACAAAGTGGGGAATGTTCGGCGCTCTACTTGGAGCTCTCGTCGGTATCTTCTTCGGGATCGCCGGATTGGTTGTTGGACCGGTGGTTGGCGCGGTCGCCGGCGAATTCATCGCCGGTAAACGAATGATCGACGCCGGCCGGGCCGGCTGGGGCAGTTTGCTGGGGAATCTCGGTGCAGTGATGGGCAAACTATTTATCGCGCTCGTAATGATCACGATTTTCTTTATGACGGTGCCATCTCCGGTTTGAGCTTGCGTCGCTTATCGCAGGGCACTCGCGTTTTTGGGGTGCTCTGCCACTTTTCAGCGTTTTCTTCTTCACCCGTTGTGATAAGTTATTCGCCGATGGCAGATGATCGCTGGCGAGTCTCGCGTTGGCGGGACTTGCTGGAGGAAAGTCCGAACACCATACGGCGGCATGCCGCGTAAAAGACGCGGGCATCACGGTTGAAAAACTGCGGTGACGGAGAGTGTCACAGAAAAGACACCGCCGGTTCTTTGGCAACAAAGTGCAGGCAAGGGTGAAAAGGCGAGGTAAGAGCTCACCGCTCGCGGAGTAATTCGCGAGGCATGAAAAACCCCATGCGGTGCAAGACAAAACAGAGGAAGGGCAGCCGGCCCGTTTTGATCCTCGGGTATCGTCGCATCACGGTCCCGCGACCGCGGGACTGGGCTCTCGTCCCGCGATTGCGGGTCGGGAGAGATAAATGATCATCCCGGCTAAGAAATTAGCCGGACAGAATTCGGCTTATCGCCATCAAAAATATGAAGGGCGCTTTCGGAAACGAAGGCGCCCTTCGCTTTTACAATTCGATCAAGGAGAGCGCCCTTTAACACCGACGGCCGATCCTCAGGCGACAGAAGGCTTAAGGTTCGACTTTTTACGCAGCAGCGGCAGAACTTTTTCCACTAGCGCGTCGGCGGTGAAAGCCTGACGGTGTTCACGGTCGAGCAATGGTTCGGCCACTTCGTGAACCAAAAGAAAAAGTCGCGCGCGGCCAAGACGGGTGCGCGCCACGCGCAAACGATGCGCCGGTTCATCGAGTTTCTCGGCCCCAAGGCGCGTCTCAACATCGCAGCGGTAACGAGCAAAGACATAGCGGAGTTTCGTGACAGGCGACAGTCGCTTGGACTAGCTCCGGCGACGGTAAACCTCGACATCATCATCCTGTCCGACGCGTTCAATAGCGCGCTGCGGCAAGGCCACGTCACCGTGAATCCGTGTCTGGCCATCGAGCCGCTGAAGGACAAGAAGCATCGGAAACATGTCTTCACGCCTGAGCAGGTAGCGGCGCTCGTGAAAGCTGTCGAGGGCGACTGGCGCGGATTGATACTGGCCGCGTTCTACACCGGCGCGCGAATGAGCGACGTAGCCAACTTGCGGTGGTGGAACATCGACCTCCTTTCGGACATCAAGACGATTCGGTTCTTTCCGCGCAAGGGTGGCGGCGAAGTCGTCACTGTGATTCATCCGACGCTTGAGGATCACTTGCTATCCATGCCGACACCAAACAGCGACGACCAATTCTTGTTCCCGTCGCTATGGGAACGCAACCCTAGCACGTTATCAAACTGGTTTCGCAAGATCATGGATCAGGCGGGCATCGAGCACCGGGAAGTCCGCGCACGCATCAGCAAAGGTGGCCGCAGCGTGAGCGCGCTGAGTTTCCACAGTTTGAGACATTCGTTTGCGACAACTTTGGCGAACGCTGGCATCCCCGAAGAACTTCGGATGCTCCTTACCGGCCACACGACACGTGCGATTCATCAGCGCTATTCGCACCATGATCTTGCCGCGCTGCGTGATGCCGTGGCGGTACTGCCGCGCATAACTGCCCAAATCACGAAGTCGAAATGAAGCCGAAACAGAGGCCGTCAGCCGAGGTCTGGAGGCTCAACAACGACGCCGAGGAGGAGCTGGTCGGCGCGATCGAAGTCAGCGGATACGGATGGCGAACACGAAGTGTCCATATGCACGTGCCCAAGCCCGTGAATATGATCCACCGGGTTTTGCTCTTGCTGAGCAAACGATGGAGTAAGCAATAGGAAAGGAACTGGTAATAGTAGTATCCTTTTCACCGCCACCTCCAATTAATACATCTAACGAGATATGGACGGAGTGGAGACGTGCCAGTGAAACTAAAAAGCTGACGCGCCGCCACGCGCCGACTTTCAGGCTAGCGGACTCACGATCCGGTGGTCAATCACAGAATAATGCTCCGCCCGTTGATTCGTGCTTGCGGCGAATTGAATCGCCCAAAACAGCTCTGGTGCAAAGCTAATGTCTAGGCAGCCGAACTCTGTGCAACGCGACACCTACGTTCGAGCCAATTATAACAAGAAGAAGATCAAGCAGCCCGATTTTCCAGCCGAAGCGCCAGAAAGCAACTCCCACAAGTATGAAGCAGGCAATGCTGAGCACTCCCTGTACGATTTGTCCTGCGAGTCCCCGAAAGAATGCTCCTTCACTGAAATCAACGAATCCTGTGATCGCGCCAAAAATGATGGTGGTTCCAATCAGGCAGAAAACCATAACGTGCCCCGAGGCATTCAAAAAAACTTATCATTGTCTCGTGGCTCCTGACGCGCGGCCGTGCTGAAAGCCGCGCGGGAAGGAAACACGCCTCCCAAGCTCCATCTTGTTTCTACGGTAGACGATGGAACCAAGTTCCCGAAAAACTGCCGTATTATACCAAGGTATAATAGACGGGCAGTCCCGCTCTGGGTGACTGAGGCGCGACAGCTCCCTTTTTTCGGAACGAAAGCCTGCTCGAACTCGCAAAGATCGAGAGACGAAGCGGTGATGATCAAATCCGATGGCTTAAATGCGGTTGTAAAGCTGGCCCGAGCCGCAACCTGGCTGGATTGGCGTGGGCGACCAAGGAGATCAAGATGACTAGCGATGGGACACCTTGGCGGCCGTTGGTCCATGGGGTTGGACATTGCGCGTGCAATTATCGTGGTGTTGCAGGCTCCAAACGAAGCGATTCACAATGAAGTATTCAATGTTGGCGATACTTCTCATAACTATCGTGTGCGCGAGATTGCAGACGTAGTAGGCGAGGTCTTTCCTGGCTGTCGTGTAAGTTTTGGAGCTCCCGGCCAGGATAATCGGAGCTACCGCGTGTCCTTTGAGAAGATTCGCAAACATTTGCCGGGGTTCAGATGTGGCTGGGACGTGCGACGGGGGGCGCAACAACTTCACGATCTTTTCGAGCGGATCGACATGACGAAAGATGTCTTTGAATACCGGACGTTTACGCGCCTCAAACAATTGGAATACTTGATACGGACGCAGCAGATTGACCACCAGTTCTTCTGGACGAATGATGATCGGCGCAGCACTTGATGAGAGGAAATTTTTGAATGACAGCGGGGCGGGTCAAAGCACGGATTGACCTTTGCCGGATAGGCATCTTCGACTTGCCCTACATTTTCGCGAACTTCGCCCCGCAGTTTCCGGAGAAACAAAGGAGGAACCGTGGTCGATGGCGGATTCTTTGCAGGTTTATCAACGCAAGGCCAAGGTCCCGACTGCCAAGATGACGAAGCTCAGAACAAATATCATTCATGCTGAGGAAAGGCCTTCATCTTCTTGTTGGCACGAGCCCCTCAAGCATGAGCGCCAAACCTTTGTTCTGGGAATGAGCCGGCTCATCGCGATCGCATGTTTCGCGGCTGCGGCGTCGGGTCTTATTCTGGAGGGCAATCTCTCGGCGGCAACGGCGACACCCACGCCTACACCAAGAGCGACGCCCAGGGCTAAGCCTACACCACGGCCTCGTCCAACACCGGCGCCGCGTCCTACTCGTCCACCCACACCTACCCCGCCCCCAACTGCAACCCCCATACCAACTGCGACGCCCACGGCTACGCCGACAGCCACGGCGACCGCTACACCAACCGCGACACCCACGGCTACGCCGACAGCCACGGCGACCGCTACACCAACCGCGACGCCCACGGCTACGCCGACAGCCACGGCGACCGCTACACCAACCGCGACGCCCACGGCTACGCCTACAGCCACGGCGACCGCTACACCAACCGCGACGCCCACGGCTACGCCGACAGCCACGGCGACTGCTACACCAACCGCGACGCCCACGGCCACGCCGACAGCCACGGCGACTGCTACACCAACCGCGACGCCCACGGCTACGCCGACAGCCACGGCGACCGCTACACCAACCGCGACACCCACGGCTACGCCGACAGCCACGGCGACTGCTACACCAACCGCGACGCCCACGGCTACGCCGACAGCCACGGCGACCGCTACACCAACCGCGACGCCCACGGCTACGCCGACAGCCACGGCGACTGCTACACCAACCGCGACACCCACGGCTACGCCGACAGCCACGGCGACTGCTACACCAACCGCGACGCCCACGGCTACGCCTACAGCCACGGCAACCGCTACACCAACCGCGACGCCCCCACGGCTACGCCCGCACAGCCACGGCGACCCCGACAGCTACAGCGACGCCTACAGCAACGCCCACCCCAACCCCCACGGCTACACCAACGGCAACGGCGACCCCTACACCTCTAGTCGTGACGGATGACTTCAATCGCGCAGATGGGCCGCTGGGAGCCAATTGGACGAAGCCACCGGCGTCGGAAAACAACCTGGTCATCGTCAACAACCAGGTAGGGGTGGATGTCGAGAGCAGCCACAACTACGCCTTTTGGTCGGCTGACAGCTTCAGTGAGGATCAGTATTCCGAGGTTACGATGGTTAACATTGGTCTCTGGAATGGGGTAATTGTCCGAGCCAAAGCTGGTGTTGATGAGTTTTACCTGGTCATTGTAACCAGCGATCACACTTACAGTATTTATGTCCGAACTGCCTCCGGCTATACCGACCTCGCCGACGGGTTTGCGGAAACTTGGTCGCCTGGGGATATCGTTGGCCTTGAAGCTTCCGGCTCAGGTCCGGTAAATCTGACCTTACTGAAAAATGGCAATCCCGTTCTAACTTATACCGATTCGACATATAACATCACCGGTGGTAGTCCTGGAATTGGTATTTGGTCGTCATCCGGATCTAATCTGAGGGTTGACAACTGGGAGGGCGGGGATCTCGGGATGCTCGGGGTTCTGCTGCCGGCGACACAGGAGCCCAGTGCGCCGGCAAATCTTGTGGCGACTGCAATAGGTGTTAGCCAGGTCCACCTAAGTTGGACCGCGTCAACCGACGACGTGAGGGTAACGGGCTATCGCGTGGAGCGGCAGGATCCTGGGAGCCCGAGTTTTGTGCACGTGGGGACAACGACAGGAACGAGCTGCACCGACACGGGATTGGCAGCGGGTAGTGACTACAGGTATCGAGTCCTGATCGCGGATGCGAGGGGGAACCTGAAAGAGTATTCAGGTGTGGCCAGCGTTACGACAGCTTCACCAACGATCAATCCTCGCAGAGCACGATAACGAGGGGAATGAAAGCCAACCTCGGCGGCCAATGACCGCGCTGATGCAAACAACGGCTAAGGCGGCTACACATGCCGCGCAGAAGCCGCCGTTGGAAGTGTCCAACACGTCACAGCTACGCGACCTGGCACAGAGCGCAGTTCGTATCTTTGGCTGGGACCGCTCATTTCCAAGACGTTTACCACACCAAGATATTACCGGTGATTCGCCACGACGTCCGCATCCGCTGCAGCCGCTAGAATCGCCGGAACCGGTCAAAATCATTTCTAGGCCGGTTTCCGGCGCGGGAATGGCTCTCAGGGCTTTATTCTGACTCTCACGGTGTAATTCTGTTCTGACTCCAGAATTTTCATAGGCTAGCAAGCGAAGGCGCCCTTCGCTTTTACGGCTTGCTGGTAGCGCGTCTAACACCGACGGCGGATCCTCAGGCGACAGAAGGCCTAAGCTTCGACTTTTTGTGTAGCAGCGGCAGAACTTTTTCCACTAGCGCGTCGGCGGTGATCCCGTGTTTCTTGCGCAGGATTGGAACCGCGCCGTGTTCGATGAATTGATCGGGCCAGCCAATGCGCACCACCGGAGTGTTGATCATTTGCGAGTGCAGATGTTCCATCACCGCGCAGCCGAAACCGTTATGCAACACGTGATCTTCAATCGTGCACACGACTTCGGCGCTGCGCGCGAAGAATTCGAGCGTGCCAGTATCCATTGGTTTGATCCAGCGCGGATTGATGAGCGCGACGGAAATGCCTTTTTCCTCAAGTTTGCGCGCGGCTTCCTCTGCGACTTCAAACATGTTGCCCAAGCCGAAGATCGCCACGTCGCGGCCGTGCTGCACGACCTCCGCCTTGCCGATCTCGAGAAGCTTCGGCTCCGGTTTGATTTTTGCGCCCGTCCCCGATCCTCTTGGATAGCGAATAGCGATCGGACCGGAGTTGTAGTGCGCCATAGTCCAGAGCATATCGACAAATTCATCCTCATCCTTCGGCTGCATGTGCACCCAATTGGGGACGTGTCGCAGATAACCGATATCGAACAAGCCGTGATGCGTGGGACCGTCGTCGCCGCTTAATCCGGCGCGGTCCATGCACAGTTTCACGTTCAAGTTCTGGATTGCGATATCGTGAATGGCCATGTCGTAGGCACGCTGGAAAAACGTGGAGTAAATGGCGAGAAACGGTTGCAATCCTTGCGTAGCAAGGCCACAGGCGAAAAGAGTGGCGTGTTCTTCTGCAATCCCGACATCGAAATAGCGGCCGGGATGGGCTTTGGCGAAGTGCGATAGCCCGGTTCCGCTCGGCATCGCTGCCGTGATCGCCACGAGCTTTTGGTTTGTCTCCGCGAATTTCGCCAGTGTCTTCCCAAAGATTTCCGAATATGTCGGCGTCGGCGTTGGCGCCGTCTCGCCGCTTTCGATCTTGTATTTACCGAGACCGTGGAACTTATCCGGTTGTTTTAGGGCTGGGGCGTATCCTTTGCCTTTCTGGGTAAGAATGTGCAACAGGACCGGTTCTTCCTGCGTTTTCAAAAACTCAAATGTTCGGATGAGCAATGGGATATCGTGCCCGTCGATCGGTCCGTAGTAACGCAAGCCGAGTTCCTCGAAAATGACACTCGGCACGAGCAAGCCTTTGACACTTTCCTCCACTTTGTGCGCGAAGTGTGCCACTGATTTTCCGGCGATCGCGCGGACGAAATGGGCCGCTTTCTCATGCAAATGAGCAAACGTGGGGCTTGTGGCAATGCTGTTTAGGTAATTTGCAATCGCACCGACATTCTTTGCGATCGACCATTCATTATCGTTGAGCACGACGATGAATCGCTTGGTGTGCGCTTTTACATTGTTTAGCGCTTCGTAGCTGATTCCGCACGTCAATGCGGCGTCGCCTGCTACCACGACGATGTTCTCATCCCCACCGCGAAGGTCACGCCCAACCGCCATCCCGAGTGCGGCGGACAGCGCCGTCCCCGCATGACCGGCACCGTAGCAATCGTGTTCGCTCTCGGTCCGCAAAAGGAAACCGTTGAGCCCGCCGAATTGGCGCATGGTATTAAAACGATCGAGTCGCCCGGTAAACATTTTGTGGACGTAGCCTTGATGACTGACGTCCATAACGAACCGGTCGTCCGGCGTGTTGAAGACCCGGTGCAAGGCAATCGTCAGTTCCACGACACCGAGATTTGGGCCCAGATGCCCTCCGGTTTGGGAAAGGACGCTGATCAGCTCTTCCCGCACTTCCTGTGCGAGCTGTGGCAGATCCTGTTCGCGCAACGCTTTGATATCCGCAGGCGAGCGGACCCCATCGAGCAGACGCGTTGGAGGTGCGGTCGCCTCGGAAGCCCGAGCCGACTCAGAAGAGTTTGATTTCATCATTTGTGCTTTCGGATTCATCTACGGTTTCGGCCGGAGCAGCCGGTTCCGGTGTGGGCTCGAAATCCTTAACTATCGCCTTTCCTGCGCTGTTGCGAGCGATGATTTCGATCTTTTGTTCGGCCTTGGCAAGTCGTTCCTGGCAAACCTTTACCAGATTCATTCCCTCTTCGTAGCGTACGATCAGATCTTCGAGCGGGAGCTTGCCGGATTCCATCTGCTCGACAATTTTTTCGAGCCGATCCATCGCGCCTTCAAAGTTAAGCTCCGCCTCGCGCGGCTTCGGTTTGCTGCTCATGGGGAAAACGGAAGAAATTAAGCACAGGTTAGGCAGGAAAAAAGGATGACTTATGCCCAGCGCCTGCCAGGAATGGAGCGAATTGCGCGTCTTAACGCTTGCAGACGACACACGAAATAAGCATTCGCGTCAATTCAATGCGCAGCCGAATATCCTAGCTCTTCCGTTCATGAAAAGAATGTCGGCGATTTCGCGTTCATGGTGGCGTCGACCTAACGATATGAATCTAAGTGAGCTGTCGCCGGCACCATCCTATTACGGGATGTGGGACGCGGTCGCGCGGTTCGCGTCTGAAATCCGGGCGAGCGATTTCATGGCTGAAATGGTCCGGCGGCGCGATGCATTCGGTAGCGAAGGAGCGATGGGAGCGATCGATTGCGCAACGCTTTATGGATTGACGCGTTGGGTCCGGCCGACGGTGATCGTCGAGTCCGGCGGATATATTGGAATGTCGTCCGCGTTTATCTTGAAAGCGCTGGCAGACGGAAAGCTCGCGGCGGCAAAACTCTACAGCATTGAATTGAGCCAGGAATGCGAGCAAGGGGCGTTGATTCCAGATGAATTGCGATCCGCCTCTGCCGGTTTCGTGCCCATGCGCGGCAAAGTGGAAGATTTCCTCAAGCGCGATCGGCTCCCTTCGTTGATCGACATGTTTCTGCACGACAGCTCGCATAGTTACCGGCACATGCTCTGGGAGTTTCGCCAATTTTGGCCACGCCTGCGCGACGGCGGATTACTGGTGTCGCACGACGTGCAGATGAACGGGGCGTTTCCTGAGTTTGTGACCAAGACGTACGCCCACGATAAAAAGACCGGTCGCCGCGACGCGCAGCGGACATCGCATCACGAATGGGGCCGCTGGGGTTACATTGGGTTCGCCGTCAAGAAGGGATAATGACTTCCCGAAATCTCGACCAACCTTTGCAATGGCAACTTGCCACGGCTGGCGAATGTTAGTAACTCGACTCCATAGATGCGCATTGTCGATTTTGTCTGCCGCCCAGACGCGCGCCATCGCCTCGTTTTGGGATTGTTTGCCGGTGTCGTAGTATTCCTCATTTCGCGCGGTTATCTTCGGTCCGCGACTGCGGCAATTGCCGGTTGGAATGCCTTCGCTGTGGTGGTACTCGCTCTTGATTGGCTCACAATTTTGACAACGCCCTTGCGCAAAATACGCGAGCTAGCGCAGCAACAAGATTTGGGCCGTTTCCTCATTTTTCTTTTTGTTGTGGTCACGGCCTGCGCTGCGCTGTTCGCGGTCGGCTTTCTCGTCAACGTCAAAAAGAGTCCGGCGGGCGCGCATTTCGTCATCCATCTACTGCTCATACTTTCGACGGTGATCTTCTCCTGGATGCTGGTTCATACGGTCTTTAGTTTGCGTTATGCGCACACGTTTTATGGCGACAGCGATCAACCGGGCGTGCAGCAGCATGCTGGCGGTCTGATCTTCCCGGGTGATCGGCCACCGGATTATTTTGATTTCGCCTACTTCTCATTTGTCGTCGGCATGACCTGTCAGGTATCAGATGTGCAAATCACCTCGCGCCGCATGCGCCGACTGACTCTAGTTCACAGCATTCTGTCGTTTGGATTTAATAGCATCATCCTTGCGCTCTTAATCAACATCGTCTCTGGCCTTTTGTGAACGCTATCTTAGTCGTTCTCCTTTCGCCGATTCTCTTATCAGTTTTTCCAGCCGCTTCAGCCGCGTAGGCTCCTGTTTTGCACTTACTACCCACCAACCGATTACTTTTCGATACGAAGGCGGCTGAGCGTAAAAGAAATCCCAGGCGGCTTTGTTTTGTCTCAACCTTTTCTCGTAAGGTCCATCGAGACTGGCGCTCCTTTGCTCGTAGGAATAAATTCCCGAGCGGTTTTCTTTCCGCGCCTCAAACGCAGCCAGTCCGTGGGGCTTCATCAAGCCTTTATCGCTCAATTCTTGTGCGCGCTTAATGTTGACCGCGCTCCAAATGCTTCCCCGTCTCCTTGGTGTGAATCGAATAGTATAACGCAAATCATCAACGCTCTTGCGGATTCCGTCGATCCAGCCAAAACAGAGCGCTTCATCTACCGATTCTGGCCAGGTGATGCTCGGTTGCTGGGAGCTTTTCTTGAAATAACCAACCCATAGTTCTTGCGTGGTCGTGTGATTCTTCTCCAGCCATCTGCGAAAATCGTTTGCTGATTTAAAGTATCTGACATTCATCGCAGCAGATCCAATTCAGTCCGACTGAAAGGCCAGGAACTGTGTGGAGTGCGCAAGCGAGCAGGGCGGTTGCCTGTGCGGGATGTTAACTGATCTGTTTCTTGTACGCTTCCGCGTCTTTCAATTGCTTGAGATCGTCTGCGTTGTCGAGCTTGAGAATGAAAATCCAGCCCTGCCCGTAGGGTTCGCGGTTGATCAGCCCCGGGTCGGCTTCGAGCGCTTTGTTTACTTCCAGGACGGTTCCTTTTACCGGCGCGTAAATGTCGCTCGCAGCCTTCACTGATTCGACGACTGCGATTGCTTCTTTGGCGTTCGTTTGCCGATCCATTTTTGGCAACTCGACGTAAACAACGTCAGTCAATTCAGATTGGGCGTGGTCGGTAATGCCGACACGCACGTTATCGTCTTCGCGTTTAATCCATTCGTGTGATTCGGTGTAGAGGAGGTCGTCAGGGATATTCATGATTTTTTGTAGAGCGGTTTCTTTTCTATGGTAGCTGGAAATTTTTGTCCGCGAATTTCGATGTCGATCTGGGCGCCAATTTTCGCGTGCGCCGTCGAGACATACGCCATTCCTACGCCCCAGTTCAAGCTCGGAGAAAGCGTTCCGCTGGTGACTTCGCCGATGTGTTCCCCGTTCTCGAAGACTGCGTAATGCGGTCGCGGTGGCGGTCCTTTCTCTTTCATTCGAAACGGAACCAGCTTTTCAGGAGGACCTTTTTCTTTTGTTTCAACCAAAACGTCCCGCCCCATGAAGTTTGGTTTTGTCAGGTCGACGAAGAATCCGAGCCCTGCCTCAATTGGATTTCGTTCCGGCGACAGATCGGAGCCGTTCAACGGGTAACACATTTCCAGGCGCAACGTGTCGCGCGCACCGAGACCGCACGGCTTAATTCCGAACGGCTTGCCTCTTTCGAGCGCGGTGTTCCAAAACTTCGCCGCATCACTTGAGCGAAAGAAAACTTCGATCCCGTCCTCTCCGGTGTATCCAGTGCGCGCGACGGAGACAGTCGTCCCGTCGAATGGAAAATCGGCAATTGAATTTCGCGGAGGAAGATTGGCATCCTTGCCGAACAGCGCGTGAAAAAACTCGGCGATCCGCGGACCTTGAATCGCGACTCCGCCAAAATCCGCGCTGCGATTCGTGAGCAGAACTGCGTTTGCGGCCGGAAGATGGTCCTGCAGCCAGGCGAAATCCTCGTCTGCTCGCGCCGCGTTCACTACGAGCAGAAATTCCCTCTGGCCAATCCGATAAACGATCAGGTCATCGATGATGCCACCACGGTCGTTCAGCAGAAAGGTGTATTGACCCGTGCCAACGTCGAGCTTGCCGACGTTATTTGTGAGCATGGTGTTAAGCCATTCGGATGCGCTTGCTCCCTCCACAATCAATTGTCCCATGTGCGAAATGTCGAAGATGCCGACATTGTTTCGCACGGCTTGATGTTCCTCGACGATGCTCGTGTATTGGACCGGCATGAGCCACTCAGCGAAGGGAACGATTCTCGCGCCGAGCCGAACATGTTCTTCGTAAAGGGGCGTTTTCTTTGGTGCCTCTTCGCTCACGCGCCAAACTAGACTGCACGAATAGCAGCGCAAGCGTTCGGATGATTGAGTGGTTGGGCTGGATTTCGACTCTTCACCTTCATCCTCTCCGAGATTGAGGAGGAGAGGAAAGGATCCGAACGTCCACATTTTTCACTCGGGCTGGCTCAAGATCCCCCTGTCCCTTTCTGAAAGGGAGAGGATTGAGGTGAGGGATTGTTGCGCTACTGTCGACGAGCGATGCCTGTAATCGACAAACTTGAACGCCGCTTTGGCTTTCTTGGCATTCCGGGGTTGATGCGAATCGTAGTCGCCTTTACTGGGCTCACTTTTTTGCTGGTTCGTTTGAACCCGGGTTTTGGTTTCATGCTTGACCTGGACCCAGCGCGGATCCGCCACGGCGAAATCTGGCGATTGATCACGTATATTTTCCTTCCGCAGACCAACAGTTTTTTATGGGTCTTCCTTCTCCTTTGGTTTCTCTGGTTCATCGGCGAGGGCCTTGAACAGGCATGGGGAGCGTTTCGCCTAACGCTTTATTTCATCGTCGGAATGATCGGCACGACAGCGGCCGCATTTTTCTTCGGAGCGCGTTTTTCCAACTCAATGTTGTACGCGTCGCTGTTTTTCGCTTTCGCGCGGTTCTATCCCGATCAGGTGATCTATCTTTTCTTTATTTTACCGGCGAAAATCAAATGGATCGCCTGGGTCTCAGCGGCGTTCTTATTGTTCGGCTTTGTTGTCGGCACGAATTCCTATCGCATGGCGCTGGTGGCCGCCCTGGCCAATTATTTGATCTTTTTCGGACCAGAAATTATTCACGACGCTCGGCATCGCGGCGAAGTCTCGGCGCGAAGAAAGCGCTATGCGCAGAGTTCGCGTAGCGAAGCCGAGCCGCTTCATAAATGCGCAGTGTGCGGCGCGACCGAATTGAGCGATCCGAACCTCGACTTCCGCGTGGCACGCGATGGCGAGGAGTACTGCATGGCGCATTTGCCGAAAACAGCAACGCCCGCGCGTTAAATTTGTTGTAGAGTCGCTCGCCGCGGCGAGCGCCCCGGCAGTTTGGCGTTTGTCACAAACGCCGCTACAACCTTGACCAGAAATTTATGGGTACGAAACTAACCGCGATGACCGATAAAAACATCGCGTTGGTTCCCGAAGAAGGCTGGCATTGCCTGCATTTGTTTTACCGAATCGAGTATGGCCAATGGCAACTGCTGAGCCGTGAAGAACAAAATGCCGCAAAAACGAATCTGTCGTCGCTTGTGCAGGAAGTGCGCGCGATGGATTCGACGCAATTACTCACGCTTGGTGTGGTCACGCCGAAAGCCGACGTCGGTTTCATGTTGATCACGCCCGATCTGCAGAATGCCAACAAGATTGAAAAACAGCTCTCGCTCTCGTTAGGCGCAGACGTACTGACCCCGGTTTACAGTTATCTGTCGCTGACCGAGGAAAGCGAATACATCACGACCGAAGACGAATACGCACAGACGCTGGAGTCCAGTGTGCGGAAGGATCCCGTAAAACTCGATCAAGCTCTGGCGACATTTCGCGAGCGAATGAAACACTATCGGCAGGAGCGCGTTTATCCCACGCTGCTCGACTGGCCGGTCGTTTGCTTTTATAACATGAGCAAGCGCCGTGGCGAACAGCGGAATTGGTACGCGCTGCCGTACGATGAGCGCCGCAAACTGATGAAAGGACACGCAACAGTAGGCCGCGAGTTCGCCGGCAAAGTGAAACAACTCATCACCGGGTCAACCGGCCTCGACGACGCAGAATGGGGCGTGACTCTGTTTGCGCGCGATACGTTCCAGATCAAGGCGATCGTTTACAAAATGCGTTTCGATCCGGTCAGCGCCGAGTACGCTGACTTCGGCGAATTTTACATCGGCATTCAATTGCCACTCGACGAATTGTTCCGCCGCTTGCAGTTGTAGCGGCGCTCTGTGAGCGCCGAATAGCAGATGTTACGGTTACAGACCGCCGCTACAGTTGAGGTCGCTCTAACGGATGGGTGACAGAGCGGTCTATTGTGCACGCCTGGAAAGCGTGTGTGCCGAAAGGCACCGGGGGTTCGAATCCCCCCCCATCCGCTGCTGCTTTCCGCGCTTCGTCGGATTGGAAGCCCGATTGCGCCTAACCTGCGCGTTGTTCAACAACCTGCAGTTCCTGTCGCAGCTTGACCACGCTGGCATGGGGGAGAACACCGCGAAAATTTACACTGGGGTAAATCATGCAATCGCGACCGATGACCGAGCCGGGATTAATCACTGCGTTGCAGCCGATCTCCGTTCTATCGCCAACGATTGCGCCGAATTTTCTGAGGCCCGTCGGAATTTGGCCATCGGGTGTTACGACCGCGATTTCGGCGTGATCGAGCTTTACGTTGGAGAGAATCACGCCTGCGCCCAGATGTGCGTGGTGACCAATAATCGAATCACCGACGTAATTGAAATGCGGCACCTGCACTTCATCGAACAGGATGGAATTCTTGAATTCGCAGGAGTTTCCCATGACTACGCCGTTACCAACGATCACGTTTTCGCGAACATAACAGCCGCTGCGAATGTGGCAGTTTTCGCCGATCCACGCCGGGCCTTTCAACACCGCGCCCTGTTCAACTAGCGTTCCTCTGCCAATAAAAACATGGTTGCTAATAAATGGCTTGCCCATTAGCTCGCCGAAGATTGCAGGTTTCAAACGAAATTGCAGGTAACTGGCGATTTGCTTGAGCGCGTCCCAGACGTAATTCTGGTTTTCGAACAACTTCGGATGAGCCGTGTGTTCGAGGTCAAGAAAGTCGGCGGGCGCAAACATTTTTAGTGCTCAAGATGATCAATCACTCTCAGAGTTGCGAGCGGAAATTCCCTAATCACAACGGGCCATGTGCTGCGAGTTTTTGCCCTTCGTTCGTATCACGCACTTCCCAGCCCAGGGCGGAAATTCGATCACGCAGTTCGTCGCTTCGCTTCCAATTCTTTTCGCGTCGCGCGTTTTGGCGCTCCTTCGCTAGCTGCGCCACTTCTTCAGGAACCGCAATCTTCGTCTCGGGTTCGAGATCTAGGACAGTGTTGATCCGGTTCCACCAATTGAGCCAAGCGTTCGCAGACGCAGGGTCGAGTTTGTCTTCGTCCATCGCGCGGTTTGTCTCGCGGATCGATTCGAACAGGAATCCGAGCGCCGCGGAAATGTTTAGGTCATCATCGAGCGCTTCTTCAAACTTCTGCGTTGGACGTTGGGCGTTGGACGTTGGGCGTTGGACGTTTCCTTTTTCTGTCGCTTCCCGCAACCGTCCGAGCCATTCATCAGTCCGAGCTAACGACTCTCGCGCCTCTTTCATTCCCTCCCAGGTAAAATTGAGAGGCACGCGATAATGCACGCGCAACAGCGCGTAACGAAGCTCGCGCCCGGTGTAACCTTTCGCCAGAACATCCGGGACAGTGTAAAAGTTGCCTAACGACTTCGACATTTTCTGGCCATCGACCAGCAAATGCGCGCAGTGCAGCCAGTAACGGACGAATTTCTTTCCCGTCACGCCTTCGCTCTGGGCGATCTCCGCTTCGTGATGCGGAAAAATGTTATCGACGCCACCACAATGAATATCGATCTGATCACCTAATAGCGCCGTCGCCATCG
Organism: uncultured Verrucomicrobiae bacterium; assembly: GCA_963840135.1. Taxonomy (GTDB): domain Bacteria; phylum Verrucomicrobiota; class Verrucomicrobiia; order Chthoniobacterales; family UBA10450; genus Udaeobacter. The sequence continues at coordinate 297,491 of CAWIXX010000010.1, read as the reverse complement.
CGCTGCATTCGATGTGCCAGCCGGGCCGGCCTGGGCCCCATGGCGAATCCCATTTCACATCGCCGTCTTCTTCGTCCCACGCTTTCCACAGTGCAAAATCGCCGATGTGTTCCTTGTCGTATTCGTCGTGCTTCACGCGTCCCGTTGATTGCAATTGCGTGAGGTCGAAGTGCGCGAGCTTGCCGTAGTCAGGAAATTTGTTGATACGAAAATAAACCGATTTGTCGTCCGCTTGATAAGCGAGACCGCGCGCGATGAGTTCGCCGATCATCTCGATCATCCGGTCGATGTAAGGCTGGTCGGTGGCAGCGGGGAATTCATTGGCGCGTTTGATCCGCAATGTTTCGGCGTCTTGAAAGAACGCCTTTTTGAATTGCTCGGTGAACTTCGTCAGCGGCACTTTGGCTTCGCGCGCGCCGCGGATCGTCTTGTCGTCGACGTCGGTGATGTTCATCACCCGATGCACCTTGTAACCGCGCAGTTCCAGGTGGCGCTGAAGCAAATCTTCGAAGATGTAAGCGCGAAAATTTCCGATGTGTGCGCGGCTGTAAACGGTCGGACCACAGGTGTAGATGCTGATTGCGCGCGCTGCCGGATCGCGCGGCTCGAATTCTTCGATCTTGCGCGAGTAAGTGTTGAAGAAGCGCAACGCCATTAGTCGCCTTTTCGGCGCGCCCGGCGGTCGCGCTCTACCACTTCAACGCTAGCCACCGCCATTGCGGCAATGCCTTCGCTGCGCCCGATCGGTCCGAGCTTTTCATTTGTTGTCGCTTTGATGCTTACCTCGGATTCGCTACCGTCGATGGCACTCGCAATGTTCTTCCGCATCGCGGAAACATGCGGCGCGATCTTCGGCTCTTCGGCGATGATTGTTGCATCGATGTTGAGCACGCGGGCTTTCTTTTCCGCAAGCAATTCGCTCACGTGTTTCAAAATATCGATGCTGTTGATGCCCCGAATTGATTCGTCCGTGTTTGGGAAATGCTGGCCGATATCGCCGGCGCCGATCGCTCCCAGCAATGCGTCTGCGATGGCGTGAGACAAGACGTCTGCGTCGGAATGTCCTTCCAATCCGCGCGAGTGCGCGATCTCGACGCCGCCAAGGATCAGCTTCCGTCCTTCAACAAGGCGGTGCACATCGTAGCCAATTCCGCATCGAACATTCATGGCCATCAGAGTTTAAGATTAATAACGCCATTCGACGCAATGATGCTGTATTTATCTTTCATGTCCTCGCGCGGGCGAAGATCGACAGTTCCACCGGCGTTTTCAACCAGGAGCCAGCCGGCGGCGATGTCCCAGAGGCTGATTCCCTGCTCAATGTAAGCGTCGAGTCGTCCGCAGGCGACATAAGCCAGGTCGAGTGCAGCGCTGCCGAGCACCCGGCATTTGCGCACGCGATGAATCATTTGCTGGAGCAACGGGAAATTTGTGTTGATCGTCTCGGCGGTTTTGGCGAGCCCAATGGAGACGACGGCTTCAGCGAGATCTGCGCGATCGCTTACGTGGAAGGGATCGCCATTCAATTTTGGAATCTCGCCTTTTTGTCCTTTCCACATCTCCCGACGAATGGGGTCGTAGATAACACCAACCATGACCTCGTTGCGGACTCGCAATGCAATCGAGATGCAAAAATGTGGAATGCCATAGAAATAATTCACGGTGCCATCCAGCGGATCGACGATCCATTGGTGTTCGCTGGATTGATCACCCACGATTCCTTCTTCACCGTAAAGCGCGTGCTTGGGAAACTCTTTGAGAAGGAGTCTGCTAATTAACTCCTGTGTCTGAACGTCGATCTCGAGCTTGATGTCGTGCGCTGCGACGGCATTGACCCGTTGTGGCCGCCGGAAATTTTTCCGAAGTAACTTGCCGGCTGCGCGCGCGGCTTTTTCAGCCGCATCGAGGTAATGTTTCATCGCGAAGTTGACCCGTTGAAAGGTCGAGAAGTTGAGTGGATTCAAAATAGCGTTTCCGCGCAGAGGCTCAACCTCTCAACTCCTCATCGGCAAAAATCCGTTTGCCTTTTGTCATGTCGAGTGAAGTCGAGACATCCCGATTTTTCCTCCAGAGTCACAATCAGAGATTCCTCCAGCCTACGGAGGAAGCTACGGCTTGGCAGGCGACCGCACTGGGAATGACAGGCGAACGCACAAAAAAACCGGGAGGAAAATAAATTCTCCTCCCGGGTTGAAGTTAGGGTTGTGACTCCGAAAGCCTTCGGAGCCGTTGATCAAGCGTGGGGCGTTAGTGCCTCTTTTTCTTCGCTGATTTTTTCTTTGCTGCTTTCTTTTTCTTCGCCATCGACTAATTCCCCCCTTTCATCCGCAACACGCGCGGAGCTCTGTGAAGAGTTGGGAATGACTTCACTTAATCGAGTTCAGTTAATCGTCACATTTTTTTTGTCAAACATTTTTGTTGCGAAATTTGAAAATATTTTTACGAGCTCGCGCGCGATAATTTTTTTTGGCGCCCGAGAAATTTTCTCTCTTTCGCCGTTTCGAAACAAAATTATCACTTCGTTCGCGTCGCTCTCCATTCCTGAATCTGCGCTGCTTACATCGTTTGCGACGATGATGTCGCAATTCTTTGCGCGCAGCTTCCTAGTGGCGTTTTCTTCCACGTGATCTGTTTCCGCCGCGAAACCGACGAGAACGAATTGACGATCCTGCTTGTGGCCTAACGAATCGAGAATGTCGCGCGTGCGAATTAATTCGAGCGAGAACTTCGCGCCGCGCTTTTTAATTTTTGTGGGCGAAACTTTGACCGGCTTGTAATCGGCGACGGCGGCGCACAACACGCATATGTCGCATTCGTCTGCATACCGGTGGACCGCTTCGAACATCTCGTCGCTGGTCGAAACAGAAATCAACTTTGCATTGCGCGGTGGCTCGAGATTCACCGGACCTGAAATCAGCATGATCTCGTGCGCTTCAGCGAGCGCCGCTTCGGCAATGGAGTAGCCCATTTTCCCGGACGAGCGATTCGAAATGTAACGAACCGGATCAATCGGCTCGCGCGTGGGCCCGGCCGTGATAAGGAATCTCACGCGATCAAATTATCCTGGCGAGCGAGAAGGAACTCCGCACGGAACGCGATGTCGTTCACTTTCCAAAGTCTGCCCATGCCTTCGTAGCCGCAGGCAAGCATTCCTTCTTCTGGTCCGATAAAATCAACGCCGCGCTCTTTCAATTTTTCCACGTTGTCCACCGTAGCCGGATGCCCCCACATTTTTCCATTCATCGCCGGCGCGAGCAGAATTGGAGCGCGCGTTGCGAGTGCGATGGCTGCAAGCGGATGATCAGCCAGACCGTGCGCGAGTTCGGCGATGATGTGCGCTGTCGCCGGCGCGATCAACAACAGGTTCGCGCGGTCGGCGAGCTCGATGTGCCCTGGCCGCCAGCTCTCTTTCTCGTCAAAGAAGCTGGTTATCACAGGATTTTTTGAAAGCGTCTGCAACGTGAGCGGGGAAATAAATTCAGTCGCATCGCGAGTCATAACCACAAAAACTTCGTGTCCTTGTTTGACCAGCAAACTGGCGAGCTCAGCCGACTTGTACGCAGCAATCGACCCCGTTACTCCGAGCACGACCGATTTCGTGCCAGGCCGAAGGCGTACAACCTTTCGCCCGCTCGCCTTGTCGCGTTTCCTTTTGGAGTCTCCGCCTTCTGCAATCATTTCTCGATCAAACGCCGGCTCAAATAACTTTCTGCCTCCATGATTTGCCGGAACCTCTGCAAATCTTCCTCCACCGATCCACTGATAATAGTATAACGGTAGTCGCGCCAGTGTTCCATCTCCCGGGCGGCGGTGGCCAGACGCGAATCGATTTGCTCCGCGGTTTCCGTTCCGCGCTTTAGCAAGCGTTTCCGCAATTCCTCAAGATCGGGAGGCATGATGAAAACGTCGGCCAAAGCATCTCGGATCACCGGATCGCCGCAGTTACGAACAACAGCAGCGCCTTGCGTATCGATGTCGATCAAAACATCCTTTCCGCTTTTTAGATTCGTCACCACCGGTTCCCGCAATGTGCCGTAATGGTCTTGATGCACTTCCGCGTGTTCCAGAAAATCCCCTTTCTCGATTCGCTCCCGGAAATCTGCATCGGAAAGAAATTGATAATCCTGGCCGTCAATTTCGCCGGCCCGCGGCGCCCGGGTTGTGCACGAGACAGAATAAAAAAGATCGGGAGTTCGCCGAATTCTTTCCACGAGTGTGGTCTTACCCGCGCCCGATGGAGCAGAAACCACAAAAAGAATCCCGCGACGGCTGAATTTTTTACTCAAGATTTTGGGCTTGCTCTCGAATCTTCTCCAGCTCCGCCTTGCAGGCGATGACGCGCTGAGAAATTGCAGCATCATTTGCTTTTGCGCCGAGCGTGTTGAGTTCTCGAAACATTTCCTGGGCGATGAATTCCAGTGTGCGCCCGACTGGTTCCTTGCTGCGCAGATGGTGCGCAAATTGGGTGAGATGACTTTCCAGACGCGTCAGTTCCTCCGACACGTCTGCGCGATCAGCAAAGAACGATATCTCCTTTAACAAACGTTCATCGTCACTGGCAATGGGTAAACCAGCCTTCTGGATGCGATCGATAAGTACGGCGCGATATCTCTTGACCACATCGGGATGGAACGTGCGGATTTCCTTGAGCTTTTTGCGAATTGCTTTGAGGCGATGGATCAAGTCCTTGGCCAGATGTTTTCCCTCGCGTTCGCGCATTTTGATTAAATCGGCCAGGGCGCCGCGCAGAGCGCGATCGATGGCCGGCCATGCTTCCTCAGCGTCGAGCGCCTGTTCAGGAAAGCGCATCACTCCCGGGGCTTGCAGGATTGTGCTGATTGTAATCTCGCCGGGAGAATTCAGCTCCTTTTGCAACGCACGCATCGCTTCGTGATAGGAGCGGGCCAATTCAGTGTCGAGCGCCAGGTTGCGTGAGCCGTTTGGGCCGCTGTGAAGGGTGACCGTGGCATTCGTTCGGCCGCGCGAGATATTTTCATTGATTGTCTGGCGAATGCGCGGTTCGAGCTCGGTCAGGTCCCGCGGAAGATTAATTACGATGTCGCTCTGCTTTCGGTTCACCGAATTGAGTTCCACGCTAAATTTTTTCCCGGCATGGACTACTTCAGCCCGGCCGTACCCAGTCATGCTTCTCATAGCTCGATGCGAAAGGTTATCGCAGAGAAACGTTCAACGTTCAATGTCCAAGGTTAGTTAAAAGCGAAACGAACATAGCGCCATTGAAAGACAGCCTGGCATCCGTTATGCACGCGTGTGAACCACTGGCAGCGGGAGCTGGCTGCAAGCGCGATCTTTGTCATCACCTACGTCCTCATTAGCGGCCGTCAACTCAAGGTTCTGCCGTTGAATCGTCCGGCTGCGGCGTTGTTGGGCGCGGTGCTGATGGTTGCCACCGGTGTAATGACACCGGAGCGAGCATATCGCGCAATCAACTACGACACGCTGGTATTGCTGCTGGGTATGATGCTTATCTCGGCCTATCTTTATCTCGCACATTTTTTCGAGTGGGCAGCGGAACTGGTGCTGAATTTCTCGCGAACTCCGGAGCGCCTTTTACTGTACATCACCCTTACGTCGGGAATTCTCTCGGCCCTGCTGGTAAACGACACGATTTGCCTGATGCTCACACCGCTTGTGGTGGCCGTTATCCGGCGCGGGAAGCTACCGCTGCTTCCGTTTCTCATCGCGCTCGCGACGAGCGCAAACGTCGGCAGTGTGGCCACGCTGGTGGGCAACCCGCAAAACATGATCATCGGACATTTCTCACGCATTCCGTTTTCGGAATTTTCGCGCGCGCTCCTGCCGGCGGCTCTTGTTGGGCTGGCGATTAATTTTTTCATTTTGCGTTTTGGTTTTCGAAAGATGTTACGGAAAACAGCAATTGATCGTACCGAACACGCAGTTCCAAAGCTCGAGCGCAGTTTGTTCGTGCTAGTTTGCGTTGTGTTGGTGTCGATCTTTGCCGGTTTCCTGGCTGGCCTGAACCTGGCGTGGACAGCGATGGCCGGTGCGGCACTTGTGATGGTGCTCGCGCGGCGCGACACGCACGATGTGCTCAAGCTGGTCGATTGGCATTTGCTTCTTTTTTTCGCGGCGCTATTCGTCGTGGTCGACGGCTTAAGTGATACCGGCCTGCCAGAGGCGATTTACTCGCGGTTGCAGCCGATCTTTGGATCAAGCACGCCGGCGCAAGCCTGGAACCTCACCTGGTTTTCCGTAGTGGGATCGAACGTTTTCTCAAACGTGCCGTTCGTGTTGGTGGCGGGAAATTGGATCGCGCGATTTACGGACCCAGTTTTGATGTGGAAAGTGCTTGCGCTTGGGACGACGTTTGCCGGCAATCTAACAATCGTCGGCTCGGTCGCGAACATGATCGTGGTGGAATCAGCGCGCGATCATATCCAGGTCGGTTTTTGGGATTACGCGCGTTTTGGAATTCCGATTACAATTTTGACGACCGTCGCCGGCGTGACGGTGCTGCTGGTGTTGCGCTAAGGAGAGCTTGTGCTGCGCGCCGATGAGGCGATGGCATCGCGATGTCGTCGATGGATTCAAACCAGTGCTGCGTCGGAGAAACTCTGTTTGGCGTTGCACGACGGTACACCACAAACGCAATCCGATGATGGGTGAACGGAAACGTAGACCTGTAGAGCGGCTGGTCAGAAGCTCCTGTTTCGAACCGCGGCAAAATCCACATGCCGCGCCAGCGTGCGGATGATTGCTCGAGTAGGACCCTGCCGTTACTAACGACAAATGCGTGTCTTTCGATAAGTCGCTTTGTGCGCGGTTTGGATTTCTTGATGGGCAGCGCTCCGGGATTTTTTGCGCGGCAGAATTTCTTCACCGGGCAGGCGCTGCATTTCGGTTTATCTGGCAGGCAAACAAGGGCACCCAGATCGATAAGCGCGGAATTAAAACGCGCCGGGTTGCGCTTCGGGACAAGTTGCGAGGCAAACGCCCAGAGTTTTTCGCGGCCGATTGCGGAATCGACGGCGGCGCGCATGTCGAGCAGTCGGGCCAGAACACGCGAGGTGTTCGCTTCGACGATTGGGACCGGTTGATTGAAAGCAAAGGTTGCGACTGCGTTCGCGATATAGCGACCAACGCCCGGCAATTTGCGAATCGCAGCGACATCGCCGGGCAAGGTCCCGCGGTGCCGATCCTGCACAATGCTGGCGGCGTCACGAAGGTTTCGTGCCCGGTTGTAATAGCCGAGCCCCTGCCACGCGTGGAGGACATCGTTTTGCGAAGCGCACGAAACTGAAGCGAAATCAGGAAATCGGAGGAGCCATTTATTATAATAAGGAATTACCGTGGCCACCTGAGTTTGCTGGAGCATGAATTCGGAGACGAGAATGGCGTAAGGATCGCTGGTCTTGCGCCATGGGAGGTTCCGGCCATGGCGGCGAAACCAGCGCAGAAGAGAGCGGCGAAAAGGAGAAATGTTTTTCAGTGAGGTCACAATTTGGCAGGTAACGTCCAACGCCCAACGCCGAACGTCCAACGTCGAATTCGGAGTTGAGCGTTGGACGTTGAGCGTTCAGCGTTGAACGGTTTCTGTGAATGAATTCGTATACACATCCGCTCACTAACGATCAGGTGGCAAAACTGCGGGCTTTGCTCGAAGAACTCGGCTTCAAGTTCGCGCCGAAGGAATGGACGATTTTTTTCGGGCAGAAGAACAAATTGAGCGTGGCGGTTTACGAGAAAGGGCCAAAGGTGCTCGTGCAGGGAAAAGGCCTGGAGGAATTCGTGCAGTTTGAGCTCGAGCCGAAGATTCTCGGCGAAGCAAAGCTGGGCTACGAAGAAGTGCATTCGCCGGAAATGTTCCAGCCGCACTTTGGTGTGGACGAAAGCGGTAAAGGGGATTTTTTCGGCCCGCTGGTGATCGCGGGCGCGTACGTCGACCAGGGGATCGCGCGCAAACTTCTCGACGCCGGTGTGGTGGATAGCAAACGGATCAGCTCCGATGCGCGGATTCGCGCTTTGGCAGACACGATCCGAAAAAATTCACTCGGCCTCGTGGAAACCGTTCTGATTGGGCCGACGAAGTACAACGAGCTCTATGAGAAATTTGGGAATTTAAACAAACTGCTTGGCTGGGGGCACGCGCGAGTGATTGAGAATTTGCTGGCAAAAAAGCCGGACTGCCCAAGGGCGCTGTCGGATCAATTTGCGGACACGCGCGTGGTGGAGCAATCGTTGTTGCGTCACGGGAGAAGGATCAAAATCGAGCAGCGGCCAAAAGCAGAATCAGATATCGCGGTGGCGGCCGCTTCGATCCTCGCGCGAGAGGCGTTCATTAATTGGCTGGAGCGTAAAGGGAAGGAGATCGGTTTGCGGTTGGACCGGGGAGTGTCGGCGGGAGTGAAAGAAAGCGCCAAAAAACTCGTGGAGATGAATGGGCCAGCCGCATTGCGCGCGGTGGCGAAAGTGCACTTCCGCACGGCGCACGAAACGGCGCCGGACTATTATCCCGCCCCAACTCCGCGCGAGAACTGGACAGGCCCACGCTTACCTGGCCGCAGGCCCGGCGGAGGCGGGTGATTTGTTAAAGTGTTAAAATATCCGACGCGCGTCGAGCATCGTGATCACGCATGCAGGCGTTCTTCCAAGACGGTTTTGGCCTTCTGGTCGAAGACCTTACCGGGTTTAAAAAATCGCGTTTTTGTGCTTTATTGAGCCACCACAAGAACAACACGGAACGAATACTACAATAGATATGGCAAAGTTAACCAAGCGCGACATCGTCGTCGCCATTAGCAACCAAACCGGTATGGTCCAGCATCAAGTCTTCGATGTAGTCCAGCGGACGCTTGATAAAATTACCGACAGTCTCGCCAACAATATCCCGGTTGAACTGCGCAATTTTGGCGTTTTTCAGCCGCGTCTGACCAAGCCGCGCGTCGGTCGAAACCCAAATCAGCCCGGTAGCAGTTTTGTTATTCCGCCACGCGCCACGGTGAAATTCAAAGCTGGCAAGATTATGCGTCAGCGCGTTGAGAAGCTTTCACGGGAATTAAAGGACGCGGCAGAGCGCAGGACTAAGACGGAAACGACCGCACCGAACGGCGAATAGGCGAAACGCCAACGGCTTCAGTTCCAGAGAAGCGCTAAGAGAGAAGATTCTGAATCGTCTTTTCCAAGCGCTCAAAATTGATCGGCTTGGTGAGATGCTCGGAGAATCCTGCCGCTCTGGCTTGGTTTACGTCTTGTTCTGTTCCAAAGCCGCTAAGTGCGATTCCGGGCAAGTCTTTGTTGAGACGCACTTCACGCATTAATTCGTAACCGCTGCGGTCCGGCAATCCGATGTCGCTGATGAGCAGGTCGAAATCCTGTGTACGCACTTTCTCCACGGCCTGGTCAGCGGAATGCGCTACGGTAATTTCGTAACCACGGCGCTCCAGCATTCGTTTCATGCCGATGCACGTGTCATGATGATCGTCCACCAGTAGGACGCGTCGATGTCTTGCAACGGCCAATTCTCGCTCCGGGCCTGCCGGTTCATCCTGTTTCTCGCCGTCGATGCCGGCCGGCCTGACCACGGTGTTTAGTTCCAGTAAAAAGATTGCGCCCTGATCTTTCCCAGGACTTTCCACGCGGATTTTTCCGCCATGCGCGTCGATCAGCGCTTTTGAAATCGCAAGACCGAGTCCAAGCCCTCCAAAACGTCGGGTGATCTCGGTCTGTCCCTGTTCGAACGCATTAAAGATTTTATCGATCTTTTCCGCCTCGATGCCGATGCCTGTGTCGATAATGCGTACCTCAATTTTATCCGGTGTGGGGTTGAGCGTTTCGATCGTGATTCGGCCCTTTTCCGGCGTAAATTTCACACTGTTCTTGATCAAATTCCAAAAGACCTGTTGTAGTCGCGCCGGATCCCCTTCCACGTGGGTTTGAGTAGCGCGAAGATGAAATTCCGCTTCCAGATTCTTGGCAGCGATTTCCTCCCGGCATATTTCATAAGCGCGCTGCAGGAGTTGATGCACGCAAATCGGTTCAAAGCTCAATTGTAACTTCCCCTTGGCAATTCGGGTCACGTCGAGCAAATCGTCAATGAGCCGTGCTTCTAGTTCGACGTTACGCCGAACGACCTCAAGTGCTTCCCTGACGGGCCGGGAATCTGGCAACTCGGCTTCCAACTCACCGACCATCGCAATTACCGGGGAGAGTGGACTTCGCAGCTCATGTGACAGCAACGCCAGGAATTGATCCTTTGCGGCATTCGCGCCAATCAATTCCTGCCGCAGCGTGACATCCCTTGTCTTGTCTTCGACCAGATAGAGCACGCCTTGAATGGTTTCCTGCGAGCCTTGCAGCCGGAGCAAATTGATATTCAAAAAATGCGTCATACCCGTCTTATCTTTCAGCGGCTGTTCAATTAGCTGAAATGGCGCTCCAAAGGTAAGTACCCTCTCGATCGCGCCGGGTGGCGCGATCTTCACGTCGTCGTAGGTCGTTTCGGTGATATCGCCACCTGGTGGTACGTCGCCAAAACGTTCCGCCATTTGAGCGAACGCATGGTTGGCGTGGAGGAAACGGCGGGAAGCCGGATCGATGAAAGCGATGCCACTGGGCATGTTCGCAAGCATTTTTTCGTTGAAGATCACTTCGCGCTCCAGCCGCTGCTTGGCTTCCAGCTGGCGCTGGTAATACGCACTGCCCAGCCACGCGAAGACCGCGGTGAGAACGATCAACCAGGCTGCCAGTACTGTCATTCGTCCCAAAAGATCGTGAACCGGTTTGTAAGCCAGGGTTCTCGGCTGCTCCACTACGGCCACCCAGCCACTCGATTCAATCGGGCTGAAAGAATAAAGGTTACCGTTCCGCTCGAAATGCCCGCTTTTGCTCTGGCTGATCTCTTTGATTAATCCTTCGTTTGCCTTCGGTGCCGGTGTTACCGGATTTGGCTTGAAATCGCTGGCAAAAAGCGCGACCCCGTTTTGGTCGAGTACCTCAAAAACAAGCCGATCTGAAAACTCGATCGTGGACAGGCGCCTGCCAATTCTTTCGACCAGAACGGAAACTCCTACGTAACCCAGGAGGGTCCGGTCTGGCCCGCGCACTGCCCCGACGATATCTGTAACGGGCCGGTTATCCGACAGCCTGGGATGAATTGCGGAGACAAAGGTTGCGTCTACTGCCGCCGCTTGCTCGCGCCAGTATTCGGAGCCGAAATCCTTGCCGATCATCTCTGAAGCGGTGGGGATCGACGCAATCAACTCGCCGTTGGCTGCGGTGATGAACATTCCGTCGATCTGCGGATGGGAATAGAACGCGGAGTTGAGCCATTGCTGAGCAAGTTGTGGATTCGGCGCGCTTAAATTTTTCACCATTTCCGGCAGCGTCTGATAATATTCAATAACGCTGCTGCTGCGGCTCAGGTCATGGGCGACGAGGTGTGCCACCAGTTGAATTAAGGTTTGCCGGTCGCGCAGGATTCTGAATTCCAGGGTGTCGCGCAGGATCGTATAGGAAACAATGAGCGTCAGGATCGACGGGATCCATCCTGCCAGAAGAATAGGAAAGATAATCTTGAAACGTTCGAAACGGTCGCGCCTTCGTTTCGTCATAGTGTCTCCCAACTGATGCCTGCCGATTGCGAAAATTGGCCCATCACCGTTACTCTGCTCGGCGCTACAGGCAAGGATGAATGTCGCCAGCAAAAGCCGAGTCGGAACGATCGGGTCAGTTCAATCCGCACGAAAAAATCGCACGGCCTTTGACAATCAAAGAGATTGCCAGACCGTTCGCCCTCCCAATTACGAAAATCGAGAGGAGATTGTTGTGTATCAACAGAATGCGGCGGCAATTTCCAGAGGCAAAACTTTCGATTTTTGAATTGACGCACATGGTGAAAGCGGCATCATGTCGGGCTTACTGCCTCAACGATTGGCAGCTGTAGAACTCCCATGCAAGGAAGCCTCGCACACATTATCTGGTCGATTTGTTATCTCGGGGTGCTCATCGGCCTGTCCGCTTATGGCGTCCATCGCTATTTCATCATCTATCTGTACCTCAAAAACCGGAAGCGGCCGCCGGTCCCGACACGTCATTTTGAAAAGTTGCCAAAGGTCACGGTGCAACTTCCGATCTTTAACGAAGTGTACGTCGCCGAGCGCTTGCTTCGTTCTGTGAGCGAATTGGATTATCCGCGGGAGCTTCTGCAAATCCAGGTCCTGGACGATTCAACCGACGAAACCCGCGAGATCACCGCTGCCTGCGCGAAAGAACTGCAACAGCGTGGGTTCAATGTTCAACGTATTCATCGAGTCGATCGCACCGGTTTCAAAGCCGGCGCGCTGGCGATAGGGCTCAAGGCTGCTGAAGGCGAATTCGTTTGTATCCTGGACGCCGATTTTGTTCCGGAAAAGGATTTACTGAAGCGAACGATCCATTACTTCACCGATCCCAAAGTGGGAATGATCCAGACCCGCTGGGGGCATTTAAATCGCGGTTATTCGTTGCTCACGCGCATGCAGGCGATCTTTTTGGACGGACACCTTTTGCTGGAACAAACCGCTCGCAGCCGCAGCGGCCGGTTTTTCAACTTCAATGGAACGGCCGGACTTTGGCGACGTTCTTGTATCGAGCAAAGCGGAGGCTGGCAATATGATACGTTGTGCGAGGATCTCGATCTTAGCTATCGTGCCCAGCTCGCAGGGTGGAAATTTATCTATCTTTCGGACGTTGTGACTCCGGCCGAGCTGCCGGTGGACATGAATGGCTTCAAGTCTCAGCAGCATCGCTGGACGAAAGGCTCTGTTCAAACCTGTAAGAAATTATTGCCCACCATTTGGCGCAGCCGCCTTCCGTTCCCGATCAAGCTCGAAGCCACCGGGCATTTGATGTCTAACTTTGCCTACCTGCTGCTTGCTTGTCTCTGTGTGCTTTTGCACCCCTCGTCAGGGGGACCTCAAGGTGGGTGGCTGCGTACATTGCTGATTGATATTCCGATCTTTCTCGCAGCATCGGCGTCGGTGGCGGTTTTTTATATTTGTGCCCAGCGCGAGCTGCACCCACGGACATGGATGAAAGAGATTCTCTTTTTGCCGTGCCTGCTTGCGTTGGGAATCGGTCTTTCGCTCAATAACGCTCGAGCAGTTCTGGAAGCGCTCATCAACCACAAATCCGACTTCACGCGCACACCCAAGTATGGCATTGAGCGAAGGTCGCAGGCATGGCGCAGCTGCAAATACCGGCCGCTGAAATCAGCCCTTCCGCTGGCTGAACTGGGTTTCGCAATCTATTTCACGTACTTCGTGATTTTCGCGATCGCGCATGGCCAGTTTTTCTCGGTGCCGTTTCTGCTGATGTTCCAGTGCGGTTTTCTTTACGTCTGCGTTTCTTCCTTCAGCAGTCGCTGGTCAAAAATTAATTTTGGCAGATCAGGTGCAGGCGACGCAATTCCCGCGTGACAAATTCAAATTAGTCGAGTAAGAAATTGCCCATGCCTCGGACCCTGGCAATACTTTTTAGTTTCATTTCAATTGCGCCTGCCTTCGCTCTGACGCCAGTCGATACATCTAGCCAGCTGATCATCAGCGTGCCTGATCAGAAGCTGATGCTTGTGCAGAACGGCGGGAAAGTGGTGACTTACCCAGTGTCCACCTCCATGTTCGGTCTTGGCGATTACTGGGGACGAATGACAACTCCTCTGGGTTATCTCGCCGTTGAGAAAAAAATTGGTGACAACGCACCTACCGGCGCTGTCTTCCACAATCGGCGATTCACGGGTGAAGTTCTTCAACCCAATGCTCCCGGTCGCGACCCGGTGACCACACGTATCATCTGGTTGCGCGGACTCGAAGCGCAAAACGCGCATGCGTTTCAGCGTTGCATTTACATTCATGGCACGCCGCAGGAGAAGACCATCGGTCGCCCGGCCAGCTACGGCTGCATTCGAATGAAGTCGAGCGACGTCGCCGCGCTTTATGATCGCGTCCCGCTTGGGGCACTCGTTCAGATTACCCCTGAGCACTTGCCGAAAGTCGCAAAGCCACCGCGATCGCAACCCGCTAATACTTTCGTAACCGCAACTACAAAACCTCAGACCCAGGACCAGACAATTTCTGCTCCAACTACCGGCGCTGCGCTTTCGGTCGAAGAAATGCGAAAGGGTGGGGCGCTCGCTGCTCAGCGGCAAAAAGCGAAGCTGAACTGAACAAGCGATTGTAGCGTTTCAGTCCCTGCACGGGTGCGCCGCTTGCGTGCCAGCGCGTGAATCCAGACTGGGAAAAACCTTCAGGGTTGACAATCGCAATGCGCTGGCGAGCATGCAGGTCCATAACTTTTCCTATTACAATGGCAAACACGAAGTCAGCCGCCAAACGCGCTCGCCAGACAGTGAAACGATCGCTGCACAATCGCAGTGTCGTGACGCGTCTGCGAACGATGCAGAAGACAGTGCGCTCCGTGCAGACTCCGAGTCCGGAGCAAGTCCGAACACTAATCTCGGCTATCGATAAAGCTGCCAAGCGCGGGATCATCCACGAAAATGCGGCGAATCGCCGCAAGGCGCGACTCAACAAGGCGTTGGCCGGAGCCAAATAGTTTGTAGCCTCTTGGCTGTGCGAGGCGCCGCGCTGGTTTGTTTGCAACGTGCACTCGCGATGCGTCTCACAGAGACGCGGTTACAGTAAATGCCCTTTGCATATCCTGCCGGACGGATAGATTCTTGCTAATGATTCCCGCTTTCCTCCTCGTGTTTTCTGCTGCGGCGTATCGCATTACGACCGGCCTCTTGATTCATTCCGGTGCGACCTGGCTTTCTAATTTTGCACCGCTGGCGGCAATTGCCCTCTGTAGCGCGGCCTACTTTCCAAAGAAATACAAATTCTCGGTGCCCCTCGTTACGCTTTTTATTTCCGACGCGGTAATTAACTTCAGTTACGGCGCGCCGCTGCTCGATTCACAAATCCTCGTGCGTTACGTCGCGCTGGTTGTCGTTGGATGCGCCGGGCTTCTCCTGCAGAACCGAGCATCGCTGAAAACACTTCTGCCCGCTTCTATCGTTGGATCGACATTTTTTTATGCGGTCACAAACGCGTCTTCGTGGGTAAGCGATCCCGGCTACGCAAAGAATCTGGCGGGCCTCATTCAGGCGCTGACGACCGGATTACCCAGCTACAGCGCTACTCCCAGTTGGATGTTCTTCCGCAATTCGCTCATCAGCGATCTCTTGTTTACCCTGCTCTTTGTTCTTTCCTTCAACCTCGGCCGAAGCGCGGAGGGCTCGCGCGCCCGAGCCGCGGTTCCGCGCGCGGCTTAAGCCGTCATGCAGCCGGTGGAGCAGCGCGACGAAGTCGAGATGCTCTCGCTGATGCTGTTGATTCGGCGTTTCGAAGAACGTGCCAGTCAGCAGTATCAAGCGCAGAAGATCGGCGGTTTTTGTCACCTTTATATTGGGCAGGAAGCAGTTGTAACCGGCGCTGTCGCAGCCGTTCGTGACGATGACTACATCATCACCGCCTACCGCGATCACGCTCACGCGCTTGCTCGCGGCACAAGCGCCGACGCATGTATGGCGGAGCTTTTTGGGAAAGAAACAGGGTGTTCGCGCGGCTTGGGTGGCTCGATGCATTTTTTCGACAAGCAACATCACATGTACGGAGGTCACGCCATTGTCGCCGCTCACATTCCGCTGGCGGTGGGATTGGCTTTCGCCATCAAGTACCGCGGCGAAGATCGCGTCACGCTCTGCTTTTTCGGTGATGGAGCGATCAATCAGGGCGCCTTCCACGAAGCCTTGAATCTCGCGGCTCTCTATAGATTGCCGATCGTCTTCATTTGTGAAAACAACCTTTTCGCAATGGGTACTTCCGTGCAGCGATCAACCTCGCTCAGGCAGATCGTCGATCGCGCGGAAGGTTACGACATTCCCGGAGAAATCGTCGATGGAATGAACTTTCGCGAAGTCCGCGACAAGGTTGCCGAGATTGCAGATTCCATCCGAAAGGAACCGCATCCGGCATTCCTGGAAATGCGCACTTATCGTTATCGCGGCCACTCGATGTCGGACCCGGCAAGTTACCGGACGAAACAGGAACTGGAGAAATATCGGCTCGACGATCCGATCACGCGTTTGCGCGCACAGCTCACGCGCGAGGGAAAATTGACGAACGAACAATTCGATCTGCTTGACAAACGAGCGAAAGAAACGGTGCTGGCCGCCGTAAAATTCGCCGAGAAAAGTCCCCAGCCGCCGCTCGACACGCTTTACGATTATACATATGCCGATGGCGCGATGGAGCCGGATCGCCCCCGGCCCGATGGAACCAGCGCAGCAACGGCGCGAGGTCACGCCATATCCAAGTACGAATTCGCCATGAGGGAAATCACATATCGTCAGGCGCTCAACGAAGCGCTCGCGGAAGAACTGGAGCGCGATCCGAACGTTTTTCTGATGGGCGAGGAGGTCGCGGAATACCAGGGCGCCTATAAGGTCAGCCATGGTTTGCTTCAGCGTTTTGGCCCGCGGCGGATCATCGACACTCCAATCAGTGAAAACGGATTTGCTGGTCTGGGAGTTGGCGCCGCAATGGTCGGGTTGCGGCCGATCATTGAGTTCATGACGTTCAGTTTTTCGCTCGTGGCATTCGATCAGGTCGTAAACAACGCTCCGAACATGTTCACTATGTCGGGCGGGCAGTTTAATATCCCCATCACGTTTCGAGGACCGAACGGACCGGCACATCAACTCGGGGCTACGCATTCGCATGCAACGGAAAACTTTTACGCGAGCGTGCCCGGCCTGAAAGTGTGCGCACCCGCTACACCGCGCGACGCAAAAGGATTGCTGAAAACAGCCGTGCGCGACGACAACCCTGTTCTGGTCCTCGAAGCGGAGTTGCTCTACAGCTCAAAGGGTATGGTGGAGCCGCCGGATGAAGAGCTTCTCATCCCACTCGGGAAAGCGGAAGTGAAGCGTGAAGGCAGCGATGTCTCGATCATTTGTTATGCGCAAACTGTTCCGCTGGCGCTGAAGGTTGCGGACCAACTGGAGGAAGAAGACATCTCCGCGGAGATTGTCGATCTGCGTTCGATTAAGCCACTCGATGAGAAGACAATTTTCGATTCGGTCGCAAAAACCCATCGCGTCGTGATTGTCGAACAGGATCATCCATTTTGTGGAGTCGGTGCGGAAGTTTGCTATCGAATCCAGAAAAACATTTTCGATGCGCTCGACGCCCCCATCATCCGCGTATCACAAGAAGACGTGCCAATGCCCTATAATGAGCGGCTAGAGAAAGCTGTGCTTCCAAATGCAGACAAGCTGATCGCCGCCGTGAAACAAGTTTGCTACGCATAACCGTTGAAGGGATGAAGCGTTGCAGCGAAGTATTTAGTTACCGCTTCACCTGTTCAACGCTTTAACTCTTCAACGAGACCGCCATGCCGGAAATTCAGATGCCCAAATTGAGCGACACGATGACGGAGGGCACCCTCGTCGCGTGGAAGAAGAAAAAGGGCGACCAGGTTTCGGCCGGCGAAGTGCTCGCGGAGATTGAGACTGACAAGGCGACAATGGAATGGGAATCGCCCGAGGACGGAACGCTGACCGAGATCTATGTCCAAGAAGGCGGCAAGGTAAATGTCGGAGATAAAATCGCGTTTATCGGTGGCGAAGGCGAGGAGGCGCCGAAAGAAGAGGAGAAGAAAAAAGCGAAGGAAGAAAAAGAGGAAAAGCCAAAAGCCAAAGAAGAAGAAAAGAAGGAAGAGAAGCCGAACAAGGCGGAGCAGCCAAAAGAAGAAAAGCCGAAAACGGAAGAGAAGGAGGAGAAAAAAGCGGCGCCTTCGAAGGCGGAAAAAAAGGCTGAACCTGAAAAGCCAGCGCCGACAGTCGAGAAAACCGAGGAAGCGCGGGTGAAAGCGTCGCCGGTTGCGCGCCGGATTGCGGCCGAGCTCGGTGTTGATCTTTCCACCGTGAAGGGCACTGGACCGGAAGGCCGGGTGACTGAGACCGACGTGCGCGCTGCGGCTAAATCAAAACCCGCTATTCCAGCGCCTAAGGTTCCGGCGGCGGTAAAAGCTGGCGAAAGCGCGCGCATTCAACTGTCCGGAATGCGCAGAATTATTGCGCAGCGACTGGTCGAAAGTCTCGGGCCGGTTCCACATTTTTATCTCAATATTGACATCAGCGCCGCGCCGCTGATGGAGGCACGTGAGGAATTGAAGTCGGCGGGTGAAGGTGCGGATGCTGCGAAAATCACAGTAAACGATTTTGTTTTAAAAGCGGCTGTGCAAGCCGCGGTGAAGGTTCCGCGTGTGAATGCTTCGTTTGATGACGATGCAATAGTTCAGTACGCCGACATCGATCTTGGAATTGCAGTGGCGATTGAAGATGGGCTCCTCACGCCAGTGATCCGTGCCGCGCAAGACAAATCGCTGCGCGAGATCAGCGAACTGGCGAAAGATTTAGCGCATCGCGCGCGCAACAAACGGATGAAGCCGGAAGAATTTCAGGGCGGCACATTCACAGTTTCAAATCTTGGCGGCATGGGGATCGACAGTTTCTCGGCAGTCATCAATCCGCCACAGGGTTTCATCCTGGCTGTTGGCAGGATCACAAAAGTCCCTGTCGTGGACGACGGCGACCAGATCATCGTGGGCCATCGCATGTCGCTTACGATGAGTTGCGATCACCGCGTGATCGACGGCGCCCTCGGCGCTGAATATCTGAAAGAGCTGCGGCACCTGCTGGAAAACCCAGCGTTACTGCTGGTTTGAAGTTCTTGCGGGAACTGCCCGAGTGCCAGTCTTAGCACGGCTGGCCGCACGCGGTGTTCAGATCCAGTGGCTATCGCGGTGCTGTTTCCCAAGTCATAAAATCGTCGAGCGTTTGCCGGGTCCTATCGACCACGAACTCGACAACGGCTGCATCGTCAATGAAGCCTAGGAATGGTGTCTTGTCGGGAATTAAATCGAATGGATCGACCAGATAGTTCAGAGCAGCAACGATCCATAACAACGTATCATGCGCAACCTGATCGTATTCCGCACGATGATGCGCACGGACCAAACGCAGCATTGTCTGAAGATAAGGCCAATACTCTTTAAATGAGTCCTTGGGCACGGCCGCTGCCTTTTTCGATGCTTCGTTGAAAAGCGTTTGCAGCCTGTCACGGTCGTCGACGCACGATTTTGCATCGGTGAGCGCCCTTGCAAACGCTTCGCTGCGAAGCGCCGGTTTGCTGTACGGGCTAAGTCCCTCAATATTTTTTCGAGTCGACCGCGCTTTGGTCTTGGCACCCGATTTCGTTTTTACCTCTTTCATTGGGCACTATGAGAAGCAGGTCGGGGTCTGGATGAGAAGCCGATTCGTACGCAGGCAATCGTGCCTGCGAGTGTTAACGTGCAGACAAGATTGTCCGCATCACTACGGTTTTGTTGCCAGAATTAGGGGTGAAGGTCCGGGCGCTTCCACCTTTCGCACCTTTTTGAAACCCGCTTCTTCCAGCCAGTTTTTAATTTCGTTGAAGCTGAAGGTGTCGCCTTTTTCGGTGTTGACCAGCATTTGCACGGCAAACATCAGCGATGGTAGCGGTTTGGTGCGATCGTCATTCACCAGCCATTCTGCAATAGCGATCGTGCCGCCGGATTTTAGCGCGCGAAAAGTTTTCTTGAGCAACTGGCGACTGCGTTCTTCGCCTTCGCTGTGTAAAATGTGGCCGAGAATCGCGATGTCGTAGCCGCTGCCGAAATTGGCCTCCAATATATCGCCTTCGACATAATTGAAGCGATCGCCGACGCCGAACTTTTGTGTAATTCGTTTTGTCGTCGGAATCATTCCTGCCCAATCGACTGCGGTCACCCGCACCCGCGGCGATTTTTGGGCGAGGGCAATGCCCCAAATGCCTGAGCCCGCGGCAAGATCAAGCACGCGAATGTCGTTCTTCGTTTTCGCCACTTTCAAATGATCGGCCAGCTTTTGCGCAGGCGGATAGCTCAGCGGGATGATGTTTTCCACCAGCTGACTGAAGAATTCCGTGCCTTCGGTTTCCTGATTTACGGCGACGGCCGGACGGCCTTCACGAACGATGTCGGACAATCGTAGCCATCGTGAAATGATCTGCGGCGCAATGGTTCCAAAAAACCCCGCGTGCGTGCCTGGATTTTTGCTTAGAAGAAAGGCGGCGCTTTCGGGTGTAAGCGAATACTTTGCCTGCCGATCTTTCTTCAGAAGATCCAGACCAACGAGCGCATTCATTAGAATCCGCAGAGCTCGCGCCGATGCCCCGGTTTTCTCTGCGACTTGCTCTGGTGTTTTCGCGCCGTCTTCCAACGAATCGAAAACCTGGTTACTCACACCCGCGCTGATAATCAACGGCGGCGCGTAAGCGAAGCTCAGTTCCATCAAACGTTCGGGCGTGACTTGTTTCTTGCGACGAGTTTTCTTGGCCATATCGGATTTGAGGTTTCGAAATCTAAGATCGACAAATAAGATTGGGAATCAATTGTGACCAAGCATTCTCCTGAACCTCCGGCGCCTCGCCTCGCAGCCTTTCTTCAAAACACGCGAGGAAATGGAAGCCAGTGAACGCGCTGTGCTTGCGCCGTTTGCGGAAAAGTCCGGCGCCTCGCGCGGCCGGCAATATTCGGAATCGGCGCATGCGTTTCGCACTGAATTCCAACGTGACCGGGCGCGGATCATTCATTCACGCGCGTTTCGTCGAATGGAGTACAAGACCCAGGTCTTTTTGAATGGCACCGGGGACCACCTGCGCACCCGCCTGACGCACTCCATTGAGGTAGCGTCTATTAGCCGTACGATTGCTCGCGCATTACGTCTGAATGAAGATCTCGCCGAAGCGATCGCGCTCGCGCACGATCTGGGACACGCGCCTTTTGGACATTCGGGCGAAGAGATTCTGGCCGAAGGCATGCGCGATCATGGCGGCTTCGATCACAACCGCCAGAGTGTGCGAGTAGTGGAGCTTCTTGAAGACCCTTATCCAAATTTCCCGGGTCTGAACCTGACATTCGAAGTGCGCGAGGGCCTGCGGAAACACGGAGCATTTCATGAGATGGAAGACGTGAAGGGCCCGCAGGCGCCTGCTGCTTTACAAAGCCATCGCTGTCCATCGCTGGAAGCGCAGGTCGCCGATTTGGCAGACGAGATCACTTATTACAGCCATGATCTGGATGACGCAGTTGATTTTGAAATCCTCGACGCGGCGCAATTGAAGAAAAACGAGGTTTGGCAGCAAAGCCTGCGGGCTGTGCTGGCACGCTATCCTCGCGCTCGGGAGCCGGAACTGCACAAGCTAATCATTGGAGACATTATCGACACAGAGGTGCGCGATCTGGTCTCGACCAGCGCAAAATCCATTGCAGATGCCGGGGTCCAAAGTGCAGACGAAGCGCGCCAGCAGCCAGCGCCCCTGATTCGTTATAGCGATGATTTGTGCCAAGCGAATCGCGATTTGCGAAAATTCCTGTACCAGAACGTTTATTATAATCCGCGCGTTTCCGAAGTGAATCGGCGCGCATGCGAAATGCTGCGGCAGGTTTTCCAGGCATACCTGGCCGACCCGGACAAACTGGGTGAGACGGCGGCGAAACGAATTGAGACCGAGGGATTGCATCGCACGGTATGCGATTACATCGCGGGAATGACGGACCGGTATTTGATGGAAGAACACGCGCGGATTGCCAAGGTAGGGGCGATTCACCCGAACCGCCCGCCGCGCGGGTGATCACGCCATGGAGCGGGCGATTGAGGTCAATCGCCCCTACCTACGCAGCCGCGCTTCCATTTTCTTCCCGAAGATACTGAATCACCAGCCGCAACCGTTTGTTAATAGAGAGTTCTTCGAGGACGCGTTGACGACGAAGAGGGTCGCTCACAAATGTTGAGGTGACGAGATCAGCAAGCAATTCCGGGTCACTCAAATCGGAAAGATACCGGTCTACCTTAGGGGGAAGCTGCCGCGGTCCATCTCCTTTGAGGTTCGAATAAAGTTCCAGTACTTTCGCAGCGAGCGCTTCGGTTTCCACAGACGTGGCGGAGTCGGATTCGAGTGACTCAATCGTTGCAATCGGAAATGGCGCTTCCTGCCGGAAAGCGCTAAATCTGACACGCTCCAGTCCCTGCAGAATCAGGTTCGATGTGCCGTCGCTTCGTTCGACGCATGCGCGAATGAGACCAACTGTTGCGATTTGAAAAAAGTCGGCGGTCGAATTCCATTCCACGCAATGCGGTTTGAGAAGTGCAACGCAAAACATGCGGTGATGGGCGAGGGCATGCTTTAGCATCTCGCGATAGCGCGGTTCAAAGATATGAAGCGGGAGCAGCGCATGCGGAAAAAGCAGGGCCCCAGGCAACGGCATAACTGGCACTTGTTTTGGGAGCGTTACAGATGAGGACATGGCACGTTTCTTTTCTTTGTACGATATGTGCGTTGGAGAAAGAGCAAGCGCGAGGGAGCGTAATTCGTGATTCGTTACCCGCCTCGGGCGGGTTAAACGTGACCGATTTAACGCTTCACGGTTTAATGATTCAACCTCGGGGGGCCGTTCCGAACGCGCGAAACTGATCAAGCGACATTTGCCCCTCGATGTCGTTTCGGCCGAGTGACACATAGACCAGGGCCGATCCACGACAGGCGAGAAGTACGCGCGAAGTGGCGCCCAGCTTGCCGATTCCCATCGCGCTCACCGCAATGTCAACGTCCTTGGCCGCGGCGAAATCGAGCAAGCGCGTCAGTTGCGCCGGAGTGTCGGTGCGCGTCGCCACTTTGAAAAAGTCCGCGCCAAATGTCTTCGCCGCGCGCGCTTGAGCTCGCAACCGGCTGGGAGACGGTGTGCTCTTCAAGTGATGAACTGAAATGATGCGCCGCACGTTTTGCCTTCGAGCCAGCCGAAACAGCGAAACGAAAAAAGGTGCGGAGCGTAGTTCGACATCGATATAACGGGCCCGGGATAAGAATCGAGCGAGCAGATTGTGTCGTTTCGACGGCGACAATCGATTCGCGCCGCCTTCCATCGGATCTCGCGCGGTGATGACCAGCGGCGCGCGCAACATGGAGATTTTGTTCTCCAGCCGGTCGATCACGCGCACAAGGCGATCCAGCCGAAGTTCAAACAAATCCGGTGGCTCGTTCATTCGAATAGCGAAATCGAACTCAGCGGGCGACGTGATGACGCCCACTACCCGGGGTCGCCGGCGGCGATGCTTCCCGGAATCAGGAGTGGTTAGAGAAGGTTCAAGCACGAATCGACACGAACTAACACGTGATTCGTTAAATGTTTACATCGGGTTCACGATCAACGGTTCAACGTTTTAGTGAACTAACGCCGCGAAGCGAGCATTCTTTCAACGTACTTGGCGAGAATATCGAACTCGAGATTCATCGGATCGCCCACTCGGACCTGGTCCAAATTAGTATGCGCCTTCGTGTAAGGGATAATCCACACGACGAAGCTTTTCGAAAGAACTTCGGCGACAGTAAGACTGATTCCATTCACTGCAATCGAGCCCTTGCACGCGACATAATGGGCGAACGCCTTTGGCAATTCGATTTCCAATCGAAAATCTGCGCCGCTTTTCTGATAAGCGATGACGGGCGAGACACAATCGATGTGTCCTTGAACGAAATGTCCCCCAAAACGCTCCATACCAGCAACGGCGCGCTCAAGATTTACAGGCTGCTTTTGCCGTAACTTTTTCAGATTCGTGCGAGCGATCGTCTCATCCAAGAGGTCGAAAACCAACTCCTCGCCACGGTGCGAGCTTAGTGTGAGGCAACAACCATTAACGGCCAAACTATCGCCGGGGCGTATACTTTTCGTCACGCGCTGTGCGGCAATTTTCAATTGATTGCCACTTTTGCTTGCACCAACCGCGATTACACTGCCGACTTCTTCAATCAAACCCGTGAACATGATGATAAGGTGTAGAGCGTGATTCGCTAAATAGTTACACGGTTACATCGGATTTACGATTTAAAGGCTTCAACGATTTAACGTGGCGAAGGCATTCGTAGTTACAAAGGGTCAACCAACCATATTTCAGCGTTTTTTCCGGACGGAGACGGTTGGTGGGTCAGTCCTGCTGCTGTTCGGAATAGCGGCGCTGGTGCTGGCCAATTCACCGCTGGCCGAAGCGTACGAACGCCTTTGGCAGATCCGATTAACATTTGGAATCACAGAACACTCGCTATCGCTGACGCTGCATCAGTGGATCAACGATGGGCTGATGGCGGTGTTTTTTTTGTTGGTCGGCCTCGAGATCAAACGCGAGTTAGTCGTCGGCGAACTGGCGTCGGTAAGGAAAGCCGCTCTTCCAATTGCGTGCGCGTTCGGCGGCATGATTGTCCCGGCCGCGTTCTACTGGATATGCAACATGAGCGGGCCGAACGCGCGGGGCTGGGGCATCCCAATGGCGACGGACATCGCTTTTGCTCTTGGAGCACTCGCTTTGATTTCCCCAAATGCACCGGCTGGCGCCAGGGTGTTTCTTGCCGCGCTCGCGATCGTTGATGATATGGGAGCGGTTCTCGTTATCGCGATTTTCTATTCGCATGCGCTGGCATGGAGTGCGCTGGTCGCGGCAGCGTTCATTGTTGTTCTTTTGATCGGGTTTAATGCGATGGGAGTTCGGCATTTATGGCCATATTTGCTGGCCGGGACTGCTCTCTGGTATTTCATGCACGAGTCCGGTGTGCACGCCACTGTTGCCGGCGTGGCCCTTGCCTTTACAATTCCCACGCGCACGCGGATTAACGCGGTGGAATCCTCACGGAAGGCGCGCCGGATTACGGGTCGATTCGGTCGCATCGAGGGCGTAACCGCGCCGATTTTACGGCTCGAACACGTGCTTCATAACTTTTCAGCGTTCGTTGTAATGCCGCTGTTCGCCTTCGCCAATGCCGGTGTGAGGATTGGTGGCCCGCTTGATCATCCCGGGGTCACAGTTGGCGTGTTCCTCGGGCTCGTTGTTGGTAAACCGCTCGGCATTACCGCGGCAGCGCTTGGCGCAATCAAATCCGGGATCGGTGAGCTTCCCGGTGGCGTTGGGTGGACGTCATTGCTCGGTTACGCTTGCCTGGCGGGGATCGGGTTTACCATGTCGCTGTTTATCGCTATGCTTGCGTTCGATGAGACTGGGCTCGTTAACGCGGCAAAGTCAGGCATTCTCGCCGGGTCGCTTCTGGCCGGGATCGCTGGCGCTATTTTCCTGAGGATCGGCTCTCGTTTTCGCGATGATGAATAGGTCCCAGCCGGCCCCAGAGTCGCTTGTTTCATCTGAGGTGCAGATGCCAAGCCCCCGCGGGAGCGTGCCGGTTATTATTTTCTCTGCCATTCTCTTTCTGTCCGGGATTGGTGCGCTCATATTCGAAACGCTTTGGTTGCGGCTCAGCGGTCTCGCATTTGGCAACTCGGTCTGGGCGGCAGCGTTGATCCTTTCCAGTTTCATGGCGGGCCTGGCGCTAGGGAATGCGATCGCAGCGTCATCGAGAATTCGGCGATGGCGGCCGCTCCATCTTTATGCCGTGCTGGAGGTGCTCGTCGCTCTGCTTGGTTGCACAATCGTTTTTGGTCTTCCGGTGCTGGGCGAATTGTTGCGACCTGTGTGGCAAATGCTCTGGAATTATCAACCCATGCTTCTCGGACTTCGATTCGTTGTGTCTTTCGTGATTCTACTTGTGCCGACAACGGCGATGGGCCTGACGCTGCCGGTGTTGATCGAAGATCCAATGTTGCGGCGAACTAATTTTGGGCGCGCGATTGGTTTTCTATATGGCTCGAATACTTTAGGCGCAGTGTTTGGCGCCGTGCTCGGTGAAGGCTATCTCATCGCAGCGCTTGGCCTCCGAGGCACGAGTTTGGCTGCGGGCTTGGCGGTTTGCATCGCTGCAATAAGCGCCTTGTTGGTGGCAAGAATTGGCGGTGATACTAGCGAGCCGATTCCCAAGCCAACGTTTCCGCTGCGCTTACATGTAAGCTATCGGTTGCCGTGGCGTCTGCTTTTCGCCAGCTTCGGCACAGGCTGCGTTCTTCTTTGCCTGGAGGTCATATGGTTCCGATTTCTGCGCTTGTATGTTGTTTCATCGCCCACGGCATTTGCGGTGATGCTTGCAATTGTGCTGGCAGGAATAGGCCTGGGTGGCCTTTTGGCCGGCGCGGTTCAGGGTCGTAGCTGGCGCCCTACGCGCGATACGGAGGCTTCGCACAGCGAAGCAACCACAGGGCGAAGCGGATCTCTTTCTGTTCTGTTGCTGCTGGCGGCGATTGCAACGCTTTTGTCATATTTGTTCTTTCCGGGCGAAATAGTGAAAACGCCCGCTGGCGCTTTTAGTCTCGCCTCCTGGTACCATATCGCGCTGCTCTCGATAGCGTTGATGTTTCCCGTCTCTTTTCTCTCGGGAATCTTGTTTCCATCCGTTGCTGCATCTGTTCAGGCCACAGTGGAAGATCGGATGAACAGCACCGGAGTCACGACTCTTTTCAACACAACAGGGGCGGCGATCGGCCCACTTCTTGCAAGTTTCGTCTTGTTGCCCGGCATTGGCTATCAATGGAGCCTCGTACTTTGCGCTGTGGTTTACGCTTTGCTCAGCATTCTCGTGAGCGAGCGCTCAAGCTGGTCGATCCGGCGGCCAATCGGTTTGATGATCATCGCACTTTGTGCGGCGGTGATTCTCCTCCTGGCAATTTTTCCGTATCACCGCGCTGAATCGCACTTCGCGCACGCGAGTCGCCCTTACGAGATTGATGAACACGGCAATGTGCTTGCTCATGTTGTGAAAAGGATCGAGGGGACCTCAGATACCTATCAGTTGCTGCGACGCGATCTTTTTGGTGAACCGTATTACTACCGACTGTTGACCGACGCATTTTCGATGTCGGCCACAAATCCGCGCAATCAGCGTTACATGAGATTGTTCGCGTATCTTCCTTTAGCCCTTCGTCCGGAAGCGAAAGATGTATTGCTGATCTGTTACGGTTGCGGCGTCACGGCAGATGCGCTGCTCCACGGGCCGAACGTCAAGCGCGTGGATGTGGTGGACATTTCGAAAGAAGTCTTCCGTCTCGCCGATTTCTATTCCGGAATCAATTATTCCAACCCGCTCCGCGATCCGCGTGTGCACGCAATTGTGCAAGACGGACGCTTCTTCCTTCAGGCCAGCCCCCGGCAGTACGATATTATCACGGGCGAGCCGCCTCCGCCGAAGGTCGCTGGCTCGGTTAACCTCTACACGCAGGAATTTTTCTCTCTGATGAAAAGCCGCTTGAAGGAAGGCGGGATTGCCACCTTTTGGCTGCCGATTAACCAGGTGAAAGTAGACGAAGCGAAAGCCATTCTTCGCGCGTTTCACAATGCGTTTCCGAACACCTTGGTTTGGGCCAGCGCCGATCAGCAGTGGATCATGATGGGGATCAAAGGGCCGGGACGCCGTGTCAACGAAGAGGAGTTACGGCGATTGTGGAGCGAGCCCGCCGCGGCGGGCCAGGAGTTGCGGCGGGTCGGCGTCGAAGTTCCACAACAATTGGCCGCATTGTTTTTGATGGACGGCGATGAGATCGATCGCATCACGCGGGACGCAGCGCCCTTAACGGACAATTATCCCAAGCGGCTAACTGACGCGGTGTGGGACGAGCAGGCGAATTTAGAGTTCACTTCGACTTATATGGACGCATCGTCCGCCCTTTACCGTTTTGGTTGGTCCCCGATCATCAACCGCATTTGGCCGGAGACGGCAAACGAATCGCTGAAATCATTCTTCGCAGTGCGCGAGATGCGATATGTTTCCGAAAGAATTGGAAGCAACCAGTTGGCCGAACTGGATCTTTATCTGCGCCATTCCCACCTGCGAATACCAATCCTGGAGGTGCTGGGAAGTGACGGGTTGCGGCTGTCAATTGCGGAGCGTGTAGCGAAAAAATCGCAGCCGCCTCCGCTGGAAACCATGCAAGATCTGGTCGCGGGAGCACTTGCGCAACGAGACATTAACGGAGCAATTCGCCTGCTGGAGAACAAGAAAGATCGTGGCCCGTTTAGTCTCGACGACACGTATCTGCTTATCTATCTCTACTGTTTAAACGGCGAGGTGGACAAAGCAGAAACGCTGGCCGCCACAAATGCTGCTGCGATCCAGAAGAATAGTTTCGTCGATTGGCTGTGGGGGAAATTGCAGAGCGAGTTCGGATTTCATCCGCCGGGGTAGACGCTGGCAAATAGCAATCGTGTCGATCGTTCGATTCCCCAGGTCCTGCCGAGGATCGCGCCGGAAAAGTGACAACCAATCTCTGATGCGCCGCCACGCACTGTTCATCGGAGCCTTTATTATTATTGCGGCAGCGCGCTTTGCGATTCTGCTGACCTCGCAAACTCATGTGCATAGCGATGAAGCAATCATCGGTTTGATGGGCAAACACATTCTGCAGGAGAGGTTTTTTCCCTTCTACATGTATGGTCAGCCCTACAACGCGGGAGCAGCCTGGGAAGCCTATCTCGCCGCGATTTCATTCAGCCTCTTTGGACTTGGCGTCATTCCATTGAAGGGTTGCATCACCGCGCTGTCGCTGCTTTGCCTGTTTCTATTTTACCGGATGGGTTGCGTTCTCTACGATCGGCGCACGGCGGTACTTGCGACAGTCGCATTTGCGCTCGTTCCGTCCCTTCTCAAGTGGCATTTTCAAGTCAGAGGTTACTCCTGGTATTTCCTATCGATCCCAGTATTAACGATACTTTTTGCATCCGTCGAATCGGGTCCGGCTCCGAAACAAGCAACGTTATTTCTCTTTGGGCTAGTGTCGGCTGTCAGCATCTGGTGCCTGGAGCTTGCGATCCCGCTCGTTGGCGCATTATGGCTACTGTTGGTTTTGCGCCGTAGGCTCTCGCCCAGTAACGCGGCGGCCAATTTAGCCGGGTTCGCGGTGGGTTATGCGCCCGTTATTGCATGGAATCTCACGCATCACTTTAACAATTGGCGATATCTCATCATTGAAAGGCCCGGCGGCGGCTTCCAGTCCCTTTTTCAGTTTTCCACCTACGGGCGAATTCTCCTGGATGAAATGCCGAAGTTTTTCGGACCAGACACTGTTCTTTGGTACTATCCGGACAAGCCAGCGGCGGGTTACGTCTTTTACGCGATCACTGTTTCGGCGGTTGTTATAGCGATGTGGCCGTTCCTGAGATCACCGTCCAAGATGGTAGAAGCGCTCCGTGGCAATTTAGCAGATTGGCGGCAGGAAAAGGACTTTGACATGCTTGTACTGACAGCCGCTTCTCTGCTTCCATATCTGACCGTGCGCCCCGGCGTGCCCAGCTATTTCTTCGGCGGATGTTTCTTTCTGTCGATGCTGACAGGGCGAATGCTGGAACATTTCTTTTCTTCTTCGAAGGCGCTGCTGCGCCTCGCTGGCGCCGCTGTGCTTGGCGCGATTTTACTGACCGGAATCGTTGTCATGGTCGGAGTCGGACGTGAAAATCAAATCGAAACGCTCTCCTCGTGCGATCAAGGGAAGAGTTATTGTATGACGCGCATTCCAGGGGCGGACATCGAAGGCGTTGAACGTTATCTGCGTGAACACAATATAACGTCTGCCTGGGCCACTATCTCTTTTGTTTATCCGTTGCTGTTCGAGAGCGATGAGACGCTGGCTGTTTCGAACGCGATTTTTGAGGACGCCTATCGCGTCTATCCGCAGAAGATTCCGTGGCGTGAACCCAGCCACGATCAGGACGCGGTATTCGTCATTGAAACCGACGCCGCCTTTCGCCCTCTGCTCGAGATGCGTTACGCGCGGGCGATCGGTGCTGCGCCTTTCATTCGCGAATACGGGAAACTGACCATAATCGCAAGCCATTCACGCCAATAGCAATTTGCAATAACTTACGAAGTAACCAAAAGCCAGGGGTTCAGCGCTGGATTTTTGGGGAAACCGAATCATTACGCGCTCGCTGCGTGATGGGTGTGGAACCGGATTTCAGGCCCTGTTCGCGAGGCTGAAACCAATTCGCGCAATGCGTCTGATTCGTGGGCTAAACTTCACCTAAATTCGCCGGCTGAAGGGTTCAAAAAAAACTTCAAAAAAAATCAAAAAAAAGCTTGCCAGCCCCTGACGCATTCCATTAAACGGGTGGTTGACGCGACAAGTATGTCCGGAAGGGCGTTCAAAAAAACTTTGAAAAAAGTGAAAAAAAAGCTTGTCAGCGCCAAAGATGTTTAATAAGCGTGTCAAAACCTAACCAAACTAATGGAGAAACTAATGACTAAAAACGTGCTAAATAAACTCGGATTCCTTGGTGCCGTCTGTGTGGCGGCCGTGGGATTTCCTCTAATTTTTGCATCAAGTGCTTCCGCTCAGTTGCCGGCTCCGGCCGTTCCCGCCAACCCGGCCGCACCGGCGCCCTCGGCTGAGGTTGAGCGCGTGGTCGTGACCGGTTCGAATATTCCCACGGCGGAAGAGACCGGCCCGAACCCGGTGGACACTTATCGTCCACAGGACATCGAGAAGCTCGGTATCCGTAATGCCACGGACCTGACCACGTTCATACCGCAGGAAGCGGGCGGCACCGTTAACCAGAACATCGCCAATGGCGGTGACGGTACCGTGCAACTGAACCTGCGCGGGTTACTGCCAAAAGAGACGCTGATCCTGGTAGATGGCAAGCGCGTCGCACAGGCTTCATTATTCTTTGGGTACGACATCCAGTTGATTCCCTTCTCGATGATCGATCACATCGATATCTTGAAGGACGGCGCCTCGGCTGTGTACGGAGCCGATGCGGTGGCTGGCGTGGTCAACTTCTTCCTGATCCACAAATTCCGTGGCTTGGAGATCGGGGGCACCTACGGAAATACAAACATGGGAGGGTCCAATGATATGGGTGAATGGGAAACGTGGTTGAAAGCCGGCACGGGCGATGACAAGACCGACATCGTGGTGATCGCCGATTTCTATCAGCGCACTGGTGGCCTGTTCAGCCGCGACAAGGACCAATCCAGCAACGGGAATTTTGTTCCGTTTGGAGGATTCGACGTTCGCAGCGGGAACTTGCAGCTGGCCGAGTGCAAGGTACCCGTTTGATTCCCAGTTTGTTTTTCAGCGCGAACACTCCGACGCCGCATTCGGCTCCTAACGCTGCGAACTCTCCATTTTATACCTCACCAGGGGCGGTACCCGGCATTGCAAACGGTACGCCCGGGGATGGAAACTACATTGCCTTTAACTTCGCGGCTTTCACGCCAGCGCTGCCGCCGGCGGACCGTCAAGTGTTCTACGGCTCGTTCACCCGAGATCTGTGCGACAAATACCTGACGATATTCTCCGATTTCAAAGTTGCGCGATCGTTTTTCGATGCATCCCTGGCGGCTGTTCCGTTTACGCCGGATCCATTTAAGATTGAGAACAGCAGCGTAGGGTTTAGCCCGACCGGGATCAGTGTGCCAATTGCTAATGCGTTTAATCCGTTCACAGTACCCGATGCGACCGTGGTTCTTAACGGGGTTGGGATCCCGGTGACTACTGGCGTCCGCTTTCGTGGCACTGTCGACACCGGTCCCAGACATGAAAAGTTCACCTATTGGGATTACCTGTTCGATGTTGGACTGAAAGGTGAGATGGGAGAGTTTGGCGATTATTTCAAGACGTGGAACTGGGAAACGGGCTTCCGCTACGCTCGCAACGAGGGTGAGGATTTGTCCATCGGTGAGGCCAGCCAGCCTGGTCTGCGCCAGGCGTTGCTGGATACGAACCCGGCTACGGCCTTTAATCCTTTCGCGGGCACCTTCGCTCGCAACTCGAATAATGCGATTAGCCAGGTTTATGTCAACCTGCATAACTCTGCCACCTATGAACTGCCATTGGCTTACGCCACGTTTAATGGTGACCTGTTTAATCTTCCTGCCGGGCCGGTGTCGTTTGCGATCGGCGGCGAGTATTACGGTGAGAGATGGACCCGCAGCCCGGACTCACTCAATGTGACGTTCCAATCAATCGGTTCAACTGATCGTCAAGGCGCGAGGGTGAATCGGGATGTTTGGTCAATTTACCAGGAAGTGCGGGTACCGTTTACGAGCCCGACATGGAACTTCTGGGGTTTCTATAGCTTTGAAGTTGACTTTGCCGAGCGCGAGCAGTGGTTCAGTCAGAATACTTCTGCCGTGTTAAATCCTCCGATCGCGTCGGCGCATACCACGTACAACGCGCAAAAGCCAAAGGTGTCAGTACGCTGGCAGCCGCTTGATCCGAAGTATATCGGAGCGGTGACGTTGCGTGGTAGTTACACCGAAGCGTTTCACGCGCCGACACTGCTCGAGCTCAATCCTGCGGGCTCGCAGAACTTCCCGCTGGTAGTCGATCCACACTCTCCACAGACTGAGCCGCAGATTGAGGAACGCATTTCCGGAAATCCCTTGCTGCACCCGGAAACTGCGTATGAATGGACTTACGGGATCGTGTACAGCCCGAAATGGATCAAGGGTTTGACAGTAAGCGCGGATTGGTGGCACATCGATCTGCGCGACATCGTGGCGACGCTGGGTGCGCAGTTCATTATCAACACTACTGCGGCGCCAAACGGCGCGTCAGTCGTTACAAACCCCAACGGGTCGCAGGTAACCCGTAGTGCTGGTACCAACCCGGGCGGGGAGCCGGGGCCAGTCACACTCGTGCTCGATCCGAACCAAAACATTTCGGGTGCGATTTTCGAAGGCTTGGACTACGAAGCGATCTATATCCTGGATTCAACGATCTTCGGCGGCTCAGATTGGGGTAGACTGACCACGACAATCAACGGCACCTGGCTGTCCCGGGCCGAGCTTCAGCCTGCTCCCGGTACGAAGCGTTTCGGTATCGCTGGCGAATTCTTGCCTACATCATTCACTTTGACCAGTTCGCTGCCGAGAAATCGGGCCAACTTCAGTATCTTCTACGATGGCCCGGCTGAAACGTGGATGGGTGGCCTGGATGTTGGAGCAGTTGTTCACTGGATCGGCCAGTACGAAGATGACAACGTCTCTCTGGTCGGAACTTATGACGTAGCTCCTGGCGAACCGGTACCGAAGCAACAAACGCCGAGAACGGTCCCGGCAGCTCCGACCAGTATCGCAAATGGAACTGCTGGCTTCGACGGTGCGCATGCGCGGAAAATCACGGATTGGACCACACTCGACCTGATCCTGAACTATACGTTTAACTACCCGGCACCCGTGGCGGAGGTGCCTGGCTATTCCAAGGATGGCGGCAAAAACGTGAAGATGAAGGATGGCAAGGAAAAGAATGTCGTCCCAGTGTCCACGGCTGAGTATGGCTGCCACAACTGGCAATGGTGGCTTAACAATACTACTGTTACGCTCGGTATGCAGAACGTGTTCGACCAAGATCCACCGTTCGTGGCTGGCAACTTTGAGAACGGCTATGATGAGTCGCTGACCACGATCAAAGGACGGTTCTGGTACGTCGGGCTGAAAAAGCGGTTCTAAAAATCAGCTAGTACAAATTCACAGCGGCCGGGCTTGTAACGAGCCCGGCCGTTTTGTTTTTCTGAGTGTGCGGACGCCGTTCGGCAGCGTTGTTTGCCATTCAACGGATAGAATTTGTCGAGACCAGCAAAAATATATATCCGCGGACAGCGGCTCGTTGGCTTTCGCAGCGGCGACGGTTAGGAAATCGCCGCTCGTTGAACGCTCACCTGGCTTTACTTGTGATACGGCAGGTCGAGCTCATAAAGTGCGATTTCATCCCGAAGCGCGTTGGCCAAAGCGGAGTTGCTCCGCCTCTCGGCTGCTTGCAGAGCCTGCCGAGCAGTTTCTTTCGCCTCACCGAAATGGCCAGCTTCAGCGAACGCAGCGGCAAGGGTTCGGAGGTAATTGGGATCTTTGCCGCGGGAGAGTCGGACAGCCTCTTTCGCGAGCTCGATTGCCCGATTTCCATCGCGAATTGAAGCATCAGGAGAGGTCGCGAGGAGCCAGGCCAAATTGTTACGGCCCAGCGGGTCCTGCGCGGACATCTGCGCTGCACGCTCGTACTCCGCGATCGCAACCTTCTGTGATCCTGCTCGTAGAAACGCGTCGCCCAGCAGGGCATGAAAAGCTGCGTCGTGTGGCTGTGTCCCAAGCGCCTTCTCCCATTTGGCCATCGCATCGTCGATTCGGCCCAGCCGAAACAGAAGGTTGCCAAGGTTGAGATAAGGATCGCCATAATCAGGTCGCATGCTTATTGCCTTGTCATAATGGCTGATCGATTCATTGATGAGGCCTCTTTGGTCGAGAATAGCGGCAAGACTATTCTCGATGAGTGCGCCACCAAAGTTGTAATAAGGGGCAGCGGTGCGAGCGCGAATCTTCAATGCGGTCTCGAAGTGCGAGCGCGCGCTGTCCAATTCGCGGCGTTGCAAGAACACATTACCGAGATTGTTATGCGCCACGTCGTTGTCACCCGTGACAGCCAACGCGTGGTTCCAGAGCACCTCGCTATTTTTCCAATACGACGTTTGCACAAACGCACGCCAGCTCAACAAGATGACGATCATTGCAGACGTCGCGGCGCAGAGCAGCGCGTACCCGCGGCTTCGCTTGCGTTCACGACGCGTTATGGACCGTATCAGGTCTGGAATGCCCCAAGCGATAACGACATACAAACCGATTTGCGGCAGGTAAGTATACCGATCCGCGCGCGCTTGTTCGCCGGTCTGCACGAGCCCAATCACCGGAACAAGCATTCCCACATACCAAAACCAGCCGGTGAAAACGTACGGTCGTTCTTTCCGCCAATGAATTGCGAGCAGGGTGATTGCGATGAGAAATGCAATTGCCAAAAGAACCTGCCAGAGAGCCAGCTGATCATTGGGGTGAGGATAGAAAGCTGCCAGGCGGACGGGCCAGAACATCTGCCAGATGTAGGCCACATAGCTGACAACAGCATTGTTGAATCGCCATGTGAACGGCAACTGATTCTTACTTCCCGCACTTTGGAGGTGTGTCAGCCAAGTTATTACGGACGAAACAGCAGACAGTGCTAACAAAGGAATTTTTTCCGTTATGAGGCGGCTGACGATCGGCCACTGACTTCTGATGATCGGTTTCCCCCTCCCCTTTGCAAATCCGGGAGCTCTGATTCTGCTGAGGGGCCAGTAATCCAACAGCAGAAGAACGAATGGAAGGGTCACCAGCATCGGTTTCGACATCAGACCGAGAGCGAACATGAGCAGGACGAGCAGGTAGGCTGCGAGTGAGAGGGCGCGGACATAGCGGATGTAGGCACCGAGGGTCAGCATGAAAAACACCGCACTCAACACGTCCTTCCGCTCGGAGATCCACGCCACCGATTCCACGTGCAACGGATGAATTGCGAACAGCGCTGCAACAAAACCGCTTCGCCACAAGCTCCCAGTCATTTGCTGCAACGCGAGAAACAGGAGGATGACGGCTATCGTGTGCAAAAGAACATTGGTGAAATGATGCCCGCTAGCGTTTAGCCCGTACAGCTGGCAATCCAACATGTGCGAAATGGTCGTGATGGGGTGCCAGTTACCGGCTATTATATGGGTAAAGCCCCAAGCGATCCCTCCCAGCGACAGCCCTGCGGCGACGTCTCTATTCCCAAAGACGTATTCTGGGTCGTCGAAGCTGACGAATTGATGTCCCAGGGTTTGGCCGAAAACCAACCACGTGATCGCGGCAAGGACAGCACAAATCCCAATCGCTACTAGGCGCTTTGAGGCTGTTGACGGGGTGGAAATGCGCTTTGCCATTCCGCAGACTAGATCGACCATGTGTAGCGCACGCCATTAGGTGAATCAAATTACGCCAGATGATCTTTCCCGATTGCTGTGGCGTTGCGTGGACTCTTGAGTCTGTGTCGCTCGAACTCACACTGGTTGATCTTCGTGCTAACGTCTCATGAAAGTGATAAGCTGAGAGGCTTGTCGACCGCCTTACGACACTCGAAATGACCTGGAGCATTAGCTAATGACGATGCCCACTACGCCGGCCATTGTTAGCGGACCGCCAGACTTACAGAGATTGTCGCGGCAAAGAGAATGGCTTTGGGCGTTCCTTCTAATCGCCCTCGTTTTTGTCTCCTACGCTCAAGTCTTTAATGCCGGCTTCATTTGGGACGACGAATCGCACTTGACTAGAAACCCCTGTGTTGTTGGTCCGCTGGGGTTGAAAGAAGTTTGGACCAGCGCGCAGGCGGTCTATTACCCGCTGGTGCTGACGACTTTTTGGACTGTGCACAAGTTTGCCGGCCTTTCGCCCTGGCCATACCACCTTCTGAATGTGTTTTTGCACGCCGGATCAGCTGTCTTGCTTTGGCAGGTCTTGCGACAACTAAATGTTCGCGGCGCTTGGCTGGGAGCGGCTCTATGGGCTTTGCATCCGGTGATGGTCGAATCAGTCGCCTGGGTAACCGAGCTGAAAAACACGCAATCGGGCTTCTTTTATCTGTTGTCGATCTTCTGTTTTTTGAAATCGGATGCAGCAATCCAAGGGCGGCCGATCTCCAGTTCGCCACTGCGTCGGACTGCAGACGGTCGCTTCTTGCTTTTTGCTTCGTCTTTGGTCTTTTTCATCCTGGCGACTCTAAGCAAGCCTTCTGTGGTCATGTTGCCTGTGGTCCTTTTCCTCTGTATCTGGTGGCGAACAGGACGGACCCACTGGCGTGATGTTCTGGCGCTTATGCCGTTTGCGTTAATATCCGCAGTTGCCAGCGTCTGGACGATCATCGAACAGAAGTTTCACGCTGGCGCAACTGGCACTGAGTGGGCGCAGACCGGGCCAGACCGGCTTATCATCGCAGGGCGCGCGATATGGTTTTACCTGGCGAAGCTGATATGGCCGCATCCGCTCATCTTCATCTATCCACGGTGGCAGATTGATTCGTCCCAGGTAACGGCTTATTTGCCGCTCCTCGCGGCAATAGGTGGGTTGCTTGCCTTGTGGTTGAACCGCGCAAAATGGAGCCGCGCCGTATTCTTTGCCGCGACATACTATGTGGTTTCGCTGTTTCCGGTGCTTGGCTTTTTCAGCGTCTATTTCTTTCGCTACTCGTTTGTGAGCGATCATTTTCAATATCTGGCGAGCATGGGGCCGCTGGCATTAGCTGGCGCAGGCATCGTAGCAGCTGTAGGGCGTTTCGGTAAAACGCCATCCCGCTTGGCGTCTGACACAGACGCGCTACAATTTTCTGGTAACGTCGCCGCAGTTAGATCGAAATCGCTTCTGCTTCTGGCAACCGCGGGAACGTGCCTTCTGTTGCTTGGTGTTCTGACATGGCTACAAACCGCCGTTTACAACAATCTTGTCACTCTGTATACGGCGACGCTGACAAGGAATCCCGGTTGCTGGATGGCTCATTACAATTTGGGCATCACTCTCAACGAACAGGGCGACACTGATGGGGCGATTAGTCATTATCGCGAGGCGGTTGAACTGTGGCCAGGTTATGCGGAAGCGCATTACAATCTAGGCCGGCTTCTTGTACAGAAGGGCCAGGTCGACGAAGCTATTACTCATTACGAGAAAGCACTGGAAATAAATCCGGCTGATGCAGAAGCACACAACAACCTTGGCGCTGCGCTTTTTGCGAGCGGGCGTGTAGATGAGGCCATTGCTCATTATCGGAAGGCGCTCACAATCCGGCGAGATTACGCCGATGCCTCCTGCAATCTGGCAAGTGCGCTTCTTTCCAACGGTGATTTAGATGGTGCCATCGCTTATTACTCAGGCTGCCTCGCGGTATCACCAAATCAGGTTGAGGCTCAGTACAATCTTGCGACCGTCTTGCTTCGAACAGGCCGGACGGATGAGGCGATGGCTCATTACCAAAAAGTCCTCGAGTTGAGCCCGGACAATGCGGATGCTCGCGCAAATCTGGGAAGCGTGTTTCTTGCCAAAGGCCGCGTCCGAGATGCGATTGCGCAGTACAGAGATGTGCTTCGTATTACGCCTGATAACATGACTGCCCAGAGCAATCTTGCATGGCTGCTGGCGACAGCTGCCGACCCATCGCTTCGAAATGGATCGGAGGCCGTCCTTTTGGCCGAACGCGCAGAATCTGAAAGCTCTCGGAGCGAAAATCATGCGATTGTTTTACGCATCCTTGCCGCGGCATACGCCGAGACCGGCCGCTTTGTTGAGGCTAAGAAAACCGCTGAACAAGCATTGCAAGCGGCGCAGATCCAGGGGAACTCCACCTTGTCCAGTGCTCTACGGGACGAAATCTCGCTTTACGAACTTGGTTTACCGTACCATAAGGAGGCGAGATGACCTCATGTGCCCGACTCTTTATCGCGAGCCGTACAACGCTGTGAGTTAATCGCCGGCAGATGTTCGTCGAAACGGAACCTGCTGGCGATAGAGCGAAACGTCTTCTTCGAGAAGATCCGCCAGCTTGGTTTTCCCCTGTACCCTGGCAATGGCTACACCTTGTTGTATCACCGCGATGGCGTTAGAGAAACGGCCGGTTTCTGCATAAGCGGCGGCGAGCGTCCGAAAAAAGAGGGGTTCTCTACCACCTGAGAGGGATACCGCCTGCTGTGCTAGTTCGACCGCCTTTGCGCCGTCCCGGATCGAGGCATCACTTGATGTTGCCAGCAGCCAGGCAAGGTTGCTACGAGAATGCCCATCTTCGGGCGCTAACGCCACTGCCTGGCTGTACTGCGCGATCGCCTCCTTCACGGCACCTTTGCGCAGAAGCGCGTTGCCAAGGCCGGTATGAGCATCCGCGTCGTTGGGTTGTATTTGAAGGGTCTTCTCAAAGTCAGCCATTGCTTCGTCGATCCTCCCTTTTGCATACAGAACATTTCCGCGATTGTAATAGGCTTCTGCGTAATCGGGTTGCAGGTTTATCGCTTGTTCGAAGTGGACCATCGCATCATCGGGTTGCCCTTTTCTGGCCAGAGCGTCTCCGAGATTCATTTCTACAAACGCGGTACCCATTTTGTAATGAGGGTCTAACTTACCGGACCTGATTTTCGATGCGGCCTCAAAATGTGACATCGCTTTGTCCAGTTCGCCGCGGTCAACGCAGAGATAGCCGAGATTATTGTGGGCAAAATCGTTGTCGGTGGTGACGGCGAGAGCATGTGTCCAAAGCGTCTCGCTGTTTCGCCAGTACGAAGTTTGAGCGAAGGCCGTGCATGCCAGGGCGGTGACGATCACTACGGTGCCTGCGGTAGCTACACCACGCCATAATCTGACCTGAGCCACTGCTGCCACGTCGCCAGCAGCCCAAACTGCGATCAGAAACAAACCGATCGAAGGAAGGTAGGTATAACGGTCGGCATGACCTTGTTCACCCACCTGAATAAGCCCAATCACTGGAACCAGCATAACAAGGTACCAGAACCAACCGGTAAACAGATAAGGTCGCTTATCTCGCCAAACGATCGCCGCAAAAGTGATGGCGAGGAGGAATGCAATCGTGAGAACAACCTGCCAAGTTGCCAAAGTATCATTTGGATGAGGATAAAAAACGCCGAGGCGCGTCGGCCACAATGTTTTCCAGGCGTAAACGACGTAACTCGTGACTGCATTCTCTGCCCGCCAAAGAAACGGCAGCGGAGGGAGCGCGCCAACGGAGCGCTTTTGCAGCACAAATGTGACGATACCGGCGCCGGCGGAAAAGATGAGCAAGGGAATCTTTTCCAGAAAAAGCCGTCGTATGATGCGCCTTTGATTGTCTGACTGAAGGATTTTCGCTTCCCCTCTTGTGGAGGAGATTTGCTCAAAACGACGGAGAGGCCAGTAATCCAAAAGGAGAAGGACAATCGGGGCGGTCACCAGCATGGGCTTGGACATAAGTCCTGCCACGAACAGGGCGGTCACCACCAGATAGCGCGTTATCGACGCCGCCCGTGCGTAACGAACGTATGCGTCCAGCATGAGGAAAAAGAAAACTGCGCTCAGAACGTCTTTTCGCTCGCTCACCCACGCGACCGACTCGACGTGCAGCGGGTGAACGGCAAATAGTGCAGCGACAATGGCACTCTTCCAAAATGCGCCGGTCATTTGCTGCAGCACGCGAAACAGCAGAAGTGCCGCGATGGTATGCAACACGACGTTCGTGGCATGATGGCCCCCAGCGTTTAAGCCGTATAGCCCACAATCCAACATATGTGACAGGGTTGTTAACGGATGCCAGTTGCCCGCGTGCGGGCTGGTAAAGGCGGCTGCTATCCCTTTTAGCGTCAACCCGGCCCGAATGGCCGGGGCGTTGTAGACGTACATATCGTCGTCGAAATTAACGAAGTTGTAATGAATTGTCTGACTGAATACAGCCAGACTAAGCCCGGTAAGGAGCAGGTATATACCGACAGCGGTACTGCGCCCGCGAACGCCGCGTGGTAATTCATGTAGTCGGCGGTCCGGTTGTCGCTTCTTTTTATTCGCTATGCGGTGACGAGCTGGCATTTGTTAGGCTAGGGTCGCGGAGCGGCTGCTGTTCCTGGTAAAGCGCGATGTTGCCCTGCAGTTCGGTAGCGAGACCAGAGTTTCCCTGGCTATTGGCTAATTCGACGCCGCGCTGTGCAGCCTGGATTGCGTCCACGAACCGCCCAGTCTCTGCATATGCCGCCGCTAACGTGCGGAAGAGTATTGCGATTCTGCCTCCGGAGATGCGTACGGCTTGCTCTGCCAGTTGAACAGCTTTGGCGCCATTTCGAATCGACTGGTCTGGTGAGGTGGCAAATACCCAGGCGAGATTGCTCATCGCGTTTCCATTGTCGGGTTCAACCGACAACACCTTCTGCCACTCTTCGACGCCTTCTTGCACACGGCCTTGCTGCACAAGAACGGTGCCCACGATATTGTGGACCTCTATGTTGTCGGGTTGCAGGTCGAGTAGTTTACGGTAGTGAACTAGCGCGTCGGCCAGCCGGCCCTTTTGAAGAAGGGCCTTGGCAAGGTTCTCATGAGCAGGGCTATTGGCTGGCCGAAGATCCACGGCTGATTGCAGGAACGAGATGGCCTCGTCCAGCTTACCTTGCCCCAAAAAGACGATCCCGAGATTATTTTCAGCCACATCATTGTTTGTGGTTACGGCAAGGGCATGCCTGAATAATGTTTCGCTATTCCGCCAGTACGAGGTCTGAACCCATGCGCAACAGCTCAAAGCGGCTATGACAACTATTGCAGTAGTGCTCAAAGTTGCGCGTTGATGCCGATACAACGCAGTCAAGTCCGTTACTGCCCAGGTGACTGCTATGTATAGGCCAATCTGTGGTAAGTACGTGTAACGATCAGCGCGGCCCTGCCATCCGACTTGCACCAGTCCGATCACCGGGACAAGCATTCCCAGATACCATAACCAACCCGTAAGCAGGTACGGTCGCTGTTTTCGCAGAGCGATGGCTGTCACCGTGATGAAAATTAGAAGGAGGAAACAAGAGACGATTTCCCAAAGCGGTAGCCGGTTCTCCGGATGCGGGTAGAACACTGCGAGGTTCACCGGCCAGAGCATTTGCCAGATGTAAAGGACATAGCTGACTACCGCGTTGTTGATTCGTTCCAATATCGGCAACTCCTCGGCCTGGCCGACCGCGCCTTTCTGAACAAGAAACGTAATGACACTTGAAACAGCCGACAGCGCGATCAATGGGATTTTCTCCGCGACGCGCTTCCACAATTGACCTTTGATTCGATCGAGAGGCCAGTAGTCCAGAAGCAAGAGCACAAATGGCAATGTTACGAGCATCGGCTTAGACATGAGTCCACAGGCGAACAGGAATACCACAACCAGATAACCTCTGAACCGAGGTACGCGCACATAGTACAGGTAGGCCAGCAGTGTCAGCATGAAGAAGACACCGCTGAGCACATCCTTTCGTTCTGCAATCCAGGCAACCGATTCCACACGCAACGGATGAATCGCGAACACCGCCGCAACAAAAGCGCTTCGCCAAACCGCTCCGGTCATCTGTTGCAGCGCAAGAAAAAGGAGCATCGCCGCCAGGGTGTGGAGGAGGACGTTCGTGAAATGATGCCATCCTGCCTTCAACCCATGTAGCTGGCAGTCGAGCATGTGGGAAATGGTCGTTAGCGGATGCCAGTTAAGGGCGTGAATATGTGTAAATGCCCAGGCAATACCGCTGATGCTGAGACCACCTGTTATTTTCGTGTTCTCATAAACGTAATGCGGATCATCGTAATTAATGAAGTCGTGCCAGAGCGTTTGGCTAAAAACAAGCCATGTCAGGCCCGCCAAAGCGATGCAGATGCCGATGCTAAACCACCAGCGGTTGACTTTAGGTGGGCTTATTGATTGAGCTCTGAGCCGGTGCATGCGCTGCGTTCGAAAGAATGACGAAGCACGAATGCCGAATGGCGAAGGAAATCCAAATGACGAAACCCGAAAAGACCCGAAGGCTGTCGTGCCTGTTTTTGCCACTCGAGCTTCGTCATTAATTCGTCATTCGTACTTCGTTATTTTCTTAGGATTTCCTCTCGTAAATCAAAATGTATTTTCCCAGCTGTGGCACCGATTGTGGTACGTTATCAAAATAATAGTCTGCTTTGCCTGGTGCCACGATGTTCACGAAACCTGCAACAGTATAGTTTTGTGCCGTGTATTCGTTTGCCCAGGTAAGAATCGACCGGTCAGACTCGGGACGCCCCAACCAGGAATAAAAGATTACCACGGAGACCAGATACTTTGGAGAAGTGCCTTCGATCTCGCGAATCATCTCCTGTTGCATCTGCTGCGCGTACTTTTGCGGTTCCATCAAGGCGTAAGTGTAAATATATCCGGTCGCCGAATGTCGCTGTGAATAAAAATAAATCTGCGGCTCCGATCCCAACACTGCGATTGTATCATCCGGACTTGTATGTTGCCGCAGATAGTCTGCAATCTTGACGGACTCGGTGAATGGATTCTCGGGGTAAATGAGCCGGCAAGCGTCAACCGGAGAAACCCCAAAGAAGATTTGTTTGTCCCCTAGCATTGGCAGGCTTAAGGCTGCGCCAAGCAGAAAGAGTGGGATGAATCTAACCACGGTCATTCGGCCAGTCAGAAGATCGGATAGTTTGCTCATTGCAACGCCGACGAGGAGTGAGATTGCTGGCAGAATCATGATAAAGTAGTGAGGCCGAAAATAGAGATCCTGGCATACCGCTAAAGCAGAGAATGCCAGCAGGCCGAACAAAAAACCTGTCCTGGCGCGGCTCTTCCTATCCAAAAGTCCGACCACCAAGCCCAGTCCAGCCAATGCCCACAACATCCAGCCGGCTCCAATTGCTTCGGTTATGCTATGAACAGAAACCTGCGCTGCTTGCGACAAAGGCCATCTGCCGCTGGATATTTCGCCGATAAGGAAACTGCCATACTGACTAGCATAGCTGACTGTCCAGAACCAGAATTTGTCGAGGACTCCTGCGTGCCACAGAATGAGACACGTT
The DNA here is from genome assembly GCA_963840135.1 of uncultured Verrucomicrobiae bacterium. Classification (GTDB taxonomy): domain Bacteria; phylum Verrucomicrobiota; class Verrucomicrobiia; order Chthoniobacterales; family UBA10450; genus Udaeobacter. The sequence goes on along the minus strand of CAWIXX010000010.1, from coordinate 254,121 downwards.
ATCCCAAGTGGGCTAATTGCGGCGATCCAGAAGATCAGGTTTCGCAGAAGAATTCTCTTCAGGGTAAGTCGGCGGCGTAGATCTTTCTGGAGAAGGTAGGTCGCTCCAAACAGAATAAAAAAAAGCGCGGGCTGCTTCATTAATAGGCCAACGCCAAAGAGCAATCCGCTTGTGAACAGTCGCCTGGACACATGTCGCTCCGGTTCCGAAAGCTTGAGGATCATCAGCGTCCCGCCAAGAACGGGTAACATCACAAAATTTGTCGCGTGAGAAGCCAACCCAAGAACGGACGGACTTACAGAGAGCACCGCATAGCTCATTGCCGCTGCAAGCCCTAATGTTGAATTCACCAGTCGGCGACCAAGGAAAAAGATCAGGACAATCGTAGCTGCATTGACCAAGAGCAGCCCCAAGTGAATTCCAGTAATCGTTTGTCCAAAGATTGACATAATAACGGCGTAGGCTGCATAAGTTCCGGGAAACTTCATGTTGTAGGCGAGCTTATAGGGTGGAATGCCTTGCAAAATGAGTTGACCGGCATAAGCGTATTCGCCTTCATCGCGCTCGAGCGGAATTCCAAGGAGCCGAATTCTGATGGCAATCACGAGGCCAAAAACGATTACCGCCAGAATCCAACACCCTGACCGCAAGAGCTTGCCGTTATTGTCAACCTTATGAGTCACGAAAGCTGCTATTCCGATGAGAAATGGGAGGTTGCAACTCGGGCATTTGAAATTGGGCCCCCTTCTCAGATCCCTGGGAGTTTTTCGCGTCCACAAAGGTGCGACGCGGAAGGAGTCCATTTGCGTGAATTTGCGTGACTCGCCTGTAGCGTATGAATGAAATCGCCGGACGTCTTTTTTCGTCGCGTCGCGCATTCATTTTCGCTCTTGTTTTGGCAGCTGTAACGATTTTCGCATATCAGCCCGCTTGGAATGGCGGTTTTCTGTGGGACGACGACGTTTACATCACCAACAACGAGCTGCTGACGGCGCCCGACGGTCTGCGGCGAATCTGGTTCTCGCTCGATTCGCCTTCGCAGTATTTCCCGCTGGTCTATACAACGTTTCGCATCGAACACGGGCTTTGGGGACTGAACTCAACAGGTTATCACTGGGTCAATCTTGTGCTGCATGTCGCCAACGCCCTTCTAGTGTGGCTGGTCCTGGCGCGGTTAAAGGTGCCGGGAGCGTGGCTGGCTGGAGCAATTTTTGCTCTGCACCCCGTGCAGGTGGAATCAGTCGCCTGGATCACGGAACGGAAAAATGTGCTCATGGGCTTTTTCTTTTTGCTCACGCTACTTGCCTGGATTGCATTCGTTGACGGAAGAACGAAACGGCCCTGGCTGTTTTATGGACTCGCCCTGATCCTTTATCTACTGGCGCTGTCGGCCAAGACAACGGCCTGCACGCTGCCTGCGGCATTATTCTTAATTCTGTGGTTGCAGAGGACGCCTATCAGTTGGAAGCGAGTTTTCCAGATCATTCCCTTTCTTGTCCTTGGCATCGGCATGGGCGTGTTAGCGATGTGGTGGGAGCGGTACCACCAGGGGACGAGCCGTGCCGTTTTTACGTTCCTGAGCCCGATCGAACGAGTTCTCGTCGCGAGCCGTGCCGTTTGGTTTTATCTCAGCAAACTCATCTGGCCATCTAATCTGACATTTATTTATCCGCGATGGGATATCGCGCCGACTCATCTGCTCAACTATGCGTGGCTGTTAGCGGGAGTCATCGCATGCGGAGCTCTCTATTTTCTGCGTCGATATTTGGGACGCAGCGTCGAGGTCGCAGCGGGATTTTTCGTTGCGACTCTGAGCCCGGTGCTGGGATTCATCATGCTTTACACATTTCGCTACACGTTTGTAGCCGATCATTATCAATACCTCGCCTGTATCGGTCCGATTGCCTTGGCGTCTGCTGGTCTGGTCAATTTGGCCGACACATTTAAGAACGGTCGCACCTTAGTCTTAAGCGCGGCGCTCTTTGTGGTGGCAGTGTTGGCGACACTGACGTGGCGACAAGCTGCAATGTATGGCAACATCGAAACGCTTTGGCGGACGACTCTGGCCAGAAATCCGCGGTTGCTGGATGGCTCACAACAATTTGGGCATCGTGCTATTCGAGAAAGGCCAGCTTGACGAGGCGATTCGTCATTACCGCACGACGCTCGAAATGCAGCCTAACTTTTGGGATGCCGATTACAATCTTGGCACTGCCCTTCTGGGCAAAGGCCAGGTGGACGAGGCAATTTTCTACTGTGACAAAGCGGTCAGGATGCAGCCCAACGATCCAGATGCCCACGTGGCGTTCGCCAATGCTCTTCTTCAAAAGAAGCGAATCGACGACGCGATCGCTCACTATCAAAACGCGGTGGCAATACGTCCCGATTACTTTCTTGCCCGTTACGGTCTCAGCCACGCTCTGCTTGAGAAAGGGAAGCTCGATGCTGCAATTGAGCATTCCCGGGCTGCCTTGTTGATCCAGCCTAATAACGCAGACTGTCACACGGTCCTGGCCATTGCTCTTGATGAAAAAGGTCAATGGGCCGAAGCCATCCAACACTACGAAAAGGCGTTGGAGATTTCTCCTCAATCCGTTTCCGCCCTGAATAATCTGGCGTGGTTGCTGGCCGCAGGTTCCAACGCATCATTGCGAAACGGAGCCAGGGCGATTCAATTTGCACAGCAAGCTGACCAGCTTTCCGGAGGCACCAATGTGCTTGTGCTCCGCACGTTGGCTGCGGCATATGCGGAGGCTGGCCAATTTGGAAAAGCGATCGAAACCGCCCAGGCTGCGATACAACTGGGGCAGAGTCAGGGTGATGATTCGTTAGCGGCCGAGCTTCAGCAAGAGATCGCGCTCTATGAGTTGGGGTTGCCTTATCGTGAAATGGCAAAATAAGGACGGTATAACGGTTTAACGCGGCCAACGCCATCAGAGTTCATCGCGCAGAATTTCGAACACCTTTGTACTCTCCACTACTCCGGCCAGAGCGTTTGTTCCGGGGCCATTGCCAAACGCGACTACGTCTTCAACAGTGACCAGGGCGGATTTCGTGTAAAACGCGGCCGGCTCCGGCTGCTCCGGCTGCGATTGTTTGCTCTGATTTTCCTCTTGTTTACCTGGTATCTTCGCGGCTCCGTACGATTTATCGCCATTCGGTCCAGTCGCCCAGGTGATCCAGGGCTGGCCGGCAGAATTAAAACCTAAGAGAGCGATGCCGCTATCTTTGCGAAAAGGGAATCCATTCAGGTTTAATCCGCCGAGTGCGACATCACCGCAGACTATTATCGTCGATTTCTCTCCGCCGTAACTTCGCGCGATTCCAACTGCGCGGTCCAGTTCCACCGTTTCACCGAGAGTCCTTTCTCCGTTGTTTTTCTGCGCTGCCCTTCGCATTAACCCCGCATCCACCACCAGCAAATACCCGCCAACGTTGTACTGGAGCAATTGGATTGCTCGCCTGACCATATCCGCGAGGCTCGGCTGCTGACTTCTTTCTTCTACCTGATTCACGAATGCGAGATCTTCTTTGCTAAAAACGCCGACCAGTTTCGGGCGGCGCCACGCGGGAACCGCGTCCAGCTCGGCTCGGCTCCGAACAATATCGAACCCGTTGCCACGGAGTTCGAGTAAGAGATCGCGGCTGTCCTGTCTCTCTCCGCCTTTTGTGATTGGAAGAAATTGCGCCGCACCGCCGCCCATTGCGATGTCGATGTTTCCGCGATCCACAAACTCAGCTGCAATCTTCTCGGCATCGCTCGACTCGGTGGGATGTGCGTAAAAGGCCGCGCTCGTCGGATCAGTGAGCTTTGTGTCCGTTATGAGTCCCGTGGCCCGTCCATATTCCCGCGCTAACTCCACGATGCTCTTGATTGCCTTCCCGTCGGCATTAATTGCAACGGCGCGATTGGCCACTCTCTCGCCTGTCGCAATCGCGGTTGCGGCGGCCGCCTGGTCCGGAGCTGCGAAATCCCTTGAATAATTCATCACCAAAGCTGCATGAGCCATTGAATCCAGGTTCAAGCGTGTGCCGGCGCCAGCGGAATAGGCGCGGGTAGGGGCAAGCCGGCCAGGGGAAAGGCCTTCCCCGACAAACAGAATAATTCCGAAAGGCTTCCGGATGACCCAGTGCTGAAAATAAAGAACGCCAATTCCGGCAAAGGCGAGGAGACAAAAAAGTGCCAGTAACTGGTTACGCCACTTCATTACCTTCCCTGTAGCGGCGGTCTACGTGTCACGCTGTAGCCTAGCGAAGACGGATGACCGTCGCAAATGCCGTGCTGTAATCGAAAGAACGGCTTGTCGATCTTCTCATTCATCGGCAAAGTGCGCGACGTATGGCTGGTCCAATAATGCTTATCATTCGCGATGGCTGGGGCATTAATCCAGCCGGCGCGGACAAGCGCAAGGAAAATGGCGATGCAACCCTTCTCGCGTCGACTCCGTTTCACGACAAGCTGTACCGGGATTATCCAGGTGCCAAGTTGAGCGCAAGCGGAGGCGACGTCGGTCTGCCCGAAGGACAGATGGGCAACTCGGAAGTCGGCCACCTAAATCTGGGAGCTGGTCGGATCGTTTACCAGGATCTGACGCGAATTAACAAGGCGATTAAAGAAGGCGAACTAACGCGCAACCGAGTTTTGCAGGAAACCTTTGCCAGGGCCCGCGGTCACCGGCTTCATTTGCTTGGACTGGTTTCAGACGGCGGTGTGCACAGCCATTATTCGCACATGATCGCGCTTGCGAACGCGGCGCGGGAAATGGGCGTCACGGAAATCTTCGTTCACGCGTTCACCGACGGGCGCGACACGTCACCGACCGGCGGCGCCACTTACCTAAAGACGTGCGAGAAAGAACTCGAGAAAAGCGGCGGGCGGATTGTAACGGTTGTGGGCCGGTATTTTGCGATGGATCGCGATCGGCGCTGGGACCGCACCAAAAAAGCGTGGGACGCGGTTGTTCTTGGTCGCGGCGAAATCTGCAAATCCTCTCCCTCGGCGGCTGTGGATCAGCAATACGAAAACGGCAAAACGGACGAGTTCATGCCGCCATTGATTTTTTCTCACGCAAATGAGCAGCGAGTGCGTGATGGCGACGTGGTTTTATTTTTCAACTTTCGCGCCGATCGTGCGCGCCAATTGTCGCAGGCATTTTTGCTGAAGGATTTCGATGGCTTCGACCGCGAGGTCTGGCCGCAGGTGGAGTTTGTCACGCTAACGCAATACGATGTGACTTATTCTGCGCCGTTTATTTTTGCGCCGGAAGAACTCGCCGACATCCTGGGTGAAATCGTCAGCGCGGCCGGTAAACGGCAATTGCGCATCGCCGAGACGGAAAAGTATGCGCATGTCACCTATTTTTTTAACGGGGGCATCGAGAAGCCGTTTCCGGGCGAAGACCGCAAATTGATTCCTTCCCCAAAGGTCGCCACTTACGATTTGAAGCCGGAGATGAGCGCGTCCGAAGTCACCGAGGAATTACTCGGGGGGATGGCAAACTACGATCTGATCATACTCAACTTCGCCAATCCTGACATGGTCGGCCACACCGGCGTGGTCGAAGCGGGAATCAAAGCTGTAGAGACGGTAGATAAATGCATGGCGCGAATCATTCCCAAGCTGCTCGAGCTCGACGGCAAAGCCATCGTGACCGCCGACCATGGCAATTGCGAGCAGATGCGCAACGCTGATGGTTCGCCCAACACGGCGCACACGAGCAACCTTGTCCATTTCACTTACGTGGCCAACGACGCCGCGCGTTTTCGGTGCGAAGACGGAATTCTGGCCGACCTCGCGCCGACTCTTCTGTTTTTGCTTGGACTGCCGCAACCGAAGGCGATGACCGGACACAATTTGCTCGTGCCGATTTCCGAGAGAACCGAGGGGAATTAGTGTGAGTAGGGCGCGTCACTGCGTGCGCGCCTTGGCCGGAACCCGGAAAGCGGCGTGCAGAGGACTAGCCGGCCTACCTGGGCATGACGTTTCGCTTTGCGTTGGTAGCGCGTGTCCCTCCGGGCGCCCCGTGTGGTTTAACAGGATCGATACCGTTCCGCGGTTACAATCTCGTCGAACGTGATTTCCAATTTTCGATTAATTGCTCGTGTCCCGGCCACGGCGATTCGGTGTAAAAGCCAAATGTGACACTCGGCTGTTGTTTCGTGCCAGCTTGGTTTACGCACGAGCTTGAGCGCACCGTCGGCTTCGACAAGAGCGCCCCAGCTGACAGGAATCTCCGAATCGCGGAATAAGTCCTCGGGTAGAACGAGGAAATACAAGTTCGCGCAGCAATAGCGAAGTAATTTGTCGAACTTGGTGCAATCATACAGGCGGTTTTGCAAAGCGCGCAGCTCACGCAAAATTCGCGCGTACCCTTGGTGGCCGATCACGGTGAAATCAGGCAAATCGAATTCGGGGAATAGGGAATCGCCGTTCCGCAAGTTCGGATAGTGTGCGCGAAGCCGCTTTTCGAGAAGCTGGCGGCGTTGGCAAATCGTCTCGAGTCGCTGGCTGGCAGCATCGCTCTGGCAATTATCTCGCCGCAAATCGCAGAGCGCCTGTTTACACTCAAAAATCGCCGTGGATCCAATTCTCTTAGGGCTCAGTCGATACGCCGCGACGTCGGCACGATACCGGCATTTTGGCAGACTCACTTCCATTGCGCACGCGGAATAGCCTTGGGCCTGCGCCCATAAAAACGCCAGCCGCTTCAGCCGGGCGTGTCTCTCGGTTTCGCCGTGGGCGCGTTTTATTTGGGCAGCCATCTCGCGAGTTCGCGCGCCCAATAGGTGACAATGATATCGGCTCCTGCTCGCTTAAGCCCAGTCATGATCTCGAGTACGGCATCGCGCTCGTTCAGAAGCCCTTTCTCGACGGCCCCCTTAACCATCGCGTACTCGCCGCTCACATGATAAACGGCGGTCGGTTTTCCAAACCGCTCACGAACACGCCACAAAATGTCCATGTAGGGAAGAGCGGGTTTTACCATCACGATGTCCGCTCCCTCCTCGATATCCAGTGCTACCTCCCGCAAGGCTTCTTTACCGTTGGCAAAATCCATCTGATAAGAGCGACGATCGCCAAACTGCGGCGGACTCTCAGCTGCTTCGCGGAATGGTCCGTAGAAAGCCGACGCAAACTTGGCCGCGTAACTCATAATCGCAGTTTGATCGAAGCCTCTGGCATCGAGCGCCTCGCGAATCGCGCCAACGCGGCCGTCCATCATGTCGCTCGGTGCCACGATATCCGCGCCAGCTGCGGCGTGAGAGAGCGCCGTCCTCGCCAGCAACTCGATAGTCTCGTCGTTGAGAACGCGGAAATGATTTCCGTCGATGTGTGTCACACCACAATGGCCATGACTCATGTACTCGCACAAGCAGACGTCGGTAATCGTGACAAGATCCGGACATTTTGATTTAATGGCTCGCAGTGCTGTTTGGACGATCCCGTTTTCGGCGTAAGCGCCGCTAGCCTGTTCGTCTTTTTGTTCTGGAATTCCGAAAAGTAGAACGGCTTGCAGTCCCAAGTCCTGCGCAGCACGCGCTTCGTCGGCAACTTCCCGTACAGACAACTGAAAAACCCCTGGCATGCTGGCGATCGGCCTGCGCTGCTGCACCTTTTCACTTACAAACAGCGGCAAAACGAAATTGTGAGCGTTCAAATGTGTCTCGCGCACGAGGTTTCGCAGAGCAGATGAACGCCGCAACCGCCGCGGACGGTGCACGAGTTTTCTCACAACGCGACGCTACGCTTTGCGAAAGTGAGTCGCAAGCAAGCTGGAACCAGCGTCCCGGCGTGTTGCTTGGATGAATGGGACAGGCGCTTGACGGCGCCTGACGTTAGTGTCTGCATCTTGAGCGTGGCGCATGGCTCCGATTATCTGTTGGTCGATATCAGCAATTCATATGCAAAATTTGCATTTGCATCGACAACCCGGGTCTTCGCATCGACGCGGGTCGTTACCGGCAAGGTTTCAACTCGCATGGTCGCCGAGCTTCTTGGAAAACGAAATGTGGCGAAAGTAGTCGTCTCTTCGGTAGTGCCCGCGAAGAACTCGGCAATTCTGAAAGCTGCCGGAAAGGCGAAGGTAATCTGGCTCGACTGGAAGCTGAAGCTGGGGGTCGAGATTGATTATCCCAAGCCGCGGTCGATTGGCGCGGACCGGCTGGCGAACGCCGCGGCCGTCACAGCACTCTACGGCTGTCCCGCAATCGTGGTGGATTTCGGTACGGCGGTGACCTTTGATATCGTCTCAGAGCGTCGGGCCTATATCGGCGGTGTGATCGCCCCGGGGCTCGAAGCGATGACTAACTTTCTTTATCAGCGAACGGCACTCTTGCCCAAGCTTTCATTGAAAGAACCGCGACGCGCGATCGGCAAATCGACGATCCATGCAATGCTTTCGGGGGCCGTGTTCGGCTATCGCGGATTGGTGCGCGAAATCCTGGCGCAAGTTAGAGCAGAGGAGTTTCCGCGTAAGAAGGTTCACGTCGTGGCGACCGGTGGATACGCGCGACTGATCGCGCGGGGATTGCCCGAGATCGGCATGGTTCATCCAAACCTTACTTTGGAAGGATTACGGATTGTGGGGAACCTCAATGACTGATGTGCGGCGGGACCGTGTAGTCGCGCCTTGGTATTTCACGTATCGATTTTTCCGAAGGGAGCCGAAAAATCGATTGTCTGGAGCAACTTTCCACTTGCAGACGTGCCGAATAGGGTTTCAATCGCTACTTCATGAGAGTTTGGGGGATGGCGGCGGTCGCCGCGATGGTGCTTAGGTTATTCGCCGCAGATTCGTTTGGGGCGGAAAATGTCGCTCCGACCAAGGCGGAGTTGGAGGAAATGTACAACGCTGCGTTCCGCGCGTTCGATTCGAACAAATTTGCGGAAGCGCTCAAACAACTTGATGCCATCGATGCCCGTCAACCTGATCTTGCTGCTTCGAAGAACTTGCGCGGCGTGATCCTGATGCGCCAGGGCAATTACCAACAGGCGGAAGCAGCGCTTCAGGATGCTTCCCGAATCGATCCCAAGTTTTGGAACGCGCGCTTCAACATGGCGGAGATCCCATTTCTTAAAAAAGATTGGGCCGAAGCGCGGAATCGCTTCGAGCAACTTCTTTCGAACGGTGAATCCGATCTCGCAAAAGAAGCTTCGCAACTGATCCAATACAAAATCCTGCTCACGTATCTCCTGGAGGGGAAAGACAACATGGTCGATTCCATTCAGGCCAAGTTGGAGCTTTCGCCTGATACGCCGGCAGTCAACTACGTGAAGGCAGCCGTCGCGCTCAAACAAAAGAATCAGAAGGAAGCGAAAGATTGGATCAGCGCCGCGGAGAAGAATTTTTCGCCACAACTGAATAAACTTTTCGCCGAATCACTTTACGAAGTCGGATGGCTGGAAAAGCCGGTCGGCGAAGCGCGGCCTTCGCTGCCGCTGATGACGGCTGCTGAGCGCTCGGAAAAGACAAAGGCCACCGCTCGCGCAAAGTTTGAGCAGGCACAACAGGCGCTGCGGCAACGCGATTTGGCGGCAGCTCTGAAACTGGTCGATGAAGCGGACCAGGCCGATCCGAATCAGGCGGCGACGATTAATTTACGCGGCGAGATTCTGATGCAGCAGCAGCAGTTCGATCAGGCCGAAGCGGCATTTAAGAAGGCCGCGAAGCTGGATACCAAACTTCGCGAGGCACAATACAATCTGGCGCAAATTCCCTTTAAGAAGAAGGAATATGCAAAAGCGCGAGACCGTTTCGAGACGTTGTACAAGCGCACGCCCGGAGCGGATAAAAATCAGGCGGCGCAGCTCATCAAATTCAAGATTTACATGACGCTTTTGCTTGAAGGAAAAGAGAGCCGCGCACATGCGATGATGGACGAGTTTCAATTTACCGGGGACACTCCCGCATTGTATTACGCTCAGGCGGCTTGGGAATTTCAACACAACAACTCGGAGAAGGCCGCCGATTGGACTGCTTCGGCCAATAAGATTTATTCGTCAGCGCTAAACAGCGTTTTTGCTGACGCTTTTTACGACGTTGGCTGGGTGCAAAGGCCTCCGGCAGAGACGATGCCGACACCTGCGTTCGACACAGCCCAGGCTGAGGGGAGTCCAGCAGTCGAGCCGAGTCCTATTCCAGACAAGGTCTTTGCTGCAAATAGCCAAAGTGACACCTCGAAAAGTGAAGGACTGGCTTTGAGCTCAACGGTGACCTCGCCAAGCGCCGGACTGGGTATCGCCGGCGGTGGAGCAACAACTGGGCAGACTTCCATCTCCTCGTCGAACGACTCAGCCTCGGGAACAGGCGCTCAGCCGGAGCAGCAATCGGCCTCGGTACCGTCTTCGGGTGGCAGCGATTCGACGGCCGCGGCCGCGCCCGCTGAATCACCGCAGACATCGCCTGTTTCCAACGAACAGAATAATCAGCCGGCTGTCGCCCAAACGAGCGCGTCCGCGAGTCCCGCCGTTGAAGCTGTGCCTGCCAAATCTGCGCCATCCGGCATTCTGGCAAGAACCAGAATGTGGGTTGTCGGGGGACTACTTTTAGCGGGGCTGGTGATACTCGCCTGGGTGACCGTGCCTACGCTTCGCCGTCGTTATGCCTTCGATGTGCCTAGTTATTCGCGGACAACCTCTGCTGCTGCGCCTGCCCTGTTTAAACCAAGAGCATCGGTGACGCCGCAGAAGAAACCTTTGCAGAGCAACGGCTTTGTCGGGGGACCGCGTCAGGTTTCGCTGCAATTAAAGGCGGCGAAACCGTCATCGCGCCATACCGCTATTCCTTCGGGCAACCTGAATGATAATTTTGATCTGACCGAAGGCCTCAGAGCGAAGCCGTCACGAGACTCGGCCTATCAGATGGAAGCGCCAGATCGCGAGGTCGCGCTTGTTGAATCAAAGCCTGAATCATCCGTGGGGTCGATTCTCGAACAAGCAGAGAACGGGGAGAGCTTGCATACCGATGCTACCCAGCCGGCTGAGATGGTCGGGGTTTCAGCGATCAATGAATTGACCGAAGTCACTGCGGCGATGGCGCCGCAAGCGGCTACCGCGATTCCCGAAGGCATTGAGGAAATCACGTCGCCCACACAAGAGGCGAGCGATGCGTTTGACGGTGCAGAGGAAACCTCGCCATTTGAGGAGGAGCCCACTGAGAGACCGCAAGATGCAGAAATCGCATTGCCCGCCGCGACAGCGTTGACCGAGCTTCCCGTTGAATCGGTGAGCCTCGAACAATCAGTGCCCGACGAACCAGTTTCCACCGTCATTCCCGCGCCAGTGCTTGCAAGAGCTGCCACCTTCGCCTCTGATCCACCAAGGGCCGCTTCCGCAGAACCTGTATTTCCGCAAACAACAACACCCGCAATCATGTCTGAAACAACTCAAGCCCCAACCGCTCCCGTAAACAAAGCCCCGGCCCCGCCGATGGCCAAACCGCAACAACCACCTGCCGCGATGCAAACATCCGTGCAGCTCACTTTCTCGTTCGAAATCGCAGCCATGCAGTTGACACCCAGTTTTAAGATGGGCGCCCTCAAGGTGCGTCCCATATCGAAGCTGGTCACGATGCGGTTGCCCTCTCCTCAGCAGCCTCAGTCAGCTCTGAATTTGCAGGTCAGCTTCGAAGTGGCAAAGATTCAGCCCACCTCAGGAGCGCTCGGCACGATCCGAATGGTTCCATCTCAACAGCAGAGGCCCTCACCTGGTGGTTTGCCGTCATTTGCAGTCGCTGGATTACAGGTGATGCCCAATTCTGAGACCGCGCCGGTCCAGCTCACGCCGTCGCGACAGGGACGGGCATCTGTCCTCGTCACGGTGCCATTCCAGATTACGACGCTGGAGTTTGCGCCCTCACTCGAAATTGCATCTGTTATCCTAAACTCGAATTCCAAGCAGGTGGCTGTTCAGTTGCCCGGCGCCGGACCGTCCCCAGCTGACGGAGCGCCAATGTTTGAAATAACAAATCTGGAACTTGGAGAAGGCGGCGAGATCGGCATGATGCATCTAAATCCTGTCAACGCGCCAAAGCGAGCCTGACCAGACGAGCCCTCGTAGTCGATCAGCGCCAGTTTAGCGAACGCAGTTGTTTCGGAAGAAACACGCCGTTCTTTCGAATCAGTTTTCCGTCGAAATAGATTTCTCCGCCGCCGTACTCGGGACGCTGAATGCTTACCATATCCCAGTGCACCTGACTTCGGTTTCCGTTGTCCGCTTCTTCGTAAGCTTGCCCCGGGGTGAAATGAAACGATCCGGCGATCTTTTCATCGAACAAAATGTCCCGCATGGGATGCAAAATGCGCGGATTAAATCCGAGCGAAAATTCACCGATGTAACGGGCACCCGGATCTGAATCGAGAATCTTGTTCAGTTTTTTCGTTTCATTGCTTGTGGCGTCAACGACTTTTCCATTCTTGAATTCCAGACGGATGCCATCAAAGGCGATCCCCTGATAAATACTCGGCGCGCTAAACGTCACATGACCCTCAACTGAATCTCTCACGGGGCAGCTGAACACTTCGCCATCGGGGATATTGCGGTCGCCACCGCAGATCACCGCTGGAATTCCCTTGATACTGAAATGGAGGTCGGTGTCGGGACCTTTGATATCGACTCGATCGGTCTTTTCCATCAACCGCTGGAGCGCCTTCATGCCGGGCAGAAGTTTCCGATAATCCAGCGTGCAGACTTCGAAGTAGAAATCTTCGAACGCTTCGGTGCTCATTCCAGCAAGCTGGGCCATGGACGGTGTGGGCCAGCGCAGCACCACCCACTTGGTCCTTTTGACTCGCTGATCCTGCACCGGCCGCATTTTCCTGGCGATTAAGTTTCATTGTCTCCGGTGGCACATCAGACAGTTCCGTGACGTTGTTGCTGCCGCGCACTGCGATATACGCATCCATTTTTTTCATTCGCGCCAGTTCGTGGCTTGCCATGAGGTTTGACTGCCTATCGGAGGCCTCCAGCGCGAGCGCGCGGTTTACCCGGGCGTGATAGGTCTGCGCAAACGGCACACCGCCCGCTTGCCGCGCCGCGCGTATCAGCGCGATCGTCATTTCGTCGGGAATATCGAATGCCTCGATGAGGACCGTTTCATTGCGCTTGAGACGTATGGAATATTCCACCAGAAGTTTCGCAAGTTTATCAAATCGGGCGTCGTGCATAGGCCCTTATCATTCCACCGGCCTCGCCGGACGCAACCGGCTGATGCTATGCGCTTCGAATAAATTTCGCTGCAAAAGCGCCATCGAAACTGTCTCGAAAGGGAAGCGAACGCTTCTCTTCCATAGGACCCAGGTCCGGCGGCCCGTCCAGAACAAGGCGCGCGACCTGTTCATTCTCTTCCGGCTCAAGGCTGCAGGTGCTGTAAACAAGTTCACCATGCGGCTCTAATAATGGGATGAGCGCGCGAAGCATTTTGAGCTGCCGCTGTTGCATCCGGGGGAAATCGCCTGGTTGCAATCGCCACCTGACATCCACCCGTCGTCGCATTACTCCGGTATTGCTGCAAGGCGCATCAAGCAGGATGCGATCGAATGGCACCATTGAAGCAATCTCTGCAGGGACGTGACCGCGTGTCCAATCGTGCTCGAAAATGTGGACGATCCCAACCCCAAGGCGCGCCATGTTCTCTTTCAATATCTGCAATCGCCCTGGATCCCGATCGCATGCAACGATTGTTCCCCGGTTTTTCATTAGTTGAGCGATGTAACCGGTTTTTCCGCCCGGAGCGGCGCATGCGTCGAGGATCTTTTCTCCAGCCTGGGGACTCAGAATCTGACAGGCAATTGCAGTGCTTGGATCTTGAATGTAGCAGTGGCCTTGTCTGAGAGCGTCTGTCGGCAACACATCAAATTCAATGAACTCCGGATTACGCGCCACCGGCCGCGAGTTCGGATAAAATCGGAGGAACTCTTCGCGGTCGATTTTTAGTTGATTAACCCGTCCGTAGACAGGCGCGGCAAGATTGTTCCATTTACAGAGTTCTTCCGCGGGTTGGGCACCGAAATGCTGCTGCCAGCGCTCGACAAGAAATTGCGGATGCGAGGCTCGAACAAACAGAGGCTCTGCATCGACACGTGCAAGTAACTCTCTCTGCCTCCGGATCGCGGCGCGAAGCATGCCATTCACGATTGGTCGCTGTCTTTGTGGAACGAGCCCGACAGTCTCATGGACCGCCGCATGTGGAGCTGTCTTGAGGAAGAAAAGCTGATACAACCCCAGGCGCAGAACATCACGAACATCGACATTCACCCTTGAAGCGCGCAGGCACCCAATCCAAAAATCCAGCAACGTTAAATTACGCAGGACGCCGTAAACGAGGTCCAGAGCAAACGCGCGATCCGAATCAGGCAACTCCGCCTTTGCGAGAAATTCCGAAACAATCGAGTCGGCAAACCGCCTTTCTTTTCGCCATGTGCACAGCGCCTTGAGCGCAATTCGGCGAGCAGAAAGCCGCGCCATATTCTGGAAGGACAGTTATTGCGGTTTCACGCTGGCGCGTCCGATCGAATAATAATGAAAGCCCATTCGGCCCATCGTTTCAGGGTCTAACAGATTTCGCCCGTCGAAGACGATCGGCGTTCTCATTTTTTCTTTCACAACCGCGAGGTCGACGTTGGCGAATTCGTTCCATTCCGTGGCGATGATCAGCGCTTCGGCATCATTCACTGCTTCAAGGGCAGATGAGGCGAATTCCGTGTCGGCGATCGCTTTGATAGCGCGGGCTTTCTGCATTCCCTTTGGATCGTAGGCAATGACATGTGCTCCTTCGCGAAGCAGGTCTGCCACCAGTTCTATTGCGACAGACGAACGGAGATCGTCCGTATCGGGTTTAAATGTGAGACCCCACACTGCAATTCGCTTTTCTCGCAACACCCACAGTGTTTCCCGAATCACCTTTAGAAAACGCTCTTTCTGGGAATTGTTAATGCGCTGTACTTCCTCGAGTAAGGTAAACGGAACACCCAGGCGTTCGCTGATCGTGATAAACGCAGCAATGTCTTTGGGAAAACACGACCCGCCGTATCCTATTCCGGCGTTTAGAAAATCGCGGCCGATTCGGTGATCCATCCCGATGCCATCGGCAACTTTTTCGACGTCGGCCCCGCTGGTCTCGCAAATCGCCGAGACTGCGTTGATATACGAAATTTTCAACGCCAGAAATGAATTCGCGCAATGTTTGATGAGCTCGGCGCTGCTAATATCGGTGACCAGGATCGGCGCCATAAACGGCTCATAAATCTTCTTCATGAGGTCGATGGCGCGTTCGCTTTGCGCTCCAATTACGATGCGATCAGGGTTCATCAGGTCGGCCACCGCGCAACCTTCGCGCAGGAATTCAGGGTTACTGACCACATCGAAGTCCGCGCCGTGGCGGTTGTACCTCTTGATTGATTCGGCCACTTTTTCGCCGGTTTTCACAGGCACTGTGCTCTTGTCGACAATGACACGGTAATCGGTCAAGACCCCCGCGATTTCACGAGCGACTTTCTCCAGGAAGCTAAGATCGACATCGCCATCCGGCTGCTGTGGAGTAGGAACGGCGATAAAGACGATCTGCGAATTCTGCACGCCCTCCTCTATGCTGCCGGTGAAACGCAACCGATGCGCCGACACATTGCGATGAATTATTTCTTCAAGCCCGGGTTCATAAATTGGTACCTCGCCGGCTTGCAGTTGCTTGATTTTTTGCGCGTCGTTATCGACGCATATGACGTTATGCCCGACGTCGGCGAAACAGGCACCAGTCACCAGGCCAACATAACCGGAACCGATGATTGCAAGATCCATGATCGAAGGAATGGTGCGGGCGAATTAGCCGCCGCACAAGTGCCCGAACAAATCCAGGCGATCCTGTATTGTTCGCGCGTTTTCGTTCATTGTCCTTCGGACGTAGGATCGAAGTTTAAATCGAATCCAAATTTCGGGAATGCTTTAAGCGTTATTGTAAAGAGGACGCCGTACTCCTTCGATCCGTTATTGTCGCGTATGATGCCACCGAACGAGGCCACCCAGCTCGACAAGTCTCGATAGATCGAGTAGCGCTGCTGTTCGAGGATGCCGGTTGCCCCTTCGTATTGCTCCTGGACTCCAATGCCCCAGTTGTCGTCGATACGGTAATAGCCGCCCACGACAAACAAACTGCTGTCCTGGAAAAACGGATTGCCGTTCAGATACCGGTGCGCAACGGTTAGTTGCAAATTTGCCAGTGGCTGAACATTCGCAACAGTATCAACTTCGGTAAATCCTTTGGCGAAAGCCGGCACTTGGGAGTTAACGGAGAGCGACATCCAGGGCAGTGGTGTAAAGCGGATGTTGTTAACGAGGTTTGAGTAATCCGTGGGTTGGTAGGGGTTCTGGAATTGCACATCAACGAAGCTTTCGAGTTCGAACCAGGTGATTGTCCTGTCATCGCGGCGCGTTTCCAGACGGTTGCGAACGCCCACCCGCCACACCGTCCAATCAGCGATCGAGTCGATGCTCGTGAACTGCGGAAAGTCAAGCGCCCGCGGCTGGGTCGAAGGTTGAAACCGATCGAACCCCAAAATTGCTGTTGGGTTAGGTCCATCCTCTTTCACATAAGAAAAGTCCGTGAACGGTTGAATAACATGCATGAGTCCGTCCAGTCCGACCGCGCGGCTTTGCACGCTCTCCCATGTACGTGAGATCTTGAATGAAGCTTCGGCGCCTGTATCGAAAACCGAGCGAAATGTGTCTCCGTCGAACTTTACTGGATTAGCCATCGTTGGAGGCGGAAGAATAAAATCGGGTACGAGCGGATTTGATGGCGGTATAAACGTTGTCGATCCCAGGTCAAACGTCTTGCCATAATAGGTTCCGCGATACCCCACCCGTGGCACGATCGAAAGCCACCCAAAATAAGTGTTTGGATAAGTTAGTTGATGGAAGGTATCGAAACGATACGTGCCATAATTCTCGAAGCCTGAGTCCTGAGGGAATTGTAGCCGTAAATTGGCAAATCCGGTCTCGCCTTCATAGAAAATGGGTCCGCCGAAAAGACCATGACGTTTGATGTCCAACACAACTTCCGGCTGGCGTTCGGTTGTGGTGAAAAACTCATTCGCCTGAAAACGTTCGATCGCCGTGAGCGTATAAAAAGGATCCGTCTTTGCCACCGCGATCACGTTGTCTGGAACGGGATCGATGCGGAACTCCCCTTGAAAGAAGTCCTGCATAACAAACTGATCGCTAAGCTTGGTGAGATTGGTGATGCCATAGATATCATCTGTAAAGTTGGTCGTATCTGCCAGGCTAACCCGATATCGCCCGGTCGGAACGTCTTTTCGCGGAATGTTGGTTTCATTCAGGTTCGGATTTTGGTCCTGGAGATAATACGTTTTGAGCCGCGCCTGGCTGTCGTTGAAGTAATCTATGATCGAATCAAAGCCCACGGCTACACCGCGCCGTCCCCGATAATCGAGCCGGAACCGCCCCCTGATGTCGTCTGTAATTGGGAACGTCACTTGAGTGAGGAGCGACGGCCCCCATGAACTCAAGTACGCTGGCGAAACCGTGAAACTAAACGCGTCGTTGAGCGATTGGTAAAGATAGGGCCACCAAAAAACAGGCACCTTCCCCACGTACGCGGTGACGTACTGGAAAATCACGCGATCGTCTTCGTAAACGCGAATCGTTCGCGCGTGGAGATGGAAGTCGTTCTTCGGTGAATCGTGAGTGGTAAACGTGCCGTCCTTTATCAGATAACCGTTCTCAGAAATTGAGGTCACATTGCCGCCGGTCAGGAAATAAGGTTCCGACTCGGTGCGCGCATTCAGCGCTCTGATTTTTTTAGTCTCAGTGTTGTAAATGCCATTCTCGGCGATGTACAAGCTCGTGTCCCGATAAATTCGCACGTGGCCTCTCAACTCCACGTCGTGCGTGGTAGGATTGTATTGTGCGTAATCGGCGTAAATGTCTGTATTGCCAATGTGGATCACGACGTTATCGCGCGCCGTGGCCAGGCCACCCTCATATGTCGTCTCCCCTGTAGAAGTGATTTCAATGGGAGCGTTCTCCTGAGTCTTGATCTTTCCCTGGATCAAACCGGCACTCGCCAAAAGAGTGGCGATTAACAAGACCTGCGTTCGCATGGCGCACGCCGAACGTACCGCGCCAGAGGCGCCCTGCAAAGCCAAAAGCGCTGTCACGCAATAAGGGGAGGCAGTAAGCACGAGCCGGTTTTGATGCGAAATCATCGCGCGTTCTGTCTTGATTAACCAATCAATTGACGGTTTTCTTCATCCCGACGTGAGCAAGTCTGTCGACCAAATCTTCGTTTACGCCAAACATTGGCTGCTGTCGTGGCTGATGCCAGCCCCCGCCTGGGTTGTCCAGATCGTGTCGAGTTTGATTAATATTTTCGCGCTGCTTGCTGTATTCCTGACGCTGTTCGCGCTCATGTCGGTGCTGGAGCGGAAGATTCTCGGCCGGATACAAAATCGCTATGGCCCCAATCGCGTTGGACCATTCGGGCTTTTGCAGCCGGTGGCCGACGGTATCAAAATGTTGATAAAGGAAGACATCGTGCCCGCGCGTGCGGACAAGCTTCTGCACTTCCTGGCGCCAATTCTCATTGCTGCTGCGGCGATTCTTGCCCTTGGGGTGATCCCGTATGGACGGAACATGACGCCGTTTACAATCGACGGCGGCATCCTTTTTTTCTTTGCGGTTGGATCGACAACGGAGCTTGCGGTCTTCATGGCCGGTTGGGGAAGCAATAACAAGTTCTCGATGCTCGGCGCGATGCGAGCGATAGCGCAAATGATCAGCTACGAGCTGCCGCTCATTATCACCGTGCTCCCAGTGGTGATGGTGGTTGGCGCGCTTATGCCCGACAGGATCGTCGCGGCGCAGGCTGAATACACGTTGGGCGTCGTGCCGCGCTGGTTTGTCTTCACACCGTGGGGCGCGACTGCGTTCATTTTGTTTTTTGTATCCGGTCTTGTGGAATCGAATCGCACTCCGTTCGATGTGCCGGAAGGTGAATCGGAGATTGTCGCCGGCCACATGACGGAATATTCCGGGTTCAAATACGCGACTTTTTTCATGGCAGAATACATCGGGATGTTCGCCATCACCGGGCTCGCCACGACGTTGTTTCTCGGTGGCTGGCATTCGCCGGTGCAGGTTCTCGAATTTATTCCGTCCTACGTCTGGTTTTTCGCGAAGCTGAGCGCGCTGCTATTAGTTTACATCTGGCTTCGCGGAACGTTGCCGCGAACGCGGATTGATCAAATCATGAATTTTGCCTGGAAATTCATGTTGCCAATGTCGTTCACCTGCGTCATCGCAGCGGCTGTCTGGCATTATGCAGGTCGCGGCTTGCGCGGATGGCTTTGGTCGTTTGTGGTGATCGCAATCGTTTACACCGCTCTGTCGATGTTGCTCGACACGCAAAGAAAGTTCGCGCCTCGCACTTACCGTTTCGCCGAATGAGCAGCGCCGCGTTCGTTCTTATCGCCATCTTGACACTGGCCGCCGCGCTGGCAGCCGCCACGCTGCAAAAGCTCATGCACGCGACGCTGATTTTTGCCGTAGCGCTTGTCGGCGTCGCCGCGCTCTTCTTTCTGCTGGGCGCGGAATTTGTCGGCCTGGTGCTGGTATTCGTCTACATCGGTGCGGTCGCAGTACTAATCGTTTTTACGATTCTCCTGACCCGGCGTGATGTGGGAAAAGATCGCGGCGCTAACTGGGGCGGTGCATTGCTGGCTGTTGCTGTATTCGGCGGTTTGGCGTGGGCGGTTTTTAAGACGCAATCGGTTGCCATTGGCGCCCCACACATTCGAGCACTGACTGTTAAACGAATCGGTGAAGCGTTGATGACCAGTTATGTCTGGCCATTGCAATGCGTGGGGCTTCTTCTCACCGCTGCGCTGATCGGCGCACTGGTTCTTGTGATGGAGGAGAAGCGGTGACACCGACGCTCCAAGTCTTCCTCATTGTTTCTGCCGCCCTGTTTTCGGCGGGGTTGCTTGCGGCCCTGAGTCGTCGTCACGCGATCTTTATTCTGATTGGGATCGAGATGATGCTTGCCGCGGCAAACCTCAATTTCATCGCGTTCTGGCGCTTCAGCCCGCAATCGCAGCCACCGACCGGTGTTATGATCGCGATTTTCTCAATTGCCATTGCCGCCGCTGAAGCCGCAGTCGGTCTTGCGCTGGTAATCGCGGTCTATCGCCACTATCGCACAACAAACGTCGACCACCTCGACCAGCTCAAAGGATGAGTCGCTGGATCATCGATCATCTCTGGTTGATTCCTGCGGTGCCGTTCGCGGCTTCGTTGGTAATTTTGAGTTTGCCGAACGGGCGACACAAAAGTGCAGCTTTGCTGGCGGTCGCCGGACAAATTGCCGCGCTCGTAATGTCGTTCTTTGCGTTCCTGGCGACGCTGCAAGTGTCCGGATTCCGGGCCGTTCAGAATTTCACGTGGTTCACCTTCGGCGACCATGCACTGCGTCTGGGATGGCTTCTGGATCCGCTCGCAGCCGTCATGCTGATAATGATTACGCTCGTCGGGCTTTGCATCTTCGTCTTCAGCATTGGTTACATGGCCGGCGACAAGAATTTCGTCCGCTTCTTCGCTTATCTCTCATTTTTCTCCGGCGCAATGCTGGGGCTCGTTATCTCGAACAGCTTGCTTCTTTTGTTTATCTCCTGGGAACTGGTTGGTCTGGCGTCGTATTTGCTCATTGGGTTTTGGATTGAGCGACCGAGCGCCGCGGCCGCGGCAAAAAAAGCGTTCATTACCACCCGCATCGGCGACCTGGGATTTTTTCTTGGCTTGCTCTGGCTCTACGGCCGTTGCGGTACTCTTCTCTTTTACGATGGCGGAAACGGTTGCCTGGAAAGTGCCGGTCTTGCAATGCTCGGCGCGAGCGCCGTATCTGTTGCGCTTCTAATTTTCTGTGGTGCGGTGGGCAAGTCGGGGCAATTCCCGCTGCACGTCTGGTTGCCGGATGCGATGGAAGGCCCGACGCCGGTTAGCGCATTGATCCATGCCGCAACAATGGTTGCTGCCGGTGTTTTTCTGGTCGCTCGAGTGTATCCGATCTTCTCGTTAGGCGCGATCGACGGGGTGACTTCATCACTTACTGTCGTCGTGTGGATTGGCGTGATTACGGCATTAATGGCTGCGCTCATCGCAATAGCGCAGGCTGACATCAAACGCATCCTCGCGTACTCGACTGTGTCTCAACTCGGCTTGATGATGGTTTCACTCGGCGTGGGCGGCGTGGCCGCCGGGATGATGCACCTGCTCGCGCATGGTTTTTTCAAAGCGCTGTTGTTTCTCGGCGCTGGCTCGGTCATTCACGGCTGCCACGGCGAACAGGACATTCGGAAAATGGGCGGGCTGCGCCGGCTTATGCCAGCCACGTTTTCAACTTATGCAATCGGCATGATGGCTCTCAGCGGGGTGCCGCTCTTTTTTTCCGGCGGTTGGACGAAGGAGGAAATCCTGCACGCGACCGCGCATTGGCCGGCTTCCCGCTTGCCCTATTATTTTCTACTGGCCGGCGTCGTCCTCACCGCGCTCTACATGACGCGGCAAATCATCTACGTCTTCTTCGGTGACCGGCGTGCTGCCTCTCAGCACGCTCATGAAAGCCCGCGAGTCATGACGATGCCGCTAATCGTCCTCGCGAGTTGCGCAATTTTGTTCAGTGTAGTCCTGACGCCAGCATGGCCCTGGCTGCATCACTATCTGACGGACGAACCTGCACACTTCGAGTTCGCGCGCCTGATTCAGCCGACACTCTTTCTTTCGCTGGTTCTTGTAGGGGCGGGCGTTGCGCTCGGTATTGGGATGTATCGCAAAGCCGGTGCGCAAGATCGACAGCGTCCCGCCGACATTGATCCGCTCGAATTCGCGCAGCCCCAATTATTCCGGTTCCTCGAAAATAAAATGTGGATCGACGAGCTTTATGCTCGCACGGTCATCGCGTTCAGTTGGATGAGCGCGCGTTTGTCCGATTGGATGGACCGTCATTTCTGGGATCGCCTAGTGCGTGGATTCGGAGCGGTTGGTCAACTCTTGGGAACTTTCACCACCACTGTTGATGAGCGCGGAATCAATGCTGGAGTCGATGAGACGACCGTAGGCACCCGTGGTCTAGGTCGCCTGATGTCCGCTGCGCATTCAGGGCAAATCCAAACATATCTCGGCGTCATCGCGATCGGTGTGCTGGCGCTGTTGCTTTTTTACGCATGGTTGGCTTGATCAGCGCGCTCATCCTGATTCCTCTGGTGGGCGGGCTTGCGCTCTTTGCCGCCCCGGAGAGAAATGCACGTTCAACCGCTTTGTTGGTTAACGCACTGGCCGCCCTTGACGCGTTGGTGTTGTGGCGGCACTTCGATATAGGGGCTGCCGGCATTCAATTGGTCGAACGGCACGCGTGGATTCCCGCAATTGGCGCCGAATACCTCGTCGGCGTCGACGGTTTGAGCCTGCTGCTCGTGTTACTTACCTCGCTCATTATTCCCTTTGCGTTTCTCGCGCAGAGGATGGACCGCGGTTTTTGCGCGCTGATGTTGATCATGCAATCGGCGCTCTACGGCACATTCACAGCGCAGAACTTTGTTCTCTGGTTCTTGTTTTACGAGATGAGCCTGGTCCCAGCGTTCCTGCTGATCAAAATCTGGGGGGGTGAAAATCGCGACCGCGCCGCGACGAAGTTTTTCCTCTACACGTTTCTCGGGAGCATGACAATGCTGCTGGGATTCCTCGGAATTTATCTGGCCAGGGGCTCCTTCGATTTTGCCACCCTTGCTAGTCTTGGTAAAAACGGATTGCTTACGGGTAAGCTCGCCTGGCTCGCTTTTGCCGGAATCTTCCTTGGATTGGCGGTCAAAGTGCCGTTGTTCCCATTCCACACCTGGCTGCCGGACGCATATGAAAGCGCGCCGACCGGCGTGTCCATGGTGTTGACCGGCGTGCTTTCGAAAATGGGTGTGTACGGTTTCGCGCGCCTGTTGCTTCCGCTTTTCCCAAACGAAATCAGAATCATCGGCCCCTGGTTGCTGGCGCTGGCGATCTGCTCGATTGTTTTCGCTCCACTGGCAGCGTGGGCCCAGTCCGATCTTAAACGAATGGTCGCGTACTTGTCGGTCAACCATCTGGGCTACTGCATGCTTGGCTTGTTCGCAGTCGCTGTCTCGTCCGTTGGCGCTTCGATCGACACGCAAGCGGCGTTGAGCGGTGTGTTCATGCAGATGTTCAATCACGGGATCACGGCCGCTGCATTGTTTTACCTGGTCGGCCTTCTCGAGCAGCGTCGCGGACTGCGTGGTATCGATGACTTCGGAGGATTGATGCAGCGGACACCGCTTCTATGCGGTTGGATGAGCGTCGCCATGTTTTCGTCGCTCGGTCTTCCAGGTCTTAACGGTTTCATTGGCGAGTTTTTGATCTTTAAAGGTTCATTTGCCATTGCGGCATCTTTTACGGCCATGGCAGTGATTGGCCTGCTTGTTACAGCGATCGTTTTCGTGCGCGCGATGCAAGCGCTCTTCAGTGGGCCACTGGCAGAGAGTTGCGACGCTTTTTCCGATCTCCTGCCGAGGGAACAGGTTGCCATCATCCCTGTGACACTGCTTATGTTCGCCATCGGTCTCGCACCGCAATTCATATTCAACATTTTCAACGCGACCGTCGTTCAAATGGCGCGGCTATTTAGTTGAGGTTCATCGCGAATGAGCAAACAGACCATTCCCGCTGAGCAAATCGCGTTACGGATCCGGCATTTTCGCGGCGAAAAGGTGCTGCTCGATTTTGATCTAGCCGCTCTCTATGGCGTAGCGGTCAAAGTCTTGAATCAATCAGTGAAACGAAATCGCGAGCGATTCCCGAACGACTTCATGTTCCAACTCAGCGATGACGAAGCACGACTTTTGAGGTCCCAACTTTTGGCTTTGGAGAATCGACAAACCATTGAAAATGAGGGTGCTGAAGCAAACTGGTCACAATTTGTGACCAGCTCTCGTAAATACCGGGGGACCAAATATCGGCCCTACGCATTCACCGAACAAGGTATTGCCATGTTGTCGAGTGTCTTGAACAGCAAGCGCGCTGTAAAAGTTAATATCGCGATTATGCGTGCGTTTGTGAAGCTGCGCTGGGCGCTCGAAACAAATCGCGAACTTGCCAAGAAATTTTCCGAACTGGAACGGCGTGTTGACAAGCATGACGACGAAATCGCTGCGATCCTGGAAGCGATTCGACAATTGATGACCCCGCCAGAAAAGCCGCGACGCGAAATTGGATTCCATGTCCGGGAAAATGCGGCGCATTACCGAACGCAGAAGAAAGCTAAGCATGTCTGATCGAGTGACGTCGCACTTTCAGATCGGTTGGCGGCTATTCAAAGCGCGCGCCAAGTACACGCAACTGGGCACGTTGTTTATCATTGCTTTTTTGCTTAACGCGGCGGGAGCCGCAATACTCGGCCTCGGGCTGGTCATTTCTTTTCCAGTGTCGCTTCTGGCAATTGCCGGATTTTATCGCTCTCTTCAGCCGGCTAGCGCATGATCGCCTGGACGATTTACCTCACCTTCGCGGGCGCAGTGGTGCTGCTCGTTTTTCCTGACGTTCTAGCGCGCTGGATTGCGCTGCTAACAGCCATCGCCGGTTTCGTCTTAGGCATTGTTGCATTTGTTCGCACACCCGTTGCCGATCTTGCTCACTTCATGACGATCGTCAGCGTGCCGTGGGTGCCACCGTTGGGAATGAATTATCACCTCGCTGTTGATGGCGTCAGTCTTACGATGGTTCTTGTCACGGGCATCTCCGCCGTAAGCACCGTGTTGTTTTCATGGGATGTCGATCATCGCCAGCGCGAATTTTTCTTTTGGTTGCTGCTCGTGGTCGGAGGTTGTTACGGCGTTTTCCTCAGCGCCGATTTGTTTCTGCTCTTCGCATTCTACGAACTGGTGATCGTGCCGAAATACTTTCTCATCGCCATCTTCGGGTCGACCAACAAGGAGTACGGCGCGATGAAGCTGACTCTCTACTCGTTCTTCGGGGGGATGTTCGTTTTTGCCGGGATTCTCGCAGCTTATGCGACAGCCGGTTCTCTGGATCTGAGTCAACTGGTGCAATTCGACTTTAGTCCGCAGCTTCAATCATGGGCATTTCCCGTGTTGTTCCTCGGGTTCGCTGTGCTTGCCGGCATCTGGCCGTTGCATACCTGGGCGCCGACGGGTCACGTCGCCGCGCCCACCGCAGGGTCGATGTTGCTTGCTGGTATCGTGATGAAACTGGGCGCTTACGCAGGTCTGCGCGTAGCGATGAATCTGTTCCCGGAGGGATTCCATGCATGGAGCAAATGGATCGCCGTCCTCGCCGTGATCGGAATTGTTTATGCAGCAGCCGTGGCGCTGCGCCAACATGATCTGAAATTCGTCATTGGTTATTCGAGCGTGAGTCACATGGGTTTCGTGCTGCTAGGTCTGGCTACGGCAAACGCACTCGGTGTTTCTGGAGCCGTTCTGCAAATGTTTTCGCACGGGGTGATTGCGGCGCTGCTGTTCGCTGTTGCTGGACGGATGCTCTATCGACGCACTCATACCCGCGAGCTCGACGCGCTCTCGGAAATGAATCTGAGCCATGCGCTGCCTTTCGCCGCGTTCGCTTTCGTGATCGCATGCGCCGCGTCGATGGGCATCCCCGGTTTCAGCGGGTTTGCCGCGGAAATCACGATCCTGATTGGCGTATGGAAAACCTATCCCATCGCGGTTTGGATCACGGGTGCCGGCATGGTCCTTGTAGCGGCTTTCACCTTGCGCGCGCTGGTGAAGTCTTTCTTTGGTGAGGTGCGCATGCAAACAGGCCGCGTTTCTACAGACGCCGATTGGAATGAGCAATCGATAACACTCGCTGAGAAGTGCGGCGCTTGTTTGCTTATGTTCGCCACTCTTGCGGTCGGACTTTATCCCAAATTTCTGCTCGATCGCATCATGCCGGCAGTGGAAGCGATGAGATTTCTAAAATGAGCGCAGCACGCGAACCTGATTGGGGAGCACACGCAGGACGCGTGGGCTGCCCAGGCATCTACGCTTGCAACTCGATAGAGTCGACATGAGTTACCTCGAGCTAATCAAACTTGCATCACCGGAGGCAGTCGTTGTTATCACGGCGCTGGTGGTCCTCGCCGTTGGCCTAACGAGCCGCCGTACGAGAACAATTTGTTCCAGCATTGCCGTGCTCGGCCTGGCTGGCGCCATCGGCGCAGTGCTTATGTTGCCCCGAAACGCAAACCTTTTCGGTGGGATGCTTGTGATCACGCCGCTTACGTCGCTTTTCAAAATCATTTGCCTCGCGCTTGCCTTTTTCACGATCTGCCTGGTTCGGTCAGAAAAATCGCTGCGTCACCCGGGCGAATATCTGGCGATTATTCTTTTGGCAACGGTCGGTCTCATGTTGCTCGTTGGCAGTGAAGAATTGCTCATGATTTTCATCGGGCTCGAACTGCTGGGCCTCTCCCTTTACGTGATGGCTGCATTCGACAGGAACGATGCGCGATCCGCCGAAGCAGGTCTGAAATATTTTCTATTCGGCAGCACCACCAGCGCGTTCACGCTTTTCGGGATCAGTTTGATCTATGGCATGTCGGGAAGGACTGGGCTGGCTGCGATCTCGGACAAATTGGCGGCCGCGCCGGTGCAACCTTTGCTTGCGACAGGCATCATCATGACGCTCATCGGCTTCGCGTTCAAAATTGCTGCTGCGCCGTTTCACTTGTGGGCCCCTGACGTGTATCAGGGAGCACCCATTCCGAGTGCAGCGTTTATTGCTTCGGGATCAAAGGTTGCCTCGTTCGTGGTGCTTGGGAAAATCGTGCTGGTGGGCTTCGGCCCCGTGCATGGAAGTTCTGCATGGCACGCGATGACTGCGGGCTGGTCGCCGGTCCTCGCTGTGCTTGCCGCTTTGTCTATTCTAATCGGCAATCTCGTCGCACTGGCGCAGACGAATGTTCGGCGGCTCCTTGCCTACTCCGCTGTCGCGCATGCCGGCTACACGCTGCTTGGACTGGTCGCCGGAAGCCGGGACGGATTTTCGGCGACACTTTTCTACGTGGCTGTTTACGCGATCACACTTGTCGGTGCGTTCGGAGTCGTCGCAGTGGTGCGCGGCGAAACTGGTGGCGACGATCTTAAAAATTTTTCTGGACTGGCCGCGCGTGCGCCATTGCTGGCCGGTTGCATGGCAGTCTTTATGCTCTCCCTGGCCGGCATACCTCCGTTGGCTGGATTTTTCGGAAAGTTTTATCTGTTCAGCGCTGCGCTGCGCGCTGATGGAAATTATGGCCTGCTCTGGCTGATTGCGTTGGCGCTCTTTGGCAGCTTCGTCTCGCTGTATTATTACCTGATCGTGTTAAAAGCGATCTTCGTGGATCAGCCCTCGCTTGAGACCTCTTTATCGCCTGATCGCTCGTCGTCCGATTTGCTGCAACGAATCACGGTGACTGTGCTCGCAGCAGCAATTCTCCTTCTCGGGCTAATGCCAAACACTCTGGCGGCACGAATTCTTACTGCCGTGTCATGAAGTTTCCGACAAAAAAAGCGTGATTAACACTTCACTGTCGCGGTATAAGTTTTGCATCAAATCGAGAAAACACAGACTGGAAGAGTTGATGAAGTAAAGATGGGCAGCATCAGCCAGTTTATTGATCGGCATTTCCGTCACTTCAACGCGGCAGTCCTCAAAGATGCAGCCGAGGCCTATACCGCGCATCTCAAGGGAGGCGGGAAAATGATGATTACGCTCGCCGGGGCAATGAGCACTGCCGAACTTGGCATTTCGCTCGCAGAAATGATTCGGCAGGACAAAGTCCACGCTATTACCTGCACCGGCGCCAACCTCGAGGAGGACCTCTTCAACCTCGTCGCACGCAGCCATTACGAACGAATTCCTCATTATCGCGAATTGACTGCGCAGCAGGAGGAAGAACTTTTGCGGCGTCATTTGAATCGCGTGACCGACACCTGCATTCCGGAAGAGGAGGCGATGCGACGGATCGAGCACGTCGTGCTGGACGCGTGGGTGAGCGCTTCGCAAAAGAAGGAGCGAAGATTTCCGCACGAATTTTTCTACAAGATTTTGCGGGAGTGCCAGCTAAAGAAATTTTACGAGATTGACCCGGCCGACAGTTGGATGATCGCCGCTGCGCACAAGGATCTCCCAATTTTTGTGCCTGGCTGGGAAGATTCGACATTGGGCAATATTTATGCCGCGCGCTGCATGACAGGCGTGATCGCCGATGTGCACACTGTTCGCTCCGGTATCGAATATATGATCGCTCTGGCGGAGTGGTATCGCCGGATGTCGCAGGAGTCGTCGATTGGCTTCTTCCAGATCGGCGGTGGGATTGCAGGCGATTTCCCAATTTGCGTTGTGCCCATGCTCAATCAAGACGTCGTCGCCACACTGGTGCCCGAGTGGGGCTATTTTTGTCAGATCAGCGATTCAACGACCAGCTTCGGATCATATTCCGGCGCGGTGCCCAATGAGAAGATCACTTGGGGCAAATTGAATATCGATACACCGAAGTTCATCGTCGAATCCGACGCCACGATTGTGGCGCCGCTCATATTCGCCAAAATTCTGGGTTGGTAGCGCTTGGCCTGCAGAGATTTTCGTTCGCGCCGGCAATTCACGAATAAACCAAAGCGTGGACCGCGTTCGATAGCGCAAAGCTTGTTTTGATCCGATGGTCTGAAATGCTGTACGTCGTCGCCACACCAATTGGCAATTTGGGCGACGTTACGTTGCGCGCACTGGAAATTCTGAAGTCAGTCGATCTGGTCGCTGCCGAGGACACGCGGCATTCCGGGATGCTGCTGAAGCACTTTGGAATCAAGAAGCCTTTCATCAGTTATCATGAGCACAATGAAGCAATGCGCACGGCGGAACTGGTTGTACGCCTCGCGGGAGGCGAAAACATTGCGCTGATCACGGATGCCGGAACGCCAGGATTGTCCGATCCGGGCGCGCGTCTCGTTCGTGAATGCATCAAACGGGAGCTTTCATTTACAATCGTTCCCGGGCCATCATCGATCCTGACCGCTCTCGTCGGGTCCGGATTTTCAATCGAAAAATTTTGCTTCCACGGATTTCTCCCAATCAAAAGTGGACAACGCGAGCGCGAGTTGCGAGTCGCCGCCGAATCGGGTGAGACAGTAATCTTCTTCGAGTCGCCTTATCGATTAACCAAAACCCTCGCCGCATGCATCGATGTCATGCCAGAGCGGCAACTTTGCGTTGCTCGGGAGCTAACAAAAAAATTCGAGGAATTCCGAATCGGCACCGCCTGTGAGCTCCTTGCGCATTACGAGGCCCACCCGCCGAAAGGCGAGATCGTGCTCGTCATTTCCGGATCATAGTGGTCTCGCTGCCGAGAAGTGCTGTGACAAAAGTCGCCATCCGCGGCAGGAAGTGGATCGGCAGGGCCGCTCTCGCGAATAAACGAGGCGCATCCGCCGTCAAAGTCCGACTCAAGTCAGCGTACATGTTTTGGAAACAATGCGTCCCGAGATCGCCTCTATCGAAAATTCCGCATGCTCGTGCAGTCTGTGTGCGATCCCGGTCTCCCTGGCGCTTCCCATTGACGGGTCTTTACCTACTGAGAACGCTTTCACGAACAAAGCGGCCGCGCGCAGCGATTATGATGTAATGACCCGCTCGCTGTGGTTGCTCAGCCCCTTGCTCGCGGGACTCGTCATGACCCTGCTGCAACTTGCGATGGCGATGGGCCTGCTTGCGCCGGAAGGCTCCTTTTCGGAGCGCTACGCCACGCTGGTCCAGCACGACAGTTATTGGTTTATGAACATCGTGGATCGCGGATACCAGACCATTGTCCCGCCCATCGATCACAAGGTGATGGAAGTATCAAACGTCGCTTTTTTTCCCGCTTATCCTGCGATAGCGGCTGCGTTTCGCTACGGACTTAACATCAGCACTCGCACAGCTCTGTTGATCACTGCTCAGCTCGCTGCCTGGGGGTTCTGGAGTTATTTCTTTCTTTTTTGCAAGCGCTGGAACATTTCGCCCGCACTGCAAATTTGCGGCGCGTTATTAATCGCCGCCCATCCTGCAGCATTCTTTCTAATTGCCGGCTACTCAGAATCGTTGTTTTTGATGGCGCTGCTTGGCTTCATTTATTGGAATATTGCGGAGGGGCGGTCCGCAAAATTCTGGGCGGCTGCACACGGCATTGTCATGTCGGCAACGCGGATTGTCGGAATTGTATGCGCAGCATTTCCCCTGGTGCGCTCGGTTTTTCAAACTCGATGGCGGGGCTTACTTGAGTCGAAGCCGTGGTTTCGGAAGGAGAAGCCGGCGATCGTTATGACGCTGGTTGCAAGTTTCGGCGCCGTGGGATTTTTCACTTATTCGCAACTGCGCTGGGGCCACTGGGATATTTATATGCTTACGCAGGCAGCCGGCTGGGGAATCGTTCCCGATTATTTGGCGGTGTTTAAGCCCTCGAGTTATCGCTGGTTCGTTCCGGCTCTGAACGACCCAACGGAGGCGAGCCAAATGTCGATGACGTTGGGTGCCGTGCTTTTTGTCGGTATCGCCATTTGCGAACTGCGTCCTGCAATCCGAAGGCACGCTGATTTACCAATTCGCGCCGGCATCTATTTCTGCGCCTTCGTGATCTATTATCTCTCCCTCAGCGGAGTGGCCTGCGTGGATATGGAAAGCATGCTCCGCTACGAATTTTGCGTGCACGCATTGATAGTGCTGGCGCTTTTGAATTTTCTGCGCCAGTTTCGCACGCCGCCGGTGCTCGTTAGGGCGTTTGGCATGGCGGCAGTGGCGCTGCTCAGCGCCGCTGGGCTGTGCGTGCAGGGCTGGTACGTCTGGAATTTCACCCGGGGAAACTGGGTTGCTTAGGAAGATGAAAACAAGAGTGGTTATTATTGGAGCGGGCCCGGCGGGTCTAACAGCCGGCTATCTTCTGTCCAAAGAGGAAGTCGAGGTTGTTGTCCTGGAAGCCGATCCTATTTACGTCGGCGGAATTTCCCGGACCGTGACCTACAAGGGTTTTCAGTTCGACATTGGCGGGCACCGTTTCTTTTCCAAGTCCAAGGCGGTTGAAGATCTGTGGACCGAGATTTTGCCTAACGACATGCTCGTGCGTCCGCGTTCCTCGCGGATTTTTTACAATGGCAAATTTTTCTCCTATCCGCTGAAGCCGTTCGAAGCGCTGCTCAGGCTGGGCGTCTTCAGGTCAACGCTTTGCATTCTTTCGTGGATGAAAGCGCGCCTGTTTCCAGTGCGAAATCCACGCAATTTCGAAGAATGGGTAAGCAATCAATTCGGCAAACGGCTCTTCAACACATTCTTCAAGAGTTACACCGAAAAAGTTTGGGGCATGAGCTGCAAGGAGATCTCGGCCGACTGGGCTGCGCAGCGAATCAAAGGCCTTTCGCTCGGCAGCGCCATCAAGAATGCCCTGATTCCACAGCGTTACAACGGAGACCGCACGAACGTAATTAAAACGCTCATCAATTCCTTTCGTTATCCACGGCGAGGTCCCGGCATGATGTGGGAAGCGTGCGCGGAAAAGATGAAGGCGTTGAGCGGCAAGCTTGAGATGGGCTGCAGGGTGACGCGCTGTTCCTACGACGAAACATCCGGGAACTGGACGATCGCATACAAAGATCGACACGGAGAGCTGCAGACAATCGAAGCCGAACACATCATCTCGTCCGCTCCGATGCGGGAGCTCGTTTGCGGATTGTCACCAAACGTGAGCGAGCGGACAAGGCACGCTGCCGAAAGTCTCAAGTATCGCGATTTCCTCACCGTGATGTTGATCTTGAAAGATCGACACATGTTTGATGACAACTGGATCTACATTCACGATCCAAGCGTCAAAGTCGGTCGCGTTCAAAACTTCCGCTCCTGGTCGCCGGAGATGGTGCCGGAGCCGGACAAAGTCTGCTACGGCCTGGAATATTTCTGCTTCGAACACGACGGACTCTGGGATTCGAGCGACACTGAATTAATTGAGCTCGCCAAGCGCGAACTCGTAGGAATTGGACTGGCGAAAGAAGGGGACTTCATCGATGGCTGCGTTGTCCGCCAGAAAAAGGCTTATCCCGTTTACGACGACGACTACGCGCGGCACGTCGCTACGATCCGGCAGGAATTGGACACGCGTTATCCGAATCTGCATCTCGTCGGCCGTAATGGCATGCATAAATACAACAATCAAGACCACGCCATGATGACTGCGCTGTTGTGCGTCGAAAATATTTTGGCAGACACAAAGCTTTACGACCTGTGGCAGGTTAACAGCGACGCCGAATATCACGAAGCCGGCCCCGCAGCGGCTGACGAAACGACTGGCCCCGGGTTACGGCTTGTCCCAACGCGCGTCGTCGCTGCTCCCGAACTCGCTCCGGAAGCGTAGCGCACGCCTCCCACGTGCTGGCGCACGCGTCCTCGCGGTCGCAAACTTTTCTTTGAGCATCTCTCTTTCGATCCCGGCGCCGCCGATCGAAAGATTGTTTCGGTATGACGTCAAAACCAACACGCGAGATGCGTGCGCTACCCATTCTGGAACTCTTCGACAGGTGGACAGGAACAGAACAGGTTTCGATCACCGTAAACGTTGTCGATCCTGCCTACAGCTGGCCAGAATTTGTGTTCGCGCGTCCACGTCGCGGGAAAGGCTGCTTGCTCGCGAGTGTAAGGATGGTCCCAATTCTCGGAAGCGATTTGCCGCGCAGTGTGTGGCGCTTTCTTTAGCATATTGTTTTCGCGATCCATCTTTCCCTTGGCGATTGCCTCCATCTCTGCGTGGATCGAGATCATCGCGTCGCAGAAACGGTCGAGCTCGTGTTTAGGTTCACTTTCGGTTGGTTCAATCATCATGGTCCCAGCGACCGGCCAGGAAACCGTTGGCGCGTGAAAGCCGTAGTCCATCAACCG
This sequence comes from uncultured Verrucomicrobiae bacterium, assembly GCA_963840135.1. GTDB lineage: Bacteria > Verrucomicrobiota > Verrucomicrobiia > Chthoniobacterales > UBA10450 > Udaeobacter. Next base: position 221,156 of record CAWIXX010000010.1, on the reverse strand, counting down.
TTTTGCTACATCTTCCACCTCGATCCCTACGTTTTTCCATTGGCGAAGATCGACGATGCACTCGTGCGCAACGAGGCCGCGCTTACCCTTGAAAAGCACAGGAAAATAGGGATCGAGTCGCTTCGCGATGTAATTCGCATTTAGGATCGCGACTTCACTTGCGCGTTTCAATCCCTTCGCGCCCATCATGCAAATGTACATCCATGTGATCGTTAGGATGCTGGCGCTGCCATAGGGTGCGGCAGAAATGTTGCCGCCTTTACCCCCTCCGTGACGGTAATCGGAGCCGCTCCCATTCCGCGGATGCTTCCCATATTGTCCTTCGCCAAACAAGATCCGGCCGCTCTCGGGATCGAGAATGAATTCCCGCGGAAGATACGGCGCGAGATGCCTGGCCACTCCGATTGGTCCGACACCCGGTCCGCCGCCGCCGTGCGGAATGCAGAATGTTTTGTGCAAGTTTAAGTGACAAACATCCGCCCCATAGTCTCCGGGTCGGCAAAGGCCGACCTGAGCGTTCATGTTTGCGCCGTCCATGTAAACCTGGCCTCCATGCGCGTGCACAATGTCGCAAATTTCGCGAATCGTAGGTTCAAAGACGCCATGCGTTGAGGGATATGTCACCATCAGCGCGGCGAGGTCGCGCGCGTGCGCTTCGGCTTTGGCGCGCAAATCGGCAAGATCGATGTCTCCATCCTTCAGACAGGCCACGGAGACAACCCTAAACCCAGCCATGTTTGCGCTCGCCGGGTTTGTGCCGTGGGCGGACGTCGGAATGAGGCAAACATTTCGGTGCCCTTCGTTGCGCGAAGCGTGATACTCGCGGATCGCCAGCAGGCCTGCGTATTCGCCCTGCGATCCAGCATTCGGCTGCAATGAAATCGCGTCGAATCCGGTAATTTCGGCAAGCCAGTTTTCGAGTTGTTCGCACATCTCCGTATAGCCGGCTGTTTGTTCTGTGGGCGCGAACGGATGCAGCTTGGAAATTTCCGGCCACGAAATCGGAAACATTTCCGCTGTAGCGTTCAATTTCATCGTGCACGAACCGAGCGGGATCATCGAAGTAGTCAGTGAAAGGTCTCGTGATTCGAGCTTCTTGAGATAACGCAGCATTTCCGTCTCGGTGTCGTGCGTGTTGAAGACCGGGTAGGCGAGCAATTCGGAAGTGCGAATTGCAGATTGCGGAATGCGGATTGGCGGTTCGCCCAAGTCATCGTCGGCAAAATCGCGCACGAATGTGCCGCGAAAGACCGACATCAATAGCTCGATGTCGCGTGGAGTTGTCGTTTCGTCGAGCGAAATGCCGACTGCGCGCGGACCGAGCGGACGCAGATTGCAGTCTGCTTTTTCGGCGTGCTCCAAAATGATCTCGCTCGAATCGACCTCAACACGAATTGTGTCGAAGAAATTTTCGTGCGCGATTTTTAAGCCTAGTGTGCGCAGACCATCCGCTAGTTGACTTGTCAGGCGATGCACTCGCTCGGCGATTGCGCGCAATCCACGGGGGCCATGATAGACCGCATACATTGACGCGATTACAGCCAGAAGAACCTGCGCGGTGCAAATGTTGCTCGTCGCTTTGTCGCGACGGATGTGTTGCTCGCGCGTTTGCAGGGCGAGTCGATAAGCGGGTTGTCCTTCTGCATCATGTGAAACGCCCACCAGCCGGCCAGGCATATGGCGTTTGTATTGATCGCGCGTGGCGAAGTATGCCGCGTGCGGGCCGCCAAATCCAAGAGGAACGCCGAAGCGTTGTGTATTACCGACCGCGACATCGGCCCCAAATTCTCCGGGCGGTTTCAATAATGTCAGCGCCAGGATGTCGGCTGCGACCACGACAAGGGACCCGGCGTCATGCGCCTGGTTTATGAAATCCGAATAATCGTAAATTGCGCCATCGGTGGCGGGATACTGGATCAGGGCGCCGAAAACCGTGTTGTCGAATCTGAAACGCGAGTAATCGCCGATCTTGATTTCAATTCCAAGCGGTTTCGCGCGTGTTTGCACAACGGCGACCGTTTGCGGGTGGCAATTGTCAGCCACAAAGAACGTTTTGCGGTTCGGAACGACGGCGTGACAAAGCGCCATTGCTTCGGCAGCGGCGGTGGCTTCGTCTAACAGGGAAGCATTGGCAATCTCGAGCGCGGTTAGGTCGGTGATCATCGTTTGAAAGTTGAGGAGGGCCTCGAGCCGGCCTTGCGCGAGTTCAGCCTGATAAGGTGTGTAAGCGGTGTACCAGCCCGGGTTTTCCAGAATGTTTCGCTGAATGACCGGCGGCGTAATGCAATCGGAATAGCCACAGCCGATGAATGAGCGCGCGACCTTGTTTTTCCTGGAAATCGCGCGGAGCTCAGCCAGCGCGTCCATCTCCGATTTCGCTTTCGGCAAGTTCAGGTCTCGATTCAGCTGGATATTTCGTGGAACAGCGGCTTGGACCAGGGAATCGAGATCTTCGAAGCCGACCTCGCGCAGCATGACGCGCACTTCTTCTTCGTTCGGGCCAACATGGCGACGCGCGAATGAATTTAAGTCGACCTTTTCTTCGCGAAATTGCATTGAAGGAGACTACGGAGCGCGGGACGCCCTTCAAGTTTGTCGGAGCGCCCAGCGGTCGCGCCCTACCATCTATTTAGCATCGTGAATTTCCACGCCGCGGCTTTTCAACAGGGCGCGTAGCTCAGCCAGGTGTTGATGATTGCGGGTTTCGACCGTGCAAAGAACGTTCACGGCTGAGACATCCGGGCTCGCGAACGCGCGGTCGTGCACGATTTGCTTAACGCTTGCTCCTGTCGAAGCGATTTGTGTTGCCAGATCGGCCAGGCCGCCGGGTCGATCGCTAATCACGGCAGTAAATCGGCCGAGCCTGCCGTCCGCGACCAGACCGCGCTCAATTACTCGGCTGAGAACATTTGGGTCGATGTTCCCACCGCAAAGCAACAGAACCACTCGCTCGCCGGCGAGTTCTTTTAACCTTCCCGACATGCACGCGGCGAGCGGGGTCGCAGCGGCTCCTTCGACGACGCTCTTTTCTAATTCAACCAGACGAAGGATCGCCAGAGCGATCTCTTCTTCGGTCACCGTGACAGTCACATCGACCAGCGGTCGCGCAATTTGGAATGCATTCGCGCCAACCTCCGGAATGGCGAGTCCATCTGCGAGCGTCGGACGCATCGTGATTTTTGTCGGTTTCCCCGCTTCAAGCGCAGCTGAGAAGCTCGCCACGTTCTCGGCCTCGACAGCGACAATTTTCGTGTCCGACCGCAGGCTTTTAACTGCCAACGAAACGCCGGCGAGCAAACCGGCTCCGCCCACGGGAATAATCACCGCGTCAACATCAGGAACTTGTTCAACGATTTCGAGGCCCATCGTTCCCTGTCCAGCAATGATCGCGGGATCATCATAACCGTCGATATAGGCAAGGGCGTTTTCCGCCGCGATTTCATGTGCATGCGCCTTTGCTTCCCCGAAACCGTCTCCGTGCAGAATGACAGTTGCACCGAGTTGCTGGCACGTGCTGACCTTTATGAGGGGCGCGAACTTTGGCATCACCACCGTCGCGGGTATGCCGAGTAAGCTGCCCTGATAAGCGAGTGCTTGAGCGTGGTTGCCTGCGGAAGCAGCGATGACCCCGCGCTTCTGTTGATCGTGCGACAGTTGTGCAAGCGCATTGCGCGCGCCGCGTTCTTTGAAGCTTCCGGTGCGCTGCAAGTTATCCAGCTTGCAGAAAATTTTCATGCCGGTGATTTCACTGAGCGGGATGGAGGGGGGAGAAGGCGAATAAGAAACCGCCTCCGCTATGCGTTTGCGCGCCGCTTCGATGTCCTGAAATGTGACCAAGCGTTTAACTCTCGAGCGCAGCTTGCGCTGCTGCCAATCGTGCAATTGGAATCCGGAACGGGCTACAACTCACGTAATCCAAACCCAGCCGGTGACAGAACTTGACGCTCGCCGGCTCGCCACCGTGTTCGCCGCAAATCCCCAGTTTGATGTTTGGCCGGGTCTTGCGTCCGAGGTCGCGCGTTATTTCCATCAGGCGCCCAACGCCTTTCTGATCGATCGTCGCAAACGGGTTTGAATCGACGATATCGAGCTCAGCGTAAGCGGGAAGAAAGCTACCAGAATCGTCCCGGCTCATTCCGAGTGTCGTTTGGGTGAGATCGTTTGTACCGAAACTGAAAAACTCGGCGTCGCGCGCGATCTGGTCTGCAACAAGCGCGGCGCGCGGAATTTCGATCATTGTCCCGACAAGATAATTGAACTTGGTCGCCTTTGCTTTCGCAACCTCGTCGGCAACGCGGCGAACAATGTCGATTTGGAGCTTCAACTCACGCGGGAATCCAACGAGTGGAATCATGATTTCGGGACGGACCTTGATTCCTTTGTCCTGCACTTCGGCAGCGGCTTCAAAAATCGCCCGTGCCTGCATTTCGGAAATTTCCGGATAAACGATGCCGAGCCGGCAGCCTCGATGACCGAGCATCGGATTAAATTCGTGCAACTCGTGCACGCGGCGCGCGATTTGCTCAACCGCGACGCCCAGCTTGCTTGCAAGTTCGTTTTGTTGCGTGTGATCATTCGGCAAAAATTCATGAAGCGGTGGATCGAGAAAACGAATCGTCGCAGGCAAACCTTTTAACGCCGTGAAAATGCCAATGAAATCGTTGCGCTGGTAAGGAAGCAGTTTCGCCAGGGCGCGTGCCCGCTCGTCCTTCGTGCCAGCAAGAATCATTTCTCGCATGGCGTCAATGCGATTGCCTTCGAAGAACATGTGCTCTGTGCGACAGAGCCCAATACCTTCCGCACCGAACGCGACTGCGTTTGCAACCTGCTCGGGCGTATCCGCGTTTGTGCGCACGCCCAGTGAGCGAAATTCGTCCGTCCACTTCATCAGTTTTGCGTACTCCTGATAAGTGACGCTCTTTTTCGGGTCGAGGGAGCGATCGATCAGCACCTGGACGATTTCCGACGGCGCAGTCGCCACTTCGCCCGCGAACACTTCCCCTGCGGTCCCATCGATGGAGATATAATCGCCTCGATTTAAGGTTGTACCATTCGCGCTGAGAGTGCGTTTCTGATAATCGATTTGAATCCCAGTCGCGCCGCAGACACACACCTTTCCCATTTGCCGCGCTACCAGCGCCGCATGTGAAGAGACGCCACCACGTGAAGTTAGGATGCCTTCAGCGGCGATCATGCCGCGCAGATCTTCGGGCGATGTTTCAATGCGGGCGAGCACGACTTTCTCGCCCTTCTCCGAGCGCAACACGGCCTCCTCCGCATTAAAAACGACGCGACCACAAGCCGCGCCCGGGCCGGCGGCCAGACCGGTGCCGATCTTTTTTGCTTGTTTCGCTGATTGCCGGTCGAAAACCGGTGCCAAAAGGTGAGCCAGCGAATCGGCCGGAATGCGGCGCACCGCATCTTTTTTTGTGATTAATTTTTCACCGACCATATCGACCGCAATACGGACGGCGGCGTGGCCGGTGCGTTTGCCGTTGCGAGTTTGCAAAATGTAGAGGCGATTTTCCTCCACTGTAAACTCGAGGTCCTGCATGTCCTTGAAGTGACGTTCAAGGATCGCGCGGACTTTCATCAGCTCCTTGTGAGCTGCGGGCATTTGCTTCGCCAAATCGGCAATTGGATGAGGTGTGCGCACGCCCGCAACCACGTCTTCGCCCTGAGCGTTGATCAAATACTCGCCGTAGAAAACTTTTTCACCGGTCGCCGGATCGCGTGTAAATGCGACCCCGGTTGCGCTCGTTTCGCCCATGTTCCCAAACACCATCGTCTGCACATTCACGGCCGTTCCCCAGTCGTGCGGGATACCGTATTTCCGGCGGTAAACCATCGCGCGATCGTTCATCCACGATCCAAAAACCGCCCCAATTGCGCCCCAAAGCTGCGCCTGCGGATCTTGTGGGAAAGATTTTCCGGTGCGCTCTTTGATTAATGCTTTGAACCGTTGCACAAGCTCTTTGAGGTCGGCGACTGTCAATCTGACATCCGGAAAGTCGTGTTTGCCGTAGCGTTCGTCTTTTAGGCGTTCGATCACGGTCTCGAACGGTTCATGGTCTTCGCCCGGCCGTTTCTGAACTCCCATGACCACGTCGCCGTACATTTGCAGGAAACGCCGGTATGAATCCCAGGCGAAACGCGCGTTGTTAGTTTTTTTTGAGACAATCGCGACCACCTCGTCATTCATCCCGAGGTTCAGGATGGTGTCCATCATCCCGGGCATGGAATCACGCGCGCCCGATCTCACGGAAACGAGCAAAGGCCGGTCCTGGTCGCCGAACCTTTTCCCGACCGATTTTTCGACTCTTGCCAGCGCCGCCGCGACCTCTGCGTCGAGCGCTCGGGGATACGTCCGGTTATGAGCATAAAAGTGAGTGCATACTTCGGTGGTGATGGTGAACCCCGGTGGCACCGGCAGGCCGATGCGTGTCATTTCGTGGAGATTCGCGCCTTTGCCACCCAGTAGCGATTTCATACCGCCTGATCCATCTGCGTGTCCGTCTCCGAAGTAATAAACGTAGCGTGGCTTTTTCGTCTTTGTCACCCGACCGCGGCTACTCGCCCGTAATTTCGGTCTTTTTGATGTGCGCCGAGGTGATTTTCGAACCGTAGATTTGCGTCTTGTAGCCATATTGAGGATGCGAAAAAATCGCCAAGGAACGAACGGGCCAAAGTAGTTTCAGGTGTCGTCCTGTCAACGATCCTGAAAACTCGAAGAGTCGTGTTGTTTAGAGGTCAGAAACGGTTACAGCCGACCTGGCTGCCCAGAAAGCCGAACCAGCGATCAAGCGGGTTAAGCTGGTGCGCCTTCGTTGTTGGTTAGAACTTCAGAAATTGTTGCCGTGAAGTCATCGACGCCGGTACTCGGCACAATGATGCTGTTGCGGCGGCCATGCGCTTCTTCGGTGATGCGCAAGAATCTTCCGCGCTCGTTTTCTCGGAGCTCCACGTAAAAATGCTTGCGCTCTATCTGCAGTTCTCTCGCCTCGATGATGTTATCCATTTTCCTCTGAAGGCGCCGACTCTAACGCATCCATTTTGGGGAATGGAAGAAAAATCGGCAGAATTTGTGCAAATTCTTTGGGCCCGGGTGCGCCCCGGTTACCCTCCGGTTGCCAATCCCGCACTTGAGCTTTCGATCTGAGGCGGACAGATATCACAACGCCATTAGGTTGCGGCGCTGCTGTTTACAACTGGCGACCTTGTGCCAGGCGAAGAGAGCACTGGCGTCTGTCGCGTCGATTTTCGACAGTCACGCGGCTATTTCATCGGCGTGAAAAAAATCAGTGGAGCCTGAGGATGTCAGCGGCCGATCTCGTCTAGCACTTTGCCGATCGTGGCGACAAGGTCATCCACGTTTTTCGCGTTGATGCGGCCGATGGTTCCGATCCGAAAGCAGTCTGCCTTGCTCAACTTGCCAGGATAGATGATGAAGCCGCGCGCACGGAGACGACGGTGAAAATCTTCGAATTGGAATTTCGGATCATCTGGATAACGAAACGTGGTAATGATGTCGCTCTGGCGCTCTGCGGGCAAGTATTCGGCGAAGCCAAGCCTGCCCATTCCCGTTTGCAATGTCTTGTGATTAACGCGGTAGCGGGCGGCGCGAGCGGTGACGCCACCTTCTTCGCGGAGTTCTTCGAGCGCTCTAGCGAAGGCAAGGAGCGGATGCGTGGGTGGCGTGAAACGGAATTCGCCATTCCCTTCAAGGCCTTCCCATTGTGCGAGCAGATCGAGACTGACACTTCGCGCACGGCCTTTGGTCGCTACGAGCGCTTTGCGTCGCGCCAGCACGAAGGAAAAGCCGGAAACGCTTTCGAGGCATTTGTTAGGGGACGAAACCAGATAATCGATTTCCAATTTGCTCAAATCAAGAGGAACACCGCCGAAGCTGCTCATCGCGTCGAGAATGAATTCGCGACCAGCCGCTTTTACAATTCGCGCGATCTCCTCGATCGGATTCAAAATGCCCGTAGTAGTTTCGCAATGCACGGTTGCGACATGAGTGGCGGCTGATTCTTCCTCGATCAGACGTTGCACGGCCGCGGGGTGCGGCGATTCGTTCTCCGGCCAGCATGCCAGCCTGGTGGAAATTCCCAGGCGCTCCGCGATCATAGCCATGCGCTCGCCATAAGCGCCGTTTGCCAGCACTAAAAATCTCCCCTCCTGCGGTATCACTGATGAAATGACCGACTCGAGCCCGAATGTCCCGCTTCCTTGCATGAGCACGGCTTCGTAACCCTTTTCGCGCGAGACATGGGCGATGCGAAGCAATTCGGAGCGAATGCCGGCGACGAGGTCGACGAAGTCGGCGTCGCGCGAACCAATGTCGCGTTGCATCGCGGCTTTCACGGCCGCGCTCGTAGTGAGTGGTCCCGGGGTGAAGAGAAGCGGATTTCTCATCTCGCATTCGAGCGCAGGAATTGTGAAAAGCGTTCTTTCACTTCGTGCGGTTGCACGGTAGGACGGCCAAGGTTCCCCGGCGAGCCCGGTTGTATCATCACGTGCAACAAGGAAGGTCCGGGTCGGTGACGGAGCAGACGAACAGCCTCGCGAATCTCCTCCGGGCGATCCGCAGCAAAAGCCGAACGGTAATTAGCCGCGGCGGCGAGAGCCGCGAAGCGGACAACCCCCGACGCCGTCTGCTGGCCTCCCGTTGAATCGTGCGCTTCGTTATCGAGAATGATGTGAAGGAGGTTCGGCGGTTGATAGAAGCCAATCGTAGCGAGCACGCCGAGCTTCATCAAGGCAGCTCCATCTCCGTCAATGACGACGACTGGCTGCCTCGGGAGCGCGTTTGCCACACCGAAACCAATCGCCGATGCCGTACCCATTCCGCCAACGACGTAGAGGTGGTTAGCGCGATCCGAGATTGTGAAGAGTTCGCGGCCGGTCTTGCCTGTCGTAGCAATGATCGCTTCGTCACCGAGGAGAGCGTCGAGAATGAGCTCGATTGCCACCGTCCGCGTGAGTCGCTTATTCGCGTTTGCCAAGAGGTTTTGGCGCAAATCGGTTTTGACCAACTCGGACTCGCGGCGACCCGACAAAGGGTGGGGCGCGATCGATCCTTTTTGCATAACCAATGCGAACGGTCGTTTTCGCTGCTCCATGCTCTCCTCGGCCTGCGCCATTGTTTTGGCTATATCCGCTTCGCTGGCGGGAAAAGGCAGCCACGGTATTTCCAAGGTCTCGAGTAGACGGTGCATGATCCTTCCCATTTGTTCATGTTGCGGCTCGTCTTTTACTTCGGGCTGGCCGCGCCAGGTAACGATGAGCAACGTCGGCACACGAAACGGATAGTTTAGCGAGGTCAGAGGATTCACCATGTTACCGAGGCCGGAGTTCTGACACATGGTCACCGTTTTCCGGCCGGCGAGAAACGCTCCGAAAGTAATCCCGACGGCCTCGCCTTCGCTCGTGGCGCCGATGTAGTCGACCGTTGGATCATCTATCACGTAGTTGATCAGAGACGTTAAAAAGGAGCAGGGCACTCCCGCATATTGCGAATAACCAAGGCCACGCAGGTGATCGACGAAGGAGAAAGCGCTGATCATGACTTAAGACGCGGTCTGATTAAAATTAAAACGCCTGGGCTCGTGCGAGATCCTCGAGATCGTCCACGTCCAGCCATTGTCCGGTGATGTAAAGGGCCTGCACGCGTTGTCCCCTCCTGACGAGATAATTGAAAAGATCGTCGAAGCGCAATCGGCGAAAATCGGGACGCCTGGATACGACATCCAATGCATCGCATATCGCAGCGGAGCCACGCGCGGTCGTTTTGATCAAGCCGATCCATTCGCCCTGGATTTTGTCCGCCGAAAGATCGGGTCCTATCTCCGTCAGGAACGCATCCTCTTCGTCATAACTGAGAGAGTAGGGCCGGGTCGCGGTGATATAGTCGATGTATCCACCCCCCTCACGCTTGCGTCGCCGCTCCCACATCGCATCTACCGCGATAACGATATCGTGTTCTTCCGCGAGCAGATTGTTCAGGATATGCTGGCGAAAAAGTATATCTCCAAAGGAAATGATCGTATCGCCATCGATCCGATCGAGTGCCCTACGTAGCGAAACCAATTCACCCGTGCTTTCGAAATCTTCGTTCTCTATGAATTCAACGTCGGGTGCGCGCACTGTCTCGGCCGCATAGCCACGCACCACGGTGATCGCACGGACGCCGGCCGCGCGAAACTGGGCGACAAGCTTGTGCAGTAGTGGCGTTCCGCCAATGGGCACCATAGCCTTCGGGATGCCGGCCGTGACGTCTCCCAGTTCGTTACCGCGACTGGCAGCGAGAATAATCGCGCGCATCGAAGCACGGCCCTTGGGCAAATAACGTTCCTCGGCAAGCAACAGTTCTTCCGCATTCTGAAGCCGGAAAACTTCTTTCACCGGGACAATTCTATCTTCGACATTTTGAACGGAACGCTCAGCAAAAATACGGCGGGTCGTTTCCTGCATCGCGGCAATTGCGCTGCGGACATTTTGATTTGCCCAGATCACGATTCTGATGCCCGCCTGCTCAAAGACTTCAACCGGCGTACTATAATAAGTGGTGGGGGCGATCACGAGCGGACACTTGTTCGCCCACGCTTTCGCAAACGCGAGCACTTGATCCGGCGTCACCTTCTTGCTGTGAATGAGAAGCGCGTCCGCCCCCGCGAAATGATAGGCTTCGGCGCGGCGGAGCATTTCATCGATCCCCCAACCCGCAATGAATCCCTCGAGCCGTGCCACCAGACAAAAGTCTGGGTCCGTTTGCGCATCCTTAACCGCTTTAATCTTGCCCGTGAATTCGTCGATCGTGGCGAGAGGCTGACGTTCGCCCTCGATGAATGAATTGGTCTTGGGGAAAAGTTTGTCTTCGATGCAGACGGCCGCAACCCCGCGTTGCTCCAGTTTTTTCACGAGCCGCCGCATATTGTTGAAGTTTCCGTAGCCAGTATCACCATCGAGCAGGATTGGAATGCGAGTGGCATCGCTCATGAATTCGACGACTTCCAGTACTTGCGTCCAGCTGGCTTCATTGTTGTCGCGTACGCCGAGGGCTGCGGAGATCGAAAGCCCGCTGGCCCAGATTCCGCGAAACCCAGCTTCCTCGACGATGCGGGCGCTCAATGCATTGTGAGCCTCCATCAAGAACTCAAGACGTCTGGATTGCAGGAGCTGCTTAAATTGCTGCGTCTTACTGATTTCGCGAGTCGCCGAGGAAGTCATCATGCACAGCAGTCTACGATGGGAATCATTGACTTTCTCGCTACTTAATACCAGTAATTAGTTGCCCTTCTTGTTTCTGTTTTTCGCCAAGGCGTCCTTGCAAGCTCCTCTTCATTCCATGTTCACCACTGCGACCGCAACGATCGACGAATTGATTGCTAACTTGGACGCGGTCGCCTGCTTCGGACTTCGGGTGGTCTTCGGCAAGCGCAAGGTGCGGTGAAAAAAATCCCTGCCATCCTCGACTGCGTCGCTGAAACGAGCGGCGTACAGATCGCAGGGTTGAGCCTGCTCGATCGCTTGTTCGTGACCGCCTATCGGGCCGGTTGCGCTCCGATCTACCTAATCGCAAAAACCACGCCGCCAGCTCCGCGTGCCCGCGCCCTTGGCATCGACATAACACTTGCTTCAGCAATACCACTCGATGAACCCGCGCTTCTCATTAATGGAGGTGTGTTGATCGAGACCGCGGATCTTCAGCGAGTAATCGAAGGTGGAGGACAGCTGTTTTCGGCTGATGACGCTTGTCTGCCGGTTGCGATGACGGTGGGTAATGCCATGCCAGTGAGCGCCGGAAAAGTCGCCGTACCGGTCACTGACGCGACTTCGGCACGCGAGGCCGAGCGGCGTCTTTGGGCATCGCTCACCAGCAATGCGGATGGAATTGTCGATCGGTTTCTTAATCGTCCACTCGGTCGCTACCTGTCGAAAATTCTTATCCATGCTCCATTCTCGCCCAACCAAGTTTCGATCGTATCGACACTCGTTGGCATTTTGTCGGGGTGGTTTTTCGCCGGGGGATATTTTATCTTTGGCGCATTTCTCCTGCAGATTTCCGCCATTATCGATTGCGTGGATGGCGATCTTGCGCGCGTCCTTTATAAAGAATCGCGCTTGGGCAAATGGCTCGACCTGGTGGGTGATCAGTTCGTGCACATCGCTGTTTTCGCCGGCATCGGCTTTGGCTTGGCTCGGAGCGATCCCGCATCGCCCGCGCTCGCGCTGGGAATCAGCGCTGTGCTCGGCGTAATCATCTCCTTCGCCGTGATTGTGTGCTTCATGCAACGGAGGAGCGGTGGCAAGTCTTCTGGTCTCAAAAAATTGATTAATGCAACGACCAACCGAGACTTTTCGCTGCTGGTCCTGGTGCTGGCAATAGCCGGCAAACTCGATCTCTTCCTCTGGATGGCTGGGATAGGTGTACATCTCTTTTGGATCATCGCGCTTCGCTCGCAGTGGCGAGACACCGGACGTGCGCCGGCAATCTCGGAAGAATCCGCGTGAAATTGGCGTTAAGACTTGTTATCGCCGGAGCGGGCCTGGCGCTGTTTGCCTGGTTCGTATATCGAACCGGAGTAGATACGATCCCGCGCGCTTTCGCCACGCTCGGTTGGTCGGCTCCTCTTATTCTACTGCCTTACGCACTCGTTTACCTTCTTGATACTGTTGGATGGCGTTTGTGCTTGAGCCACACTATTCCGAAATCGATCAGCTTCGGAACGCTATTCCGCATTCGGTGGGCTGGAGAATCGCTCAACAATGTTCTCCCTTCCGCTTATCTCGGAGGCGAAGCCGCGAAAGTCTATCTGCTCCATAAACGCGGCCTGCCGGTTGTCGACGGTGCATCAAGCGTAATCATCGGAAAAACAGCGCAAGTTCTGGCTGAAGTGATTTTTATCGCGTTTGGAGCGGTGGCCGGTTCTTCCATTCTGCCGGCCAATTCACCTGCTCGCGCCGGCATGTTCGCAATTACCGGCGCGGCAACCGCGCTCATCGGGATGCTCTTCTGGCTGCAGCATCGAGGAATTTTCAGCACATTCCTGGCGTTGACCAGGCGATTGCGATTGCGCATTCGCGCGCTTACGTCGCGAGCGGAAAGTTTGCGGCAACTCGATCGGCGAATTTTAGATTTCTATCGCAATGATCGACGGCGCTTCCTTTCCAGCGTTACGTTTTATCTGGCGGGTTGGATCGCCGATTCACTGGACATCTTGCTCGTCTCACACCTGGTTGGTATGCCGTTGGATTGGAGTCAAGCACTGGCCTTCGAGGCATTCATTGGCGTCGCAAAGGCACTCGGGATCTTTGCCCCGGCCGCCCTTGGAGTGCAGGAAAGTGGCATTATTTTTCTATTTTACCTTTTCGGTTTGCCACCGGCGCTTGCGGCTCCCTACGCCATCATCCGCCGTGCGCGTGACTTGACGTTCGCGCTAATCGGTGGCGCGCTTCTCTATGCCGAGGAACCGCTGCGCGGTTTTGCGCAGCGTGTCGCGCGAGAAGTTGAGGTGCCGGCATGAAAGCTATTATCTACGCAGCCGGGCGCGGAACTCGTTTACAATCGGACTCGCCGAAAATCCTTCTCGAATTCGGCGGCCGAACTCTGCTCGAGTGGCACGCGTTGCGGTTGCGTGCGGCCAAGGTGCGCGAAGTCGTGCTGGTGACCGGCCATCTTCGCGAGCAGATTGCGGAATTGCTTCCCGATATTTGCGCCCGCCACGACATTGCGGTACGCGAGATTGTGAATCCACGCTTTCGAGAGGGGAGTTTGCTCAGCCTGAAAGTCTCACTTCCAGAAATCGAAGACAGCTCCGAGCCTCTCTTGTTGATGGATGCCGATGTGTTTTATCCAACCGGGATGCTCGACCGTCTCACCGGATCCGTACACCCCACTGCATTACTGCTGGATCGTGAATTCTCCACCAACGACGATGATCCCATGCTCGTGCCGGTAAAAAACGGACGACCGATCGACTTTCGCAAGCAATGGAGCGGCGACGCCGAGTTCGTAGGCGAATCAATCGGTTTCTTCAAGATCGCTCCGGTTGATTTTCCCCTTCTGATTAAGGAGACACGGGCGCGAAGTCGTGGCTCCAGTTGCACGGATTCCTACGATGATGTCTTAAGGACGTTGGTGCTTGCCGGGCGATTCGGATACGAAGACGTGACCGGACTGCCGTGGATCGAGATCGACTTTCCGGCGGATGTCATCCAAGCTCGAAAGCAACTAGTTCCAGCGATCATTCGATCTGCATGATCCCGCACGATCTTCATCATTTTTTCGTCGGACAACATGTCTTCGTCACTGGCGCATCCGGTTTTATCGGCGGCCATGTAGCGTCGTTGTTAATTCGGGCCGGCGCTCATGTTCGGGCGCTCACGAGATCGACAAAAGAGGGCTACGACAGTGCGATCGATTGGGTGGAGGGCGATCTCCTCGCTCGGGATTCGATTGACGCAGCGATGTAGGACTGCCGATATGTTTTTCATGTCGCGGGTGACTATCGGTTTTGGGCGCGCAATCCGCGTGAGATTTTTGCCAACAATGTGCAGCACTCTTTGTTTTTTATTCATCGCTGCATTCCCGTTGTGGGGGGCGAGCGACGTGGTGTCAACGATTGGCTCGCCGGCAAATGAAACGCCGTGAGGTTTTCCCGTTTTGACGTTGTCTGAGCGAGCGACCGGATACCAGAAATTGGGATGAATTCCGGTTTTGCAAATGTCTGGCCGTTGCAAGACTTCGTCCCGAGCCGAAAGTTTAAACGCTTCATCGAGCACCATACCAACTCATTTATCGTCTGGTAGTCTGACAAGTATTTCCGGTAAACGCAGCAAAAACTTGAGGACATACGGTGCGAACTGCCAAGATGGGGGCGTACTCAAGTGGATAAACAATGAATAAAAGACGCTCCGAACCCGCTGTTCCCATGTCCGTTCCGCCCCCGCGAACTCCAATGCACGCGGTGGCCCGCTGGTGTATTCTCCCGCTGGTTAAAACCTCGATCATGCCGAATCACATTACGCATTTTCGTCTCCTGACGGGCATTGGGGCCGCCGTGGCTTTTGGCGTTGGAAATTATTTTTGGTCAGCGTGGGGGGGAGCTATCTTTTTCATTTCGGCCATGCTCGATCGCGCTGACGGAGAACTGGCCCGCGTGGCGGACCGCGCTACGCCGGGTGGACATTGGTATGATCTGGCGTGCGACATGATCGTGAACGTCCTGGTTTTCCTTGGAATCGGCGTCGGACTAAGGGAACAGATGGGCTGGTGGGGACCGGTGATGGGGGGCGTCGCAGGGTTGTCGGTGGGAGTGACTTTCCTGATCGTGTTTCGGCTGCACGCTCTCGGCACTCATCCGAGCACCGCATTCAAGCTTCCGATCTACTTCGATCTCGATGATTCGCTGTTTCTGGTTTCATTCTGTGCGTGGCTCAAGGTTTTGTTACCATTGTTAGTCGCGTCCGCCATCGCCGCTCCGCTTTTCCTGATTATTGTTCTGTGGCGCTCGCGCCAGGTGGCGAGCCAGGCGGGATCCAACCCTGTTCCCTGTACCACGTCACCGCGTCGCGAGCAGATTCCTGGATCGAACGCGGTTTAAGACCGAGCTCCGCGAGAGATGGTGCCGGGTCAAAATACATGCAGCGTCGCGCCAGTCGGACACCGGTAAGCGTCGCCATTGGCATACGGCCAGTCACGTAGTCAGCCCAAAGCTCACTCAACCACCCCACGGTGAGCGCAAGACCGAACGGAACTTTCCAACGGGGCGCCTTGCGTCCCGCCGCGCGGCCAAGAATTTGCAGCCACTCATGAAGGCGATGATTAGCTCCGCCGAGCAGGTACCGAATTCCGGGGCGTCCACGTTCCATTGCCCGAACCATTCCCTGGGCGACATCTCTCGCATCGACCAAGTTGAAGGTGCAGTCGAGATATGCAGGTAACTCTCCGCGACAGAATGCGACAGCCATTCGCGTCGGCGGTGTTTGATTCCGATCACCCGGGCCCACGGGTAGAGTTGGTGTAACGATCACGATCGGAATTCCCTTTTCGATCATGCGGTGAACCGCTTGTTCCGCCCGAAGCTTGCTCAGGCAGTAAGGGCCGATCATATCTTCCTCCTTCAACTTCAAGTGCTCGACAGAACCGCCCTTGAAGTCCGCGGATGAAAGGATACTTTCCGTGCTCGTATGGAGGATCCGTTGGGCGCCGCTCTGAACAGCTGCCTCCATCACATTGATCGTTCCCAGATGGTTAACCGCGTCGAATTCCTGACGATCCCTGCGCCACAGGTTAGGATCCGCGGCCAGGTGGTAAACGGAGTTGCACCCCGTGGTGGCCCTCTGCACCGTGGCACTATCCCGGATGTCGCTGAAAACCAGTTCTATCTTGTCCAGCGGCAGATGATCCACCACCGCCCCCGGTCTTTCCAACACGCGAACGGGTTCCCCTCTCGCGAGTAGTTCGGTGACGAGATGAGTCCCCAGAAAGCCGGCGCCCCCGGTAACCAAGTTCTTCATACCGGTTCTCCTTTCAGGGCTCCCTCCAATTCATGCAGATGGGCACGCCCGGGTATCAGCCGGTCGCGAACGATCTTATTGACGAGCGCAAAAGCGGCACGGTTCAGAGGACAAGGCAATCCGCCCGCAAGCCGAATCAGGTGTCCATTGTATGCATCGATCTCGGTTCGGTCGGTGACCATATCAGGAGCCATCGAACAATAGGTGCCCCGCAAAGACGGACGAAAGAAAGCACCCATGATCGAGGGCAAACCCGGGATTCTGAGAATAAGTGAGACGGTGTCCGGATGAAAGGGACCAATCTTCGACAAAGGTATGCGAGCGTGACGAAGGATAGTGTAGTTTTCTCGCAGCAAGCCAAAGAAAAGCCGCTTAGCCACCGGGTCGGTTAGCAGTTCACCATTGTCGACACCCGCCGCCGCCGCAAGAGGCGAGATGGCGGCATTGTACATCAGCTTTGTCGCTTTGTACGGCCTGACGTCGTCTACCGATTGGACAGCAAATAGCGCGCCTGGCGAAAGTGCGTGAGCCAACTCGGCAAGATCATTTTTCTCAGCGGCAGACACACTACGCCGCGCACCCAGGTGGAGGTCGCCGGGGCGGGTGATGCGTGTGACGGGCCGATCGCGCAAACATTCCGAGACAAACGATGCAATTCCTTCGGCCGCATGATTTCGCTGATCAAGTTTTGGATCGAAGCCGTTCTGCACGGGCACAAGGCGCGATGTCTCAGGCAATACGGCAAGCACCGCGGCGTTGTTATAGGTCTTAGTGCATAAAAGAACCAGCGCATCGGTTGGGAGCAACCAGTTTTCAAAAAGCGTGAACGATGCCTGCTCTGTCCCGTGCCCGACCACAGTCAAACCTTCGCGCCGTCCGTGCTCGACTTTTTGCGGATCGGCATCCACAACCGTCACACTACAGCCAGCGCGACACAACGACCACGCCAGAGCAACCCCGATTCCTCCTGCGCCAACAACGTGAATAGGCCTATTGATCATTGGGTTGCGGACGCTTTGTGCAGGGCGCAGTTGGAACCGGGGCGCTTCATAATCTCACCGCCCTATCCTGTAGCGCCGTAACGATGATATTATTCGCAAATCTTTTGGAAACAGCGAAGTGTTGCGGGGTAGAAAAAATCGTTTGTACGAGCACGACCGGAATTCTCGAGCCAGGAATG
Source organism: uncultured Verrucomicrobiae bacterium (assembly GCA_963840135.1). Lineage (GTDB taxonomy): Bacteria > Verrucomicrobiota > Verrucomicrobiia > Chthoniobacterales > UBA10450 > Udaeobacter. The sequence continues at coordinate 203,452 of CAWIXX010000010.1, read as the reverse complement.
CCGGAGCCGCTGGCAAGTGAAGAGCGTCTCGCTTCGCCATCCCAATTCAAGGGACCTTACAAACGCTCCAAGTTTCTGAGTTATCTCGAAGTGAAAAAACGGGCGGACACTGGCTGGCCCATCGTAACCACGTTGCCCACCGCGCCCATCGGCCCACACGACCTGAGACCGACGCCAACTGGAATGATCGTAGTAGCATTTCTAAAGGGACGGATCCCGTTGCTTGCCCGTACGGGACTCAACTTCGTCGACGTACGGGATTGCGCGCTCGGTCATCTTTTGACAATGGCGCGGGCCAAGTCCGGTGAGCGTTACTTGTTAGGCGGGATCAACCTGTGGCTACGCGATTTTCTAAAACGTGTCGAACCCTACGCGCGCTACCGCACGCCACGCTTTTATGCGCCCCATTGCCTCAGCTTTCTCACTGCTTGCGCCAGCGAAACTGCCGGGCGGCTTTGGCCGAACTGGGCTCCGTTTGTGACGCGCGAATCCGTGCATATGTCGCGCGGTCCACATTTTTCCAGCAATGCAAAGGCGGAAAACGAGATCGGTTATTTTCCTACCTCCTCGATAGACCAAGCTATTCATGATGCGGTGGATGATTTCGTCGCGCGCGGCCTCGCGCCAGTTGCTCCTGGCCGATTTTCTTCGGCGCGGGCGAGGCGACGATTTTTTCGAACCACGGATCGTTACGGAGCGGATCACAAAATGACAGCAGCTTCAAATCGCCATAGCTGAGGTTGGCGGTCGGACGTTCGGCCGGCTCTCCGCCTCTCAGACTCGAACGGGTTGCGGTGTTGCCTGCTCAATCTACAATCTCGTGCGCGTGTTCGACCGAACGCGCTCGACCATGCCGCAACGAGTCGATCCAAGTTCCTATCAATCGCCTGAGGGCGAACGTCCGGCGGTTCCCGCCCCAGTCGAATTGGAGCGAGGAGCGCATGATCCTTATGCGGCGTTCCGCTTTGGGGACTTCACCTTGTTTACAGGCGGCAACCTACTTTCGATCACCGGCCGCCTGATGCTGGCCGTGGCCGTGGAATGGGAGGTTTATGCGCGCACGCATTCGGCCACCGCGCTTGGGCTGGTGGGCTTGGTTATCGCCGTGCCGGTCGTGACATTGTCTTTGCCGGCCGGCCATTTGGCGGATCGTTACAGTCGAAAGCGCATCATTCTTGTCTCGCAAATCTTTAGCGCGCTTACCTCGATCGCGTTGGCCTTCGTTTCGTGGAAGCATCTCGCCATTCCTCCGCTTGAACCATTGCGTGAGAGTAATCGCATCCTGACGGCCATCGCCGGGATTTTCGAACGGCATCATCCAATCTTCCATTTCGACGACGCATCGATTCCGTTGATTTATCTTCTTCTTTTTCTCGGAGCAGTGGCTCGCACTTTCAGTTGGGCGGCGCGCAGTTCATTTTTTCCTACGCTGATTTCTCGTGATGTCTTTGCGAACGCGGTGACATGGAATAACAGCGTTTTTCAAATTGGATCCGTTGTGGGCCCTGCGCTCAGCGGACTGCTGGTCGCCTACATCGGGTTCTCGTTTGTGTACCTATTGGATGCGGTGTGCGCGTTTTTCTTTTTCCTTCTGGTTCTCTCGATTCGGCGCAGCAAACAGAGGCGCGACCAGAGCGAGACAGGCACGTGGAAAAGTCTGATGGCCGGACTGCGCTTCGTGTTTCGCAGAAAAGTGATCCTGGCGACGATCACGCTGGATCTGTTCGCGGTGCTGCTGGGAGGCGCCACTGCATTAATGCCGATTTTCGCCGATCAGATTCTGCACTGCGGCCCGGTTGGTCTTGGTTGGCTGCGAGCAATGCCTGCGATCGGTGCTTTTGTCATGGCGCTGGTGGTAGCGCACCTTCCGCCCATGAAGCGGGCAGGCCAAGCCTTGCTCTGGTGTGTCTCCGGGTTTGGAATTGCGACTGTCCTGTTTGGCTTGTCTAAGACCTTCTGGTTATCGCTGGGCCTATTACTTCTTATCGGCGCATTCGATAGTGTGAGCGTGATCATTCGTGGTTCCATCGTGCAACTGGTCACGCCGGATGAAATGCGCGGACGCGTTTCGTCGGTGAACAATATTTTTATCGGCACATCGAACGAATTCGGTGCGCTGGAATCAGGATTGACGGCTGCGCTGTTTGGTCCGGTGATTTCGGTCGTTGCCGGAGGCATTGGGACAATGCTGGTTGTGTTGGGCGTTGCGTTTCGCTGGCCGGAGACGCGCAAGATCGGCGCGCTGGACCGGACCTTGCAATGAAATGGCCTTGTTGTAGCCGGGGACCTTGACCGGGCCGCCATCAACGATACCGGCTACAGCTAAAACGCGCCGTGCAATGAAATCGTTCCGTAAGGAGCGCCGCCGTCCTGGTGGTAGCGCACTTCAGCTCGATAAAAATCAAAATTTCTATACGGCTGATAGCCGACCTCGCCAGTGAACGTCACAATTGGCGAAATCTTCCAATCGAAGCCCCCGCCGGTCCGAATCTCGCTGTACGTCAGGATCGCATGATTAAGCCTCGGTATTCCGTTCGCGCTCCCGAAATCGTCATCTACACGGTAACTGGTTTGCTTCACATTCGCTCCTACGTAAAGCGAGAGGTCCTTGTTCATCTCATACTGGAGACGGGGAGTCGGCAGCACGGCTTCAAGCAGCCACTGCGCTGCGATTTTCCAGCGAACTCCGGCAACGGGGATAACCGGATATTTCCGCTCGATATCGACGCTCACGCCTAGAACGAGCTGCAGGTTGGGGCTATAAATGTAGGTGCCGCCGATGAGGAACGGTAGATTAAAATTGTCGTACCCTAAATTGTCGAACTCAGTATCGTACACGCCGGGCTGACCTTCCGCCCTGACGAGGATTGAATCGGAAAACTGCATATCCAGTCCCATGACCAGGCTGACTGACTGCAGGGTGTCCGGAAGCGCCGCATGATCCGGAAGTCCGAATGAGAATCGTTCCCACTCCGCGCCAAGCCGCAGAACGCCGAATTTGGTTCGCGGAGTGAATACCAAATGCACGATCGAATCGTTTTCGTCGAAATCGCGTACGCTCTTGTTAGGCCCCCGTTCGACGTCACCGCCGCCAACGTAGGTGTCTTCCAGGATATATTCAGTGGGGACGTGAGTTACGGATTCGAACCAGTTACCACTGTTTTCCTCCGCGAACATTCGCGTTGCAAATAACAACGACGACGCTGCGCAAACAGCACAGAAAATTCGACACTCAAAGCGCTTCACTGGTCAACGACCTCCACTCGTATCGCGCCGAAAGAACGTGACAGCTTTGGTGATGTTTTTCATCGTCACCGACTCCGAGGCAAGCCGTTCCACGCCATGCAGAGAGCTCAGCGAAGCAGCGGAGATCATGTCGCCGCGCCAGACCAGGGTTGAAGGTTTCCCGTCCACTGTAACTGGCCACATTTGATACAACGTGAGCGCAACATAGTAACCACCGCTCGCATAGTAAAGAGCATCCGCGGCTTGATAGCTCCCGCCGGCCCCGCCGCGGCTGTAAGATGCGCCCAGCGTTACTACGCCTTGATCATCCACATCAAGAAGCTCCCAATACAATTCCGGCTTGAGCGATCCGGCGCCGCGTCCAATGCCTGTGGCTCCAAGTAAGCTTGAAAACTGATTGCGAATTTTCCCTTGCTCCCGCAACAATCCGTTTACTTCGTCGCTCGCCCGAACAGATGGGCCGGCATGATCGTAGGGCGGTTGCCCCGACATTCCGCCCGACACAAAGCTTTTCGTTCGCGCACTCAATATGTCTGTCCAGAACGCCACAACCGGTGCAGGCATGGCGCCTCCTCCGTTTCCGGCTCCAGCAGAAAATTTCTTTGCCTCTTCCTTACTAATCTGGAGACTCGGACCGAGCTTTTGAGTCGCCACCACGAATGAACGCACGGAGGCGTTCCCCGGCGCGCTTTTCAGTTTTTCAAAATTAGCCGGGGTAGGGTTCGAAGGCAGGTCAGAGTGCAGATAAACCTTCAATTCGCGATGCCTTGTTGCATCCCATCGGCGCAACGCCTCGATTTGCTGGGCAGGCGAGGACCCCAGCGCAACGTAGCAGCTTTGGACGGCGAGAAATCGCGGATTACTCATCGGCGGTCCGTGCGCCGTCTTCACATCGCTTTTCGCGAGCTGGGCGAGATCAACCTTGTCAAAAATGGAAAACGAGGCGAGATCAGAAACGGCGTCAGCGCGTGCGGTTGTTAGCCCGAGGCATAACACCAACAGTAAGAGTAAGAGGCTGCCCGCCCTTACAAAGAAGTGCCGCTGCAGATTCAGCATTTTAGGTTTCATGACACACATATGTGACGGCGAATGCCAGATGGTTGCAAATTTTTTGGATCATCGCAATAGGGTTTCATCATGAGCGGACCGGTCATCATCCTCGACCATCTGAGCAAGAGCTTCGGTAACGTCCATGCTGTACAGGATCTTTCGCTTCATATCGAGGCGGGAACGATCTTTGGTTTTCTCGGCCCTAATGGCGCTGGCAAGACAACGACCATGCGGATGTTGTGCGGCCTGACTCATCCGACGTCTGGTCACGCCACCATTGAAGGCGCGGATGCCTGGAAAGATCGGCATTTTGTGCGGACTAAGTTTGGTTATGTGCCGCAACGATTCAGTCTTTATCGCGATCTGACCGTCCTGGAAAATTTCCGCTTTTTCGGCGGCGCCTATGGAGTTACGGGTGCGGAACTGGAGCGGCGGATCAAGCGCTTGCTTCGGCTGAGCGACTTGGAAGAAAAAGTTGATGCTGCCGCGGGAAATCTTTCTGGCGGCATGCGGCAATTGCTGGCGATCGGGTGCGCACTGGTGCACGATCCGCCGCTCCTTTTTTTTGACGAACCGACAGCAGGCCTTGATCCCGTTCACCGGCAGCAAATCTGGAATTTACTCTATGATCTGAGTAACGAGGGAAAAACGATCTTTGTTACTACCCACTACATGGATGAGGTGGAGCGCTGCACTGAAGTGGGCTTTATCGAGAGTGGGCGGCTGCTCGCGAAAGCTTCGCCACGCGCTTTGAAATCGAGCTTTCGCGCGCGTTTGCTCGAGGTCGATGTGGAACCACTCATGCCCGCACTTGTGCGGTTGCGGGATCTGCCCGAGCTGCTGGGCGTTTCCTTGCGCAGCGGCAGCCTGCGCCTGTACGCACAGGAACCGGAGAAATTGATGGCGAGATGGCGTGAGAACTGGCCTTTTCCAGATCTTCATTTGTTGGGCGAACGCTGGGTAGAACCCGACATGGAGGACGTTTTCACCGCATATTCGCAGGGCTACGATGGCGTGTTGAAAAAATCGGCGTCATGAAATGGCCATCATTGAGCGCAATTGGGAGCGTCGCTTACAAAGAGTTCCTGCACATCTACCGCGATCGGCGTGTCTTGCTTTTACTGATCATTCTCCCGCCGCTATTTACACTAATTTTCGGGCATGCCTTCGAGAATACTGAGCTTACCGACGTCCCGGCGTTGCTAATCGATCGCGATCAGACGCCTCGCACCGCCCGTTTCATCGAGATTATCTCCAAGGACAAAACGTTTCGTTGGAGAATGCCAGCGCCCGACTTCCAGGGTGAGTCGGACCTGATCGGAAATGGAGTGAAGGCGACTCTGGTTATCCCGGTTGGTTGGGCCGATAGCCTGAACAAGGGCGACCCGAAGCCGCTGCCTCTTTACCTCGACGACAGCGACACGAACACTGCCAGTGCAGTCGAAGGCGCTGTGCAAAAGAATCTAGGTACATTTCAGGCCAAAGAGCGCGACCTACTTGTGGAGTCACTCCCAGAGGAGGTGATCGAGTTAGGCAAGAAATTGCCCATCGATATCCGTAAACAATTCGTCTCGCTTATGACCGCATGGAATGCGGAGTCGAAGAACTTATACAATCCGAAGTCGCGCTTCATCGATTACGTCGTGCCAGGCGTGATCGGATTGATTTTGCAATTGCTAACTGTCACGCTGATGGCCTGTACCATCGCCCGCGAACGGGAATCGGGCACACTCTATCAACTGCTGGTGACCTCGCTGCAGCGCGGTGAAATCGTGATCGGGAAAATGCTGCCGTATCTGGTTGTCTCCATTTGTTTAGTGATCGTGATTGTGGCGCTTAGTTGGTGGCATTTTGGGGTGGCATTTTATCAGCCTCACGCGCTGGCCCTGATCTGCCTGCTGTTCCTCCTCTGCTCACTCGGACTGGGTTTATTGATTTCGACCTTCTCGCGCACCCAAACGCAAGCGATCCAATTTTCCGTTTTCTTTCTGTTGCCGGTCTTTGTTCTCTCAGGGGCATTTGCGCCACTCGAGCAACTGCCAAAAGCGATCCAATACATCTCGGAACTTTTCCCGCTCACCCATTTTTGTCGGGCCTTTCGGCTAGTAAATATGTACCACGCCGGCGTCTCGTTTTATGTTGTCGATCTTGTTGTGCTTCTCGTGGGCGCACTGATCACGTTTATCGGGGCGGCCTTTCTCCTAAAACGAATCGAGCAGTAGGGTGGTCGGACCGCCACTTTCGGTCAGGGGAGCGATCTTGATTTAAGGGAAGCGCGATGAAAGCAAACAATTGGTATTTGACCCTGCCGATTGCAACGATAATCACGGTAATCGGTTTGGGCGCAGTACGCGCGGCCTCAGAGGAGCCCTCGCGTTCGACGCCGCAACAAGTGTTTGATGGAATGCGCCAGAATTTCCAAGCGGACAAGGCAAAGGGCGTGCATGCGCGCTACCAGTGGGAGCTCAGCGGCCCCAACGGCGGAGAATGGTGGATCGACGTGAACGACGGGACCTACAAGATGGGAAAGGGAAAAATCGACAACCCAAGTGTCACGTTCATCACCAGCGACGCGGATTGGGTCGCGATGTCGAATGGGAAACTTAAGGGCACATGGGCCTTTATGACTGGCAGACTGAAGGTTCGCGGCAGTCAAGCCGTCGCGAGAAAACTGAACGAGATCTTTCCTTAGAATCTCAGTTCGGCGGCGATTCTGACGTAGGGAGCCGGATCAGTTCTTTTGGACTGGTGAGCACGGAAGAAATCGTAATTCCGTTCGACTGTGGCGCCGCCGCCCGCAATAAGCTTCAAGTGCTTGATGCCGGTATACCCGACCTGCACACCGACTCGATCCTCGCTATACTGGACGACAGCGTTGTGCAGTTGCAATTTCTGCTCACTGCTTAGCACGTCGTCGGTTCGAAAGCTTGTGTAGTTGAGCTCGCCGAGGATGCGGAGTTCCCAATCGTCATTGGGTTGATAAATCAGCGCCGGCTTGGGGAACACTGCCTGAAGTCGAAGCTTCTCGCTGAAGACCCAGATAATCCCGCCACCTGGCGCGACAATCGGGTCCTGATAAAGCGACCATCCCAAACCGACCACCGCAAAGATCTTATCTTTCTTCAGCGGAATGGTGGTGTACGCTTTGATAGGGATGTCAAACGCGTCGCCAGTAACGCTATCTTGAAAATAAACTCCCGGGTCTAATTCAAGTGAGATCCCCGGAAAATCGTGAGAAACGTATTCGATTGCCAGATGACCGTACGCTGCTTGCAAATGATCAGGTAATCCGTTGTCGGTGCCGCCGAAGTCATAGCGTTCATATTCGACGCCTGCACGGAAGTACCATTTGCCCGTGATCAGAAAACGATGGTCATAGCTAAAATCGTTATAGAGCGAATCGCCATCACCGAGTTTGGATTCCTTGAAATCGCTGCCGAACGTGTAGGTCGTTTCGTAAGAAAAAAGATCGCGCGAATTTTCATCCGCTGGAGTGGGGGAAGGCTGGGCTTCGAAAGCCGGCGGCCCCGCCAGCGCTGACGTTGCAGCAGCAAGAAATAGGAAAACACAGAACCCGCGAATGGTTTTCATCATTGTGTAGTCAAGGCAACCCGGCCATCGAAATATCGGATGAGCAACCAGAAAGCGATGTATCGAAGAGGGAAATATTTAGCAAGGACAATTTCTGGAATGTTTCGTCCAGGCCGGTTTTGGCGTTGTGCGTGGTTTTGAGCGGACCAATACAGCGAGGCAGCCTACGATCACAGGCCGCGGTCATTTTCCTCGAAGATAATGAGCCTGTGCTGGTATCGGTGGAGCGCGTAACACAACGGGATTCGAATTTCTAGCTCATCGGGGCCACTCAGGCGAATCACCTCCCTTGTAGGCGCATCTTTCTGAGCGCGCCCGAATTGGTCTCGACATGAGAGCGCCCGGCAAAATTCGGCTCACGATTTACGTGCTTGCTTTCGCGGGAGCGGCGCTATTTACCGCCCTTTTGATTCACCAGGGCGTCGGGCAAGTCCTGGATGCATTTGCAACGGGTGAATGGGGAATTTTGGGAGTCGTTGTCTTCCATCTCATTCCACTGTTTCTCGATACGATTGCATGGTGGGTGCTCTTCCCAAGATCTGATCGCCTGCCCTTGCGCCAACTCTTTTGGATGCGTTGGATTGGCGAGTCCATCAGCGCGCTGGTGCCTTCTGCCGCAATCGGCGGCGACATTGTGCGGGCGCGCCTAGCGGCGATTCATGGCGCCTCGCTCCCCGTCGCCGCAGGCACGGTGCTGGTTGACATCACGCTCGGCATCTTTGTGCAGGCCGGATTTACATTGCTTGGTCTTGTGCTCCTGGTCACAGCAACCGGAAAAAACAGCTTTGTTGGTCCAACTCTGATCGGAATCGTGATCGCCCTTTTCGCCTTTGCCGGTTTCTATTTTGTGCAGCGACTCGGCATTTTCCGCTTTCTTGCCCGCATCATTTCGCGTTTGGCCGGTTCCTCGGAGTGGCAATCCCTCGTGCAAGGCGGCGATACGCTGGACCGAACCGTCCGTTCTCTCTACGCGCGGCGGAGTGCCGTGTTCGCATGCTGTGCCTGCACCATGGTCTCACTCGTCGTCGGCTCGGGAGAAATTTGGCTCGCGCTTTGGTTCCTTGATCTGCCCGATTCATTTCTGAATGCACTCATTTTGCAAAGCATGGTGTTAACAATTCGCTCGGCGGCATTCGCGGTTCCGGCAGGGTTGGGAGTGCAGGAAGGCGGCTATCTTGTGGTCGGGAGTTTGCTTGGCATTCCTGGCGACGGCGCCTTCGCCCTTTCCCTGGTCTGGCGAGCGCGCGAAATCGGCCTTGGCATTCCGGCGCTCATTACCTGGCAAGTGATTGAGGCCCGCCGTCTCTGGCGGGCACGCGCAGCAGCGACAGCGCGGTAATGCCCGAGGTGAGAGGTCAGGTCTCGAAGTTTCGCCATTCGCTGTTTTATCTTCGCCGGGTTAGCGAAACTGGTTCGGACGCCCTACCAGATCCAGGCGATGCCGCTCGGCGGCGCCCGTAACGTTTCGCGGCTGTGTGAACCTGCCTGGTTGAGACGAATCGAAAGGTCAAAAAGTTAAAAATGAGCCGCCCTAGGCATTGGGACCTTTTTAACTTTTAGCCTTTCAACTTTTTACTTTGCTATCCAGCGCGATCATCTCACCGGGGTGCATCACGCGTAGTCTCGTTTTGACTTTGCGTTTCTTGAGTTCGCGTTCGAACACTTCGGGCGTGCCTGTCAGGAGCGGAAACGTTCCGTAATGCATTGGAATTACCGTCCGAGGAGCTACCAGTTTCACCGCTTCCGCCGCCCGAGCGGGTCCCATTGTGAAATGGTCGCCGATACAAACCAGCATGACGTCGATCTGGTGAAATTTTTTCACCAACGCCATGTCGGAAAACAAATCCGTGTCGCCCGTGTGGTAGATCGCAGGACCATTGCGTAGCGCAACGATTAAACCCGTTGGACTACCCGCGTAAACCGGGGTCGCATCTTCATCTCTTTGAACGGACGAACCGTGCCACGCCGGGACGAACTGCACTCTTATTTCGCCATCCAGCAGCGATAGTTCGCCGCCGAGATGCCCGGTTGTCTCGCTGGGGGCCTGCGCTTCAGGATAACCAAGCACTGAAATCATCGCCGCATTGAGCTCGAAGTTTGAAACCAGAATCGCGCCCGTGCGCTTTCCAATCTCGACTGAGTTGCCGACGTGATCGGAATGCCCGTGCGTAAGCAAAATAAGATCGACACGGTCGAGCGCGGCGAGCTCCTCTTTGCCGCGCGCGAAAACCGGATTTGTTAGCCATGGATCGATCAGCAATAGCTTGCCAGTGCCAGTAGTGATCTTGAAAGCCGATTGGCCATACCAGGTCAAGTGCGTTTCCATGCGAATCACGAAACCGAAAAGTATTCATTCGGCAAGGGTAAATGACGAATGCAAAATGACCTATGGACCCACGCTTGTTTCGTATGAGCGATGAGGAGAGCATTGCGCGTTTACTTTCCAGGTTTGGGGAGACAGAACGCCGCGAAAAATCGCGGCGACTCAAAGAAACGGCAAAGGAACCACTTCTAACGGAATTGTGCCGAAAGGTTTCGGAGCAGAATCTCCTGTCGTGAACGCGTCCAGCTTCGTGCCGACATTGTTGAAACCCCGTTTCACATATCCGAGTGCGATTTCTTGTCTTTCGCTGCGCGCAGCGCTTGTGATCCAGCCAACTTCCTTCCCCGGCGCTGAAGGAGCGGCAAGTTTCATGCCCGGCTGAAGGGGGAGATCGTCCAGCGAGATCAGGCCGCATAATCGCTTGTTCGTCTGGCCCGACATCTTTATTCGGGAGATGACTTCCTGGCCGATGTAACAACCCTTTTGGTAGTCGATCGCGCGTTGTTCCAAATTGGCTTCGATTGGAATAATGTCGTTTGTCAACTCGCGACCCCAGCGCGGAATTCCCTGCTCGATTCGCATGACCTCGGCCGCGTCGGAATCGCAAGGGGCCCATCGCGAGGATAATTCCTGTAACGAGACGTGATGCTGCGCAGCATCGCCCCATATGTCCCATCCCGGTTCAGCAAAACGGCGCACAGAGACGATCCGCCCATGCTCCAGAGCGGGGGACTGTTGTGCCAGCACCTGAAAAAGCGAAAATTGATCGGTGACGTCCTCAATCTGCACGTCGTCGGCGATCACGTAGCGCTCCAGCCGGACCTTTAGCGCTTCTCGAAGATCGGCCGCTGCGTCGACCAGAAAGGAGTCTCTCGATGCAGAAATGTAAATGTGCGCGTCTGTTTTGCCTTTCGCATTCAGAATGCATGCTTCGATTGCAGACGTTTCACTCGCCTTGCGCAGATCATTCGTGATTTGCCCATTGAGGAACCGAAGCCGGTCCGTGCCGATAATGCGAAATTTTGCGCGCCCGGAAAGGTCGAGAAAGATGGCTTGCTCGCTTTGAGAGGATTTGTTCGGCGTGTCCATAGCCTTGCTTCGCACCTGGGATCCCACAAACCACGCTAGACGCGTGTTCTTTGAGCAGGCGGCGTCATTCCTTCCCGGATGATAGCCTACTCAGCAGCTGCTTGAAAAAACCGGGACGCAATCGTGTTGTTGCGTTACTGGCTCCGCTGCTTGCCACACTGATCAATGGCGCAGGCGACACTTCTGGACCCGCGTCTTGCCGGGTCTGGGTTTTCGTTTCGGCTGAGCTCGCAATCGACTCGCCGGCGCCGGTTTGTTCTTCCGGCTCCTCCAGTTGCAACTCTTCACCAGCAACTGGCGCAGCCTCGTGCAAATATTTTCGTGCCACTACCGAGTAATCGTCGTCTCCATGACCCCAGTGCATTTGCTCGAGCAATTGATCGCGAGCCGCGGCGGTCACACCCAGATCGAGATAGTTCGACAGACCGATCTGATTGGCGATCTGCATATCTTTCAACATGTGTTTGACAGAAAAGTGGGGTTCAAAATCACGGCTGAGCATTTTCGGCAGTTTCATCGCAAGAGTTGTAGAATTGCTAGCGTTACTGCGCATTGCCTCGAGAAACTTTTCCAACGGCAAACCCAAAGCTTGAACAAGTGCCAGCGCTTCCGCCGCTGCCTGGATGCTCGCAGCCGTGATCATGTTGGTTGCAACCTTGATGGCGCTCGCCTGGCCAATTGTCGGTCCGATCTCGATGATTTCTTTGCTGCTGGCTTCGAGGATCGGGCGCGCGTCGCGCAGCGCCGCAGCGTTCCCGCACATATAGTAAACGAGCTCACCCTTTTCGGCTGCAGTTTTACTTCCTGTAAATGGCGCCTCGACAAACCGCGCCTTGCGACGTTCGACAATCTCAGCGGTGGCGCGCATTGAATCCGGAGCAACCGTCGAATGCGCAAGGACGAGATGGCGCGGCGAAAGTTTTTCGCCTAGCTGTTGGGCGGTTTGTAGCAAAGCGTCATCATCGGAAACAAATATCTGGATATAATTGCAAATCTCAGCTACCTCCCCGGGCGACCCGACAAAATTCGGAACGGAACGCGGCGACCGGTTCCAAACATAAACTGGAAACCCTTTCCGCCGCAGGTTCCCTGCCACGCCGCGACCGATAATCCCAAGGCCGATCACACCGATGTTTTTGCGCGTTGCGTGGGACATAGGCTTCAGGCGCTCCATTGAGGCAGCCGCCCATAATCAAACTGCCGGGAAAACTGACCTGAGGCAATGCAGAAATTGGCCAGGCTCAGTAACTCGCGATTCATTGCCCGTCATAGGCGGGTTAATCGGGCCCGATTCAACGGTTCAAAGATTTAACGATTCAATGTTTCAGCGCGACTTCAGACAAGTAATACAATGCGACTGATCCAACAATCTGCAGACTCCGCGCGCTAATTTTATCAATTGTATCCCCGGCGGTGTGCCACCAGGGATAATCGAAATCAATCACGTCGATTGTCGGAATGCCGATAGCGTTTAGCGGTGAGTGGTCGTCGATCATCTCCCGGTCAAGGTAAGTGAAATAACTTCGCAACTTGAGTGCTTCGGCTGCTGCAAAAATATCTCGCGCCATTTCGGAAGGCGAATCCGCGGGAAACGTGACATCGAGCGAGCGATCGCCAACCATGTCGAACAAGATCCCGCCGTGGAATTGTCTGGCGTCTCCCAGGTGCTTGGCAAAGTAACGGCTTCCGTACAATCCATCCGTCTCTGAAAAATGATCGTACGCTTCTTCGCCATCAAAAAACACCAGCTCGACTTTCGCAGCCAAATTCGGATGCTGCCCGATTACTCGCGCTAATTCCAAAAGGAGTCCTGTGCTTGAGCCACCATCGTTGGCTCCGACAAATTTTATCGCGTCGAACGTTTTCGTGTCGTAATGCGAGCACAACAAAAACAAAGGCGCCGTGTTCCCTTGGCCGGGAAATTGGGCAATCAAATTCACGAACTCGACCTTGCCCCGCGGGGTGTCGTCGCTGAACGCCTGTCGTGTTACATGCCAGCCGGAGCGGCGGAGCTGGTCCTCGATATAACGCCTGGATTTCTCGATGGCCTCAGATCCAGACGGACGCGGGCCGAAGTCGACCAATTGTTGAACATGCGCGAAAGCTTTCTCACCCGAAAGTTCTTCCCAGATTTTTGTTTGCGCTGCAGGTGACGTATCCGGACAAACCATCGGGATGCAGACAATCAGGAATAATGGAACAAGGGAGTAACGAAGTGTTGTTTGGCGCGAATGCATCCCTCCTATCCCTCCAACACTCCACTACTCCGGCTCTGGCAGCCCAAGAGCAGTTACAATCCGCTGAAGATCGTCGTTCCCGTAGTACTCGATTTCAATCCGACCTCGTTTGTCTCCATGATGGATGGTGACATGCGTAGCGAAGTGTTCTTGCAAGCGGTTCTGTAAATCTTCCACTGCCGTTGGTGTGACGTTCGACTCAGCCCCAGCGCGTCGAGACTTTCGCCGTGAACGGCCGATCCCAAGCAGGCGAGCAACCAACCGTTCTGTGCCACGCACCGTAGCGTTGCGACGCAAAACAGTTTCCGCAGCCAGGAGCTGTTCCTCAGGCGCTTTTAATGACAACAGCACCTTTGCGTGACCCACAGAAAGCAAATCTTGGGCGAGCCAGACTTGCACCTGCTGGTGAAGATCCAAAAGCCGCAGCGCGTTGGCTACCGCCGCCCGGCTCCGCCCTACTTTGAGCGCGATGTCTTCCTGCCGCATTCCAAATTCATTCGCTAACCTTGCGTAGCCTTGGGCCTCTTCGATTGCATTCAGATCAGCGCGTTGCAGGTTTTCGATCAACGACAGTTCGAGGACTTCCAGGTCGTTTGCTCTTCGAATTATGGCGGGAACCTCGGTAAGGCCGATCTCCTGGGCCGCACGCCAGCGACGCTCGCCGGCGATCAATTCAAATCTAGCGCCCGCTTCGCGGACAATGAGCGGCTGAATGATGCCATGTTGCCGAATTGAATCGATTAGTTCCTGCAGCGCTTCGCGCGCGAAATCTTTGCGTGGCTGCAGCGCACTGGGGACGATGGTGGCCAAATTGATCTGGTGGACTCTCTCGCCCGATTCGCCACTGTCTGCGCGCGTCGCGGGCGACGGAGTGCCAATCAGTGCGCCAAGCCCCTTCCCGAGACCAGACCGTGCCATGGGGCTGAGGCTACGGGAACAGTTTCATCAACGCAAACAGCAATCCGCGATTCGCGCAGCGTAGCACAGGGCTTCTCAGTTCGCCGCAGGACGAATCCTCCGAAAGTGCGGACCTGTGGGCGACCGGGCCTCCCACCTGGCCGTTGCGTCCCAGCAGACAGGAGGCCCGCTGGCCCTCAAAGCGAAGGTGGCTGTGCCACCCCTTTCGAAAAAAGTTTTAAAAAATGTATTGACACCGTAAACCGGAATTTGGTATCACGCGCCCCTGGCTCCGAAACAGACTAAAGGATTTTACCCGGTAGGTTCTTTGTCTGTCAGGATCCTGATAACCACAAAAACAAACGAAACAACCGGGAGAGAAAGAACACAACACATCCATGTATCCACTCAATCAACTCAAAACGTTAGTTTCATGCGGACGAGATCCGGCTCGCTCGCTGCCGTTCCGGCGCGGGTTCCTTCTCATCCCGCTAATCCTGGTGAGCTTTGCGCTTGCCCACAAGTGCAAGCGCCGTAAACACACCAGATCCAGGCCTCTTCCCGTAACCAACACAGGGGATGGGAGCAATGTCCTCGCGGGCATCACCGCAGGGGCCACATTCAATTCAGCATTTGGTTTTGATGCGCTGCTTGGTCAACCTTGCGGCCGATTTCAACACAGGTATTGGCGCTGGGGCGCTCCTGCTCAACACCGCGGATGCAAATACGGCCGTTGGCGCTGGAGCGCTTTTAAGCAACACCTCCGCTGCGAACAACACGGCATGCGGCGCATTCGCGGCTGTTCACTAACTCGACAGGCACGTTCAATAATGCCGTCGGCGCTAATTCGCTCCTTTTCAACACCACTGGAGACAGCAACAACGCCGTTGGTGAGAGCGCGCTGAATCTACAATGTCACCGCGGCTGCCAACACAGCGATCGGCGACGTCGCGCTCGGGAACAATGACTCAGATGGGGCCGGCCTTGGAAATGCCAACACAGCTGTTGGCGCTGGTGCGCTCTTTAGCAACGTTGATGGCGATTCAAACAACGCCGTCGGTTTTAACTCGCTAGGCGGTAATACCGATGGCTTGTTCAACAACGCCGTGGGTTTTGACGCAATGGCTGACAACGCCAGCGGCGCTGGAAACGTGGCGGTCGGTGACTCAGCCGGCGCAGGTGTCGAGGGTGATTTCAACATCTATATCGGCGCATTTGCCGGCCCGGCTCCTTCACCGGCACCGGTAGCTGAAAGCGAAACGATCCGCATCGGCGACGTGTTTAACACAGCCTGCTTCGTCGGCGGCATCTTCGATGTGGCAGTCACCGGTGACCCGGTCGTCGTAGATGCAAACGGACAGCTTGGCGTTGCCCCTGCGGGATCGCCTATGTCGGCAAACGAGTTGCTGAAACAGCAGCGCGTGGTGCAGGAATTGAAGGCCGCAACTGAAAGACAAGCGGCAGTGATCGCTTTGCAGGAAGGGCAAATTAAGGCCCTCACCGCGGGCCTCAGAGAGCAGGCCGAGCAAATTCAGAAAGTGAGCGCTCAGCTTGAAATGGTCAGGCCGACGCCTCGAGTGGTGGAGAACCGATAAGACTGTTTACCGGACGTTTATAGAAAGTTTCAAACAGCCGCCGCGCGAAATCGCGGCGGCTGTTTTGTTTTTGTGAAATGGAGGGGCGAACTCCGCGAGCCTCTGCCCACGCGCGGGCTGAGGGATATTCGTTAGGCGTCGCAGGAGCTCCGTCCTCCAAATTTCGCCGCTCTTTGATTGCGAGACATCCCGGAGCTTTATTTCGCCAAAGAGAATGAATACGGTCCAGACGATGAGGAGACAGGAACAAATGACGGGCGATAACACCAACGTCTTCACCCTGGGGCATTCCCCAGATCCGGATGACGCGTTCATGTTTTATGCGATGGCCGAGAATAAAATCGACCTGCGCGGGTACCGGTTCGAACATCGACTGGAAGACATTCAAACATTGAACGAGCGCGCGCTTCGAGGCGAGTTGCACATTTCCGCGATCTCCATGCATGCTTATGCGCACGTCGCTAGCAAATACGCGCTGCTGCCCTGCGGAGCGAGCATGGGCGACGGGTACGGGCCGATCGTAATTAGGGAACGCGCAACGCCCAACGTCCAACCTCCAACGCTCAATGAGGATTCAATGGAGGAAGTGGCAGCTCGGGAATTTTTAGCAGGAAAGAAAGTCGCTGTGCCTGGCACGATGACCAGCGCGTTTCTCGCGCTACAACTCTTTTTTGGAGAGTTCGATTACGTCGTTGTGCCGTTCGATCAAATTTTCAAGGCGGTTCGCACCGGGGGAGCGGACGTTGGGTTGATCATTCACGAGGGGCAGCTCACCTATGAGAAATCGGGATTTGAGAAAATCGTCGATCTTGGCAAATGGTGGAAAGGACAAACTGGCTTGCCACTGCCCCTTGGTGGAAATGTCGTGCGCAAGGATATTCCGCCGGCGGTCCGTAGAGATCTGAGCGAAATAATTCGCGAAAGCATTGACTACGGTCTGGCGCACCGAGAGGAGGCGGTGCGGCATTCGCTTCCTTATGCGCGTGACATGGACGCGAAGCTGGCTGGAAAATTCATCGGTATGTATGTGAACGACTTTACTCGCGATTATGGCGAAGTTGGTCGCGACGCTATCCGGCGATTTCTGGCGGAGGCGCACAACAAAGGTTACACCGACGTTCCAGTCGAAGTGGAATTCGTCGAATAATTTTGCCGGCTGGCAGGCCGCTCGTCGAGTCAGGCTAGCAGCCTGATCTCCGACCCTGACGGTCCAGAATTGTCTTGCCTCACGGTTCGCAAGAGAGATATCAATGATGGCTCGGTGAAGGCGTTCCTCCAAGCCAAACCCGATCTTCTCCGTCTCATTCGGGTCGGTTGTTGGCTTCGTACAGGCGCGTTTCCCCCGTTTGGCGGCATCGAAAAGAACGAGCCGGCGGATGCAGCAAACCTGGCCAGCAAAACTACTGCGGATTTTCCGCAGATGACTGTGGGCGCAAACGACCATGGCAGACAATGACAAGCGAAAGTTTGATTTGCCTTGGGCGACGCTATTGCCGCTCACGGCAGTTCTCGCCGGAGTCATTGCGCAGTACAAGCCGCTTGTGAGCGAACGTCCGTCGGTTCCGAGCGAAAAGACTGCTCCGGTGATTGCTGCGCAGGATGTGGACGCGCGCTTGTGGCAAGACCCGATAGGTGTAGCTCAAAAGGAAAAGTCTCTGCTGAATCAACAAGCCGCCGGTCCAGCCAAAGAAGCCAGCGCCAAATTGCACGACAGCAGCGCGCTGGCCGCGTTGCTTGACCAAGACGTCAAGGCGTTTTCAAAGAACGCGCATGTTCCTGTCCTTTTGCTTGCGGTGATGCTCGATGCCGGGCCGTACAGCGAACAAGCCGAGTCCCGGTTGCGCGCGCGCCACGCTGTGCTTGAAGGATTAAGCGAGAGCGGATTCATGCCGATCGATGGTGAGCATATCGGGTTCGTCACGGTCACGTGGCCGCCGCCGGAGGCAAACGTGCCCTCGCTCCCTGTAAAAGAAGCATTGCTGCTTCCATTTGAGGAATGTGAAGCAATAGACGATCGAGAAAGGGTTTATCCCCGAGACACCAAGCGGGTTGTGGTAGTCTGGTTGCCCGCGGCAAATTTTAACCTCAATCCGTTGCGGTGTTTGGCCCGCTTGATCGATCAGCTCGCGCCCGAGGACATCCGCGATAAGATCGACGTCAGGTTGATCGGCCCGGCAAATTCCACGGGCTTGCAGACCATGGTGAAGGAAGCGTGCTGGGACCAGCTAACATCGCTCAAGGATGAGGCTTCCGTAGCGATGCAAAGGGCACTCGATGGAGTGTCGATAATTTCGCCTCGGGCGACCGCCTCGGATTTAACACTTCTCTCTAGGGGCGTCTCTGTTAAGTGTGCAGAGAAATCCGTCGAGACAATTCTTAAAGAATTCATAACACGTGGCCCCCGTGGCGGTCTTCACTTTGTTCGCACGATCGCCCCGGATGATTGGGTCTTGGAGAAATTGATCCAGGAGTTGGCGCGACGCAGGATCGCCGCTGTCCCTGAAGTAAACCAAAACGGTCACCCGATTTCAAAGCCCGCGCACATGGTGATTTTGAGTGAATGGGACACGCTCTATGGCCGATCTTTAGGAACCACGTTCGCGACTAAAGCCTCCGCACAGAAAGCCAATGATATCAGTGAGCACTCGGAAGCAGGGCCAGCGCAAATTGATGTTTACCACTATCTTCGCGGAATTGACGGTCGGCTCCCAGGCGACGCCGGTAAAGACATTCAACGTGAGCAGGAGCAAAAAACTCAGCTTGGCCAGACTACGGTCGCGACCGAGGCGACAGAAGGGTTGAATCAGTCCGATTATCTCCGGCGTCTGGCCCGGGAGATGAAAGAGGATAACGCGCGCTGGCAGCGAGAGGACGGCTCAGGTATTCGCGCGATTGGTCTGCTCGGCTCCGATATTTACGACAAGCTGATGATTTTGCGCGCGCTGCGTCCTCAGTTTCCTGACGCCGTTTTTTTTACGAACAACTATGACGCGCACTTTGAACGCCGCGACGATTGGGACGTTACACACAATCTGGTTATTGCCTCCCCGTTTGGCAGCACCGTGCCGGACATTTACATCGAGCAGCGGCACATCCCACCGTTTCGTGACAACAACCAAACTTCGATGTACCTCGGCACGCTGGTTGCCACAGGCCGAATGACAGAGCAAGAAGCGGAGTATCTTTCGTGGCAACCACGGATTTTCGAGATCAGCCGTCGCGGAGCCTATGACCTGGGTCCGTCCTGGTATCGCTGGCGTCCGGGCGAATCGAAAATGGTTTTCGAGTCGCGTTACGGGAAAAATGAAAATACGAAGATGTGGTTTCGCGATTGGCTGTTTGCGCCCGGCGTAATCTGGAGACTAATCATCATCGCGCTAGCGGTCCTGGCCATGGCAGCCTGGATCAGCTTGAGCATCGCGAGACGTACGCTGTCCGGCGGAGGAACTGCTCTCGAGCGCCTAAAACGCGCCCTGGTCAGCACAGTTTTTTGGTTGGTCTGTGGCGGACCGCTCATCATTTTCTTGGTCGCTTTGGTTGCGCAATACTGGGCACCTGAAGAACCGCTGGTCTTTTTTTCAGGCATCAGCATCTGGCCAACTGAAATGGTGCGTCTAATCGCGTTCGTGCTCGCGATCTTCTTCATGTTCAAAGCGAGCTTCGATCTTCGTGCGAATGCCAAAATGATCGAGGCAGAGTTTTCGTTTGCTCCGTTGCCGTTGACGGCATTTCGCTGGCGCGATCTTGGCATCGGCTTTGAACATTGGCAGATGAAACAGCCTTCAGGAACTTCGCTCTTTTCCGCTGAAGAGGCGTGGCACACTTATCTTTGCAGGAACAAGTTTTGGCCGCGGTTCATCCGAATCGGGATCCTTTTTGCTTTGTATTACATTTTCGCCTTCGCGATTTTGCACTTGTTTCCCCAACCCCCGCCGCCTGCGCGGGGCGATCTGGCGTTTAGGATCGATAAGATCGTCTTTTATCTCTCTGGCGCTGGTCTGCTGCTTCTCTCGTTTTACGTAGTCGATGCCATTCAGTTAAACAGCAATTTCATCCGTATGTTTGGCCGAGAGGTGACGAACTGGGGTCGCAGCGTGGTTGATCGGTCGCATCGAAGCCCACCACTAGACGAAGAGGAGCTTTCTGCTTATCACGAGATTTTCTTTGTCGCACAACGCACACAAGCAGTGGCACTGCTGATCTGGTACCCGCTTCTCGTCCTCACCCTGCTGGTTGTCGCGCGCTCTTCGTTTTTTGATAATTGGACGTGGCCGGCCAGTCTTGTCTTAATCTGTGCCGTCACCGCCGCTTGGGCGCTCGGCAGCGCCATTTTGCTCAGACGGGCCGCCGAACAATTGCGCGAAACTGCCCTCAATGATCTGCGACGGTTTCGCCTGTTAGGTCGGGAAGTCGCAGCGAAACGGGAGATGTTCGATGAGCTAATCGCGGAAATCCGCGACCTCAAGACGGGCGCCTTCGCGCCGTTGACTGAGCAGCCGTTTATTCGGGCGGTTCTCTTTCCGGGCGCAGGACTCGGTCTTCTCGCGGTCGGCCAGCGTTTGCTCGACCTTTTCTAGGAACGAAAAACTTCGCGTCCTGGAGGTGCTTGCACGAGTTGCTTGCGAAAAAATGTCGCTTTGGCTCCGCGTCCTCCGTGTTTCATTTTGTCTTCCGAGATTGCGTTTATAATTTTCTTGTCACGAGCCTTACGAGGGCGGTATCAAGGATGCTTCGGTGAAGGCGTTCCTCCAAGCCAAACGCGATCTTCTCCGTCTCACCAGGGTCGGAACCTGTCTTACTGCCTTTCTATCCCTGACATTTTCCGGCTGCGAAAAAAACGAGCCAATCGACGAGGCGAAAGCGACTGGAAAAACCACGGCCGATTTTCCGCAGATAACTGCCGACATTTTCAAACCGATGGATGGCGGCATCGATCTGTCGCCCGAGGAAATCATGGGCCGCAATACCTGGAATCTCTGGAGTGCAGGCAACCAGCATTTTTGGAACCATGCGGCCCAGGACAGTTATGGGTTGATGGATCTCTTAAAGATGCTCGATAACCGCAAGTTCTCGCGCGGTGAGCGTTTCAAGACTTTGGGCTTGGTAAACGAGCCCGGATTTCGCGCCGCGACGAAGCCTGATGAATTTGGCTTGTGGCTAGATGAGCAAGCGGAGCCGGAGCCGGCAGGCATAGTCGAGACTGTTTACGGCAAACCATCCGGAGTCCTTGGCTTTCGCCTTTTTCCGAATCCGGACTTCAATGAAGAGGCACGCAAAAAATGGGACGGCGATCGTTTCATGAACGATCGGGTTTATTACAACGACAACAAGCTGGTCCGCCCGTATCGTGTCGGTGTGGCCTGCGGCGCCTGTCACATCGCGCCGTATCCAGATAATCCGCCAGCGGATCCGGAAAATCCGCGCTGGGAAAATCTCGCGTCTGCCATCGGTAATCAGTACATCGACGAAGGAAAAGTCTTCGCCTGTAACGTCGAAAAAGGCGGCTTGTTTTATGAGATGCTGGCCGCGCAGCCGCGCGGCACCTCCGATACCTCCCGGATTGCAACCGATCACATCAACAATCCAAACGCCATCAATCCAATCTTCTTGCTTGCGGAGCGGGAGCGGATTGCAGTCCCGGAACAAATGGCGGGCGGCACCCTCGCTTTGCCTGGAGAAAAGGAGGAGATGCCGGTGCCGCACGTCTTGAAGGACGGCGCAGACTCGATCGGCGTCGCCGGCGCAACGATCCGTGTCTATGTCAACATCGGCATGTTTTCCGAATACTGGCTGACACTTCACAACCGATTGATTGGGCTGACTCCACAAAAGCCGTTTGAGATCCCTTATGCGCGGGAACATTCGGTGTTCTGGCGCGCAACTGAAGAGCGCCTGGCAAACATTGCAGCGTTCTTCCGCCGCCTGAAACCATTTCATCTCGCCGACGCTCCCGGTGGCCAGGCTTACATCACCGCCGATTCAGCAATGATGACGCGGGGAAAAGAAGTTTTCGCAGAGAGTTGCGCGGCTTGTCATTCGAGCAAACAGCCGCCGCCAAATATCGATGCGCATTCCGGCGAGGGAAAAGCCTGGTTTCGCACAGCCGTAATGGCGCCCGATTTCCTGGAGAACAATTTCCTATCCGACGACAAGCGTTATCCATTGACCAAGATCGAGACGAACTCTGCTCGCGCGTTTGCGACGAACGCGAAAGCCGGTCACGTCTGGGACAACTTTTCCTCGCTGACTTACAAAGAACTTTCCCCAGTCGATGAGTTGGAGTTTTTCAATCCATTTGATGAAACCCGGCCGATCAAATTCAAACCGAAAGAGAAGAATGTGGCCCCCGGTTACTATCGGACTCCTTCACTCGTTAGTCTGTGGAGTTCGGCACCTTTTTTGCACAATAACATGCTCGGGAAATTTACCGGCGATCCTTCCGTGGCCGGCCGGGTAGACGCCTTCAACGATGCAGTGGAAAAACTGTTATGGCCGGAAAAACGCCTGAACAAGGGTTCTATCTGGCGCACGCAAAACGAGTGCGCGCTGCATTTGCGCAAGGAATTCGTGCCGAAACCGCTGCAAGCGCTGGCTGATAAGGATGGGTACATCAACATTGGACCCATCCCGAAAGGCGCACCGATCAATCTGATCGCCAATGTCGAGCCTGATTTTGGGCAGTTGGTTGTTTTGCAGGCAAAAATAGCCAAAGCATTGCTGAAGATTCACACGCAGAATCTTTCATCGGAACAAGCCACAGACGAATTGATCAGGACGGTCCCTGAACTGCTCGCGGCGAACAAGTGTCCCGACTTTGTCGAAGACAAGGGGCACTACTTTGGCACCGATTTATCTGATAACGATAAACGCGCGCTGATCGAATATCTGAAAACGTTTTGATCGAGATCCAATCCAACACAAGGAGAAAACATGGCTGTCACGGTTAATGAAATGCTAAAAATGTCGCAGGCGCAGCTCGACGATCTTTTCGCGCAAAGCCCCGTCGGTGAAATCCCAAAAGGCGAGGCCAAGGGGACCGCCATCGTCGCACCCGGGACCACTTACACGCAGGATATCGCGAGTTTCGTGAACCATTTCGCATGGCAGGGAAAAGTGTTCGATCCGGCGAAGGGCGTTTTGCGAAATAAGATATTGCCCTTCGGACTGAACGCGATCATCGCGAAGGTCTACAAGGGGCCCAGCTGGCTCGATAACAAGGAATGCATCGTTCTCGATTATTCCGAGACTTCACTGCTAGCGCATTGGATTCGTGACGAAATCCGTGAAGTCGCATCGGGGGTGTATCTGGGCAAAGTTTATTGGAGCAAGAAACGGTTGATTGATTTCGCGCTGGAGTTTCCAGCGTCGGGGTGATCAGACCTTGTGGTCCTCTGACGTGCTGTGAATTCGAACGTTAGCCGCCCACTGCCGCGAGCCAATACTGGCTCGTGGTTCCTAAACTTGGTGAGCAACACCAATATGTTCCTTTTGCAGATGGAACGCCGAGTTGATCACTGGCTTCGCCCAACATTCGACGCCATCCTTCGCGATCCAATCGCGCGCCTGGTCACAGCATTGATCAATATGCAGCGGAAGGACGAAGGCCTACAGATTGCCGACGAAAAACCGCTGCCGAACGAGGAGGAATACCTTAGGTCGATCATCGAGAGTTTCACCACGCAGATGCGAGGACTCTGGAAACCGGGCGGTTTCGAGCGCGGCGGGAACACCAAAACACAGGGTATTGTGCGCGGCGAGTTTATCGTCCACGACAACCTTCCGCCACAATTTCGTTATGGCATCTACGCCAAACCACAGACGTTCCGTTGTTGGGTGCGCTTTTCCGGACCGGGTCCTTACATTACTCCAGACATCGACGACGTGGGTTTCATGAGCATCAGCATCAAACTCTTGGGTGTGCAGGGTCCGAAGTTGATGGATGAGGAGAAATTCACGCTCGACATGTTTGGCGTCTCAACCCCGACCTTTGTTACACAAGACGTAAAGTCGAATGCGCACCTGCAAAAGTGGAGCGTGAAAAATGCGCAAATTTTTCATTTCGTTAATTTCGAGCAACCCCACATCCTGGACATGATTATGCAAGGGCTCTGGGTCAAAACTCAGAGCAGCCCGTTCGAAGCTCCTTACTTTAGCTGCGTGCCGTACCTGCTGGGAGACGGTCAGGCGATGCAATACTCGGTCTGGCCAAAGACAAACAAGAAAACTCCAATCCCGCGCCTTCCTTTGCGTCCGCCCGATGATTATTTGCGCGACGCAATGGTCAAGGCGCTGAATGAAAGAGACGTGGAACTCGACTTTCGGTTGCAATTGCAGACCGATCCTTTCTTGATGCCAATTGAGAATAACGGCGTCCTCTGGCCGGAAAAACTTTCGCCACGTGTATCAGTAGCAACGCTGCGGCTGCCGAAACAGAAGTTCGATTCGCCGGCACAAATGGAATTTGCCAAGAAGCTCTCCTATAACCCCTGGCATACTATCGCCGAGCATCGGCCGCTGGGTAATCAAAGCCGTGCCCGGCAGCGGATGTATTTCGAGTTATCACAGTTACGCCATAACATGAACGACGTGCCTCATTACGAGCCCACAGGTGATGAGGTATTCGATTAGCAGGCCATGACGCCGCAGGGGAATTTCATGATTTTGGCGCCGATCGTTTCGTCACGCTTGGCGGAACTGCGCGGGTTGCTCGACTCGATGAACGAGGCTCCGGGGCGCGTCAACCCAAACAATCCGCTCGTCCCGTTTGCGCAGTTCGATACGCTGCATTTCGCGCGTTTTGTGATCCTCGACGACAAGAACGTCGGAGACCTGCGCATTTACGGGTTGCCGGTCCGCAACTATCCGCTGTATCTCGCCTTCCTCGGCGACATGGACGGCGAGGAAGAGGCATTCCTCAACGAACTGGTGAGACGTGCGTCCGACGGCTTGCGCGCGATCTTTTCATGCTGCCATGGATTCGCGTCCGACACCGATCTTATGGCTTGGATGAAGTTGCTGCGCAGTCCCGCGAGCGCGGCTTACGTGAACACACGCGGACGCACGGTGCGGCGGATCCGCGAAGAAGCGGCATTGCGGGATGCGATCGAAAGCCACCTTGCGAGCCAGGCGTCTCCGTTTGAAGGTCTGCCGCCACGGGAAATTTATGCGCAGTTGAAGCGGTTCGTGGAGGCGGAAAAATCCGCGGGCCGCCTTACTCTGTCCGACAAGGAGGCGACGCCGGTTGAATGGACGATCAAGAAAATGTTACATCTAATCGGCATGCCATTGTTGCTGTTGCTGGCTTCGCCGCTGCTGATTCTAATCGCTCCATTCTATCTCTTTCAGCTTCGCCGCCTGGAGAAGACCGATCCGGAGCCCTACATCGTCGTCGACGACGACCATTTCGTCACCTTGGCAGAGGCGGAAGATCATGACGTTACGAATCCGTACAGTGCACTGGGTACTTTAAAACCCGGTCTCTTGCGGCTCGTGACCCTAAGAGGTGTTCTTTTGGTGATCGACTACGCAACGCGACACATTATCAAGCCCGGACGTCTGGGGCGCGTCCGCTCGATCCACTTCGCGCGCTGGGTGATGATCGGTGGTACCGAGCGGCTGAGTTTTTTCAGCAACTATGACGGCGGCAATGAGAGCTATATGGACGACTTCATCAATAAGCTCGGTTTCGGCCTCAATATTTTTACCAGCAATGGCATCGGCTATCCCAGAACTGATTGGCTGCTCCGGGGCGGCAGCGCCGACGAACGCCGCTTTAAGGAGTTCCAGCGACGCCACACCGTGCTAACGCAGGTTTGGTACAAGGCTTATCCCGGTTTGACCGCCGTCGATTTGGAAAGGAACACGCGCATCCGTCGAGGATTGGAATCCTCGTCGATCAGTGAACAAGAGGCCCGTGAATGGCTGGCCTTGCTATGACATACAGCCTGGTCGATTACGCGGACGTGCAAGGTTTGGTGCGCTTTGGTTACGGTCGCATGACCAGCGCATCCTATGCACTCGTGCGCGTGAAAAACGTGGCTGCGGCGAAAGCCTGGTTGCGAGCGGCTCCGGTCACCAACGCGGTGGAAAAGAGGCCACCGCCGGCCACGACATTGCAGATCGCGTTCACGGCGGCAGGCCTGACTAAGCTTGGCTTGCCAGACTCCGTGATGGAAGGCTTCTCACGTGAGTTCCGCACCGGTATGAGCAAAGATTACCGCGCGCGGCTGTTGGGTGACGTGGGCCGTAACGCCCCCGAGCATTGGGATTGGGGCGGCCCCGGGAGCGAACCACATCTCCTAGTGATGTTTTTCGCCGAGCCGGAACACTTCGATTCTTTTGTCCAAAGCACCAAAGGTAACACTTGGACCGACGCATTCGAGGAGGTGATCTGGCTTGGCACCAGCAATCTCGACGGAGATGAACCATTTGGTTTCGCCGATGGCATTAGCCAGCCTCAGCTCGACTGGGAGGAGCAGCGACAAACGCCATGCACACAATTGGAGTACACGAACATCGCCGCGCTGGGTGAGTTTTTGCTCGGCTATCGCAACGAATACGGAAAAATTACCGATCGGCCTTTACTCGACCCGGACGCGGCGAACGCGGAATTACTGCCCGCTGTGGATGCGCCGGCGAAAAAAGATCTGGGGCGCAACGGGACATATCTTGTCATGCGACAATTGGAACAGGACGTCCGAGAGTTTTGGAAGTTCCTCTATAAGCACGCTGGCGGAAATCTCGCGGAGGCTAGCAAGCTGGGCGCGAAAATGGTTGGCCGCACTGAGACGGGAGATCCCTTGGTGCCGATCCAGGATGAACCGATTCCCGGGACAGAGCCACGCACCGTTAAGCAGAATCAATTTACATACGAAGCTGATCCAGCGGGCGCGCGTTGTCCTTTCGGTGCACACATTAGGCGCGCAAATCCGCGCAACAGCGACTTCCCCGGGCGACGCATCGGCGCGCTGAGAAAACTCATCATCATGCTTGGTTTTGGTCCGAAGGGTTTCTACGACGATCTGACCTCATCGGTTCGTTTCCATCGCATTCTCCGGCGCGGCCGGGAGTACGGGTCGGAGCTATCACCCCTGCAGGCGCTCGAGCCTGCGCCAGAAAAGGAGCCGCCGCGAGGGCTAAACTTCATCTGTCTCAATGCCAATATCTCGCGCCAATTCGAGTTCTTGCAAAACGCTTGGATTGTAAGCACCAAGTTCTCCGGCTTAACTGGAGAAAGCGACCCATTGCTGGGCAATCTAGAGTCGATACCAGGATGCTCGATTACGAGCAGTTTCACGATGCCTGGCGACGGCAGTTTACGGCGCCGTCTCTCCGGGATGCCCCAATTCGTCACCGTGCGCGGCGGTGCTTATTTTTTTCTGCCAAGCTTACGCGCCTTACGTTACTTTGCCGCAACTGGAAATCCATAGAAGTATTGCACCAGCCATATTTTCTTTTGGCTCATGAGAAAACGGAAATGGCAATCAAGGCCACACCTACGGGCACCCGTCTGTCCAACGAGGACAAAGACAGGTTGCTCGAATACTTGAAAACGCTTTAGCGCGTCAGAACGCGTTGGGATTTGGTTACGCGCCCGTCTCGGGTGCTGGCGAGTGAGTTCCCTCAAACTGTAGCCGCGGACGGTGACCGCGGCTCCGCAATCGCGAGGTTCTCAGATGATCTTCCACTCCTCTAGCGCTTAAGCATTTGCAAGGAAACAGGTTGTTCTTGGCGCGACGCCGAAACCAGACGCGCGAGACGCAGGCGCTACTACAAAAGCTCTTGTGCGCGCGCCGGTTCTCCGCCAGCTTCGTTTTGTCATGGCAGGGAATCGCAAGCTCGGTTGTCTCAGCATCTTCTTATTCGTCGCGCTTTGCGCCAGTTTGTTCGTCAACCTGATGTTGATGGCCGTCGCGTTTCAGCGCCTTGGCGGGACCCGCGAGGCCGAACCAATTCCCCGTTTCCGTGAAATCCTGCTTCAGCGCGGGGCACGCGCGACCACCGACAAGATCGCGGTCATCACCATGCGCGGTCTGATCAGCTCTTCGCTTCCCGGCAGCGTTACCGATTCAATGGTCGATGACATGCGCGCGGCCCTGCAACAGGCTCGCGATGACAGCCGCGTCAAAGCCATCGTGCTGGAAATCGATTCTCCCGGTGGAGAAGTGACCGCTTCCGACGCGATCTACAGCGCCTTGGTCAAGGTGCGTGCGAGGAAACCGGTGGTCGTCTACATGGATTCACTGGCGGCATCCGGCGGCTATTACGTTTCCTGCGGCGGCAAATTCTTGATGGCAAGCGACACTACCATCACCGGCAGCATCGGCGTGATTATTCAAACGCTGAATTACGAGCAGCTGTTTAACAAAGTAGGACTCGCCTCCGTAGTTTTCAAAAGTGGCAAGTTCAAGGACATGCTGAACGGCGCGCGACCGATCACACCGGAAGAACGCGAGCTGGTGCAGAGCTTTATCATGAAGACTTATGACAAATTTCTCGGCATCGTTGCCAAAGAAAGAAATCTTCCGGCGGACATTTTGCGCAATACGATTGCCGACGGACGAATTCTGTCGGGCAAGGACGCGTTCGAACACAAGCTGATCGATGGCCTTGGTGAATTGGAAGACGCATTCGGGAAAGCAAAAGAACTCGGAAATGCGCCGGACGCCAAAGTCGTGAAATACGGCCCGCCGTTTAGTCTGAGCCGCTTCTTTCGGATATTTGGAGAGACCGATTCAAAAATTGAACTGACATTCCCAAAGCAACTCGTTCCGCAATTGGAAAGTGGTCGCGCGTATTTCCTGCCGAGCTATTACGCGCCGTAGAACAGAGGACGCATGCGATCCGGCATCCTCTTCGCGGCATTCGGTGCCGTTCCCGGCATTATTGGGGTCGTTCTTTTCGCGCTGTACATTATTGCCAGCGCTTATGTTTATCTTTCGCTGATTTATCAGATCAGTACGCGAACTCGGAACGCTTTCGGTGCTGACGCGATGACGCGAAGCTTTGGACTGCCCGAGGCTATACTGGCTGCGTTGTTGATCCTTTTTCTTTTTCTGACTATTGGCGCATCAGTTTCGCAACCCTCGATCCAGTTCAGCGCGCGCAATCTTCTGGCAAATTTTCTTCTTACGGGTTGCGTGGTGCTCGTCATCGTCACTTTCCTCCAGTTCCGCGGATTTGACGTTGGCTCATTAGGCGGGTTTTTCAGGCTAGGTTTTGTCCGGACCCTGAGCACCGGAGCGATCCTGCTGTTTTTTGCTTATCCGTTGATCTTGTTATCTGACACCATTACGCAGCGGCTTTTCGGGGGCGGCTCAAGCAAGCAAAACATCGTCGAGTTTTTCAGCGGATCGCGCACGATTGAGCAGCGAATGATGATCATCGTTTTCGCCGTGGCAATCGCGCCGGTAGTTGAGGAATTTCTTTTTCGATTTTTTATTTACGGTGTACTCAAGCGCTATTTCGGCCGCTTGCTGGGCGTCACATTCAGCGCGCTGCTGTTCGCCGCGGCGCACGCCCACTTACCCTCGTTTGCGCCATTGTTTGTTTTGGGGAGTTGTTTCGCGATTGCATACGAGTGGAGCGGTTCCATTCTGGTCGCCATGACGATGCATTCGCTCTTCAATGCGTTAACTCTCACCGCCCTCGCATTTCCGGAGATCTTTTCTCCATGAGCCTTCGCAAGGCCGGCGCCAAAGGTGCAGATTTATCCATAGCCCTGAGGCAGCGCCGCGGGCTCAAACTGACATAGCGCCACTGGCGCTAAAAACGGACAATGAAACTGCGCGAGATCGGAGAAGACCGGATGCTCGGCCAGCTTTTGCCTGATCTTCCGCTCGCAAAAGCCGTTGTCCACGGCCCGGGTGATGATTGTGCTGTGGTGAAAACCCGCGATCGCCGCAACTTTCTTGTGCTCAAAACCGATAGCGTTGTCGCAGGTGTACATTTCTTGGCAACGGCGAACGCGCCCGACGTCGGCTGGAAAGCGATGATGCGTCCGCTCAGCGATTTTGCGGCAACATCGGCCGTGCCTCAATTTGCCCTGATCACTCTCATTGCCGCTGAGCAAACGAAGGTTGAATGGGTGGAGGAGCTTTATCGCGGACTGCGCCGGGCCGCGAAGCGGTTCAAAGTCAGCATAGTCGGCGGCGAAACGAGTAGCACACCTGGGCCCGTGGCGATTTCGGTTAGCGTTGTTGGCTTTGTCGAAAGAGACCGTTGTGTCTCGCGCGGCGGCGGCAAGGTGGGCGATGATCTTTTTGTCACTGGTCGACTTGGCGGAGCCATGAAACAAAAGCATTTGCAATTCGTTCCGCGAATCGCGCAATCGCGGTGGCTCACAAAAAATTTCTCCATCCACGCCATGATGGATTTAAGCGACGGATTGGGAGCCGATCTTCCACGACTTGCAAGGGCCAGCCGAGTTGGATTTACCGTCGAGACGCAGAATCTGCCGCTTACTCGTGGCGCGAAGATCGACGACGCAATTTCAAAGGGCGAAGACTACGAATTGCTCTTTGCCGTTCCGCCGCGTGACAGAAACCGCTTGGAGCGAGCATGGCGAAAGCAATTCCCAAAACTGCCGCTTACACGCATCGGATCCCTGTCTCAACTCTCAACCAAAAACCATCAACGTCTAGCCCGTGGCTACGTTCATTTCCAACAGCCCGGCTGAGACCGAAGGAGTCGGGCGGCGACTTGCAGAGGATGCCGGAGTGGGATCGGTTTTAGCCTTACAAGGCGAATTGGGAAGCGGCAAAACTTTATTCACCAAAGGCTTCGTGGCCGGCATGGGAAGCAAGGCTGCCGTTGCCAGCCCCACGTTTACGATTGTGCATGAATACCGGGATGGGCGATTTCCTGTTTATCATTTTGATTTCTTTCGCGTGGAGAGTCGCCAGTCCCTCGCGCGGCTTGGCCTCGATGACTATCTTTTTGGCGACGGAATTTCGGTGATCGAATGGGCAGATCGCTTCCCGGAATTCATTCCCGAACAAGCGCGCTGGATTCTGTTTGAAATAAAATCGGAGAATCAGCGCGCCATTACTTTCCAAGGAACGTGAAAATTCTTGCGCTGGAACTTTCTACAGCGCGCGGCAGTCTGGCGTGGTTGGATGAAGACGGTGCCCGTCTCAGTCGTGACTGGCCGAACGACCGGAAAAATTCTGCTGCCTTCTTTGAAAATCTTGCCGATGCAATGAAGAAACTTGGCCCTCCAGACACGATTATCGTCGGGCTTGGCCCTGGGTCCTACGCGGGGACCCGCATCGCAATTTCAGCGGCAATCGGGTTGCAGGTTTCTTCCGGTGCGCGCCTGATCGGTTTTCCATCAATATGTGCAATGGAGTCTAACGCGCAGGAATACTCCGTCATCGGCGATGCTCGCAGAAAATCTTTTTTCTTTGCGCGTATCCGCGCGAATAACCTGGTCCAAGGTCCAACGCTTTTCGCGGAGTGGGAGCTGAAATCGAAACTCGAAACTATTGAGATCGCAACGCCAGTTTTCACCTCGGATTCGCTCCCGCAATTTGAGCGCGCGGTAGTTCGCTTCCCATCTGCTCTCGTGCTCGCCAGACTTGCGCGAGAACCGCAGCGCAGCTTTTCTTTGCCACCGCTCGAGCCGATTTATTTGCGCGAGCCGCACATCACGATGCCAAGATGAAGGGAACTTATCGTTGCTGGGCCGAGATCGATCGGAACGCATTGCGTCACAATGCGAGAATCGTGCGGGAACGCGTCGGGTCCGCAGAGATCATCGCCGTGGTGAAAGCGAACGCTTACGGGCACGGTCTAATCGGCGTAGCGGAAACGCTCGCAGATGAGGCGCAACTTTTCGGCGTGGCGAACCTGGAAGAGGCACTGGCGTTGCGTGAATCCCTCTCTCACCCAATCATTATTCTTGGCCCCGCTCTGCCAGGGGAAAGGTCGACAATCGCAGAGCGCGGTTTCATTCCCACAATTTCTGCTCTCGAGGAAGCAGGAGATTTCAATCGGGTCGCGCACCGCTTGCCCGTGGCCGTCAATTTTAAGATCGATACCGGCATGGGCCGCATGGGAGTTCCGGAAGGCGAAGCCCTGGACGTTCTCAAAAAGGTGTCCACATTTCCCAATATCAGGATTCACAGTGTCTCGACTCATCTGCCAGTGTCTGGTGAGGACGCGAACTACACGCGTGATCAGCTTTTGCGGTTCGGCGAAATTATAAATCAATTTCGCGCCGCGGTTCCAATCGATTATAAAGCGCATGTGCTCCAAAGCGCAGGCGTGCTTGACTTCGCTGGCCATGCGGGCCCCTTCGACATGGTGCGCGCCGGGATCGTGCTTTACGGGATTTCGCCACTGGCTGAATTTCAGAACCTTCTCAAACCGGTGATGACATGGAAAACGCGCATTTCTCTGGTGCGCGACATGCCGAAGGGAAGTTCCATAAGCTATGGCCGCACCTTCATCACTCCTCGGAAGATGCCGGTCGCAACGTTGTCAGCTGGTTACGCCGACGGATATCCATGGCACCTTTCCAATCGTGATGCTGCCGTCCTGGTTCGGGGGCAGCGTTGCGCCATTCTCGGCCGTGTGACGATGGATTTAATGATGATCGATGTTAGCAAGATCGATAATGTACAAGTGGGCGATGAGGTTGTTTTGATGGGGCGCGATGGAAACGAGGAAATTTCCTGCGTGGAACTGGCCAGGACTGCTGGCACGATTCCTTGGGAAATCACGACACGAATTGGCGCGCGTGTGCGAAGAGTTTATCTTTGAACGTTGAAGCGTTAAAGAGTTGAAGCGTATTTCGAACGCATGGTAGTTGGCCACTTCAACACTTCAACGGTTTAACGAGCATCATGTTCCAGATCATCTTCAACGAATTAAGCGCAGCCGAGATCTCGGCGCTCCCGAAGAAATTGCAGCTTGAGCTGCTCGCGGAGTTCCAAATTTTACCCGAGGACCTCGACCAGCTTGATTCCGAGCGGTTTGGTGTCATCCAGCGCGAAGGGAAAAAGCTGTTTCGCTATCGTGCGAAAGATTACCGTATTTATTTCGCCAAGACTGACGAAGGTATCAGAGTCCATCGCGTCTTACACAAGAATACTTTTCGCGATTTCCTTTTCCGAAGCAAACTGCCTGTGTCCGAAGACGCCCAGCTGGGCGAGACCCGCGAATTCTGGAAGCTGATCGAGCAAGGCGAAAAAACCCGGAAGGCATAACGAAGACAGGGTCGCGCCTGTTTATTGCAGACAGGCGTCCCAGTCAGTCCAGTTAGTGATCGACGCGCGGGTGACAGCCGAGAGATCGCTCGACTTCGTTCGGGACCACAAATTTGGCGCCAGCCAAATTTGTCACTTCATCAACAGCACAGAGCGGCTGCGCTTGATCTCACGTGTGATCTTGCGATGCAGGTGAGCCGGCATGCCAGTGACGCGGCGTGGAAGAATTTTGCCGCTCTCTGTGACGAATTTTTTCAGGAGATCGGGATTTTTGTAATCGATAGCCTCAATGGCAATGTCGATTCGCCGGCGCGGCATGGCGCGATTGGCCCGGCGAAAGGCGGAACGGCGTTTGGCAGTTTTAGGTCCTATCATTTGGTTTCGCGATGCAACGTATGCCGCCTTAAGAACGGATTGTATTTCTTTTTCTCAAGCCGATTGGGTGTGCGCGGGCTCTTTTTGTTTCGCGTGGTCATGTAACGGGAGACAGGTTTACCCAAAGCCTTGGCCTCCGTGCATTCGAGCGTCACAATTTCCTGCGCCATTTGTCCGTCAGTCCTTCACTTCCGCCGGCGTGGCTTCTTCTTCTTCAGCCTCGCCGCCTTCTTCGTCGGTCAAACCGAATAGAGATGTAACAGATTGACGAACCCGCGACATCTTATTTTGCTTTTCCAGTTGAGATTGGCATTCAACGGTGAAGCGCGCGAACGGAATTGCTTCAAGCCGCGCCCGGGGGATTGGTTTGCCTGACATCTCGCACTTTCCGTACGTTCCCAGCTCAATGCGCTTGAGCGCCTGATCGATTTCGTAAAGCGCATCCTGTTCCTGAGAAAGCAAGCTCAGCGCGAAATCGCGGTCGTACGCGTCCGATCCGGCGTCAGCCTGATGCATTCCAAAAGCAGACGCCTCGCTGCCTTCGGCCCGCGACCGCAAAGTGTCCTGGGCGACGCCAGCCATGGAATCGACCATGGCGTCCCGAAGCTGCAGCAGTTTCTCTTTCTGCTGCCGTGTAAAGGGATCGAGTCTCCTCTCGCGGTGATTCAAACCCAACAGGACGGCCGGAGACTCAGTTGTTTCTTTTTTGGAGGGCCCACGTTTTCCGGCTTTCGTCGCCTTAGCGACCTTTTTCGATACCGGTCGCTGTACGCTCTCCTTGCGTGGCGGTCGCGCGTTACGCGCGGCAGGCTTCTTCACAGAACTCTTCTTTTTTGTTGGTTTTGCCATAAGGTTGAAAGCGCCCTCTAATCGAGTGACACCGGAAAAACGGACGCCTAATTAAGAACATTTCCCAGATCGCGCAAGTGGAGATTTCGTAATGCAGGCATCTGTGCCTGTTTCGTCGTGCAGGATGCCAGCCTGCGCTGTGGTTTTGCTGGCAGGATGCCCGGCTGTCGAGACAGCCAGGGTGGCTGTGTCACGAGCTAGCGCTGGAATAACGGCGGAGGGCAAATTTCCAGAAGCCCCGTGACAGGAGGAAAACAATACTCGAGGCCATGACAAGATGCAGCATCAACCACCAGGGCTGTCCGAGCGATTTGATCAACAAGCGGGCTGGGATGTTTGCGATAATGACCACTGGAATGATCCAGCCGAAGATCAGGCGGAATAGCCATGGAAAGATCGCATCTGGATAACGCGCGATGTTCAGGAAATTAAAGTAGCCATAAACCAATCCCTGCGCGCGCACGATCCAGAAACTGACCGCTGCCAGAGCAAGCATGATTGAGTAATGCACGGCGATCGCCAAACCCCAGCGCAACCAGGTAAAGCAAGATTGATGTCAAATCTGGAACAACATTGAGACGCGAAAGTGCTACGCAAACTACCACACCGCCTAACCCAGCGTTGACGATGCTGTCGAGACTGAATTGTTTCGTCGAAACAGCAAACTGGCTGTCGATCGGCAGAACCAGCAGAGAATCCAATTTTCCCATGCGCACGAGCTCTGGGATGTTCGCGACGTTAACAAAAAAGAATGCCTGAAAGAGCTGGGCAATTATTTGGTGTGTGCCGATAAGCAGCACGACCTCCCACTTTGTCCAGTCACCAATACGATCGACATTGGCGAAAATGATGCTGAAGAAGACAATCTGGCCGCAGAACCAAAGGATCTCCACGACCATCCATAAGAGAAAGTTCGCCTTGAAACTCAGCTCGCGAATGAGCGAGTTGCGCAGCATGATGGAGTAGATTTCGATGTAACGCCGCATCACTTTCCTGTCTCTTAACTTTAAGCACAGTCAACCACCGCTTGTATGAAACGTTTTGTGCCATGGCTTCCCGTGATTGTTGGCCTGCTAGTTGTCGCGGCGGTTCTCCGCCAGTGTAGCAATGGCGGCGCTGCAAGCTATCAGACCGCAACGATCACGCGCGGTCCCATTACCCAGGCGGTTACGGCAACCGGCACACTCAATCCGGTCGTTACCGTACAGGTAGGCAGCCAGGTTTCAGGAAATATCGCGAAATTATTTGTGGATTTTAATTCCCAGGTGAAAGCCGGCCAGGTGGTTGCCCAAATCGATCCGGCGCTTTTTCAGGCGACTGTCACTCAGGCGGAGGGAGATTTGGCGAACGCCCAGGCCACGCTTGAGCTCGCAAAAGTAAATGCCAAACGGACACAGGAATTGTTTGCGAAGAAGACTTCGTCGCAGGCTGACGTCGATCAAGCGACGGCGACCCTTCATCAATCCGAGGCGAACGTGAAGATTAAACAGGGCGCGCTGGATAAAGTCAGGACCGATCTCGAGCATTGTACTATTACTTCACCGATCGACGGGGTGGTGATCTCGCGCAGTGTCGATGTTGGTCAGACGGTCGCAGCCAGTCTCCAGGCACCGATCATCTTTGCGATTGCAAATGATCTAACCAAAATGCAGATCGATGCGAATGTGGCGGAAGCGGATATCGGTGTCGTGAAGATCGATCAGAATGTCGATTTCACAGTGGACGCTTTTCCCATGCAGACGTTTCACGGAAAAGTTGTCCAGGTGCGCAACGCGCCGATCACCGTGCAAAACGTCGTGACTTACGACACCGTGATCGGGGTGAGCAATCCGGATTTGAAATTGAAACCGGGAATGACAGCGAACGTCTCAATCGTCATTGCGCACAAGGATGATGTACTGCAAATCAAGAACGCCGCACTGCGCTATCGCCCGCCGGACGCAACGCCTGGTCGAGACAAGAAGAACGGGTACGAGTCGCATGGGACGGCCCGCCCAGGGGCGCAGCGGTGGTGTGTCCGAGGGGACCGAACGCACCGTGTATGTTTTGCCGTCTGGCGCCAGTCGGCCGCAGCCGGCGCAGATCAAGACCGGGATCAGCGACGGGGTTGTGACCGAAGTGGTCGAAGGTCTGAAGGAAGGCGACCGCGTGGTGACGGCCGAGCTCAGTTCAGCGATGGCCGCGCCATCGCCTGCGACGAATCCCTTTGGCGGCGGGTCGCGGCGATTTCCGTAACTATCATGGAGGGAAAATCCGGTTTCTCGCTCGCGGACTGCTGTAGCCGCGTCTCCGTGGGACGCGTGACGCGCGTATTCCTAACACCTCAGCGCCGCGCTTCGCACAACGAATCGGCTACAACATTCGCCGGGAAGTAGGTCGATATGAAAAACGGTGCACTCGTTAGGCTCGTCGATGTGCACAAAGTCGTATCGCACAGGCGAAATGGAAGTGCCCGCGGTGCGCGGCGTGTCGCTGGAAATCAAGCGCGGCGAATTTGTTGCGCTGATGGGTGCGAGCGGTTCCGGAAAATCCACTTTGATGAATATTCTGGGTTGCCTCGACCGGCCCACCACAGGCCACTACATTTTGGACGGCGCAGATGTTTCCGGCCTGGATCGAGATCGAGCTCGCCGATATCCGGAATCGCAAGATTGGTTTCGTGTTCCAGAATTTTAATCTGCTGCCGCGCACCTCAGCGCGGGAGAATGTCGAGTTGCCCTTGGTTTACAGTGCGCAACGTCTGACAAACGCAGACCTTCGTGAAAAGGCGGATAGGGTCCTTGCATCCGTTGGCCTCGCAGGTCGCGAAGATCATCATCCGAGCCAGCTTTCAGGTGGCCAGCAACAGCGCGTGGCGATCGCGCGCGCGTTGATCAATCAGCCCGAAGTCCTTCTTGCGGATGAGCCGACCGGTAATCTGGACAGCTGGACCAGTGTCGAGGTCATGGCGATTTTTCAGCAACTTAATGAGCGCGGAATTACCGTCATCATGGTGACCCACGAGCAGGACATCGCTGCTTATGCGAAGCGCAATGTGATGATGCGCGACGGCGTGATTCTGAATGATCATCTGGTTTCGCAACGCTCGGATGCGGCGTCACAGCTCCGACAAGAACACGCTTCGGCGCTTCAACCGACGAAATGAGAATCGCGCCAACATTTAACGTTGCGCTCCGCGCTTTGCGACGGAACAAACTGCGTTCGGTCCTGACTGCTCTCGGGATTATTATCGGCGTTGGCGCGGTCATTGCGATGGTTGGGATCGGCAATGGTGCGAAGGCGCAAGTGGAAGCGCAGATCGCCAGCCTCGGGCAAAATGTGATCCTCATCTTCTCCGGCAGCACCACTTCGAGCGGCATTAGAACTGGGTGGGGCGGCGCTGGCACGTTGAAAATCGAAGATGCCGAGGCGATCCGGCGCGAAGTGCCGGGCGTCGATCGGAGTAAGCGAGGAAGTTGTTTCGACCACGCAAGTAGCCGCCGGAAATCAAAACTGGTTTACCCGCATTTACGGGGAGTCAGCGGATTACTTTGACATCCGGCAATGGCCGCTCGCTGATGGCGCGCCGTTTACATCACAAGACGTGCGCAGCGCGAACAAGGTTTGTGTGATCGGTCGTACCACCGCCACTCAGATTTACGGAAACGAAAGTCCGATCGGCCAGATTTTACGAATCAAAAATGTGCCATTCGCGATCACCGGCGTGCTCGCGCCCAAGGGGTTGAGCCCGCAGGGTGTCGATCAGGACGACATCGTCGTCATGCCGTACACGAGCGCGATGAAACGCGTGATCGGCGGCACCACATTGCGCAACATCAACGTGCAAATCGGCGATCCGGGCCAGATCGCAGCGGCGCAACAGCAAATTATCTCATTGCTGCGACAACGGCATAATATTCGCCCTGGGCGCGACGACGATTTCACGGTGCGCACTCAACAGGAGATCGCCGAAGCGGCCACTGCCACTTCGCGGGTGATGACCGTTTTGCTGGGCGCAATCGCAGGCGTATCGCTGCTGGTCGGCGGAATCGGAATCATGAACATCATGCTGGTGAGCGTGACTGAACGGACGCGCGAAATTGGCGTGCGAATGGCCGTGGGCGCACACGGCATCGACATTCTCACTCAATTCTTGATCGAAGCCGTCACATTGAGCTCCGTCGGCGGCGTGATCGGGATCATCTGTGGCATTGGCGCGTCGAAAGTTCTCTCGGTATACGCGAATTGGCCTACGCTGATATCAATCAGTTCGGTCGCCATTGCATTTTTGTTCAGCGCAGCGGTTGGAATTTTCTTTGGCTTTTACCCGGCGCGCAAAGCCGCCGCGCTCGATCCCATCGAAGCGCTGCGCTATGAGTAGAAACGCCTAGCACTCGACGCCCAACTCTCAACTTGGGCGAATCCCTGTAGCCACGCCGCTTTGCGGCGTCTCCTAGTCTCATTCCCGACGGGCCACACGCCCGTGGCTACATCTTGACGCTGTGTCATTGACGGACAGGATATCTCTATGGGAGAGCACAGCGGTTTTGAGAAGTTGGTCGCAGAAGCAAAGAAGAAAATCACCGAGATTTCGCCGAGTGAAGCAGCCGAGAAATCAAAAAGCGGTGAAGCGATGATTATTGATGTTCGCGAGAAAGACGAATGGGACGAGGAACATATCCCTGATGCGATCCACATGAGTCGCGGCACCATCGAGCTCGACGTCGAGGAAAAAGTCCCCGACACCAACGCAATGATCATTTGTCATTGCGGCGGAGGTGGACGCTCCGCGCTCGCCGCCGAGAGCCTGCAAAAAATGGGCTACAAAAACGTCCGCTCCATGGCCGGCGGTTTCAAAGCGTGGAAAGCCATAGGATTGCCCACGGCGAAATAGTTGTAGTAGCGCTTGCGCCAGGCGCCTTTTTTGTCCGCACCGCGGGTTTCGAATCGTTGAGGCGGCACGCGCGGGACAGAATTGTTTTCGCGTCGCCCCCCGGCTAAACTGACGCGCAGTACCGCGACCTATACCGACATGACAGCAACTTCGCTGGATTATTACGGCATCGAAGAGCTTCTCACAGAGGAGGAACGCGCAGCGCGCGATCGGGCGAGGCGTTTTGTGCAGGAGGAAGTCTTGCCCGAGATCGTTCCGTGCCATCGCGCGGCCAAGTTCCCAGACACATCTCATACCGCGCATGGGTGCGTTGGGCTTTTATGCGCCGTATCTGAAAGGAGCACGGCTGTGCTGGTCTTAGCTACACCGCGTACGGCCTCATTATGCAGGAGCTTGAACGTGCCGATTCGGGTTTGCGCTCGCTGGTGTCTGTGCAAGGCGCGCTCGCGATTCAGGCGATTCATTCCTTCGGCTCACCGGAGCAACAGGCGCGCTGGCTGCCGGGATTGGTATCGGGCGACGCTTGTTGGGTGTTTTGCGCTCACAGAACACGGACACGGCTCAGATCCCGGCGGGATGGAAACCCGCGCCAGACGCGACGGTGACCATTACATTTTGAACGGCAGCAAATGCTGGATCGGCAATGCTTCGATCGCGGACGTCAAAGTTGTTTGGGCAAAAGATGACGACGGGCGCGTGGGCGGATTCGTGGTCGAGAAGGACGCCCCCGGATTTCGCGCACAGGACATCGAAGGGAAGTTCAGTCTGCGCATGTCGCGCACTTCGGAATGCTGGTT
The DNA here is from genome assembly GCA_963840135.1 of uncultured Verrucomicrobiae bacterium. Lineage (GTDB taxonomy): Bacteria > Verrucomicrobiota > Verrucomicrobiia > Chthoniobacterales > UBA10450 > Udaeobacter. Next base: position 163,320 of record CAWIXX010000010.1, on the reverse strand, counting down.
CGAGAACTGCCGTATACCTGCGGAGAATCGTTTGGCCAAGGCGTCCGGACTTGGCGCACCGCTCTCTTGTCTTTCGCACGCCCGTGCAGGTATTGCGTGGGGCGTGATCGGCGCGGCTATTGATTGCTACGAAACGGCGCTGGCTTACGCCAAATCGCGCGAACAATTTGGACGCCCGATTGCCGGCTTCCAATTAGTGCAACAGAAGCTTGTTTGGATGGCGCAGGAGATTACCAAGGCGCAATTATTGGCGTTGCGTCTCACACGCATGATGGAGATGGGCTCGGCGCGTCCGGCGCAGATCTCGCTCGCGAAGCGGAACAACGTTTGGATGGCGCTGGAATGCGCCCGGAAGGCGCGCGACATACTCGGCGCCGCAGGAATTACGGACCGCTACTCTGTGATTCGGCATCTTATGAATCTTGAGAGTGTCTCTACCTATGAGGGCACGCACGACATCCACACGTTGATCGTCGGTCGAGACATCACAGGGATCGATGCCTTCGGCGGCTAAAGCAGCAACGCCGTCATTCCGAGCGAAGTCGAGGAATCCCGTTGCGAGACCCAATGGTGGGATCCTTCGATTTCGCTCAGGATGACTCGCTCAAGAAATCGGTTAAGGTAAAGCATGAGCGAGTCAGTTTACATTCTCGGCGGCGGGCGCACCGATTTTAAGCGTAACCTGAAGAAAGAAGGCAAAACTATACGGCACATCATCATCGAGGCCGGCAAGAAGGCGATCGACGACGCGAAGATTGATCCCGCGGAAATCCAGGCAGGCGCAGTTGGCAATTTCAACGCGGGTCAGTTCACGAAGCAGTTGCAGCTCGGCGCGTTCATTCCGGAGATCGATCCGAAATTACGTGGAATTCCAACGATGCATACCGAAGCGGCGTGCGCTTCCGGGGCGTTGTCGGTGTTGCTCGGCGCGGAATGGATCATTGGCGGATTTTATGACGTCGTGCTGGTCGTCGGCGCGGAACAGCAAAAGACAATGTCGTCGCTCGATGGATCGGATGTGCTCGGCGCGGCGGCCGATTATCACAATGAAAAGCCGGAGTACGGCGATTTCATGTTTCCTAAATTGTTCGGGCGGATTGCGCAGATTTATATCGAGAAATACGGCGCGAGCGAAGCAGACCTGGCGCTGGTTGCATGGAAAAATTACGCCCACGCCAAGCTGAACCCGCTTGCGCAAATGCGGGACGCCGATCTCACCCTCGATTGCGCATCCCAGGTTTCCGACAAGAACCCGAGCGTCGCACCGCCGCTCAAAGTCTCCGATTGTTCCCAGATCACCGACGGTGCGGCGTCGGTTGTGCTCGTTTCCGGAAAGTATCTGGACAAAATCGGCCGCGATAAAAACAAGACTGCCCGACTTCTTGGCTACGGTCACACCACCGATTATCTGCCGCTCGACAAAAAGGATGCGCCCACGTTTTCGATCGCGCGCAAAGCCGCCGAGAAAGCATTCCGCATGGCCAATCTGACGCCGCGCGACCTGCAAGGCGCAGAAGTGCACGATTGCTTTTCCATCACCGAAATTGTCGCCTACGAAATTCTCGGACTCGCCGAGTCCGGCAAAGGCGTCGAGCTTGTGAAAAGCGGCGCCACAGCGTTGCCGCAGGTGCGCACGGAAAAATTCAAAGGGCCTTTCCAAATTCCAGTAAACGCGGGCGGCGGCTTGATCGCCGACGGTCACCCCGTGGGAGCAACTGGCGTTCGTCAGGTTTTCGAAGCGTATCAGCAGCTGACGGAACAGGCCGGGCGCGCGGCAGATCGAGAGCGCGAAAAAATTCGTCACATTCAACATGGGCGGCAGTCTCACGACTTCTGTCGCCATGGTTTGGGGACGCGACTGATCCTGCGCGAACTTTCGTAATCCGGGATTCGTCATTGCGAGCGGCCGACTTGCGTAGATCTCGCAAGAGCGGATTCGCGACGTCGCGACGACGTCCAAGCATCGCTTTCATCATCCTGAGCGAACTGATCTTTGCGAGCCGCTTTCAAGTCCAAATGCAGTCCGCGCACGTTTCCTGGGATATGGTCTCGCTTGCAATTGAGGAACTTCCTTCTGTCATAAAAGAGGACGTCGAGGACTTCCTCGAAAACCATCCGCGGAGCCCAGCCGCACGCTTGCGTCCAAGAATGGGAATGGTGGGTGATATCTGGCTGGCCTTTATCGGGCCGGAAGTGCGACGGGGTGCCAGCGGGTTGGGAGAAACGCCGCGCGACGCCCTGAAAGATTTCAACCAGCACTTCATGGAGCCGCTCATTTCTCGAAACGGCTCCGAACCGCACGACACCGATTGATTTAGGGATTCGGCGCCTTCATGAAAGTGCCATTCACGCTCGGAGAAGTTGGTCACTTCGGTCTGGCTGTGCGTGATCCGGAGAAAAGCGCGCAATGGTTCCAGCGCGCGCTGGGGTTGCGCAAAGAATTCGATTTCGACAACGGAGTCGCGGTGGGAAACGACAACGTGACAATTGCGCTGTTCAAAGGTGAACCGTCGGCGGAAACGATTGATCACATGTCGTTTCACCTGCCGAACATGGCGACATTACGAAAAGCGCTCGCGCATTTGAAAAGTGTCGATGCCGACATTGAGGATCCCGGCGACGAAATCGGTCCGGAAGCTCCGGGATCGAAAAACATGGGCCTTTGGTTCCATGATCCCGACGGTTACCGCTGGGAGTTAAGCGTGCTTGGCGGCAAATAGCTGTGTGACCAGACTAGTTCGCGTTGCTGCGGGACTGACCGCATCACCCAATCGGGTGAGGACTAACGAGTAAGTAGCGCACAAGAAGGTGCCTGCGTTGACACGATATTTAAGGGTCTTAACTTTTCCGTCCACAATTGAAAATGATCACCCAAGAAAAAGGGGACGGAAAAGAGTTCATCTCGCACGCGCCCGGGTATTGGCCAGAGACGGCTCAGCAGCTCTGGAGCGATTGGAAATGGCAGCTCAAGAACAGGGTCACCTCCCTGGCTCAACTGGAAAAGCACCTCGAGCTAAGTGACGAGGAGCGTAGCGGCGTTTTGCTCTCAGGCGACAAACTCGCGCTCGCGGTCACGCCGCACTTTTTTAATCTCGTGCCGCATGAAAATCCCGAAGATCCGATCCGGCGTCAGATGATTCCACGGATCGAGGAGACCTGGGCATCTCCGTACGACATGGCCGATCCGTGCGGCGAAGATTCGCACATGCCTGTACCGGGATTGGTCCATCGTTATCCGGACCGCGTCCTGTTTTTGGTAACGGATCGTTGCGCCAGTTACTGCCGCTATTGCACCCGCAGCCGGGTCGTCAGCGGCGTAGGCGAACAGGAATTGCACACAAATTTCGAGGAAGCCTTTCGTTATCTCGAAGCGCATACTGAGGTACGCGATGTCCTGTTAAGCGGCGGCGACGCGCTGATTTTTTCTGACGAAAGGCTCGACAAGCTGCTTTCGCGGTTGCGGTCGATTCCGCATATAGAATTCCTGCGGATCGGCACGCGTGTTCCGATTTTCCTGCCGCAACGTATCACACCCGAGCTGTGCGCGATGCTGGCGAAATATCATCCGCTGTGGATGAGTGTGCATGTGAATCATCCGCGGGAGCTGACTATTGAGGTGAAACAAGCGCTGGAGCGTCTTGCCAACGCGGGCGTCCCGCTCGGAAATCAAAGCGTGTTGCTCGCCGGTGTGAACGACGATCTGGAAACCATGAAGACGCTTGTGCACAAACTACTTATGTGCCGTGTGCGTCCGTACTACATTTATCAGTGCGACCTGATCAACGGTTCATCGCATCTGCGCACTTCTGTCGCGAAAGGCATCGAGATCATCGAAGGCCTGCGTGGGCACACCACCGGTTATGCCGTGCCGCAATTCGTCATCGATGCGCCTGGTGGCGGGGGCAAGGTACCTATCAATCCCGGTTACGTTCTTTACCACGATAACGAGAAGATCGTCATCCGGAATTACGAAGGCAAAATCTTCGAGTATCCGGAAACCGGAAACGAGCAGGTCCAGTTCGCGCCGCAGCGCGAATACCACGACGAATACTTGTATTCCTGACACTCCTTGTCATTCCGAGCGGCGCCCATTCGACTCGCTCCGCTCGCTCAGGGTAAACTCCGCGTAGTCGAGAATGGAGCGGATGGGGAAGCCGCGACATAGACGAGCAGGCTGAAGGCTGAGCGAACGGGAAGTGAGCGAATCAAATCTCTGGCTGTTTGCGCTCCGTTAGATCTAGAGATGCCTCCACTTCGGTCGGCATGACAAACGGCAGAAGCGATTAGTGCTCAAGCACCGACGACCCGATAACGCGGATCGAGCTAATCTGTTGAATCCAGAGGTGCTTCGTGTTGCATCTCAACCTTGTTCCAGGAAAGGAAGTTTGATCAATGAAAAATCTCACCCTCGCTTTTTTCGCAGTCTGGTCGTTGAGCGCTGCTGCGGCTCCCCCAAAATCAGTTGAGATTCGTTTTTGTCCTGCATCGGCAGTTCGAACCTACCCGCTGGAAAGCCGACGCGACCTTCAAAGTCTCCTGTTGCAGAACGTCGCCGTGATCAATCACGGCAGCGCGCCGTTTAAGATTGACGACATCGACATCGAGTTGCTGCAAGCGAACCGAGTTGTTGAGTCGCGCAAGCTGGATCGAGAGGCGGTGCAGCGCATTGCGGATCGCGGCGCCAAATTGCAAGCGGCAGGCATCCTCGAGCAGGTCGCGTTTCAATTTTGCGGCACTGATTTGATTGGGTCGGACATCAAATTAGCCGGGCCAATCCTGGATCGAAATCGAGGGCTGCTCATAGTTGAGCAGGTATTCGCCTTCCGTGGCGCGCGCGATACGCTCCGAGCTCGCGTGCACGGCAACGTCGACGGTCACGCCGCGGAATTCACGGGTTCAATCCCAATCAAATCTGAATTTGCACAAAATAATTACGTCTTTCCGTTGCGTGGTGTTTGGTATGTGGGCTACGGAGCTTCGTTTCACACAGGTCATCGCTGGGCCATTCCGGAAGAGTTCGCGCTCGACATTGCGAAGGTCGGTGAAAGTGGACTCAGCCACAAAGGGGACGGAACACGCTTCGACGATTATTACGCTTACGGCGCGGATGTGCTCGCCGCGGCCGACGGCCGTGTGGCCAGCGTTGCAAACGATCAGCAAGAAGATCCTTCGGCAATGCAGCGTCCTAACGAAACTCAGGAAGCATATTTTGCGCGGCTCCAGAAAGAACAAGGAGAGCGACTAGCCAAAGGCCTAACGGCGATCACGGGCAACTACGTAATGATTGATCACGGAAAGAATGAGTACTCACTGTATGCGCATTTGCAGCCGGGCAGTGTGGGCATTCGCGTCGGCGACCAGGTGAAAGCCGGCGACGTGATTGGGAAACTTGGTTCATCTGGCAATTCGACCGAGCCGCATCTGCACTTCCACGTTTGCGACAAGCCCGACCCGTTGATGTGCGCCGGCATTCCCGTGAACTTCAGCAACATCACGATTCAGTGGGCCGATCTGCCACGGCCAATCCAAAGCGGCGATGTTGTCATAGCGAAATAGCGCTGGGTCTCCGGCGTCTTGCCACTTTGTAATCTCTTTTCGTTTGGCCCGTTGCGTAAACTTTATACTTGCGTATTAAAGATCGCGCCGTATAAAGTCCCGCACTTCAGTTTTTTCGTCATTCAATTGTCACTTTTGTCATCTATGAACCAACGCTTAATCTCGGAAATTGGCCGTACTCAACGACTTGAAATTATTAACTCGCTCAAGCGCACCAGGGGAATGTCCGTCAACGAGCTGGTGGAGAAAATGAAGATGAGCTACATGGGCATCAAGCAGCATTGTCTCACCCTTCAACGGGACGGTTATCTGGATACCTGGCGTCGCCCGCAAAAGATGGGTCGCCCGGAGATGGTCTATCGACTGACCCGGCGCAGCCATGATCTTTTTCAAGCCGACAGCCATCAGTTGACGCTCGATCTGTTGAAATCGGCTCAGGAAATCTACGGGCCAAATGCTCCGGAGAAGCTTCTCTACAATATTTTTGAAAAAAGAACAGCCGCGCTCAAGACGAAGGTGAAGGGAGACACAGTGGCTGAACGTGCCAAGTGGCTGGCCAATTTGCGCGATGGAGAAGGTTACATGTCCCAGTTCGTTAACGATCACCAGGACGGTGGGCCCAGGATTGTGGAGTGCCATTCGCCGATTCTAAATCTGGTGGATCGTTATCCAATCGTAGGTCGCCTCGAGCAGGACATGTTTGAAGCCGTGCTGCACGCGAAAGTGCGCCGGCAAATGCTGCGCAACTCGGGTCTATACGAGTGCGCATTTCATTTCGCGGCATAGGCGCGAGCGGTCGGGATAGCGCTCTGCGGTCGCCGCGGCGACACATCGCAGCGCGATGTCCTACCGATGGATTTGCTCTTTCGCTCTGCCCGAATCTCGGTTGATTGGAGGCCCATGCCTCGGGCTTTTCCTTCCGTTGTCATCGAGAATTTGCAGCCGCTGATCGACGGCGGGCGCTACCCGATCAAGCGTATCGTTGGCGAAGACCTGGTTGTTGAAGCAGACATTTTCAAGGATGGGCACGATGTCGTGGCGGCGATCCTGAAGTGGCGTGTTCTGGGGAAACGCGCATGGCGGGAAACGCCGATGAATTTCCTTGATAACGATCGCTGGCGCGGCGTTTGCACTTTGTACGACGAGGACATTCACGAATACACGGTTGAAGCGTGGACAGACACTTTTCGCAGTTGGCAGGCGGAGTTCGCAAAGAAATTTGAAGCCGGCATTTCCGATCTTCGAAGCGAAGCGCTCGAAGGTGCGGCTTTGATAGAAGCTGCCGCCAGGCGCGCGCGCGATCGAGCGGACCGCAAGCGATTGTCTGAGTTTTCCCAGCAAATTTCGACCGGTGCTAATTCAGAAATTCACGCCATCGCACGATCGGGCGAGCTGGAAGTGCTGATGGCGACATATCCCGATCGCGCAGCTGCGGCGCGATACGATCCCGCTCCCCGCGTTGTTGTAGATCGGCCTGCAGCGTTAATTGGAGCGTGGTACGAATTTTTTCCGCGCTCGGCAGAAGGCTGGGGCGATCGAGGATCGACGTTTCGCGATTGTTTGTCACGGGTGGACGACGCTCAGACGATGGGTTTCGACGTCATTTATTTTCCGCCGATTCATCCCATTGGGCACAGTAATCGAAAAGGCCGAAATAACTCGACCACCTGCGAACCCGGCGATCCTGGCGTGCCATGGGCGATCGGCAGCGAAACTGGCGGACACAAGGCGGTTGAGCCCTCGCTCGGCACGCTGGAAGATTTCGACTGGCTTCAGAAAGAGGTGCGCAAGCGCGGAATGGAAATCGCCCTTGATTTCGCGATCAATTGCTCGCCCGATCACCCGTACGTCAAAGAGCATCCCGATTGGTTCTACAAACGCCCGGACGGCACGATCAAATACGCGGAGAACCCGCCGAAGAAGTACGAAGACATTTATCCACTGAATTTTCGCTGCGAAGACTGGCGCGATCTGTGGGCGGAGATGAAAAGTATCGTGCTGTTTTGGGCCGCGCGCGGAGTGCGTATCTTTCGGGTGGACAATCCGCACACCAAACCAGTCGCTTTCTGGGAATATTTGATAAGGGGCGTTCGTGAGAAATACCCCGACACGATTTTTCTCTCCGAAGCATTCACCAGGCCAAAGATGATGAAAGCGCTGGCCAAGGCTGGTTTTAACCAGAGCTACACTTATTTTACCTGGCGAAATTCGAAGCACGAGCTCATCGAATATTTTACAGAGCTGACCCAAACCGAGATGAGCGAGTATTTTCGCCCGAATCTTTGGACCAACACTCCCGACATCCTGCCGTTTGTACTTCAGGAGGGCGGGCGTCCCGCATTCATGATTCGCGTGGCTCTAGCAGCGACACTTTCACCGCTTTACGGTATCTACAGCGGATATGAACTCTGCGAGAATGAAGCACTGCCGGGCCGCGAGGAGTATCTGGATTCCGAAAAATACCAGTATAAAGAGCGCGATTGGAGTGCGCCGGGAAACATCAAGGACTGGATCGCCCGACTAAACAAAATCCGAAAGGAAAACCGCGCGCTGCAGCTTTACACGAATTTGCGGTTCCACGACGCCGATAACGACGCCATTCTGTTTTACAGCAAGATGACCGCGGCGCGTGATAACGTCATTCTCGTCGTTGTGAACCTTGATCCACATCGCAAACAGAATTCGTTTGTCTATGTTCCGGTTGAGAGTTTCGGACAAATGGAAAGCGACGTCTATCAGGTGCAGGACTTGCTGAGCGGAGCGAATTACACCTGGCGCGGCGGCCGTAACTACGTAGAGCTCGATCCGAACATTCAGCCCGCGCACATTTTTCTCGTCCGCCGCTGAATAATGGCAGGGATCCCGCAACCGCGGGAGGCCGTCCGCTCGATTCGGCGCGCCCGGCGGTCGCGCGCTACCAATGGTTTCCAGCAACTCGGCGAATTACTCTTTGTTTGATCTGACAATGGCGCATTTGCATCCGCTGATCGCCCCGCATATCATTACGAAATTTCCGGCATGAAGATTTGGGTCCTGTTGTTTGCCGCGCTGGCGAGTGCGGCTCCTGTTGTAGCACAAGAAGTCTCAGCTACGCCGCCTCTGGTGCCTGCGCGGTCGCAGACCATCCTGGAGACGCTTTTTAAAGCTGGCCCAGTAATGATTCCGCTCGTTTTGCTGTCGATCTTTTTTGTGATGTTGGTCGTGGTCTACTTGATGACAATCCGTCGTGGCGCCGTAGTTTCGACCGGTTACATGGCAACGGCGGACGCGCTTTTGCGTAAACGCGATTATTTGGGTCTGCTCGCTGTTTCCAATCGGCACGGCGAAGCGATCGCGCGGGTTGTGCAAAAAGTGCTCGATTTCATGACCAAAAATCCGCAGGCAGATCTTCAGCACATCCGCGAAATCGCCGAGACAGAAGGAACGCGGGTCGCGGCGAATCTAAATAATCGGGTGATTTATCTCGCGGACATTGGAATGATTGCACCGCTGCTCGGCCTGCTTGGCACCGTCTTTGGAATTATCCATTCCTTCGGTGCGCTGGGAGCCGACATGGGTTCGGCGCGTTACGTAGCGTTGTCGCGCGGGATCAGCGAGGCGCTGGTTAACACGGCTGCCGGGCTGGCCATCGGCATTCCCGCTATGATCTTCTACGCATTCTTTCGGGGCCGAGCACAAAAGCTGATCTCGGAATTGGAAGCTGCCTCGACACATGTTTTGGCCTTGCTTTCGTTGCAGTATGGCAGGCCCCAGCGAACTCCTGTGCTGATCGAAGAAGAACTGTAAAGCTGTTTCACACCAATGAATCTGCGCGGTCACGCACCTCTGCATCATCCGGGCATTCAACTGGCGCCCCTCGTGGATGTGCTATTGCTTTTGCTGATTTTCTTTCTGCTGACATGGAATGCGGCCCGGACTGAAAACGAGCTCGACGTTAAAGTGCCGAAAGCATCAGCTGCCAAGGAGAAATCTGCGCCAATTGGTGATGTAATTGTTAACGTAAAGGCCGACGGCAACATGGTGGTCAATCGCCGCACTTTAAGCGGTGCCGAACTTGGCGAATTACTGAAAAGCCTGGTCCAATTGAATTCCGAGCAAGCCGTAGTGATCCGCGGCGATGAAGGCGGTGCATACAAGAACATCGTTGGCGTGTTAAACATTTGCACCGAGGCAGGGGTAACCAACGTAGCTTTCGCGACAGCAAAATGAAAACGAGCCGCAGCGCAGCCAGTCTCCTGGGACTGGCGATGCTGCTTTGCACGGCGAGCAGCGCCATTGCTCAGTCACAGCCGGAAGTTCGCCGGGCGCGTCCCGTAGATGAACCGCCCGTTCCGCGCGCTCTCCCCGCGGATGAATCAGTCGACAGAGTTCTCCGCTCTCTAAAGGAGGAATCGTCAGCGCCATCACAGCCATCACAGCATGAAGGCGAGGGAGCAGCTCAGCGTCAGCTCGATTACGCGAACGGTCTGTTCACTCGCAAACTTTACGATCTGGCGGCCCCTGAGTATCAAAAATATCTCGAAGATTATCCCGGGCGCGCGGGCCGGGCGAATGCTTACTTCTCGTTGGGTGAATGCTATCGCAACCTCGGTCGCGCTTCGGGCGCTCGCACAAACCTCCAGAAGGTGCTCAACGATTACGCCGACAGCGAATTCGCCGGACCGGCGGCATATGCGCTCGCCGAAATGGCGTTCGCGGACAAAGATTATGCCGCTGCGCTTCCGCTCTTTCATCGTTCTGTCGGAAAATCAAAAGAACCAGCAGTAGCCCTTTCCGCGCATTACTTCGAAGCGCGTTGTCTCGAGGCCCTTGGCCGAAAGGAGGAAGCTGCCAATATTTATGCCGAGGTTGCCGAGACCGGAAATCCGAATCCTTTCCGCGAGGACGCACGAATTACGGCAGCATCCATTTTCGCAGCGCGAGGAAGAAAAATCGATGCGCTGAAGCAATACGAAGCGCTGGCTAACGAAGCGCAGAAACCGGCCTTGAAGGCGGAATCGGCCGTGCGCGGCGGCATGATCGCGCTGGATCTTGTCCAGGCCGACAAGGGCAAAATCGACAAGGCGATGGCGGATAGAGCAGAAGCTTTGCTGCGGAAAGGTCGCGCTGTCCCTGAAGGTGGAAAATTCCGGGCGATCGCGCAGGTCGGCTTGCGTCGTTTGCAATATCAGGCCGGGCAGTACGCGCAGTTGTTAGCAGAGTACAAAAAAGAACTGGGGAACCTGCCGGAGGCCGCCCAGGCCGAAGTGTTGCTACTCGCGGCGAACAGCCAGCGGCAACTTGGTAACTCGAAGGAGGCTGAAGCGCTATATCGCCAGATTATCACGAAGTACCCGGACCGAGAGGAAGCAAAAGATGCTGCCTATCAGCGTCTGATCAACGTGTACAACTCCGATCCTTCTGCGCTGATTTCCGCTGTGGACGAGTTTCTCGCAACCAAACCGACCAGTGAACGCGCCGATCAGGCAAAACTGTTAAAGGCCGAAGCCCTCTATAAACAGCAGAATTGCGCAGAGGCAGTCTCGATTTTCGAGGAACTGCGGGCTTCTCAGCTTTCCGCCAGGTTACGCGCCGATGCGGCGTACAAATTGGGCTTGTGTCACGCGCAGATGAAAAATACCCCCGGCGTGATCGAAGCTTTCACGTACTACGTACAGACGTTCCCGGATGATCCGCAAGCGCCTGCGGCGCTGGCTCAACGAGCTTTGGCCTACCAACAAGACAAGAATTACGCCGCCGCGGTGGCGGATTTAAACACGATCCTCTCTAAGTATCCCAAGGCGCACGAGCGGGAGGCAGCTTTGCAGTTAAAAGCTTTGATCCTCGGACAGCAGGAAAACAACAAGGGCATGGTAGACACATTTCGCCAGCTGCTGAGAGAATACCCCAAGAGTTCTGTTGCGGCGCAGGCACAATACTACATCGGCAAGGCCGCGTTTGAAGCAAAGGATTACAAAACGGCGTTGCCGGCGTTCAACGCTGCCCGTCAACTGAACAAGGAGCAATATTACAATCTCGCGTCGCTCCGGATCATGCTATGTCAGTTTTATTTGAAAGATCGGGCTGCGCTCACGAAAGAGGTGAACAGTTTCTTGGCAAACAGCCCGAACACAAATGTGCCACCGGAGGTTCTGGAGTGGCTTGGAATTGAATATTATAGCGAGAAAAATTTCCAGGCTGCGGAAAAATACCTGAGCGCGCTCCGAAAAATCGATAATCCGGGCGGCGTTAAACCCGATTTCTTGTTTTATCTCGGAGACACGGCCACCAAGCTAAAGAACCTGCCTGAAGCCGAGGATGCATTTGGCAAGTACTTGCAGACGGCGAAAGATCCGGCTGGGAAGGCCAAGGTGTTGCTTGCGCTCGGTGCGGTGAAGATCAGCGCCCATAAACCCGACGAGGCTCAGAAAATCGCCGAAGAAATCATGGCACTGCAACCGGAGGGACGTGTCAACGCGGAAGCGCGCTTGCTCGCGGGCGAAGTACAACTGGAGCGTGGGAATTTCGATGACGCGGGGAAGGCCTTCAAGGGAGTCGCCTTGCTTTACGATGATCCGGCCATCACTCCGCGCGCGTTGGACAAAGCAGCACTCGCCTATAGGCAAGCGGGCAAAACCGACGAGGCAGACCGGTTGTCGTGGGAGCTGCACGAGCGATATCCGAATTACGCCGCCGGCGGATAAAGACTCGGTCGGTATTTTCGCGGCAGCTTTATGGGTGCGATGCGTCCTCGCATCGCTTTGATCACGCGATGTCAACAATTCTGCCGCCGCGATAGATCGACCCGCATCTATTTTGAAGGGCTTACAGTCGCGATGCCCCACGGACCGTCGCCGGCCTTGATACGGCGCAATTCTTTGCGCGATTTTACATCGACAACTGACACATCGTTCGATGCACCGTTCGCAGTGTAGAGTTTTGATCCGCTTGGATCCAGCGCGATTCCCCATGCGCGGTTTCCGACGGGAATTGTCGTCGCTACTGCATTCTTTTCTGTATCGATAACTGCAACCGTGTTCCCGCGGCCTGTTGACACATAAAGCTCTTTTCCATCCCTGGCCATTACAGTGCCCATCGGCAGCGAGCCTGTTGGTAGTTGGATTTTTGACAACAATTTGTGTGACGCCGCATCGATGACGGCAACGTAGCCGCCGTTCTCGCAGGCGGCGTACGCGCGCGAGCCGTCCGGCAGAAATGCAATCGACCGCGGCCGTCCGCCTGTCTCGATCGTTGCGATTACGCGCTGTTGATCGGGATCGATTGCGAACACCTCGCCTTTCTCTTCGCACGTGACATAGACCTCGCCGTTCTGCGGATTCACACCAACGCCTTCCGGTTCCTCCGACACTTTGACTTTTCCACGGGACTGCCCGGAACCGAGATCAACAATCAAAGCGCTCGCATCATCTTCATTCGCGATAAAAGCAAACTTCCCATCTTTGCTTATCGCGAATTGCTCCGGGTCCGACCCGACATGCCAGCGATCGATTAATTTGTGCTCGACTGGATCGATTACAGCAAGCCCGTCGGCAGTTTTGTCCGCTGGCGCGCGATTTTCATCCAGACCGGGGGCCATCCGCGGCGAACCACTCACCGTCACAAAGAGTCGCTTGCCGTCTGGCGCTGCGTGCATCCCGCGGGGTCTTTTGCCTGCTTTAAAGGTCGCGACAACAGCGTCCGTCGCGCCGTCAATCACGCTAATATCACCGGATCGCTCATTGCTGACATAAACGAAATAGTGTGGCGATTCAGCGCGCACCAGCATTGCGCCTGTAACGATCAGAAAAAGGACAAATTGAGCTTTCACGCGTCACGCGTACATCGCACGTGATATGCACGCAAGTCATTCACTAGAGTTTAATATTGGACGTTGGGCGTTGGACGTTGGACGTTTTCTGCTATGACTCCGCACGACAAGCTTTTCATTCCAGGTCCCGTTGAAGTATCGGAAAAAACCTGGGCCGCGTTTTCGCGTCCGATGATTGGGCATCGCGGCGAAGATTTTAAGAATCTTTACCGCGCGATTTATCCAGGGCTTCAGACATTATTTGGAACAAAGCAGCCAGTGTTCCTTTCCACCTCTTCGGCGTGGGGCGTGATGGAAGCATCCATCCGGAACCTGGTCGATCGCGGAGTGCTCTGCTGCATGTGCGGCGCGTTCTCGGACAAATGGTTCGACGTGGCAAAGCGCTGCGGCAAGGAGGCCGCTCCACTCCAGGTCGATTGGGGAAAACATATCGATCAGAAGGCGATCGACAGGCAATTGGCCACGGGAAAATTCGACACGGTCACGCTCGTCCACAACGAGACTTCAACTGGCGTGATGAATCCGCTCCCAGAAATTTGCCGTACTCTCGCCAAGTATCCCGATGTGGCGTTGGTCCTCGATACTGTCTCCTCATTCTCGGGAGTCAAAATCGACATGGATGCGCTCGGCATCGACGTGATGCTCACCGGTGCCCAAAAGGCGCTGGCGTTGCCACCAGGTTTTTCATTGTTTTCAGCTTCGGAGAAAGCATTTGCTCGCGCAGAGAAAATCCCGAACCGCGGTTTTTACTTTGATTTCCTCGAGTTCCAGAAGCAACAAGCAGAATGGATGACGCCGAGCACGGCAAGCATTGGGCACATGCACGCGCTGCAATCGAAGCTGGATGAAATTTTCGACGAAGGCCTGGAGGCGCGCTTTGCTCGACACGAGCGGACGAACGCGCTCGTGCATGATTGGGTCCGCCGCACTGGCTTCGAATTCTTCGCCGAAGAAGGATTCCGCTCCAAGACGCTCACCTGCGTGAAAAACAACAAGGAGATCAACGTTCTGGAGTTGGCGAAAAAGCTTCGCGAAAAGCATCATCTGGTGATCGACCCCGGTTACGGCAAAATCCGAGGAAAAACCTTTCGCCTTTCCAACATGGGCGATGAGACCGAAGAAACTGTGGCCCATCTGCTCAGCTGCCTGGATGATGTTCTGTAAACGATTGGCTATCCCATCCGCGCATCGCCCAGAAAACCACGCCACCCTCCCAAACATTTCTGTTGGTTGTCGGTGACCAAGGGAACAAAGTATCCATGAATATTCGGCCACTGATCCTGGTTTTTATTCTTAGTTTCTTTAAACCACTGGAGTCAATCTGCGGAGACTCTGCAGCGATAACGCAGGAAGAACTTGTTCGCCGCACCCAGGAACTTTTCGACGCGGTAGTACCCGGCAACAAGGAGCCATGGCAAAAATACTTCGCCGACGACTGCATCTTCGCCGATGAAAAAGGGCGCAACTTTAACAAGACGCAACTGGTTGCCGATATTACGCCGCTGCCGAAAGGTTATTCGGGCACGATTAAGATCATAAAGCCCAAAAGCGTCATTCACGGTGACACGGCCATTTTAAGTTACGATCTCGATGAAACCGAAACGATCTTTGGCCAAAAGCTCACCGCTCGTTATCACGTAACCGATACGTGGCTGCGACGCAACGGCGTCTGGCAAATCGCCTCCAGCCAGGCGATGCGTTACTATGAAGATCCGGCTGTTGCCAGGATTGACTCGAAAAAATTCGCCGATTTCAACGGTATCTACGAGCTGGCGCCCGGCCAGATCAGACGAGTTTTTTCCGAAGGCGAAAATTTGTATGTGGAGCGCAATGCGAAACGTGAACAACTTCTGCCTGAGGGATCCGAAATCTTTTTTCGCAAAGGGGTCGAAGGCCGCATCCTATTTCGCTACACAGATAGTGGGAAAGTGGACGCCCTCATCGATCGTCGAAACAACGAAGATGTCGTCTGGCGCAGAGTGAATTAAGCTCGAGGATATAGCAGAAAAGGTTTCCGCACTGCGCGCTAGTTTTCCTCAGACGAATCGCGGGTAACGTCTTACTAGGGAAATCATTCCCATCACTTATGCCAGTGATTGAAACTTCAGGCCTGACCAAAGTCTATCGCACCTATCGGAAGGAGCGGGGACTTAGAGGATCAATCAAAGGTCTGGTCAAACGGCGTTACGATGAAACGCGCGCCGCCGACCAGGTTTCCTTTAACATTGAGGAAGGCGAGTTCGTTGGTTTTCTCGGTCCGAACGGTGCAGGCAAGACCACGGTGCTCAAGATGCTTTCCGGGCTATTGAATCCGACGTCCGGAGATGCGCGCGTGCTCGGCTTTGTCCCATGGGAACGACGCAACGAAATGAAAAGGCAATTCAGCCTGCTGATGGGACAAAAAAATGCGCTCTGGTGGGATCTGCCCGCGCAAGAATCGCTCGAACTCAATCGCGCCATATACGGAATCGACCGTGTACGGTTCAAAAAGGTCGTGGACGGATTATCGGAGCTCTTGGAGGTGCAGGACAAAATGAATGTGATGGTCCGTGAGCTTTCGTTAGGCGAACGGATGAAGATGGAGCTGATTTCCGCACTCATTCACGAACCGCGCGTGCTTTTTCTCGATGAACCAACGATTGGCCTGGACGTGGTCAGTCAAAAACGGGTTCGTGAATTTCTGCGTATCTACAATGAGAAACATCACATTGTTACGTTGCTGACTAGCCACTACATGCAGGATATCCAGGAGCTGTGTCATCGGGTGCTGGTGATCGATCACGGCAAAATCTTTTTCGACGGGCCGCTGGATGAGATCGTTGACCGGTTTTCAGGATACAAAATTCTGAGTCTAACTTTCGAAAAAGAGGCGGCCCGCGATCTTTCCGCCTTCGGTGAAGTAACGGAACAAACGCCTGTTTCGGTGCAACTAAAGGTCCCACGCGCAAAAGTCACCGAGACCTGTCGTGAACTGCTCGAAGCCTGCGACGTGAGCGACATTAACGTTCAGGAAGTGCCCGTGGAAGAAGTGATTCGCCAGCTTTTTGGCGAACGACGCGAAAATCATCGCGCCGCTGACCTTGCAGCCGCAGAAGCCGCC
This sequence comes from uncultured Verrucomicrobiae bacterium, assembly GCA_963840135.1. Taxonomy (GTDB): domain Bacteria; phylum Verrucomicrobiota; class Verrucomicrobiia; order Chthoniobacterales; family UBA10450; genus Udaeobacter. Next base: position 146,857 of record CAWIXX010000010.1, on the reverse strand, counting down.
CAGGCTACCTGAGGTTGGTCGAAGCCGAACGCGCCGTTGCCATCGAGTGGCTATGACACCACTTGCGGACCGGTTCGAGTCGCGCAAAGTCAAACAGCTTTCACTATGAGATCGTGGGATCGCGTGATCGGGTGTGCGCTTCTTCCGTTGGCGCTTCTCTCATGTCACGTCAGCCCGGGGCCCAAATCAGATGAGGACTCGAAACAGGAGTTGCTAGCCCTGGAAAATCGGTGGCTACAGGTGGAGAACGATCCTGTGGCTCTCGAAGGTATTCTTGCTCCTGATTTCCTGCACGTTGTCCCGGGGGCAATTATCACGAAGGACCAACACCTTCAGTTTCTGCGCGAGCATCCTGCGGGTGGCCAACGTCCGGAGAAGCATTTCGCAGATCTGCATGTAAGGATTTACGGTGAAGCAGGAATTGTGAATGGTGCCGTGATCGAAACGACCGAGCATGGCGAGCGCAAGACTCTATTCACAGATGTCTTCGCCTATCGCGATGGCAAATGGCAGGCCGTTAGCGCACAGGAACTGCCTGTAACCGGTCCATAAGCGAGTCGCTGCCCCTTCCTTGAGAGCGCGGTTCGACCGCCAATTCTTAAGTCTTAGAGCTTAACGGGACATCAAATACAGACATGCTACGCAAGATGCTTTTTTCCATTGCGTCGACCAACGTAGGGTATTGGAGAGTCCAGCCGAGACTCCGGAGTTTCGCATTGCTAACGCGCTTGTTGCTGTTCCCGCGTTTACGTTCCCCGGTTGATTTTCCAATCGGCGGCAGTGGGCGATCCAGTCTTTGCGCCAACCAACGATACCATTCACTTTGCAGCATCGGTTGATCGTCAACCACGTTGTAAATTTGAGTTTGCTGCGTTTCTCGTGTCAGCAAAAAGTAAATTGCCGACGCGATATCGTCGCGGTGCACTTGATTAACAAAGCGATCGTTTTCCCGGTCGATGGTCGCTGTGCCGGCAAGAAACTTGCTCAGTAACGCCGACCTGCCAGGGCCGTAGATACCGGCGAGCCGGGCGACCGTACCGCACCGCTCGAGCACCAGCTTTTCCGTTTCAAGCAGAACTTGACCCGTCTCGCGAGCAGGGTTGGTTTCGCTTTCTTCAGTCACCCACGAGCCATCGCGTTGCGCATAAACGCTGGTGCTACTGGTTAAGAGCACCTTTGTTTCGGCAAATCGATCGAGCAGATTGCGAGCGCCATTCAAATAGATTTGCCGGTAAGACTCGATTCCGCCGCCTCGCGAACTCGCACAGTGAATAACAGCATCGAATATTCCGGGTCGCTCTGCGACCTGATCGCAGTTTGAAATATCGACTGGGCAAATAGGATACGGTTTGGCGGATAACGCCGCTGCGGATTCCTCAGAAGCTGTCCAGCCTTCCACGTCCCATCCTGCGGCATGGAACAAATCCGCTGTCGCTTGACCGACATAACCGCATCCAGCGATCAGGATTCGCCGCATCTCGCTGTAGACACCTCGCTGCTCCGAGGCGCACCTTGGGCGTTGCATCCGGCACGGCGACGCCCGCCCTGGCTGGGTTGTGGCATGACAGGCACCGCCAAGGTTACAACAGTCGCTTGCATAATTGCCAGCGCCTCACGCCGGGGCTGCGATTTCAATTTCTTCAAACATGCTTTTCTGGAGAGCGCGGACTTGTTTGAGACGAATGAGTTCCAGGAGCGCTAGAAAAGTTACTACCACCTCCACACGCGAGACGGCATTCCCAAACAAGTCGGAAAAACGCAGCCGCGCGCTATTTGCGACTCGTTGCAAAATAATATCAATCTTCTCCGAAACGCTAAACCGTTCGGCAAAAATTTCCTGCACGTCCTGTCGCGCTTCGATCCGTTTGAGCACCGTCTGGAACGCGTTGATCAATTGAAAAATTCCAACCTCCTCCAGGCGCAGCGGTTCCTGCAACAGCGACGAGGCTCTGCCCTCTCGCGCGAAAATCCGCTCCTGTTCGATTTGCCGCAAATGGAGTTCTGCTGCGGCCTCCTTGAACTTTTTGTACTCGATCAGCTGCCGGATTAAATCCCAGCGGGGATCATCTTCCTCAGCGTCTTCTTCGGGCGGTTGCTGATCAATTGGCAGCAGGCTGCGGCTTTTCAGATAAATGAGGTTCGCCGCCATAACGATGAATTCGCCGGCCAGTTCGATATTCAATTCTTTGAACGCTTGAAGATACTCGAGGTACTGACGAGTGATGCGTTCAAGTGAAATGTCGTAAATATCGATCTCATCCTGCTTGATGAGGTAAAGCAGTAGATCGAGCGGCCCTTCGAAAACCTCCAGCTTGACCTTGTAGTCAGCTTCCATGTGTTACCGGTGTTTTAGCTGATCTGTAGGGGAAGCTGACAGCTTCCCTTACAGGCGACAAGCCACAAGCTTCTTACGCAGGAATTTTTCGGTGAATCCAAACGCTGTTCACAAGCCCGAGGCCAAACATGATCATTAGCACAAACGAGCCGCTGTAACTGATTAATGGCAATGGTACACCGGTGATGGGGAGCAGAGCGATCGTCATCCCCATGTTTTGGAAGATATGTGTGAAGATGAGCGCCGTGATCCCGATGACCAGAAGCAGTCCCAATTGATCGCCGGCGAAAAAAGCGACAAAAAGACACGTCATCAGGAGCAAAGCGAACCCACCAATAAGAAACATTCCTCCAATAAATCCCCATTGCTCGCCGATGGCGGAGAAAATGTAGTCGTTATGCACGGCAGTGGCGGGGAGAAACCCGAGTTCGATCTGTGTGTTTGGCGCTTTGAAGCCCTTGCCGGACCAACCACCCGAGCCAATAGCGATGAGCGATTGATTAATGGCCCACGCCGAGCCCTGTTTGTCGATATCCGGATGGGTAAACGCGGTGATCCGCTGTTGCTGGTACGGTTTTAGACCGAAATTGATAGCGATGGGGATAAAGGCAATTGTGATGAGAATCACGCAAATCAGGTACCGCAGCGGAACACCACCAACGAACAACAGCGCCAGGAGCACCGGCGCCCAAATGATAACTTCACCCAGGTCGGGTTGCATCAAGATGAGTAAGCACGGCGCAGCGGCAATCGCTCCGCAGAGCAGCAGCCGCAGCATCGGATGCATTTCGCGAAATTGCGTCAGGAACAGCGCCAAAACCATGATGCCGGCGACAACGGCAAGCTGTGCCGGCTGAAAATTAAGCGGTCCCAAATGCAGCCAGCTGCGCGCCCCGTAAACCTTTGTGCCCATGAACTTCGTCATGATTAGAAAGACGATGCCAGCCAGGTACATCGGCAGCGCGCCCCAGCGAATCCAGCGGTAGTGGATCAGACTCGTCAGCATAAAGGCAAAGACGCCGACGACGACCCAGTTTGCCTGCTTTCGCCAGAAGTCGGTCGCATTCGAGTCGGCACGCGTGGAAGTGGCGCTGTAAATCGCCACGACTCCAAAGATAGCGAGAGCGAGCATGGTTAGCAGCAGAAGCCAGTTTTGGCCGAGCAACTTTCGAAGAAACGGCGTCATTCGACTCGATTAAATCTCCCGCACATCCGCAGGGAATTGAGGACAATTACACGTGCATTGCAATCTTCGCAAAAAATTGTAGCACAGCTTTTCGATCTGCACTGCTCTTAACTCGAATTGAGAACATTTCGCCAGATTCGGTCAGGGATTCGGCAAGATCGGAGCCGGTGTAATCGCGCATCGTTTTCTGCTAAGAGCCAGATGATGTAGGAATTACGTGGTTCTTCAGATTAGTTTGAAGTTATTCTCATAACCAGTTGATGTTCAGTCAATTGGGAGTTTTTGTGGCAAAAATCGGCGCTTCACTTGTCTCCAGATTTGAAGGCCACTAAACTACCTTTGGACGTTGTGGATTTTCCGGGGTAAGACGCAAATGGCTAAGAGCAAAAAGACAAAGAAAAAGACGAAACGAAAGCTCGCGCATCCTAAACTGCCGATGCAAGGGCTGTTGAATTTGCTTCACGAGGGGACGTATTTTGACCTGCGTCCGATGTTTGACGACTTGAACAAGCGGTACTTTCGCGGGCGTGTTCGTGGTTACAAAGTAATGTGGGGTCGACGGCGAAAGCATCGCCCCAAGGAATATTTCATTTTCGGCACAATTCAGGAGCAGGATCGTGTTATTCGAATCAATCGGGCGCTGGACCAGCCATTTGTGCCATCCTGGTTTCTGCGGTACGTGCTTTATCACGAAATGCTGCACTCAGTAGTGCCCGATAAGGCGCTCTCCCGCGGTCGCCGTCGGGTTCACACAGAAGAATTCAACCGTCGCGAGCGCGCATTCCCGGGATATCGGCGCGCCCGTCGCTGGGAAGAGGAAAATCTGTCGCGTTTCTTACGCTGAGAAGATCGGATATCGGGCTGCTGGGGCTGACATCCAAGAATCAGCGCGTTTCCGTGATAGGCGGCGGAGACGGCCTGTCAGACGGCGAGGGCGTCGTCGCTACGTTCTTTTTGATCAGGTACCAAAGCGTTGTCGCGAGTAGGAGAGAGATCAACTTCGCGCGCCAGTTTTTCAGAATCAGTGTCTTCATATTTGCTGTGCAACAAAATCTCCGCGATCCGTTGACGGAATGTCTCCGGAGTAAAATTGCGCTCAATTCGGCGCCGGTGACAAATGGAAATACTGCCCGTTTCTTCGGAGACGACTACCGCCACTGCGTCCGATTCCTCAGTAATCCCGAGCCCGGCGCGGTGACGTAATCCCAGGCTGCGGTCGAGCGTCTCGCGCTGGCTCACCGGAAAAATGCACGCCGCGGCTGCGATTCGTCCGTTGCGAATGATCACTCCACCATCATGCAGCGCAGCCTTTGGATGAAAGATGGTCAGGATGAGCTCAACGGAAAAATCTCCGTCGATCGTCACGCCTGTTTCCTCGTAAACACGAATCGACGTGTCGCGCTCGATCGCGATGAGCGCGCCGAATTGCTTATTTGCCAGTTGCATCACTGCCTCGGCCAGATCATGAACCGTTTCGCGCTTTTCGCTCGTCAGCGAGAAAATCGGGTGACCGCCCAGCGCGGCCAGTCCACGTCTTAGCTCCGGCTGAAAAATCACCACCAGCGCGACTGCGAGGAAAACTGAGAAGCTTCGAACGATCCAGCCGATCACAACCAAATTGAGCAGCGTCGAAATCAGGGTCAGCGTCAAAAAGACGATCGCCAGTCCGGTAAGCACTTTCGCGCCGCGCGTTCCCCGGAAATAAAGGTAACCGTAATAGATCGCCACGCTCAGCAGAAGGATTTCAATCAGACTGCGCCATCCTCGGAACCAGAGATCGATGAGCTGATGAATCATTTTACCCTCTGAAGAATTGCTTCTGTTACTTTTAAGGCGTTTACGTTTTCTTTGACATCATGAACACGGAGCACGTCTGCCCCAAGCATGCGCAGGAGCGAAGTCAACGCCACCGCAGGCGCCAGCCGATCGCTCATCTGCGCCGAATTGATCAGTTTGCCCAGAAACGATTTTCGGGAAACGCCAATCACGATTGGTCGATCACACGCGCAGAGCCTCTCAAGCTGCGCGAGCAACTCGAGATTGTGCTCAAGCGTTTTCCCGAAACCAATGCCCGGATCAAACGCAATCGCCATAGGGTCAATATTATAAACTATGGCGCGCGCATATTGTTGTCGAAAAAAATCAGCAATTTCTGAGACAACGTTCGTGTATTGCGGCGTAATCTGCATGGTCTGCGGAGTTCCCTGCATATGCATGATGATGAAAGCTGAATTGGTTTCGGCAATCAGCGGCATTATTTCCTCATCGCCTCGCCCTCCCGTAACGTCGTTCACGATCGAAGCTCCTGCTCGAACCGCCGCGCGCGCAACTTCGGCTTTGGACGTATCAATCGAAATAATGACTTCGCTGCTTGCCCGCAATTGTTCGATCACCGGAATCACACGGCGCAATTCTTCCTCTGCGGTGATAGCTTCGGACCCCGGTCGGGTGGATTCGCCGCCGACATCGACGATGTGCGCACCTTCCGCTGCCATCTTCAAACCGTGCCCCACGGCCCTCTCCACCGCGAAAAATTTTCCGGCATCGGAGAATGAATCCGGAGTGACATTCAATACACCCATGATCAGCCCCTGCCGGGAGACATCGAACATGCGGCCGCCGATTTTCCAGAGTCTCCCACGCATCATGGATGAGACTAACACCTGGCGTCGATTATTCGAACGAAGATGGACTTAGAATGCCGTCATTCGTTAGATCGTTACATTGGATTTCGATTCAACGGTTCAACGATTTTAGCGCTTTTGTTTGGCATACCGCCCTATTAACTCCCCCTGCGCAACAACGTGTCCTTTCATTGCTGCGTCCAGTTGATTCCGCTTCGTACCAGAGGGCAGGTTCAGCTCGCGATCGAGCGCGAAAATCTTGAAGTAATAGCGATGCGTGCCGGAGGGGGGACACGGTCCTCCGTAACCGGATTTGCCGAAGTCATTTGTTCCCTGCACGCCTTGGGGCGCGCTTCCTTCCGCGATCGCATTGGTCTGGGGAGAGATATTCCAGACTATCCAATGCGTGAAGAGTCCGCTCGGCGCATCCGGGTCATCTACGACCAGGGCCAGGGTTTTCGCGCCCGAAGGAATCTCCGCAATCCGCAAAGGTGGGCTGCTGTCGCCGGCGTCACATGTGAATTTTGGTGGAATGTTTCCACCTTCTTGAAAAGCAGAACTTGTGATCTTCATCCTGGCTCCTCCTGCGGCAAATGAGGCGAGCGCGACCAGGGCAATCGCCAGCGCGCCGACAATAATTGCTTTCTGCATTATTCGACCTCGGATCGAAATCGCGTTAAATCGATAATCGTGGCGGTATAGTTTCGCTTAGATGGCTTCGAACGGACGTAACATTCGAGAACAAATTCTGGGTCTGCTGGCGCGGAAAGACTACCGGCCGCTCGACAAGACCGACATCGCCCGCAAGCTCGGGTTGACAGGGGCCGGACAAGTAGCGTTACGCAAAAGCTTGCGCGAGCTCGAGCGCACGGGCGAGATCGCGCGTATCCGGAAGAACCGATATGTTCTGCCCGCCGAGGCTGACCTGGTGACTGGCAAACTGTCGATTCACCAAGTCGGCTACGGTTTTCTCGCGCCAGAAATCCCGGACGGAACGGACGTTTTCATTGCGGCGGAAAACATTGGAACAGCCATGCATGGCGACCGTGTGGTTGCGCGCATATCGCGGGATGAACCTTATCGCCGCATCAAAGGACGGCGCGAAGGGCGCGTGATTCGAATACTGGAACGCGCTCACGATACGATTGTTGGCACTCTCCAACGCTCGCGGAACTTTTACTACGTAGTACCGGATGACCCGCGTATCGTTCATGACGTTTATGTAGGGCAAGTTTCTAGTTCGCCACAGGACGAACCCGCCGTGGTGGGCCTGCCTCTTGCACCTTCCAAAGTTGCGCCACGGGTTGGTGATAAAGTTGTAGTTCGCCTGGAGGCGTGGGAATCGCGCCACGTTAATCCCGAAGGTGAAATCATCGAAGTGCTCGGGCCCGCGTCTGCTCCGGGCATCGACATGCTGTCGATCATCCGGAAATATCATCTGCCAACGGAATTTCCCAGGGATGTTCTGGACCAGGTGAAGGGAATTCCCGAGACAGTTGATGCCCGGCAATCCGAGGGACGCGAAGATTTGCGGGGAGAATTCATCGTCACCATTGATCCCGATGACGCGCGCGATTTCGACGACGCAATTCACGTTGAGAAGACCGGAAGCGGTTGGCGCCTCGGTGTGCACATCGCCGACGTCGCCGCTTATGTGGAGCCCAACAGTCCGTTGGATCGAGAAGCGCGCCGGCGCGGAAACAGCGTTTATCTGCCTGATCGCGTGATTCCGATGTTACCGGAGCGATTGAGCAACGGTGTCTGCAGTCTCAAACCCGGCGTCGATCGCCTCACGCACTCAGTCTTTATTCACTTCGACAAACGTGGATCCGCGAAGAGCGCGCGGTTCACACGCAGCGTGATTCGAAGTGCGCACCGGCTCACGTACAAGCAGGCTTATGCGATTTTGAAGGCGCCACCTACCGACCAGTTGGGGGAACGAGTGCATCTTGCCTGGGAACTCGCCGCGGTGCTACGGAAGAAGCGATTCGAGCATGGCGCTCTGGACCTCGATTTTCCAGAGGTAAAAGTCTGGGTCGATGAAGATGGGCATCCCGTAAAATTGGAGCGTGTCGAAAACGATGAATCACACCAGTTGATCGAAGAATTCATGCTGGCCGCGAATGAGGCTGTCGCGCGCGAACTGAAAAAGCGCGCGATTCCGACCATCTATCGGATCCACGAAAATCCAGACCTGGAAAAATTGGCAGAGTTTCGCGAATTCGTGCTCGGCTTTAATTACCCGGTTGGCGACCTGACTCATCGCGCCGAGCTCCAGCGATTGGTGGCGTCATTCCGTGGAAAACCAGAGGAGCAGGCCCTCAAAGTCGCTTTGCTCAAAAGTTTAAAACGCGCCCGTTACTCTCCGCAACCGCTCGGGCATTACGGCTTGGCGAAGGCGAACTACTTGCATTTTACCAGCCCTATTCGGCGTTACGCCGATCTGGTTGTGCATCGTGCGCTTGGTAGGGACGGCGCTCCGTTGCCGTCCGCACCCTACCGAACCGCGGAACGGCGGTCACGGAGTGACACGCCCTACCAGCCGGACATGGCCGAGATCGCTTCGATTGCCCAGCACGTTTCAACTACCGAACGAACTGCAGCCGACGCGGAAGTTGACGCGGTGCAGATGAAGAAACTTGAATTTTTTCAACGGCAGCTCGATGAGCGCAAGCCAAAGATCTTCCGCGCCAGCGTTATCGATGTCCGCAACTACGGATTGATGGTAGAGCTACCGGACGCTCTGGTGACCGGGTTAGTCCACGTCTCCTCGTTGATGGACGACTTTTATTCGTTTGAGCCGGCTCGACGGCAGCTTATAGGGAGACGGTCGCGCAAACGTTTTAGCGTAGGCGACGAGTTATCCGTGTTTGTTGTCCGTGTTGACGCTTTCAAACGACAGGTGGATTTCGCCATTGCGCTTGCGTCCGAAGCGTCAAAAAAACCCCGCCGCATCAGGGGACCATCCAGGGGTGCTCCCCGGGCTCGGTGAAACTGTCAACCCAACACAGACATTCAGCCCCAGCGATTACCATCGCTTCAGGGCACGTTGATTTTCTTCAACGCTATCCGGAGTTTCCTTGAGCCGTGGCGGACAAACTGAGCAAGCAGTCGGAGAACGCGCCAGGGCACTGGTATGTGGATACCAGCTGTGCGTTGTGTCGTCTCTGTCTTGAAGAAGCGCCGAATCTTTTGACGTACAACCACGATGAGACTGCGGTCCATTTTCTTAAGCAGCCCGAAACACCCGAGGAAACGGCCGCCGCGCAGCGTGCCATGGATGTTTGTCCCACGCTGGCTATTGGCAACGAGGGATGAGTAAGTTATTACGGAGTGGACGGCTGGCTGTGCTGAGAAGACAGGAAACTCCGTAAGCTGCAACCTTCGCCGCCTAGCGTCGCATCCTTCCATTGTTCGCAGTGACAGTGACAACACAGAATTGAACGCCGGAGGGCACTCGAATGAAAGTCGTATTGTTCTGGGGAAGGGGGAATACAGATCTGGACATGCCGCACTGCACTGTCACGATGACGTTGAAGCTGGATAAGTTTTCGACAGCTAAATATCTTGAAGAGTGGGTTGAAACGACCTCGAGTTCAAACATCCCGGGCATCTTGGAGTCCACGATCACAACGTCGCTGCCGGGAGTGACCCTCACTCTCGCGCTGACCTGCGACAACGCATGCTGTTTTGGAACAGTCAGGAAAACAATTAGGCCAATGCTAACTGCCAAACCGCGAAGCGAGATCATTGACGACGAGAGGTTGAAGGGCTCCAATCGTAAAGTCCACGGCTGTGAGGAGTCAATCCTCACGCGCAGATTGAGATCAAAAGAGCATGGGTGCGATCAGCATGTTGTTCATTTTTTCGGCAACGAAAGGCAGAGAATTACCGCAACGCAGCGCACGATGAATGTTTGCCCACATCCGCGATAGCGAACGACGGATGAAAATTTGCGACGACCAGAGATCGCCGCTACAAAACCGTTATGCATGCTGAAGTTTCTGTTGCCGCTCCGCCATATTCGCGAGTAAACCCGTTTCCCGCCAAACTTCTGGTCAATCGTCGTCTGAGCGGGCCGGAGTCGGCAAAAGACACGCGCCATTTTGAAATCGACCTGACCGGATGGGGATTGAGCTTTGAGGTCGGCGATTCGCTTGCGGTGTACGCAACAAACGATCCGCAGCTCGTGGACGAAATCATTCACGCGCTTGGTGCCACTGGCAAGGAAGAGGTCCCTCGACCAAAAGGCGCACCAACGACTCTACGCGAAGCGTTGCTGCGCGATTACAGCGTCACGCAGCCGACGCCCAAGTTTTTGAAGGCGATCGCCCACCGCGCTAGTGCTGCGCCAACGCTGCACTATCTCCTCGCTCCAGACCGCAAACAAGACCTCCAGACGTACCTCTGGGGCATGGAAGTCATCGATTTTTTAACTGAACATCCTTCAGCCCGTTTCACGCCGGAGGAATTTGTCGGCTTGCTGACGAAACTGCAGCCGCGTCTTTATTCAGTGGCCTCGAGTCTAAAGGCGTATCCGGAACAGGTTCACTTTATCGTGGATGTGGTCCGCTATGAAAGTAACGGTCGCATTCGCAAAGGCGTGTGCTCATCTTTTCTTGCCGAACGCGCAGATGACGTGCCGGTGCCGGTTTTCCCCAGCATAGCAAAACATTTTCATTTGCCCGAGGATCCGGATGTTCCAATCATCATGGTCGGCCCTGGAACCGGAGTGGCGCCGTTCCGGGCGTATTTGCAGGAACGCAAGGCCACCGGGGCAAACGGGAAGAACTGGCTCTTTTTCGGGTCGCAGCATCAAAGGTGCGATTTTGCCTACGGCGAAGAATTGGAGGCATTTAAGAAGGAAGGACTCCTCACACGCCTAGATTGTGCCTGGTCACGCGATCAAGCCGAGAAGATTTATGTCCAGCATCGGATGAACGACAATGCAGCCGAGATTTGGAAATGGCTCGATGCCGAGGGTGCCTATTTTTTCGTGTGCGGCGACGCGAAGCGAATGGCCAAAGACGTTGACGTGATGCTGCGCAGAATCGTACAGGAGCAGGGTGGTAAAAGTCTCGATCAGGCCAACGAATATGTTGAAAAGCTTAAGAGCGACAAGCGTTATAAGCGCGATGTGTATTAGGCGCGTCCTACCATTTTGTTATTCCGAGCGGAGTCGAGGAATCTCTCGACGTCTCTAACGATTCAACCTTCGACCATTCGAGGTGGTGACTATTCGTTATTCTGCTTATTTGTGATATGATAGATTTCGAAACGTTTCCGAGCGGCGAGAGAAGTTATCGCTTCTAAGCAGTCCAGAGATTCCTCGACTTCGCTCGGAATAACAAAAGACAAAAGCCATGTACGAGAACACTGAATTCACATTGAGCCGTGATTGCGAGGCGATCCAGATTCCGAGCGGGCAAAAGACAACGATCCCGGCTGGGACTCAGGGAGTGATCACGCAGAGCCTGGGTGGCAGCTATACGATCGCGACGTATCAGGGCCTGGCGCGAATCGCCGAGACAGATCTCGATGCTCTGGGTCTTGAAAAACCCCAGGCGCAACCAGCCCAAAAGCCTGCACGCGCAACAAACGGCGAGGTCTCAGATGAAGACGTTTGGAACCAGCTTCGGCAGTGCTACGATCCGGAAATCCCGGTCAATATTGTTGATCTTGGTCTGGTTTACGATTGCCGTTTGATCAAAAAGGATGATGGCGGCACGCGCGTGGAAGTGAAAATGACGCTCACTGCGCCTGGTTGCGGAATGGGACCAGCGATCGCCCACGACGCTCAGAGCAAGATTTTGTCGATCGATGGCATCGATGAGGCTGATGTCCAGCTCGTCTGGGATCCGCCCTGGAATCAAAATATGATCAGCGAAGCGGGCCGCATGAAGCTCGGCATGATCTGAGGCGGAACTAATCCGTTGTAGGGCAAGTGCATCGCTTGCCGGATGCTGATGTGAGTTGAAAGCCGGGCGCGGTTTGGCAGGCGGAGCTCCTGCCCTACAATAGTTGCGAAGACCACAGATGAGGAGTGTTTCAGCTGTTGTGAAAGTTTTTTGTGACATTTTTTATTCTCGCATTGACAATGCCCGCTTGAATTTTACACTCGACACCCCCGGAAGCGCTTCAGGTTGAAAAATTCCGAGCGCGTTTTAGAAATCAATATGCCTTTGACCGAACTTATCTTGACGGAAAACATTCCCGGCTTGGGTGCCGAGGCGGACGTGATCAAAGTGCGTCGCGGCTATGCGCGCAATTATCTTTTGCCGCGCGGAAAAGCATATGAGGTCACGCCAGGCGCCGTACGCCAGCTCGATGCGCTGAAACACAAGCGGGCCGAGCGCGAAGCCCGCGAGATGAACGAGGCAGAAGAATTGGCGCGCCGAATCGGTAAGGCGCGGTTTATCTTCACGCTGGAGACCGGCGAGACTGGCAGGGCATTTGGATCCGTTACCGCGCAGGATATTATGAACCGCGTCAAAAACGAACTCGGCGCCGAGATTGACCGGCATAAAATTGTCCTTGAACGCCCGATCAAAGATACCGGCGAACACGAAGTCGCGATCAAATTGCATCACGACGTGACTGCGCAGCTTGTTTTTCAGGTGAAATCCGCAGAAGAACCCCGCGGGGCCGAGGCCGAGAGCACTGCGACCGACGAACCTGAAAAGAAAAAGAAACATCGATTTTTCCAAAGGAAAAAAGAAGAGAAAAAAGAAACGGAATAAATGGCGACTCAATCGTCCGCATGGACAGGAGAGAAGCCTCGTAAAGCGGGAAATGGCGCTGGCCGAGGTTCGGCGGCGCGAACCGGGGAAAAGGTTGTTCCCATTTCGCACACAGGTTCTGCGCAGGATATTCACCGCACCCCGCCGCATAGCGTTGAGGCGGAACAAGGCGTTCTCGGGTCGATGCTGCTCTCACCGCGGCAAGCCATTGGCGAATGTGTTGAGAAAATTAATGAGCAATATTTTTACGTCCCGGCCCACCAGACGATCTATGGTGTCCTCGTCGATCTTTGGAATGCCGGACAGGCAATTGACCTGATTACGTTCACACAAGTCTTGCGCGACCGAAACCTCCTCGAAAGCGTGGGCGGTGCGGCATTTGTCACCAGCTTGTTCACGTTCGTCCCGACGGCCGCGAATCTTGAGTATTACCTCGAGATTGTTCGCGAAAAATACATTCTGCGCCAAATCATTTCGGCTGCTACCGAGAGTGTCCGGCGGGCCTACGAAGAGCAGGACGAAGTGAATAATCTGCTCGACGAAGTGGAACAAAGCATTTTCGCCGTGGGTGAAGACCGTTTCAAAGGTCAGATGCTCTCGATGAAAGACCAGGTGATGGAAGCGATCGAAGCAATCGAGAAGCTCTACGAGCGCAAAGGCGGTATCACCGGCATCTCCAGCGGCTTCGTCGAATTCGATCGGATGACAAGCGGATTGCATCCTTCGGAAATGATCGTTATTGCGGCGCGGCCGAGCATGGGCAAGACAGCGCTCGCAATGAATATCGCCGAACACGTCGCCATCAACGAGAAGCTTCCGGTCGGCGTTTTCAGTCTGGAGATGAGCAGCCAGCAACTTGTGCAGCGGCTGCTTTGTTCGCGAGCGCGTGTGAATCTGCAGAAAGTCCGCGACGGCTTTCTCGGCGAGCGCGATTTCCCGAGTTTGACCGCAGCTGCTTCTAAACTGGCGGAAGCAAAAATTTTCATCGACGACAGCGCGAGCCTAACGATCCTCGAGTTGCGCGCGAAGGCGCGCCGGCTCAAGGCGCAACAGGATGTGCGACTTATCATTGTCGATTACTTGCAACTGCTGAGATCGACCTCGCGCCGTGCTCAGGACAATCGGCAGTTGGAAATCTCCGAAATTTCCGCAGGCCTGAAAGGCCTGGCCAAGGAACTGAAAATTCCGATCATCGTAGTGGCGCAGTTGAATCGACAACCCGAGCAACGCACTGGCGGCAAGCCGCGTTTGAGCGATCTGCGCGAATCGGGCTCCATCGAACAGGACGCCGATCTCGTCGGATTGCTTGTCAGGCCGGAGATTTACGAAGAAGACGAGGAAGCGCGCGCTGAAAAGTCCGGTGAAGCCGAATTGATCATCGCCAAGCAGCGCAATGGTCCGGTGGGCGAAATTCCGCTGACATTCCGGAAGGAATTTACGCGCTTTGAAAATAGCGAGCGGAAGCAGAGTGAGCCGCCCGAAGCATTTTAAAAATCGATACATCATTAAAGCGTTGAAGTCGTGCTGAGACCGATCCCGCTTTAACGAATCAACGTTGCAATAGCGCTTTCGCCGCATCAATCACATGCTGCGCGTCGATCCCGCGTTCTTTCATCACCTCCGGGCCGGGCGCGCTCAAGCCGAACTGATGGAGTCCGACCACCTTGCCATCGAGACCGACGTATTCATACCAAATCTCGGTCACTCCGGCTTCAATCGCGACGCGTCTACGGCATTCGTTAGGCAGAACTTCTTCACGGTATTCTTGCGGCTGGCGGTTGAAACGCTCGAAGCACGGAAGAGAAACCACGCGCACGCCATCGCCTAACTGTCCCGCTGCCGCGAGCGCGTGCTGCAATTCGCTTCCGCACGACATGATAATCAGATCGAGCTTCGCTTTCTCTTTCCTGGCAACGTAACCGCCACGAAGCACTCCTTCGCGGCGTAATTTTACGTCGATATCGTTCAACATCGGCACTGTCTGCCGTGTAAGCGCGAGAAAGGTTGGTCCATCGATTCGTTGCATCGCCGCCACAAACGCACCTGCAGTTTCTTCAGGATCGGCCGGGCGAATCACGTCAATGTTCGGTATTAAGCGGACTGAGCTTACCGTCTCCACGGGTTCATGAGTGGGACCGTCTTCACCGACACCGATCGAGTCATGAGTGAAAATGTAAGTATTGGGGAGCTTTGCCAGCGCGGCCAGCCGAATAGCAGGGCGGCAATAATCGGTGAAAACAGCAAAGGTTGCGCCAGATGCGCGGAACAGTCCGTGATACGAGATGCCGTTTAGAATCGCGCACATCCCATGCTCGCGAATGCCGAACCGGATGTTACGCCCGCCTCGGTCGTCGCGATTGAAATCACCGCCGCCGTCGATGTAGTTCATTGTCGATCCGTACAGATCGGCACTGCCACTCATGAGCAACGGCATCGCTTGCGCAATGGGCTGCAATACTTCCCCTCCGGCTTTTCGTGTCGCTAGCTTCGCATCCTTGGGAAAGTCAGGAATTTTCGAGAACAGATCCGCTGGAACTCTTCGCTCAACACCGTCATCAAGTATTTTCGCCTTATCAGGATTTTTCGTACGCCACGCGTTGTAGGTCTGTTCCCACTTCTCGTAGTCGGCGAGGAGCTTCTTTTTATGTTCGGCAAAATAGTCGTACACCTCCTGCGAGACGAAATAATGTTCGTCTGGCAGGCCGAGCGCCTTGCGATCCGCATCAACGTACTTTGCGCCCGCTTCCCCGTGCGCCTTGTACGTGCCTGCTACCTCCGGGATCCCTTTGCCGATGAGCGTGTGAGCGATGATGAATTGCGGTTTCCCATTGTCGCGCCTCTTTGCCACGTTCAACGCGTCGAGAAACTGTTGCATGTCGTGGCCATCGATTTCCTGGACATCGAAGCCATACGCCTCCATGCGTTTGTGGGTGTCTTCACTCTGCGTTTCCTTCGCCGCGGCATCCAGTGTGACGGCATTTGAATCGTAGATGTAGATCAAATTATCGAGGCCCCAGTGACCCGCGAGTGCGCACGACTCTGAAGCGACGCCTTCCTGCATGTCGCCGTCGCCGCACAAACAGATCACGTGCTGATCGAAAATCTTGTGTTCATCAGTATTGAAACGCGCAGCAGCCATTTTTGTCGCCACGGAAATGCCTACTGAGTTGCCGACTCCCTGTCCGAGCGGGCCTGTCGTGCATTCGACGCCCGGGGTCTCGCCGAATTCAGGGTGCCCCGGTGTCTTGGAATGCAGTTGCCGGAATCGTTTGATCTCCGACATCGGCAAGTCGTAGCCGCTCATGTGCAGCCATGCGTACAAGAACATGCTGCCGTGCCCAGCCGAAAGGACAAAGATATCGCGATTGATCCAGCGCGGTTTGTCCGGATTATATTTTAACGCGTGCCCCCACAGCACGGCACCCATTTCGGCGCAGCCGAGCGGAAGTCCAAGGTGGCCAGATTTCGAAGCTTCCACAGCGTCCATGCACAAACCACGTGCCTGGTTCGCTGCTTCAGAGAGAATTTTGATATTTAGGCTCATGGAAAAGAAAGGAAGATTTTTAATTTCGGTTGAAAGATTAAAAGGCGCGAATCTCTATATGGCCGAACATTTGCGTTCGACAATGTATTTTCTACTGCTGAGCTATTGGACGCCGATAAATTCAAAGATTGAAAGACTACTCCACCCGTGAAATCGCCATCACTGCTCCAAATTGTCGAGCGCCTCGAACGTCTCGCAGGCAGGCTGCCTTCCAAAATCCGAAAAGCTGTTCTCAGCGAGCTCACGCCGCTGAAGCAATTATTTCTCCAGCAACGCCCACCGCGTTTTCTTTTTGCAGGCTCAGCGAAATTACCTGCTAGAAAAATCATCTCGGCCCTCTTTGGTTCGGCCGAATTCGTGGCGCCGAATGCTGCTGCCCCGCTTTGCCGGTGGTTCGAAGTCGGCTTTCCTGAGAGAGGAAAGATTTCGATCATTGACGTTCGCGGGGTTGACGATTCCGCGGCCATTCACGTCCGGGACGAACTCAAATATCGCGCTGCGGATATCATTTTTTTCATTCGCGACGAGCGAGTCGGCCAGGAGCTGGAGAAGCGGGCAGTGGCTGACTTAAATAGTTACCTTAGCTGGAATGAGACATTGGAAACGGATCGCAAGATAATCGAGATCGTCGTACCGCAGTTGGAGACGATCGCCTCGCGCGATCACAACGGCTTCGGTGCGACACCCGACGAACGCATGGCTGGATCAAGTCTCGCGAGACGCGGCGCGTTTTTGGAAACTTTGCGGCTGGTTCCTGTGGATAACAATCAGGAATTTGAACTCCCTCCTGCAGACGCGCGGCGTCTTATGTCGATCCTGGCGCGTGAGTTGCCGAATGAAGCGCGGATGGAAATGATTCGGATATCGCGAGATCGCGAAGGCCAGCGAGAAGTGGCGCAGCTGTTGGTAAAATCTACGACCGCCGTCTGTACGGCCATCGGCGCGCAACCGATTCCTCTCGCTGATCTGCCGATTCTGACCAGCCTGCAACTGACGATGGTTTCTGGCATCATGCATGTGGGCGGGCGGGAACGCAGCCTGCGTGCTGCCGCAGAATTCGCCGGGGCTCTCGGTGCAAATGTTGGCGCGGCGATGCTCCTGCGCGAAGGCGCCCGCGCGATCCTGAAATTCTTTCCGGGTTGGGGGAACGTTGTGTGCGGCCTGGTCGCAGGCTCGGGAACGTACGCGATTGGTCGCGCTGCCACTGCGTACTTTATCGAAGGCGTGTCTCTAAAGGATGCGCGTCGCACGTATCTGAAGAGCCGGAAAAAACGCCGGCGTCGGGAATTGGAAGAAGCTCAGTGAGCGGACGTCTAGGCGTAGTCTTTCGCCGGCCCAATCACATCGGGCATATCCCTAGTAAATCTGCCGTGAATAACTTGTGAATAAAATTCCTCATTCCTGCATATTTTGTTCACATGATTTTGTGAACAAACAGACTGATTTCGCGGCAGTGGCCGCGCATTCGCGAACCTTGGTATGAAGCTCTCCGACATACGATCGACGCTTCAAGAAATACACGTCTCACCGGTCAAGACGCTCGGTCAAAACTTCCTGCACGACCAAAACCTTGCGCGATGGATTGTCGATCAAGCGCAAGTTACATCAGGCGATTACGTGCTCGAAATTGGGCCTGGTTTGGGAGCGTTAACAAAATTCCTTCTTGAGAAAGGCGCGCGCGTTCTTGCGATCGAGAAAGATACCCGCCTCGCTAATTTCCTACGCCAGCGTTTCAGTCACGAGCAACTGGAAGTGCTCAACATCGACGCCCTCAAATTCGATGCGCGCACCTTGTTTTCGCATCGACGCGTGAAATTACTTGGCAATCTTCCATATAACATTTCGAGCGCACTGTTGTTGAAGTTCCTTGCGTATCCTAGCCCTATCTCACTATGGTTGTTTACATTACAAAAGGAGATGGCAATGCGTCTTTCCGCAAAGCCATCGACTCATGATTACGGTGGTTTCACATTGCGCATCCAATTGCGGCATCACGTAAAATATCTGCGCACCGTTGCAGCAACGGTGTTCTTCCCGCGACCCGACGTTGATTCTGCAGTGGTGCGACTCTTGCCGCGAGACCCGCAGGAATTGCCTCCGCACGATGAAGAGTTACTCGTAAAATTAATTCGGCTTGGTTTTTCTCAGAGGAGAAAGCAACTAAGAAAGTTGCTTCGGGAGCGAGTCGATGACTGGGATACTCTCTCGCGCCACCTGAATATCGATGCCAATGTTCGAGCTGAAGAGCTCTCGTTACTTCAATGGATTGCCCTGGCGAATTTCATCGCGCCGCCACCTCGCCCCAATGTCGGCTTTCTTAACAATGAGCGTTTCCCCGTCGTCGATAAAAAAGACACGATTTTGCGGGATGCCAGCCGCTCTGAGGTGCATGCGAATAACTTGCGCCATCGCGCCGTTCACATGCTAATTTTCAACCCAGCTGGTGAAGTCTATTTGCAGCAACGCTCACGCTGGAAAGACCGGCATCCTCTCAAATGGGACTCGAGTGCTGCGGGTCATGTAGGCGCTGCGGAAAGCTACGATGAAACAGCCCGGCGCGAACTGAAGGAAGAATTAGGAATCACTGTTCGCCTGGAGAAAATTTCAAAGCTCCCTGCTTCAGAACGTACTGACCAGGAGTTCGTCTGGCTCTATCAAGGCGAAGTTGCTGGCGACTTGTCGCCAAATCGAACAGAGATTGAAACAGGCGCGTTCTTTCCTGAGACGGTCATCGACCGTTGGGTCGCGGCGCGACCAGAAGACTTTGCGCCAGGGTTTATCGAATGCTGGAAAGTCTATCGTCAGAAAAACGGCGGGAATCGCGGCGCGCTTACTTGAATCCGACAAACTTTCTCCGAGGCAAACGGCGCAGAGCCGTCTGCTTGAATTTTCGCGCGGCGCGTCTCGCCTTGAGTTTGCCGCCATAGACGCTGTCGCTAAACATCTTGGTCACGATTTTGTCTCCACGAAGGAAGTGGACCTGAAAACCATGTGTCTGTTTCTTCGCCCGCGTTTTTGTGTCGATGCGGCGAATGTTCGCCTCCGAATCAGGATTAGGACGTCGTCTTCGCATGAAACGAAACTAACTGAACAATTTCAGCAATCAACGAGGCAAACTTGCGGAACCGCCACCGCGAAACGAATCGGGAGAGGGCAGGTTCCAGGAACGCCATTTCTTATCGTATTCGGTGGCCGGCAATAATGCATAGCAAGGATGACGTTTCGCTCGAAGCCAGGTAATCAGCTTTACAAGATTTTCCTGCGCCATCGTCGTGCAACCAGTGGTGGGCCGATTCACTCCGCGCCGGATATGAAAAAAAATCGCGCTGCCTGCGCCGGGCACGGGTGGATCGGAATTGTGGCGAATCTCGACGAGCCAGTGATAAGCGAAGTCGCCCGAGCGCATTTTTTCGTGTGTGTAATTGTCTGGCGGATTCTTCGGGTCAATTACGATATGCCGGTTGTAGTTAGGCGAGCGCGGGTCGTCGCTCCAAATGTCCGCCTCGGTCACCTGATGGTATGGATAGTCGCCACCGGCAGGCAGACGCGCTTCGTATCCAAAGACCTGGCCAATCTCGAAAACGCCTGCAGGCGCGCGACCGTCGCGTTCTTTCTTTCGAAGGCCCGGCTCATTTTGCCCCGCGAGCCCGGTGCCCCAGGCGAGCCCGTTTTTTCCAAACAACACTGGAAACGGCCCCGCCACCGCACTCCAATCACCGCCACGCGCGCGTTCAAAGAGCCGCAACTCCCCGCGCATGGAATTCCCCGTGGGCGCGATCCCGAAGATGAGCTGCGTGCAGTCCTCCGGAACACCATCGGCGTTCGCATAACTGAAAGGCATTACCAGTAGGAAGAGAGCGATGCAGCGCGAAATTGGCATAAGAAAGGAACACATTTTCATCGCTTCGCCACTTGTTTCCACATCTGCGGCGATGGTGGCGGTGATTTTTTTGGCGGTTCTATTACTTTGAGGTCAATCCTTATCGCCTATGAAAACGTCCCTTCTGTTTGGAGCAACGCTCGCCGTTGTGGGTGCGGCAATCGTATCGATCTCGGCCCAAACCCAGAGTACGTCGCCCGCGGCGACAGCTTCGCCTCGCCCAACCGCAGGATCGCCAGGTCCACGCGCGACCGCAACGGCGAGCCCATACGCTACAGCGTCTCCAACTACGCGTGGCGTGGTGACCCCGAGTTCGTCGACGAGAAGAGAGCATGGCGCAAGAGTCAGGCCGGAGATAACACCTTCACCCAGCGGCGGTGCCCAGCTAGAAGGCGAATCGCCTCACCCCACAACGCGGGAATCACCACCGAAAGCAACAACTCCCGCCGGAACGACCAAGCCGACCCCATCGCGCCCTCACAGGAAACTAGAAAGGCGCGAAGCTAACACTCCGCAGGAGGGACCCGGGGAACAGAAATAAACGAATCCAATCTTCGCCCGAATTTGCAGCAATCGCTCAGCTGGTTCCGGCGGCTTCTACAGCAGCGGTGTCAGCTGGGAGATATTTAACGGCAATTAACCACGCCACGCCGGAGAGGAGAATTATTCCGGAAACAAACAGAAACGCCACGTGCATATTCGCGTGACCGCCGATATATCCTAGGAGCCAGAACGCTTGCACGTCACCGAACGCATGGATGACGAAGATGTTTGCGGCAAACGCTGTCGCGCGCACTGCAGGCAGCGATACGTTGGCGAGAGCCGTGTTCGAAGGACCTGTGTTTAGAAACAGGAAAAAGATGGCTAGGAACATGGTGATCCACGCCGCTGGAAATGGAATGTAAAGGGTCGCAATGAAAAACGGACAGGCGATCAACATCCCAATTCCTGAGACCCAGAAGTAGGAGCCAGGGAAACGCGAACGCAATCTATCGGCGATGACGCCTCCCAAGAGCGTCGATACCAAACCCGCGACGACGGTGATCAATCCGAAAATCGTCATGCCTACCTCTGGACTTTGATTCCGAAAACGAAGATAAGCGGGGGCCCAAAATCCCAGGCCGCCTACTACAAAAGTCATCAATGTCATCGCGATGCAGTTGATGAGGTAGGAGCGTGTGCGGAATAAATTCAGGTAGTCACGCAGAGTGCGGCGCGGTGATTTCTGTGCCAGATGATCCGCGGTCACGCGCGGGTCGCGTTGCCAGAAGCACAGGAGACCCAGGAGCAACCCTGGCGGGGCAACGAGATAAAATGCCCAGCGCCAGCCGAGATGAGCGCCGATCAATCCGCCGATCACATAGCCGAGCGCGCTGCCAACTGGAATCGCTGCGCAAAAAATCGCCATGATGCGACCCCGCGTTTCGATTGGGAAAAGATCGGACAAGATCGTCGGCGCCGCCGGCCCGTAGCCGCCTTCGCCAATTCCAACGAATACGCGAGTCGCAAAGAGAATGCCGAATGTCGCGGCAAGACCCGACCCGCCGCTGGCCAGACTCCACAAAATCACGGCGCAACCAATGATGATCCAGCGCGAGAATCGATCGGCGAGTAAGCCGAGAATTGGCGCGCTGACCATGTAAGTCACAAAAAATGCGACGCCCAGCAGACCCGTCTTGGTCATCGCGTTTACGTCGTTGGGTGCAAAAAAACTTGCGCGAATGTCAGGCTCGAGCGCAGCCAGAACCTGCCGGTCGATATAGTTAAAAAGATTGATGGCCAGGAGCAGAAAAAGAGCGTTACGCGCGCCGGTCATCGTTATTCTCCCAACAGGTTGCATTGCAATTGCCGATTGCAGTTTGCCCGGCGCAGATTGTAAATCATAAACGATGTCTTCCAGGTCCGCTGCTGAACGCGCGCTCTATTTTTTCGGCCGGGTCCTGGTGCGTTGCTTTTATCGGGTCACTGTGCTGGGTCTGGAAAACATTCCCGCAGGCGGGTTCCTGCTTTTGCCTAACCACATCACCTGGATTGACGCCATCGTCCTGCAGCTCGCTTGCTCTCGCCCGATTCGATACGTCATCGACCAGGAACATTATTATAAACCGATTCTGCACCCGATTCTGCGCACGTTGGGTTGTATTCCAATCAATATTCGCAATTCGCGTTCCGCCATTCGTGCTGCGGCCGAAAAAATTGCCGAGGGCGAGATTGTCTGTCTTTTTCCCGAGGGGCAATTGGAGCGCACAGGGGTCCTTTTGCGTTTGCAACGCGGTTACGAATTGATCGCACGGCACGCAAATGCGAAGGTCGTTCCGGTTTGGCTCGATCAACTTTGGGGCTCGATCTTCTCATTCCAGGGCGGCCGATTTTTCACAAAATTTCCGAAGCGCATCCCGTACCCTGTAACGATCGCCTTTGGCAAACCGCTCACAGCCGAGGCCGCCGACAATGCGACGGTCCGTGAGGAATTGCTTAAGCTCGGTGAATTTTGTTTCAGTCGTCGTCCATCGTTAGACCGACATCTTGCCGAAGAATGCGTGCGCGGACTGAAGCGCAGACGTTTCGCGACTGCGGTGATCGACGGGACCGATCATAGCCAACTGAGCCGGGCAAAATTGCTGGGCGCGGCGGCGGCATTGAGTCGCTATCTTCGGAAAGAATTTTCCGACGAACGAATCGCCATTGTTTTGCCTGCCAGCAAAGCATCGATGCTGGCGAATCTGGCGGTCACGCTGGCGAACAGGGTTCCTGTGGACCTTAATTTCACAGTGGGACGCGCAGCGAATGAATCTTGCTGCAGGCGCGCCAACCTGCGCGTCGCAATCTCAGCAACGCAATTCATGGAACGCCTCAAGGATTTTCCATGGCCGGACCGCGTTTTGAAATTGGACGAACTGATGCCGCAGTTAAAACGCCAGATCGTTTTCTGGTGGATCATGTCGGTTCTCGTTCCGGCACGCTTGCTCCTGCGCCTTTTGCAAATTCCAAAGCAAGGCGGCCACAGGGAAGCAGTCCTGCTGTTTACGAGCGGAACCACCGGAGAACCAAAGGGCGTTGTAATCAGCCACCGCAATGTCGTCGGAAATGTCTCACAGTTCCGGCAATTGCTGGACGCACGAGAGACCGACGCGATCCTGGCGTCACTGCCGTTTTTTCACACGTTCGGATCGACCGTCACACTCTGGTATCCGCTAATCGAAGGCGTGCGAATTGTGACGTATCCCAACCCGCTCGAAGCCGCAAAGAATGCGGAGCTCATCGAGCGATACAAACTAACATTCCTTCTGATGACGCCCACTTTTCTGCGGATGTACCTGCGCAAGGCCGAGCCGCATCAGCTTCGCAGCTTGCGCCTCATCATCACCGGCGCCGAAAAGTTGCCGCTCGATCTTGCCAGCCATTTTGAAAAGCGCTTCCACAAAAAAGTCTACGAAGGCTATGGACTCACCGAGACAGCGCCAGTGGTGAGCGTCAATCTACCCGATCCGGAACCGAAGAAACCTGGAGAACATGTGCAATCATCCAGTCGTCTTGGGTCGGTTGGCAGACTGGCTCCGGGAATGGCCGCAGAAATTCGCGAACCGGAAACGGACCGAAAACTTTCGTTGTACGAAACCGGGATGCTTTGGCTGCGCGGTCCAAACATTTTCGAAGGTTATCTGCACGATCCCCGGCAAACCGCAGAAGTTCTTTGCCATGGCTGGCTGAAGACAGGCGACATCGGCCGGTTTGACGAGGATGGATTCCTTTATATCGAAGGGCGCCTGTCGCGGTTTTCAAAGATCGGCGGCGAAATGGTGCCGCACGAGACAATCGAGAGCAAGATTGTCGATCTCCTGGGATTGTCCGGAAGAGACGAACGCCCGCTGGCCGTCATGGGTGTGCAGGACGAGGCAAAAGGCGAAGCGCTCGTCTTGCTTAGCGCAGTAGATATCGATCTCGCGGAGTTGCGCAGCAAGCTTCACGAAGCCGGCGTACCAAACTTGTGGATTCCCAAACAGGTCCAGCGCGTTGAAGCAATCCCGGTGCTTGCCTCAGGCAAACTCGATTTAAAAAAATGCCAGGGCCTCGTCGCGGAAGGCCCGCGCTGATGATTAATAAAAGCCGCATCGTTGTAGCGATAGCACTTCTGACCGCGCTGTCTCCGTTGCCGTGTGCCAACGAACCAGCAAACGAATCCGGGGATCTCGCAGCTATTGAAGCATTCACTCAAGAGTTTTTGCGCGCATTCGAGAATCTCGATATGAAGCAGTTCATCGCCTGTTTCGCTGACGATGCGACTGTGTTTTTCCCAATGCCCGAGCCGCCAGAACGCGTCCAAGGCAAGCAGGCAATCCAGCAGCGTTTTGAGCGTGTTTTCGCTTCAATCCGCGGCAGCGCAGAGTCCGGCCCGCCGTTTCACCATTTAGCCCCTGAGGATCTATCGATTCAATTGATGCCCGGGGGGACCGCCGTTGTGTCATTTCACCTCAGGAACGAAGAGCGGATTGCGCGTAGGACTTTTGTGCTAACTAAAACCAATGGGAAGTGGCTCATCGTCCACCTGCATGCTTCTAACGTTCCGATGGCCGCGAAATCCGGTCGCTAAGTTCTATCGGGTAGATTTTCGCCGGGGAAGCTAATCACTGACGAACTGCCGGATCTTCTTCTTTTAGTCGCCAGGGTGAGATTTTGCCGAAAAGATCGCGTGTCGCGCCGGCTATGTCCTCAGCTTTCGATACGCCGCTGTCGATGAGCGCGCGTCCAGTGCTTGCCCAAATCTTCTTCACGACCAGCGCGCCGTTTTCGCGCACGATGCGACCAAGATGCTGAACAGCCGCAGCGGTAGCGGATTTACGGATAAGTTCAGGCGAAGATTTTGAGGTCAGTTCGCAGTAACGCCGCGCGATCTCTCCCACGCGGAGCGTGAGGAACGCATTCGCAGCGCCGTTGGAAACACATTTCACCAGCAGAGCCGAGATGCCGCTCATGCCTGGAATCCCGCCCTTGAGCGCCGGCACCACAGAGACAGCAAGCGGCGCGACCATCTCTCCAAGATCAAGCGATTCCAGTCCGCTTGCGACGAAAGCTGTGCCGGCAACATTTGCATACAATCGCGCCAATTCGCGCGGCGAAGGACGCTGCACATAAATACGGGCTATACGGCCGACCATTTGTATTTGAGTGAAGAGGACAATGAGCCCGTCCAGCCGGCCATTTTGCATTAGCGCCGTGCTAAGAAACACTGCGCTTGCTGTTCTGCGGACGACCAAGTCCGCTTGAGTCGAAAGATGTCCAACGGCCTTTTCGATTTCCTCCATAGTGACGACAGGCAGATCGCGCGTGCGTGGATTTGCGGCGAGCCGGAGGCGAAGAGCCTGCAAATAGGCGTCGTACTTCGGACCAGAGTCTTCCTCGGGCGGACCGAGAGCAGCAGGAAGTCTCGCATATGCAATTGCATAGTACAGGGCTAACAATCCAGCAGTCAGGCAAACGGCCCAGAAAACGATTGTGCCAGCAATGGGATGGATTCTGTCAGCCAGTGAAACCAGGCTGGCGACGCCTGCGATAATTAACGAGACCAGACAGACGGTCATCGTCACCGCGAGGACAACGATCATTCTTCTCGCACCGGAACTCTGAGCAGTGGCAGGGGCTTTCACCTCGTTCCAACTACTGTGCACCTAGCGCAGCGGGGTTCAATGGGGAAGGTGAATTTCGGGTTCGCGCCGCGCGCAATCGCACGCGAAGCTGCACTATGCAAAGGTCTCACTGCATACCTGTCATCTTAGGCGTTGCGACGGTGTCACAGTGGTTTGCTTGTTTCGCGCGCGCAGATGAAAAGCCAATGATGAAGGCGGTCGTCGCCCACGAGTACGGCGCACCTGAAGTACTAAAATTTGAAGATGTACCGCGACCCGAGCCGAGCGACGATGAAGCACTGGTGCGTGTGATCGCGAGCAGTGTTAATCCGGCCGATCCGCTCACGCTGAGCGGCAAATATGCAAAAGAATTCGGGACGCACCTGCCATTGATTGCGGGTTACGACATCGCTGGCGTCGTGGAGAAGACGGGGGCAAACGTCACGAAACTCAAAGTCGGCGACGCTGTTTACGGTTACCCAACTTTCGGTGGCGGTTGGGCCGATTACGTCACGGTCAAGGAATCGGAAGTGGCCGCAAAGCCCAAGTCCCTAAACTTTGTAGAATCCGCCGCGGTACCGATGGGCGCGTTAACTGCGTGGCAGGCGCTCGTGGACGTCGCGAAATTGCAGCCGGGACAAACCATTTTGATCCACGGCGGCTCAGGCGGTGTCGGCAGTTTTGCAATCCAGATCGCGAAAGCGCGCGGCGCACGCGTGATCGCGACCGCTTCGACGGCCAACCAGGATCTCCTGAAGCAGCTCGGTGCAGACGTGGCGGTGGATTATACGAAGACCAAATTTGAGGAGGCCGCCAAGGATGTGGACGCCGTGCTCGATCCCGTCGGCAAAGAAACACTCGCGCGGTCTTACGGCGTGGTGAAGAAAGGCGGCATTGTTATGTCGTTGGTTGCGAGTCCGGACCCAGTCGAGTGCAAGAAACGTGAGATTCGCGGAGCGGGTATCTCTTCGCATCCGGATGCTGAAGACCTGGCAGAGATCGCGCAACTGATCGACGCCGGGAAAATCAAACCAACCGTGACGCAGGTTCTCCCTGTGAGTGAAGCGATTGCGGCCCAACGACAGGCCGCGACACATCACACGCGCGGAAAAGTTGTGCTGCGGATCGCAGACGAGCCGAAAAGTTGAGGTTACGCGCTCACGGTTGAAGTTCGCGTGAGATGAAGAGGATATTTCTGGCAATTTCCTCGGCCGGCCCGGCTCGCGACTTCTCCAAAGGAACGCGCGAGCAACCTTTTTGGGATGAGCACGCAAAGTTCATCGACAGGCTCGTGGACGACGGTTTAATTTTAATGGGCGGCCCTTTGGTCGATGAAGGCGGCTCTCTGTTGGTCTTCAACGCCGAGGATGAAAACGAAGTGCGAGAGAAATTGAAGAATGATCCCTGGACCAAGCACGGCATCCTCAAGCTGGAAAGCGTGAAGCGCTGGGAAATCTTTATCGATCGGAGGAAGTAAGATTTGATTTGTGCTCGGAGGGCAGACCTTCGTGCCGTCCGTGTCCGATTGCTTGTTCTTGCTCTTCGCAATACACTTTGGGCATGACCGCTAACGAAATCATCGAGGAGATCAAGCGGCTTGATTCCAAAGAACAGTTGGGCGTGATCCGTTTTGCTTATCAGCTGAATTCCAAACGACGGCTTACCGGCAAAGAATTGGCCGAACTAGCGGAGCGAATGGTGAATACAACGGATCGGGCCGAAGAAGCGATCATTCGCGAAGCGATGATTCGCGGCTTCTACAGCGCGACCGCCGGACGCGCCGGATCAGGAGCGAGAAACAAGCGCGCTATCGCGAAGAGAAATAGGAACAAGCGTTCTACAAAGCGGGTGTAGAGGCGGCTGTTTCAGCCGCGGATTGCTTTAGTTGTTCCGCTCAAACCCCCTACAACGCGCCGTGGCGAACCTTTTCGTCGACCGCGAGGTAATCGTTCCGCGGCGGACTAAACGTATCGAGCACACGCGTTGGCAACAACGTTTCCACGCCATGCGGAACATTGCTGGCGAGATAAAAAGAGTCGCCCATTGAAAGCTCGTGCGGCACGCCATCCACGATGAGTCGCATCTGACCCTCGAGAATGTGAACGATCTGCTCCTGCGGATGCGAATGCGCAGGCATGGTGCTACCGGCGGCCAGTGTGGCCATCATCTGATACATGTTTTTGCCATGCGCGACCGTCCGGCGCGTGATGCCCGGACAAATTTCAATTGTAGGATTTTCGCGTTTCATCTCTGGAATCTCATGCGGAAAGCCTGGTCATGCGAACATTTCCTCTTTTCGATTTTCAAACTTGCCACTCATCGCGGATCACTGGCAAAATCCAGGCCATGAAAATACCCACGCTATTAAGCACAATTCTGCTCGCGACCTTGCTCGCGAATCCCTCATTTGCCCAAACAACGGCCTCATCGCCCGCTGCCGGCACAGGCTCTGCGGCAGCTTCAGGCGGCCAGCCGAACCAGCAGGAAATGATGAAGCAAATGATGGAGCTGGCAAAGTTGAATGAAAACCACAAGCTCCTCACCGACCTCGACGGGAATTGGACTTACACCATCAAGTTCTGGATGAACCCCGATCCGAACGCCAAGCCGGAGGAATCAAAGGGCACTGCCGTCAGGAAATCGCTGATGGACGGCCGTTACTCCACGCTCGACGTCACCGGGAAAATGGAAATGCCCGGACCCGACGGTAAGAAAAAAGAGATGACGTTCAAAGGGCATGGAATCGACGGCTACGACAATGTGAAAAAGAAATTCGTCGGTTCATGGGTCGATAACATGGGCACCGGCATCATGTTCTCCGAAGGCAGTTACGATCCCGCGACCAAAACGTTCACCTACACCAGCGAGTTCGAACCCATGCCCGGCATGAAGCAGCAGATCCGGGAAGTCATCAAGGTCACCGACAACAACCATCACACCCTCGAGTGGTACGAGAACCGTGGCGGCCAGGAAGTGAAAACGATGGAGATCAATTACACGCGCGCGGGGAAGAAATAGCGAAGCCCGGATTTTGTTTAAGCGAGAGTCACGACAGCCAATGTCGTGACTCTTGCATTGTATGTGGGTTCAGGCGCGGTGTAGCGGCGCCTGTGCTAGCAACGCCGGAGCCAAGCGAAAGCGGGTCAGCCGCAATCTGATTGGATTTGAATGATTTGCCGAGACGAGATCGGCCCTTCATTCCGATGAAACAACGAACCGATTGCCTTCACTGTCCTTGAACATCGCGTAAGTGCCCCACGGTTGTTTTTGTGGTGGGCCTTCAAATTCCACACCGCGCTTCTGCAGTTCGGCATATGTCTTGTCGATGTCATCGCACACGTATGACATGTTCATGAATGAGCCGATTCGTTTCTCGTCGCCTTCCGGCGTGAACAACACGACTCGTGTCTCCGCTTTCGGAATTCGCAATTCGATCCAGCGCTGCTTCTCGTCGAAGGGCTGATCGGTAATGATGGTGAACCCGAGTTTGTCGGTATAAAAATCGAGCGCGCGATTTTGGTCGGCGACCGGAATACTGATGAATTTGATTTGCTTGATCATGATGCGCCGAACCTAATGTGACCGATCATCTTCGCGTCCAGATGCGAACAGTCATTCTCGTTAAAAACCGCTGTCCGTTTATCGGTATAGCGGTAATCTGGCCGGACTCTCTGCGCGAGGCGCGCCTGATATCGCGAAACAAGTCCGGTCGGCGTTTGCGTGATTGACATCCTGACGCGTGATCTCGTCGGGCACGACTTTTCCATGCTGCAGGGTGACTACTTACGATGAATTAAAGGTTACAACTGCGGAACCTTTAATAACCTGCGGCCACTTGCGCGCTGGCGTATCGGGGGCCATGAAAAACCTGATAACCCTAGTTGTGATGGCATTGTTTGCAGTGCCGTCGCTCACCAAAGCCGACGTCGAGGATCGGCTTTATGACTTCACCGACGCCTATTACCTCCAGAACGGCGTCAACCCAGCCTTGATCGTCGGACGTATGCAGCCTGGCACAGGAAACGCCGTCAATGACACTCCCCACTTTCCTTTCCAAAGAAACGTGCGCGCCTTGCTGACCCTTCCCGCCTACGATCATAGCGGCGACATCAATTACTTCACGGTTCTTGGTGGGATCAGCGCCAACGCTTTCACCAATAATGCGGCTGGGCGCCAAGCGCGCGCGATCGCCGATAGCTTCACAGAGTTTCTGTTCCCGCAGGCAGGCACTGATCCGATTGGCTTCACCTTCCGCCAGTCATCATTGCTCGATATGCGCCACGGTTACTTCGGGGCTGATCCGCTTGGTATCTGGATTCACAAGTGGGTAAATTTCAGTTCGACCGCATTGAATACTCCCGCGGGTAGGCAATTCCTGAACACACTGGCCCTTCGAAACGGTAGATCCCTCGATGGTACTCCCATCATCTCGAACCTCAGCGACATCGATAATCTGCTGAGCCGGGGTTACATCACTGTCACGACGCGCCCGAACAATGATCCATCGCGTTATGCAATCTGCCCGGTGATCGAGGACCCGACCGATGGCGGTATTGCACGCGACCAGTTCCTCGCTATTACACGGAAGCCTAATGGCACCCCGGTTGAGCCGAGCTTCCTCGAGAACTTCGAGAGCCTGCGCACAACGGGCGATTGGGCCGACTAAGAGATAGCAAATTCGGAAATATCCTAACAAAACAAAGTCAAAGCCGCTTCGGATTTGTCCGGAGCGGCTTTCTTGCTCTTACAGGAGTTGGTGTAGCGGCGATCTACCACTGCGTGAAGTAGAGCTCAGCCTTTAGACGCAATCGCCTATAGCGTCGGAAGAATTCACTTCAGCCCTCTGCCTTCTGCCTTCATCTTTTCCTCGTGCCTCGCTTCAAACAAACCGTTCCCATCGACGACTACATTCTGGACGTCCTGATGCGCGATCTGATCGGGCACGATCAGCAACCAGCCGCTTATCTAGTTTATCTGTTTCTCTACGGCCAGGCCGCTCGGAAGAAATGGAAGCCGGTCGCCGCGAGTCTACGAATGCTTGCCGACGCGACAGGCCTGTCGAAGAGCGCCATCCAAACCGCGCTTGCAACGCTGCGCCGCCGCGAATTAATCGTCACCACGCGCGACCACACGACGGCGACTCCCCGCCATCGCGTAGTCCGCCATTGGCGCAGGTAGCGCTCTAGTAGCTAGACTCATGCTCAAGTGCTGTAGCCGGGGGCGTTGACCCCGGCATCCGCGCAATTAAATCTCATCGCCGCGGTCAGCGCCCGCGGCTACAGACGCCAAACGCACTACTTCGTTACGAACGGCGGCGGCGCCATTCGCTCAACGCAGCTGACATCAAGATTTTTCGCATCGCCTTTGTCCAGAAATTCAATCGCGATCCGATCGATACAACCTGGGTCCGTAAGGCCATCAGCACCGTGACCGGCCTCTGAAATAATGACATGTCTGCTGTTGGGCAAATGCCTGGCGACCTCTTCGCCGTACTTTGGCGGTGTGACCGGGTCCATGTTGCCGGAAAAAATCAGCACCGGCGCGTTTGACGAAACCGGCTCGTGAAAATCGGTCGGAATCTCACCGCGCGGCCACATCCCGCAGGCGCGCATTTGCTGGAACACGCGATAGTTCCCGAACGGATTATCTGCATTGCAGCCTTGCCGCTTCCTCCTGATTGATGAATGGAACATCTTCGGCGCACGTGACCGACAAATACATTCCGTCCGCCACAAAATCAGGGATCGACGGCGCAATTGCCTGCTGGAGAAACGGCGTGAAATCGCCACCTGCTGCATGGTGAACAATCAGAGGAATCCGGGCCGCTTTGTCGCGTCCGTACATCCAGCTCCTGATCTTTTCCGCAAACACACCGTGCTGAATTTCGACTGTCGTCGGTGCGTTTGCCGGGCGGAGAGTATTCCACACGCGCAGGCTGTTTCTCCAACTGCGTCAAGCACGTTCTTCCAATCATCGCGAATCTGCGGAAAGGCTGCGTTACACCTCGCGTCCCGTTCGCATTCGCCCAAGAGCAGGTCCATTGCGCGCGCTCCGGACTCGGCATGGTGTAACGGCATTTTCAAATCAGTTGGCGCGACGGCCGCCAGAATCGCGCTGCGCACGTGATCGGGATGCTGACGCATGTAAACCAGCACCGCACGGGTCCCGTACGACCCACCAAAAAGATTGATCCTGTCATAACCCAGCCATGATCGCACATCGTCGAGATCATCCATCGCGATGGACGTTGTGTATTTCGTCAGGTCGGCGCGCGTCTCGAGCGAGTGACGCATTTCTTTGACGTAATCGACTGGATACATCTCGCTCAGGTAATACTGCGGCGTTTTCTCGCGGGGAATCGCAAGGCGATTTGATTTCCCAGTGCCGCGCTGGTCGACGCACACGACGTCGCGCTGCTGGCGATATACTTTGCCCTGGCCCGGCGTAGAATCCTGCTGCATCAGCGGACGACGCGCCCGGACCGCCCGCCAGATCGAAGAGAGGTTCCGTTTTCTTGTTTTGATTAAACGCCGGCAGGACGACGATGTTCAAATCGATCGTTCGACCGGTGCGCGTTTTCCGGTTCTCAAAAACCGTCAGCTTCCCGCAAAGCAATTCCTCGTCGATTCCCGCTAACCGGCACGGCTTCAATTTTGACAGACCGCCTAACGGGCGCTGTTTGCCGCAACCGGCAACATCGAGCAGCAACACGACGATGCCGGTCGTCATCAGCAAGATAGAATAAAACCGGCGGAGTCCGCCCACGGGCGATCTTATTGCGTGTGCGCGAGTTCGCGCAAATCTAAAGCGCGTTGGTGAACGTTATCGTGGCAGGCGCGCTTGGCTGCACCGTCTGAAACAATCGACATCCGCCTTTTGTGGACCACCACAAACCCGGCCGGGGTCAGCGACCCCGGCTACAGCAGTGGCGAATGCGGGTCACATCTACAAATTTCGGTCATTGCGTGCATTGCCCATGCCACTTACGACAGGTTCGTCGACGCTATTCGATGAACTGCGCGAGTGACCGATATTTCTCGCTCAGCTCTCGGATGCGGTGTTCGAAATGGCGAATTCGACGGATGGAACGGAAGACCAGCCAGGTCCCGAGCACGACCAAACCCAGGTTCAGCAGCATCAGCGGCAGCAGCAGAGGCATCACCTTCTCGATACTGTAATACCGGGAGGTCGCGATCAATGCGCTTAGCACCGAGAGAGGCAATGCGAATACGGCAATACCTGTGCGAAGCCCAGCCAGCGCTGTTCGTTTCTCAGCGAGGAGCACTTGGATTTCGCCAAAAATCATGTTGTCCGGCATCGGTAGACCGTCCGTTTCCATGCTTGCCTCCTTTCAATCTAATCGATCTGCGCAGATCTCGCTGGCAAGTCAGATCCACCGACGCACTTGGCGTTTGTACTGCAAATAAGGCTCACCGAATTTCGCGGTAAGATATCTCTCTTCGCGAAGGATCACACCGTAATGGAAGATCACGGCGAGGGGCACGACAAAGAGTATTGTGATCAAGTCATTAAGAAAAAAGCCGAGTGCAACCTGCAGTAAACAAAGCGCCAGATACATCGGATTGCGGGTGAAGCGAAACGGTCCGCCGCGCACAAGCGCTAGCGCAGGCTCGGAGGGGTGAACGTTTGTTCCGGCCGCTTTCATTGTTCGCAACGCCGACAGCGCCAGCGTCGGCGCCAAAACGATGAAGACGATCCCGCAGGCGAGACAGATGCTGTATCTCATGATCGGAAGCCGTATCAACAGGTGCACCAAAACGCTGATGACTGCATTCACCAGCCAGATCAACGGCGGGAAGGCGATGACTCCGGGATTATCCAATGGTTGATCCGTCTTCAATGGAGGGAGGTTGTGCGTCGTACTCGTTTCCTTTTAGTCTAGAATTCTACCGCTTTGTGTTGTTTGGCGTGGGCGAAACGACGAGTTCTTGGAAGCGCGGATCATTCCGCAGCGGATCGAACATGGGATCGAGCTGAAGGAGCGCCGGAGTGAGCGGCACACCTGAAGCGAGCGGTCCTTCATACGGGAGCGAGAGCAGTTTCTTTAAAGCGGCGATGGCATGGTCGCGCTCTCCTGCCTGCGCCGCCACTCGAGCGAGAATCTCGATCGGCTCGGGTCCGTCTACCGCGTCTTTCTTGATCGGGTTCGCAGCGATCGCCCGTTCGACGAACGCTAATGCGGCAGCCTTATCACCGAGGCCCATATTGGTCAGCGCGAGGTCCCCAATGAGGAGATAGTTTTCCGGCTGCTCTTTGAGGAAAGATTCCAGTATGGTGCGCGCCTGTCGCCAACTTTGCTGGGCACCGGTTTGGTCGCCCGCGATTTCCTGCGCCCAGCCTAACCAAAAGTGGAGCTCACCATTGACGTAACCCAACGTTGGATCAGGCTTGGCCAATATTTCCTTTAGCCGAGGGATGATTTGTGCAGGGCGGCGCTCCAGGATCGCCTGGTAAACCTGTATCTCCAAGGCTTGGGTGTTGTCGGCATTCGGATGAAGCCGAGCGAGAAGCGCCGAGGCCCGCGGCAGATCACCCTCAGCTTGTGCGACACCTGCCTTTAGCGCGACGGTGTCCAGGTCGTCGGGTGTGATATCGAGAACCTTCTCAAGATTCCGCAAGGCTTCGGGAAAACGACGGAGCGTGATATAGGAAAGCGCGTGCTGATTGAGCAGTTTAACGTTGCGCGGGTCGAGTCGCTCGGCTTCGTTGAAATACGACTCGCTCCGGTCCCACTGGCCTTGCCTGCTTGTGACATAGGCCAGCGATTCAGGAATCCGGCTGCTATTCGGCAGCAACTGACGTGCTTGCTCAAAGTAACGCAACGCAGTGTCGTAATCCTTTAGACAGGCGTAATGGTAATAGCCCTTGGCCAATACGGCCTCGCCGAGATTGGGCTCAAGAGCTAGCGCGGTTTCGGCCGCCTGCCGCGCCTCTTCACGCAGGGCGACTGTTGGTTGAAGATTCTGTGTGATATAGCCACGCGCATCGACGGATGAGAGTAGCGCCCAGGCAAGAGCAAACTTCGGATCCAATCTCACCGCTTCCCTGAGATATTTCTGTGCGCCAAGAGCATTGGCAGGTGTGTCTAATGCTTTAAGACTATAGGCCAGGCCGCGCAGGTAAGCATCGTACGCCTCGGGGTTGTTCGTGGGTTTGGCGGCAATGACTTCCTCTTCTCGGCCGGTGAGTTTTGCTTTCAGCTGATCGGCGATAGCCTTCGCAATCTCGCTCTCGACCGAAAGAATGTCTGTCAGTTTGCGATCAAAGATATCGGCCCAAATGTGGGAATCATTGGCTGCCCTGATTAGCTGCACGTTGACGCGCACGGCATCGCCGCTTTTCTGCACGCTTCCTTCCAGGATGTGAGCAACGCCAAGTTGCCTGGCGATCTCGGGCAGGTTTTGAGGCGCGCTCTTGTAGTGTTGCATCGAGGTGCGCGAGATCACCTTCAGATCGGCAATCTTGGACAAGCGGGTCAGAATTTCGTCCTGGATGCCATCGGCAAAGTAAGCGTTGTCCGGATCGCGACTCCGGTTTTCGAACGGAAGCACCGCGATGCTTTTTTCCGGCGCAGCCAGCGTCGATCCCACGCGATCACGAGAAAACATTACGATACCGGCTACGATTGCCGCGACCGCAACCAACGCCGCCGTCATTCCCGCCCAGCGCAAACGCATCCGACGTTTCTGCAGGGTTTCGAATTTCCGCGGCAGCTTCGCATTGCCGAATTGATCGTCATAAAGGTTCACCACCGAGACGCGCACGCCATGCTTCACTTCGCACGAACCAAGATCGTGGAGGTGCGGTCGCCATTGCTCGTATTCTTCGAGGTCCTCGGCCGTCATGCTTCGATAGCAAAACGTGGCCTGCGTCGCCGCAATCCATCACCCGTTGCGCAATGTTGATCCCAGCACCGGCGAGATTGGCCTGTTCGTTTACATCTACAACACCGCTTACCGGACCGCTGTGAATTCCCATCCGAAGTTGCAGGCGCGGATGTTCCTTGAGCGCGCGGCTAATCTCTACCGCGCATTGCGCGGGCGCTTCTGGGCTCGTGTAAAATACCAGCGCCATCCCGTCGCCGGTAGGGATCCTGATCAAACGGTTCGCGGCTCCGGCTCGTTGAAATTGTTCGGTCCCGCGGACGATCTGGTTTAGTTCCTCAATTGCCGCGTGCTGGCCGCTAATCGAAAGCTTCGAATAGCCAACGATGTCGATGAACAAGACATGCGCGATCTCAAGCTGGATTTCCTTTTTATTGGACATAAAGCACAAGGAAGTCGCGCAACGGAGAATCACCGATCGACAATCGAACGTCGAGCACAACTGGAACTCCTTTCTCGTTGTGCCGACCTCTAACGGTCGACTGCGATGTCAGCTTGCTACTCCAGCCATCGTGTTCTCCGCTACTGGCGCAGGTGAATCGGACCCACCATACGGAATCCGTCTGTCACCGGCTCGCGATATTGCCAGCTTGACGTCCGCGCTTTTGAATCCGGTTGGTAATCACAAAATGGGCGAGAAATCCAAGCGGGAATACGATTAGTGCCGCCAGTGGCCGGAGCGTTACCGCCACTATCAATTCGGCCAGGCCAAACAGCCAGACAAAGCTTTCACCTCCCAACGCTTGGCCCCATTGCGGTCGACGATTTCCGGGCGGAACCCGCGGCCTGAGTGACGGCCAGAACCGCGGCACCGTTTGGCAATAGGCGCGATACGATTCGCCCTGGATTTGCCGCAGGGCTTCTTCTTCACGAAGAATCAGGCGGTAAACGAAAACCCAATTTGCCAGAACCAGAAAAATGAATCCCGAGACGCTCGCGAGAACACCGATTCCCGCCGCCATCGGCAGGGTCGCGAGATAAAGCGGATTTCGCGTGTAACGAAACGGCCCGTCCGCCACAAGCGCGTCAGAATGTTGGGCCGTGTCGTGAACAATTTCAGTCCGCAAGTAAGCCGCTGCCCATGTCCGCAACGCGGCACTCAGAAAAACGAGTAACGCGCCAATCGCAATCGCGACCCGCTCGAACCTTTCAGCATCGACACTGCCTCGCGGTATCGACGGCGCGATCCAGTGTCGAAGTGCGACAATGAACGGCGTGTGATCAAAAGCGGACAGGCAAAATCCTGCAAAGTAAATCGCGCAGATGATCCAGAATCGTTTTTCAAATTCAAACTTCGTCGCGCGCACAGAACGCAGTGTAGTGGCGGCCGGTGTCGATCACAAAATTGACTGAGAGATTTCGTCCGAATTGCCGAACTATGATTGATGAGCGTTCAGTTGATTCACTTTTTAGCGTCTACCTTCTAACTTGTGTGAGCTGATGAGCGACGCTGTAACTCCTCACCAGCTCGGGGTCGATCCGCGGTTTCAAAATCGCGAACGCCAGCCGGGCCTCGATCTTCTCCGCGCGCTTGCGATCATCGTGGTGGTCGTTTATCACGCCGCGCTTTTTGGATTCAAATTGCCCGGGCGAGTGGACCGCTTCGGCTGGATCGGTGTCGATCTTTTCTTTGTCCTTAGCGGTTATTTGATCGGCGGGCAATTGCTCGCCGCACTTGCGCGGGATCAGCGCATCAAGCTCGGCCGATTTTTCGCCCGGCGCGCATTGCGAATCATGCCGGCCTACTTCGCCGTGCTGGCGATTTATTTTTTGTTGCCACCGTGGCGCGAATATTCCGAAATGTCCCAACCGCTCTGGAAATTTCTGTTGTCGGTGCAAAACATCGCGCTTCATGGCGGAACCGCTTTCTCGCATGCCTGGTCGCTCGCGGTTGAAGACCAATTCTATCTCGCGCTACCTTTTCTTTTGCTCTTTCTCTTTTGCCGTCCGCGCGCGGCCATCGTCATTCCATGCCTGATCGTTTTTGGCGGCATCGGCTTACGCGCTTTTCTGGCTGCACAGAATCCATCAGTTGATGGCGGCGGCGTATCGTTCCGCGGGTTTCAAGCGTGGATCTATTATCCGACTTGGACCCGGCTCGATCCGCTTGTGTTCGGAGTTGTTCTGGCTGCGATCGAGAAATTTCGACCGAACTGGTGGCAACGCCTCATCAATTGCGCACCCTGGCTGTGGCTGCCCGCGCTGGGGCTAATCGCTTACGCATTGTATCTCGGCGAAACCGAAACCCTCACCGTGTCTGCATGCGTCTTGCAATTCCCACTGATCGCCGTCGGCATGGCCGCGCTACTTGTTTGCTCGATCAGTCCGCGGCTCCCGCTCTGTCGAGTTGCAATTCCCGGCGCCGCGTTCATCGCCAGCATCGCCTATAGCGCTTACCTGATTCAGAAACTCGTCATTAACGGGGTCGAACAATTCTGCACAAACCACGCCATCGATCTTACCTCCGCGCCCGCCCTTGTCGGCGTCCAAATCTGCGTCTACCTCGCCGCCGCCATTCTCTTTATCACAGTCGAACGCCCGTTCCTTCAGCTCCGCCACCGAATTGCTCCACGGAGTTCAACCGCCGCGGCGGGCAGCCGCGTCGCGCCACGAAAGTAGCCTCTCTTGTTCCTCCCTCCTTCTTTTGACTTCTTGCTTCTGCCTCCCCTCATGCTCCGCCACCG
This sequence comes from uncultured Verrucomicrobiae bacterium, assembly GCA_963840135.1. Classification (GTDB taxonomy): domain Bacteria; phylum Verrucomicrobiota; class Verrucomicrobiia; order Chthoniobacterales; family UBA10450; genus Udaeobacter. The sequence continues at coordinate 108,335 of CAWIXX010000010.1, read as the reverse complement.
TATTTCCGCGCGATCGTAAGCCGCTTGGGATGCATGAGTGGGACTCTTCGGTCGCTATTTTCCGAATCTGGCCTATAGTCTTAGATGTCTAAACGGTCTGGTATTTCTTTCACACGTCGGGCGCCCGACAACATCACCGAAGAGTTGATCGCTGTGCTTTCGTCGAAGGCCTCTTTCGAATTCAAGCCGTTATTTGAAATTATCTTGCTTAATCTGCGGGAGCGAAACGCAGCCAGTGGCGGCGAAGAGATGCTGCGCTTGCGTGCTTATGAAAAGCTTCAGGGCCTTGTCAGCCAGGGCGCGGTCAACCGGACGGTCACAGGGGCAACGAAGAAATACAAAGGCGTCGGTCCACGGATGGTGGTGCTACGCGCTGAGATGAAAGCCTTGCGCGCCGCCTGCAACGAGCGCGCTCTAGCCAAGGCTGCCGCGGCGAACTAATTGCTCCTGATCGATCAGCTACAACGAATCTTACGCTGTTGGCTTCGATTTGGTCGCGGCTTTCTTTCGTTTGCGTGGGCTTTTCCGAGACTTTGAAGCAGCTCCGTTACGAACAGCAGGGACTTTGTGCCCCTGTTCGGAAGCGGGCGCAGCCTGCTGGCGACGTTCCCGGCGTTCCTTACGTAGCTTCTGGTCGCGCAAATACTTTCTAAACTTGGTATAAGCAAAACCACCGCCCAAACCGGCCGCAGCAATCGCGAGTGCAGCTGCGATCTTAACTGGCCCCTGGCCCGGTGCCATGTGCCACGGACATTTGTCCAGCGGATATTTATCCGGAAGAGGAAACCCACAACCAGATGCAGTGCACTTACGGGCCATAGTTGGTTATCTCGTTAGTCAGGCGGCATTGAAACAACTGCTAAAGCTCTACTAGGAGTGTCCGTGCTGACAAGTTAAATCGCACCCCGGCCTAGGGTGCGACTTGTCGCGGCTCCGGCAGATAGAAAAAGAGAATCCCAAGAATCACATAGAGCGAGAGAAGTTGGATGCCTTCGATCCAGTTGGTCTCGCCGTCTCCGCTGATCTGAAACAAGATGTAAACCGAGGCCACGACCGCGACCACTTCCGGCGTCGTGAATTCCAGGTTCATTGGTCGCCCGAAAAGGTAGGAGAGAAAAATCAGCACGGGCGCGACGAAAAGCGCGATTTGCAGACTGGAGCCGATCGCGATGCCGACGCTAAGGTCCATCTTGTTTTTCATCGCCATGAGGATGGCAGCCGAGTGCTCGGCCGCGTTACCCACGATCGCCACCACGATCACACCGACAAAGACCTCGGTCAGGCCGACGGAGTCCCGGACGTTTTCGATCGTGCCGACGAGAAACTCCGAGAGCAGTGCGACCACGGCGGTAGAGATGAGCAGGATAGTAATGGCCTTGCCGCGCGACCATTGCCTGCCTCTCTCTTCGACATGTTCCTCAGCGCCTTGGAAGAAATACTTGTGAGTCCGGAGCGAGAAACCGAGCATGCAAAAATAGGTAAGGAACAAGACAACGGCGATGGCTAATGAGAGCTTCTGCTCGACCAGCGCGTTCCAGCCGCCAGGACTGGAGTCGGCAGCCAGATGAAAGACAGTCGGGATGATGAGACCGATCGCGGCCAGCGAGAGCGAGATGACGAAAGTGCGCGCTGCGGTGCCGTTGAAACGCTGTTCTTTGTATTTAGTGCCCCCGAATAGAATGGAGAGTCCGAGCACGAGCAGCACGTTACCGATGATCGATCCCGTAATGGAGGCTTTCACCACATTCGTCAGACCTTTGGAAAGCGCGATGCCGGCGATGATCAATTCCGCGGCGTTTCCGAAAGTGGCGTTGAGCAATCCTCCCAGGCCTTCCCCGACGCGGGTGGCGAGCGCTTCGGTTGCGCGCCCGATCCAGCCCGCGACCGGAATGATGCCGAGAGCGGAGCAAACGAAGAGCGCAGTCGGACTGATGCCTCCGGGCCAGAAGCGCAGAAGGATCGCGGCCGGAACGAAGATAAGAAGCCAGTCGAGGGAGAGTTTGATTTTCAGAGGTCTGGGAATTTCGCGACTTGCCTCCGCTAATCAACCCGTCCGCGTTCCGCGAGTGTAACGACACGATGCACAAATAGCCTGCATCAATTGATTAACTGATCATTTGGCTGTGCGTTCATTCACTGCGACGATCTGGAGATCGTCTCCGGCACGCTCGAGCACGAGCGTCTTGGCTACTTTACCGGATGAACGTTTGCCGCCGTTACGCAGTTCGTACCTTAGCGGAAACGTTACGCGCACGCGTTTATCGGTCTGCGGCTCGACGGTGATATCGCCAGCCAGCCAAAATTTACGTCCAGGCCAGCGCGAATCGTAGCGTTTTAAATCCTCTCGGATCTTTTCGCGATCCTTCATCCCTTCGTTGTAGTAATGAACGCGATCGGCGAAGAACGCCGCTTCGGCGCCGACCTGCGGATCGAGCCCGGCCAGCACAAACGCGCCGACGTAATCGCGCAGACGTTCCTCGCTAATCTCTGATGCCGGAAAATTGTCCACTGTAGCGGGCGGCGGTGACGCCGGTTTTCCGTCGTCGGACACGATCGACGCGCCGGATGGAGGAGATTCTTGCGGCGAGGATCCGGCCGGCTGCGTGCCTGGCGCTGTAGCTGCGGGCGTCGACTGCGGTGGTAATCCCGTGGTGATTCCTGTTTCGTTTGCGCTCGGCGATGCTGCACGCCACACCGTTGTGCCAGGAAACTGCCGATCACTTTTGCGCAACCGTTCCCAGGTTTCAGATGTTCGCGCCTGATCATTTGGGCTGGAGGTAGTGACCGCCGGCTTTGCGCCGAGCGCCTTACTCGTCTCAGCATCGAGCTGACCAGTGATTGGCAATCCGTTTCGAATCTGATAACGGCCCAGTGCTGCGGCGAGTTCACTGCTGTACGTGCCGTCGATCTCGCTAAAATAGAGCCCGCTATCGCGCAATTTTTCCTGCACCGCCCGCACATTGTCAGGCCCCCAGCCTTCTTGTAAATCAACTGGTCGATAGTCGTTCGCGTAAATCGACGCGGCGAATGCAAGAGCGATGGCGACCGCCAAAAGAACAATACGATTCCCACGATTCCCCATACATATTTTAATCGAACGTCACGCCGGACCCGTTCCTCAAAAGTGTTTCTTACTTTTTCCTTCTTACCTCTTCGTTCTTACTTCTTACTTTTCCTGTGCCGATCATTCTTTTTGGTCTGCTGGTTTTCGTTCTGCTCGCGTTGGCAGGCGTGGTTTTGCTTTCCCTTGCTTTGCGGTACCGCGCCGGCACTGCGCGCCGGCAGGCACGGCGCTGGGTCGCCGGTCTAAATGTGTGGGCGACCAGCTTTTCGGCCGTTTTCTTTCTCTCGTTCACGTTCCTGCTCTCGTTCTGGGTGGGCTCAGCGCTTCGATTTGCCCTTATTGGTATGTGTGTTGGAGGCATTCTCGGCTTGCTCGGTTTAGCGATGACTTGTTGGGAAAGCCAACCCGAAGGACTTTTCTACACTCCGAGCCGCTGGCTCGCATTGATCGTCACGTTGGCAATCGCCGCACGTTTTGCGTACGGCTGGTGGCGCGCCACGCATTCCGGCAGCGGCGCGTTAGCCGGTCAGCATTGGTTGATCACGGCCTCTGGGACGCACCTTTCACTGGCAGTCGCTGCCGGATTGATTGGCTACTACCTGGTTTACTCCATTGGAGTGCGTCTGCGACTCACGCGGCATGAGCGACGTCGGTCCAATTAAAGCGAAGACAGATCGAATCTGGTACCGCGTCAACAAATCGGGCGCAGAACTCGCGCGTGATTCAGATCCAATGGGGCACTTCGCGTTTGTACTGAAGATGGGCTCACCAAATTGAGCCGTGGGATATCTCTTCGCGAAGGACATCGCCTCAATGCAAGATCAAGGACAGCGGGATTGAGAGTCGCTGCCACGCGTTATCCGCTCTTCCGTAAAAAATTAGTTATAGAGAGCCTTACCGGAACCGCCTAAATTCATGCCCCGATGCCGGACGAACAGAAATCGAAACTCCGACTGGCGATCGCCCACGTTCTTTTCATCGACATCGTTGGCTATTCCAAATTGCGCACTAACGAACAGAGCGCTCAGATGGAGAAGTTGCGCGAGATCGTGCGCGGGACTGAGCAATACCGCACAGCTGAAGCCGAAGGAAAGCTGCTGCGATTGCCGACCGGTGACGGCGGCGCGCTCGCCTTCCGCAACAACCCGGAGGCACCGGTTCTTTGCGCCGAGGAAATTGCCAGGGCGCTAAAAAGTCATCCCGAGATCCGGGTCCGCATGGGCATCCACAGTGGTCCGGTCAACGAAGTCACCGATTTGAACGAGCAGGCGAACGTTGCCGGTGCCGGCATTAACATCGCCCAGCGTGTCATGGATTGCGGCGACGCCGGTCACATTCTGGTGTCGAAACACGCCGCCGAAGATCTCGAGCAGTACGACCCGTGGCAGCCGTACCTGCATGATCTCGGCGAATGTGAAGGGAAACATGGCGAACGACTGCATGTCGTAAATCTCTACAAAGATGAAATCGGCAACTCCGACGTGCCGACAAAATGCGTGCGGAACGCGATTCCTGTAGCGACGTCGTCTGCTGCCGCAGGGGGAAATCGTCGCCGCTACTCGATCGTGGTGATGGCAATCGTTGCGTTGACTATCCTTGGCACGGCCAAACTTTTTTTGACGACTCGAACGCCTCACATAACAGGACGCGGCGCATCCGCGTCGCCGATCTCCGAAAAGAGCATCGCCGTCCTGCCGTTCCAGAACCTCAGCGACGATAAATCGAATGCTTACTTTACTGACGGCATCCAGGACGAGATCCTTACGAAACTCTCAAAGATTGCCGAGCTCAAGGTCATAACCCGCAGGTCTTCCCAGAAATACAAGAGTACGCCCGAGAACTTGCGTGAGGTGGGCCAACAGTTGGGGGTGGCGCATTTTCTCGAGGGCAGTGTGCAAAAAGTCGCTAACGCTGTGCACGTGAACGTCCAGCTGATCCGCGCCGCAACGGACGAGCATCTTTGGGCGGAAAGCTACAATCGCAAATTAGACGATGTCTTCAGAGTCGAAGGCGAGGTGGCCAGCGCCATTGCCGAGCAGCTCAACGCCAAGCTCTCCGGCGCTGAGCAAAAGGCAGTTGCGGAGAAGCCCACTGAAAATGCGGAAGCGTATGACGTTTACCTGCGCGCGGTCGCAATCGATAACGCGGGCAACCTCGATACGACAAAGCGGGTCGCTGATCTTTATGCCGAGGCGGTCCGGCTTGATCCTCAATTCGCGCTCGCATGGGCCCGCCTGGCCGTCGCGCGAAGTTATCTCTATTTCAACGGCATTGATCTGGACAAGAACAGCGGTGCCGCAGTGAAGGACGCGGCTGATCGGGCGATGTCGCTCCAGCCTGAGCTTGGGGAAGCATGGCTCGCGCAGGGTGTTTATCAATATCGCGTTTTGCGCGACTTCCAAGGCGCACTCCAGTCGTACGAAGAGGCGCTCAGGCGTTTGCCGAACAGTGCTTTGGTGCTTGAGCAGATGGCTCACCTGGAACGACGCCTCGGACAGGCTGACGTTGCACAAAAACATTATCAGGCGGCCGCACAACTGGATCCGCGCAACATCGACATTCTTTTGACACTTGCCGATTCACTCCAGACCGTCCGTCGTTTCGACGAGACGCGGGCGGTATTTGATCGCGTCCTTGAGATGTCGCCCGGGAACGAGGCCGCACTTTCGGCGATGGCATCGAGCTTACAAACGCAGGGCCAGCTCAAGGAAGCCGCGGAGGTGCTGGCGAAAGCTCCCGCGAATTCGAAGGACGAGGGCCTTACCATGACGCGAGCCATCCAGCTTTACGAAGAGAGGCGCTTCGACGAAGCGATCGCTCAGATTCAGCAGAACATGCCTGCGACAGTTGCGACCGATCCTCGCATCCTGACGCTGCTCGGTCTTTGCCAGAAATTTAGCGGTAAGGACGACGAAGCTCGCGCTACTTTTACGCAGGCTGTTACGGCGATGAAGCCAACGCCTGACTCCGCTGTTGTAGTCGATGCGCGAAACCTACCGTGCTATCTCGCCTGGGCTTATGCCGGTCTTGGCGAAAAGGAGAAGGCCCTGGAGCAGGCGCGTCATGCCATCGCTGATTACAATAGTGACGCTTTAGCGAAACCTTTCGCAGAGACTGCGCTGGCGATCGTCCAGGCGCAGACTGGCGATATCGATTCCGCGATCTCTGCTTTGCCGCATCTGCTCGAGGTGCCTAATGGCGAAACCTGCGGCGATCTTCGGATCAATCCGCTCTGGGACCCGCTGCGCAAAGATCCGCGTTTCGAAAAGCTCTGCCAAAATCCTGATAAATGAACAAAATTCCTGACCCTCGTCCGCCAGGCCAAACAAGAACTTGTATGAAAACCGCCGTTTTGTTTGGTGCTGCAGCGCTGTGGTGCGTCCCGTGTCTTGCCAAGGCGCAAAGCGCAGATGAACGGCTGCGAGCTATCTACACAGAAGAATGGAAATGGCGGCTGGAGCAGTTTCCCGGGCTCGAAGGAGTCGAAAAACCGGTTCCCGATCGCCTGCCAAGGGTAGATCCGGCGACGCAGGAGATGCGGCTCCGTTACTGGCAGGATGTGCTGCACAAGCTCGATGATGTTCCGCGCGCGCAACTCTCGCCGGCTGAGCAGATCAACTACGATGTTTATCGGCCCGAAATCGAGGATTTCGTCGCCGACGAGAAATTCCGTGACTACGAAATGCCGGCGAACTCGGATTCTGCGTTCTGGACCGATGTGGGCTACACGGCGCGGCGACCTTTCAAGACGCTGACGGATTACAAAAACTGGATCGCGCAGATGCGCGACATCCCGCGCTATTTCAGCGAACAAATCGCGAACATGCGGGCGGGACTTGCGCGCGGCTTCACGCCGCCACGCCTCACTTTGCAGGGACGCGAGAAATCCATCGCCACCATTGCGGAGGGCAAACCTGAAGGGAATCTGCTCTACACACCATTCCGGGAACCGATGGTGGGAGTTCAGCCGTCCGACCAGGAGAAGCTCAAATCGGAAGCCGCGCAGGTGATTCGTGAGATTGTGCAGCCGGCTTATGCGGACCTGCTCAAATTCTTCCGCGACGAATATGTGCCGCACACCCGCACGACGCTTGCAGCCGAAGAGTTGCCGGACGGGAAAACGTACTATCGCCAGAAAATTCGCGAGTTCACCACGCTCGGTCTGTCGCCCGACGAAATTCACCAGATCGGCCTCGCGGAGGTTGCCAAATTACATCAACAAATGGTCGACGCGATGCACGAATCCGGGTTCAAGGGCGAGTTTCCAGCATTCCTGCAATTCCTGCGTGACGATCCGCAGTTCTACGCCAAAACGCCGCAGGAGCTGCTTAACCGTGCCGCCTGGATTGCGAAAGTATTCGACGGCAAATCGTCGCAATACTTTGGCTATCTGCCGCGGATGCGGTTCACCATCAAACCCGTCCCGGCCGATCTCGCGCCCTTTTATACTTCCGGCCGTGGCGGTGCGGGCATTTATCTCCTGAACACATACGATCTGCCGCATCGCCCGCTCTACAATCTGCCTGCGCTGACCCTGCACGAATCCGCGCCCGGACACGCGTTCCAGATTCCAATCGCGCTCGAGCACAAGAACCAGCCGGACTTTCGGCGATTCGACTACATTTCCGCGTACGGTGAAGGTTGGGCGCTTTATTGTGAAAAGCTGGGCCAGGAAATGGGGATGTACGAATCGCCATACGAGCGCTTCGGCATGCTGGGTTATCAGATCTGGCGCGCGGCGCGACTGGTGGTGGACACCGGCATTCATTCGAAAGGTTGGACGCGCGAACAAGCGCTCAAGTACATGCATGATTACACCGCGTTACCCGAGCATGAGATCGAAACGGAAGTGGACCGTTACATCGCCTGGCCCGGGCAGGCCCTCTCTTATTATATGGGCGAGCTCGCGATCGTGCGCGCCCGCGAGAAAGCCGAGAAAACGCTCGGGGCGAAATTCAACATCCGCGCGTTCCACGATGCGGTGCTCGAGCTTGGCTCAGTGCCGCTGCCTGTTGTCACGGCGCGGGTCGACCGCTTCATCACTGAACATGGCAAAGGCCCTTACCCGGAAATGGAGTGAACGGGCGTCTGTAGCCGGCGGTGCTGACGCCGGTTTTCAGTGCGGGTCTGGTCTATGATGGCGCAGGAAAAATCATCAGGTTCATGTCGCCGAGGCGACGTGCGCACAGGATCTTTGTTCCATCCGGCGACCATCGCGGATTGACGAACTCGCCCGCAGCATCCGTGAGTTGCATCACGCCGCTGCCGTCGCGATTCATCACGAAAAGCTGGAAGCGATCATTCACGCGCCGCGAGAACACTACGCGCTTGCCGTCGTTCGACCACGCCGGCCAGCCATCGAGCGTGTTCTCGCCAGAAATGTTGTGATCGTTTGTCGCGTCGGCGTTCATCACAAAAATCTGCGACTTCGCGGCGTCGACGCGCCGGTGCAGGATCGCCGACCCATCGGGCGAGAACGACGCGTACGTGTAGCCGCCGCCGTTCGTCAGGCGTTTCAGCTCCGTCCCGTCAATCCGTACCGTTGCCAGGTCCATCTTCTTGTCGATCTGTTCGCCGACCACTTTGTTGTCGCTCGGCACATCGCGACCGTCCGCCGCGGTCGCACCGGCAAATTTCGTGGTGTTAAACAAGATACGCTGACTGTCCGGCGCCCATGTCGGATGAATGTTCTCGGCGTTGCCATTGGTGAGCTGGCGGACATTTGCACCGTCGGCGTTCATCACAAAAATCTGCGACACTCCCGCCCGGATCGACACAAATGCGATCTTCTTTCCGTCTGGCGACCACGCCGGCGAGTCATCTTCGTCACTGCCGAACGTGAGCTGGCGCATGTCGCTGCCGTGACTCGCGCTGTCCGCATTCATGGCATGCACCTTCATGCCGCCATGCCGGCTTGAGACGAGCACAATTTGTCGCGAATCTGGCGACCAGGATGCCTCATAATCAACCGCGTATGTGAAAGGGCTGAATTTCTTGATCGGAAATTCGTCCGCACGCGCGCTGGCGATGATTGCTGAAGCGAAGATCGACAACGCGACACAGCAAATGCGCAGCATGCGGCGAACCTACGGCGCGGCTGAGTAACCGGCAACGTTGCGCGTCTTGCGCGAAGCGCGGCGACTTTCGTAAGATCGGCGCTGGACATCGACGACATCATTAGCATCACGACGTGGTGACGGCGGAGAAGGCGTCGCTGCTAAAGGTGATGTAGCCAAGGCCCTGTGGGCCGTCTCCCGGGTGTGAAAAGCAGCGCCGAGCTGGAACCGGCCACAGGCCACCAGTGGCTACAGCATTTGTGAAATCGCGCGTGAGCTGAGCAAATCGCATGCGCGGCAAATGGTTCGTCTTGCGTTGTCGCGCAGGTCAGGCGATGGCCGGTCTCGGTGTGGATAATGTTTCGGTGTTCTTTCTCGCTGAAGGCGAACAACCCGCGGACGAGGTCATGGCGCGGCTGACCACGTTCATACGCGGGGCGAAGCAGACTCTCGATTTTGCGATTTACGACATGCGATTCAGTGATCCGCTGAAAGCTTCACTGAGTTCCGCTTTACGGGAGCGCGCGGACGCAGGCGTAAAAATCCGTTTTTGCTACGACGCCGATAAACCGTTTCCGCCAAATGTGGCCGCTGGTCAGGACCCGGCCCCATCAGGCACCGGCGCATTTGTGCAATCGCTGGGTTATCCGTGGCGCCGCATCGCAGGAATGAAACTGATGCACAGCAAGTTCGTTCTGCGCGATGGACAAACCGTCTGGACCGGCTCGGCCAACATGACTGATGACGCCTTCACGTTAATGGAAAACAACGTTGTTGAAATCGACTCGCAGGCTTTAGCCAATTACTACGCTGAAGATTTCGAACAGCTCTGGGAGAAAGAAAACTTCGAGAACACGGGCAAGATCCACACGCAGCTCGTTCCGGTGAGCTTTGCTGGTCAACCGGCTCAGGTGCGTGTCATGTTTTCTCCGGGCTGCGGTTTGGAAATCGATTCGGAGATCGCCAGACGTGTGCGAGCAGCGCAGCGCCGCGTTCGGATCTGCAGCTTGCTGATCAACTCAGGCACGCTGATCGGCGAACTGGGCAATTTGATGCGTAACGGGCGCGGTGCCGTGGACGGCATCTACGATCGCACGCAAATGGAACAGGTTTATGTGCAGTGGCAGGAAGTGCCGCAAAACCGATGGAAAATCGGCGCGCTCAAAGAGATCATCGTTCGCGCAGGTCTGATTGGGAAAAACTCAACGCCCTACATGGCGCCTGGGCGCCACAATTACATGCACAACAAAGTTCTTGTGATCGACGATACTGTGATCACGGGCTCTTATAATTTTTCTCGGAGTGCGCAATTGAATGCCGAGAACATTCTTTTCATTGAAAGCGCGCCGCTCGCCGAGACGTACAGCTCGTACATCGACCACTTAAAACAGAAATACAAAATCGTAGGAGAAGCGCTGCATTAATCAGCGCCCATCGCGCTCTTTGATTGGACGTCCGGCGTTGGGCGTTCGACGTTCGACCTTCCTATGGCAGAGACGTCAACCGCAGTCATCGCGAGCGCGAACAACCTTTCCGTCAAATACGGCAGTCAGGTCGTCCTCGACGGCGCGACGATTGCCTTCACGGAGGGCGAACACATTGGGCTTGTCGGCCGCAACGGTTCGGGCAAATCGACCTTCCTTCAGATCGCGGCGGGCGTGGCCCAAGCCGATTCAGGCGAATTCACACGCCGACGCGATCTCGTCACCGGCTATATGCCACAACTTTCCGGCTTGAACGATGCGGCCACGGTCCATGCAAACATTCTCAGCGGCGCGCAGCGGATTCTCGACCTCATCGCCGAATACGAACGCGTCCCGGGCGACAGCCCGCTTAGCGCCACACTCCTCGACCAGATTGGCGAGGCCGACGGTTGGAATCTGGAACATCGAATCAAGTCCCTCATCACGAATCTGCACGCACCGGAATCCGATCGCGCCGTGGGCACGCTTTCCGGCGGAGAAAAACGCCGCGTCGCGCTGTGCCGGGCGCTTCTCGCGCGCCCTGACTTTCTGATTCTCGACGAACCGACCAACCATCTCGACACCGGCTCGATCGAATGGCTGGAAGATTTTCTGGCGCGTTATGCCGGCACCTGTTTGTTCGTCACACACGATCGCTATTTTCTCGATCGGGTGGCCACGCGGATCGTCGAGCTGTCGCGCGGCCAGTTCATCAGCTACGACGGCAACTACACCGATTACCTGCTCGCGCGCGCGCAACGCCAGGCGGTGGAGGAGGCGCAGGAACATCAACGGCAGAAGTTTTTGAAACGGGAACTGCAATGGGTGAGAAAAGCGCCGCGCGCGCGCCGGACGAAATCGGTCGACCGCGTGGAACGTTATTTCGAGATGGCCGCCCAGGAAGCACCGGAGGCGGAGCTCGACGTCGAGTTGATTATCCCCACGCCGCCGAAGCTCGCGAATCGCATCATTGAATTGCGCGACGTGAGTGTGGAGCTGGGCGGCCGCACACTCTTTCAGCACGTGAATCTCAAACTCGTAGCCGGGGAACGTCTCGGTGTTGTCGGTCGCAACGGACTCGGCAAGTCTTCGCTCCTCAAAGTCATTCTGCAGGAACTGCCCGCCGCCAGCGGTGTAGTGGAGATCGGCGCGCGGACCCGGATCAATTACGTCGATCAGAATCGGCTCCTCCTCGACGATGAAAAAACGGTTTGGGAAGAAGTCGGGAGTGGCGGAGAGCATGTCACGCTCGGCGAGCAGAGCATCACCTTGCGCGCTTATCTGCGGCGATTTCTTTTCAGCGAAGACCGCATCAACACCAGGATCTCGCAGCTCAGCGGCGGCGAACGGAGCCGGGTGCTGCTCGCTAAAATCCTGAAACGCGGCGGCAACGTTCTGATGCTCGACGAACCGACGAACGATCTCGATCTCGGAACGTTGCGCTTGCTCGAGGAAGCGCTCGTCGCCTTCGGTGGCTGCGTCATCGTGGTGAGCCACGATCGCTATTTCTTGAATCGCGTTTGCACCTCGATCCTCGCTTTCGAAGACGAAGGCCGCGTGGCCTATAGCGTCGGGAACTACGATTACTACCTGGAAAAACGAGGCGCACTCGACGCGACTCGTGATTCAAAACCCGCGCCGGCCGCAGCCGTCGCCCCGCCTAGGCGGGGCAAAGACAAACCGCGGAAGCTTAAGTGGAAAGAAGAGCGTGAATGGGAATCGATGGAGGCGACTATTCTCGCCGCGGAAAACGAAGTGTCGGATTTGGAGGCCATGTTTGCGGCGCCGGATTTTTATGCGAAACCGCGCTCGGAGATTTTCGAGTTGGAGACACAATTGAAAACGGCACGCGACAAAGTCGCGCAACTCTACGCGCGGTGGGACGAACTCGAGCTCTTGCAGAGCGTCCCGCGGACGACGGAGAGTAGCGCCGACATGTAATTATTCTTGAATCCAAACCGGCGATGCGCTGCATCACATAAGTAACTACCGGACGGAGTACAGCCATGATAAGCGACGTCCCGAATTTGCCAGAGCACGTTCCTGCGCTCCCGCTCGAAGCGCGAGCTGCACCGCCAGCTGACGATCCCATCGCCACGCAACTGCGCGGATTCGGACCGCTTGGACTTCTCTCGATTCTCGTCATCCTCTTGACGTCTGCCGTTAAACCACTCGGCGGCCTTTTGGTGCTTCTATGGGCCTGGCGATCGCATACGCCATGGCGCGACATCGGCTACGTGCGACCAAGGAGCTGGATTGGCAGCCTGGCCGTCGGCGTCGTTTTCGGCTGCGTGTTTAAGCTGCTGATGAAGGCGATCGTGATGCCGCTGCTGGGCGCCCCCGAAATCAATTCCGCCTACCATTACGTGATAGGAAACCGGGCTGCGCTCCCCGGATTGGTGTTCACGATGATTGTCGGCGCGGGCTTTGGAGAAGAGACCATTTTCCGAGGATTCCTGTTCGAACGCCTCGGCAAGCTTTTTGGGACCGGCGCCGGCGCTAAAGTATTAATCGTGCTGCTCACCTCCGCGGTGTTTGCCCTGGGCCATTACGCCAACCTGGGGCTTCCCGGCGTCGAACAGGCGATGATCACGGGCCTCGTCTTCGGGGCGATCTTCGCCGTCACGGGCCGGATCTGGATGGTGATGTGCGCGCATGCTGCGTTCGATCTAACGGCGGTCGCGATAATCTATTGGAATCTCGAAGCCGCTGTCGCTCACCTCGTATTCAAATAGGGCGGGGTTGCCTAAAAACACACTCCAGTCCTCCTATCGTAAGCCGCTTACGAGGCATAAACGACGAGACTGAAACTTGACGGCCTAAAGCCGTCAAGATTACCGGGACGCGGTTCATTTTTAAATCCGGACGACTTCCGTGTGGGATTTGGAGGCCACGTTTGCCGCGCCGGATTTTTATGCGAAACCGCGCTCGGAGATTTTCGAATGGAGCGAAGGGGATGAGCGACATGTCCGGTACAGCCGCGACGGGTAGCGGTCGAGCGATGCGGGAGGCATCCGAAATACAGTTGGAGACGCAATTGAAACGGCACGCGACAAAGTCGCGCACCTCTTCGCGCGGTGGCACGAACTCGAGCTCCTGCAGAGCGTCCCGTCTCCCTAGATTTCGCTAAAGATGAACCTTGCCTTGACGTGGTGACGACGGAGAAGGCGTCGCTGCTAAAGGGATGTAGCCACGGCCCTGTGGGCTGTCGCCCGTGTGTAAAAAGCAGCGCCGAGCTGAACCGGCCACAGGCCGGTGGCTACAGCATTTGTGAAATCGCTCGGGGCCGCCGCCGCGGGATGAAGGCGGGTCACCTTCCTCCAGCCCGCTGCTGCAACGGAACCAATGTCGCAAGATCGACAGCAGATGTCGGCGACGCCGTTTTATCGAGAAGCTCTTGGGCCGCCGCTTTCAGTTCCGTCCATCGCGACAACGGATAGGCGGGCGCAAGGACGATGTGGCGAAGTATGCTGCGCCACTCCACCAGCGCGCGTTCGATATCGCCGTGACGCAACAGTTCGCTGGTGAGCTTGTGCTTGGAGCGCGGATCAGCCACCAGCGCGCGCACCACTTCCGATGCACCGGCACCGTACTGCACCGGCACGCCAATACTCAGGTAACCCGCATAATCGGCCCGGCGGTAGACTCGCTGACACAAAATGCCGAGCCGCCCGCCCAACGCCGCGTCCTCGCCGGCGAAGCGCGGACCGGCGCGAATATTGGCCAGATCGAAAACTAATTCGTCGATCGGATAGGTTTCGTCTTCGAGCGCGGCCGCCACTGCCAGGCCTTCGCCGCCGTGGAAAAATGAAAAGATCATTCCGCGCCCCGTCGGTGTGCCATCCGGTTCAACCAGTCCAAGATGTCGCCACGCGTACGTTGGCGAGTTCACGATGGCGACGGTTTTATCGTGCTCCAACTGATCGCACGCTCGGCAAACGTCTGGCAGGTTCTCGCGCTCCGGTGGATCGATCAACGCGTTGCCAGCCGAATCGATGTGCGCGTTGACCGGTACATTGGTGTAATCGAGCCGGATCGAGATCACCTTTCCGCGCATGATCCAGTCGACGATTATGCCCGGCTTCACCAGTTCAACGAGCTGTGGCCGGATCTCAGTCTCAAATTGTTCGTGGGTAAAAGTTCCGCGCCGTGCAGCCAAATCCTGGCGTTCGGCGCGCCGGCGCGAGAGTTTTTCGTGGCTGAACGTCAGCTGCCCGTGCGGCTCGCACCGTGTGCCGATCGCTTTCTTCAGCCATTTCACCAATGCCACCTCTCCCGAAGCGAGCACCGTCGCGACCGGCAACTCGCGCCCATAATGGTTTTGCTCCCGCAGCCGGCAGAGATTTCCCGTACCGACTCCATCGAGCATACGGGGCACGGTCAGCGCCCGTCGCCACCGATCGTTTTCGCGCACAAAAGCGCGACCGAGCGTCGCGCTTTCTGCCGCCGGTTTCGCTTCCCATTTTTCGTGCGAATTCAGCATCTCGATCATTCCGCGCCGGACGAACCGCGCGCGCTCATCGGTCACCCAAAGTCCACACGGCCGCGGCCCGCTTTCGAGTGAGTATTCGACACCGAGCGGCACGCGTTGCACGCTGAACAATGAGTGGGTCAGTTCCATCGCCGCCGTGAACGGTTGTTCGCCGCGTTGCTTGGCCGCATGCATCACGCTTATCAGGCTGGGCCAATCAACCTGGGTTGCGCGTCTCAGCTGGCGCGCTTTTGTGTCGCTCAACCGCGGCAGATCGTTCGTGTAAAGCGCGTGACCGACTTCATCGAGACCACGGCGGCCGGCGCGACCAAACATCTGGAGAAGCTCGTCCGCTTCGACCTGGCGCTCGAAATTGCCGGCGAAATAACGTCGATCGGTCACGATCACCGAGCGCATCGAAAAATTGATCCCGGCGGCAAGTCCCATCGTCGCGACGACGACGTTGAGTTGTCCCGCTTTGGCGAGCGATTCCACCACGCCGGCGCGCGCGGCGTAACTGAGTCCGCTGTGATGATACGCCACGCGATTCCGCAAGAGTTTCGTCAGGCTCTTACCCGCGGTTGCTTCCTGCGCAGGAGTCAGTCGCAATGGGTCGCGCACCGGCAGGGCCGACGCGATGGCTTGCGCGATCTGTTCGGCAGCAGCGCGACGCGGCGCGAACACCAACACCGGAGCGAGGTCCGCGCGCATGGCGCGGCCAATCATGCGCGGCCAGAAAGATCCGCCAGTCCGGCTCGGACTGCGCGACTGAACAAATTGGGAATCCGGCAAATTTCCGAGATCAGTTTCCTCCAGCGGCACCGGTCGCGTCTTATGTTCGATGAGGACGGCGTCACGTCCGATGCGTTGCAGCCAGGCGACCACGTCGCGCGGGTTAGCCACGCTCCCGCTCAAAAAGAGCAACTGTGTTGCTTTCGGTGCCAGGGCGACGGCGAGCTCGTAATGCACGCCACGCATCGGATCGCCCAGCATTTGAAATTCATCCATGACCAGGAGACCCGGGCCTTCGCCGCGGAGAAACCGTCCGCGCTGTGTCTCGAGCGTCGCGACCACAACCCTCGCGTCGAGATTTAGCGCGACGTCACCCGTTGATATGCCGACATCCCAGCCGCGCGCGCGCCATTCCGATAATTTATCGTTAGCGAGTGCGCGGGTCGGGACGGTGAACACCGCCTGAGTTTTCAGGTTCGGATAAAGCAGCTCGAAGATGTAAGTCTTGCCCGATCCTGTCGGCGCCTGCACCACCACGTCTTTTCCCTGTTGCAACGCGCGCACTGCCTCCTGTTGCCACAGATCGGGAATAACCAACCCCGCCCCAATCGAGCTCATGGGACCAGCGAGATAGAAGGTAAAGTCGCGAGGGTAGCGACGAGTAAGTTGGGAGACGAGCGAGTTTCAAACCTGGGAGTCATTCCTGGAAGATGTTTGCAGTGTGGCCTGCTTGCAATCGGGACCCAGGCCGCTGGTCTATTGGTTTTCAGCTGCCAGAAAAAACAAACTCGTCGCTCGTATCATGAGCCGCTCGTGATGCATGAGCGGCGCAGCATCTTTCCCAAAAATTATTCTTTGCTGATTCCCGGCTTTTTCTTCAGGCTTCTCCTGACTTCTCCGTTAGGCCGCAGCGGTGAGCTGCGTGAAACGTCTGCTCGGCAGTATCCCGAGTCCATGCAGCAGGTTCCAATACACGCACGTGATGTCGTAGAAAGCTTCATTTTGTGGATGAATCTCGTCGTGCCAGCGGCCTTTCACCAGATCTTGTGTTACGACGAAATGCCACTGGAGCCTTTGGCAAACGTCTTTGTACGCGCCGATCCACGCCTTTTGCAGCTCGCCGGTGATCCGTTTGCGGAACTCAGGATCGTCAGACGCGCCAATCGCATCTAGTTGCGGATTGACCCATGTGCCTTTGAAGGGGGACGGCCCGTACTTCTTTGGCGATATGAACTCGTAACAGTGTAAGATTACTGGCAGTTCCTTCGCATCTGCTTTTGTCAGCTTGTCTGAAATGCCTGTAAGCCACCCCATGAGGTCCTGAAGCGCGAGGGTCAGGTTTGCCGCGTCGATGAAATCGCCCGGCGAACTGCCGGAGCTCGCCTTTCGAAAAATCGGACTAAACTTTGCATGTCCTTCTTTATGCCAATTGATCAAATCGTTGCCGCCGCCGCTAAGTAACAGCGCTTTGATCTGCGGCTTGCGTGCGTCCAGGAGCGGCGCCAGAAATTTTTCCTCGCTAAGGGATGCCTCGAGGTGTGGTGGCGGCAGTGCCTCATGTTCAGAAGTTGTCTGGTTGAGATGTCGATGTTGCGGCAAGGAAACGTTGACGGGGAATGCCAGAATTTGGGCGCGGTGTTGCCGCCTTTGATTAAATCCGTTGAATTCGCATGATCACTGTCGAGCGAGCTCTAGCCGCGAAGCGAGAATCCAAACATATCGAGTTTAAGCAAAGCTTCGATATCACTGCTGCAGCAGATTGGTGCGAGATCATCAAAGACCTTGCCGCAATAGCAAACAGCGGTGGAGGCGCGATTGTGTTTGGAGTAGACAATAAGGGCGAGCCGGTCGGCAATGACGTATCGGCGATCGCTCGTTTAGACCCAGCCCAACTGACAGACAAGGTCCACAGTTACACGGGCTGTCACTTTTCAGCATTCGAACTTGTAGAGGCAAACAAGGGTAGAAAACATGTCGCTGTGCTTCGACTCGGTTCGGTCTCAGTACCCGCTTGTCTTTATAAAACCTGGCACATACGCGATTGATGAAAAAAGACAGAAGACAGCATTCGGAGTAGGCACGCTTTACTTTCGTCACGGAGCCAAAAGCGAGCCGGCTACGACGCCGGACTTGGCGGATGTTCTTGAGCGGCGCCTAAGTGAAGTGCGGAAGCAATGGATCGGAGGCGTTCGGAAAGTCATAGAAGCCCCGGCCGATTCGAGAATTTCTGTGCTTCCAAATGAAGTCCGTGCCTCGGATTCCCCGGGTGCTGTACCCATTCGACTTGTTGACGACGATACCGCTCAGGCTTTCAAGCTCATCGACATAGATACGGTGTACCCCTATCGACAGAAAGAACTCGTTGCCGAAATCCGAAAGGGCTTGCCGAAAGGCTCAGTCTTCAACTCGTTTGACGTGCAGGTTCTGCGTAAGCTCAATCCCATCCTTGAAACGGATGTTTTTTCTCACAAGCCGAACTTTGGCTCGCGGCAGTACAATGATGGCGCGGTGGAGTGGATCCTCGCCGCGCACAAAAAAGACTCTGAATTCTTCGTTAACGCCCGGACTTTATATCGGCAATGATTCGCCGCCTGGCCATTTCGGTCGAACCAGACAACGAAGGATCCGAGCTTCCTTCATCCGATCGAGCGTTACGAGAAAGTTTTAATTAAGAAAGACGCGAAGTCGTCCACGCCGCCGCGGCTCTCGTCTTCGCCAAAGGTACGACCCCCTATGCGCACGAGGCAATTTCGCACCCCCATCTTAGCCTCGCGTTTGATCCGCCGTTCCTGTAAGGCCAAACGAGAAGTAAAAAGTAAGAAGGATGAATTATGAAGTGGAAGCAGATCTGCCGTTCAGATAAGACATTCAACGCATGTCGCCTCTTCTGATCAAAATCAGCAAGGATTTTGCTACGCTCTGGACGACGATCGATCCGATCGGGAACGTGGCGCTTTTCGCCGGGCTGACCGCTGCGCTCACCCGGAAAGAGCGGCATCTGACGGCGCTGCGTGCTGTGATTTATGCCACGATCATCCTCGTGGCCGCCGGGACTGTCGGCCAGGTCAGTTGAAACTCGTTCGCTGCCCACGCTCACTCGCTCCTGCCCTCGTCGCTTTACCTTCTATGTCGCTGATCCCGTCAGCTTCATTCTCGACGCGAACTTGCCCTACGGGCAACGGGAATGCATCGTCCCGGCGTGGTGGCGCTGATGATCGGCGGCTTTGGGTTAGCGGTCCTCGCGATCGTCGTGAGTTCGTTGCGAGAAGCGGCGGCGATGAAGCGCTGGCCTGTGGCGGAAGGCCGGGTGTTGTCGGCGAAGGTGGAGAAGTACCGGCAGAGTGTCAGCCGTGGAACCGGAGGCCCTCGGGACCGCATGACGCTCTACCGGCCGGTATTGCTTTACGAGTACGAGGTGGCGGGAAAACGCTTCCGCGGCAGCCGGATTGCGCAAAGTCCGGGGCTGGACCGTGGCGTTCCGGAGTTTGCGGAGAAGGTGGTAGACCGTTATCCGG
The DNA here is from genome assembly GCA_963840135.1 of uncultured Verrucomicrobiae bacterium. GTDB lineage: Bacteria > Verrucomicrobiota > Verrucomicrobiia > Chthoniobacterales > UBA10450 > Udaeobacter. The sequence continues at coordinate 89,034 of CAWIXX010000010.1, read as the reverse complement.
GCGGGAGCGCGGTGGCGGTGCGCTACAACCCGAGACGGCCGGATGAGTCGGTGCTGGAACCGCGGGTGCCTCGCAGCTGGATCTTCGGAGCCGCGATCGGTGTCGCGCTGCTATTGCTGGCGGCCTACACTTACCATAGAGGGAGGTAAGGCGCGGGCTGTCTGCGAGCGTAATTCGTTGAAGGGTTAAATCGTTAGAAGAGTTTACGCGGACAGATGGCGATGCTGCGCGCCACAACTTTGGTCGTGCTTGATCCGTCGTTCGTGTAAGGCCAACCGGGAAGTAAAAAGTAAGAAGGATGAATTATGAAGTGGAAGCAGATCCGCCGTTCGGATAAGACTTTCGACGCATGTCTCCGCTGTTAATCAAGATCAGCAAAGATTTTGCTACTCTCTGGACGACGATCGATCCAATCGGGAACGTGGCGTTGTTTGCCGGGTTGACCGCTGCGCTCACACGGAAAGAGCGGCATCTGACGGCGCTGCGCGCTGTGATTTACGCCACTATCATCCTCGTGGCCGCCGGGACCGTCGGCCAGGTCATTCTCGACGTGATCGGCATTCACATGCACTCGCTCAAAGTGGCCGGCGGCATCATTCTGTTCCTGTTCGGTGTGCAGATGCTTTTCGGGAAAATGGATTCGAAGACGGATAGATCGCCAGAGGAGGGGCGCGATCTCGCGGTGTTCCCGCTGGCGGTGCCTTCCATCGCCGGGCCGGGCGCGATGATGGCGGTGATCGTCTTAACTGATAACGATGTTTATACGGTGCCGCAGCGGCTCGAAACCGGCGTTGTCCTTGTGGTGGTGCTCTTCATCACCTACATCTTCCTGCTTTTTTCGGATGGCATTCTGCGGGTGATCGGTCGGCAGGGCGCGTCCGTCCTCGTCCGTGTAATGGGACTCATCCTTTGCTCTCTGGCAGTGGAAATCGTGCTGACTGCGCTCGGTGTCGGCGGCTGGACAGCGGGTGCGCACTGAGCGCGGCTGTCGCCGCGTGCCGCCGTCGCCAAGGCCATGGCGTGCCAGGGATTCGTTGAAGCGTTAAAACGTTGAATCGCTGAAGCGTTGAACACCACGATGCGGCCACTATCGGATTTTGTCTGACGAGAAAATCATCCGCAATCCCGATTGCATGCTTTCACTGATCAAACCAGATTCCGGCGACACACTCCATAGGAATGCCAAGGCGCTTTATGGTTGTGCCTTGGTCGATGAGCGGCGGGTTGGGTATTCCCGCCGCCTTTCCTTTCCGTAACATTAGATTGGAGGCAAGATGGCTCGCTTGATTCTGAACTGCGAAGGGGTCGGTCTCATAATGCGTGAGTTGGGAGGCGACTTTGTCATGATTGGCCGCGCTCCATCGAACCAAATAGTCGTTGATCATCCGTCGGTATCCGCGCACCACGCCGCGCTCCTGAGAACCGGCGCCTCCTATTCGCTGAAGGATTTAAATTCAACGAACGGGACATGGATCAATTGCGATCGTGTCACTGACGCTGAGTTGAAGGATGGCGACACAATACGATTTGGTTCCGTCACCGCGATTTTTGCAGGCGTTTATCGCAAACGGTCTTCAACTCACGGGATCAGAAAGTTTTGGAGGAGTATTTTGAGCCCAGAGGGGCCCAACCGATCGCCGTTGCAACAGCATTAGGGTTGTCGAACCTATAGTCGCCAAGTAGATGAAGAGGCGCGTCGATCGGAGTGGTTAATCCTCACTTTCGCCGCTTTACCTCTGTCGCGAGGATTCCTGCTTTCAAGAAAAATCCTAGGGATCTCAATGCCGACTTCTTTTACGTCGTAATACCTAACAATGTCGAAATGTCTTACGCATTTCACTCGGCAAAAATAACGGCCAAGTCGCTACAAGAGTCCGTTCGCTGGAAGTTTATATGGCCCGGAGATGATTTGAGGTCGTTGCCTAGGAATTCGCCGTATCACGCTCATAAGTATTTTCCGCGTCTGACGGCTGACTGCATGATCGTTTCAAGGGTTGGCCCAATGGATGCTTTTTAAGCTCTTATGAAAAAGAATGGGACTTTAACAGGGAAGTTGGTACTGCTGTTGGGAATTGGTTGCGCTGTCATGCTCGCTTCTGGCAGTGAGGCAAAGGCCAATCGAATTCCGCTTCCACCGAGTATTAACCTTACAATTGGAGATGGACACGAGCTTGGGGTTGTCGAGGGCAACATACCACCCGGGGAGGGTGTTAGACGTAATTTCGTCAATCATTTGATGGCAATGGCATTGGCTACCCAAGATGAAGCGTTTGGGCGGGACTTCCTTCGTTCAAACAACTCTTTTAGTTCGTTGCCTGAAGCCGTCTTAGCGGGTCACGTAAATGGCACCGGTACGACGATAAACCTTGGTTCTGGTTTGTACACATATCTATTTGCTAACTATAAGGGTGATGGGCAGCATTCGGATTCTGCCGAAGTTTGGTATGTCGGCAATTTAAGCGGCCTCATCACAATGCCGCAGACATTCGGAGAGAATAGTCTTTCCGGGTGGACACTGTTTGGGCCAGGTATTGCCGGGGCGGTTCCGGATGGTGGGGCCACCGCGATGTTGCTCGGCGCGGCCTTAAGCGCGCTTGGTGTGATCCGGCGTTTTCTAAACGGTTACGGGGTGGTTCGAGTAGCTGAAAACGGCATCGTAAGGGAAGTGGCCGGTCGAGAATGCGAACGGCCTGCTTCGTACGATTGTTTTTTTTGCACTTAGAAACACATTTGAGCGGGCGACGATGACGCGCATCGGGCGTTGCCAAATTAAGCACCGACACTTACTGGCAATGCATCCTACCGGCGAGACAATCTCGCCCCGCTCAACATTCTTCAAACCAAATCTGCGTTGATCAACCCTCAATGCCTGCGGTAATCGGCTTTCTGTTTGTTGTGCAACGCTGCGTTTTTTGGTCTTGTTGAAACGTTATAACGTTGAAGCGTTAAAGGGTAAAAGCGTTGAAGCGGAAACGCTCCTTTAACTCGTTATTCGTTCACACGCGTGTCGCGGCGCGCCAATACGCGGCTATTTGATGACCGGCACGTTGACCGGATTGTTAGGGAAGAGGATTTTGCTGATGTCGCGGAGCAAGACGTTGATTCCCTGTTCGCCGTTGACTTTCTTGTCGCTGTTAATCGCGATCACGATGGTGGCGTCGAGTTTTGGGTTGTAAACCTCGAAGGTGAAATAGCCGGGGATCATGCCGTTGTGGCCGATCCACCCACTGTTCTCTTAGCGGTTATTCCTTGGGCCGTTCCGGGAGGGCAAAGAAATTCCATTCCCACGTCTTGCCGTTATCTGGTGAAAAGGCCTGACCCCAGACAGGGCGGTCTTTGTTCCGCGCATCCCAGCGAAAAACGACGAGGATCGGTTTGCCATTGAGCGTGTCTTTGCCAAAAAAATGGCCCACGCCGTTTTGGTCGAACGAACCGACGACGGGAGGTTCGATCTTTCCCGTGTTGCTCGCGATCCAGTAGAGACTCCAAAGTCGTGTCTTCGGGTCGAATAATCGCAAGGTGAGACCTTCGAAAGGTTTGCCTCCCATTCCGGGAAACTGCGTGGTCGAGTATGTATCTATGTCGGCCGCACCGTTTAGAATCTTCGTATTCACGTCCGAGGAATCGAACTCCGTCCAGGTGCGGCAATTGGCCAGCCGCTTATCCAGGTGCCGGTTGTGCATTTTCCATTTTCCGACCAAAAAATCGAAGTCGTTAGGCGAGGAATTGGGCGAAGCGGTCATCTTGAGCTCGCCGTGAGCGTCGAATTCCACTTTGGGAATGGGGATACTTTCGTCCGCTGTCAGTTCTTTGTTTTGCGCCGGAGCAAAATGGGAAAGCGCCAGGACCAGACTGATGATCAAGGAAGTTCCAGGAACGAAAGTGTGTCGCATCGCTCAACCTAAAAAATAAGCCGATCGGTAGCAAATCGCCGCCGTTGCTGCATCTCAGGAGGGCTGACGGGATTTTGTACAAACGCCTCGATATAGGATGAAGTAACAAGCCTTGCGTTCACACTGTTTGGATGGACTCGAGCTCTCGAATGTAGTCGGCAGGTAGCTGCCAGTGCCTTGCACCTGCGACGATAAGGTTTTTGTAATCGCAATCCGGGCAAGGGCGGATTGGGCTGGGGATGGCCGCGATAGAGTGAAACGAGAAGCGGCCGTTTCGCATCACCCTCGCGCCATACGTAACAATTTTCGCGAGAGTAATTGTTCTGGCCGTAAGGCCGTCCGGGGTTGAAGTCTTCGTCTTTGTCCAGGTTTCCCAATTCATTTTCCGGGAGCTCGTAAACGACACCCCAGACATCTTTCGTTTCATCACGCAAAATGTCTGCGACGCCACATCGCCGACTGCAAGACCTAAGGGTAAAGGCAAGCCGATGTGACGGCAGCTTTGCCCGGCAAACAAACTTTGGCGCATGGGCATCGCTCCTTCATCTGGGCCCAGTCCATGTTCGAGCCGTATGCGAAATACAACATCAGCATATCAATTGAATGTCGCTGCCGGAGCTCGGCGCAGCGTCAGTGTTTCTTGTATCCGAAGAAACCGCGTCGTCGGATGATCTCGGAAACTTGCGGTGGCACCATCTGGTCCCAGGTTTCGTCTCCGTCAGCGATGCGTTTGAGAACGTCCCGTGAAAAGATCGGTAGATATTCGGGATTATAGTTATCAAGCTGCACGAAACTGCCGCGCCCGAGCAGATAACTGTAAAGCGGTTGCAGGTCGGGTTTCACCTGTACGGTGTGAACGGTTTCTAATTCGTCGGAGGGAGTCCGCTGCTTCGGATAGACGTAAATCTTCAAGTCGTTCTTAAACAGGCGCCCGAAGTTCTCAAGAATGCCCCCCGGTAAATCGGCATAATATTTTTCGTCGAATAATTCATACACACTCGGCACACCCATGACGATGGCGATGCGTTCGCGAGTTCGCCACGAGAGATAAGCGGCGAGCCGGTAGTATTGGAAATAATCGGAGATGAGCACGGTCATCCCGCACGCGGCCAGGACGTCTGCGCGCGCGAGGAAATCGCGGCGGTCAACCTCTTTGCCGCCCGCCAGCAGATTGCGCATGGTCAGTTCCGTGAGACCGAGAATCGGTTTGTTCTCCACGGCGGGTTCCTTTTTAAACTTCGCCAGGGCGCACTGAAACATGTCGAGGTTGACGTAGGTCACCGGACGAAAACTGCCGCGCTCGACCAGCACAGCCTTGTTGTGCAACACGTCGGACGGCTGGAGCACTTCGCGGTTCGGGCCGAACATGGCTGCGCCGCTCAGGCCGATCTGCACGAGCTTGAGCGCCATGATGCGGTTGTCCACGTTGCGAAATTCGATTCCGCTGAACTCGAGCATGTCGACCTCGAGGCGACGCGTGGTGAGGTTGTCGAGCAACGATTCGACCAGCTCCTCGGGCACGTGACTCAGGAAAAACGCGCCGTAACAAAGGTTCACGCCCACAATACCCAGCGCCTCCTGTTGCCCTGATGCCTCCTCGTCGAGCATGCGTATGTGCATCACGACCTGGCTGGGCTCATCGTTGGCGCGGCTCTGAAACTTGATCCCCATCCATCCGTGGCACTCGTTAGTCCCGCGATAGCTCCGTGCCACCACCGTATCAGCGAAAGCGAAGAACGAAGTGTTATCGCCGCGCTCCGGCCCGAGCCGCTCGATGTCGAGCCCAAATTCGTGGTCGAGCATGGCCTGCAGCCGGTTGCGCGAAACGTAGCGGTCTGCGTGCCCGTAGATGGCGTCGCTCACCTGCATGTCGTAAGCCGACATGCTCTTTGCGACTGTCCCGGCGGCGCCGCCGACACGGAAAAACCAGCGCACCACTTCCTGTCCCGCGCCGATCTCGGCAAAGGTGCCGTACCAGCGCGGATCCAGATTGATCCTGAGCGCCTTGGAATGGGTATCGGGTGGTTCTTCTTTCACGGAGGTGGAAACTACTAAACTCCCTCGCGGAGGAAACGCGAGAGTCAATTCGGTAACATTGGCTTCGGCAGTTCCCGCGGTCGACGCCCGCGGCTACAGAATTGCGGCTGAGACAGCCGCCACTACAGCCGATGAAACGCGACAGGCATTTCGGTAACATCGGCGTTACCGAACGAATGGGTCGAATTGCTTGCGGCTGGCTCGATTGTTGTGTTTTGTCATGGCTCGGAATAATTCCGACCAGACAAAACCAACCGATAACCTGACATTATGAATGCTCCCGCAAATCCAAACAAAGCACTCTGGGAAAAAGGCGATTTCACGCGCATCGCCGATACCATGCGCGAAAGCGGTGAGGCGCTGGTGCAGCGACTGGGAATCACGAAAGGACTCAAGGTACTGGATCTCGGCTGCGGCGATGGCACCACGGCGTTGCCCCAGGCGAAACTTGGCGCAGATGTGCTGGGCGTCGATATCGCGCGGAACCTGGTCGAGGCCGGGAACAGGCGGGCTGCGGAGCACGGCCTGAACAACCTCAAGTTTCAGGAAGGGGATGCGTCCAATCTGGAGCAGTTGCCGGACAAGGGCTTTGATCTGGTCGTCAGTATCTTCGGGGCGATGTTTGCGCCAAAGCCGTTTGAGGTCGCAAAAGAGATGGTGCGCGTGACGCGACCGGGAGGTCGCATTGTGATGGGCAACTGGATTCCGAATGATCCGACGCTGGTGGCGCAGATTTTGAAGATCAGCTCAAACTACACGCCGCCACCGCCAGAAGGCTTCGTTAGCCCGGTGACGTGGGGCATTGAAAGCAATGTGATCGAGCGTTTTGGAGCGGCCGGAGTTCCGGCGAAGAACATTTCCTTTGCGCGGGACACGTTCACTTTCAACTTCCTGGGCACACCTGCAGGGTTCGTGAATGCATTCAGGAAATATTATGGGCCGACCATGAATGCGTTTGAAGCCGCGGAAAAAAAAGGCCGCGCGGCTGAGCTACAGAAAGAACTGGAAGAGCTGTTCGACAGCCAGAACAAAGGTCAGGCTGCCACTTCCATCCCTGCAACCTTCCTCCGCGTTACGGTCGCCGTTTGAAACGGCGCCTCCAACGGTGGCCGTGCGGCTGAGACAGCCGCGGCTTCACGTCACGGCGTGAATCGCGAAGGTGGATCGACTTATCCTTAAGACGATGGGGTTTTCCAAAGCGTTAGGGATAACGCGTTCCACCTTGGTCAGTGTTGACCTGGTTTCTTCTTGCCTTGCGGTTGTCCCTTTGGGGCAGGGCGATTACCTCCGCTGCCGTTGGCGGATGTTTCCCTCCCATTTGGGCATTGCGCGCTCCCATTTGAGCGTTATGCGTTCCCATCTGTGGATTATGCGACACTTTGTTCATCGTATGGGGCCCGTTAGCCGTACCTCCGGCTCCGGCTCCTTTGCCGGTATGCATTTTGGCCTGGTTTCCCCCGGTGGTTCGCATGTTGTTGCCCTGAGTTCCGGTCTTGAGCTTGTTCCCGTTTGCTCCGGCGTTTCCTGCCCCCGCTGCCTTATTACCTGTTCCTGCTCCCTGAAGATTACGTTCGGTTACGTTCCCGGATTTGTTTCCACCTTTTCCAGCACCCGCTCCAGTTCCGGGTCCTTTTCCGGCTTGCTCCGGCGCCTGCGCCCTGGCGATTAAGTTCGGATGCGTTCCCGATTTTGTTTTCACCTTTGCCTGCACCCGCTCCAGCTGCAGCTCCAGCTGCGGCCCCGAGTCCCTGTTCGCCGCCCTTGCCTTGCCCCACACCTTCGCCCTTGTTGAATGAGTTAATCGCGTTGGCGTTCGGATTGCCCTTATTCACTGACGCCTTGAGATTTTGATCCTTGCTCGCCGCCTGCTGACGTGCCAGTTGCTGGGAGGTTGGCGGCATTTTCTTCGCGTTCGTCGCAGCGGCTTTTTGTGCAGCGGTCTCTTGCGCATTCACGCCATTAGGACCGTTAAAGCTGGCGCGGTTAGCGTTTATGTTGTTAGTCACCGACTTATTGATGTAGGTGTTATGGACAACATTCGTATTCACGCGGGTCACAGCGGTGTTGTACTGGAAGTTGTTTCCACTCCATCGACCGCCCCAGTAGCCGTTTCCGGTGTAGCCATAACCGTAATTAACGCCTCCATAAAAACCGACAGTCGGTCCCCAGTAACCCTGGTTAAACGCGTAAGCGCCGTTGCGCCAACCCCACCATCCCGGTGTCCAAAGCACACCCACTGATGGTGGAGCGACCCAGACGCCCGGGACCCAGTAATAATCCCCGTCACCCCAGCCCCAGTAGCCTGGAGTCCAGATGTAACCCGCAACCGGGCAGGCTGGTTGCTCATATACCGGCAGAGGCGGCGGAGCAAAATTCACCGATAAGTCTACCTGTGCGAACGAGGTCGCCAAAGGCAGTGTGAGCAATCCAGCTAAAATCAGGGAACGGAATTTAGTCATTTTCATGTCTTAATGGTTAACCAGAGCTGGATCAAGGAAGTAGCGAAAAAAGAATTAAGAAGCGTGAGCGAGAGACGCCCAATCGCCAGCACGCGAGGCGCGTGCGCTGCCCAATCCGGATCGTAGCCGACTTTCACTCGTTCGATACGATCACTTTTGCGCGATACCCCAATCGGCGAAGGAATTCTTCGCAATCTTGCCACCGCAGTCCGAATTCAGCGACGTCAGCGAGGCCAAGCCGGCCGACAATATCAGTGAGAAGATCAGTGTCGGCTTCATCGAAGTCCGCATCCATCATTACGCGCTCGGCCCAATCAACTAATTCTCCTTGGCTCACTTTGCCATGCAGGTAGTCCGCAATTTTTTCGGCGACGACCTGGCGAGTGATCTTCATCGCTTGAATTTTACAACTGTTTATGACCCAAATCGACGGGAAATTTCTCGTGCATCGCTACAAGGCGGTCAGTCACATCGTAAATCTCCTGCAAGAATCGAACTGTGTGTTCGCTGGCATCAACTTCTTTGATGTAACGAGCGCGTCCACCAGCTCTGCCGGCAAATTCGCGAACATATCTGCGGCCGCCGTTAGGTAAGTCTTCCCACCGCTTGAATTTTCGTTCGTTCTGTGCGCGCGATGCCACCGCCAGTCAGGCGATCACACGATTTGCGGCTGACACAGCCGCCGCTACAGCAAATGTGCGATCCTTCGACTACGCTCAGGATGACAATGCTGGCTTTAGCCGCGTTAAAGCGTTAAACCGTTGAAGCGGAAGCACGAAAACGTTCGATCACTTAATTCGGTCGAAGGTTTTTTGCAGAATCTCGAGATCGCTCGCGTTGCCGTTCTTTTCGCGTGTCGTTTCAATCCACTTTTTCTCCAGCGCGTTTTTGCTAGGGCGATCGGTTTCGTAAAACACGCCGAAGACGCCCGGGAAAGGAAGCGACGCCAGCTTGTACGCGGCCAACTCATCCGTCACATCATGTCGCAACTCGTCTTCGGGTGTGTTGTCCCATTTCTTTTCCTGGATGACTTCGAAGCTGCCGCCCTTCTTCGGATTGGCCGGATCGAATACGTCGGGGAAAAATTCCACGCATTCACTCAGACATTCGATGACGCTGAAGCCCTGATGATCGAACGCGCGCTCGATCAACTGTATCATGTGGTTGACATTCGCGGCGTGGGTGCGCGCGATGAAGGTCGCCCCGCCGGCGATCAATTTTTTCATCGGATTGACCGGCTGATCGATCGCGCCGGAGGGGTCGGTCTTGGATTTGAACCCGATGGGCGACGTCGGCGAGGTCTGTTTCTTGGTCAGGCCATAGACGAAGTTGTCCATGATGAAATAGGTCATGTTGATGTTCTTGCGCGCGCCGTGATCGAGATGATTGCCGCCGATGGAGAACCCGTCGCCGTCGCCGCCGAACAGAAACACATGGAGATCTGGCCGGGCGAGGCTGATGCCCGACGCGAGTGGAACGGCGCGACCATGAATGTAATGCGCGCCGTAGCCGTTGACGAAATAGGGAAAGCGCGACGAACAACCGATCCCGGCGAGGGTGACGATCTTTTCGTGATCGAGTTGGCGTTTCTCGAGCACCTTGTAGAACGCAGCGAGCACCGCGAAATCGCCGCAGCCCGGACACCATGTCGGGTGATCGGCGGTCATGGCTTTCTTGGTTAATTTTTCCCGTGGCGGCTCGGCGATCGCCGGCGAGTCCGAGCCGGACTGGCGGTTGTCTGCTGCTACAGGTGACGTGGTTGGGGTTGTTTCGCTCATAAGATCGACATCATCGTTAACCAACTCCTTGGGCGATAGACTCGGTGCGGGCAACATCGACATCTTGTTCGCCGTTTCCGGAAACTGGACGGTTCGGTGAATAGCCCCTAACTGAGATAAACTTGCCGGGAAAAACGCCTTGAAGAATTTCTTTCACACGGAAGGTGAGACCGTCGGTCTTGGTGACGCTCTGAATTTTTGGTTCGCAATAGCGCGCACGCAAAATGGTGGCGAGCTGGCCGAACCCGTAAAGGCCCTGATCGTTCATCTCGACGGTGACGACGCGCTCGAAGTTGGCAAAGATTTTCTCGAGTCCGTTCGGTAACGGGTGAACGTGACGCAAATGTATGGCGCCGATTTTTTCGCCGTGTTCACGCCCCATCTTCACGGCGTCGTGGATCGGCCCATAGGTTGATCCCCAGCCGACGAGCAGCGTGTCGCCTGCCTGATCGCCAAAAACTTCCGGCACCGGAATTTCTTCGGCGAGTGTGCGCAACTTGTTGCGACGTTTCGCCGTCATGGCCATGTGCAGTTTCGGGCTGCCCGTGGGGTGCCCCATCTCGTCGTGTTCGAGTCCGCCGATGAGCGGATATTTTCCGTCAAGGATGCGCGTGCCGGGCGGGATGTGCTGCGTGATACGCTCGAGATCGTACGGCTTGAAACCGCCCTCGCGTGGTGTGAGATCGGGCTTCGGGTCGACCATCAACTTCGAAAGATCGGGCTCGTCGAACGCTTCGATGCGCGTGGCGAGCGAGGTGTCGCTCAAAATAAAAACCGGGGTGCTGTATTTGCGCGCGATCCGGGCCGCTTCAATCGCGATGTAGAAACAATCTTCCACGCTCGCTGCTGCGAGTACAACGCGCGGGCTGTCGCCGTGGCTGCCGAAGATCGCCTGATGTAAATCGCTTTGCTCGACGTTCGTGGGCAAGCCCGTGCTCGGGCCGCCGCGCTGAATGTTGCAAACAATGAGCGGGATCTCCGCCATTGACGCCCAACCGATCGCTTCTGCCTTGAGCGAGATGCCCGGTCCGGCGCTGCCGGTGACCGCGAGATATCCTGAAAACGAAAATCCGAGAGCCAGCGACACCGCGCCAAGCTCGTCCTCAGCCTGCACAAAAATTCCGCCGTATTTCGGCAGCTCGCGCCGGAGCGTTTCCATGATGGACGACCACGGCGTGATCGGATAACCGGCGCCGTAGCGCACACCGGCGGCGATCAATCCGTAGGCGATGGCCTGATTGCCGTCCATCGTGATCTGCGCGCGGCCGCTCGTTTTCGGGAAGTGCTCGAATCGATAATGCTTCGTCAGGACGTTTCCGACCGGGTAAGCGTAACCGGCCTGGAACGCCATTAACGCGGTGTTTACGATGCTCTGGTCCTTGCCTGCGAATTTTTCGGTGATCAGTTTTTTGAGTTTCTCGTCGTCGAGATTGAAAATTTTTGCGATCAGACCGAGCACGAAAATGTTTTTGCCTTTGTCTTTCGCCGTGCCGCCGAGCGCTTCGACGGTCAGACCGGTGATGGGAACTCCGACATAAACGAAACGTTTGTCGTCGAGGTTCGGTTCGACGTTGTCGGAATCGTAAAGCAACACGCCGCCTTCGCGCAAGAAATCGAGGTGATCCTGATAACTGTGCTGATAGAACGCGACCAGAAAATCAGCTTCATCACCGGCCGATAACACTTCGCCCGAACCGATCCGGACCTGGAAAATGGATGGTCCACCAGAAATCGTGGCAGGGATCGTCATGTAAGTCATGACGTCGTGATCGCTACGCCCAGCCAGACGCGCGAGGAATGCTCCGGCTGTCTGGATGCCGTCCTGCGAATTCCCGGCGAGACGAATTACGGCGTCCTGAATATTTTCGGGCCGCAGATCGGCGCGGTCCGAAGCCGGACTGGAAGTTGCTGCGGCAGTCGCGCCGTCGTCCTTAGTCACAACAGGTGTTTCATTCACGAGATTATAAAATTAACCGAATTGGAGCAGCATTCCACCGGCAATTGAATCCAGAGGTCAGATATCGACAATGGAGGGGAGAGCTCCCGCGCGAGCCGGTGACCAGGCCGTGCCAGCGACACTAGCCAATTCTACCAGCATCGTGCTTGATGCCGTCCTACTTTAAGGGGCTCGCCTCCTGCTTTGCAATTGTAGACACGGCCAGCAGTTCTATTGGACCGAGTTTCTTTTCGGCGATGGTCAGGTCCTGGTATTTAACTTTTCCTTCGAAATCACAGCTGCCCGCCTGAATCTCTGTGATGGTCCCGGCCTGAATCTTAAGATTGATTCCTTTTAGTCGCGTCACAATCTGCACTTTGAACTCGATCTTTTTCGGTAACCGGCAGTCCGGCAACTCGTATCTCGACGTATGGATGATATTCGTTGGTTATCGAATGTTCGGAGAGCTCCAGGACGGTGATGTCGTCGGGCGATTTTTTGGATTCCTCCAGTGCTTCCTGAAGTTCCCTGGCCTTTTTCCAGCAGGGAACCAATAGAGCTGGCAATTCAAAATTGAATAATTCGGCAATTTTCGAAGCGAGATCGGGCATCGCGGCCGGCCACTTGATTGTCTTGGCCTCGCGACGCAAACGAGTTTGAAACTCCTGCCATTGATTTGATGGCGCGCCAGTCGCAGCAGGGTCGGGGATTGAGAACAGCGTGCGCAGGTTGAGAGATGGATTGTTCATTGTTTTTTCTTTCTCAGAATCGAGCTTCCACCGTCAGTCTCGAGCCGGTGCTCGCCGGCGGATCGATTTGAATGAAAATATAAACCGTAATTGACGGTCAGATTTAGCGGCGCGGCCTGCGGAACGTCCCAATCGGCATGCGCAACAAACGTGAGTGACCCTGTCAGCAACGGTTTCGGTTTGAATATTAGAGACGCCACCGCGGCGACGCCGAGGCCAACGGCGATGTAAAGCCATAACATTTTCGGAGGCCACGAAGGCGACGGTGGGGGCGAACTGGGCGTGATGGAAGTAATCGCGCTCGGCTCGACTGTGGCGGTTGGAGTGTCAGACGGAGTCGCCGTAGGCGTGGCTGGAGTTGCAGTGGGGGTGATTGGAGTTGGCGAGGGTGTGATGGAAGGCGATGGCGTCTCCGTCGCGCTCTGACTTAATGGTGGGATTAGGTCCACATTTTGGTCGATCGACTTGGTCGATTGCGCGCCATTCCGGTTTGTCGTGAGAATTTCAACATGGACCGGGTAACTTCCGTTGCCAGGCGATCGGTAGGTGTGTGTTGCGTATCGCTCTTCGCTCCAATCAGTCGAGGAACCGTCGCCAAAATCGAACCGATATTGGAGATGCCAGCCGGGCGGTGGTGGTTGCCTCAAGACAACTTCAAACTGTACGGGTTCATCTACGTTAACTGGCGGTGACGGGCTCACGTTGAGCGTCTGGTTGGCTGTGGTCGAGGTGGTATTTGGAGGCAGCGGGCGAAAGGGAGGGGGTGGGCCTGCAGTGCTGTCTGGGATCGGCGAACGGAAACGACCGGTGGGAGTTGCAGTGGTATCGGGAATTCGCGGGCGAGGACGAATGACTGGGGTCGCGGTGATATACGGAATCGGAAGGGGCAAACGAATAATCGGGGTCGCGGTGATATACGGAATCGGCGGGCGAGGACGAATGATTGGGGTTGCGGTGATATACGTGCTGCCAGGTTGTGGCGGAACCGTGGGAGTCGACGTGTTGTCCGTACGGGGTGGTCGCGTTGGTGTGATGGGACTCGGGGTAGAAGGCCTGCGCGGTTGTGGCGTCGGTGTGATGGGACTTGGGGTGTTGTCTCTGCGCGGCGGTGGTGTCGGTGTGACGGGATAAGGGATGTTGTCTCTGCGCGGCGGTGGTGTCGGCGTGACGGGATAAGGGATGTTATCTCTGCTCGGTGGTGGCGTCGGCGTCATGGGACTTGGTGTGTTGTCCGTGAACGGTGGTGGCGTAGGTGTGCTAAGAGCTGGGGTATTGTACTTGCGCGGTAGCGGTGTGGGGGTGATGAAAGCTGGGGTGTTGTGCGTGGGCAGCGGTGGTGATGGTGTGGGTGTGATGAAACTTGGGGTGTTGTACTTGCGGGGTGGTAGTGTAGGCGCGCTGGGACGTGGAGTGTTGTACCTGTGCGGCGGCGGTGTTGGTGTGATGGGACTTGGCGTGTTGTACCGGCGCGGGGCTGGTGTCGGCGTAATGAAACTTGGGATGTTGTGTTTGCGCGATGCCGGCGTCGGCGTGATGGGACTTGGAGTATTGTATTTGCGCGGGACTGGCGCCGGTGTCGTTGGGAACGGAGGATTGTCCGCGCGCTGCGGGCGTGGCGGCGGTGTTAGTCGCGCTGCGTTGTCTCTGCGCGGCGCTCTCGGCGCGGGAGTCGGGCTTGCAATCACATCGCGACGCGACGCAGGTGCGCGGTACTCGTTAAACATTCGAGGATTGCGCGGCAATGGCGTCTGCGAAGGGCTGGGAATCTGAGCGGGAGCGGACGACAGAATCAGAAACAGAACAGAAGCGGTTGTGACTGTTCTTCGCGACCAGGAAACTTCGGTGACGGTCTGAGTCTCGCTCACCGGTTATAGGGAGTAACAGAATTGGAGCAGCATTCCAACCGGGAATTGAATTCGTCCCGGGCGAGCAAGCTGTGGTTGCGCTTCCACAGAGACGGCAGTTTCCTGATTGCAGCCGCTGGACCCGGTGATAAAATGCGGGTTCCCCCGCAACCGGAGAAGAAATATGGCTGAAGCAGGAGTGATCGATGCGGCTCGTCAGGAGGAGTTCGTTGGGAAAGTCGTTCAACAGATCAGTGGCACAATGACGACACTGCTCGGAGCGATTGGCGACCAGTTAGGGCTATTCAAGAATCTCGCGGAGCATGGGCCTGCGACATCGGCGGAGCTGGCGTCCCGAACAAAACTGAACGAGCGATATCTGCGCGAGTGGCTTGGCGGTATGGCAACAGCCGGCTATTTGAATTACGACGGATCTACGAAGCGCTTCAGTTTGCCAGCGGAACACGCGCCCGTCCTTGCTCAGGAGAACGGCCCATTTTTTGTCGGCGGCATGTATCAAATGCTGCCCGCGTTAACCAGTGTATTTGACGGAGTCCTGACTGCGTTTCGCAGTGGCGGCGGCGTTTCTCAATCGCAATACACCGATATGATGTGGGACGGCCTGGAACGTTTTTCCTCTACGTGGTTTGAGAATTTGCTGTTGCAACATTGGATCCCTGCGATGCCCGGCGTGAAAGCGCTTCTCGAACGCGGTTGCGATGTGGCTGACGTGGGATGTGGACGGGGGCGCGCTCTCATCAAACTGGCGCAAGCGTTTCCCCGTTCGCGCTACGTAGGCTACGACAATTTTGGTCCGACCGTTCAGCGCGCGACAGCGAATGCGCGGAAAGCCGGCGTGTCGGACCGGGTGCGTTTCGAAGAGCACGACGTTTCGAAGGGGTTGCCGAAACAGTTCGACGTGATTACGACATTCGATGTGGTGCATGATGCGGTCGATCCACTTCAGTTATTGCAATCCATTCACCGAGCTCTTCGACCGGGCGGCATTTATGTTTGTCTCGACATCAACTGTTCAGACAAGCTTGAGGAGAACTCGAATCCGCTCGGCGCAATGTTTCATGGCGTAAGCGTGTTCTATTGCATGACCACGTCCCTGGCGAATCATGGGGCCGGATTGGGCACACTCGGTTTTCACGAGGCGAAGGTCCGCGAGCTTTGCGAGAAGGCCGGGTTCAGCAGCGTCCGGCGTGTGCCGCTCGAAAATCCTTTCAACAATCTTTACGAAGCAAAAGCGTAAGATTGATTCTGGTTGCGACGTCTTTCGCGATTTTTTCGCTCTGAGAAAAATATTTTGTCGGTTTCTCTTGAAAAAGTCGCACAAGGGTTTAGCGCATTCTTTGTACATGCGGCTGACAACGAGCCGCCCTTAACCAATTCTCGAATCGTGTAATTAGAACGACATCGCCTGGGCACTATGAAAAGAGCGAAATCCGTGATCGAGTTCATGTTTCCAGTCGCGCTTTGGGTGAGCGCCACCAGCGTTGAATACGATGTGGCGATCCATCTCGGATTTCTGCTCAGTTTTTTCATCAGCGTTCTCGCTTTGTTCGTGCTCCTTGGCGGCTTGTTTCGAGCGCCCGAAGGTTATGAAGACCAGACCGGATTTCATGTTGGTGTGCCAGCGGGCTTCGCCCTGCTGTAGCCCTGCTTTCGTTGGCCAGACACCCGGCGGTCCCAAGTGATCAGCGATCCGCCGGCTGTAAGTCGGCCTTTTTGGCGTCGGAAGCGGTTGTGCGATCGAGTCCGCGTCGTTTTAGCAACGGCTCGATGTACGGATCTCGACCTACAAAATTCTTAAACAGCCCGAGGGCGTCAGCCGATCCACCGCGTGAAAGTAACATGGCGCGAAAGCGGTCACCGTTTTCGCGTGTCAATCCGCCATGTTGTTTGAACCACTCGACCGTGTCGGCGTCGAGTACTTCGCTCCAGAGGTACGAATAATAACCGGCCGAGTAACCGCCGCCGAAGATGTGTGAAAAATAAAAGCTGCGGTAGCGCGGAGGCACCGGCGGAAAATCGACGCCTGCCTTGTGCAACGCTTCCGCTTCAAAGGCGACTGCGTCCTTCGGAATATCAGATGGATTCAGTTGATGCCACGCCTGATCGAGAAGTGAGGCGGAAAGGTATTCGGTTGTTTTGTAGCCTTGATTGAATTTTTCCGCAGCGATCACCTTGTCGAGTAACGCCTGGGGGATCGGTTCGCTCGTCTTGTAATGCCTGGCGTAATTCTTGAGCACTTCCGGCCATGCCATCCACATTTCGTTCACCTGTGAAGGGTACTCGACGAAATCGCGCGGCACACTTGTTCCACTGAAGCGCGGATATTTTACATCTGAAAACATTCCGTGCAGCGCGTGGCCAAACTCATGGAACGCAGTGCGCACCTCATCGTATGTAAGCAACGTGGGTTCACCAGGCGGCGGTTTCGGAATATTGAGATGGTTTGCAACGACAGGCTTGGTACGGAACAGATCGCTTTGCTGCACGTACGCGTTCATCCATGCGCCGCCCCGTTTCGATGGGCGCGCGTAATAGTCGCCAAGGAACAGCGCAAGCGGTTTACCGTCGCGATCGTAAACTTCGAATACTCGCACATCCGGCTGATAAACGGGAATGTCATGGCGCTCCTTAAAGGTCAGACCGTATTCCTTGTTCGCCGCGAAAAATACTCCGTCGAGAATGACGTGATTTAGCTCGAAATATGGACGCAGCTCCGATTCGTCGAAAGCGTAACGCGCCTTGCGGACTTTCTCTGAATAAAAGGGCCAATCCCATGACGCAATTCGGAAACCGCCTTTTTCCTCGTCAACGATCTTCTGCATGTCGGCCGCTTCGGTTTTCGCGTTTGCCACGGCAGGTGGCGTGAGGTCACTCAGGAGTTTGTTTACGGTGGGAACATTGTGGGCAGTCTGGTCTTCCAGCTGATATGCCGCCCAATTCGCGTAGCCGAGCAACTGCGCTTTTTCTGCTCGCAACTCGACCATTCGTTTTACGATGTCGCGCGTGTCGAATTCGCCACCGTGGCTGTTCCGCGCGAGGGAGGTTTGCATGATGCGTTCGCGCAACTGCCGATTTTGCAACGACCCAAGCAGAGGTTGTCCGGTAGTGTTCTGCAGTTGGATGACGAATTTGCCTTCCTTGTGCTCCGCTTTCGCTGCGGCGGCGACGCTTGCCATCTCGTTATCGGAAAGACCTCGCAGATCTTCCTTGCGATCTACGACTGCCGAGGATGCGTTCTTTTCCTTCAAAACATTTTGCTCAAATTGGGTCTGCAGGGTCGCCAGCTCGGCATTGATCTTCTTGAGCTTTTCCTTGTCCGCATCCGAAAGCTTCGCGCCGGCGCGCACGAAATCTTTGTAATAGCGCTCGAGCAGATAAGTCGATTCGGGATCGAGTCCGAGATGGTTGCGATTGTCGTAAAGCTCCTGGACCCGCGCGAATAATTTCGGATTCAAGAAAATCTCGTCGCGATGCGCAGCGAGTTTCGGAGCCATTTCCTTGTCGATCTTCTGCAGCGTTGGATTGGTGTTGCAGGCGTTCAGGTTCGAAAAGGTGCGCTGTGCGCGGTCGAGCAAGCGACCGGTGTGTTCCAGCGCGACAATGGTGTTGTCGAATGTTGGCTTTTCAGAATTGTTCGCGACTGCTTCAACTTCCTTGAGTTGCTCGCGCATGCCGGCATCGATTGCGGGCGCGAAGTGTTCGTCCTTGATTTTATCGAAAGGCGGGACGTGATACGGCAGCGAGCTTTCGGTGAGCAACGGGTTATCTGCGGTATTATGATTTTGCACGGGTGACGTTTGCGCGATGACAGAGATAGCTGTGATGTGCGCCATTGCCACAATTATGCCGAGTACCGTGCCGGCAGATGTCAATTTTACCAGTGAATTGAAACGAACGTACATGGCTCGCATTTTCCACGCGCTCGCGCCGCCAGGCAACAGCGATTACGGTCGCGCTCAAGCATGAAACGTTTTCTCGCAATCTTGCTGCTGATGCCGTCGGTCGCAGCGCTGGCAACGAACACGGCCCCGACCTTCGATGATAAGGCAGCGGAACGATTCGCCGGGTTGGCGCTGGCGTGCGTAGGCAAGCAATACCCGAACAAAATCAGTCATGTGCTGAACAGCGATGCGGACGTGGCATCGCCGCGCAAGCTGACTCCTGCGTTTTACGGATGTTACGACTGGCATTCGTCGGTGCACGGGCACTGGCTCCTTGTGAGACTAGTACGCACGTTTCCAAACGCGTCGTTTGCCGGAGCGGCGCGCGAGGCGCTGCGTAAAAGTCTTACGACCGAAAACTTGAAGCAGGAAGCTGCGTATCTTCGCGGAGAAGGCCGCGTCAGCTTCGAACGGCCTTATGGATTGGCGTGGCTGTTGCAATTGTGCGCTGAACTGCGCGAATGGGATGACGATCAGGCGCGAGAGATGTTGGCGAACCTGCGTCCACTCGAAGACGCAGCGATCGAGCGATTGAAGACCTGGCTGCCGAAACTTTCGCATCCAGTGCGTATCGGCGAGCATGATCAAACAGCGTTCGGACTCGGCCTGATGCTGGACTACGCGCGCTCAACCAAAAACGATTCCTTTGCCAGGTTGGTTGCGGATTCAGCGAGAAAGTTCTTCCTCGCGGATAAGGATTGTCCGCTCACTTACGAACCTTCTGGAGAAGATTTTCTTTCACCCTGCCTGGGCGAAGCGGATGTGATGCGTCGCGTTTTATCGCAAACGGAATTCGCGAATTGGCTCAGTGATTTCCTGCCGCAGATCCCGATGACGGGAAACGGCGACTGGCTGAAACCGGTTGTCTCGCCCGATCCGAGCGATCCCAAACTCGCGCATCTGGACGGGCTAAACCTGAGTCGCGCCTGGATGCTGGAAGGAATCCTGTCGGCGCTGCCACAGGATGATCGGCGCAGAGCCGCGCTGCAGGCTGCAGCGGACGCGCATCGGCGGGCGGGTCTCGCCGCGGTTACCGGCGCCCATTACGAAGGCGGACATTGGCTCGGCAGTTTTGCAGTTTATCTCACAACGCAGCGCGGGATCCAAAAAGAAGGAGCGACTGCGTCGCAGCAGGCAAAGAGTGTGTCGGAAAAGGCCGGGCCTTAATCGGCCGCGACGGTGCGATCCGGTTCCCGCTGAGCTTTTCCTGCCGAAGGCTGCCAGGCGCGTCCTTGCCAGAACTCCTTCAGGTCCGATTGATTGCCGCGAAAAATGTTGCGCTCTGCCTTCTTGATATTGGCAACGCTTATGGGGTAAGCGGAGCGCGGCCGCGCGCCTTTGCCGTCGCCACAATGTTGCCAAAGAGACCAGTAGCTCCACGGCGCCGTTGCGCGTGGCTCGCTGTGATAATTTGCCATCCATAGCCAACACTTCGCCAAAACGCTTCTCTGTCCGTTAGTCACCTTGCTGCTATTCATGGCCTGCCGCAGATGATATTCGCCGGAATAAATGCCCGGATATACGCCGGTGCGTTGGCGAATTCGCTCAACAAAAGCAACCGCCTGATCAACCCGCATCGTGCCACCGGGATAATGACCATTCTTCTCGAAATCGAGGACCAACAGAACACCCGGGCCTCGCGCCGCCGAATCGACTTGCGCCCACGCGCTGGCTACAGCGCTTAGAAAATGATCAGCCTGACGGACCGGATCGCTCGCGTTGGCGTAGTGATAGGCCCCCCAAAGCAAACCTGCGCGTGTCGCTTCCACTTGGCGGTCCAAATATTTCGCGTCGCGTGTCAAAGGCGGGTACGTGGCTTCATGAATCACACCGAGAATGCCTTCACGTTTCATGGCGGCAAAATCCGGCCGCATCATGTCGTAATGTGAAAGATTCACGACGTTGCTGGCGGAGAAGGCGCACGCCGGAAGCGAAAAAAACAAAGCTGCGGCTCGCAAGATAGACAATCGCATCACGATCCCAAATGAAGCAAACATATCGAGCCGCTGTCGCAAACTTGCAAGAGCATCCTTTCAACGGGCTTGCGAATATTTCAGCTGTAGCCGTGGGCTGTGACCGCGGCAGGTCGATGTACATCAAGACCAGGGCGGCCGAGGTCAGCGCCCTCGGCTACAGGGCGGCCAAATCAGCCGGTTCATTCAGATTCAGGAACAAATTTTTTTCCTCCGATGTGACGGGCACTACCCGAAGTTTTCCCTCAGTCGCGAGGCGGCCCGCCACGGTTTGCATTGAAAAATCCTTTCCGGAAAGTGCGCTCTGAAAATTCGCGAGCGCTTCGTGCGGATAAATCGCCGCCAACGGCTCGAAGCGATCCTCGATTTTTGCAATCACGCCACGACACGGCTCAATCTGATTACAAAGAAACGTAAGGTATTCTTCCGTCATGAACGGCATGTCGATCGCTAGCGCGAGCAGATGTTGAGCGCGCATCCGCGTCAGTGATGCAGCCACACCGCTCAGCGGCCCGCGTGATGGAAGATCGTCCGCGATAAACTGCACGTCGGCAGGACGCCAGACCGGATCGGTGCGCGCAGAAACGAAGATTTCGGTGGGCTCCAATTTCTGCAATAGTTCGAGCTGAATTTGCCAAAGCGGTTTTCCTCGAGATAGAAGCGTTGTTTTGTCCCTGCCCATCCGGCGCGATTCCCCGCCGGCGAGCAATACGGCGCTGATGTTCATGCCGCTGCGCTGGGAACGACCGCGGTCGAGCGCAGCACGCCGTCGCTGAGAATTTTGGCGCGAAGACCGCCGTGGCCCCTCAAAAACTCTTCCGTGCCCGGTGCGAATGCGCGGTCCATCCAGTAACACGGCGCGCATTCCTGCGTTCCATAAAAGCGAACGCCTTGAATCTCAAATTCGTTATCGATGAACTCGTTGAGTTCGACGCCACGGGTGATCACGTTGCGCCGCGCTGTAGCTGGCGAGCAATCGTGCAAGTCGAGTGCAGCGCAAAGCTCATCGAAAACATCGAGCGAAAAAAATGTGATCTGGCCTTTGTAGTCGTCCTTAAAATCGAAGTAACGATCGCCACGGACCCCACGGCCCGCGACACATTCGAGCACGGCCACTTCGATTATGGGGTGCGTGTCCGGCTCCCGACCGTGGTGGCCAACGAAATTGTGCCCCGGCGAAATGTACAAGTGACAGATTTCCACCGGCTGCAACAATATCTGAAATCATCGTTGATGAAAGAACCGCATAGCATCGGCCCGGGAAGAATCATCCGGCGAAAAAAAGACGGTTCGCTCGAATATTTGCGCGACGATCTCACCATCGAAGAGCCGCTCGAAATTCGAATTGGCCGCAAAACTCTGGCTACGACCATGCGCACGCCCGGCAACGACGATGAACTCGCCGCTGGTTTTCTCGTGTCCGAAGCGATCGTGCGCGATCGAAGCGCGATCGAGAAGATTTCGCGAGATAGTGACAATAGAGTGATTGTCGATCTCGCCGCCGATGTGACAGTGAGGCTAAACTCCGCCCAACGTTTCGGAACAATTTCATCGAGTTGTGGCTTATGCGGCAAAACGAGCATCGACGAGATCCGGCAAAATTTTCCAGCTATCGAGTCGGACGAGGTTCGGCTCGATATCGAGATGTTACTATCGCTTCCGGAAAAATTGCGAAACGCGCAGGGCGATTTCGCGCGCACAGGCGGAATTCATGCCGCAGGAGTTTTTGATTCCAGTGGTGAATTGAAAATTGTTCGCGAAGACATCGGTCGCCATAACGCCGTGGACAAGGTGATTGGCCGCGCGTTCCTCGATCGATTGTTACCATTAAATCGACATGTTCTTCTGGTGAGCGGCCGCGCTTCATTCGAAATCGTGCAAAAAGCGCTGGCTGCTGGTATTCCCATCGTCGCTGCGGTCTCAGCGCCTTCAACGCTGGCTGTCGATTTTGCCCGGGAAAGCAATCAAACATTGATCGGGTTTCTGCGTCCGCCATCGTTCAATATTTATTCGCACATCGAGCGCGTGATCTTGGAAGCGCTGTAGCCGAGGGCGCCGACCTCGGCAATCCAAGGCGTGACCACGCACTGGCCGCGGTCAGCGCCCGCGGCTACAGCATTAGCGCTGCGAGGCGAACACCGCTTCGGGATCGGCGCCGGAGACTTTGCCTACCGCGATCCAGCCGATTCGACTGACGAGCGCGCCGGCTAAAAACGAAATTGCCGCCAAGGGGATGAACCCGAAGAAACGGAGAAGCAATGCGAGCGGTCCGTTAAGAACTTCGCCGATGCGAATGAACCAGCCGGATCCGTGTTCGTGGATCGCGCGATCGGCCGCGCCATGTTTGTTAACGCTTAGCCAGATTAAAAGCGCTGTCTCAACCGCGGCGGCGTAAAACCCGATGAAATTGAGCGCGGAAATTCGATGTCCGAACAATTCCAAGACAGCGGCGGCAGATCCCAATCCGGCAGTTCCAAAATGAATCGGCAGCAATGTGCGATGCAAAAACCACGCGGGAATCGCCGTTGCTCCAATGAGCACGCCGGTGTAAGTCGCGAGCAAAGTTCCAAAAATTGCCGCGCCAAAAATGAAAATCCCGGCGGCGAAGCTCAGGAGTTGATCAAGTGTGCCGGCGAAAATCTGATGCGCGTGCAATTCGAGCGCGATCAACCCCGGAACCGCGCAGGCGCCAAATGCTGTCAGAATCCACGCGCCCATCGACATGGCGGAGCGATGTTTGAACACGCGCAGCATGTTAAGGAAGAGATGCGGACGGCCCAGATCCAAGATCAGGAGAATTGGCGATAGAATGGCCCCGGCGATGGCGGCGAGCCACATGGCTGCGCGCGCAACATCGACATGATGAAACAGGACCGCTGCCAGCGCGATCACCGCCGACATCCCGGCGATTCCGCCAAAGAAAAAGTAAAGCGGAATTTCCCATGTCCAGACCGGCGGTTTGACTACAGGCTCCCCATAGTACCCGGGTTTTCTTGGAATTGGACCGCCGATCACATCTACTCCGCGACCGGGCACAACACCTTCCTGCCACGCTTTCTCGCGTAGCTGTTCAAGCCGCTTTTCTGATGCCGGTGCGTCCATCAGGATGAAAATGCAAACGCCACCAGGGTGGCGATAATTGATGCGATTGCCGTCGCAAATGCAGCGGTCCACGCAGACTTCAAATAAATCGTCGGCACCTGTGGTTTCGGCGGAAGCCCATAAGCTTCCGGTTCGCCTAGCAATAAAAAGAACGCGTGGATACCGCGGACCGAAGTGTCCGTTGGATCGTAAAGTTGCGCGTCGTTGTAACCGCTTTGCTGGAGCTGTTGCACCCTTTGAGAAGCCTTCGCGCGCAAGTCATCAAGCCGGCCAAACACGATCGATTCGGTTGGACAAACCTTTGCACAGGCGGGAACGAGTCCGCTCTTTTGTCGATCGTAACAAAATGTGCACTTGAATGCGCCGCCGGCGTCTGGAAGTGGCGACGGCCGGCGATCGATCACGCCAAACGGGCACGACACGACGCAATAGCCGCAGCCGTTGCAAACATCGTTCTGCACGAGCACGGAACCGACTTCAGTCCGCACGATTGAGCCGGTCGGACACGCTTCGAGGCAACCGGCTTCTTCGCAGTGCTTGCAAACGTCGGACAGGAAAACCCAACGGAACGGATCCTGCGTCTAACGACATCGGACCGGCGATTTGATTTCCTTTCGCGCGGTCCTGTTCGAGAAACATGACGTGTCGCCAGGTCGATGCGCCAAGATGGCCGGTGTTGTCGTAAGAATTTCCCGTCCAGGTGAAGCCGTCATCCGGCACCTGGTTCCATTCTTTGCACGCGACTTCGCAAGCCTTACAGCCGATGCAAACAGAAGGATCGGTGAAGAAGCCTACCTCGACGTGATCCTGCACGTACGAATGTTTGCGCTGATTCGTGCTCTGAATTCCTTCGCCGATCATCGATTGTCGATCTTTCCTTCCAAGCCGTGACCGCCACCGGCTCTGGCGCAAGGCGCACCCGGCGCCGGTTGTTCCGGGTGCAAATTGGGCGGGCCACCCTTCGGCACGTATTTGTTGATCCAATCTTCGAAGGCAGGACCGCGCGGCAATCGGCCAGGCACAATGTTGCAGGTGCAGCGCCTTCGCTTCCATGATCGTGACGTTCGGCTCGCCCGAAATCGGAATTAAATCGTTCGTGGCCCCGCCCTTCACCGGTCCGGCCGAACCGAAATGAAACGGCATCGCGATTTGGTGCACGGTTTTGCCGTTGAGCTGCATCGGTCGCATACGGCGGCTAACGAGTGCGCGCGCTTCGATCGCTCCGCGCAAACTGACGATCGAAATGTAATCGCCATTGTCGATCTTGAGTTCGCGCGCGAGCTCGGGCGACATTTCCGCGAATAGCTCCGGCTGCAACTCCGCGAGATGACTGAGAAAGCGCGACATACCTCCGGCGGTATGATGCTCGGTCAACCGGTAAGTTGTAAGAACAAAAGGAAATCGCGGATCACCCGGGGGCGCGAATCGATTTTCCTGCCGGGTAAACCAATGCACAGCCGGGTTCGTGTCGCGCGAATAAAGCGCGTTGTGCACCGGCGACTCGAGCGGTTCGTAGTGCGTCGGCATCGGTCCATCTTGCAAACCGCTTGCGACATAAAGCCACCCGAGACCGTCCTCGTGTAGGATGAACGGCGCATCGCCGGGAATTCCAGCGAGTCCGCTTTCGTTTCCGGTCGGTCGATACTCTGGCGACTTGTCGGCGACAAAATCCGGGACGTCGATGCCGGTCCATTTGTGTTGCGCCCTGGTCCCACCAGACCAATTTCTTGCGTTCGCTCCAGGGCTCACCGGTCGGTGTTGGCGCTCGCTCTATTATATATAATGCGGCGATCGCCCGGCCAGGCGAAGCCCCAGCCGTGGCCAAGATAATCTTTCGAATTACGTGAGTTCGCCTTGTTAATCTTATCTGGACCGAGCACGCCGGAATAGATCCAAGCGCCGCTCGCGGTCGAACCGTCGGTCTTCAATCGAGGATAACCATCGACCTGCGGACCGTGATGCGGATTCCCGTCGCGATCGACACCGAACACGATCCCGTCAGCATTCGGTTGCGGAGTTGTGTACCAACCGTTGATTTCGGCCAGCACGGCTTCCATTTTCGGGTCGCCCAGTTCGTCTTCCGGATACCACCAATCCAGCGCGCGCAACGGTTCATCGAGCGGATCGTTTGATTGTTTCGCTTTCGCAATGAGACGCAATGCCAGCTGATGCATGAACCACGCGTCGGAGCGCGCGTCGCCCGGCGGATCGACAGCTTTCTCGCGCCACTGCAGCATGCGCTGCGTTTGTGTGAAGGCGCCTTCCTTTTCAGCATGACCCGCCGCCGGAAAAAAGAAAACCTCCGTCTCGATTTCTTCCGCCTTCAATTCGCCGCGCTCGATCTCGGGCGAATCGCGCCAGAACGTGGCCGCTTCGATTTCGACCATCTCGCGAACGACCAGCCATTTCAATTTCGAGAGCGACGCTCGCTCGAACCTGGAGTTTGCTGCCGCGACCGCCGGGTTCTGGCCCATCATGAACATGCCTTCCATTTTTCCGTCGGCCATGTCGTAGAGGTATTCGAAGAAGGAATGGTTGCTGGTGATCTTCGGGACCCAGTCGTAGCCAAAATCGTTTTCGGCCGTTGCGTTCTTGCCGTAGTACGCTTTCAGCAAGCTGATGAAGTAAGCTGGAAGACTCATGCCAGAGACCAGTCGGCTTTGTGTGATGGGCCAGGTAATCGTGCAACGTCGCTTCACTGCCATCGCCGCACGGCATCGGCAGATAACCGGGCAAAATATCGTAGAGCGTTGGAATGTCAGTCGAGCCTTGGATTGACGCGTGACCACGCAGCGCAAGAATGCCGCCACCCGGGCGACCGATATTGCCTAGCAACAGTTGCAGGATCGACGCGGTGCGAATGATTTGAACGCCTTTTGAATGTTGCGTCCAACCGAGCGCATAACAAATTGCCGCGCTTTTATCCGGACCTGATGCAGCGACGAGCGCATCCGCAACTTTGTGAAAAAGCTCGGGCGAAATTCCGCAAATTTTCTCCACCATTTCGGGCGTGTAACGAGCAGAAGTGGCGGCGCAGCGTTTGGAAAACGCAGCGCGGATGTTGCAAGGTCAGATCGCGCTCCGGAAAACTGAGATTGGGGTGACCTTCGTAGAGCCAGGTCTTCCTGTCGTAGCCGCATTGCGCCTCGTTCCAGCCGGAGAAAACGCCGGTCGCGCCTTCTTCTGCGTCGCGAAAATCCTCCCGCAGAATGCAGGACGCGTTCGTGAAGTGAACGACGTAGTCGCGGAAGAAAAGATTGTTCTCGATAATGTGCCTGACGAGTCCGCCGAGAAAAGCGATGTCGCCGCCGGCGCGCATCGGCACCCAGATGTCGGCCAGCGCGCTCGTGCGCGAAAATCTTGGATCGACATGGATAATGGTCGCGCCGCGTTCCTTCGCTTTCATGACCCAGCGGAAACCGACCGGATGCGCTTCGGCCATGGATGAGCCTTCGATTAAAATGCAATCGGCATTGGCGAGATCTTGTTGCGCGGTCGTAGCTCCGCCCCGGCCAAAGGAGGTGCCCAGACCGGGCACCGTGCTGCTATGTCATATCCGCGCCTGGTTGGATATGCACACCATCCCCAGGCCGAGAGTGAAAAGTTTTTTGATGAGATAATTTTCTTCGTTATCGAGCGTGGCGCCGCCGAGATGGCAGATCGCTGTCGTGTGATTGATCGTGTTGCCGTCTTGCTTGTGCACGAACGTGCGCTTGCGCGATTCCCAAACGCGTTCCGCCACCATGTCCATCGCGCGATCCAGCGGAATGTCGGTCCATTCCTTTGCGCGCGGCGCGCGGTATTTCATCTTCGTTTCCCGTCGGGAATGTGTAAGCAACTGGTAGGATGCGGCGCCTTTCGGACAAAGATTTCCCTGGCTGATCGGCGACTCCGGGTCGCCTTCGATAGAAATCAGTTTCCCATCCTTGTGGTAAATGAGTTGTCCGCAACCGACTCCGCAGTACGGGCAAATCGAGCGGGCGATGCTTGCGCCATCGATGCGCGCGTGCATCGCGCGCGTCTTGTCCGACATCGCCTCCAAGCCAGTCCCGTCCGCCCGCCTGCGAATCTGACGAATGAGCGGCCATCTCGAGAGCAACGCAGTGAGCGATGTCATGTCGTTTAGTCCTCGCTTAAGCAGCCATTTTCTTTGCTACCTTTTTTTGTTCGCAGCTGTAAAGCAAAAAGATTCGCGTCTCATCAGACTCGAACTCATTCACACCTGATAATCTCTCGGCCGTGAAGACTTTGCGAACTCAGGAAGGCCGAGCTGATCGGAATGCCCTAAAACGCTTCCAAAGTGGTGCTCCCACAAGCGCGCCCCAAGGTTACCAGAGCGATCCAACGACGACCCGACGGTGAGCCATTTCAGAAGTGTCGGATGTAAACCAGCATCGAACAGTGCGAAGCCTGCAGCAAGAACGCAGGTGTCCGCCTGGGCGCCGCAAACCAATATACGGTCCATTCGCAGACCTCGAAGATATTCAATAGCCGCCGGAGGCGGGAGATAGCCGTGCTTTATGAAAACGCAATTAGCGGGTATGAGACTTTCATCAGCCTTTCCGGGTTTCCATCCCAGCTGTCCTTCAAAGGGCGTCACAGATTCATCATGCCTCTCTACGGTGGCCACGCTTGGGAGTCTGGCGCTTAATTCTCTGATCCCATGCAGAATTTCCATCGATATAGGAAAACTGGGCTGAACATCGACAATGAGGAGGGCTTGTTTCATGATGTGATCATCCACATGACACGGATTCGATGCAACGCCGGGACACATCCGGTGTTCAGCGGGGATGGCGACGATATTTACGCGACAGTCCCGGTGACGATGACATCATCCAGAACGATCTTGGTGGCCTCGGGATCTACGAGTGCAACGGCGTAGCCTCTGATCTGAATCTGCAACTGAACTCGCTTCAAGAACCGCGTCGTCATTCACGGTAATGAATGCGTTCAGATCGACGTGATCGTGGTAGCGGCGAAGAAGTGCAGTTGCGGCCGCTTGTCAATCGCTCCGGTTGCACCGGCGAGAAATACCTTTGTCATGTTTGTCTCTCCAGCGTGTTGGTTCGCTGGTTGAGCAATCGCTTGCTGCAGAACAGTTAGTAGACTTAGGCAAGTCTGACATCGAGACAAGTCCGTAAGGTGGGAAATCCGTGTACCCTTTCGCCCCGGAGGGCGAGGACCAGTCGGATATCGGCGCTGGCTCGGCAAGCGGCCAGCCGTTCCTGAAGCGCTCCACGAGGTCCGGATTGCTGATGAATGGTCGCCCGAAGGAGATTAGGTCGGCGTGTCCTTCGGCAATCGCTTTATTTGCCGTCTCCTGGGTGTAGCCGCAGTTGCCCATGAGTGGACCGTGGAACACCTTGCGGAACTCGGCCAGCGTCATTGGCTCGCCGAGCTTGTGGAAGCCGAACGCTAGCCCGTCTACGACGTGCAGATACGCCAGACCGAAGCGATCGAGTTGACTGGCAACGAACGTGAACTGCTCCCGAAAATCCAACGATCCCATGTCGTTATAAGTCCCGTTGGGCGACAGATGCACCCCGACCCGGTGGGCTGGCCAGACGGACGTGACGGCTTCGATCACTTCCTTCAGGAAGCGGTAACGATTCTCGACACTTCCACCGTACTCGTCCGTACGGTGATTCGTCTTCGATTGTAGAAACTCGTCAATCAGATACCCATTGGCGCTGTGAAGTTCCACTCCGTCGAAGCCCGCTTGCTTCGCTCGCTCAGCAGCTTGACGGTAGTCCTCCATGATCCGTGGAATCTCGGACGTTTCCAGCGCCCGTGGGACTTCGTGCGGCTCCTTGCCGGTGGGCGTGTGGATCTCCGGCTCGTTGATCTTTATGGCCGAAGGAGCGACGGCGGGTTTGCCACCGTGGAAGCTGCTGTGGGAGGCCCGTCCTGTATGCCAAAGCTGTAGGAAGATGACGGCGCCTTTTTCATGAACAGCGTTGGTGGTGTGCTTCCACCCTTCGGTCATGTCATCCGTATAGATGCCCGGCGACTCGTTCCAGCCGTTGGCCTCCTCCGAGATCGTAGTGCCTTCGGTGACGAGCAAGCCAGCCGAACTGCGCTGGGCGTAGTAATCGGCCATTAGTAGGTTTGGCAGGCGAGCAGCTCCCGCCCTACCGCGGGTCATCGGAGCCAAGGCGATTCGATTCGGCAGTGTCAGGTCGTGCAGGCGAAATGGCTCTAAGAGAATGCTCGTCATGTGATACTCCGTGTTTCATTTACGATCATGATAGACGGACCGGGCAAAAACAATTTGGGGGCTACCAGCCGCATGCTGCTATTGTCGCTGTAACGACCGCGACTTTTTCTTGAAGCTTTCCGGCTGAGGCAGGTCATCATTTGTGATCACTTTCTGTAGACTGAATCGTAGAAGTCGTGCTGCTTTCATCTGTGCGCCTCTTAATAGTTCGATAGAAGAGCAACTCATCCACGCTGAACGGGAAGCCTTCGCAATTTGCGAGAAGCAAGGCCCCTCCCACCCCCGTGAGGACCGCAAAATTCAGGGGTGCCTTGATTCCTAATGCGAGCGTCATTGCCACTCCGAACGTCAATAGCAGGAGTCCGCTTAACAACGCGGCGACACGTGTGTGCCAGCCGACGAGGATAAGAAGGCCGAAGAGAATTTCAGCGCCAGTGGCGATGCCCCCCAGCAGCGGGATGATTCCGGCCGGCAAATACCAATTGAGGGTGTGGGTGTATTCCAGGAACCGTGAGAAATCCCCCCACTCGACATTCGGTTGCCCAAACGGTCCCCACAGACCGAATCGATCGGCTACGGCCGACAAGAAACCAACGCCGATCCCAATTCTTAGCAACAGGGCTGCGTAGCCTGCGAATTTCGAATCCTTAATTGTAATCGTGCTCATGTATTTCCCGTGAATTGAGTTGTCGCGAACAGAACCGCTCGCAATTGGTCTACGTTGCTGGCATCACCAGCGGAGTGCCTTTCTTGTGAATCAGGAACACAAGGAATTTTGCTGGCTTTGTGCTGCTTGCGTTCCGACTGACGACGTGAACGTCTTTGGGATCTTCATAAAAAGTCTGGCCCGGTTGCAGCGTGACTTCTTCTCCCCCTCTCACCTGCATCACAACAGAGCCCTCCAGCACGTAAACAAACACCTGGGCCTCGTGGCGGTGTATAGGGCTCGAAAACCCCGGCGGAAAGTCCACGGTGTACATCAAAACTTCCTTGTCCGGAAATCCTGCCAGATCTTTCGACATGAGCTCCGTGATAGTCTCCTGCGCCAGCGGCGACGCGACAGCCTTCTGCGCCATCAGGGTGCTGGTTGTGATCAGGGTGCTGATTATCAGAAATGCCAAAACAAACATTGGTTTTTGTTGCTTCATGAATCTGGATGCTAATTCACGTCCGAATCCCCGCAAAACCCCGCTAATGAACCAAACCTTTCCGCCTTCGTACTTACCAAGCTGCTTTGCTTTGCTGTCCGTAGCTAAAAGGATAGCTGGCCCACTGTTGCCAGCTATTGCGCGTGCGCGGGGTTTCCAGTACCACTTTCGAGGTAATCTACGCTCGCTCCTGGTGCCATCTTTGCGTCCGCGAATTTGCCTAACGAGCGGCCATTTCGAAAGCAGCGCGAACATAATCTTTATCCATTTCCTCGCGGCGGGAGCGAACTTCAGTCGCTTAAAATTGTCATGGTGCAGTGGACTAAGCGAGTAAAAACAAACGCAGCTGGATAATCACTCTGACTTTTCACGTCGTGGCGGTCCGACGATAATCTGCAGCACGACCGCAACCACGCCTGCGATGACATGGAGCGCTCCAGCATAATTCCTAGCGGTCGCGCTTTATCATTCCTGGCGACCTCATTCTTTTCCTTCCATTGCGAGACCTCCGCCGCGCGTAGCCCCGCCGCGCTGCGGTTCCTCGGGATGTAGAATGGGCGGGCCCGTTTGGGGCGCGTATTTGTTTAGGAACTCGGAGAATGCGCGGCCGCGCGGTAATCGACCCGGCACAATGTTGCAGGTGCAAGCCTTGGCTTCCATGATCGTCACATTTGGTTCGCCGGAGATCGATAGAAGATCATTGGCCGCGCTGCCGCGCACCAGGCCAGCTGTTCCATAGTGATAGGGCAATGCAACCTGGTGAACTGTTCTACCATTGAGGTGCAATGGCCGAATACGTCGACTAACAAGTGCACGCGCTTCGATGGCTGAGCGCAAAGTAACTATGCAAACGTAATCGCCGTTGCGGATTTTGAGCTCGCGCGCGAGCTCGGGCGACATTTCGGCGAACATCTCCGGCTGTAATTCCGCGAGATGACTGAGAAAACGTGACATACCGCCGGCCGTATGATGTTCGGTCAGGCGATATGTGGTCAGCACGAATGGAAATCTGGGATCGCCCGGAGGCGCGAACCGATTTTCGCTACGCGGAAACCAATGCTCCGGCGGATTGGTATCGCGCGAATAAAGTTCATTTGATACGGGCGACTCGAGAGGTTCGTAATGCGTCGGGAACGGCCCATCCTTCAAACCTTTCGGCACGTAAATCCAGCCCAAGCCGTCCTCGTGCAGGATGAACGGCGCATCGCCTGGAATCGCATCAAGTCCTTCGGCGCCTACCTCGGGCTCGAAGTCGGGAGGTTTACCTTGTACAAATCCGGCCACATCGATGCCGGTCCATTTTTCCGAGTCCCACCAAACTAATTTTTTTCTTTCGCTCCAGGGACGGCCGTCCGGCCGCGCGCTGGCGCGATTATATATGATTCGGCGATCGCTCGGCCAACTGAAGCCCCAGCCGTGACCGAGGTAATCTCTGGACTTGCGTGAGTTCGCCTTGTTCACGCCATCGCGACCAAACACACCGGAGTAAATCCAGGCGCCACATGCAGTGGAGCCGTCGGCTTTCAATTCTGCGAAACGGTTGAGCTGAGGGCCGTGATGCGGATTCCCTTCACGGTCGACACCGCCAAACAACACGCCTTCGCTCCCGCCGGGGTCAGCGCCCGCGGCTACAGGTTCGGTTTGCCAGCCGTTGATCTCTGCGAGCACGGCTTCCATTTTCGGCTCCCCGAGCTCATCTTCCGGATACCACCAATCCAGCGCCCGCAACGGCTCATCGAGCGGGTCGCCTGATTGTTTTGCCTTGGCGATCAGACGCAATGCGAGTTGATGTATAAACCATCCGTCCGAACGCGCGTCGCCCGGCGGGTCCACCGCTTTTTCACGCCACTGTAAAAGACGTTGCGTGTTCGTGAATGCTCCTTCTTTTTCGGCGTGACCAGCCGCCGGGAAAAAGAACACCTCGGTCTCGATGTCCTCAGCGTTCAACTCACCGCGCTCGATCTCGGGGGATTCGCGCCAGAAGTTCGCGGATTCAATCTCCACCATCTCGCGCACGACCAGCCATTTCAATTTCGATAACGCTTTTCGCTGGAGCCGCGAGTTCGGCGCACCGACGGCTGGATTTTGTCCCATCAGAAACATGCCCTCCATTTTTCCGTCGAGCATGTCGTAGAGATATTCGAAGAAGGAATGGTTGCCGGTGAGTTTCGGAAGAAAGCCATAACCGAAATCGTTTTCCGCTGTCGCGTTTTTCCCATAGTAAGCTTTGAGCGTGCTGATGAGATACTTGGGGTAATTCGACCAGAGGCCGGTTTTCTTGGTGTAGGTGTTCAGATAGTGCTGAAGAGTCTCATCGCCTTTCCGTGGCATCGTCAGATAGCCGGGCAGAATGTCGTACAGTGTCGGAATATCAGTCGATCCCTGGATTGAGGCATGACCGCGCAGTGCGAGAATTCCGCCGCCGGGTCGGCCGATATTTCCAAGCAGCAATTGCAAAATCGCAGCCGTTCGAATGATCTGCACTCCCTTGGAATGCTGCGTCCAGCCGACTGCGTAGCAAACCGCCGCGGTCCTCTCTGGGCCAGATGCAGCAGCGAGACAATGCGCGACTTTGTGAAAAAGGTCGGGCTGGATACCGCAGATTTTCTCTACCATCTCCGGCGTGTAGCGAGAGAAATGACGTTTTAATTTTTGAAAAACACATTGCGGATCTTGCAATGTGAGATCGCGCTGTGGGCGACTCAGGTCACCGCCTTTGTAAACCCAACTGTCGCCTTCGTAAGCGCGCTTCTCTTCGTTCCAGCCTGAGAAATAGCCGTCGCCGTTGTCTTCCGGGTCGCGGTATTCGTCAGACAAAATGCAGGATGCGTTGGTGTAATGGACGACGTACTCATGAAAGTAGAGGTTGTGTTCAATCAAATGCCTGATGAGTCCCCCGAGAAACACAATGTCTGTGCCCGCGCGGATTGGCAGCCAAATGTCGGCCAGCGCGCTCGTCCGCGAAAAACGTGGATCCACATGGATGATTGTGGCGCCATGCTCCTTGGCCTTCATCACCCAGCGAAAACCGACCGGATGCGCCTCGGCCATCGATGAGCCTTCGATCAAAATACAATCGGCGTTGGCTAAATCTTGTTGCGCGGTCGTAGCTCCGCCCCGGCCAAAGGAGGTGCCCAGACCGGGCACCGTGCTGCTATGTCATATCCGGGCCTGGTTGGACACACAGACCATGCCCAGGCCTCCAGTGAAAAGCTTTTTAATCAAATAATTTTCTTCGTTGTCGAGCGTCGCGCCGCCAAGATGACAGATGGCGGTGGTATGATTGACGGTTGATCCGTCGACCTGCCTGACGAACGTGCGTTTGCGCGATTCCCAGACCCTCTCAGCCACCATGTCCATGGCGCGCTCGAGCGACATTTCCGTCCATTCCTTCGAGCGCGGCGCGCGGTATTTCATCTTCGTTTCCCGTCGGGAATGTGTAAGCAATTGGTAGGATGCGGCGCCTTTCGGACAAAGGTTTCCCTGACTGATTGGTGATTCCGGATCGCCTTCGATCGAAATTAACTTCCCGTCCTTGTGATAAACCAGCTGGCCGCAACCGACGCCGCAGTACGGACAAATGGAGCGCGCGACTTTTGCGTCATCGATACGCGCGTGCATCGCGCGCGTCTTGTCCGACATCGACTCAAGTCCGGTACCGTCCTTGCGCTCGCGAATTTGCCTAACGAGCGGCCATTTCGAAAGCAACGCGAACATATTCTCTATTCAGTTCTTCGCGGCTGGAGCGAATTTCAGCCGTTTGAAAGTGCCATGGTGCAGTTGGTCAAGCCACCAAAAACAAACGCGTATGGATGTTCACACCGATTGTTCAAGTTGCGGCGGTCTGACGATGATTGGAAGCACAATGGAAACGAGCATCATGATGGCGATGACGTGGAGTGCGCCTGCATAATTTCCCGCGGTCTCACGCATGCGGGCGATGTAAAGCGGCCCAAAGACGCTGGCGAAACTCCACGCCGTCAGCATCAACCCATAGATCGGGCCAACGTTTTTGGGTCCGAAATAATCTGCGGTGAAGGCCGGCATGGTGCCGAAGCCGCCGCCGTAACACATCAGGATAACAAAAGCGACAATTGTCATTGTCGACGACGAGGTGACCTTCGGCAGGAGCCAAAAGAGTAGGACTTGAAGAATAAACATGACGGCGAATGTCGCGCGGCGGGTTATGAAGTCGGAGACCCACGCCCAAAATACGCGGCCGACGCCGTTCCCCAAGCTGGCGATTCCGACCATGCCGCCGGCCACCAACGCAGTAACGCCAGTGAGCTCCTGAAACAGCGGCCCTTCCTGCGAAATTAGAGAAATGCCGGCCGAAGTGTTCAAAAACAGGATCAACCACAGCGCCCACCACTGCCAGCGCTTCAATGCTTCGCCCAACACGAAGTCATGCGTGGCACGTTGGGCGGTTTCTTTCGCACTCGGAGTCCATCCTGGCGGCTGGTAGCCTTCCGGCGGATTTTGCATGAACAGCCCAGCGATGATCGTGATGATGAAGTAACCAACGCCGAGATATGCGAACGTGGGCAAAACCCCGACGGCTTGAATCAACCGCGTCGCTACCGGCGCCGTGATGAGTGCGCCGGCGCCAAATCCACCAACCGCAATTCCTGTGATAAGGCCGCGCTTATCGGGAAACCACTTCACCAGCACGGCTACAGGAACGATGTAGCCCAGGCCAAGGCCCAGACCGCCGATAACCCCGTAACTGAGATAGAGCCACCAGAGTTTGTTCGCGGAAAAGCTCGCTAGAAAAACGCCTAGGCCGTAAAGCACTCCGCCAGTCAGCGCGACAATGCGGGGTCCTTTTCGGTTCATCCACAACCCGCCGAAGAAAGCAGCGAAGCCGAGCACAAAGATGCTGATGGTAAAGGTGAGCGTGACCTCCGAAATACTCCATCCAAATTGCTTCGATAATGGCACGCGGAAAACACTCCAGGCATACACAGCTCCGAGGGCGATCTGGAGAAATATTCCTGCGATTGCAATGGTCCAGCGATTGGCAGTTTTCATAATTTCCTTCGCTGCTTGCAGCTGCGGACCAATCGCGCCGTCGTAGAAAATCGATTGGCCAGTCCAGCCTTGTTGGTCAACATCTAGACTGGCAGTGCACTACGCCCGCCGGAGTCCATACGCATTCAATTTGATAGCCGGTTCGGATGGCAAGTACAATCTTGCGACAATTTTTCGTCCCAACGACGACCAGATCCGCCCTAGTATCCGCGCTTTCCTCGAAAAATTATTTCCGCTGGTTTCCTTCGCTCTTTTTCCTGTTCCGCGTTTTCAAAGGAAAGGGAAGTTGAATTCACCGCGTTTGCGACGGGAAGACAGTTCCACGATCGCACGAGCAAATGTTTCCAGCCGTAGTCCAGCCGAACTGGCTAATCAGAGAGATCATGGTCAGCAGATCCTGGGAAGCTGCTCGCCCGAAAGCATATCGACTACACGCGTGCCGCCGACGCGAGTTTTCATCATCATCATGCCGGGGTGTTCGTCGATCACCGCGCCGATGACGGCAGCGTCTTTGCCTAACGAGCACGCGCGCAAAGCCTCCAAGGCGGGATCGACATCTTCTGCCGCAACGATGGCGAGCAATTTTCCTTCGTTCGCCACATAGAGCGGATCGAGACCGAGAATCTCACACGCGCCTTTCACTTCCTCACTGATTGGAATTGAAGCCTCATCGAGAAGCATGCCGACTTTCGCGGTTTGCGCGATTTCGGTAAGGGCACTGGTCACGCCGCCGCGGGTCGGGTCGCGCAACACGTGAATGTCTATCTCCGCTCCAATCAGCGCACCAACGAGTTCATGTAGGGGAGCGGTGTCGCTGGCAATTTCCGTTTCGAATTCCAAGCCCTCGCGCACCGACATGATGGCGATACCATGCACTGCGATCGGCCCACTAATGATAATCTTATCGCCGACGCAGGCGCGCTTCGGATGAATATTCACACCAGGCGCCACAACACCGATACCCGATGTGTTGATGAAAATTTTATCGGCCTTGCCGCGATCGACCACTTTTGTATCGCCGGTAACCAGTTTGACGCTCGAGGCATCGGCAGCAGCGTGCATCGATTGGACGACGCGCCATAAATCTTCCATTGGCAAACCTTCTTCCAAAATGAAGCTGGCAGAGAGATAGAGAGGGCGCGCGCCGCACATGGCCAGGTCATTAATTGTGCCGTGAATCGACAATTTGCCGATATCGCCGCCAGGAAAAAAAATCGGACTAACGACATATGAATCGGTGCTGAAAGCGAAGCGCTCGCCGTTCACGGAAAAAATTGCGCCGTCGTGCAGCGGCTCAAGGAACTCATTGACGAACTGCGGCAAAATCATTTTCTCGATCAGCTGGTGACTCAGTTTCCCGCCGCTGCCGTGAGCGAGAACGATTTCTTTGTAGTTCGTGATCGGAAGCGGACAGGAAGCGGTCAACAGCGAAGCATCGCCCGCTAGGTCGTTATTCGTCATTTCGAGTTTCGTCATTCAAATCACATCCTCCGCTCCCAGAGCGATGTGAATTAAGTCCCACAGCACGTGGACGAGCGTGGCGTGCACTTCCTGAATCCGATGAATGCTGTAAGAGGGCACGATAAAACAATAGTCCGCCACTTCCGGAAATCGGCCGCCGTCTTTTCCCGCCCAAGCGACGGTGAGCATTTCTTTCTTACGCGCTTCTTCCAGAGCGTAAATGAGATTGGGCGACTTGCCGCTCGTGCTAACGGCCAGCGCAATGTCACCGGGCTGTCCGAGTAAACGCAACTGATCGACAAACACGCGCGCGTAATCGGTGTCATTACTCACCGCGGTCATCATCGCCACGTCGGTCATCAATGGAATCGCAGAGAACGCCGCGCGTTTTTCGATGATTGGATGCGTGAACTCGACTGCGAAATGCAACGCGTCGCACAGACTGCCGCCATTTCCCATCGTCAGAAGCTTCCTCCCGTCACTGAAACGCTTCGCCATTTCTTGGCTTAGTTCTGTGATTCCATCGGCATACTTCTCAAAGAATTTTTCCTTCATCTCCACGCTCTCGCCGCATTTCCGCAGAATTTTGTCGCGGAAAGTTTCCGCTGATTTGTCGACGGTGTTTGCAGCGGCGATAGCAGTCACAGCTATGCGACCTTGGATGGTTTCTCGTTTTGCTGCGCCAATTTCAAATGTCTGCCGTAAGCGTAATAGGCGGCGCACGCGCCCTCGGCTGACACCATGGTTGCCCCGAGCGGATGCTCGGGCGTGCACTGTTTGCCAAAAGCGGGGCAGTCGTGCGGCTTTTTTACGCCTTTTAAGACAAGCCCGCTGATGCAGATTTCCGGCTCCTGCGTGTCGATCTCCTTGATGTCGAAGATGCGCTCGGCATCGTGGTCGTGAAATTCGTAGCGCAATTTGTATCCGCTCTTCGGAATAGAACCGACGCCGCGCCACTTGCGATCGCAGACTTCGAAGACCTTGTTCACCAAATCCTGAGCAACGCGATTGCCCTCCCGATCGACGACACGCGGATACTGATTTTGCACCTCATGTGTCCCAGCCTCGAGTTGGCGGACCGTCATTAACACGCCTTCCAAAATGTCGATTGGCTCGAAGCCAGTGATGACAATCGGAACCTGGAAGCGCTCCGCAATCGGTTCGTATTCGCGGTAACCCATCACCGTGCAAACATGACCTGGCCCGAGAAAACCCTGCACACGATTGAGCGGCGATTGCAGGATCGATGCGATAGACGGGGGCACCAGCACATGCGAGACCAGGATCGAGAAGTTCTTGATTCCTTGTTTCTTCGCTTGAAACACTGACATCGCGTTCGCCGGCGCCGTGGTTTCGAAACCAATGGCGAAAAACACCACTTTCTTGTCGGGATTCGCCCGTGCGATTTTCAAACAATCAATCGGCGAATACACCACGCGGATATCGGCGCCACGTGATTTCAGGATCAGGAGATCATCTTTAGAACCCGGAACACGCAGCATGTCGCCGAAAGAGCAAAAGATCACGTCCGGCCGTCCCGCGATCGAGTGAGCTTTGTCGATCATTTCCAACGAGGTAACGCACACCGGGCAACCGGGCCCGTGCACGAGCTCGATTGTGTCCGGCAACAAGCGGTCGATCCCATACTTGACGATGGTGTGCGTTTGCCCGCCGCAGACCTCCATCAAGACCCATGGTTTGGTGGTTATGCACCGAATTTCGTCGACAATTTTTGTCGCCAATGCTTCGTCCCGGTATTCGTCGAGATATTTCATTCGCTGTTTTCGGGCTGTGCAAGCCAAGGATCGACATCGGGCGTGTCGAGCTCGCCGAGTTGTTTCATCTCATCGAGAAGCTGGTAAGTCCGTGCGGCTTCCTCCTCATTGACTTTGCTCAAAGCGAAACCGACATGCACCAAAACGTAATCTCCTGTCTCGACCTCAGGCGTGTACTCGAGACAAACCTGCTTCACGATCCCGCCAAAGTTCGCTTTTCCCATCCGCACGCCGTTTGCATCGTGCGCGATCTCGATCAGCTTACCTGGAATCGCCAGACACATGTCTTATTTTGCCAGCGATGGTGTCGGTGGCTTTGCTAATCGCGACACCGTCGCAGACGAGAACTGTATCACCGCGTTGGATGCTCGTCAGCAAATCAAGCGGAACTTTCTTGAGCGCGCCCGAAACACGCACAAGACCCATCTGCATCCCGTTTTCGATGAATAGGTCGGTAACTTCGCCGTAAACAAGGTTCATCA
The DNA here is from genome assembly GCA_963840135.1 of uncultured Verrucomicrobiae bacterium. Taxonomy (GTDB): domain Bacteria; phylum Verrucomicrobiota; class Verrucomicrobiia; order Chthoniobacterales; family UBA10450; genus Udaeobacter. The sequence continues at coordinate 49,184 of CAWIXX010000010.1, read as the reverse complement.
AATCGTTCCCGTTTACTTTTCAGTCTCGAAAAATTCTCCATGTGCGCCGGACGCGACGCCCCAAGTTGCTGCGACAGCCTGGCCAAGCGCGATCCCGCCATCGTTGGGTGGAACACGCTGGTGCCAGTGCGGTTTAAAATTTTCCTCCCGTAATCGTTCTACGGCCTGCTCAATCAGATACCGATTTTGAAAACAACCACCGGTAAGGACAATCCTTTCTACGCCAACTTTCCGCGCGACCGCTATAATCATTTCGACGAGCATATTGTGAAATTTTGCTGAGACCGTGCCCGATGTTTCCTTGCGACCTAGATCGTCAAGCAACTCTCGAACGGCGGGCTCCCAATCCAAGATCATCGTTCCCGTCTCTGACACCATAAAGGAATACGCATCTCGCAGGCCAGGTTGCCGTGCAAATTCCAGTTCCATCGCGGCTTGTCCTTCAAAACTGGAGGTCTGCCGCAATCCAACGAGCGCCGTTACAGCATCGAACAATCGACCAACGCTCGAAGTGAGCGGGGCGTTGATCTGTTGTTCCAACATTTGCCGAAGCAGCGATTTCTCTTGTTCCGAAAGACCGGCCACCAACGGCGGGAAATCCCATGCGCCGTCGCCGAAGATCTCGTAAAGCAGTCCCAAAGCGCTGCGACGCGGCTCATTAATGGCGCGATCGCCGCCCGGTAACCGAAATTGTCTGAAATGCGCGACGCGTTCGAAAGATCCATCCCCTTTAACTAGTAAGCATTCGCCGCCCCAGATCGTTCCGTCCAAGCCGTAGCCGGTGCCGTCCCATGCCACGCCAAGCGCCGGCGCTTCGATCTCATTTTCTGCCATGCATGCGACGACGTGCGCCAAATGGTGTTGGATGGGCTTGTTAGGCAATCCGATCTGCGTGGCGAATTTCGTCGAAAGATAATCCGGATGCATGTCACAGGCGACGATATCGATCCTGGCGTCGTAAAGGCGCGGTAGATCCTGTATTGAATGTTGAAACGCGGAGTACGCTTGTTTCGTTTCGAGATCGCCGATGTGCTGGCTAATGAAAACGTTGTTATCGATTTTTAGCGCGACCGTGTTTTTCAAATGCGCGCCGACGGCAAGAACGGTTTTCGATTCCCGGTTCTCAATTTTGGATCTAATCGCGATGGGAAGCGGTGCGTAGCCGCGAGCGCGACGCAGGACCATTTCACGACCGCAAATGACGCGCGCAATTGAATCATCCACGTGACGTACGATCGGACGATCATGGACAAGAAATAGGTCCGCGAGGCCGTGCAATCTTTGCAACGCTTCGTGTTCGTCGATGCAGATTGGTTCGTCGGTCAGGTTGCCGCTCGTCGCGACGACAGGGAAACTCAGTTCGCCCATGAGCAAATGATGCAGCGGGGAATACGGAAGCATGACGCCAAGATTCGGATTTCGCGGCGCGACAGCTTCAGCCAATTGGTGGAGACGGCTCGCTGAGCCGTTGGCTTGGCCTGCCCGGTGGTCGCGCTTGACCAAGACAATCGGTGACTCGGGTGAAAGGAGCGAGCGTTCCTCGAGCTGAGAGAATTCACAATCGGTTCGAACGGAGTCGAGCGAAGGATACATGAGCGCGAACGGTTTCTCTTCGCGATATTTTCGTTCACGCAGACGAACGACCGCTGATTGGTTGCGCGCATCGACGACTAGTTGAAAACCACCGATGCCTTTTAGCGCCACAATTTCGCCGGAGCGAATCGCGTCCGTCGCTCTTCGCAAAGCGTCGTCCTCCTCTGAAAGCGTGCGGCCGTTTTTATCCCACAATTGCAACTGAGGGCCGCACCGGGGACAAGCATTCGGTTGTGCGTGAAAACGGCGGTCGAGCGGATCGTGATATTCACGCTCGCAATCCGCACACATCATGAACTTTTTCATCGACGTGTTCGCCCGGTCGTACGGCAGCGCTTCCATGATTGAAAATCGCGGGCCGCAATTTGTGCAGTTGGTGAATGGGTAGCGAAAACGGCGGTTCGTTGAATCGAAAACCTCGCGGAGGCAATCCACGCACGTCGCGATATCGGGGAGAATCAACGCGGACTTATCTCCAGCAGTCTCGCTTTCCCTGATCTCGAATCCGCTGTAACCGATTGCGTCAAGAAAAGATGATTCAAGACTTTGAATGATAGCCCGCGGCGGTTTTTCTTTTCTGAGCCGAATCGAAAAGGCATCGAGCGCAGTGCGCGGACCTTCCAGTTCTGCGAACACGCCTTGGGAGGAATTCGAGACCCAGCCTGTGAGCTTCAGCTCGGATGCGAGTCGATAAACGAAAGGGCGAAAACCGACGCCCTGGACGGCGCCGCGCACGATGATCTTCAAGCGCTCGCGATTCATGGCGAGCCATTTCGGCTAACGAAACAAGCCGTCAACGAAACCGATTTGATAGAAGAGGAACAAACCAAAAATCAAACTCAGCATGCCGGCGGCGGCGCCCACGTAACGGTTAAAAAGGCGAAATCGATTTGCTGAATAGGTGATCGGAGCAGCGATGGCCGCGGTAATCAGCATCATTCCCGTTATCGTGCCGACGCCAAAGATTAACAGGTAGAGCAGGGCCCAGATTGGATCGCGAATAACGGGCAAGACGAGTAACGCAACTGCAGCAGAGCCAGCCAGACCGTGGACAATGCCCACTATGATTGGTCTGAGGACACGATAGAAGTGGGACCGACCAAACCGTTGATCCAAACGGACGGTCGGCACTTCGCTTTCAGTGTGCCCGTGATTTTCCGGGTTATGCCCGTGTGGATGGCTGTGAATGAAATCTCCGTGCCGATGGGTGTGTTCGTGAGCGTGATCGTTTGGCGAAACCGAATCGACGCTGCGCCTAAACGCGCGCAAATTCAGCCACCCAAGTAAAATCAGCATGAGAGCCACACAAAATTCCAGTCCCATTCCGAGACGTTCCGGGATTACGACACCGAACAAAATGATCGCTCCGCCTACCATGAGCAGGGTGATGCTGTGTCCGATTCCCCAAAAAATTCCGGTCATGGCCGCAGTGCCGATTTGACGTTGCCTGCTGACAATAGTTGTTACCGCAACGACATGATCGGAGTCGGTGGCGTGCCGCATGCCGAGAAAAAAGCCGAGAAATAGAATTGAAAGCAGAGTCATGATGGCACCGGTTGGATCTGGCTAAACTTCACCGACTTGATAGCGCATTCTTTGCCCTGTGTTTCCTCGACAGTCTTGCCGCACGACGGGCATTGAAAGGTCACAACGGGTGCACCTGCCAGAATATCGTCCCAGTATTTCGGCCGCCCGCGATAGGAGCAATGCGGGCATTCCACAAACGCTTCGACCTTGTCGATTTTTAAACTCGATCCTTCAAGCGGCGTTTCTTTGATGATCGATTCATAACAAAAGCGCAGCTGATCGTGCTCGATGTGACTGAGCTCGCCGATCTCAAGCCGAACTTCGCAAATTCTCTTGTCCGGATTTTCGCGAACGAATTCGGAAAGTTTCTCGACCAGGCTCGCGGCGATCGAGAACTCGTGCATGGAATTTAGACCGCGAGCAAAGCGGCGGCGACTTTCTCAATGCCTTCCCCGGTTTTGCAACTGGTCGGAATGACTTTGATATCGGGCTTCAGTTTGTGCACGTCGCTCGCCAGGTCTTCAACGCTTACGTCCATCGCCTTTGCCATGTCGATCTTGTTAATCACGACAAGCTGCGCGCCAAGAAACATATGAGGATGTTTGCGCACCATCCAAGGGCCCTCGGTAACGCTGACTACGACGACCCGCGCCTTTGATCCGAGCGGAAACTCAGCCGGACAAATGAGGTTCCCGATGTTTTCAATGAAAAGCAGTTTCACTTTGCCGATATCGATTTTGCGGAGGCCTTTGCCGACAAGATTCGCATCAAGATGGCAACCGTTGATGGTGGCGATCTGAACAACCGGCACATTCTGTTTTGCGATTGCGTCGGCGTCGTTGCTGGTCGTCGCATCGCCATTGAATACGGCAACACCCATTTTGCCCTTCAATTTTTCGACCAGCCTCGCGATCAGTGTAGTCTTGCCGGATCCAATCGCGCCCATGAAATCGATCGCTGTTGTTCCATGTTGGTCCAACAAGGCGCGATTCTCCTTTGCAAGTTTTTCATTCGCTTCGAGCAAACTGTGCTCGAGCTCGATGTCGTAGATCTCATCCGGCGACGCTTCGATCGTCGCCTGTATTCCGCCTTCGTTAGCCATGAATCAGTGAGCCAGTCCGGCGAGGCCCGTCGGCGTGTGCATTTTCTTCAGCACCTTGCCGCCGCCGAGATACATGTGAACACCGCATGGCAGGCAGGGATCGAAGCTGCGCACAGCGCGCATAATGTCGATACCCTTAAATTTGTCAGGACCATTGTCTTCAAAGATCGGTGTGTTTTGCACGGCGTCCTCGTACGGTCCTGGTGTTCCATAGACATCGCGCGGATTAGCGTTCCACGGAGTGGGAGGATACGGATGATAATTTGCGATCTTGCCGCCGCGAATGACCAGGTGATGCGAAAGAACTCCGCGGACAGCCTCGTGAAATCCGCAACCGATGGCTTCGTCCGGAACTTTGAACGGTGTGAACGTGGCCGTGCGTCCAGCGTGCACTTCCGCGATTGCCTTCTCAAAGAAATAGTAGGCGCAGGCCGCGGCATACGCCTGGAAATAGGTGCGAGCACGATCGCGCTCGATCGCGTTGCTCCACTTCGGGATGCGCCAGGTAAATTCGACTTCCGGTTTTGTCGCCGTCTTCGGCAGACGAATGCGCACCGTTTTATCCCCTGGCGCTTTGACGTAACCGATATCAACCAAACCGGCGAGCGCTGTCGCCCACAAGCGTGCGATCGGGCCGCCACCGGTGTCTAGTGCCAGGTGGTCGCCAGTGCGTTTATCGAGCCAGCGCGGCGACATTACCCACGTGTAATTACCGGCGAAGTCGCGTTTTTGCGGCTTCGGAATCGTCGTTTGATTCCACGGATGCCGGCGATCGACTGGATTGCCTAACGGATCGTTCTTTACGAAGACTTCGCCATTCTCACCCCAGTCTTCGTAATAGGAAGAGCCGAGCAGGATCCGAATGCCAAGATTAATATCGATCAAGTTGTGGGTGACGAGCTCGCCATCGACCACGATTCCAGGGGTTACGAACATGGCATCGCCCCATTTGTCCATGGTCTTGTAGTTGTAGTCGCAAACGTCCGGATCCTGGAACGAACCCCAGCAGCCTAACAGGATGCGGCGTTGGCCGACTTGCTCGTACCCCGGCAGCGCCTCATAGAAAAAGTCGAACAAGTCGTCATGCAACGGCAGGCACCGTTTCATGAACTCGGCATAATGCGCCAGACGCACCATGTAATCAGTGAAAACCTGAATCGACGGCACCGTGCCGACACCGCCCGGGTAGAGTGTCGAGGGATGAACGTGGCGTCCTTCCATCAAACAAAACATCTCGCGCGTGTAACGGCTGACTTGTAACGTCTCGCGGTAAAATTCGCCTTCGAACGGATTCAACGCGTGCATGATGTCGGCGATGGTCCGATAACCGTGATCCTTTGCGTGCGGCGCCTCTGTTCTCTGCGCTTTTTCCCAAACTCCGGGATTTGTTTCCTTGACCATCATCTCGCAGAAATCGACACCGACGAGATTGTCCTGGAAAATGTTATGATCGAACATGTACTCGGCTGCTTCACCGAGATTCACGATCCATTCACCAAGCGGCGGTGGCTTCACGCCGTAGGCCATTTGCTGGGCATAACAGGAGCAGGTGGCGTGATTGTCACCGCAGATGCCACAGATCCGGCTCGTAATGAAGTGGGCGTCGCGCGGATCTTTGTTCTGCATAAAGATGCTGTAGCCGCGGAAAATCGACGACGTGCTGTAACATTCGACTACCTGTTTGGTGTCGAAGTTAATTTTTGTGAAAATGCCGAGACTGCCGACGATCCGAGTAATCGGATCCCAATTCATCTCGACGATGTTCCCCTGCGGTGCAGAAGTACCTTTCTGCGGTGCGGTGATTACTTCAGGCATAAATATCTCCTTTAGTTGCGACTCTGTCCGTAAAATTTCGGTTCGTATCCAGTGGTCAGTTCGCCGCGCGGATGACGCCACTTTGGTTCTTTGTTGACGGCGCGATTTGTGATCGCGCGCAGTCCCCGAAGCACGCCACCCCAAACTCCCACGACCACCGTCGAAAGCGCTGATCCTGGCGGCGCATCCATGAACGGCATGAATTTGTCGGGGAAACCGGGCATGGTGCAGCCGATGCAAATTCCACCGACATTTGGGCAGCCACCTACTCCATCCATCCAACCGCGCTTGGTCACATTGCAATTAACAACGGGACCCCAACAGCCAATTTTCACCAAGCACTTGGGGGAGCCATATTCCTTCGCGAAATCGGCTTGTTCATAATAACCGGCGCGATCGCATCCCTCGTGCACGGTTTTACCGAACAGCCAGGTCGGCCGCAGTTGATCGTCTAGCGGAATGATCGGCGCGAGTCCGGCGACCTGATAGAGAAGATACAGCAGCGTCTCCATCATGTTGTCCGGCTGGACGGGACAACCCGGAACATTCACAACTGGCAAACCGGCCTTGGATTTCCAATCCCAGCCGAGGTAGTCGCACAATCCCATTGCGCCTGTGGGATTTCCCTCCATGGCATGGATGCCGCCGTAAGTGGCGCACGTTCCCGCGGCGATAACAGCCGTCGCTTTCGGTGCGAGTCTGTCGATCCATTCATTAGTCGTGATGGGCTGCCCGGTTGCGGGATCGGTTCCCATCGCGGCCCAATAACCTTCCTTTTTGATTTTTTCGTTAGGCACCGAGCCTTCGAGCACGAGCACAAAAGGCTCGAGCTTGCCTGCGGCCGCGTCGAACCAATGCTTCATGAAATCATCGCCGACTTCATAGGCGAGTACGGGATTATGGACGTGGACCTTTGGTAGACCGGGAATGGCGCCCAGGACAACGTCTTCTATGCTAGGCAGCGAGGCGGCGGTTATGGACACGGAATCTCCGTCGCACCCCAAACCGGTCGTCATCCAGACGATATGAATTTCTTTAACGTCCGGAGGACGATCGGCAATGATCATCTCAGGTGCTTTCATAGTTTTACCTCCTGCTTTTACATAATTGTTTTCAAAAATTGAATTTTTAGGAGCGCGGCACTACATGCTTTTCAGTCGAAAATAACGCCGCATTTCGGGAATCATCGCAATTACTACGATAATGATGATAAGAGCCACAATCGCGCCCAGGATCTCCCAGGCCAAAAGGGCTACATTGGTCGTGTCGTCCATAGTACCTCCTATATGATTTCGCTCGGCTGCGAAGTTTGGTCGCAACTATTTTTGTCCGCAGAAGATTTTGCCGATCGCCCTGCGCGAAGGTCGGCAATCAGCTTTTCGATCATTTCCACCGCCGGCGTGACGGCTGCCCGGACAATTGCGCTTAATCGCATCTCTCCGTCTTCGCGCTCTAAAACGGCAGGTTCGCATCCCACCACGTAAAGCTCGCGCGGTTTGCCGCCGAGCGAGCGCACTAAGCTGTAGCGCCCGAACTGGGTTCATGCTATGAGCATTAACTACCTCATCAATTCCTTCGTCCAGTTTATTTTTTGCCGGCTCGATATTTATTTCCGGCTGGATCAAGTAGATCGTTCCGGGCGTTTCGCCACGCGGAGAAGCATCGATTAAGATCGTGGCGTCGTAATCATCCATCATGGCGTAGGCAAGATCGTAACTACGGATTCCAAAATCACGGACGGTTACGCCGTCGGGCAAAGGTCGTTTGGCCAATTCCGCCGCGACTTCGCAGCCGAATGCGTCGTCTCCGAAAAAAATGTTTCCGATGCCGGCGACGAGAATGCGTTTCATGCCAGTGGAGAATTGGGCGGTTCCCTCAAATCGGTTCGACTTCGTCCGCTGAATAAAAGAATCGATGTCCGATGTGGCGATCCATTCCAAGGTCGCGTCCAGGATCATCCTCCAGAACGAGAGCAAAATGTACGTTGTGCTCCACGTCCTCTTCGACCGCTTCGATAATCCCCACCTTTCCGTCTAGCGCCATGTCCATGATATCAGCGCGCTTTTTAGGACGAATCCGGACACGGTCGCCTTTCCTAAGATCGACGCCGCGGACGTTCGCGCTTTCGATCTTCTGCGCCGGATTAAAAAAATCCTGTTTGGACGCTCGCACCTCGCGCAGCGTCCCGTGCATTTGCATGAAATGCTCCGCGGAAAGTTTTTCCGTCCGTTCAAGAATCCGACGCGCATGCTCGTCGATATTTCGCATCTCTAATTTCTCCTCATCAGTCATCGTTTTGATGCGCAAGGTGAGGATTTCGTCGATCTCGGTGCTGTCGAAAAGATCGCCCGCGCTTTCGCCAGCGACCTTCGGATAATCGTAAAGAATAATCGGGGACGACAACATCGTATCACGGTCGTGCTTTGCTTCATCGCCCACCAGCACCGGCCAGCATCCGATATTCCGGCACGCTTTCGCCGCGTTTTCGTATTGTGGATCGGGATCGAGCAGTGAAATGAATTCGCCGCCAGTGGCGTGCAAAACCGTGTGGGTGGAAGCGAACGTCCGCATGATCACTTCTTCATGGGTCTCGACCCGGTCTGCGGGCACCGGCGTTTCGTTGAAAATGCGCACTGTGATCTTCGAAACTGCTCGATCGATCTCGTGCGTCTCGAGCTCAATTCGGCCGCAGACCATTTCATTCCGCCGCACCGTTGTTCCATCGATTGTGCGCGCACTTGGGAAAGTGAACTCCTGTCCGTGCTTGATTGGCGCGCTCAACGAAACGGGTCCCAGTTTTACTTCGCGTTCAATTGCTTCGAGCCAGACCTGCTCACCCGTCTCTCGCGCCAATGGTTGGAGAAAGCGTGCGTTTATTTCGAGCGATACGTCATGCGATTCATTGCGTACGAGGCATTCGGTCTGCATTGAACACGGTTCGCGATCACTTTGCGCTGCGCTGTACTGTTTTGGGTAAACGCGTCCGAAGGTGAAACGCTCGCGCTGGTTCTTTTTCGACGACGCGCGGTAAGGATAAAGAATGTAGCCTTCGTAGAGAACGGCATGGACGACTTTATCGACAAGTTCGCGATTCATGACGCCACGCTTCCGTTGGGCGTGAGCAAGCGCTCAAGTACCTCATCCCAAGAGGACAATCCTTCGCGCCGCTTAAATTCGTAAAGTTGATCGAACACGTCGCGACGCATCGCGATCCATGCGCTATCCGGATAGTGGTGCTCCATCAGTTCCTGCCAGCGCGCGATCGGCATCCGCCAGGTGCATTCCTTTTCCCAGGAAATTTTTTGGACCTGCAATCGGCCGTCCGGAGCAGCGTAAAAAACAGTTCCGCTGAAAAGGAAGAGCTAGTGGAACTTCGCCATCCTGCAGAGCGTAAAAATATTTCGTGGCAGCGACGTTGAAATCGAATGTACACGGCACAGCGAGCACCGTTTTGGTGTGTCCCTGAAATTGAGGCACGATTGTGTTGGCGTGCGTCCAAAGCCTGGTCCGTAAAGTTTGTCCCCAATCTTCCGGCGCACCGAAAAGCTCTTTCAACTTTTTCTTTTCCTCCGGGTCGTAAACGCGCTGCGGTGCTTGAATCTGGATTTGTGTTTGGAGCATTACGCTCTGGATTGTTTCCGTTTCAGGCGTGTTCGTAATTTCCAAAATGAAATGTAACAGCGGCGTGAGCCCGCGCTGGGCCGGCTCAATCCCGCTTACTTTGAAATTGAGATCAGGCATTCGCTTTTAACTGCGAAAAAAAGCTGTCGATCTTGTCCCAGACTTCCTGTCCGCCGGACAGACCGCGCCAATGCATCCGAATCGTCCCGACCAGCTCGTAACACTTATCGATCGGCGCGATGAAATAATTCCGCGCCTTCCCCGCACGATTGACCAGTAACGCTTCCACGTCCGGTTCCAGTTTTTGCAGGGGCGGATTTTCGCTTACCAGCGCTTTCCACGCGTCGAGCGGAAGGAGCGATTCCGTGGCGCCCGCGGGACTTGGATAATACGCCATCATTTTTTTTCTAGGCGTACTGTAAAAGAAAAAGGCGAGGTTGATCGGCAACGCGAAACTCTCCCAATCGGCGTCAGCCATTGCAAAGCCGGCCAGCGCACGGGCGTCGCGCGGGATCAATTTGAACCGCCCTTCAACCACGTCTTGGAATCGCAACGCACACGCATCGCATGCGCAAACGATCTTTTGCGTCGCCATCTCGAGGAGATGTCGATGCTGCGGCGCAACACGAATGCTGCAGAGCTCGCATTGCTCGACGGGCGGGCGGCGGAGCGACTCCCCTTTAGGCTTGGCCCCAGCGAACTTGCGCAAATTTGCCAGGGGTGAGCTCACGGAAAACTTTAACGCGGGCCGCGCTTGCGTTAAAGAAGCGATGTAATGCTAGGCTGGCGGAATGTTCCCCATCCCGGGAACAATGGGTTCCCGTTTATCAGCATTGATTCCGGTCGAATCACGCGCGCTTCGATAATTTTTTCGGTTTGGATCACGACCGGGCTCACGACTCTTCAGGGCCTGCTCTTCGCCCTTCGGAGTTCCGGACACATGCACGGGCTGTGGATTCTTGCTCATAGGTCTCTTTTTGTTGTGGTTTCCTGTTCGTTATCAGTGGGACACACTGTAAATTTCGGTTGTAAACCGTCGGATGCGTTTGCGAAATTGTCTACCGCACCCTCAACTTCCAATCCCGTCACATCGGGCGCAGCGGCGTAAATGGCTTCTTCGATCGACGATTTCAATGTTATGTGCGATGACGGACAACCGTGGCAATTTCCTTCCAGTCGCAATTTGATTCCACCCTCCGGCGTTACTCCGATCACTTCCACGTTGCCTCCGTGCAGCCCGAGGCGCGGTTTGACCTTTTCCAGCGCGCTCCGCACGCGCGCCTCCAAATCGAGCGGATGCAACCCGTGCAGGATCAACAGATTGGAAACAAGAGGATCCTCCGCCAGTTTATCGACTAACGTGAGGTCGTTCTCGTGAACAATCTCTAGGGCGCGTTCCAACGTGGCGCCGTGCAATTCCAGCAACGCCTGAACCAATTCACGCGCCTGCGCCGCAACAGCCGAATCGGCGGCACCATTGAGCGCATCGATCAACTCCTCGATCCGCCCGAGCTCCTTTTGAAATTGCGGGCTCCGGGGTTCCATCGGTCTTTGCTTAAGTATCGCACCGTGGCGGTGATACGCATGTGCAATTCGCTAATGATTCAACGGCACCCAGCCGCGGGTGGGGAAGCGGCGTGGGACGCCTGGAATCGATTTCCCGCGTCCGAGCGAACGGCCGCCCAACCGGTTACTTGTTTGGATTTTCCAGTCCCAACGAAGAGCCCGGCTCGCGTACGAATTTGAAACCCGCCAGCCGCGCGCTGGAATCAACATTCTTGGCGAGCGCGAGCACCTGAAAGGCGCGTCCGAGCATTTCAGGATGGAGCAATGTCTGGAGGGCGCGTTTGGTCTTGCTGTCGGCATCGGCGGTTCGGACTCGACGGCTTAAAGCCGTCGAGTTTGAGGAGCGGGTCTGCAAGAGATCTGGCCAAGTCGAGATGACGCCAGTAAGGAAGTGGTGCTGATCGGTGAATCCTGCGAGGCGCAATCCGTCCGCTTCCGCGCGACGGATAATGCTCGTCCAATCCACGTGCATCGTGATGTCTGCGTGACCGATTTGGTCGAAGGGAGAATCAAGTTGTCGATGTTGCGCGCGGACCTGAATATCTCTCTGAAATTCATCGCCCCAATGTCCGTAGTCGATGGCGATCACGTAGCCTCGTCGCAAATTAGCTACGATACTGTGCGCCCAATCGAGTGCAGCCTGATTGAAGGGTGAGTTTGCGGACGAGTGCTCGACAAACACAAACCTCTCGCCTTGGAGGCCGACAAGTTTTTCCGTGTTGCCGCTGATCAAGCGTACTGGCATTGCATCCAGTAGTTCGTTTGAAAAATGGACACCGGTGAACAGTTCAAGCGAATCGCGCCATTCAATCTTTTTTCGAAAGGGATCCAGCATCTGCGATTGGCGCTCTCGCAAAATCGGAAATGGCTCGATTATTCGATAATCCAAAGCTTCGAAGAATTCCGGCGTGCGTGATTGGGCAGATTCTAGAACGTCGCGCGCAAACTGGCCATCGTGCGCGCCCTGCTCAACAATGATAAATTTGTCGACTTTACCGAGTTGCTCCCAGGTCTCAGCGAATTGTGCCGTCATCAGTTGCCCAAAAAGCGGACCGACGCTGACGTTAGTGAAATAATCACCTTTCCGGCCAATCGCGCAGCGGCCAGAGGAATAGTATCCGTACTCTGGATGATAAAGTGCCTGTTCCATGAACCAGGAGAAGGGTTGTGGTCCCCGATTGCGGATCTCGGATCGGATGACCTCGATCAACGCGGCGTTTCCCGTTTGTGTCATCAACGTCCAACCCGCCTACGCCGAAAGCTTCGGCGTGGCAAGCGCCCGACGCTCGATGCTCACTGGACAGCGGGTTTGTCATTGGTCATTGAGCGTTGGCTGTTGGCGCGTACCTTGGGCGACCTAGTCCTTCATAAAGTTTGAGACCGACTGCCACATATCTGAGGCCTCCACCGGGCTATCGCTTTCGGCCACCTTGGTATTTGAGACCGTGGTTTTACGTGCCCATTGCCATCCTGGCAATTCTCGTTGTCGTCTTAGCAGTCTACATCTCCAGTCTTGGCGCAGATCTCAAAGCGCAGGCCAAAGCGTTCGACCTCAGCAAGCTTGAACAAATGGAATCAGCGAGCGTGATCCTCGATCGCAACGGCAAGATCTTCGGCCAAATCTACGTCGAGAATCGCGAGACGGTGCCGTACGACCAGTTGCCTCACGATCTCATTAACGCGGTCGTCGCCGTTGAAGACGCAAAATTTTATCAGCATCACGGATACGACTTGTTCGGAATCATCCGGGCAGCGCTGAAAAATTTGACGGCTGGCCATGTGCGGCAGGGGGCCAGCACCATTACGCAACAACTGGCGCGAAACAGTTTTTCGCTGAAAGAAAAAACTTTCCGCCGCAAATTGCTCGAAATTTTCCTGGCACAACGGATTGAAGACAACTTCAGCAAACAGAAAATCCTGGAGTTGTACCTGAACCGGATCTATTTCGGCGCCGGCCTGTACGGGGCGGAAGCAGCGTCGCGAGGGTACTTTGGCAAGCCGGCCCGTGAAATGTCGCTGGTAGAATGCGCGACGCTCGCGGGCCTGATCAAGAGCCCAAACAGGTTGTCGCCATGGACCGATCGCGCGACCTCACGCGAAGCGCGCGACTATGCGCTCGATCGGATGCGCGACCTGCGGTTCATCAGTCGCGAACAATGCGGCAACGCACGAAGCCAGGAAATCGTTGTGGGCAGCCGGCAAAACGCGCAGGGACAGACCTACGCAGTCGATTACATTCGTCAGCAGGTGATCGCAGCCGTCGGATGGGACCGCGCGATCAACGAAGGCTATCGGATTCACACGACAATCGATGTCGATCTTCAAAAAGTTGCCGAAGATGCCTTGCGAAAGAATCTCGAACAGATCGAACAACGCCCCGATTACAATCACCCGACTTACGCCCAGTACGCAGCATCGTTTCGCAAGGCCAAAGCCAACGGCACGATGTCAAACCAGCCCGCGCCTGAGTATCTCCAGGGTGCGGTCATCGGTCTGGACAATGCAACGGGCGATATTCTGGTGCTGGTCGGTGGACGCGATTTCGAGCACAACCAATACAATCGCGCGTTGCAAGCACGCCGGCCCGCTGGGACTGCAATGTTGCCATTTGTTTATGCGGCTGCTTTCGAAAAAGGAATGTATCCCGGATCGCTGGTAGAAGATTCGCCACTGGATAATCGCGCCGTCATGATCGGTGGCACAACCGGAATTCTGGGGGAATGGGGACCCGAAAGCGCCGAGAACCGTTATGAAGGCACGATGACGGCGAGACAAGCTCTGGCGAAATCAAAAGATGGCGCAACCGTCCGAATTGGGATGGACGCGGGAGTTGACGCGATGTTGCAGCTTTGCGCTGCGGCGGGCATTCATTCCCCGCTTCGTCCTTATCCAGCCACGTTTCTCGGGAGCAGCGAGGTTACGTTGGCCGAGCTCGCGCTAGCGTACACGATATTCCCAAACGGCGGCTGGCGACCAAACGTGTCGCACATTTTGGAGCGGATCGAGGAAAAGGACGGAACTCTGGTTTGGGACGCGAAACGGGAGAGTATCCGGAAGCTCGTCACCAAACCTGAAACCGCCTACGAAGTGCATTCCTGCCTCGCAGATGCGCTTGAATCAGGGACAGGAAAAGCTGCCTTCACACAATTTGGCCTGAAGAAAATTCCCGCAGCAGGTAAGACCGGCACCGCCTACGATTTTACCGATGCGCTGTTTGCCGGGTACGATTCCAATTTCACCTGCGCCGTTTGGGCGGGCTTCGACAAGCCGCAAAAGATTTATCGCGGCGCGTTTGGACGCGAGCTGGCGCTGCCTGTCTGGGTGGACATCATGAACGCCGCCAGTGACCACTATCCACCGCAGGAAATCAAGCAGCCCACATCCGCGTCAGGTGGACTCAAGCAGGTCGAGATTTGTTCGAGATCCGGCTTGCTTGCCACCGACAAATGTTATGACGCCGTCAAGACTGCCAATGGCGATACGGTTCAGCGGCGCACTACTTACATGGAGATTGGCACGCAATCGCAGGTTCCGACCGAGCCTTGCAATATCCACGGTGAGCCGCGCGCTCGACTCGCACGCTTCTTTTCTTCGAGCGATTTGCCACGGGCTGCGCTGGCCGTGGACGTGAGTGAGGTCACGCCAATCGCCGTAAAAAGTACAACCTTATTAGCCGACAAGGATCCTTACAATTCTCTCAGGCCAACGTTGAAACCTGAGCCTCCGCCGCAGCCAGCAGCTGAAACAGTCGCAAATCAAAAGCCCGACGGCGTAGCCGGCGACAGTGCAGTGAAAACAGCGAACGTCAGCGGAAGCGGCGCCGGTAACTCTCAAACAGCCGAATCCGCTCCAGAGATCAGAAAAGCAATTCCAGTCCAACCGCAGGATAAGAAACCGGTCGAAATCCGGCGCGCCATCCCAGTCAAACCTCCGGACCAGGAAAAAGAGGATGGAACGCTTTTGAAATCGGCAACGCCGCCGCCCCCGGCCGATATCGACGAATAAAACCTGTGTCCTTTCCGGTTTCAGTCTCGAAAGGAAAAATGACGAAATCCGAATAACGAAACGCGAAAGAATGACAAATCATCAAATGACGAATATCGCGATAAAGCTTTTTCGTCATTCGGGCTTCGTGCTTCTTTCGTCATTAGTGTCCGCCACTGACTCTCCGAGAGGTCATAGAGCATGACCTCTCACGACGTCGACGCCTTTCGACTGGCCGTTCTCAATCCAAATGGGCGCGATCCCGAACAGGAGTTCCGCGACCTGCCTGCGCCAGGCGAAAGTGCGCATCCACCGATCAACTTTCATGCCTTCGCGGCCTGTACGCACGGGAGCTTTTCACCATAATACGCGTCGCGCTATCGCAGAGAACGCACCGATTCTTCTGCTCCTGCGCGGCGATTTTCGCGCTTCCGAGCGCGCATTGGGCGATCTAAAGAAACACGGTCGCACCGTCGTTGTCTCGTTAAAAGAGACCGGGCTCCATCAGATCGCGCAACAGTTATGCGACCGCGCCAGGTTATCGCGCTTCATGAAAATAATCGCACAAGCGGATGGATGTATCGCTACGACTCCGGAAGCTGCTGAGATCTATCAGAGCGCTCGCTGGAGCCTGAGGCGAGTGGCATTTATTCCCACGCCTTATCCTGTTGAAGACCAGAGATGGAATTTCTGTCTGCCCCCGCACGAACAATCTGGAATCTTTGTTGGCACCCGCGAATGGGACGTGCCATCGCGCAATCATTTCGCAGCGCTGCTGGTCGCGCGTCAGCTTTGTGACGCGACGGGTGAACCGGTCACCGTCGTTAATCTGGGTGGATATAAAGAGCGACGTTTGCTTGCCGAACTGAAAATTCCGGAGAAAAAACTGCGCGTCGTTGAGAGGTGGAAATCATATCCGGATTATCTGCGCGTTGTGGCGCGGCATAAGATCGTGCTGCAACTGGATCGCAGTCATGTTCCCGGGCAGGTAGCAGGTGACGCTCTCCTTTGTCGAGTTCCCTGTGTCGGGGGCGACGGTGCGATTGAGCGAATTGCATTTTCAAAAACTTGCGGCCAGGGCCGAACGATCATGGAGATTGCTTCGATGGCGCTGGATTTATTGAAGAACGCTGATTTACGCGGCGCGATTGTGGCCGAATCCGAGCAGCGCGCGTTGGAGCATCTCTCGTTTCAGGCGGTGCGTTCGCAGTTGGCGAAGTTTTTTGCCCAGTTCGCTCAAGGGGAGCGCTAACCCGCCGAGAGCCTTTCACGCGGCGGCCCTGAGGCTGAAAGGTAAATTGCAAATGCGCTCGTCAGACCATCCGAGCTCAGGCAATCAGACGCACGAGGTCGCCGTAAAGGTCGGGACCATCCGAGCATAACGCACAGAGCTGCGTCGTAATAAAACCGGCAACTGCAGCCCAAGACTGACCAGGGCTGCTTTCAGACGCCGGTGTGCCCGAGCGACAGGTTTCGAACGCCACCACTGCAGCGGTCGTCCGGTTTTCAACGTTGAGCTTGCCCAAAATGTGTTCGACGTGTTTGCAAATGGTGCCGGTCTTCGCGCCGAGAATGACGCCGATATCGTGATTGCTTTTGCCCTGTGAAATCCAGAAAAGGACTTCGGCTTCGCGCGGCGTCAGCTTTAACGAAACCAATGCCTTTATGCTGCGCTGATTGGCGAGGACCGGAGAATGCATTTGCTTCTGGTTAACAGAAGACCTCGGCATCGGGCAATAAAATTCGTACGCAATTCTGCGTATTCCCAAAAAACCGGGAAAGGCGCAAAATGGCACACTATGAAAACGATCATCCTCCAAACACTCGCGCCGGTTAACAAAGTCCTCACGAATTCCGCTGGAAGAAAACCTTGCGCTGCTCGGCGTGGGTTCCTTCTCATCCCGCTTATTCTGGTGTGCTTTGCGCTTTGCCAACAAGTGCAAAGCGCCACAGACACACCAGATCCGGGTCCTGTTCCCGCAACGAACACGGCGGATGGGCACCTCGCCCTGGCAGGCCTTACCACTGGCACTTCAATTCAGCGTTTGGCATATACTCGCTCCTAAGTCTCACCGATGGCAATTTCTGCACAGGTGTCGGCGGCGGCGCGCTCTTTTCCAACACTGCCAGTGAAAATACGGCCACTGGTGCTGGGGCGCTTTTAAGCAACACCATCGGCGACGAAAACACAGCCAATGGCACGTTTGCCCTTTTCAGCAACATTGAAGGCATCCGTAACACTGCGATCGGTAACAGAGCGCTTTTTAACAACACCGGCGACTCCAACACCGCCATCGGTGCTGACGCGCTTAGCACCAATACCACCGGGGGTCTCAACGTGGCCATCGGTGGTATCGCGCTCCGTGACAACGAAGGCAACAGCAACACGGCTATCGGGGTTGGTGCGCTCTTCCAGGCGACCGGTGGTTTCAACACGGCCGTAGGCCGTCTAGCCGGGCAAAGTATTACCACCGGTAATAACATTATTGCGATTGGCGTCCAAGTGGATGGTATCTCCACTGTTTTTGGCGAGGTGGATGACAGCTGCTATATCGACAACATCTTCGGCGCGGACATCGACGTGGGCACCGCCACGATTGTGGGGGTCGACGCCGACGGAAAGTTAGGCACGAACGCTGTCGATGCTGCTGGAAACAAGGTGCCGCTAGCTAGTCTGCTAGGTGGCCAGCGCCAAGCCATGCTCGATGAATTGCGCAAAGAGCAAAAGAGGGTCGCGGAATTGGAAGGCACGGTTGCGCGTCTCGCGGCACGGTAAAAGAGCAGGCCGCGCAAATCCAAAAAGTGAGCGCCCAACTAGAGGTGAGCAAGCCAGCGGCGCAAGTCGTGAGTCATAAACAATAGGCGCGCGACTCAGGCCCGAACAGTTTTCTGTGGGGTGAGCGCGCGCATCGCGTGCGCTTACCTTCCAAAATCAAAACACAATCTCGAAGAGCTTAATCCCGTTCCATTTTCCAGGATGGTTCGGATCGAACGAGGTGCTGTCTACCCAGGTGCCGTAGCGTGCCGGCGCCCAGGGATTGAGCATTTGGAACGGGTTACGATTGCCGCTAAATCCTCGCGGAATTACTCCCTCGACTGCGGGACGTTCTGAGATCGGCGGCGCCGTAGGCATTGCGCGCACTGGTTTTTGCGGGCCAATTGGTGCTCTGAATTCTTGCGCCGAAACGGTCGTTGCGAGCGCGGCCAACATTGCGATCATTAATGTTTTCATGTTGTTTCCTTTCGTTCGAGGCGAGCAAGTTCTCTTGCCCGTCACAACGCCTGCCCACATTATATACTCCGATGGACTATCTTGAAAAGGCCGGACGTGTCCTGGACATAGAAATTTTTGAGCTCAAGCGGTTGCGGGAGCGTCTGGGCGAAAATTTCTCTCGAGCCGTTGAACTGATCAAGGAGACGGTCGATGCGCGGGGCAAAGTCGTTGTAGTCGGAGTCGGTAAGTCCGGACATATCGGGGCAAAGATCGCGGCCACCCTTACCAGCACCGGGTCGCCGGCTGTGGTGCTCGATTCTTCGAACGCGTTGCATGGCGATCTCGGCGTAATTGCCGATGGCGACCTGGTGCTGGCTTTGAGCGCAAGCGGGGAGACGGAAGAAATGGTCCGGATTCTGCCGGCGATTGCCCGCTTTCAAGTGCGGATCATTGCCATATCCGGCGATCCGAAATCAACGCTCGCGCAGAACGCGCATCTGTTTCTCGACGTGAACATCGAGCAGGAAGCGTGTCCGCTAAATCTTGCGCCGACGTCGAGCACCACAGTGATGCTGGCACTGGGCGACGCCCTGGCGATGGTTTTGCTCGAGGCGCGCGGATTCAACAAGGAGGATTTTGCGAAGTTTCATCCGGGTGGAATGATCGGGCGCAGCATGCTGATGCGTGTGCACCAGGTCATGCGACCACGTGAAGCCATGGCAATTGTTTCTACGGATACATCCGTGCGTGACGTGCTAAAGACTATGACTGGCGTGCGTGCCGGCGCTGCCGTTGTAACCGACGAAAATCAGAAATTACTCGGTATTTTTACCCATGGCGATTTCGTGCGGCATTTTCAATTCGATTCAAAGATCGGCGAACGACTGATCGCGGATCTAATGACATTGAATCCTGTGACGGTGCATAAAGATAAACTAGCCGTTGAGGTTCTTAATCTCCTCGAACGCCACCGCATCGACGACCTGGTCGTCGTCGATGACGACAGCGTGCCGGTTGGCATTGTTGATTCGCAGGATTTAACGCGGTTGAAGCTACTGTAGGGCAACCGCTTCCGTTGCCGCGGCAGGCGATGCGCCTGCCCTACAATTGCAAACTTACCCAGCGCGTGTAAACTCGGCATCCCAAATTTAGGTTTCAACTGTAGTCTTGTAACCTTTTAACTTTTTAACGAATCACCTCATTCACCATGCCTGCAGCCAACGATCTTCGCCGAGGAATGGCCATAAAATACAATGGCAACGCCGCAATTGTGCTCGAAGTTCATCATCGCACACCCGGAAATTTGCGCGCTTTCGTCCAGGCGATCATCCGCTACATCAACACCGGCAAAAGCGCTGACGTCCGCTTCGGTTCAACCGACAAGGTGGAGTTGGTCGAGATTGAGCGAAAGCAACTCGAATTCAGTTACAAGGACCGCAACGGGTACCATTTCATGGACCCGGAAACGTACGACACCATCACTCTGCAGGAAAACTTGATCGGCGACGCCAAAGATTACCTGGTGGAAAATCTTTCCGTGCAAGTCCTCTACGCAGAGGGCAAGCCGGTGCAGGTCGAACTGCCCGCGTCGGTGGGTCTGAAGGTGACCGAATCCGCGGAGGGATTGCGCGGCGATACGGCGAGCAATGTGACCAAGCCGGCGACGCTCGAGACTGGGAAGATCATCAACGTCCCGCTCTTCATCAAGGAAGGCGAAACGATCAAGATCGACACCCGCACCGGGGCCTACATGGGCCGCGCATGATCGCGTTAAAGGCGAATCTAGCGCTGGACTCTTGCTCGTGCTCTTACTCTTTCTCCTGCTCAGTTTTTAACGATCAAGCGCCAGAGTAGCGGGTCGAATTTCTCTCTTTCCCAAGTCTGCAGCGTCTGCGTAATCTGCGGGCACTTTGGCTGCAAGAAAGGAAAGATCGACAAACAATCGCGGGAAGCGCAATTCCAGGCGCAGCCGCAAAGTTGTGCGCAACGTCGCACGGGCGCGGACACTCGTTCCGGTATCGGATCCTCTCACAGTGCCGACGCGCTGGGTGAAATTCGTTTTTGCGATTTTCCTCTTGCCGATCTGTGCAATTTTCAGTCAGACATTTTTTACCGCTTTCGCGCGCGCGACCGTGACGCAGCGCTTTTGGGCGGCCGAAGAGTTTTGGTTTTTTTCATTGGGCGCAATTCTGTGGCTGATCGCGTTTTTCGGTCTTCCGCGTCCGATCCTTATTTATGTCTTCGGACACGAATTGACCCATGCGCTCTGGGTTTGGTTAATGGGTGGGCGTGTGAGCCGGTTTCGCGTTGGCCGTGACGGCGGGCATGTGGTTACCAACAAGGCCAACTTTTGGATCGCGCTGGCGCCATATTTTTTTCCGCTCTACAGCATTCTGGCAATCGCCATCTATGGCGCGCTCAGTCTTTTCGTGAATATGCAGCCGTACGGTCGATGGCTTTACGCTGTCATCGGAGCGACATGGGCGTTCCATTTCACGTTTACGTGCTGGATGATTCCGAAAAATCAGACTGACCTGAGCGATCAGGGCACGTTCTTCTCACTCGTTGTGATCTATTTGATGAACCTGTTGCTGCTCAGCGTGATGCTCGTTCTGGCGTCGCCACAGATTACGTTTGCAGGATTCGGCGCGGATTTGCTGATAAATCTTGGCAACTTTGCGCGGTGGCTTGTCGATCTTTTTACAAATTCGCGCGGTACGCCGTAGCAGTGGCGTTTCACAGAAACGCCCTACAATCATCGTCGCAAATTTTGTGGGGCGTCTGTGTCAGACGCCTTTTGGCTACAGATTCGTAATCACGGCGAAAGGCAAGACCGGTAATGCGTCGGCAAGTTTTACGCGCCGATCCTGCACAGGAACCGGACGACAGGTAAAGAGGTCGTGCGCGTGCTCCAGCGAAAGCGTTTCGGGAATTTCCAGTGTTGTGTCCTGCCAACTCTCAGCAATCGGCGGAAAACCGACACGAGAAGAAAGCCGAGGCGCGATGACAGCAATCCATTGATCCCCAAGCTGGCGGGCAAAGCTGACGCAGGATTCCGCGAGTGCTCCGCTCGGCGTCAGCGGCAGATATTCTCCCCGCTGGAAAAGCTCGACATGCTCGCGCCGAAATTGCAAGACCCGCTGCGTTAGAAGCATCTTGATGCGGCCATCAGCCCAGTTGCGCACAAGATCGCGGGGATGAGCTGTTGCGAGCGATCCCAGCATTTCGCGACGCTGCTTGTAATCGACCGGGCGCCGATTGTCGGGATCGACCAGACTGTAATCCCAAATCTCATTACCTTGATAAATGTCGGGCACTCCCGGCAAAGTCAGCTTAAGCAATGTTTGGGTAAGCGAATTAACGGCGCCGAATCGCGCAGCCTCCTTTGCCACCGGAATGAATACTGGAAGAAATTTATTTCGCGGTGATGGATCCATTACTTTCGCAATGAAATCGCGCATCGCTGCGTCCCAATCTTCGTTTGGCTGGATCCAGCTCGTATTAATCTTCGCTTCGTGGAGGGCCTTGGCCATGTACACTTGCATCCGTTCGATGTAATCCGGCGTTGGCGTCGATTCTGGTTCGCCATCGGCCTGCATCGGCCACGTTCCTAACAACGTTTGATAAAACAGGTATTCTTCATTCGCGTCCGGTGCTTCGACGTCATTGATAGTTCGCTTCCAGCGACGATTAGCAACACGCCATCGTTGCAATGAGCGCCGCCAGAGCTCCGGGATCTCGGAAATGACAACCATTCGCGCGCGCACGTCTTCACTCCGTTTAGTGTCATGTGTCGAAGTGGCGAGCAACGTGGCCGGCCAATTGCGCTGTCGCTCGATATTCCGCTCGTGAAATTCTTCAATGCTTAATCCAAACTGTTGCGGCTGACCGCCTACTTCGTTCAACGCGGCTAGCCGGTTGTAAATGTAGAACACGGTGTCCTCCAAACCCTTGGCCATGATCGGTCCGGTAGCTTGCTGAAACTTCAGAACAAAACGGGTGTGCTCGGCGCGCGCTTTGGCATCGAGGTTCGGCGGAAAACGAAAGAGCAACACGTCTCGGAGAAAATTGAAGATCGATTCTTCCATCGCGGGGTTTCGACGCTTGGCCGCGGCAATCGCGTGCTCGACAATCTGCCTGTCTTCGTCAGTCACGGGCTGCCCCGGCGCCAGGTACGTTCGATAAACCGGAAAACAAGCGATGGTCTCGCGCACCGCGCGCGAGAGTGCCTCGAGCGTGAAATCGCGATACCATCGGTTTTGCTCGGAAAGCCGGTCGAGCATATTGCCCAGCACATCGACGTCATTGGCCAGTGATAGTTTCATGATCTGCAGTTTTTTTGCGTAGAGCAGGTGGCCAAACGGCATTGAGTGACCAATGAAGCGATGGAACGTTTTTGTGATCGCCGTTTCTGTCGAGGTATCAACAAGCAACTGCGCCACCTGGTTCGCAAAATCGTACCCAGTAGTGCCGTGCACGCGCCAATCCTTGCGCAGCACTTCGGAGCCGGTGAGAATTTTTTCAGCAATCATGTAAATGGCGCGACCGTCTTTCGGCAAAGCGGTCCCGAGTGCTTTCGCGCAACGCTGCTGAAGCTTTTCAAAATACTCGCGCGGCAGGTAAAGCCCGTCGGGATGATCGATGCGAAGTCCTGTCACTGCGCCCGCGCTAACCAACTCCAGAGTCAGCCGGTGAATAGCGTCAAAGACCTTTGGCAACTCCACTCGAATTGCGGCCAGGTCGTTCACATCAAAAAAGCGGCGGTAATTAATTTCCTCGGCGGCGACCCGCCAAAACGCCAGCCGATAAGACTGCGCATTGAGTAGTTTATCCAGCGCATCAAAACTGCGCGGGTCGCCGGGCTCGCCGTTAATCTGGGCCAGCGCCTTTTCAATAGCTTGTTGGACTTGCGGAGCTTCCGCGCAACGACGTTCGAGACGTCGCTTGATGATTTCTTTTTCACGAATCCGCTCCGCGATGCGTTTTGGATCGGTCTCGGTACGTTTTGGCAAATATTCGAGCGCGGTCAGGATACTTTGCAGCTCCGCGTAGAAGTCCTCTTCCTTGTGTTCGGCGACATTTCGCAAGGCGATTTCCAGAACGTAGCGATACGTTCCGGGAGCGATAGGCAGTCTTCGCTCGCCGTAGAGCAGATAAAACGTTCCCTCCTCAAAGCGCACTTGCAGTTCGCCGCGCTCGAGAACCCGCCCGTATTGGTCGCTCAAGATCGGCAGCAGAACTTTATCGCGAAGATCAGACTTCAGCGGCTGCCAGTCGATATCGAAATAGGGCGCGAATCTCGAACTCGGCCCATTTTCGAGCACGTCCATCCACCATTCGTTGAGCGGCTCCGCGATTCCCACGTGATTCGGGACAAAATCGAGTACCTGTCCCATCGAATGCGCATGCAACTCCGCGATCCAGGCGTCGTAATCCTCACGTGAGCCGATCGCCGGGTTGAGCTTGTTATGGTCGGTGATGTCGTAGCCGTGCAGACTGTCGGGGTTCGCCTGAAAATACGGCGATGCATACACGTCGCTGACTCCCAGCGCGTCGAGGTATGGGACAACCTCGCGTGCCTGCGAAAAAGTGAACCAGCGATTGAATTGCAATCGGTAGGTGCAGGTTGGGATCCTTGTCATGTCGAGCGAAGTCGAGACATCTCTCAATGTTCTCCTTCGATGGCTTGGTCAAACAGTAAGAAATTTCAGAGATTCCTCGACTCCGCTCGGAACGACAAAACGCTGCTACATTTTTTCCGGCACTTTGATGCCTAACAAGTCGAGTCCGCGATAAAGGACTTTCGCGGTGAGATCGCACAACGCCAGTCGTGAACCGCGCACCGGTTCCTCCGATTTCAAAACCGGACAGGCTTCGTAAAAGGTATGGAAGCTGTTCGCCACTTCGAAGAGATAATTTGCCAGAATATTCGGACGGAAATCGTTCAATACGTGTGGAACGATCTCCGCGAACTGACACAGGCGTTTTGCAAGGTTGATTTCGGCGGAATCGCCGAGCTGTAGTGGCGTTGGCTTCCAGCCAACCTCTTCATCGGCAGGATGCCGATGCCACGACTCGCCTGCTTTACGGAAAATCGAGCGAATTCGCACATATGCATTCTGCAAATAAGGAGCCGTATTTCCCTGGAGGGACAACATTTTCTCCCATGAAAAAACGTAATCCGTCATCCGGTACTGTGACAGATCAGCGTATTTGACTGCACCAATCCCGATTTTCTGCGCGACATCGATCTTTTCTGCTTCGCTCAGGTCTGGATTTTTTTCATCGATAATCTTGCGCGTCCGCCTGCATGCTTCCTCGAGAAGCTCGCGCAACGGCACGTTTTCGCCCGAACGCGTTTTCATCAATTTGCGATCTTCCCCAAGGATGCTGCCAAACGTGATGTGGCGAAGATCGGCTCGATAACCCTGTCGCCGTGCAATCTCGAAAATCTGTTTGAAATGCAAGGTCTGCGGAGCACCGACCACGTACCAAACGCTGTCCGCTTTCAAGTCGTCGAGGCGATAATCGATCGTCGCGATGTCGGTGGTGGCGTAATTGAATCCGCCGTCGCGTTTGCGGATGATGCATGGCTTGTCAGCCAGCTCCGGAATATCGCGAAAGAAAACAACAACGGCGCCCTCGCTGATCTCAGCAATGCCGGATTTGAGCAAGCGTTCGACTACGCCTGAGAGCCGGTCGTTGTAAAAACTTTCGCCGCACTGAATATCGTAATGAATATCGAGCAATTCGTACACGTGCTCGAAGTCCTGCATGGAAAAGGCGACGCATTCGTTCCAGATGTCGATGTTTTCCTTGTCGCCGGCCTGCAGTTTTACCAGCTCCTGGCGGCAGGCTTCTCGAACCTGCGGATCGCTGGTCGCCAGTGCGTTCGTTTCCTTGTAAATCCGGACAATCTCGGCCAGGGGATTTTGCTGAAGTGCGCGCTGGTCCAGGAGATTCTTCCACCCGTAAATGACCATTCCAAATTGAGTCCCCCAGTCGCCGATATGATTGTCGCGGATGACTTCGTGCCCAAGAAACGTTGCGATCCGCGCCAACGCGTCCCCCAGAACGATGCTGCGGATGTGACCGACATGCATCGGTTTGGCCACGTTGGGCGATCCGAAATCAATCACGATGCGCCGCGACGATTCTGTCTCCACAACGCCGAGTCTTTCGTCGCCCAGGATTCTGGCGGTTTTTTCAGCAATGGCGCCAGGCCGCAACGTAAAATTGATGAAACCCGGGCCTGCGACTACCGGCGGTTCGCAAAGATCGCCAACGTTAAGATGCCCGATGATTTTCTCTGCGAGTTCCCGCGGATTTTCGCCGCGCTGCTTTCCGAGCACGAGAGCGGCATTTGTCTGATAATCGCCGAAGCGTTGGTCGGTTGCTGGTGTTAATTCGCCCACGTCCGGCAGGCCGGCGGCGGCCAGGGCGTCGGAAAGCTTCTTTGCGAGAAGTGATTGAAATGTTTCCATCGGTAAGAGAGGTCAATTGTAGCCGCCCTCGCTCTGCGAGGCGCGCCGCCGAGGTTTTTGCATCCACGCGTCGCGTCGCCCGGAGGTCGACGACTACAGCTTACGAACGATCGCGAAAGATCGACAAAATTTCGTCAGCGGATTTTGCGCCGGCCAGGCTCTCGCGCACAGAGCGATCGTTCAGAAATTTTGCGATCGAGGCGAGCGTGCGCAAATGCGTTTGAAATTGATTTTTCGGGACGATGAAAAGCACGACAAACTTGACCGGCGCGTTGTCGAGCGCATCAAATTCGATGCCCGTGGTCGATCTTCCGAACGCGGCCACTACTTCCTCGAGTCGGTCGGA
This sequence comes from uncultured Verrucomicrobiae bacterium, assembly GCA_963840135.1. GTDB lineage: Bacteria > Verrucomicrobiota > Verrucomicrobiia > Chthoniobacterales > UBA10450 > Udaeobacter. The sequence continues at coordinate 22,932 of CAWIXX010000010.1, read as the reverse complement.
AGAGCAATGTGGAATCGCGATTCCGAATCCAATGCCTGTGCTCATCGTTTCCTCGCGCTGCTTCAGCGAAGCGAGAATGGGATCGCGGTCTTCCGTTTTGATTTTGCCCAGGCTAACGAGCAGATCGATCAGTTCAACGATGGCGGCCCAGCGCTCCGTTGCTTTCATCTCGGGGATGATTTGCTCGACAGAAAGTAAATTGGCCAACGACATGCGGATTCCCGGTACGGGAGGGCAACCTTAGCGGGAGCGCCTAAGTTGACAAGCGAGATTTGCCACGTTGCTCATGTGTCGCATCTGTCACATCTTCTCGCGAATCTTGTAATTCAATCGCCGGGACAGCAACCAGCGTACACCGAACATATCGATGGTTGCGCGCAAGGCGCGGTTGCCGAGGCCGTACTTGCTTTGGCCGAAGCGACGAGGACGATGGTTCACCGGAATTTCGACCAGACGATAGCCGGCCGCTTTGACCAGCGCGGGAATGAAACGATGCATGCCTTTGAATGGAAACAGCGCACTGACGCATTCGCGTTGCATTGCTTTAAGGGTGCAACCGGTGTCGCGCACTCCGTCCTTCGTGTAACGGCTACGCACCGCGTTCGCAATCCGGCTCGTTAGCCGCTTGGTCACGGTGTCCTGCCGTTTGATGCGATAGCCGCAGACAAGATCTGCACCGCGTGCAATTTCAGCGAGCAGTTTCGGAATATCGGCGGGATCATTCTGCAAATCGCCGTCAATGATAACCACAGTCCCGCCGCGCGCCGCTGTCAGACCGGCGTAAATAGCGGCGCTCTGCCCGGAATTTTTTTCGAAACGAATCAGGCGAATATTCGGCGCAGTTTCGATCCGCTCCGCCGTGCGATCGACTGATCCGTCATCGACAAAAATGACTTCGTAATCGAGTCCGCTCAATGCGGCGCGCAACTCTTCCTGCAAAATCGGCAGGTTCGCTTCCTCGTTATAAAGCGGCACGACGACTGACAATGCCGGAGAGATTGTCACCTCGTTCATAACGGAAGTGTGCGGTAGCTCCGACAGAGAAACACTTGCCAGGTTCGCAGTGGCTTTCCATAGCGCGATACTTGAATCGTGCCAACGAGCTCCGTTGATTGAAAGCCGGCTTTGATATTGTGCGGCACGCGCTGCTTCTCGCCGTCTCGAACGAAGAGCGCGTCGCGTCCAACGAACAAATTGACCCCGTTTTCTTCAGTATAAACTTCGCCTTCTGGTCGGGGCGCACCCGGATTTAGCTCGACAAACTCATCGTAGCGCGGCCAAAATGAGAATTGATTCACCATGTCCTGCGACTCGGGAATGTAAACCGGCGGATGCCCCGGGCCCTCGGCGCGTTTATTGCGGAGGTAAAACGAAATCTCCGAGGCGCGATCGCGGGCATCGGCAATAAGGAAAAGTTTCTCGCCCAATTTCGTTTCGAGATTATTGCGCATTGTTTCCAGCGCGCCTGTAGCGCTTTTCCAACCGCGCATCCGGTTGCTGGGATCGCTTCGCTGTAACTTGTATCCAACCACGCGCAGCAAGTCCGTATTGAGCGCCATCATGCTCATGGTCAGCCCAATCAATACCGCGACGGCCGCGCCGAGCCGTAGGATGGCACTGGTCTCGAGACGGTCCCGCCAATAATAAACTGCCAGCAGTCCAAAACCGAGGAAGGCGAGTCCATCCCAATTTGGCGCCGCAGCCTTGTTCAAGGAAAGAAACAAATAGAAAAGAAACACGGGCAACCCAAACCACATCAGGAACAGAACCTTGAATTGCTGATTCACTCGCCGCCAGCTTCCAATGACACCCCACGCTAACGCCAGGAATAGGAATGGAGAATAAGCCAGAAAATGTTCGCCGATAAATGAAAGAACTTCGGCCGGGTGCAAACCAAAGCCATGCTCGATGCCTCCGCGCGATTGCAGATGCGCCAGCGTGATCCACGCGTGTTGCGGCGTTCCACACGATCGGCGGCACCGTGCAGAGAGCGAACATGCCGAGCAATAGATAAAATCCGGACCGCTTGAATTCGTGCCTGAGCCGGGGCGCCAGGGCCAGCACTAACACAATCGAAACAAGCTCCAGCGCGTTAGTGTATTTGGAGAGGAACCCGAGGCCGATCAGTAGTCCGGTCAACGGCCAATACCAGGAGAATTGCGGACTTTTTTCCAAAGCAAGCCAGAATGTGAACATTGCCGCCAACCAGAAAAAAATCGACAACGCATCAATCGTCATCAGGAACGCCCCGATGTTGAAGATGGGCGTAACGTTTAACCCGATGACGGCCCACAGACCGGCCTTGGCATTGAACAATCGGCGCGCGAAATAAAACAAGAGCAGGCTCGTTCCGGCCGCGAGCAAAGGACTGAAAAAGCGCACTCCGAATTCGTTCGCTCCAAAAACCGCAGTACTTGCGCGAATAGCAAACGCGATGCCCGGCCCTTTGCTAAAATAGGCTGGAGCCAGACGTTCCGACCACATCCAGTAATGCGCCTCATCAAATTCGAGATCGGTCGTTGCCAGCATCGACAATCGAATCACCGTCAGAGCGGCAACGAATAGCCAGACCGCGCGCGTTGTGCTCATACCGAGTGTTGCGCCGTGCCGCCGCCACGGGGCGTAGACTTTGATCGCACCCTCTCACCGGGATTAGCAATCAAACTTGGATGGCGCGCAAAAACCTGCGGCGCCCATTTTCGGCCTGCGCTCCTCCAAATCAATTCAAACAAGCCGAGTAAGAGCAATGCTTCGCCGCCTGCCAGAAAGAACGTCGCGATCACATCGCTGGGCCAGTGTGCACCCAGATAAATTCGCGAATAACCAACAGCTAAGGCGACGAACCAGTAAAGCCAGCCGCCGCGTCGATAAAACAGCGTGCAAAAAACAGCAATCACGCTGTTGGTCAGTTACGTGTCCCGAGGGAAACGATGGTCCCGACCGGTTGCGATCGGACGAATCGGAAAACCGAATGGTCGGTTTCTTAAACAAAGTCAGGAACGTCGGACGCGTCCGTTGCAACTGTACCATCCGCACATTTTCCACGTGTTTGGGCCGATGGCGATCCACCGCTGATTTTAACAAACCCGTGACCTGACTCGTGATCAACAGAGACAAGACCAGACAGATGACGAACGCGCGCGCTCTAAATCCGCCAAAAAAAAGCGCGCTCACTCCAATCGCGATAAACAACGGCTCCCAAATCGCGCTATCGCTCAGTCGCCGCCATGAACAAGTCAAGCGCCGGACTCGTCCATTGTTGATTAATAAAATGAAAGATGGACTGATCCATGCGATGAAAATGAAACAGCCCCTAAGCTTTAATCGCTAGCTCTTAATAAACAAATGCGAGTCAATGACAAAGGAATGACGAATTTCGAAGCCCAGATGCCGAAAGGAAAGCATCGGGGAACGCGTTCGTCATTTAAGCATTCGACATTGATTTCGTCATTCGTCATTCGTCATTTGTCATTCTGCTCTGGCCATTTCTTTTGCCCTTACGTTATCGCTTCGCGGACAATCGGCGCCGTCAGCCAAAGACATTCTCGCCTCGGTGCGCATGATGGAGTCGCGACAGCAAATCGATCTTCAGGGACAACTTCGCCAGGATAATATTGTGATTCCATTTCACCTGGTCCAAAACGGACCGCTGATTCGCTATTCATTCGCAAATCCCGATGAAATTTTGCAATTGCGTCTCGGCGAAAACAGCTCGCGCCTTGATCTTGTGACCGGCGAGGGCACCGAGCAATTTGCGGCCTCGAAGCTCAAGCAAAAAATTCGCGGCACCGGTGTGACCTACGAGGATCTGGCGTTCAAATTTCTCTACTGGCCGACCGCGCGCGTTTTAGGTGAGGAAAATGTTCGCACTCGCAATTGCTGGAAGCTGCAACTGCGCGCGCCCTCGCGCGAATCGCAGTATTCCAACGTGCTACTGTGGATAGACAAGGCGAGCGGCGCGCTGATGCGCATGGAGGGCTACGATTGGAATGCTCAATTGGCCAAGCGTTTCGAAGTGGTTTCCGCGCAGAAGATCGAAGGCCGCTGGTTCTTAAAACAGATGCGCATCGAAGAATTGCAGCCTGGGACTAATCACGTCCAGTCGCGAACGTACCTGGAGATTAAAAGGTAGGAACCGAGCACTGTCCAAGTTTGTCAGGTCCAATGGGACCTATGTGACAAATGCGACGTTACGCCGCAAAAAGAATCGGGAGAGCCACGTGCAAAGCGCGTGCTCTCCCGATCAGATAATCGCGGTTGTCAGCGCGCGCGATGCTCGCCGGATTTGGCGCCGCTCACTACCAACCTGCGGCCGAGGAATTCCTTATCGTGCAATTCTTCCACGGCGCGCTTCGCTTCCTCGACGGTTTGCATCTGCACAAAGGCAAACCCTTTTGAGCGCTGGTTATGGCGATAGCTTACGACCTCCGCATTTTGAACGTGTCCGACTCCGTTGAACAATTCAAACAGATCGCTCTCGGTTGCGTCGAAAGACAAGTTACCGACGTACAGGCGCGGTGAAGTAACTTCAATCCGTTCAGGTTTGCGTGCCGGTCGCGAAGGTTGCGCGCCATTGCGCGGGGTTGCTTCCGCCTTCGTTGTGCCATTTCCAAAAAATGCGGCAATCCGCTGCCAGATCGTCTTTTTTTGCTCCTTCGGTTCTTCTCGCTGACGACGCGCGTGGCCGTTGCCCCGGCGTCGGGAGCCGCCGCGCGAGCGGGGCGAGCGTCTCCCAGTTGAATAAGAGTTCATGTTGATCCTTATGTTTAGTCCAATTATTGAATTGGCGGAGCGCATCGAGCGATGCACCGTCCGCAGCGCGCCAATCATCCAGAGCCCATTCAAACAAGGCACTCTGCGACGCCGTTGGAAACTCCGCCTCGTCGAGCCGGGATTGGACTTGTCTTAAAGTGCGAGCCTGCGAACTCAACCAACGAAGCAGCCAGGGCGCAAAACTCCGCACCGTGGTATCGAAAAATCTGAATCGTCGTAGAAAACGGAGGCTCGGAAAACCGAACAAGAATCCCGACATCTCGCGGGATTATGGCCTGCTTCGGGCGGGTTTGCAAGCGAGGATTAGAAATGACGAAGCACGAATGTCGAATGCCTAAGGAATGACGAATTACGAAATTTGCCCAGCGAGATCGATATCTCTTTCATGTTCCTTCAACCATTCGTCATTTGGATTTCGTCATTGCGTCACGGATCGAGTAGAGCCGCGACTTCGCATACTCCCGTGGGCGCTCTCCGCGAATCGGACGGACAAATGATCGGAACTCGCGTCCGCGTAGTCTTGGCTCGTAGCCGAATTCCGGCATGAGATCGCGGCAGTGCCATTCTACCCATCCGATTTCGTCTTCGGACAGTTCCCGCTGCCAGCGCGTTGCCGGTTCTGGACTGATCTGTGAAAAGTTGATGCGCGCCGCTGAGTTACCGCTCCAAAACCGGCCCATTTTTGTCGGTGTCAGCACCGTTTTTGGATCGAAATTGATCTCGAGGTAAGCACAAACCTTTTCCATCGTCCTGTCTGGTTCGCAGACCAATTGCTCATACGGCACTACAAAACCCGGAATTTCACCATCGCGCACACGCCGCGCCAGTCTGGCAGCGACCAGCCAGTGGGCGATCACGTAATAAGTCGAGAACCTTCCTGTTTGCCTTGTTTTCTCCAGCGCGATTTGCGCCGCAAGAATGGCACGCGGATCGCGCATTGTGACGAGAATTTTCGCGTGCGGAAAGCGCCGCAGAATTTCTGGAATGTGATTGCGATTAGCCGGCGTCTTTTCCACCCACTGCCCGATGGAGTCGAGCGGACGTTCCAGCGTCGCCGCGTACGCTTTGACCATTAGTACGAGCAGATCTTCCTGCGCGTTGGCAGGATCGAATGCCGCCCGCTCGAACGTCTCCAGAAATTTCTCGCGCGGGAATGTCGCATAGTTCCGCTTGCCCCATTTGCATGGCCCGCCGAACAGTACATTCGACAGCGATTGTTTGGTCAGATAATCAAACTGCGCGCGACGACCGCGCGGCGCATATTTCGTGAGAACGGTGGGGAAATAAGCGGTTTCTTCCGGCAACACGAGCAACTGCGGATGATTATCGAGCAACGCCACCAAAAGCGTCGTGCCCGATTTCGCCTGGCCCGCAATAAAACAGGCGCGTTGATCGAATGGCAGAGCGTCCATGGACATCAATCGGTGATTGAATTCATCGCGACCCAATCGTCTTTCGCGCGTCATCCCGTGCGGAGCGAGGGATCTCGCAGTCGCTGAGGGTGAGTCGCAACCTATCCAGCGTGATCATCCGCGCAATTCAGGGGCCTTCACTTCGTTCAGGATGACGGGACGTTCACTTCCTGGGCTGCAAAAACCAATCGATGAACTTCGGCAGTCCCTTGCTCAAACCGGTGGTTGGATTGTAACCGAGCAGTTTTTTCGCTTTGGAAATATCAGCGCAAGTCAGGGGCATGTCGCCTGGTTGCTCTGGCAACTGGTTAATTTTCGCTTTTTTCCCGAGCACATTTTCGATTGCAACGATCAAGTCTTTCAACCGAATCGTCTCGCTTTCACCCAGGTTAAAGATATCGAACCGCGGCCCTTCGTACTGGAGCGCGGCCATCGTTCCCTGAATTACATCATCAATGTAAGTATAATCGCGGCGTGTGGTGCCGTCGCCAAATTGCTCGATTGGCTGCCCTGCATGAATGCGCCGGGTGAATTGATGAATCGCCAGATCGGGCCGTTGCCGCGGACCGTACACAGTGAAATAACGGAGCGCCACTACGCTCAACTGATAAAGGTGTGAGTACGTCGAGCAAAGAAATTCCCCGGCAATTTTCGTCGCGGCATATGGACTGAGCGTCTGAGTCAGATGTTGATCTTCAGAAAAGGGCACGATCTTTGAGGCGCCGTAAACCGACGAGCTGGAGGCAAAGACAAATCTTTTAACGCCCGTCACACGCGCGGCTTCGAGCAAATGCAATGTGCCAGTCACATTGGTGTCGTAGTACAGCTGTGGTTGCTGAATTGATGGTCGAACGCCAGCGCGAGCGGCCAAATGCACAATCACCTCAAATTTTTCGCGATGAAACAAATTCCGCACTGACGTGTCATCTCGAAGGTCGACACGGTGAACAGCCACATCTTTGGCGAAACCAGCGATGTTTGCATGCTTGATTCGTGGATCGTAAAAATCGTTGAAGTCATCGAGGATGGCGACTATGTGCCCGGCCGCGAGCAAGCGTTCAACGAGATGGGAGCCGATAAACCCCGCCCCGCCAGTGACCAGAATTCGCATCGTGCCAGAAGTTCAACCACGAAGCACACGAAGTGCACGAAGAAAATTATGATTGCCTTGCATTGCAGGGCGTCCGTGTCAGACGCCTGGCGCTTGGTGGGACCCCCGTACAATTCAAAAATTGCGCCAGTGCATCAGTAGATAAATCCAGTTTAACACCAGCGCCGAGATGACCGCGCCGCGCACAAATGTTTTCGCCGTTTGATTATAAAAACAGATCCGCAAACGCGGCCCGCGCGTTGCGAGCGTCGCAAACGCGTAGAGATCAAAGGCTGTCAGACCGCAGAGCGCCGTGAACACAAGAGGGTTCCATTTCAATGCAGTGAGGAAGTGAGCGTGAAAAAATTGAATCCCGCATCGCGTCATGCCGCATGTGACGCATGGCAAACTAGTAATCTCATGAAACATGCAGCGCGGCCATGGCAAACCAATTGTCAGCCAGGTTGCCGCCAGACCCAGCGATGCAAGCGAGACGCTTAGCCAGATTAACTCGTGATCGATTTCACCTGGGGAAAGGCGCCGGACGCGAAGTCGCATTTTGACCGGAAGTCAATGGTGTGACGCGCCCCAAGCGCCTAATCCAAAGAGCATGAACAAAATGAGCATTAGGCCGCCGCAGCAAACGATTAGCGGCAGGAAAACGGCAAGAACAGCGCGGCCAGTGTCGGTATCATGGGCGCGCGCCAATCCGATGCAGCTGCAAACAAGCGCCCAAACGCCGGAGATCAGCCCGCCACAAACCGGGATCATCTGCAAAGGACCGGTAGAGCCTTGAGAAAAAGCGAGAACGCGGAAAGTGGTTTCAAACGATTGATTGGCGCCGCCGACGATCATCAAACAGAGATGCACGATTGCGCTGCCGATGAACAGTCCGATTACGACGAACAACGGTATCAGAACGATAAATGCAGCGGAACCAGCGCCCATGCCGGCCATCGCACCGAACATATCGTGACGATCGGCGAAGAAACCGACGGACTGCAGTCCCATCGAGAATAGAAGCGAAACGATGCCACCAAGACATCCACCGATGAGCGCGTAAATGAGCGGCTCGCCTAAACCGCCTTCGCGTTTCATTACTGCGAATGCTTCGCCCGGTTTCGTGAGCACCATCACCAGTGTCTCGACGAATGCGTTGAAAAAGCCACGCTCTTGCCGGTGCTCCCACGGCAGACCGCTGCGCGGCGGCGGCAGCTTCTGAGGTCGCGGCTGCGCTGATCTGCGAAGGCGGCGTACCAGGCGCCCCCGCCCCAAACTCTGTAAACTGCGAAAGCGGCTGCCAGTTTGCCATTCCTTCGCGCCACCCGATGTCCGTGGGAACGAAACGGCCAGTGCGCAGACCTTCGCGAACTTCTTCTTCGGAAAATACGCCCAAACTTGTTGCGCCCCGATTAACATGAATCATCGCCATAATGCGCTCGTTCTAATGAGGTGCACAACGCAGCGCAAGGTTAAACGGGCGCGAAGTTAAAGAGTCACAAAGTTAAAAGCGTTAAAAAGGGGAATCCGTTTTAACTCCTTTTAACTTTTAACTCCTCTGACTTGTCCAGCGCTCGCCAGAAATACCAGGCGGCTACCGAACGGTAGGGACGCCATTTTTCTCCGAACTTCATGAGCTGTTTTGGAGTGGGCAGTTTTCGGCGGCCGAAAGTCTTCGCGAAACCTTTGCGCACCCCGTAATCGTCAACCGGCCAGACATCCGGCCGGCCCAAATCGAAAAGAAGAAGCATCTCAACCGTCCATCGGCCGATTCCACGCACCGTAGTCAAGCGCGTAATGATCTCGTCATCGGTCATGCGGACAAGTGCGCGGCCCGATGGCACGGTACCGTCAATGGTTTTCGCAGCCAGATCTTTTAACGCGGCGGTTTTTGCGCGTGAAAGACCGGCAGCACGAAGCGTTTCATCCGGCGTTGCGAGAAGTTGTTCGGGATCGAGCCATTTTCTTTTGGGATAAAGAGCGCGGACCCTCCCAAAAATAGTGGCTGCGGCTTTGCCGCTCAGTTGCTGATAAGCGATTGATTCTGCAAGCGCGTCGAAAGGCCGAACTGAAATCGCCGGCGTGATGTTGTAGCGACGCGAGCGCGCGATCAACTCTGCCATTCGAGGATGACTCGTTCTCAGAAGCTGATGCGCGTCTTTGATGGTTCATGAAAAGTTAAGATTTCCGGTGTACTCAGCGGGAGTAGATAATCTCACCGCCAATCACTGTCATTTCGTTCTGCGTTTCAAGAATTTCCGCCTCAGGAATTTTCATAATGTCTCGTGACAGAACAGTGAAATCAGCAAACTTGCCGACTTCAATTGAGCCCTTGTCCTTTTCTTCGAATGCGGCGTAGGCTGGCCAGATCGTAAACATTTTCAGCGCGTCTGCACGCGAGACGGCTTGCTCGGGATGCCAGCCTTCGCCTGACTTGCCCTTGATGCTTTTGCGGGCGACGGCGGCGTAAAATTCAATCATCGGTTCGCCACGCTCGACTGGCGCGTCGGAACCTCCTGCAATGATACAGCCGCTCTTGAGGAAACTTTGCCAGGCGTACGCGCCGACAAGACGATCCATCCCAAGTCGAGCCGGAGCGAAAAACAGATCGCTGATCGCATGTGATGGCTGCATTGACGGGATTACACCAAGTTTGGCGAACCGGGGAATATCGTCAGGGTCGACAATCTGAGCGTGCTCGATTCGCCAGCGTGGTTCGCGAATTTTCCGCTCGTCGGCCGGCACGGCTTTGAACGCTTGTTCGTAAAGATCGAGAATTAGTCGGTTAGCCCGGTCGCCCAGCGCGTGTGTTTCCACCTGGATGCCGCGGCGCAGCGCCTCTTCGAACATTGGTCGAAGGTCTTCAGGCTTCTCCCTGAGAAGACCGGAAGTTTCGGGCGCGTCGCTGTAGGGCTTCAACAAAGCCGCGCCGCGAGAGCCGAGGGCGCCGTCGAACAGCACTTTGATCGTACGCTGAGTGAAATGATGATCGAACGCGTTGATAGATGGGTCCTTCGCGCAAGAAATTCTGCGCGTCCTGGCCGGGACCGTAGACGGCGTTGACGAATCGAATTTTCGTTTTGCCAGCCTCGAATGCTTTCCGGATGAGATCGATATCTTCCTTGTGGCTGCCGGCGTTCTGAATTTCGCACCAGCCGAGTTTGATCTCGCGGTCGATTCCGCGCAGCAGCGCCTCTTCGCGCTCCGCTTGAGTAGCTTTTGGAATGTTTTTTGCGACAAGGTCCTGCGCGTGATCGAGCAGCATTCCGTTTGGCTCTCCGTTCTTTTTTAAAATTTGCCCGCCGAACGGATTCGGCGTGTTCCTGTCAATTCTGGCAATATTAAGCGCGGCCGAATTAGCAATTGAAGCGTGGCCATCCGCGCGCGTGAGAAATACAGGATTGTTCGGCGCGATCTTGTCGAGGTCCTGGCGCGTTGGAAATTTCGGCGGCTTCCAAAACGTTTCGATCCAGCCGCGTTCAGTGATCCATTTGCCTGGGCCCGTTTTGTCGACGCGTCCTTTCACCCTCGCCAGAAAGTCTTCAAGCGAATTTGTGCCTTCCAGGTTCAATCGCATTTCGCGCTTGCCGATCCCGAAAATGTGGCAATGCGAATCGGTGAAGCCGGGCACGACTGTGCGACCGCGAAGATCGATAATCTTCGCAGCATGAAATTTCTTCGCGTCTTCGTTTGAGCCAACGAAGACGATTCGGTTGGTCTTTACCGCGACCGCTTCGGCCTTCGATTGCTTCTCCGTGACGGTGTAAACGTTCCCGTTCGTCAGAAGAAGATCGACATCTTCAGCGCGTGCCATTCCGACAATGAAAAATCCAACCAGAAAGAAAACCAGTCGTTTTCGTCTCGAATTCACAGGGCGTCCTACTAAATGCTGCAGCAATGATGCTGACAACTTCGCCTGTAGAATCAAATGTCGCGCTTCCAGGCTTGACGTGCCGCCGAACTTTTGTCGTCATCAGTTTTGCCAATTGTTCGCTTTTCTGTATCGGACGGGCGAACGCTTTTTGCGGCATGAAATTGAATGATGAATTTTATTTTGCTACCGCCAAACAGATTTATAGAATCTTAGTTTCCCCTCAGGCGAAGAAACCTTAACCCTTTTGGACTGTCTGAACGCAGCGCATTCCGATTTCAACATTGATTTGTTGTGGTGGCTGGTGATGTCCAGCGGACCCGCATTTGCCTGATATTCCATGGCCAACTTCTTTCCACGCTGGACCAACTGGATACCGCTGAAACTGGTGATCTGCGGCATCATCGCGGTCTGTGGATTGACCGCAGCGACCTGGTATTATGCGACACCAAAGTACACAAAGATTGGCTACGAACCGATCCAGCCGGTGCCCTTTCCGCATGACATCCACGTCTCGCAATTGGGAATGGATTGCCGGTATTGCCACAGCTTTGTGGAAATGGCGGCCCAGTCGAATGTGCCGAACACCCAGACCTGCATGAATTGCCATACACAGGTGCAAAAAGATAATCCGAAACTGGAGCCGGTGCGGGCGAGCTGGAAAACGGGTAACCCGGTGGAGTGGGTGTGGATCTATCGCACCGTCGATTACGTTTATTACAATCACGCGGCGCACGTGAACCGCGGCATTAGTTGTTTCAGTTGCCACGGCCCCGTCAATCATATGTCGACGGTGTATCTGGCCAAGCCGCACAGCATGGCGTGGTGCCTCGAATGCCATCGGCACCCCGAGAATTTTCTGCGGCCGGAAGATCAGGTTTTCAATCTCGATTGGAAACCGGACGATGTGAAACCGGCGGAATTTGTTGCGAAGTACGGACAGCCGCAGGATGCGGGCGAGGATTTTTCGAAGAAGAAGAAACTTAGCCAGGCAGAGATCGGCCAGACGTTGAAAGAGCACTGGAACATCAATCCGCCAACGAACTGTCAGGGGTGCCACCGATGAAACGCGTATTCCAGCATCCACCGGAGCCACCAACCGGCAAGCATTACTGGCGCAGCCTGGGCGAATACAGCGATTCGCCCGAATTCCGACAGTGGCTGGAACGCGAATTCCCACAGGGCGCATCGGAGCTGAACGGCGACGAATGGTCGCGACGCGATTTCCTGAAATTGATGGGAGCATCCATGGCGCTGGCCGGGGTTGGCCTAACGAGTTGTCGCAGACCCGAGCTGCATCTCGTTCCGTTCACAAAGAACGTTGAGTGGACGATTCCTGGAAAATTTCTCTACTACGCAACCGCGATGCCGCGGCGCAACGGCGCCATTCCGCTTCTCGCCACAACAGTGGACGGGCGTCCAATTAAGCTGGATGGCAATCCGTTGCATCCGGCTACTGGTGGGGCGACCGACACGTTCACTCAGGCGTCGATCCTGAACCTATACGACCCGACCCGATCCAAACGGTTTGTCCGTGATGGGAAAACGACCAAGCGCGAAGATTTCGACGCTTACCTTAAGGACCTTCGCAATAAGCTTCTCGCCGATCACGGCGACAGCGTTGCGTTTCTCGTGGAAGAAACGAATTCGCCAACGCGCGAGCGTTTGCGGGGAGAGTTGGAAAAAAATCTTCCGGGTATGCGCTGGTGTGTTTACGAGCCGCTATTGAGTCAGGGAACAATCGCAGCCACGCAGAATGCGTTCGGCGCTGGTGCGCGCGTGATTCCCAAATTCGATCGCGCCGACGTGGTTCTTGCGTTGGACAGCGATTTTCTTGATTGCGGCCAGGGTGATCTGGCGTCAGTCCGCGCATTTAGCTCGCGGCGGCGTGTGAGCACGCCCAAAGACAGCATGAACCGGCTTTATGTTGTGGAAAGTCGGTTCACGCTCACGGGCGCGATGGCAGACCATCGGCTCCGTTGTCCGGCTAGCCAGATCGCCGCGGTAGTGCACGTGCTGGCAACTAAAATTCTAGCGGGAACAAACGATTCGAGTCTTGGGTCGGTGATGGCAAATTTCCAGGCACCGCCATCGAGTGCATCCGATGAGACATGGGTCAGCGGTTTGGCAAATGATCTAATGGCAAAACCGGGAGCGAGTCTGGTGCTCGTTGGACCATCCCAGCCGGCGGCAGTGCATCTGCTTGCGTACGCGATCAATGCAGCACTCAAAAATGTCGGACAGACGCTGGTTGTTCGGCAAATCCCGCGTAACCCGAGAACAATCGAGATTTCTCAACTCGCAGCTGACATTAACGACGGGCGAATCAAACACCTTTTCATCCTTGGAGGCGACCCGGTTTACAACGCGCCGCGCGGATTGGCTCAAGACAAACAAAAAAATCTCCCCCTGGATTGGTCTGAGCTGCAAAAACGGGTGCCCGAGATTGTCCGGCTCGGCTATCACGAGGATGCCACATCAGCATTGAGCCAATGGCACGTCCCTGCCGCGCATTTCCTGGAATCATGGGGGGACGCGCTTACTGCCGAGGGCGATTACTTGTCGATCCAGCCGATGATTTTGCCGATCTTCGGCGGTCTTTCAGAAATCGAGTTTCTCAACGGTTTGCTCGGTGGACCGAAAATTGAAGGACCAGAGCTGGTTCAGGAAACGTTCCGCTCTACAAATCCGCCTGGCGATTTTCAAACTACGTGGTCGCGTTTCCTTCACGATGGTTTTGCAGCGCACATTCAGCCGCGTGATCAGCCCTCGGCTTTCAGTGCGAATGCAAGCGCCCCGGCGAATCAAAGTCCGTGGACAGTGCCGCCGGCACCGACGCCAGATTCACCAGAGATTGTGCTAACCGCCAGTTATTCGATGGACGACGGTCGCTATGCTAACAACGGCTGGCTCCAAGAATTACCTGATCCCATAACCAAGCTTACCTGGGATAACGCAGCACTGATTAGTCCTGCTTATGCAAAAAAGCTCGGTGTGCTGACTGGAGATTTGATACAGATCGCAATTAACGAAAAGAGCGCCGGCGGTCAGCCACTCAAACGCGAGCTGGTCATCGCGGCGCTCGTGTCTCCCGGTCACGCCGACAACTCTGTTTCGATCCCGCTGGGGTACGGGCGAAAAATGCCGGAGTTCGATGGGCTGCCATACGCGGGTGGCGCGCTGAAAGAAAGGCCAGGCATCGCGGAGCAGTCTGGTTTCAACGGCTACTTTCTACGAACGGCGGCAAATCCGTATTTTGTCGCGGCTGGCGGGAAAGGGGTTGAAAGCGTGCAGGTGACGAAGGTTGGTCGCACGTATCCGTTCTCGATTACGCAGGAGCAGTTCAGCATCGAGGGCCGCGGTCTTGTCCGCGAAGCGACTTTGGAGGGCTACCGCGAAAATAGTGAGTTCGCGAAAAAAATTCCGGGCGAAGAAGAACTGCCCCATCCGCCGCCGAGCATTTACACGCATCCGCCGCTGACCGCGCCGCAGCAGTGGGGGATGAGTATCGATTTGAACGTGTGTACCGGGTGCAGCGCGTGTGTGATAGCCTGCCAGGCGGAAAATAACGTGCCCGTAGTCGGCAAGCTCCAGGTGTCGCATGGCCGAATCATGCACTGGCTCCGGATTGATCGCTATTACGCCAGCCGGAAACCGTACAACCAGGACCGCGGCGAGTGGCCAGAGAATCCCGAGATCGTGCATCAACCGATGCCGTGCCAGCATTGCGAGAACGCGCCGTGCGAAACGGTTTGCCCCGTCAACGCCACTGTTCACAGCGAGGACGGTCTCAACGTCATGGCTTACAACCGCTGCATCGGCACACGATTTTGCTCGAACAACTGCCCCTACAAAGTGCGTCGATTCAATTTCTTCGATTACAATCAACGACCCGTCGGCAAGAGAAAAGTCGTCGGCGCGTTAAACATCTACGAAGAATATTTCGCGCCGCTCACAACAAAAGGCGCACCCGACACGATCAAGATGCAGAAAAATCCAAACGTTACCGTGCGGATGCGCGGTGTGATGGAGAAATGCACGTTCTGCGTGCAACGCATCCAGGAGGCAAAGATCGCGGCGCTCGCGCGCGCCGGCGCTTCGCCAGAGACGAGAATCCCGCGCGATTCTTTCACCTCGGCCTGTGCGCAAGCGTGTCCCACCGAAGCGATTGTCTTTGGCGATATCAAGGATCCAGAAAGCCGTGTGTCAAAAATGAAACAGCAGGATCGGAATTACCGAATTCTCGACTATTTGAACGTCGTGCCACGAGTCAGTTATCTCGCGCGCATTCGCAATCCAAACCCAAAAATGCCTGACGCGGAAAACATCGGGATCGCAAGTTTTGAGGAGAAATTGCCGGAATGAGGAACAGGAACATAGACATTTTGCCTGCGCGCAGGCCGCAGATCGATCTTCCATAAAGCATGGACGGAGCATCAACATCACCAGAGATGATCGAAGAGGCGGAACAGCAGATCGCACGCGTACCGCTTGTTCTGCACCGGCGCAATTTTAACTGGCTGACGGAACGGATCTCCGGAGTGGTGGAGCAACCCCCGCCCCGGTGGTGGTGGGTGGCCTTCACCATCACTGCAAGCATCGCGACCTTCGGACTTTTTTGCATTGGCTACCAGATTTCCACCGGCGTCGGCACCTGGGGAAACCAGATCCCGGTAGGCTGGGCCTGGGACATTACCAATTTCGTTTTCTGGATCGGTATCGGGCACGCCGGCACTCTTATCTCCGCGATTCTGTTTTTGCTCCGGCAAAAATGGCGCACGTCGATCAACCGTTCCGCGGAAGCGATGACGCTTTTTGCGGTTATCTGCGCGGCGATCTTCCCCGGCATCCACGTCGGGCGGTTCTGGATGGCGTGGTATATGGCCCCGATACCAAACAACTGGGGTATCTGGCAAAATTTCCGCAGCGCGCTGATGTGGGACGTGTTTGCGGTCTCGACCTATTTTACTGTCTCGGTCCTGTTTTGGTACACCGGGTTGATTCCGGATTTGGCAACGTTGCGTGATCGGGCAACCACAAAGGTCAGAAAGTTTCTTTTTGGAATTTTCGCGTGCGGCTGGCGCGGATCCAATCGCAACTGGCGCCATTACGAAATGGCATACCTGCTTTTGGCCGGCCTGTCTACGCCGCTGGTCCTCTCGGTGCACAGCGTGGTATCATTCGACTTCGCTTCGACGCTTATACCGACCTGGCACACCACAATCTTTCCGCCCTATTTCGTTGCTGGCGCGATCTTCGGCGGGTTCGCGATGGTGCTGACCCTTCTCCTGCCGGCACGTGCCATATTCAAACTGCACGATGTGATTACTCCCCAGCACGTCGACAAAATGGCAAAGATCATTTTGTTAACCGGCTCATTCGTCGCCTACGCCTATTCAATGGAGTTTTTCGTGGCTTGGTATAGCGGCAATTCCTACGAAAAGTTCGGCTTTTGGAACCGCATCTTCGGTCCCTACTGGTGGTACTGGTGGTTTGGCATGCTTTTCTGCAATTGCCTTTCGCCGCAACTTTTCTGGTTCTCTTGGTGCCGCCGGAATGTGTTTGTCGTCTTTTTCGTCTGCATGTGCGTGAACGCGGGCATGTGGTTTGAGCGCTTTATCATTATTGCCGGCGGCTTGATCCGCGATTTCCTGCCATCGTCCTGGAGAGTATTTCATCCAACCTGGGTGGATATCTGGACCTACATCGGCACGATCGGGATCTTCACTTCGCTTTTCCTGTTATTCATTCGGTTTCTGCCGATGATTGCCATGTCTGAGGTAAAGACCGCAGTGCCGGAGGCGGACCCGCATTACGGCACACTACCCGGGGTTCAATCCGTATCTCCCGGAGGAAAGGAGCACACGCCATGATGAGGACTCCTGCGGGTCACAAGGTGTACGCAATGGCTGCGGAATATCCCAGCGCGGCCGCCCTTTACGAAGCAGCCAAACATGTCCGTGATGCTGGCTTCAAACGCTGGGACGTTTATTCCCCGTTTCCAATCCACGGAATGGATGAGGCGATGGGGCTGGGAAAATCCTGGTTGAGCGGGTGGGTTTTGTTCGGGGGCGTCACCGGTTTGCTTACCGCCGCGGTCGTACAATTTGGGCCGTCTTCGATTCTCTACCCGCTCATTGTGCACGGCAAGCCGTACAATTTCTTTACCGTGCCGGCGTTCTTCCCCATCATGTTTGAACTGACGGTCCTTTTGGGGGCGTTCGCCGCATTCTTCTCGATGCTTGGCATGAACGGATTGCCGCGCTGGTATCACCCAATGTTCAATTGGGAACGGTTTGTCCGCGTTAGCAACGACGGATTCTTCCTGGCAATCGAATCGCACGATCCACGGTTCACCGAAAACGGTGTGCGCGAATTATTGGAAAGAACCGGAGGCGAACACATCACCATTGTGCACGAGGACTGAATATGTTGCGCGGCTTTCTGGTGATTTTTATTCTGTGCGGGATCGCGATCCTCGCGGTCTTTGGATTTCGTGGACGGAAGAGCACCGCCCCGCCGACTGAGGTTTTCCCCGATATGGTGCGACAGATGAAGGTTCGTGCACAAGCACCGCTCGATCTTTTTGCCGACGGGCGCGGACCACGTCTGCCGGTCGCTGGCACTGTGCCGATTGGCTACGAGATGCCAAAGCCGGGCATTGTAGCTGGTTCAACTGATGCCAGCCTGCCGGGGTCAGCGACCCCGGCTACAGGGCCCTGGTCGCATCCGAATATTGGTTTTAGCGAGGGCACTGATTATTACAACACTGGCAAGATGGGCGATCACTGGGGAACAGGCATTCCGGTTCCGGTTTCGAGCGAGCTGATGGAGCGCGGGCACCAACGTTTCAACATAACCTGCGCGATGTGTCACGGCGCTACTGCAGCAGGTAACGGGATTACAAAGCAATACGGACTCGCGACTGTCGTTACGCTTCAGGATGAACGAATCCGCAAGATGTCCGATGGCGAGATTTTCAACACCATTACGAATGGCAAAAACACAATGATGGCCTACGGGCCAAACATTATCGTGCCCGATCGCTGGGCGATCATCGCGTACCTGCGCGCGTTACAGCGCAGCCAAAACGCAACGACAGCCGATGTTCCTGAGGACCGGCGCGCCGAACTGGAGAAACAATGAGCGAGCGTTCCCACACTATTCCAACACCGGAAGGCGAATATTTCGAGAGCAACCGCTTTGCAGGCCTCTCATCGCTCCTGGGATTGATTGCCATTGTGGCGCTGGCGCTTTGCGTCGTGGGCGCATTTCTAAATCCGCACCAGTTCAGTTATTCATGGCTCTTTGCCTTCGCATTTTTCTTCACGCTTTGCGCCGGCTGCTTTTTCTGGACGATTGTGCATCACGCCACGGACGCTAACTGGTCGGTGGTGGTGCGGCGCCAGTTGGAAAACATTGCGGTGTTACTGGTGGTGCTGGCGATTCTTTTTGTGCCGATCCTTCTCCTGCGGCGCCATCTGTATTCCTGGATGGACATCCCGCCCGGTGTCGAACATGCGCTTGATGCGAAGCGTGCCTATCTCAATTGGTGGTTCTTTCTAATCCGCGCGGTCGTGTTTCTGGGCTTTTTCCTTTGTGCGTCGCTCGTTTTGCGCCGCTTATCGGTGAAACAGGACAAGGATGGAAATCCACGGTTCACCATCTTAATGCGGAAGGTCGCGTTTATCAGCCTGCCAATGTTCGCGCTTTGTCTCACCTTTGGCGCATTCGATTGGCTGATGAGCCTGAACTATCACTGGTTCTCCACGATGTTTGGCGTGTACATCTTCGCGGGCGCGGCAGGGAGCTCGATGTCGCTGCTCGTCCTGGTCATCACAGCATTACGGCGGGCTGGATATTTGAAGGACATCATCACCCTTGAGCATTACCACACCATGGGAAAATGGATGCTCGCCTTTACAGTTTTCTGGGCCTACATCGGTTTTGGCCAGTACATGCTCATCTGGTACGCGAACATACCGGAGGAGACGCAATTTTTTATAACCCGAAACACTGAATCGTGGTGGGCGCTGAGCATGCTGCTCGTAGTAGGACGCTTCTTTATCTGTTTTGGGATTCTCCTCTTGCAATCGATCAAAAAGGAGCCGCGGCACCTTTGCTGGGTCGCTGCATGGATCCTGTGCATGCAAATGCTGGACATGTACATCATCGTCCTGCCCGCGTTACACGGCACAGGGGTGCACCTCAGCATCTGGGATTTGCTTTCCCTCATCGCCATTGGCGCAACGCTCGGTTTTGTTTATCTGCGAATTGTGCCTCGGACTTCTCTCTTTCCAGTCCGCGATCCGCGCCTGATTGAATCTTTGAACCTGGTGAACTGATATGGCTGATACCGAATCACTTCGTCAAGTTGCCCATGGACGCACTCCGTTGTCGGCTTGGTTCGGGATCGTGCTTCTCTTTGCGCTTTTTGGTGTGATCGTGCTCGCGATCATTGGGCCTGCGCCGCGTGGAAGCGATTACGAAGAAACCCGGGCGAAAAAGCGCGTGGAGAATTTGAAGACAGTCCGGGAGGAAGCCGACAAGGCTTTGACCACTTATGGTTGGATCGACAAAAACAAAGGCGTCGCTCGCGTTCCGATCGAGCGCGCCATGGAACTGACAGTTGCCGAACTGGCGAAGCAAAAGCCGGCGCCGGCAGGTCCGATCGCTACGCCCGAGGCGCAAGCAACCGCAAGCGCTCCAGCGACTGCCACTTCCCCGGCCCCTGCTACGTCACCGAAACCCGGCGGCGCACAAGCATCACCTCAAGCGGCTGCGCCTGCTGCACCTCAAGGAGCGGCGGTCTCTAGTCCGCAGCTTTCACCGGCAGCCCAGGCATCGCCATCTCAGGCCGCTTCCCAGGCGCCAACTTCACCAAGCCCTGCCAAAAGCCCATGAACGCCACCGGAATTCCACTAAAAGAACCGGCTATTTCCGCTGCCGCAGGTGACACGGAGCAATTTGAACGCGCCCTGATCGACGCCTCAACACGCGTGCCGGTGTTGATCTTTTACACTTCGGCGGTGGCGTGGCTGATCCTCGGCACGCTGCTCGCTGGTTTCGTTTCATTCAAGCTGCACACACCGGATTTGCTTTCTGACATCAGTTTCCTCACCTGGGGACGCGTGCGTCCTGTCCACATGAATGTGATGGTGTACGGCTGGGCGTCCATGGCTGGCATGGGCACGGCGATCTGGCTGATGGCCCGATTGTGCCGCACAGTTCTGCGTTATCCGCTGCTCTTGGTTGCGGGCGCTGGATTTTGGAACCTGGGAGTTTTCCTCGGCGTGTGCGGAATTCTCCTCGGCGATAGCACCGGTTATCAGTGGCTCGAGTTCCCCAGCTACGCTGCCATCATTCTTTTTGTCGCTTACACGCTCGTTGCCTCTTGGGCCGTGCTGATGTTTCGGTTTCGGCGCGGTGAACAAATTTACATTACACAATGGTACTTACTCGCTGCCTTCCTCTGGTTCCCTTGGCTTTACGCGGCTGGCCAGTTAATGCTCTTCGTCGTCCCGGTGCAGGGAGTGTTGCAGGAGGCTGTCGGCTGGTGGTACGCGAATAATCTGCTGTTCCTCTGGTTCGGCGCGATTGGTCTCGGCACCGCGTATTACATGATTCCCAAGGTGATCGGTCGGCCGGTGTACAGTTATCATTTGGCAACGATCGGTTTCTGGAGCTACGCGTTGTTTTCCAGCTGGACTGGGATGCAGCGGCTCGTCGATGGCCCGTTTCCGGCATGGATGGTCACCTCTAGCATTGCGGCCACGATCCTCACACTGATTCCGGTCGCGACCGTTGGGCTCAATCATCACATGACGATGCAAGGCTATTTCCCGCTGATGCGTTACAGCCCGACGCTTCGTTTTACCGTGTTCGGTGCGATGTCTTACACCGTCTTTAGTCTGGTCGGTGTTCTGATTTCGCTGCGCTCCGTTGCCCGCTACGTGAACTTCACGCAGGCGAGCATCGCGTATTCGCATCTCGGCCTTTATGCATTTTTCACGATGGTGATTTTCGGCTCAATGTACTACATCGTGCCGCGACTGATTGGGCGCGAGTGGCGCTATGGGTCGTTGATCAAACTGCATTTCTGGGCATCGGCCTACGGCATTGGGCTGATGACGCTGATGCTTCTCGCCGGCGGCCTTACTCAAGGCACGGGCATGGAGAATCCTTCGCTCGCTTTCAGTGAAAGCGTCGAATCGGTGTTGCCTTACCTGCGCGGACGCAGCCTATCCGGCATTTTGCTGACGGTGTCGCACTTCGTCTTTGCGTATCACTTCGGATTGATGCTTTTCGGCCTGGGTCGCAAATCGACGGTGCCCACGTTTCTTAATCCAGTCGAAGCGGAGGGGGCCGAAGTGGCGCACTAATGAAAGGACTCGCCCCTCTTTTTCTCGGAATCTTCGGGACATTTGCGTTCTCCTGGGTGGGATTGACTGTGATCCCGAATTGGCAAATCGGACACCTCAATCCTCAATCTGACGAGGAAGGCACAGATATCTATCCAATGCCGCAATCGGGAATGGTCACGCGCGGCGCGCGCGTTTACGCCGCGAACGGCTGCAACTATTGTCACAGTCAACAGGTCCGCGCCGAGTATTCGGGCGCCGATATCGAGCGAAAATGGGGTGACCGCCGCAGCGCACCACGGGACTACATTTTCGAACGACCAGTGCTTTCTCGGGAAGATGCGCATGGGCCAGGACCTGGCGAACATCGGCGCACGCGCGCCAAAGGAAGAGGAAAGTCCTTCGCCCGCGGGCGGGGCAAGTCCCGCGCCACAAGCAGCGGCGGCCTCCCCGGGCGCCGTCGCCTCGGCGAAGGCGGCAGTCCGCCGCCGTCAGCTGCAGCGTCTCCCTCACCCGCGACCGCGGCGGCAACATCGCCCGGTGCTATTGCATCGAAACCGCCGACCAGCCCCGGTCCGGCGAGTTCTCCACCTTCAAAGTCTCCTGCAACAGCAGGGGCTGGGGGCACAAGTCCAGCTGCAGCTGCATCACCGCCTGCGGCAGGACCACCGTGGCCCGAGCAAACGGCGGGATTACCACCAATGTATTCCGCTGCCTGGCATCACGTGCATCTTTATTCGCCGCGCAGTATCAATCTTGATTCGAACATGCCGTCGTATCGTTTTCTCTATCGCGCCCGCCGCATCAGTGCCGGGCGGTCATCGGACGCTTTGCAGCTCACCGGTTCGGACGTGCCACCAGAGGGGTGGGAAATCGTTCCCACCTTCGATGCAAGATGTTTGGTCGCCTACATGATGGCGCTTAATCAATCGCATCCATTGAAGGACGTCAGGTCGGCTGGTGCGCCAGCCGCTGCATCGCCAGCGGCTTCACCGTCGCCTGCGCCTGGAGGACAACCAGCAAAATGAACGAGAACACTACCAACACCAGAGCCGCCTTCTGGCCAGGGTATGGATTACAGCGAAATCGCTGATGTGCAGGAAGTCCATGCTGCGGTGCAGCGCGAGAAACGCGAGCCGCGTGTGGGTCGCGAACCGCTTTCCATCTGGTTGATCGCAGTGTACGGACTGGCAGTATTTTTTGGTGGCGCTTATCTCGGCCGCTTCTCGGGAAATTTCAGCGGTGAAGCGCTTGATCCATACGGCGGTGAAATGTCCACGATGAAAAAAGTTACCGGACCGCAGGGCGCCCAACCGGAGGCCGAACTCTCGCCGCATGATCGCGGAAAGAAGGTTTTTGCGGCCAATTGCCAGACATGTCATCAAGCGAACGGTCTCGGAGTGGCAGGGCAGTATCCGCCGTTGG
>CAWIXX010000009.1:0-15606 GCA_963840135.1 uncultured Verrucomicrobiae bacterium | reverse complement strand
CAAAATGAGCGAGCGTTCTCACACTGTCCCAACACCGGAAGGCGAATATTTCGAGAGCAACCGCTTTGCAGGCCTCTCATCGCTCCTGGGATTGATTGCCATTGTGGCGCTGGCGCTTTGCGTCGTGGGCGCATTTCTAAATCCGCACCAGTTCAGTTATTCGTGGCTCTTTGCCTTTGCATTTTTCTTCACGCTGTGCGCTGGCTGCTTTTTCTGGACGATTGTGCATCACGCCACCGACGCTAACTGGTCGGTGGTGGTGCGGCGCCAGTTGGAAAACATTGCGGTGTTACTGGTGGTGCTGGCGATTCTTTTTGTGCCGATCCTTCTCCTGCGGCGCCATCTGTATTCCTGGATGGACATCCCGCCCGGTGTCGAACATGCGCTTGATGCGAAGCGTGCCTATCTCAATTGGTCGTTCTTTCTAATCCGCGCGGTCGTGTTTCTGGGCTTTTTCCTTGTGCGCGTCGCTCGTTTTGCGCCGCTTATCGGTGAAACAGGACAAGGATGGAAATCCACGGTTCACCATCTTAATGCGCAAGGTCGCGTTTATCAGCCTGCCAATGTTCGCGCTTTGTCTCACCTTTGGCGCATTCGATTGGCTGATGAGCCTGAACTATCACTGGTTCTCCACGATGTTTGGCGTGTACATCTTCGCGGGCGCGGCAGGGAGCTCGATGTCGCTGCTCGTCCTGGTCATCACAGCATTACGGCGGGCTGGATATTTGAAGGACATCATCACCCTTGAGCATTACCACACCATGGGAAAATGGATGCTCGCCTTCACGGTTTTCTGGGCCTACATCGGTTTTGGCCAGTACATGCTCATCTGGTACGCGAACATCCCGGAGGAGACGCAATTTTTTATCACCCGAAACACTGAATCGTGGTGGGCGCTGAGCATGCTGCTCGTCGTAGGACGCTTCTTTATATCTTTTCGGATTCTGCTCTTGCAATCGATCAAAAAGGAGCCGCGGCATCTTTGTCTGGGTCGCTGGATGGATTCTGTGCATGCAAATGCTGGACATGTACATCATCGTCCTGCCCGCGTTACACGGCACAGGGGTGCACCTCAGCATCTGGGATTTGCTTTCCCTCATCGCCATCGGCGCAACGCTCGGTTTTGTTTATCTGCGAATTGTGCCTCGGACTTCTCTCTTTCCAGTCCGCGATCCGCGCCTGATTGAATCTTTGAACCTGGTGAACTGATATGGCTGATACCGAATCACTTCGTCAAGTTGCCCATGGACGCACTCCGTTGTCGGCCTGGTTCGGGATCGTGCTTCTCTTTGCGCTTTTTGGTGTGATCGTGCTCGCGATCATTGGGCCTGCGCCGCGTGGAAGCGATTACGAAGAAGCCCGGGCGAAAAAGCGCGTGGAGAATTTGAAGACTGTCCGGGAGGAAGCCGACAAGGCTTTGACCACTTATGGTTGGATCGACAAAAACAAAGGCGTCGCTCGCATTCCGATCGAGCGTGCCATGGAACTGACAGTTGCCGAGCTGGCGAAGCAAAAGCCGGCGCCGGCAGGTCCGATCGCTACGCCCGAGGCGCAAGCAACCGCAAGCGCTCCAGCGAGTGCCACTTCCCCGGCCCCTGCTACGTCTCCGAAACCCGGCGGCGCACAAGCATCACCTCAAGCGGCTGCGCCTGCTGCACCTCAAGGAGCGGCGGTCTCTAGTCCGCAGCCTTCACCGGCAGCCCAGGCATCGCCATCTCCGGCCGCTTCCCAGGCGCCAACTTCACCAAGCCCTGCCAAAAGCCCATGAACGCCACCGGAATTCCACTAAAAGAACCGGCTATTTCCGCTGCCGCAGGTGACACGGAGCAATTTGAACGCGCCCTGATCGACGCCTCAACACGCGTGCCGGTGTTGATCTTTTACACTTCGGCGGTGGCGTGGCTGATCCTCGGCACGCTGCTCGCTGGTTTCGTTTCATTCAAGCTGCACACACCGGATTTGCTTTCTGACATCAGTTTCCTCACCTGGGGACGCGTGCGTCCTGTCCACATGAATGTGATGGTGTACGGCTGGGCGTCCATGGCTGGCATGGGCACGGCGATCTGGCTGATGGCCCGATTGTGCCGCACAGTTCTGCGTTATCCGCTGCTCTTGGTTGCGGGCGCTGGATTTTGGAACCTGGGAGTTTTCCTCGGCGTGTGCGGAATTCTCCTCGGCGATAGCACCGGTTATCAGTGGCTCGAGTTCCCCAGCTACGCTGCCATCATTCTTTTTGTCGCTTACACGCTCGTTGCCTCTTGGGCCGTGCTGATGTTTCGGTTTCGGCGCGGTGAACAAATTTACATTACACAATGGTACTTACTTGCTGCCTTCCTCTGGTTCCCGTGGCTTTACGCGGCTGGCCAGTTAATGCTCTTCGTCGTCCCGGTGCAGGGAGTGTTGCAGGCGGCTGTCGGCTGGTGGTACGCGAATAATCTGCTGTTTCTCTGGTTCGGCGCGATTGGTCTCGGCACCGCGTATTACATGATTCCCAAGGTGATCGGTCGGCCGGTGTACAGTTATCATTTGGCAACGATCGGTTTCTGGAGCTACGCGTTGTTTTCCAGTTGGACCGGGATGCAGCGCCTCGTCGATGGACCGTTCCCAGCCTGGATGGTCACTGCAAGTATCGCGGCCACAATCCTCACGCTGATTCCCGTCGCCACCGTTGGGCTCAATCATCACATGACGATGCAAGGCTATTTCCCACTGATGCGCTACAGTCCGACACTTCGCTTTACCGTGTTCGGTGCGATGTCTTACACCGTCTTTAGTCTGGTCGGTGTTCTGATTTCGCTGCGCTCCGTTGCCCGCTACGTGAACTTTACGCAGGCGAGCATCGCGTATTCACATCTCGGCCTTTATGCATTTTTCACGATGGTGATTTTCGGCTCAATGTACTACATCGTGCCGCGACTGATTGGACGCGAGTGGCGCTATGGGTCGTTGATCAAACTGCATTTCTGGGCATCGGCCTACGGAATTGGGCTGATGACGCTGATGCTTCTCGCCGGCGGCCTTACTCAAGGCACGGGCATGGAAAATCCTTCGCTCGCTTTCAGTGAAAGCGTCGAATCGGTGTTGCCTTACCTGCGCGGACGCAGCCTATCCGGCATTTTGCTGACGGTGTCGCACTTCGTCTTTGCGTATCACTTCGGATTGATGCTTTTCGGCCTGGGTCGCAAATCGACGGTGCCCACATTTCTTAATCCAGTCGAAGCGGAGGGGGCCGAAGTGGCGCACTAATGAAAGGACTCGCCCCTCTTTTTCTCGGAATCTTCGGGACATTTGCGTTCTCCTGGGTGGGATTGACTGTGATCCCGAATTGGCAAATCGGACACCTCAATCCTCAATCTGACGAGGAAGGCACAGATATCTATCCAATGCCGCAATCGGGAATGGTCACGCGCGGCGCGCGCGTTTACGCCGCGAACGGCTGCAACTATTGCCACAGTCAACAGGTCCGCGCCGAGTATTCGGGCGCCGATATCGAGCGAAAATGGGGTGACCGCCGCAGCGCGCCACGGGACTACATTTTCGAGCGACCTGCTTTACTTGGGAAGATGCGCATGGGCCAGGACCTGGCGAACATCGGCGCACGCGCGCCAAAGGAAGAGGAAAGTCCTTCGCCCGCGGGCGGGGCAAGTCCCGCGCCACAAGCAGCGGCGGCCTCCCCGGGCGCCGTGGCCTCGGCGAAGGCGGCCAGTCCGCCGCCAGCTACCTTCTCCTTCGCCTGCAACAGCGGCCGCAACGTCACCTGGTGCTATTGCATCGAAACCGCCAACCAGCCCCGGTCCGGCGGGTCCTCCACCTTCAAAATCTCCCGCAGCAGCAGCGGCTGGGGGCACAAGTCCAGCTGCAGCTGCATCACCGCCTGCGGCAGGACCACCGTGGCCTGAGCAAACGGCGGGATTGCCACCAATGTATTCCGCTGCCTGGCATCACGTGCATCTTTATTCGCCGCGCAGTATCAATCTTGATTCGAACATGCCGTCTTATCGTTTTCTCTACCAAACTCGCCGAATCAGTGACGCGCGGTCATCAGACGCTTTGCAGCTCACCGGTTCCGACGTCCCACCTGAGGGTTGGGAAATTGTTCCCACCTTACGATGCGAAATGTCTTGTGGCCTACATGATGGCGCTTAATCAATCGCATCCATTGAAGGAGGTCAGGTCGGCCGGTGCGTCAGCAGCGCATCACCAGCGGCTTCACCTTCGCCTGCGCCTGGAGGACAACCAGCAAAATGAACGAGAACCTACCAACACCGGAGCCGCCTTCCGGCCAGGGTATGGATTACAGCGAAATCGCTGATGTGCACGAAGTCCATGCTGCGGTGCAGCGCGAGAAACGCGAGCCGCGTGTGGGTCGCGAACCGCTTTCCATCTGGTTGATCGCCGTGTACGGACTGGCAGTATTTTTTGGCGGCGCTTATCTCGGCCGCTTCTCGGGAAATTTCAGTGGTGAAGCGCTTGATCCATACGGCGGTGAAATGTCCACGATGAAAAAAGTTACCGGGCCGCAGGGCGCCCAACCGGAGGCCGAACTTTCGCCGCATGATCGCGGAAAGAAGGTCTTTGCGGCCAATTGCCAGACATGTCATCAAGCGAACGGTCTCGGAGTGGCAGGGCAGTATCCGCCGTTGGCCGGTTCGGAATTTACGACCGGCGGCTCACGGCGCCCGGCGATGATTGTTCTCAAGGGTTTGACAGGTCCGGTCACCGTAAAGGGCCAGAAATTCGGTGCGGCCGTGATGCAACCGTGGGATAAAACATTGACTGACCAAAAAATTGCCGACGTTCTCACATACGAGCGAAGTGAGTGGGGGAACAACGCTAGCCCGGTAACAGCCGAACAGATTGCCGCGTTACGCAAGGAGCTCGCGAGTCATTCCAATTCGTTTACTGAACCGGAAATACTTGGGGCTCCCGACGAAGATCTTCCCGGCGGCCCACCGGGTGGTGCACCTCCCAAACCAGGCGAAGCCGCAAAGCCGGGCGAACCGCCAAAGCCGAAAGGGTAACGTGCAGTTTGGCCGCGAGGGCGCGGCGTCCCGAGTATTTGCTTTCTCCCCGTCGCGCTTAGTAAGCGCCTAGCCTTCTCGGTTCGGAGTGCCGAGGATGTGGCTTTTCGGCGGCATCATCACGTTGTCGAAGTTTTGGGTGAACATCGCTGCGGCGAAAAACGCGACGGCGCGCAATGTTTCCTTACCGACATTGACGAGGTCGTGTTTTACCGGCGTCGGAATGGCAAAAACACTCCCCGGACCGACGCGGTAGGTGCTGCCATCTTCCATGTGTAGTTCCCCGGTTCCGGCGATAATGTATTGCGTCTCCTCGGTGGCATCGGTATGCCAGCCGAGCCGTTTCCCCGGCTCGATCTCATAAACGATCGTGGAAGAGGCGGTGGCGCCATGGCCGCCATAGACGGCGAAAGCGCCAGCCCAATGAACTGATTCATCATCCTCAGCCCATACCTCAGTTCGCTTAAGTTTGTCAGACGCAACTACTGGATTCATGGCGCCGAGGCTAGGGTGTGGCTTTCCATAGTCAACAACAGAAGCGCAGTTAGCACATTGCAGCCGGCGCACGACGACTATGGAATCGACCAACAGCAGATCAGCAAGTGCGCCTTCTTGCACAACACCAAGCTTGCCCGGATAGGGATTGATAAATCCGGAGAGTGCCATTAACTCGCCATTGTCGGCCGTGGCCATTTTGAGCGCTTCCGCTGGCGTGTACCACTGCACCATCACGGAGAGATCGGTTCCGTGTCGCCTGGCCGCACCGGGGTCGAACAGAATATCTGCACCCCAGGCCGTTTTGATCTTGTACTTCTTCGCCAGTTTATAGGCGTTGTCCGTTCCGGCCCACACCTGCAGCGCCTTCTTCTGCGACACTGGGCTCATTCGCTGAAATACGCCTTCATCGTACCGTAACGGCTGCAAGCTCCACCAGACGCCCTTATCTGCCATCAACTTGGCCGTCGGCTCGTCGATTAAGTGGCCGTGTTCAATGCACTTTACGCCCGCAGCGATCCCTTGTCGGATCGAACGAGGCGTATAAGCGTGGACGGTCACGTAAGTGCCCCAATTTTCGGCAGCCTCAACCGCCGCGCGAATCTCCGGTTCAGTGAACTGAGTTGATTCGATCGGATTGAGAGGCGAGCTGACGCCGCCACCGCCCATGAGTTTGATCTGACTCGCGCCTGCTCTCAACTGTTCTCTGCTTCGCAGGCGGACCTCATCGGGGCTGTCGGCAATGGCTGCGATGCCGTCGACCTCGGAGTTGCTCAATGGCCCGCCGAGCTTTCGCGGAAGCTCGAAGAGAAACCGAAAATCTCCATGACCCGAAGTTTGCGAGATCATCGCCCCCGACGGATAGATGCGTGGACCAACCATCACACCTTCGTCAATGGCGCGTTTGAGGCCGAACACGGGTCCGCCCAAATCGCGCACAGTCGTGAAACCACTCATCAGCGTCGCTTCAGCTTGTCGCGCAGCCAGAAGGTGGAGGTAGGATGGCTCCGAAGTCATGAGGACCAGCTGAGGTGTCGCTGCCATGAACGAATGCCAATGCGCGTCAATGAGGCCCGGCATTAAGACCCGCCCGTTTCCCGCAATGACTTGGGCATTCGCATTCGCGTCGACTGTGATCGGGTTCGCAGATATTCGCTCGATAGTGTTGCCTCTAATCAACACGTTAGAAGGAGCCGACAGCGTGGAACGTCGTACCGTCGAAGATCCGCACGTTCTGAAAAAGCGTTACCTCTTGTTGGGATCGAAAGTAGCTAGGATAAGGTGCTGGACCCGGCACTTCTATGTCGGCATCAGTCTTGCCCCAGGCTCACCTGGCAAAGCGCGATTAACAGTAATGCCAATACCGACGATGGAGCACAGCATGAGTTTCAACTTCGCGCAATTATTTGACGAATTGTCTTGTGCTATTTTTCGATCTGGACAATCACTGCTCATCGTTTGCATCGAAAACGCGTTTATCAGCGGTGTTTCGTTCTCCTTGCCTTTCGCTGTGGATTTGATCCGACAAAAAAAAGTCTGACAAGTCGGAGACGCAGTTTTGAGCAATTGTCATCGACATTCAATGAGGATTAAACAATTTTTGAAGTTAAACCAGCGCTTCTGCCAGCAATTCTGCCATGTGCTTCGGGCGTACATTTGTCAGATCGGTAATCTGATGCCGGCAACTTGTCCCTGAGGCGATGATCTGTGTCTCGCGGCCTTGATTATCGAGCTTGTCGATCAAATCCTGGGCGACTTGGACGGAGAGATCGTATTTCTCAGCGAGCGCTCCGAACGCGCCTGCCATTCCGCAGCAGGCGGTATCGAGCACCGTCGCTTTCCTGCCGGGCAAACGTTCGGCGAGTCTTCGCATGAACGCAGGATTCATGATCGATTTGGCGTGGCAATGCGGATGAATCGCAATCTTCGCCTCTGAATGTTGAATTTCAGCGCCGTCCGGTTCCTGCTCGAGCAAATCGTCCACGAATTTTTCGAACAAAAAACAGCGGTTCGCTATCTTCTCCGCGTTCTCGATCTTTAGCTCGCGATAATCTTCCACGAACATCGACCAGCACGATGGCTCAAGAAACAGAATTGGAGTGTTGGAGGTCCGAGCTGGACTGGCATTATGGAGTGATGAGAGAAGATCCACATTGTCGTTTTCCGACTTTCGCCGCGACGTCGAGATTTCCCTGACTGAACGCTGGTCGTCCGCAACAGCGCCGATTCTCTACGAGCGAAACTTCGAACCCGAGCGCCTCCAGCACTTTGACCGCGGCAATTCCGATGTGTGGTTCGTGGTAACGTACAAACGTGTCGTCCCAAAGAATGACGGGGCCCCGCTTGTAGCCACGGGCGTTGACCGCGGCGCCGGGGTCAGCGACCCCGGCTACAGCGCGCCTCCCAAACCAGTTATCAAATCGCTCTTTCGCATAATGTGGCAACGAACGTTGCGCTGAAAGTCCGAGCGCTTTTTCCATCGCGATCCGCACAGGCTTTGAATCGAGAAACCAATTTGCGAGCGCTGGGATCGCGCAGCCGATTTTGCCTAGCAAATCGACGTTGCTGAGAATGCTTTCACGCAACGGCAGACCGTCGCGCTTATATCGCGCATGCATCAATTCCGCTTTGATCAGCGACAGATTCACGTTGGACGGGCATTCGGGTGTGCACCCTTTGCAAGAGAGACAATTGCTCAGTGCGGCGTCCAATTCCGCAGAACGCAACGGATCGTGC
Source organism: uncultured Verrucomicrobiae bacterium (assembly GCA_963840135.1). GTDB lineage: Bacteria > Verrucomicrobiota > Verrucomicrobiia > Chthoniobacterales > UBA10450 > Udaeobacter. The sequence goes on along the minus strand of CAWIXX010000009.1, from coordinate 7,354 downwards.
CCGTTGACGCGCAGTTCCAGCGCAGCGCGGATGATGTTGGCGCGGCCACGCGTGGACATGACTTCTTCGTGCGTGGCCATAAACGTTGGGCACATGACGCCGGTTTGTTTAAGGCAACCGCCGCAGCCGTTGCATTGTTCCAGGTTGCCGATGAACGAATGATCTTTGAACGCGAAGGCGAGCACGGGGTTGAATGGGAGCTCCAGCGGTCGTGTGAAGTGTTCGCGCAGATAATTGTCGATTCTGTGTCGATGACCGTCCGGTTCGGACCCAGCGGCAAAAATCTTTCCCGGATTGAAAATGTTTTTCGGATCGAAGATTCGCTTGATCTCGCGCATTACTCCGAGCAGCTCATCGCCGAGTTGCTCCTGCATGTATTCGGTGCGCGCGATCCCGACACCGTGCTCGGCGGAAAGCGAGCCTTTGAATTGCCGCACCAGCGCAGAAGTTTGATCTGCGACCTGCCGAAACTTTTTTAGATCGTTTGCACTATGCAGGTCGAGCACTGGGCGCACGTGTAGAAGTCCGCTGGCAGCGTGACCGTAGTAACTCGCCTCCAGCGCGAGCGGTTGCATGATCGATCGCAATCCCCGTACGTATTCCGGCAACTGCGCCGGGCGAACAGCAGCATCTTCGATAAACGCGACCGGCTTTGCAGGCCCGATGCAGCCGGTCAAAAGTGAGAGGCCGGATTTGCGCACCGACCAGACCAGATTCATTTGCGCTGGCTCGGTGAGGATTTTGGTGCGCAGGCCGATTTTTCTCGCTTGTAGAATCGACAATCGTTCGGCGACGTCATCATAGAACTCAACGATCAAAATCGATTCGCAAGGCTGCGTGTCGAGCTCGAGCAAGTCGCGCGCCGCCTGAAAATGGAGCTGGCCTTTGGTTTGATCGAGCAAAGGACGATCGATGTGCTCAATGGCGGCGGGTTTAAGATCGAGAAGCTCAACCGTGGCCTGCATCGCTTCATCCACTGAGGAAAAAAAGATCAGGCCCAGGCCTTTTTCACTTGGGCAGCGGCGAAATTTTAAGTTCGGCGGAGAAAATCGCAGCGAGCGTTCCTTCGCTGCCCGCGAAAATATTTGTGAGGTCATTCGGGGCACGCAGGAACCTTTCAATGCCGTAACCGGGCCAGCGTTTTATCAAGCCCGGCGGCCAGCGCTCGACCATTTCCGCGCTTCGTGCCCGAATGAGATTCTCGATTTCAGCTCGCTCCGCGCACAACGATTCGTGCATTCGGCCGATCGTTTCGATGCGACCATCGGCCATCACGACTTCCAAGGAGATCACGTGATCGGCGGTTGTCCCGTAAATTGGGCAACGCGCGCCGGAAGAATTGTTCGCGATCATTCCGCCAAGCGTCGCTCGTGAGCTCGTTGCTACGTCCGGACCGAAACAAAATCCATGCGGCCTTAGAAAATCGTTGAGCTGATCGAGAACAACGCCTGCCCCGACATGCACGCTGCGTTTTTCGAGGTCAAGGTCAGTGATCTGGCGGTTGTAGCGTGAGAACTCGACAATCAAACCTTCGCCAATCGCGTTCCCCACCAGACTCGTGCCGGCCCCACGCGGAGTGACTGAAACGCCCGCGTCAGCGGCTGCGCGAATGACTGCGCTCGCTTGCTGTGCGTCTTTCGGAAACGCGACGCCGATCGGCTCGATCTGATAAATCGAAGCATCAGTCGCGTACAGCTGTCGCGTCAGATTATCAAAGCGAACATCACAACCGGTTTGCCTGATTTTCCTTTCCTGCGCGGAAGTCATTTCGACCACTCGAATATCACACGCGCGAAGCGATTTAGAAACTGCAGAACCCTGTCTCGTCGCGACAAACGAGACGGCCTTGCGGCCGACACCCCTCAGGCGGCCACTACAGCAGGTTCAGCTGTGCATTTTCCGGTGTCGTTTCGGCGAAACGGACACCAGCGCCGATGAGACGCACCGGCTTTCCGGTACGACCAAACGCTTCATCGAGAAGAGCGCGGAAGTCTGGTAACGTAGGCCCAAGGCCGGCCCGCTCAGCAGTAGTTCGCGTGAAATCGTTGAATTTCAATTTCACGAATATTTTTGTGATCTCGCGGGTTGATTCCTTTTGCGCCAGATCAGCCATCAAATCCTGAAAGAGTTCCTCGAGCTTTTCTTCACATTGCTCGAGCGTCGTCAGATCGACAGCAAACGTTTCCTCAGTGCTTAGCGATTTCCGTGGGCGATCCGGTTCGACCGGCCGGTCGTCGTTGCCGCGACAAAGATCGTAGAGATCCAGGCCGAATTTGCCGAAAAGATTGATTAGCTCCGGGCGCGAGAAGCGCTGCAACTCGCTGCATGTTTTTACCCCGAGTTCTTCCAGTTTTCGCTCGGTCTTCTCACCGATTCCCCAGATCTTGCGAACCGGCAAATCTTGCATGAAACCCGGCACTTCCTCCGGTTTCACTTCGAATTGACCGTCTGGTTTATTCATTTCGCTGGCGATTTTCGCGATCAATTTGTTGGGACCAATGCCGGCTGATGAAGTGAGCTTCGTTTCTCGAAAGATTGTCCCGCGGATCACCTGTGCGAGTGGCCCCGGTGCGCCGGGATGAGCGCTCACATCGAGATAAGCTTCGTCGAGCGACAACGGCTCGATCAGGGACGTAAACCGATACAGGATTCCGCGAATCGCTGCAGCTTCGCGCCGATAGACATCGAACCGCGTCGGCAGCACGATCAAATTCGGGCAACGTTGCAGCGCCATGAACGTCGGCATCGCCGAATGCACTCCAAATTTGCGCGCCTCATAATTGCACGTGGTCAACACGCCGCGTCGATCGCGCGCGCCGCCCACCGCTACAGGCTTGCCGCGCAATGAAGGTCTGTCCCGAACCTCGATCGCGGCGTAGAAGCAGTCCATGTCGAGGTGAATGATGGAGCGCGGCGTTTTCTTCCACTGAGCAATATGTAGCGTCAATAGCTGGCTTCGTCATTCCGAGCAGAGTCGAGGAATCCCGTGAAGCTAGCTGCAGGTTGCTGCTGCGGGATGTCCTCGACTTCGCTCGGACATGACGATTGCCTTTCTAGGAAATTTGCGTCATGACAAATCGATCCTATGGCGATATCCGCAACGCGCGTTTTCATGGTGAGGCATGGCGCCACCGTACTGAGCGCTGAGGATCGGTTCGCGGGTGTGACCAATGTCGAGTTGTCCGAAGAGGGCCGTGAACAAGCCCGTCGCCTGTGCTGAGAGATTAAGTCCGAAAAAATTGCCGCCGTTTACGCGTCACCACTTGGTCGGACAGTCGAAACCGCGCGAATTCTCGCTGCGCCACACGATCTCCCGGTGCAAACATGCGACGGTTTCCGGGAAATCTCGCACGGTCACTGGGAAGGGATGAAGCGGCGCGAAGTGGAAGAAAAATTTCCGAAGGAAATGGCCGAATGGGAAAAGGACCCATACACATTTGCCCCGGCGGGTGGGGAGAGCGGGCTGGCCGTAACGGCGCGCGCTTTGCCAGCATTGATCGATTTGGTGCGCGAGCATCCCGGCGAAAACATTCTGATTGTGTCTCACAAGGCGACGATCCGGCTTTTACTGAGTTCGTTGCTCGGATTCGATCCGCGGCGATATCGCGATAATCTCGACCAAAAACCGGCTGCCCTGAATATTGTCGATTTTCGAGATCCGACACGAGCGCGCTTGACCCTGTTCAACGACACCTCGCACTATGACAAGACGGCGATTCCGGAAGTTCCGAAAGCGAGCTTGTCGAAATGGTGGAACACCGGTGGCTAGCAGCAACGGTTTCCAATTTCAGCTGGCCAGTTCAAACCGACATGTTGAGATTGCATCATGAAAGATGAGATTTGAGCCGAGAATTGGTAGGGCGCGACAATGCCAGCCCAGCCCGGAGCTCACGCCCGTTTTTGATCTGGCGAAAATGTTTTTCCGCTTTGCAAACCGCGCTTCCCTCTAGATATTGAAATGATAACTTTCTCCTGAAATGGATTCTTCTGCTTCTGTCGAAACGCATCACGATCCACACTCACACGCCGGCGAACATGAGCATCACGAGCTCGGGTGGTGGCGAAAATATATTTTCTCCACAGACCACAAGGTGATCGGAATTCAGTACGGTCTTTGTGGGCTCGCATTCCTGTTCCTTGGCTTTTGCCTGATGATGTTGATGCGCTTCCAGTTGGCTTATCCGGGGCAGGCGCTGCCGGTGATAGGCAAATTTCTTCCGCACATTTTTGGGCCCGGCTCGATGCCAGACGGAAAAATGACGCCCGACTTCTACAATTCTTTAGGCGCGATGCACGGCACGATCATGATCTTTCTCGGAGTCGTGCCGCTGGCATTTGCGGCATTCGGAAATTTCGTCGTGCCGCTGCAAATCGGCGCGCCAGACATGACCTTTCCGAAGGTAAACGCTGCAAGTTTTTGGGCATTCGGCGTCGGGGGCGTGATCATGCTCGTCAGTTTCTTCGTGCCGGGCGGTGCGGCAAAAAGTGGCTGGACTTCTTATACGCCGCTCGCGGCAATTGCGGATACCGGCCCGGGACATAATCCGGTGTTTAATGGTCAGACGCTTTGGCTGATCGGGTTTATTTTTCTGATCACCTCATCGTTGCTCGGCGCCGTCAACTTCATTACCACTATCATTCAATTGCGCGCGAAGGGGCTGACCTGGATGCGGCTTCCGTTTTTTGTTTGGGCGCAATTTGTCACAGCATTTCTGTTATTGCTGGCATTTCCGCCGCTCGAGGCTGCGATCGTCATGCAATTGATGGATCGCCTCGCCCATACCAGCTTTTTCCTGCCGAGCGGTCTCGTTGTGAATGGCGTGCCAATGTCGATCAGCGGCGGGGGGAGCCCTCTTTTGTGGCAACACTTGTTCTGGTTCCTCGGGCACCCGGAGGTTTACGTGCTGATTTTACCAGCATTCGGCATTGTGGCAGAAATTCTGGCAAACAACTCGCGCAAGCCGCTGTGGGGATACAAATCGTTGGTCTTTTCCGTGTTGGTAATCGGATTTCTGTCCTTCATTGTCTGGGCGCATCACATGTGGCTCACCGGCATGGGCTCGGCGGTCAGCGCATTTTTTCAAACGACCACACTGCTCATCTCCATTCCATCGGTGATTATCTTAAGCGCATTTTTCATTTCGCTATGGGGCGGCTCGATTCGCTTCAATGTGCCGATGCTTTTCACCATCGCGTTTCTGCCGATGTTCGGAATTGGCGGTCTCACGGGCATCCCGCTGGCATTTAATTCAGCCGATCTTTACTTGCACGACACCTATTACGTCATCGCGCACTTCCATTACATCGTTGCGCCGGGGACGATCTTCGGACTCTTCGCCGGCGTCTATTATTGGTTCCCGAAAGCGACTGGCCGAAAGATGAGCGAGTTCTGGGGCAAAGTGCATTTTTGGCCAACGCTCATTTGCATGAACCTAATTTTCTTGCCGATGTTTTTGCAGGGGATGGCCGGAATGCATCGACGCTGGTACGATGGCGGACAAGGATGGGGCGTCGCGAACGAGCATACGATTTGGGGATTGACTGGTTTTCAATGGAACCATCCGATCTCATGGGCAGCCTGGGCGATGGGGCTCGCCCAAATTCCATTCATCATTAATTTCTTCTGGAGCATCAAGCACGGCGAAAAAGTGAACGACAATCCATGGGAAGCGACCACCCTGGAGTGGACTGCGCCTTCACCACCGCCACATGGAAATTTTGTTCATACTCCCGTGGCCTATCGCGGTCCTTACGAATATAGTCTGCCCGGTCGCGAACGCGATTTCACGATGCAGAACGAACCGGTGGAACCGGCGGAGCGCACTCCCCGAAAACCGCCCGCTGAACCAGTTCTGGCCTAAGTTCTACCGATGGAAATTCCGTATACAGTTTCCAATCGTCCCGACACTGGACTTTGGAACGCCAAGATTGGCATCTGGTTATTCCTCGCGTCGGAAGTAATGCTCTTTGGCGCGCTCTTTTCAGCCTACATTTTCTTACGCATCGATGCAGCGCCGGGGACGTGGCCGCATGGGCTACTCAATGTCCCAGTCGGCACGATGAACACGGCGATCCTCATCATATCGTCGGTCACCGTCGTGCTGGCGTGGGCAGCGCTGAAGATGAGGCGCTATCGGGCCTATTGGTGGTACATGCTGGCCACGATCACGTGCGGGTTGATTTTCTTGACTGTCAAGCTCGCTTACGAATGGCCGCAGAAGTTCGAGCACTTCGGCGCGTACATTAAACCGGATGCACTCGCGAAGTACGAAAAATATCTGGGTAACGAACGACGCCTTGAAAAGGGGCTCGAACCGCGGATCGAGATCACCGGACACCTGCATAGTCAAAACGCAACGGAATACGAAGTCGCACTGGATCCGGTGAATGCTGATCCCGACGATCCGGCGATGGATCGGCCGCACTTTATACCGCTGCCGGTGACTGACAAAATCGCTACGATCGAGAAGGCGGATGTCCAGCGTGCAACGATGTTTCTGCCAACTCACAGCGCTTATTTCGCCAGTTATTTTACAATTACCGGTTTACACGGCCTGCACGTGCTGGGCGGAGTCATCGTGTTTACTTACATGTGGCTGCCGGTCAGCAAAAAACTTTACCAGCGCAACCCTGAACATCTGGCGAATCGCGTCGAGGTGAGCGGCCTTTTCTGGCACTTTGTCGACCTGGTCTGGATTTTTGTGTTCCCGCTGTTTTATCTGCTCTGAGCCAATGAACAATCCACCTGATATCTCGCAGGACCCGAAGGAATACGAGGAGTACGCGCACGGCATACAAAAGCACGTCAGAGGTTATCTGATGGTGGGCGCGCTCCTGCTCACGTTTACCGTGATCACGGTCGCGCTATCATACGTCCATTTCGGTACTGACAAGGCCAACATTGCAATTGCCATGCTGGTGGCCACGATCAAGGCGGCCGCCGTTGCCGCGGTTTTCATGCATCTGGCTGCGGAAAAACGCCTCATTTACCGCATTCTGATTTTCACCGGCTTTTTTGTGATGGGCCTCTTCTGGCTTATATTACTGGCGTGGTACGACTTTCCGATCTTTCACTAAATGTCCCTTAAAGGCTTCCATATCGTTTTCATCATCTTTTCGACGCTGCTTGCGCTAGGAGTCGGACTTTGGTGCGTCTGGGTCGATTTAGTGGAAGGTGCGCCTATTTATCTCGCGGGCGCGATCGCATCTTTTGTAACCGCCGTTGCGCTGATCATTTATGGAGTCTGGTTCTATCGGAAGATGAAGCGGCTGCGGATCATCACATGAAAACAAAGATTCTGTCGGCTTTGCTTTTGTTTATCCTCTCGCCGGTCGGACAGGCGCTCGCGTGCCC
>CAWIXX010000008.1:0-489627 GCA_963840135.1 uncultured Verrucomicrobiae bacterium | reverse complement strand
CCAGATTGGTTGGGAGTGATGCTCTAGCTTAGCCAACTCATCATCTGCGGTTGGGCGGCTTACGGGGTCCGCAGGAAACCGTGAGTCACATCGTTCGCGTCAATATAGTATCCGGTGATGACACCGACCGGATTGTTGGAAAGAGGGATGGTGCCTTGGAACGGACCTGTCCCAGCGCCCGGAACGTCGAACGTGGTGATAGCACCGTTGCTAGCGCGCACGAAGCCGTGATTCACGTCGCTCGCGTCCACGTACTCTCCCGTTACCGCCCCTGATGCGTTGATGCCTTGGGGTGAGGTGCCCTGAAACGGGCCTGCGCCCGCGTCCGGAACGTCGAACGTGGTGATAATGCCGTCTGAGGCACGCACGAACCCATGATTTACATCTCTCGGTCAATGTAGTCATCCCTGATCGCTCCAGCCTGATTGATCCCGAGCGGGAATGTGCCTTGGAACGGACCTGTGCCAGCGCCCGGAGCATCGAACGTGGTGATAGTGCCGTCCGGAGTGCGCAGGAAGCCGTGATACACATCGCTTAGCGTCAAGCGAAGTTGCCGCGATTGCCCCGGCTGGGTTGAGGCAATAGCCGGTAAAAACAAACGTGCCCTGGCCGGCGCCTGTGCCAGCGTTCGGAGCATCAAATGTAGTGATGGTGCCGTTCGGAGCGCGCAGGAAGCCGTGAGCCACATCGCTCGCGTCAACGTAGCGCCCAGCGATCACCTCCGCTGGGTTAATGTTGCCGGCGAAGGTACCCTGGCCGGGACCTGTGCCCGCACCCGGAATGTTGAAGATAGTGATGACACCTTGCCGGCTACGCAGGAAACCGTGAAACACATTGCTCGCGTCGTTGTAGTAGCCCGCGCTCACGCCTGCCGGGTTGATGCTGAAGGGCCGAGTGCCTTGCCGGGGCCCTGTCCCCGCGCCCGGAGCGTCGAACGTGACGATGGCCCCGTCCCGAGTGCGCACAAAACCGTGAATCGCAGTGCCCGCGTCAGCGTAGCGTCCCGAGATCGTCCCTGCCGGGTTGATGGCGAACGTGATTGTGCCCTGGCCGGGGCCTGTGCCACTGCCCGGAGCATCGAATGTAATAATCGTAGGCCGCGGACAAACAAAGGGCGTGTTGCTGAAATTCAGGAAGCCATCGCTCGTGCCGCTGTAGGCAGCGGACGCTGACGCGAAGAGCATGCCACTGCTGAGGAATATGTTTCGGAGAATTTTGGTCTTCATAAGATATCTTTCCTTTCGTGATGATTGCTTTCCATTCACAAACGGATTCCGGAGCGCGTGCTGCACGAAATCTCACTTTTTTTCGTGGCTTGCTTTTCTTCTGCGGTCTCGGTACAGAGCGTTAAGGTGAATTCTCTGGTGGGGAACGGGCACAGTCGGAGCGATTTGTTTCCTTCGACCCGCTGGAGCGTTGTGCTCGCGGCCGGCAGAAGCCAGGCCGAACCGGACATTTCGCAGGCCGCACTGGCGGAGCTTTGCCAAACCTATTGGGCACCGCTTTACAGTTTCGTGCGCAGCCGCGGGTACACTGTGCACGATGCGCAGGATCTTACGCAGAGCTTTTTCGCTTACCTGTTGGAACATAAAATCTACGCTCGCGTCGACCGGCAGAAAGGAAAGTTCCGTTCATTTCTGCTCGCCTCCGTAAAAAATTTTCTGGCGCACGCTGCCGACCGCGAACGGACGCTTAAGCGCGGCGGTGGACAAGATTTTCTGCCGCTCCATGAAGAGCAGGCTAACGAAGCGGAATCGCTTTTCCAGGCTCATAGCACCGCGGGCAGTGAAGATCGACTCTTTGATCGCAGCTGGGCAGAGGCACTGCTCGCCGCTGGATTGGAAAGGCTTTCGGCAGATTACAAAGGTGAGTCCAAGGAGAAGCTCTTCAATGAATTGAGGATCTTTGTTGCCGGTGGCGCGGACCCGCCACCGACTTATGCTGAACTGACGGATCGGCTGGGAATAGCAGAGTCAACACTTCGGAGCCATGTCACCCGGTTGCGAGCGCGCTATCTGGAAGCGTTGCGCGTTGAGGTGCGCCGAACGGTGCATACGGAGACGCAAGTCGACGAAGAGTTGCGCGAGTTGATCCATGTACTGACAGAAGGTTAAAGGAGCCGTGCCATAGCAATGCCACCGGCGTCTGGCGTCGTCGTGATCTTTTCTCCGGAGTGACGGCAAATGGCGGCTCTAAGAGGTTGTACGAGTTGCTAGGTGTGCTAACGAAAAGTTGAGGGAGGTGCGAAATGGAAACACGTCTCGCATCCGTCGCACTCTGCTCGGTTTGCGGCGAGCCGTTGAACGCGAAAGGCGACTGCGTGGCTTGTTTGCTTCGGAGCTTAGAAGAAACGGTCGTCCAAACTAAACCGTTTGCCTTAGTCTTCGGTGATTTCGAGGTCGAGCAACGCGCAGATGGTTCTTACTGGGAACTCGGTCGGGGCGGCATGGGAGTGACCTATCTCGCCAGGGATAAGGTATTGCGTCGCAGAGTCGCTCTAAAAGTAATCGACACGCCAACGGTCTCGCCCCATCGGGACTCACAAACTGCGCGTGAACGTTTTTTGCGCGAAGCTCGCGCCGCGGCCGCCTTGCGGCATCCGAATGTGGCTGCCGTTTATCAGTTTGGCGCTGCACCTGATGGGAGCCGCTGCTTTTACGCAATGGAATTGGTCGAGGGCGAAACGTTAGAGACTCGTGTGCGAAGATACGGTCCGCTGAATCCAAAGCTGGTTGTGGAAATTGCAACTCAAATCGCGCAGGCGCTGATCGCTGCCGCGGCTCAAGGTTTGATCCATCGTGACCTCAAGCCTGGCAACATCATGCTTAAGGATCCGGAAGAGGGCGAGTACGCATGGACGCCCCGCGGAGACGTCCGGAAGGCGCAGCGCGCCGCCCCTACCGTAAAAATCATCGATTTCGGTTTGGCCAAGGCAGTCGCGGACGCCGGAGGAGAGATGGACATCACCCACGGTGGATTCGTCGGCACACCGAATTTCGCAAGCCCTGAGCAATTCGAAAGCAGGCCGGTCGATGTCCGTTCCGACATCTACTCGTTAGGCGCCACGCTCTGGTTTGCGCTCACCGGGAAAACGCCATTTGCCGGTCGGAGCATTGAGGAAATTCGCCGCGCTCAGAAGTTGGCCGCACTTCCCACCGAACAACTGAAGGCAGCACATGTTCCGGCTTTTCTAAGGTCGCTGCTTAAATCGATGCTCGCACTGGAGCCGGCGGGCCGGCCTGGCGTACACGATCTGGCAGCGAGACTGCGGGGTTGGTCCGGGCAGACAAGCAATGTACGGCGCGTCCGCTTCGCCATCGCATCCGCCGTTGTCCTAATTCTCGGCGCGTCTGCTTTCTTCATTTTTCATTCTCTGCGCACCCCTCCGGTCGCTGTCGGATCTGTTTCGAATCCGGCGGTGCTCAAGAAAAGTGTTGCCGTGCTGCCTTTCGACAATCAGAACCGTGATCCAGGCATCGATTACCTATCTGATGGTATCACTGAAAGCATCATTCACAGCCTTTCGCAGCTGTCTCAACTCAAGGTGATGGCGCGCAGTACGGTCTTTCAATACAAGGGCAAAGAGGTTGATCCGCGAAAGGCTGGACACGACCTCGGCGTGGGGGCCGTGGTACTGGGCAGACTGCTGCAGCAAGGCGACAACCTCACGATCCGAATAGAACTGGTGAATGTTTCAGATGGAACGGAATTGTGGGGACAACAATACAATCGCAAGGTCGCCGACGTATTCGCGGTGCAGGAAGAGATCGCGAAACAGATCTCCGAGAAGTTGCGCTTGAAGTTGAGCGGCGCCGAGCGTCAGCAGCTTGCCAAGCGCCCAACGGAGAACCTTAAAGCTTTCCAGTATTACATGCAGGGACTTTCGTTTGCCCAACGTCGCACCCGCGAAGATCTTCTTACCGCCATAAGCTACTACGACAGGGCAATCGAGGAAGATCGCAACTATGCGCTCGCCTACGCGGGCTTTGCCGACGCCTATGCGAATCTTGGCGCTTACGGCTACATTGCGCCCATTGACGGTACGCGCAAAACCGAAAAGGCGGCGCGCGAAGCCGTAGCGCTTGATGAGAACTTGGCCGAAGCTCACGCTGCACTAGCTCTAGCTAACATCGCATTCGCGCCATCCAATTTTCAGTTGGGTGATCGAGAACTGCGCCGTGCCATCGAACTCAGCCCGAGCTTGGCATTAGCCCATAGCTATTTGGGATTTTCGCTGGTGCGACAGGGGCGTCTCGATGAAAGCCTAGAGGAAATGTTGAAAGCTCGCGAACTCGATCCGCTTTCACCAATTATCGCACGCCAAGCCGCTATGCCTTACCATCTCAAGCGAGATTATCCCAGAGCTCTCGAGTTGCTGCGCCAGGCCAATGAGCTAGGCCCATCTTTTACCACGACATGGGAGATAGGAGTGTACATCCAAAACAAGTTGTTCAACGAAACGCTGGCGGAATTGGAAAAGGCCAAACGAGAGAGGAAAGGTGACCCGATTTTGATTTATGATACGGGAATGATCTACGCGGCGCAAAGGAAGCGCGCTGAAGCCCTCCAGATCATCAAAGACTTGGAAGGGATATCAGGCGCGGGTTTGAGCCACGCACATTTAATAGCCAAGATCTATGCCACCTTGAACGAGAAAGAGATGGCGCTTTCATGGCTGGAACGCGGCTTAGCAACGGGAGCGATCGGAGTTTTTTATAAAGACGACCCGGTGTGGGACGCAATCCGCAGCGATCCGCGGTTCATCGACCTCGTGCGGCGCACGGGGATCCCGTTGTGAACCCGAAGAAATTCCTGATCGAGCTCAAGCGGCGCAACGTTTACAAGATTGCGATCGCCTACGTTGTCTTCGCGTGATTGCTCATGTAGATCGCGAGTCAGTGCTCGTGGCTCAAGGACCGACTTTGAAGCGGGCGTAAATTAGTGGGTCAATTCTGATTTTGGCGCGCAGCTTCGCGCCGCCATGGCAATTTTCCTTCAATTTCCAATTGCAATGACAAACTCAGGAATGTGCGGATAAGCACGATCATTCCCAGGACGACCACATTTTGCAGAGTCGGCGCGACGACGACGGTCCGAATAATGTCGCCAGCAATGAGAAACTCGAGACCGAGCAGGATCGCGCGTCCTACATCCTGCCGGTAAAGCGAATAATAATTGCCCGTCCCGTGGGCGCGATCCCGCAGGCGCAGGACAAGTCGGATTGTGGCAGCCAGCATGCCAGCGGCCACAATGAATACACCCACGCCATCCACGCTGGTGCCGACCACCTCCATGATGTGCCGAAAATATTCCATCCCTGCGTTCATAGCCGGAAAGTGCGCTGACTTTCAATCCTGTTCTCGCCAAACCGTTGAGCCGCCTTCGCCACGGCTACGGCGAGCCAGGGATAACGCGTTCCACTGGTCCCTCAGCGCTGCGACCGCGGAGTGCGCAACTGACAATCAGGCCATGTCGGCGAATCAGGGGCGTTTAGCGGGCTCATCGGTGCGGGAAATGGCGCCGCGGGATCGGGAACACCGATGCGCTTGTTCACCCATTGCACTTGGTACGCCCACGCGGGGAGCGGCGCGGCCTTGTGCGTGCACGACCAGTTGTTGAAGTGGAGATTCACGAGATAGAAGTGCCGTTTCAGTTTCTGGAGCACCTCCACAATCTTCGGGTCATCGAAGCCGTGCATCTCCATCGCAATCTGGGGAATCGACGCCAGCAGTTCGTCAGGGACCGCGAGGAGCGAATCCCATTCCGCGCCTTCAATGTCCATTTTGATGATTAGACGCCGGCCAGTGTCGGCGTTCTTCCTGATTTGATTTTCCAGCGTGTCGAAGAAACGCGAACCCCTGTCGCTGGTCCGATCGCCGACGCATTCGTTGTGAAACACGAAGGTGCCACCGTCGCAGGTTGGCCGGGCAGGATCAAAACAGTCATACTGATGGACCGGGACGTGATACCGGCGCGACAGCTCGCATCCCCAATCGTCATTTCTGCCAACACCGTACCAGTACCCTGCGTCGAGCGGTTCAATCAGATTCTCGCACATCAGGTATCCGCCATCATTGGCGCTCCCGAAGCGCTTCAACGTACAATTCTTCAAGACGACCGGCTGGAGTTCCGCAAGAATCGCCTCACGCACCTTGCGTGCCGCGGACCGGTGCACGACATCCCCAATCGCAATGGCGGCCGCTGCTGCGATGGCGATGATGGCAAACGCGATGCGGATGGCATGTCGTCTCATGAAGGCGCCTTGCATCGATAGCAATCTCTTGAAAATATTCTCACGCTGTGATCCTTCCGAGCATCTATCGCGGCTAAGAAGGCACACCTTCTAGAACGACACAGGCAACCGCGTGATGCTCGGTATGGCTAAGAGTGACGAGTGCAGCAGTGACGCCGCGTTTTTGTGCAAGCTCCTCGGCCGGCCCGGATAAAACGAGGAATGGTTCGCCGCTCGGCTTTTTCTGGATGTCGATGTTGCGCCAACCCATCGCTTTGCCAATGCCGGTGCCGAATGCTTTCGAAACAGCCTCTTTTGCCGCGAATCGCGCGGCCAGATGGCGCGCCGGAAATTTCATCGACATCGAATATTCAATCTCGCCATCGGTAAAAACGCGATGGAGAAAACGATCGCCAAATCGATCGATCGACCGCTGGATGCGGGCGCACTCGACAAGGTCGATCCCAGTACCAATCACGCTCATCTTGAATTGCGATCGCGTTGAGGACAACGCGATCCACCTTTAACGCTCATCCGGGATAATTTGCCATTGCAGCGAGCATTTCTTTCACGGCAGTATCAAGCCCAACCCAAACCGCCCGCGATACGATGGAGTGACCAATGTTGAGCTCGGTCAAACACGGAATTTGGTTGATAAACTCGATATTTTTGTAGTTGATGCCGTGGCCGGCGTTGACCTGAAGATTTGATTCCGATGCGGCGCGCGCGGCCGCTCGCAATTGCTCAAGCTCTTCTTTTTGGATCTTTTCTGTAAACGCGTTGGCCAGGCTGCCGGTATGCAGCTCAACCATTTCGACGGCCAGCTCTGCTGCGGCGTCGACTTGTTCCAACGTGGGATCGATGAACAAGCTGATTCGAATGCCGGAGGTGTGCAGCCGTTTGATTGTTGGTTCCAATGTCTTGCGATTTGCGATGACATCCAGGCCGCCTTCGGTGGTGATTTCCTCCCGTTTCTCCGGAACAAGGCAGACTTCATCCGGCATGATGCGTAGCGCAACATCGAGAATTTCCGGCGTGTTGCCCATTTCCAGATTCAATTTTGTCATGATGTTTTCGCGCAGCCGTTCGATGTCCCGCTCCTGGATATGCCGGCGATCACTGCGCAGATGGGCGACGATTCCCTGCGCACCTGCACGTTCGCACATTCGCGCCGCGACGATCAGGTCTGGTTCCGCGTTCTTGGATTCCGGCATTGTGGCATAGCGGGCCTGCCGTAGCGTTGCTACGTGATCGACGTTGATTCCCAAGCGCAGGCCGCTCATTGACTCAGAAAATTTCGCGAATTGATCGCGCCAAATAGGACTCAGTCAATCAGTCTGAGCAAGTGGGAAAAGCGCGGAATTTTGATTAATGTGATCGGCTTCGGCTCAAAGTCGCTGTTACATCCGATGTGATCGCGATTGTAGCCGCGGGCGTTGACCGCGGCCTGTCCCGCGCGTGGCAAACTCTGATGCGGCCGAGGTCAGCGACCTCGGCTACAATGCTGTGGCACTACAGAAAACTCTATTTCCATTCACGTCAGGAGTCTCGATTTTAGCGATCGGTGGGGCTCGGCGTATTAGGCGCCTGATTTGTCGATTTTTGACCGCTGGTTTCTGCCTTCGCCTTGTTCAGCGCTGTTTTGGATTTTCGATGGACTGTTTTGGCGGTTTCTTTTGTTTTCTCGCCTACAGTTTCGGCCGTCTCCTTCGTTTTCTCGCCTACAGTTTCAGCCGTTTCCTTCGTCTTTCTGCCGACAGTCTTAGCGGTCTCCTTGGTTTTTTCTCCGACTGTTTCAGCAGCTTCCTTGGTTTTTTTGCCCGCCGTCTCAAGTCCGTTTTTTACCGTCTCCTCTGTTTTTTTTGCTCCCTGCTTTACGTCTTGCAGTGCTCCTTCCTGCCCGAGCGCGGCAAGAGCCGTAGCCGAGACCAACGTTATAATTAAGCTCGTTATTTTCATGATTGGCTCCTTTTCATTTGCTGTGCCTGTACAAAGAAAACGGATGAGACACACGAGCCGCGCGCATTATCGCTTATCACGCCGACAACTCAGGATGGCGTTTGCAGCACGTACGCTCGTAAATGGACGCGAGTTTCGAGAGTGGGATGCCGAAAATATAAAGCACCGTTATCAATCCGTAAGCCAGAGTCAGACGCACAGGTCCAATAGTTTCATAGCGCCGCGGGCTTGCCAGGATCCGTTTTTGGCTGCATATCACGCGACCGCGCCGCCGAAGCAGGCGAAAAAATTCCACGTCCTCCATTAGAGGCACTTCTGGAAATCCGCCTATGTCCAGAAAGGCAGTGCGCCGGCAGAATATTCCGTGATCGCCACACCGCATTCGCAGCAAAATCCCGGCGTAATGCGCAAAGCTGTCCGTCAATCGATAGACGCGGGTCTTGCGGCAGGCGAATTCGAAAAAAACCGCCTGCGACATTCGGATCATCCATGATGCGCTCGATCTCTTCCAAACAGCCCCATGGAACTTTGGCATCGACGTGGACGAACCAGAGAATGTCGCCACGCGCGGCGCGCGCACCAGCGTTCATTTGTATCGCCCGATTACGCTTGCTTACAACAAGGCGGTCAAAAAGACCGCGCGCCAGATTCAGCTGTACCATCGCAGCTTCCACCGTCTGCGACAATAATCTCTGCGCCGCGCTGCTCGGTCGCGCAGATGCGCGAGAAACGGCCGAAGCAATCGCGCCTCGTTAAGGACGGAACGATGATCGAAACCGACATCCGAGTAATTTCCACTAAATCTAGGGTTATCTAATCCAGGAAACGTGACCGCTGCGCGAGCCTGATGGTTAATTTTCTCGCTTACGATTTTTGATCACATCCAGCCAGACCCTGTGCATTGCTTGTGTACATGAGGAGATGATAAAATCAGGGGTCGTGTCCATAAAACGCTGATGCCAAAGATTCCTTTAATGGATTATGTCGGCAGGCCATTGCTAGCCTGCTTGTTCCTCGCATTGCTCTGCCTGCAGTGGCGTTTTCCGCTGCGTCGCCAGCATTTCAGCGTGCTGCATCGGCTCGGTACGCAATTTTGTGCTCTCGATTCCCGGCTTCGCCGTCGTGCGTCTGGCTATGTTGCCAATCCCGATCGCTGTCGCGATGTGGGCACAGGAGGAACGTATTGGTTTGTTACACTGGCTTGCCTTGCCGTTTTGGATTGCTGGCATCGCGACGTTTCTGCTGATGGATTACGCCTACTGGTGGTGGCATTGGGCGAACCATATGATTCCGGTCTTCTGGCGATTTCATAACGTGCATCACACGGATCTTGATCTCGATGTAAGCACTGCCGCGCGATTCCACTTTGGCGAGATGATCTTTTCCATCGGATTTCTTTCGCTCGCAGTGACGGTGTTCGGCATCTCTCCAGTCATGCTGGTCTCTGTCTTTATCGCTTTGGAGGCCGCGACACTTTTTCATCATTCGAACTGGCGTCTGCCGATTAAGCTCGAACGGATTTTGAACCTCATCATCGTCACGCCTCGCATGCACGGGATTCATCATTCGATCGTGCAGCGCGAGACCAATTCAAACTGGGGCACGATTTTTTGCTGGTGGGACAAACTTCATCGCACCCTGCGCCGCGATGTGCCGCAGGACGCACATCACAATCGGGGTGGCTGCGTATCGTGACGAACATGAGCTCACACTCGGAAAACTCCTGGCGCTGCCGTTTCGTGAACAACGTCCGTGGCGATTGCCGAACGGCGACGTTCCTGGACCGTGCGATTCGGCCCGCAGATCGGCTCGCCGAGTGACTTTCGGATTATTTAGCGCATTGATTCGCGGTTCCGAAATGCCGGAATCCACAGTCTTTTCAGGAAGTAGCGGTTTGCTACATTTCCAGTCAGGATGATCGGCCTAAAAAACACAGGTTTTGGCCGGCAATGCAATGATGAACCGTTTCGCGGAGAAACTGGGTGCGAATTCGCTCTCGCTGCGTCGAGCGCGTCCTGAGATTCTTCAGGTGAACGTCGGGCAAGCTTTGCAATCTGACGTGCGTGCATTGTCACGTGAACGCAGGGCCAAAGCGCAAGGAAATCATGACACGCGACAGACCATTGATCGGATCATTAATTGGCTGACCAAGACCGATATTCCGATCGTCGATCTCACCGGGCGGTGCGCCCGAGATGATTCCCGATTTTCGCTATTTCATCATGCAGATCGGTGCGCTCCAGCTACCGCGACACGTAATCGACCGCTGCAATCTCACGATTTTGCTTGAGCCCGGCTACGAAGATCTGGGCTGAATTTCTGGCGACTAACAAGGTCGAGATTATTGCCTCGATGCCGTGTTATTCGGCTGAAAACGTAAACGCTCAGCGTGGCGAAGGTGTTTTTGAAGCCAGCATTGCTGCACTACAACTTCTTAACTCGTTAGGCTACGGAACTGATCCACACTTGCCGCTGCATCTGGTTTACAATCCAGTCGGCGCATTTCTGCCGCCGTCGCAGGACGAACTCGAGGTCGATTACAAGCGCGAACTCGAAAAACAGTTCGGAATTATGTTTAATAAGCTATATGCGCTCTCGAATCTTCCAATCGGGCGTTTTGCAAGCTATCTGCGGCGTAGCGGTAGACTGGAAGAATATATGCAACTGCTCATTCACGCGTTTAATCCGGCAACGATTAGTGGTTTGATGTGCCGCAACACGATCAGCGTCGGCTGGCGCGGCGAAGTTTACGACTGCGATTTCAATCAGCAGCTCGGAATGCAATGGTCCAGCAACGGCGGGAGTAAGCGGCTTTTTCTTTGGGATATCGATCCGGATTCGCTTGAAGGTCGCGACATCATGACCGGTGATCACTGCTTTGGTTGCACGGCGGGCGCCGGTTCAAGTTGCGGCGGCGCGATCAGTTCGGTGTCCTGACAGAATGTTGGTCGCGCGGCATGGGCGCGCACCAACAAGTCGCAACGGATCAAGTGAACGGCCGCGTCGCAGAGGCAGCGGGCAGCAAGCGCGCCAGACCAAACTCGGCGTGGATCAATTGTGCAGCGCGTTCAGCATCTTTTTCATCAATGATGACTGCAATCTTGATCTCCGAGGTAGAAACCAGCTGGATGTTGATTCCGTTGTTTCCCAGGCATTCGAACATTCGTGCCGCTACTCCCGAGTGTGATCGCATTCCGATCCCGGCTACGCTCAACTTGGCCATGCCGGCTGCTGTGTTTAAGCGTTTCGCACCAATCTGGCCGATCACAGGCATCAGGATTGTTCGTGCGTTTTCCAGTTCATCCTCATGAATCGTGAATGAGACGTCAGTCGTTCCGCCGATCGAAGCGTTTTGCACAATCATGTCGACGATGATGTGCGCTGCGGCGATGTTCGAAAAAATCCGGGCAGCCATTCCCGGCTCGTCGCGCACGCCTGCGATGCTGAGTTTTGCCTGGTGCCTGTCGAGACTGATCCCCCGAACCACCACGTCCTCCATGCTGGGAGTCTCTTCTTTGGCAACCGTTCCGCGCCGCTTGGTAAAGCTCGATCGCACTTCAAATTCGACGCCGAATTTTTTAGCAAACTCTACCGCGCGTGATTGCATCACCTTTGCGCCGCTGCCCGCCATCTCGAGCATCTCGTCATAGGCAATCTCACTAACTTTCTTCGCGTCTTTGACTAAACGCGGATCGCAAGTGAACACACCATCAACATCGGTAAAAATCTGGCAGGCATCGGCGTTCAACGCGCCCGCCAGCGCAATCGCGGTCAAGTCCGACCCGCCGCGGCCAAGCGTGCTAGTATCTCCGTGCGGTGTCTGCCCCTGAAAACCTGCCACGATTACGATGTAATCCTCCGACAGCATCTCATGAATCTGCTTTGGACTGATGTTCGCGATCCGAGCCTTGGTGTGATGGTGATCGGTTAAAATCCCCGCCTGAGCGCCAGTCAGCGAGATCGCTGTTCCGCCCAACGCGTTTACGGCCATGGCGGTCAAGGCGGCGGCGGCATTTTCACCAGTGGCAAGCAATAGATCGAGCTCGCGTTCTGTCGGCTGCGGCGAAACAGCCTTTGCAAGCTTGATTAACTGATCGGTTACTCCTGCCATCGCCGAGATGACCGCGACAACACGACAGCCCTCACGCTGCGTCTCAAGAATTCGGCGGGCCGCTTTACAAATTCGCTCAGGGCTGCCAACGGAAGTCCCGCCATATTTTTGAACAATCAGGCGCATGACAGAATTAGATTATGAAGCAGGAACGCGAACTTCCAACGCAAACTGGCATCTCGCATTGCAGCCACTACAAACGCAGCACTACGCGCTACGCTTCAATCGCGCGCTGCACAGCACTCAGGGTCGCCGGGACAGATTTTAATTCCTTCATCTGCGTAGTGATCACATCGGGATCCTTCAATCCATGTCCAGTGACCGTGCAAACAATTTGGCTCTCCTCTGGGATCTTCTGAAATGAATAGACTGCCTCTTTCGAATCGCAGCATTTGAAAAGCCCCGCGACGGACGCTGCACTTGCCGGTTCAACAAAAATTCCCTCGTGCTGCGCCAGCCATATCTGTGCTGCAAGGATCTCCTCGTCACTAACAACATCAATCGCGCCATGTGATTCGGTGATCGCAGCGCGCGCCTGTTTCCAACTTGCCGGATTGCCAATTCGAATTGCAGACGCCACCGTTTCCGGGTTTTCGACGATGCGATTGTAAAAAATTGGGGCAGCGCCCGCGGCCTGAAACCCAATCATCGCCGGCAACTTGGTCGACCTTCCGCGCGCGTGATATTCTCGATAGCCTGCCCAATACGCGGTGATGTTTCCAGCATTGCCTACGGGCAAGAGATGAAAATCGGGCGCTTCGCCCAGATCATCGATAATTTCGAACGCGGCGGTCTTCTGTCCGGCGATTCGATCCGGATTAATCGAATTTACAACGGCGAGATCACGCTGTTCACCAAGCTCCCGAACGATCCGCAGCGCGTCGTCGAAGTTGCCTTCCAAAGCGATGATTTTTGCTCCACATGCGAAAGCCTGCAGCAATTTACCGATTGCGATTTTGCCAACGGGCAAGACCACAGCGCACGAGATCCCCGCGCGCGCTGCATAGGCCGCCGCGGAAGCCGACGTGTTCCCTGTTGAGGCGCAAATGAGAGCTTTTGCGTTGCGCTCCATCGCTTTCGATACTGCCACGGTCATGCCGCGATCCTTGAACGAGCCTGTTGGATTTATTCCTTCGTTTTTGACGAAAACCGTCGCGGCCGACGCGTTTGCTCAATCGCGGGCAAAACACCAGCGGCGTACTCCCCTCACCCAACGAAACAATCGGCGTCGATTCAGTAATCGGAAGATATTCCCGGTAACGCGCGATCACTCCCAATTTTGATGTTGTCGTTTCGGCGTGCATTTTTTATTCGAAACAAATCCGTGTGATTGTCGATCTGTAAGTGCCGTGTAAGATCATGCCGTATGCCTGCGCTCAGCAAGGAAGATAAACTGCGACTCTTAACCACGATTCTGGAGAGTCGTCATGCGGATCTGCGTGAACAGAATCTGAATCGTCAGGGCAAGGGACATTTTCATGTCTCCGGAATGGGCCACGAGGCGCTCGCCGCGGTCTCGATCCAGATGGAACCGGACGATTACATCGTGTCGTATTATCGCGACCGCGGTCTTGTTCTAGGGCGCGGAATGACCACGCGCCAGCTCGGCCTCGAATATTTTGCAAAGCGCAACACCGGGAGCGGCGGCCGGCAAATGCCGTCACACTACAGTAATGCAGAGTTGCACATCTGGAGCGTGCCGACTCCGACCGGTTCGCAGTTGCTCCCCGCGTGCGGCATGGCCTGGGGCATTCAGCTGGACGGCAAAAAAAATCTCGTTGTCACGACGATCGGCGATGCCGCGACGCGCCAGGGAGATTTTTTTGAGGCGCTCTGTTTTGCCAGGGAGAAGAACCTTCCCATGCTCTTCCTCGTCGAGGACAACGGCTACGGCATCAGCATGCCGACGCGGAAGAACAATCCGCTCGCGCTCAACATTCTCGAACCCGACAACTGGCGCCGACTCGAAGGACAAGACGTGCAGCAGGTTTATGACGCAACCGCAGAGGCGTTCGAGAAAATTCGCGCCGGAGGCGGACCGTTCTTTTTCTGGATCAGGATGGAGCGCCTTTCCAGTCACACCAGCACTGATGATCAGAAACTTTATCGGAGCGCTGAAGAGTTGCAGACGTTGGAAAAATCAGATCCGCTCAAGTACTGGAAGGATCAACTGATCCAGGAAAGCGTAATCACTACCGAGGAATTCGCCAGGCTCGATAATGAAGTTAAAGAGCGCATTCGCGGCGAGTACGCCGAAGCAGAAAAGGCCGAGGATCCTTCGCCTAACGAGTTACTCGCTAACGTTAGCAAGTCTCCTCCAAAACTTAACAAAGAGGTTCTCCCGTCCGGGAAATATCGCATTGGCGATACGGTGAATAAAACATTGCGCGTGGGTCTGGAGGAAGATCCGCGACGCATCCTGTTCGGTGAAGATATTGAAGACCCAAAAGGCGGCGTGTTCCGTCTCACCCAAAGGCTTTCAACCGAATTTCCGAAACAGGTCTTCAATTCGCCTCTTGCTGAATCGACGATCCTCGGTGTCGCGTGCGGTCTGGCGGCGTACGGCAAACGTCCGGTCTTCGAATTACAATTTATTGATTTCATTTATCCGGGGTTCAACCAACTCGTCACAAACATCTCGAATTTGCGCTGGCGATCGTTCGGCAATTGGAAATGCCCGGCGGTGTTTTATGCGCCCTATGGGGCTTACCTGCCCGGCGGAAGCTTATGGCACAGCCAGGCAAACGAAGCAGCGCTCGCTCATTATCCCGGCCTGAACATTGTAATCCCAAGCTCGCCGGCTGATGCCGCCGGATTGCTCTGGTCCGCCATGCATGGTGAAGATCCCGTCATCTTTTTGATACCCAAACATCTGCTTTGGGCGGAGCACGAATACACGGAGCCAATTCGCGCGGTTCCGTTGGGCGAGGCGCACAAGTTGCGTGATGGCTCCGATGTCACTCTCGTTGCGTGGGGTAACACGGTCGAGAAATCTCTCGAAGCTTTAAACAAGATCGACAATAAAATCAGCGTCGAACTAATTGATTTGCGTTCAATCGTTCCGTGGGACAAAGCCGCAATCGAGGAATCGGTGCGCAAGACTCACCGGCTGGTCGTCGTTCAGGAGGACACCGAAAATTGCAGTGTTGGTCAGATGCTGATTTCTCACATCACGAGTGTTCCGGATCTTTGGAATGAAATGATCAGCCCGCCGATTCTGGTCAGCAAAGCAAACGTCATGATCGGCTACAACCCGATTTATGAGTACGCGGCGTTGCCAGACGTCGAGCGGATCGTCTCCGCAATTCAGCGCTCGGTTCAGACCAGACACGAACGCGCGGTTGTAGCCGCGGGCGCCGACCGCGGCGGCTTCGTTCCGAGCCTGGAGCACGTCCCGCCGGGGTCAGCGTCCCCGGCTAAAGCGGAAACCGGCGAAAAACGGATGCAAAGCATCACCGTCCCGGTTATGGGTGAAGGCATTCGCAATGCAAAAGTCGTTTCGCTTTTGAAAAATCCCGGCGACACCATCGCGCTCGACGATGAGCTCTGCGAAGTGGAGACCGATAAAGCCGTTTATCCCATTCAGTCGTCGTTTGCCGGTGTAATGGGCGAATGGAAAACAAAGGTAGGCGACACCGTCGAGATTGGTCAGGAGCTTGGCACGATCATAACCGCCGAGCCATCTTTTGCCGACCAGTTTCAGGAAGCAGCCGAAGAACCAGTGGCTGGTGCTGTAGCCGCAGGCGCTGATCGCGGCCTCTCAGTGTCCCCACGCGAGTTCACGCGGCCGGGGTCACCGACCCCGGCTACAGTGATCGAACCTGCGTTAGCACCGACGATCACGCGCAAGCTCCTTCACGTGATCCCCGCCAACTTGCAGATCGATGCGCGATGGGATGCAATTCGCAAGGCGCGCGATGCAGGAAAAACGAAAAATGGGAAACACGCTCCTTCTCCTTCGGTGATGATGGCGTGGGCGGTGGTGCGAGCCATGGAAAAACATCCACCTTTCCGTCGCCTCATTTTGGAAGACGAGCGCATTGTCGAGAACGAAAATTTCGATCTGGGTATTGCGGTAACGCTGGAAGGCGATCGCCTCGCGACGGCCGTGATTGTTGACGCGAACAAGAAGAACTGGCCCGAATTCGTGAAGACTTACAACGAAACAGTTGATGCCACTCGCGGCGGCCGTGTTGATGCGATGAACGCCCCGGTTGTGATTACCAGTCTGGGCGCATTTGGGGTAAAGGCCGGCGCACCTATCGTGGTGCCGCCCTCAGTTGGCACGCTTTTCGTCGGCACCGCTCATCGCGAATTGATTCCAAACGGAAAGAAAAACGAAAGCGCGGAAGTCATCACGCTTTCGCTTACGTTCGATCATCGCGTCGTAAACGGCGCCGGCGCCGCCAGCTTTGCGAACGAAATCAAAAAACAAATCGAAGCGTTCAAAATCCCCGCAGCAAAGGCGGGAGCGATTACGACGTAACGTTTGCGAGCCTGTGGCGTTTCCGCTCCGCGAATTTGTTTGATCGCAAGCAGGACGCTTGCGTTACATTTCTCGGATGACCACGGCCAACAAGATCACCGTCGTCCGGATCTTGATGATTCCGGCTTTTGTGACGATGGCGATCTATTATGGCGAGAGCATCAAACGCGGCGATCCGCTGGAATGGCAGCGCTACGTGGCGATCATCATTTTTATTCTCGCGGCCGTAAGCGACGGCCTGGACGGATACGTTGCGCGCCGGTACAATCAACGCAGCGCGCTCGGAGCGTATCTCGACCCAATTGCGGATAAAGGTTTGCTTTTGAGCGGTATCATCACATTGAGCATCAGCAACTGGAGCGAATCCGCCCCTGAATATGGAAGGTTTCCCGCCTGGTTTCCGGTTCTTGTGATCTCGCGTGATGTCGTGATTCTAGTGGGCACGATGATCCTGTATTTGTTGAACGGCAAAGTACATGTGAAGCCAAAGTGGACTGGAAAAGTGGCGACCGTCCTGCAGATGATCGCCATTGGATGGGTGATGTTGCAGCTGCGATTCATTCCTCTGCTCTACGTGGTGGTCGTTGCTGGCGTGTTCACATTGATTTCAGGAATCGTCTACGTGACAGATGGCGTTCGCCAGCTGCAGGCAGAAGGGCATGCGCACCCGCAGCGGGGTTAACATAGAGTTCTTAAAGCGATGAACGGCACAACGAATACGCCGAGCGTCGCAATTGTTGGCCGGCCGAATGTGGGCAAGTCTGCGCTGTTTAATCGTCTGATTGGCCGCAAAATTGCCATCGTTCACGACCAGCCCGGAATTACGCGCGACAGGATTTCCGCAATTTGCGCACGCGGTACGCGGCGTTTCGTTCTATGGGATACCGGCGGGATTTTCGGCGCTGGCGAAGCCGAGCTGAGCGGGCACGTGCGCGGTGCCGCCGAGGAAGCGTTGCGCGAGAGTGATCTTTTGCTTTTCGTCGTCGACGCCCAAGAAGGCTTGTCCCCGATGGATAAAGAGCTCGCTCGCGTCGTGCGCAAATCACAAAAGCCGGTGGTCCTGGTCATCAACAAGATCGACATTGAAAAACATGAGGCACTTGCGGCGGAGTTCGATTCGTTGGGCTTCAAATCGAGTATAGCGATTAGCGCAGAACATGGTCGCGGCATCTCAGACTTGTTAGACGCAATCGATCGATTTCTCCCCTCGCCCGCTGGCGATTCACAAGCCACAAGTCACGATTCACTTGCGGTGGCGATTCTTGGCCGACCCAATGTCGGAAAATCTTCCCTGGTCAATTCCATCGTGCGCAGCGAACGCGCCATTGTAAGCGAACTGGCAGGAACCACGCGTGATGCCATCGATATTCTTTACCAACGCGATGGCCGGAATTTCGTTTTCATCGACACAGCGGGAATCCGCCGGCGTGGTAAACAGTCAACTTCGGTTGAAGTATTCAGTGTCATGCGCGCAGAACGGAGCATCCGCCGGGCTGACCTTTGCGTTCTTACTGTCGATCTCACGGCGGGTGTAACCGCGCAGGACAAACGAATCGCCGGTTTGATTCAGGCCGCGCGGAAACCGGCGATCGTCGTTCTAAATAAGTGGGACCTGGTTAAACCAAAGCGCAATCAAAAGGAGGCCATCGCCAGACTGGTGGCGGCCGCGCTCGAGCAAATTTTCTTTCTGGATTATGCGCCGGTATTGATTACGTCGTCGTTAACTGGAGAACACGTTAGTAAATTGTTTGCGTTGATTGAAAAAATCCAACGTGCGGCGCGGCAGCGTATCAGCACCGGAGTTCTGAACCGACTACTGCGGCAAGCATTCGAAGCGAACCCGCCACCGACATTAAGGGCGCGGCGCCTCAAACTGTTTTATGCTGCTCAATCGAAAGGGGAAGAAGATCAACAGCTGCAGCCTCCCGAAGTCGTGCTTTTCGTGAATGATCCACGTCTGTTGAGCCAAACGTACAAGCGCTACCTTGAATCTCGCATTCGCGACGCGCAGCCTTTTCCTGGGTTGCCGATCATTCTGACGCTACGTCCCCGTGCGAAGAGTGCGAGGGCAGCATCACGCCTACGAGCAAAATAAGCTGTTACTCTGGCTCCTGGCGATAGGGAAGATTGTCACGAAGTGAGGCAAGAATACTTTCACTTAGCTTGACAGCATCCTTGTCGCCCGAGGAACGGGCGCGATTGAGCGCTTCTTCGGCAGCGCTGATTGCACGCGAAAAATCTCCTGCCTCGGCATAAGCCGCAGACAGCGTATCGAGAAGAGCCGGAATTTTGCGCTCAGTCAGGTCGCAAGCGTGCTCAGCCAAGCGAACTGCCTCGGCCCCATCGCGGACCTGTGAATCGGGGTTCGTCGCAAGAAGCCACGCGAGTTCGTCCAACATTCGTGGCGAGTCCGGAGCATTTGCAGCGACGTGGCGCAATCGCTGCAAGCCATCCGGCTCCTTGGCCGACAATAGCAGAAGCTGCCGTAATTTTGTATGAGCTTCTTCGACGTCTGGCCGCAACAGCATCAGGTAACCCAAGTGTTGCGCCGCCGAAACCAGATCGCCATTTTGCGCTAGAGCCGAACCTAATTCGGAATGAGCAGCTCCATCATAGGGCGTCACAGCCAGCCATTCGCGCCCAAGATCGGCTGCTTCGCTGTAGAGGTGTGATTCGAAAAGACAATTCATGAGGAATTGGTAGGCCGAAGAATTCTCCGGACCGAGCTGGATCGCATGGCGAGCTTCGGTGATCGCGCGTTCTTGGTCACTCCGCTTTACAGAAATGGCCAGATCCAAGTGGGCAGCAGAACTGCTGGGATTTAATTCGATCGCGCGTTCGGCTTCCTGTAATGGCTTCCTCGTCCTGGCCTAGCTGGCTCAAGCTCAACGCGTGAAAGCCTCGCGCCGTCGCGTTTGAAGGATCTGCTTCCACGGCCTTAAGCGTTTCGGCAGAAGCATTGTCGATCTTGCCCTGAATGCCAAAGCTCTTTGCAGCATATAGATGTTGCTCGGCCGAAGGAACAATCCAGTAAGTGGTTAAGCTGTTCATCGCCCAAACCAAGATCAGCACGGCAAGAACAAGTCGCAGAGGCCTACTCCTGTACGTTAGCGTTTCCCAACCCGAGGGCGCCAAAGAAACAGAGCGGCGTGAGTGCTGACAACCCGTAGAACGCCTTCGCTTGCGCGTAGGACGGAACTTTTAAGGTCATGAAAATCAAACCGAGCCCGATCAGCGCCGAGAAACCCATTAACAGGAACAATTCACTAGAGGGCTTTCGGATGAATTGAACAATCGCGACGCTGGCTCCGACGACGAATAAACGCTGTAGGTATGAGTGCCCACAGATAGCCGGCGGCCATCGGCGCGTGGTTCCACGCGATGGTTACAGCTCGATTTACCACCGCAGAGGCCGTCGCCCCAAAAAGTGGAGTATATTCCGTCGGGAATCCCGGCGAAGCCGCTGAAAAATGGATTCACCAAGGATCGGCCGAAGCGAAGGTAGTCAGCCGCAGAGTGGTAAGCAGGATCCTGCCACCATTGGAATCCGCTTATCGCATCCCAGTTGCCGACCAGCGGCGTGCCATATCGGAGCCAGATGCGCGCGTAATGCCAGCCGCACACAGCGAAACAAATTGCGAGCAGAAGGCCGAGATTGCGCAGTGACCTCCCGAGTGGCGCGCACCCGTAAGCCAGCCTGCCCGCGATTGCAATAATCACGACTGGCAGCAACAAAATGCCGGTCGCCTTAGTCAGCAATGTCGCGCCAAGCGCCAATCCGATCCATGCAAATTGCGACCCATGGGGCGTGTCACTTTTCAGCAGACGCAAACACAGATATAGCGTCGCTGTTGCCAGAGCAGCCGCCAGCATTTCGTTCGTCACATAGTGCCCGAGATACAAATGCATCGGCAGAAACGCCGCCAGCAAAAGTCCGATGAATGCAGCTCGCAGCGGAAGCAGTATCCGCAAACTGAAAAAAACCAAAACGAATTGCGCAATGCCGAAAAATGCTCCGAGCAAACGCAAGAACGACAATCGACATCGGATCGTTGATTGAGAGTTTGCAACGCCGAAAGGCTTGCCGCGCCGATCAAGTAATAGAGCGGCGGCTGATACATTTCCCAGCCTTCAGTCGGCAACGGGAGCGCTCGGTGTTCCTGGATGTAGTTGATGTATTTGAGATGCTCATTCGAATCGAAACCGGCGTGGAACGGCAATAGCCGCGCATTGTTCCAGAATAACAGCAACCACACACCGACAACAAACGAGCAGAAGCACTTGTCTCCAGCGATCGCGCTGTCAGCTTCTTAAAGCTGACTTTCCAGAGAAAGATCGCCACACAAGCGATCGCAATAAGAACAATCCCGAACAGCCAAATTTCTCTTAACGCGTCAACGGTGCTTTCGCCGCCAGCGGTTGAATTACCTGGACCTGGAGTCTTTGCAGCAGCGGCAGGAACGGCCTGACGCGATGAAGAACCGGCAAACGATGCTTCCCAACTTTGATCACTGCGCAAGGTCCAGTTGGTCAGTGGTCAATGCGAGCCAAAGCGCCGGGGGGCCATTATGATTAAAGACGCGCGCTTCGATTGTGTTCGTACCAGTTTGTAATTGCTCGGCAACGTCGGTGCTCTTAATCTCCTTCCAGTTGCGAGCTCGGTGGAAAACGAATCGGAGCGCCATTGATTTTCACGTCGGCGCGCCGCATTGCGCGAACGCTCAAACGCGCAGTCGCAGGTTGATTCGTCAGAAGCAAACTCGCGTCGGAATGTCGCGTCGAGGCTGGCAAACCAATGCGCGTGCGCATCAACTGCAGCAGGAAAAACGATCCACTCTGCCCGGCTATCGCGGGTCAAAAAATTGATTGCCGGATCACTCCACGCGATCCACGCAAGGACCGACATTGCGATGCCGGCAAACGCGGCTATCCAAATAGCTCGATGCCATGGCTTGAGAACGAACATTGCGATCTAACGTTTAGCATCATTCTGGCGCTGCGCTCGCGCCGCGAAGACCGCTGAGGAAGCAGTGGATTCGCGAGCGAAATGAGCAGAAAGTCAGCAAGTTGCGGCACGTTTGATCGAACATTCTCCCTAGCCTGCGTGTCTGACGAGTCCGTATGAAATCGACGCAGGAAATTACACAGGAAGTTCGGGAGCTGGGCCAATGGATTCCACCGCTCCGCCAACAAGTCGGTCACGTTGTCATAGGCCAGAAATATTTGGTGGATCGACTGCTGCTCGGGTCTCCTCGCGAATGGTCATCTCCTGCTCGAGGGCGTTCCCGGTCTGGCCAAAACGCTCACAGTGAAAACAATGGCCGCGTGCATCCAGACCGGTTTCCAAAGATTGCAATTTACGCCCGATCTGCTGCCGGCTGATCTAGTCGGCACTCTTATTTACAATCCGCGGACAGGAGAGTTTACCACCAAGCTCGGCCCGATCTTTTCAAATCTAATCCTGGCCGACGAAATAAATCGCGCACCGGCCAAGGTACAAAGCGCGCTGCTTGAGGCGATGCAGGAGAGGCAGGTCACCATCGGCGAGCAAACCTATCCTCTCTCCGATCCATTTCTGGTTTTAGCAACCCAGAACCCGATTGAACAGGAAGGAACGTATCAACTGCCGGAAGCACAGCTCGACCGTTTCATGTTCAAACTAAATATTGGCTATCCGCAAAAATCTGAGGAGCGAAACATTCTCGATTTGATGGCGACTTCGGCGCCCGATTTGCGAGTCGATCCGGTGGTTGATCCGAACCAAATCATCGCTGCACGCAGCGTGGTCAACAGCATTTACATCGATGACCGCGTGAAGGATTACATCGTGGACGTCGTCTGGGCGACGCGCGAGCCTGAGACCTACAACCTGCGACTCGAAGGGCTCATTCGTTACGGGGCCTCACCACGTGCGACCATTTATCTTGCGCTCGGCGCCCGGGCTCACGCCTTTCTGAACGGCCGCGGCTACGTCACGCCGCAGGACGTCAAGAGCATCGGCCCCGACGTGTTGCGACACCGCATCATCGTCAGCTACGAAGCCGAGGCGGAAGCAGTCACGAGCGAGACCATTATCGAGCGTATTTTTGCTGGATTGCCGGTGCCGTGATTTTCCCGTCATTTCGAGCGAAGTCGAGGAATCCCGCGACGCAACCCAAGATGTACTAATGCGACATCAAAATTACTTCGCTTTGCGACCAATCAAAGCTTCACGGTAATGCAACGAGATCCCCCGACTCCGCTTCGCTCCTCTCCGGATGACGATCACGCGAGGACCACAAGCGAAATTCTCAAAAAAATCCGCGCCCTCGAAATCAAAACCCGCGGCCTCGTCGAGACCGCGTTTGCCGGCGATTACCACAGCGTTTTCAAAGGGCGAGGAATGAATTTTGAAGACGTGCGGGAGTATCAGCCAGGCGACGAAATTCGCGCGATCGACTGGAATGTCACCGCGCGGATGGGCAACGCGTTCGTGAAAAAATTTACAGAAGAACGCGAGCTAACGGTGATGCTGGTGGTGGATGTCAGCGCATCTGGAAATTTCGGGAGCACCACGCAATCAAAACGGGAATTGGCCGCGGAAGTCGCGTGCCTGCTCGCTTTCAGCGCGATTAGGAATAATGACAAGGTCGGGCTCGTCCTCTTCACAGACCGTGTTGAACTTTTTATCCCCCCGAAGAAAGGGCGCTCTCACACGCTACGACTTATCCGGGAGATTCTGTTTTTCGAACCAAAGGGACGCGGCACAGATCCGGCGCTGGCCCTCGACTATTTGAATAAGATCGTCACACGCCGCGCCGTTGTTTTCTTCATTTCGGATTTTCAGGCGCCCGATTTTTCGCGAGCGCTGGCAGTGAGTGGACGGCGGCACGATTTCGTGGCGATCCATATCCACGATGAACGAGAAAGGGTGTTGCCAAACATCGGCATCATTACTTTGGAAGACGCTGAGACCGGCGACCAAATTGAGATCAACACGGCCGATCGCACGACGCGAGCGCGCTTTAGCGGTCTCGTGGATGAGCGCGACCAGGAACTTACGCGCGTGCTGCGCCGGAACAATATCGACGCGATCGCCCTGCAAACCGGCAAAGATTATCTGCCGCAACTGCGCTCCTTTTTCAAAAAACGCGGGCGCCGCATTGGTGTTCGATGAGGTGGTGAAGGCATGGTCATCCTGAGCGGAGCGCAGCAAAGTCGAAGGATCCCGCGGATCAACCAGCGGGTAACTCTACAGGGTTCCTCAACTTCGCTCGGAATGACGGCGCTTTTGCCAATATCAATTCTGGCTGCTGAGGAGTTCCACGATATTGCGCCACCGATCGACTATTCGCTGATCTCGCCGTGGTTAATATTTCTCGCAGTGTTTGTCTCGCTCACGGTCATCGGTCTCATCATATGGTTTGTTGCGAAGTCTTTCCGGCGCCCAACGCCGCCGCAACCACCACGCGAGCGCGCACTGGCGTTGCTCGAGCAGATACGGACGCAGATCACAGCGATTGATCCTTATCGCTTCAGCATTCGCGCGTCCGACATTCTCAGGAGTTACGTAACAGAGCAGTTTGGGTTACCCGTTACCCGGCAAACCTCCGTCGAGTTTCTGAATGGGCTTAGAGGTTCGTCGCCATTCTCCGAAGACGAAAAGTCGCTGCTCGAGGATTTCTTAAACCGCTGCGACCTGATCAAGTTTGCACGGTACGAGGCGACAACGTCGGACAGCGAACTGTTACTGGAAGAGGCGATCCGTTTTGTGAAAGGAGGTCAACCATGTTTGATTGGTTCACAGGAAACAGTGCGTTGACCTTCGCGCATCCGTGGCTGCTCCTACTGCTCCTGGCAGTGCCATTGCTCGCGTATTTGCGTGGAAAACGAGGGCCAGCCGCTTCGCTGACTTTCTCATCCACAGCAAGCCTTCGGGCGATCGGAAAACAAAGCGCCGCGCGTGCAGGAAAAATTCTACGGTCACTATTGCTGGCGTCGATTGCGGTGTTCGTGATCGCGCTCGCTCGTCCGCAACTTGGCAAAAGTCTTACTCAGATCGAAGCCAGCGGAATCGACATTATGCTCGTGCTGGACGTCTCCGGATCGATGCTGACCAAGGATTTTACAATCGGCGGACAAGAAGCGACGCGTGTCGATGCGATTCGCGAAGTCACGCGCAAATTCATCGAAGGCCGGCCAAACGATCGAATCGGCATCATCGCATTCGCGGGCCGTCCATATGTCGTTAGCCCAATGACACTGGATCACGACTGGCTTTTGCAAAACCTGGATCGCGTGCGGATCGGGCTCGTCGAAGATGGCACCGCAATCGGATCGGCGATGGCCGCAGCGGCCAATCGGCTAAACGACAAACGTTCAAAGAGCCGCGTGCTCGTCCTCTTAACCGACGGAGAAAATAATGCCGGTAAAATTCCACCAAACACTGCGGCTGAGGCAGTCAAAGCGTTAAAGATTCACCTTTACGCGATCGGCGCAGGAATTAATGGCGTCGCCCCGGCGCCCATATTCACTCCCAGAGGGCCGATGACCGATGCTCTGGGTAATATTCTCTACGAAAACCAGCGCGTGGAATTTAATGAAGCCGGTCTAAGCGAAGTGGCTAAAATTGCGGACGGCAAATTCTTCCGGGCGACCGATACACAATCGCTGACGCAAATTTACAACGACATAGATAAACTGGAGAAATCGACGGTTAGCGTGAAAAAATATCAACAATACCGGGACTTGTTTCCGTTGTGCCTGATGAGCGGTTGCGGGCTTCTACTCGCTCAATTGATCTTATCACAGACTGTATGGAAAAAATTACCGTGAACGTCTCCTGTTTAACGACTTAGCGATTTCAACCATTTAATGAATTCCATCACTTTCGGCGAGCCACAATGGCTTTGGGGACTGCTTTTGATCCCGCTTCTGATCGCGTTATTTGTTCGCTCAGAGCAGCGCGGGCTCAAACGATTGCAGGAGTTCGTTTCGGCGCGGCTGCTGCCCCAGCTCGCTGGAACAGTGAATCGGCCCCGGCGGATGATAAGATTTGGGCTGCAGCTGCTCGGCC
This sequence comes from uncultured Verrucomicrobiae bacterium, assembly GCA_963840135.1. Taxonomy (GTDB): domain Bacteria; phylum Verrucomicrobiota; class Verrucomicrobiia; order Chthoniobacterales; family UBA10450; genus Udaeobacter. Next base: position 463,784 of record CAWIXX010000008.1, on the reverse strand, counting down.
TTGCTTTGGCCATTGTTAGTCTGGCCCAGCCGCGGTGGGGTTACACGTTTGAAGATGTAAAACGGAAGGGACTCGATTTGCTGATCGCCGTGGACACATCGCGCAGCATGCTGTCCAATGACGTTCAACCGAACCGGCTCGATCGCGTCAAGCTCGCGATTCAGGATTTAATCGGTCAATTGCAAGGCGATCGTGTTGGTCTGATTGCTTTTGCCGGTCGCGCATTTTTGCAGGCGCCTCTGACGATTGATTACGATGCCGTCGTTGAGGCCCTGAACGATCTGGATACGAAGACGATTCCCGAGGGCGGCACCAATATCTCCAGCGCAATCACGCTTGCCACGCAGAGTTTCGGTAAGAGCGCGATGGGAAATCGCGCGCTGGTTATCTTCACCGATGGCGAGGAATTGAGCGGCGATGCGGTGAAAACGGCAAAAGAAGCGGCTGACGCCGGTGTTCGAATTTTCACTGTGGGCGTGGGAACGCCACAGGGCTCGCTGATTCCGGTAACGGGCGACGATGGTCAAACCAGCTTCGTCAAAGATTCATCTGGCCAGGTCGTTAAATCGAAGCTGGATGATAAACGCTTACGCGAAATCGCTCAGGCTACTGGGGGTTTTTATCTTCACTTGGAAAACGGACCCCGCTCGATGCAGCAAATTCAGAATGAAGGTCTGGCAAAGATGCAGGCTGCCGAGATGGATGTACGTTTGTCGCGTCGGCCGATTGAACGTTACGAGTGGCCGCTGGGCGCTGCGCTACTTGCTCTCGCCTTGTCAATTCTCATTCCCGAACGAAAACGAGCGAGAGAGAGAGCTTCTGCTGTCGCGCCTGTTCGCAAGGCAGCGCATGGCGTTGCCGGCGCGCCTGCCGGGGCCACAGCTGCTGCCGCCCTTCTCATGATGTTCCTTTCTTCATCTCTGTTTGCTACCGCGCCGGGCCTCGACGCGTATCGCAGCGGGAAATTCGAAGACGCCTACGGCCAGTTCCAACAGACTTTAAAGACGCATCCGGAATCGCGAGCTGAGGACAAGCTCCAGTTCGACTCAGGCGCAGCTTCTTACAAATTGAAAGATTACAGCAAGGCGATGGAATCATTTAGCCAGGCACTGCTCTCGCAGGATATCGGTCTGCAAAGCAAAGGTCATTACAACCTCGGAAATACGCTTTATCAGCGCGGCGACGCACAAAAGAGTGACGACAAAAAACTCAGCGACTGGACAAACGCCCTCGATCACTATGATCAAACTCTCAAGCTCGATCCCCAAAATAAAGAGGCGAAAGACAATTACGATTACGTAAAAAAGAAAATCGAAGAACTAAAGAATAAGAAACAAAATCAGCCCTCCCCTTCCCCGTCGCCGCAGCAAAAAAACGAACAGAATAAGCAGGACAAACAGAACAAACAGGACCAGCAACAAAAAGAAAAAGAACAACAACAGCAGCAACAACAGAACCAGCAGCAACAAAAGGGGCAGGGCCAGCAGCAACAGAAAGACCAGCAGCAATCACAAGGCCAGGCAGGGAATCAGAAAGACCAACAGCAAAAGAACAATCAGACACAGGCGAAGAACGAGCCGCAAAAAAACCAGCAGCAGCAACAGCCTGGCGAAACTCCTTCGCCCTCTCCGGGCGCCGACAAGCAACAAGGCCAACAGCCTTCACCGTCGCCAGGGGAACAGCGAGGTCAGGAATCGCCGAGCCCTGGCGAAGGAGAAAATGAAACGCCCTCGCCATCACCGGGAGAAGGTGAAGAGCAGAACGCAGCACCTTCCGCCACTCCAACAGATTCCAAGAAATTTGCCGGTGACGTGAAGGGAGCCGGGGAAGACAAATCACAGAAGCCGCCTGATAAGAACGCGCAGGTTGCCGAAGCCGAACCGGAAAAAGAAGGCCAGATGAGCCAACGTCAGGCCGAAGCGCTTTTGGAATCGATGAAGGACGAAGAGGCGCGGGTTCAACTTGATGAACGCAGAGCAACGCGCCATGTCTATAAGGACTGGTAAGGGAAGATTTGTCATGTCGATGTCCCGGCGAATTTTTGTTGCTGCCTTCGGTATCATCGCGGGTGCGCAGTTTGCACATGCCGATTCGCCGAGCGTGACAGCGGTTTTGAATAGCTCTGAAGCTTCGCTGGGCGAAACGGTGCGACTGGAAATTCGAATCACCGGAGCACGTGGCGCGGACGCACCGGAGCAGATCATGGTGGACGGTCTCGAAATTCGGCGAACAGGAACGTCACAACGCATCGAGATGAACAATCTCAACCTAACCTCCAGTGTGGTATACGACTATACTGTGATGCCGTTGAGAGCGGGAAGATTCACCATCCCGCCTCAAACCATTCGCGTCGGAAACAATTCGCTGCGCTCCCCGGCGTTGACATTAAACGTCGCGGATTCGTCCGGCCGTTCGTCTGGCGCCCGGTCCGGCCGTGATACACAGGCAGCCGGCTCAAATAATCTGGTTTTCGCTGAGTTGATCGTACCAAGCAAGACTGCGTACGTTGGTGAGATTGTTCCTGTTCAGATTCGGATGGGATTTGATCCGCGCGTTCGCCCACGACTCATCGAGCCGCCGGAGATCGCGGGACAGGGATTTACGGCGCAGAAGTTACAGCAGTCCGCCGAAAATACTGAAACGATCAGCGGCAGAATTTATGAGGTCGTGACATACAAAACTGCAATCGCTGCGGCGCGCGCGGGAAAATTTGAAATCGGGCCGGTAAAGGCGAAGGCCCAAGTTGTCGTTCCTCGCAGGCAGAGCGCGCCACGCACGCGCCCACGTTCGCCTTTCGACCTGTTGGACCAGGATGACCCATTCTCCGATCCGTTCTTCTCGAATCCATTCAGTCAACTTGGCGAACGCCGCGAGGTGGAGATCAAGAGCGAGCCTGTGGCACTTGAGGTAAAGCCGTTGCCGCCAAATGCGCCGCCCAGTTTTTCAGGCGCAATTGGAAATTTCACAATGACAACCGAGGCAAAACCCAAGACCGTGCAGGTAGGTGATCCCATCACCGTCACGAATACAATTTCTGGCCGCGGCAATTTTGATCGCGTCAATGCGCCAGTCATTGAAGACGAGCGCGGCTGGCACAAATATCCGCCGTCATCCAAGTTCAAGCAGGACGACGAAGTCGGCCTCAGTGGCACCAAGGCTTTCGAGACGGTGCTTTCGCCCAACGAGAAAAAGCAAGGGCTCCCGCTACTCGCGTTCTCGTACTTCGACCCAGTGAAGGAACAATATGTGACCCTACACAGCGAGCCGATTCCGATCAACGTGGAGGGAGGCGCAGCGGTTGCATCGAGTGCAGGTGCTGCGCCGCCAGGGTCAGCGACCCCGGCTACAGCAGCGCGCGCGACATCACCGGCCCGGACTGCAAACAAGCCGCAGGATATTTTGTATCAGCTGACGGAGCTACCCACGAAAGCGGAATCCTTTGCACCGATTTATACACGAAACGTTTTCTGGGTAGCCCAAGTGTTTCCGTTACTGGCGTTAATCGGACTTGCAGGTTGGAAGGTTCGCCGGGCGAGGATTGATAATCGCGAAGCCCAACGTGTCGCCGCGCTGCAACATGAAGCGACTGATCTGATGCACAAGCTGCATCGTAACGACGTATCGCCCCGGGAATATTATGCTGAAGCATCCAGAGTTGTTCGCGTAAAAGCCGCTCTGGCGTCAGGCAATCGCCGCATCGACCCAAACATGGTAGATGTGGAGACTGCTGCCGAAACTTTCAAGCTGAATAGCGATTCACGCGACCGGCTCCGCCGGTTATTCGAGCAAAGCGACGAATGGCAATACAGCGGAGCCCATAACGGTCCCGGAAGAGTCTCCGCAGAAAACCGCCGCGAAGTGCTGGAATTGATTGAAAATTTAAGATGAACTTTTTCGCAGTCATTCCGAGCGAAGTCGAGGAATCCCGTGGCGCGACCCGAGGGCAATTCCACGGGGTCCCTCGACTTCGCTTCGCTTCGCTCGGGATGACGGGCAATTGGACGTTTGCGATTTTTTTCTGTTTGGTTTTTACAATCGCTTCATCGGCCATTGCACAAACGAATGCAGACTTCACAAAAGCAAACCAGGAGTACGCGCAAGGACACTTCAAAGAAGCGATATCCGGTTACGAGGCACTCGTTCGTGCAGGACAATGGAGCGCAAATCTGTTTTACGATCTCGGCAACGCTTATTTCAGGACAGGCGATTTTGGTCACGCGATCTTGAATTATGAGCGGGCACTCGCCCTGGAGCGACATCATCCGGAAGCTACGGCCAATTTGCAGATCGCTCGTGACGAGGCGCGCGCGCTTGAGCTGCAGCAAAGCTGGCCAGAGCGCTACTTGCTATTTGCGAGCGTCAATCAGTACTGCATCGCAGCGGCCATCGCTTTTTGGCTCGCAGTGTTTGCGGTTGTCATGCTGATCTTTGCGCCTCGCAGGTCGGGCGCGTTGATTGCCGCCTTGATCCTTTGCCTGCTGGTCGGCGCTGTTTCGATTTATGCCGTGTATACACTCGAGCGGGGCGGCAAAGGCGATGCGTTGGCGATAGTGACGGGCAAGGACGTCCAAGCGCGTCTTGCAACCGCGGACACTGCAAACAGTGTCCTGGCGTTGCCACCTGGCAGCGAAGTCAAAATCTTGAGCACTCGCGGGGATTGGATCTACGCGGCACTGCCGAATACCTTGCGCGGTTGGATCCCAGCCAAGGACGCGCAGCAGGTGCGCCTATAACGTCGGTGATTGCGAAGTCTGTGTTTGGTTGATTCGCCTCTCCCCTTTCGCAAAGGGGAGAGGATTGAGGTGAGGGGTTTCGTGTTCGGCGTGTAATGACCAGGAGGAACCCTCACCCTACCCTCTCCCTTGAGAAGGGAGAGGCGGAAGACGCGCTGGACAGACACCTTGCGAACACAATCACCAGCACGCAAGATGTACGTGATTTCTTTCGCTTGTTGTTACCAACGAAATACTGTCGCCGAAATTTAATAGTGAAATCGCCGCGGCGATTTTATGCTCGCAGCACCACATGAAGGTTGCCGCCGCTCAGATTTCTTGTTCGCTCGGTGATCCGGAAGCCAATTTGCTCAAGGTCCACGACTTTTCTGCGCGAGCCAAACAAGCCGGGGTCGAGCTGATTGTTTTTCCGGAGATGACCGATACGGGCTACTCGATGTCCGTAATCCAAGCTCACGCTAATTCGTGGAGCAGTGGTTTCGTCCCCGGACTCCAGGAAATCGCGGCGAAGCTTTCCATTGCGATTGTGTGCGGCGTATCGGAACGGGATGGCACTTCAATTTACAATTCCCTGGTTTTTGTCGATCAACGGGGCCAAATCGCTGCAAAATATCGAAAGGCCCACTTGTATGCAGTCGCGCCTGTCGAAGAGCAAAAGTGTTTTGCTTCGGGCGACGCCTTCGCGAGCTTTTTTGTGGGCGATCTGCGCTTTGGTTTCAGTATCTGCTACGATCTTCGGTTTCCCGAGATGTACCGAAAACTGGTCGTCGAGGAGAACGTCGACGCTTTTATTGTCTCTTCAGCCTGGCCCTTTCCACGCATTGAGCATTTCCGAACGCTTACTCTTGCGCGCGCAATCGAAAACCAGAGTTATGTGATTGCATCGAACCGCGTCGGCAAAGACGACGACTTGTGGTTTTGTGGCAGCTCGGCAATCATCGATCCTCGCGGAGTTGTGGTTGCCTCCGCATCGGCGGACCGCGAAGAACTTATTCAGGCCGATTTATCTGAAGACCTCGTGCTCTCAGTCCGGAGCCGGGTAGAGTCGCTCGCTCATCGCCGACAGGATCTATACCATTAGAGTTACGACACCGCACTGAGCTGCACAAATTCACTCTCATGTAAAACGACGCGCTTGCTTCCGCGCAATAATTGCCACCATTGCCTCGCCGAGCCCAGAACGATCAGGAGCACGAGCACGAGGAAGAAAACGGCCACGAACGCGTCGAATCGCCAGATAGTCGCCTGCCGCGCCAGATTCGCCGCCTTGATTGGATCAGTCATCGCTGCGGCCTGACTCAACAGCGATTGGGCGCCGCTCAAAAAACCGAGCCTTGGGTCGGGTGAGAAAACTTTCAAATAGCCAGCCGAAAATGTGACCGCACACATGAAGCAAAGTGGAACCAGAGTTACGAAGAGATACCGGCTCTTTCGCATTTTGATCAAAAGCGTCGTGCCGAGACAGAGTGCGACCACTGACAGTAATTGATTGGCGAGGCCGAACAGCGGCCAAAGTGAGTTGATGCCGCCAAGAGGATCGATCACGCCCTCATATAGAAACCAGCCCCACGCCGCAACGAGCAAAATGCTGGAGAAAAAATTCGCAGTCCACGAACGCGTATTTCCCAGTGGACGCCAGAGATTGCCGAGAAAATCCTGGAGTAAAAATCGCCCTACACGCGTTCCCGCATCAATCGTTGTAAGAATGAACAAAGCTTCGAACATGATGGCGAAGTGATACCACAGCGCCAGCGCAGTTGGCTTGGTAGAAACTCGCGCAAACATGTGGGCCATACCGACGGCGAAAGTGGGTGCTCCCCCGGCACGGTTAAACATCGTGGATTCGCCCAGGTTTGTAGCGAGCTTCTGCATTTCTGCTTCCGTGACCGGAAAACCAGCCGCGGAAACTTTTGCCACGACTTCAGTCGGCGCGCCTTTTGTGTTAATGGCGAAATATTCTCCCGGTTGGAGCACACATGCTGCGATCATCGCCATCAAGGCAACAATCATTTCGGTCACCATCGCGCCATAGCCGATGCTGCGTATTCGCGACTCGCGCGTGATCATTTTCGGCGTCGTGCCGGAAGCAATTAGAGAATGAAACCCAGAGACCGCGCCGCAGGCGATAGTGATGCATACAAACGGAAATACAGGACCCGCAAAGACAAGGCCGCTGCCGTCGATGAATTTGGTAATCGCTGGCATTTGCAATGTCGGATTGATCAGCATCACAGCGGCCGCAAGCATGGCGACGGTGCCTAGTTTCAAGAACGTGCTGAGGTAATCGCGCGGCGTCAGCAGCATCCAGACGGGCAGGATCGAAGCAGCGAGCCCATAAATCATGATGGCCCACGCCAGCCATTTCTGATCGTGACGGAACCAGCTTTCAATTGCGGGAAAATGCGCGAGGAATTGCCCGCCCCACACGCCAAACGCCAGACCGAGCAAGCCGAATATTGTAACTGCCATCACGCTTACTTTTCCCGTGCGCAATCCAATTCCCATGACCAGCGCGATCGGAATCGTCGTCGCAATCGTGAAGACGCCCCATGGACTTTCCGCGAGCGCTTGCACAACGACGAGCGCGAGAACAGCCAGCAAAATAATCATGATGGCCAGGACACTGACCAGAGCGAGCAAACCCACGCCGGGCCCGATTTCCTCTCTTACCATTTGCCCAAGCGTTTTGCCGCCTCGGCGGATTGAGGCAAAAAGAACAATCATGTCGTGGACGCCGCCGCCGAGCGTCGCGCCGATCAAGATCCAGAGAGTGCCGGGAAGAAAACCGAACTGTGCCGCCAGTACGGGACCAACCAACGGCCCCGGACCGGCAATGGCTGCAAAGTGGTGCCCGAAAACCATCCAACCGTTTGTTGGCACATAATCCTTGTTGTCGTTTTGCAGGAGTGCTGGTGTCGCACGCTCTTCATTCAGAACGAGCACCTTTGCCGCCAGCCATTTGCTGTAAAAACGATAACTGATGGACAACGCGCAAAATCCAGCGGCAACGATCCAAAGCGCGCTGATGTGCTCACCGCGAGATAACGCCAGCATCGCAATCGCCCACGTTCCCAACGCGGCTACCGCGAACCAGAGCAGCTTTTTCCAGAGGCTCATTCCTGTTTACAGCCTAATTGAAGTTGTTGCGCTCCGCTACAAGGTGTGATCTATCTTCAGGTGCGATTTCGACATAAAATACGGAAGCTGGTAGATGGCCGGAGCCTGGTCAGCGCGAGGAAACATACGCTCAGGCTGCTCCGAACCGGTCGGTTCCCGTTGAATAAAAAACGGGTCATCGAAACGATCGATCCGGTTGGTTTCGGTCAGATTCGCAAGCGCTACGAAGTCGCCAATCCTGGTGCAGACTGGCCAAAATATCTCGATCTCGAGCGTTGGATCGGAATCAACATCCGGCGAATTCGCCAGGTCGAACTCGATTTGTCGCGTCCCAGACGCATTCTCGATCTTGGCTGCGGCGCAGGATATTTCCTGTACATAGCCCAACTGCTGGGTCATTCAGGACTCGGCCTTGATATGGACCGTTTGTCCATGTTCCGGGAAGTTACGCGTCTGCTCGGCGTTCGCCGCGTAGTCCAGCAAATCGAAGCTTTTCGGCCTTTGCCCGATTTTGGACAAAAATTCGATCTCGTTACGGCTTTCATGATTTGCTTCAACAACCACAAAATGCCGGACCTCTGGAAGGTACCGGAGTGGGAATTCTTTCTCGACGACCTAGCAACACATCTCACGCCACGCGGCCGAGTCTGGCTCGAACTCAATCAGGAATATGACGGGACTTTCTACACGTCGGAGTTAAAGGAATACTTTCAAAAACGCGGCGCCAGGATCAGCGAGCAGAAAGTGATCTTTAATTCAGGGATTCGCGCGCCTGCTTCAGCTTCGCCAGTTGCGCGCTGAAATCCTTCAAGCGCCGGCGATGCTCCTCGACGACAGCTGCGGGAGCACGATCGACGAAGGATTTGTTCTTCAATTTTTCCTCCACGGCGCGCGCTTCGGTTTCGATTCTTGCAATTTCCTTGTCAAGCCGTTGCTGTTCCCCGGCCCTGTCGGCCGCTGCAACGGTCAGAAAGATCTCGCCTAGCGGTGTAACTCCGACGGGGTTTCCAGCCTGGGCTTGATATTTTGGGTCCAGCTCGACTTCTTCGGCGTTTAACAACCGTGTCAGCGTCGGAATTTCACCGGGAATTAATTTATTATCTGAGCGTAAGATAAATCGTATCTTCCTGTTTGATTGGAGTTTGGACTCTGCTCGCAGATTGCGTCCTACCTGTGTCGTTTTGTAAATGGCAGAAGCAAGCTCGCGTTTACCCACAAGATCGGAAACGTCATTCAATGCGGCCTTTTCTGGTGGCGCAGCAAATTGAATTGAATCGCTGCCAAGGCCCAGCAGCGACCAAAGCTCCTCGGTAATGTGCGGCATGAAAGGATGCAGTAATCGCAACGTTGCAGAAAAGACAAAATCCATCACTGCCAACGCAGATTTCTTTTTGGTCTCGTCTTCGCCGAAAATTTCGGTCTTAGCAGCTTCAACAAACCAGTCGCAATAATCGCTCCAGACAAAGTCATAAAGGCGTTGTGCGACTGTGTTGAACTGATATTCGCGATAAGCGGCTTCTATTGAATCGATCGTTTCGTTCAAGCGCGCGAGCAGTTCCAAAGCGTAAATCGATAGCGTCTGATTGTCGATTTTTGGCGCGGCATCGCTTGGGCCATGCATCTGCCGGAAGCGAGCGACATTCCAAAGTTTCGTCGCGAAGTTTCGACCTTCTTCAATTTGCTTCTCGTCGAAGCGAATGTCCTGGCCGCGGGGCGCAATACGCATGAGCCCAAAACGCAAACCGTCGGCGCCATATTTGTCGATCAATTCAAGTGGATCGGGCGAGTTACCCAGAGACTTCGACATCTTGCGACCGAGCTTGTCGCGAATGAGCCCCGTAAAATAAACATCGCGGAAAGCAATATTGTCCTCAACGCGGTCTGATTCGCCGGGCTTGAACTCCAACCCGGCGATGATCATGCGCGCCACCCAAAAGAAAATGATATCCGGTGCAGTCACGAGAGCACTCGTCGGATAAAACTTCTTCCGCGTTTCAACATCCATGGTCTCGTAAGCCCACAACCAAGATGAAAACCAGGTATCGAGTGTGTCTTGGTCTTGCGTCCAGTTTTCAGCATCAGCCGGAGGTTCGACGCCGACATAAATTTCATCGTCGGTTTGAGGTTTGGAACTTGTGTTTTGGGATTTCCGGTACCAAGCCGGTATCCGGTGTCCCCACCACACCTGCCGGCTTATGCACCAATCGCGAATGTTCTCCAGCCATTGCGCGTAAACTTTCTCCCAATGCGGGGGAAAGAATCGGATCAGGTGATCGCGCACCACAGCCAGGGCCTCCTTTGTTTTGGGATATCGGAGAAACCACTGTTCACTGATGCGCGGCTCGATTGGCACATCGCTTCGGTCACTGAACCCGACATTGTTTTCGTACGGCTCCGTCTTTGCGAGCGCTCCCCTCGCCTGCAATAACTCCGCTGCCTTTTCCCGCGCTCCGAATCGCTCCAGTCCATCCAACTCCGGAACCGCTGGACAATCGATGCGGCCGTCAGGATGCAGCACGTCCACAATCGGCAGGTTATGGCGCTGGCCGATCTCAAAATCCAGCGCGTCGTGCGCAGGCGTTACTTTCAAAACGCCCGTGCCGAATTCCGGATCGATTGCTTCGTCGGTGATGATCGGAATTTTCTCGCGCGCCAGCGGACGCCACGCGTGCTTGCCCAGGAGATCGACATATCGCTTGTCGCCCGAATGAAAAGCCATCGCAGTGTCGGCCATGATTGTTTCCGGCCGGGTGGTTGCGACCTCCAGGAATCGTCCAGGCTCTTCCACAATTTCGTAGCGAACAAAATAAAGACTTCCCTTCTGCGGTTTGGAAATTACCTCTTCGTCTGAGACCGCCGTTTGCGCGGCAGGGTCCCAGTTGATCATTCGCCGGCCGCGGTAAATCAGTCCTTTGCGATAAAGATCGACAAAAACCTTTTGAACGGATGCGACGTAAGCGTCATCGAGTGTGTAGCGCTGGCGCGACCAATCGCACGAACAGCCCAACCGTTTGAGTTGGTCGATGATAATCCCGCCGTGTTTATCCTGCCACTCAAGCACGCGCCGCAGGAATTCCTCCCTCCCAAGATCATGCCGCGTTTTGTTTTCCGTCCGCCGTAGATATTTCTCCACTGCGGTCTGCGTCCCGATCCCGGCATGATCCATCCCCGGCAGCCAAAGAACTTCAAAGCCTCGCATCCGGGCACGGCGGGCGAGAATATCTTGAATGGTGTCGTTGAGCACGTGACCGAGCGTAAGCACACCTGTGATATTCGGCGGCGGCATCACTATCGAGAACGCCGGTTTTGACGAATTCGGGTTCGCCACGAAAGCGCGATTCTCCATCCAACGCTGATACCATTTCGGTTCAACCGATTTTGGATCGTATCTCTTCGGGAGCTCAGCCATTGCGATCAATCATCCAAAGCCGGAGCGCGTTTGCAAATCGACCAACGCAGCCTGCGCAGGATATTCCGCCTCTCCCTTGGAGAAGGGAGAGGCGACACGTAGTTGCGGCGCGGCATCGCTGCGATGAGTTTCCCGCTGCATGAGCGATTCACGCCCCATTGGCGTTTTCGATTCTGGTATCGGCGGCCTTACCGTGGTGAAGGCGCTGCGCGATTTGCTGCCCAATGAAAACATCTTTTACCTTGGCGACACGGCGCGTGTTCCTTACGGCCCAAAAAGCCCGGAAACCGTGCAGCGTTACGCAGTGGAACTGGCGGGAATGCTGATGGGAAAAAACGCGAAGGCGCTGGTTGTTGCGTGTAATACAGTTTCATCAGTCGCGCTGCCGTTGTTAACACAGAAATTTTCCGTGCCCGTGATTGGGGTAATCGAGCCGGGGGCGCGGGCTGCGTTGCAGGCGACACGCAATCGGCACATCGGTGTGATCGGAACCCGTGCGACGATACGCAGCGGCGCGTACGAAAATGCGCTGCGCGCGGTTGCGAGCAATGTGCGCGTGAGCAGTCGTGCCTGTCCATTGCTCGTCCCGTTAATCGAAGAAGGACTGCTCAACGACGATGTAACCGATCGAATGATCATGCGCTATCTGGAACCCATGCTTGCCGATGGGATCGATACACTGGTGCTTGGTTGTACGCATTATCCGCTGCTCACCAACGCGATTGCGCGAGCGGTCAAACGCCAAATCATGCTCGTCGATTCGGCGCAAAATTGCGCGCGTGCCGTGGAAGAAACGCTCGATCGACAATCACTTCGCGCAGCGTCACCAACCAGCGGTGAGCTACGCGTGGCTCTCACCGACGCAGCCGATAATTTTCTCAACGTCGCCCGCGACGCGCTGCAGTTGCACTTCGGCGAGATCGAACTGCAACCTCTACCCTAGGTTTTAGGAGACTCCGTGCCACGAGATCGTAGGAACAGTCGATCATTTTTCGCAGCGCGGCATCAGGAATGCCGCCCTCATCTCAACACTCAATCAGGCCGGTCTCCGAAAAGTGTCCCAACTGTGCGTTGCTCCGCCGGAGGTTCGAGTGAGTTAACAAAATTCCGAAACCGCTCTGAGAAGACTTCAGGACGAAGGTTCCAATACTCAGCGATGCCAGGCGCGGCGACATAATGCCGGAGAAGTCCACGCCAGCCTTCCCAGAGCTGCTTGTCCATCATCCCGTAAACATAATGAAAGTGAATTGTCTCGAACGCTTTCAGGAATTGGTAGGCAGCGTGGAAAAAGCGCGCCCGCTCTTCAACAGAAAGCGCGCCGATATCCTCCAAACCAATCCGCCAGATGCGCTCCACTTCCGCGTTCTCCATGAAAGGTTTGGTCACGTCGCGCAGGGCAGTGGCGGCGGCGTCTTGCGTAGCGAGCTTGGCCACGCGGGTGCTTCGATGGACTTGCACCGCGAGGTACAACACCGACAAAACGACAGCGATCGAGCCGACTAATTGCGAGATTGCGCTAACCGCGTCCCAATTCATCACCGTGTTATACCACAGGTGAATACCTTGTCGCTATTTCAGCTCGTCAGCGACTTCAGAACTATTTTGTCGCGCATGTGACCACTTCATAACTCCCCCACCCGCACCACAATTGCTCTTTTGTTCGCTTGGATGGTTGCACGAGGCGCCCATCAATATGTCGCAAAGAAAAGCAAAAAACGCTCAGCCTTACTGGGTTTTAACAAACGTGTGCAACACAGCTAACCACTTTCCACCCCGTTTGTTCCACACTGTGGCCGCGTAATAGGTACCCGATGTATCACGACCGGACGAAGTCGATTGGGTAGTAACTTTGTATTTAGCTATCGCCATTTTGGGACTCAAAAGCGTCACTTTCATATCGGCGAACGAGTAATTCCGGAGATCAGTCTTCTGCATGTCCTCAACTTCAGCGTCCGCATCTTTGATTCCTTCGGCGTCAACCGCGCTGAACTCAGGGTCCAGATATCGCTTAAACAAGTTTGTCTGCTTGTTCTTGAACGCATCCGTGATGGATTTTTCCAACTTTTCTATTGTCGCCTCTTTGGTCGCCGATCTGATCGTCTTAAACGGGGTGGCACTTGGACTTGGACTCGGGCTTGGACTTTCCTGACCAAGGCAAATGGAAGCAGCCGCAACCAAGCTGAAACAACAAATAATGAATTGTCTTTTCATAGGTGGATTCTTAGGACACTCCGATAGCGTGGTCGAATCTTTTTTCGATTCTTGAATTTTGTGTTTGTCCGCCTCTTTCACACGCTTGGAGACGCTGGTGGCTCGGGCAGCAGGTTCGGTCCTGGCGAAGGCGGCGCAGGCGACGCACCTGATAGAATCGGCAAAAACTCCGGCTGCATAAAGGTCGCCCACACATCGTAATCCGGACCGAACTGGCGAAGGAACACGAGGGCGAAGACGTGCAAGCAGACAAATACTGGCAGGAGTATGACCGTCCCAATGTACGGAAGGGCCGCCAGACAGCAGGTCGCGCATGTCACGATCGCGCCGATCATCAGTACAGCCAGAATCAAAACAACTCCAAACAAGCAAAACAAAAAGAAAGAACCGACATGATGGAACATCAGAAAAGTTACGTCGCGAAACGCCTCTACTGCTCGGCATCGTCTCCGGTACATCACCGGCACCATGAAATAAGTCACGATACTAACAAAAATGACGATTGAAAACCAAAGGACAAAAAGGAAAACGATCAATCCGACGGAAGCGATTGATCCCGTGTGACCGGCGCCTTGTTTCAACCAGCCCAGCCCAAAGGCGCTTGCCAGGATTAAACCTGCCAACAGCAGTATAACGAACATGACCGCGAGCAGGAATAAAAAGTAACTGTTCCCTTCCTTTCGATACTCACGCCATGGCGCCGCGATTGCTGCCTGATTTCGGACGATACAGTCTGTAAAAATGAAATGGCCACGCGCCTTCAACCACGTCAACGCGATTACGAACGCGAAAAAAAGCACCGCAAGCACAACAATGGCTGCCACCAGCCACGGTTTCCATTGCTCCAAGTGATCTGGAATCAGGTCCTGAGTCGCTCGATGTGATTGAAAATTGCCAAATGGCGACGGAAAATTGAAACCAACACCTCCAAGATGCCCGGACAAGAACGCCGCGAAACCAATTACCAACCATTTTTTCAGGTCGAATGGTTGAAAAAGAATCTTGTTCGTTAGTTCGAATGCTTCGCCAAAGGGTTTGAAGATTTCGATCTTAGGTCTGACACCATTCATGCTCGCATTCTGAAACGGTTTGGCCGGTGTAATCAAGCCTGCGCGACCCGGCGTCTGCGATATATTCAGGTGCTGATACGTAGCGAGTCCCCTGTGATGCCAGCTGTCCTTAGCCGATCATAGGCGGCGGCGCCGCCGCTGCGTTGAGGACAGCGCTCTCTATCCTGCGGTGAAGCGCGGTTGTTTAGTGATCGAGCCGCGTCATGTTACTTCCCGATGTCACACTCAAAACGCCGTTACCCAATTGGCGCCGAACCAATTGGGCCTGACCAAACCCACTTCCGCGTCTGGGCGCCGAAGGCGCAGCATGTGGATCTCGTTCTCGAAGAAAATGCAGCCAAAGATTCACAGCGGATATTTCATGCGCTGGAACCTGAGGAAGGCGGATATTTTTCCGGTTCTGTCAACGCCGGCGCGGGCACTCGCTACCGGTTCCGCATAAACAATAATTTGTATCCGGATCCGGCATCACGCTTTCAACCTGACGGGCCACATGGTGCTTCTTGCATCGTCGATCCCGCGCGATTTCGGTGGACCGATTCTCATTGGCCAGGCGTTACCTTGAAAGGCCAGATCATCTACGAGATGCACATCGGCACGTTCACGAACGAAGGAACGTGGCGCGCTGCCGCCCAGCACTTGGACGAGCTGGCGCGTATCGGAATTACTGTGATCGAAATGATGCCGGTCGCGGATTTCCCCGGCAGGTTTGGCTGGGGATACGATGGCGTTGACCTTTTCGCTCCTTCACATCTGTACGGAGCTCCGGACGATTTGCAAAGCTTTATCGATCGCGCGCACTCGTTAGGCCTGGGTGTCATTCTCGACGTCGTCTATAACCACTTCGGTCCGGACGGAAATTATCTGGGTGCTTTTTCCGACGATTATCTGACTCGCGGAAACGAAAATGAATGGGGCGACGCGATCAATTTCGACGGCCCGAATTCAGCACCGGTGCGCGAATTTTTCATCACCAACGGACGCTACTGGATCGAGGAATTTCATTTCGATGGTTTTCGCTTCGATGCGTTGCACGCCATCCGGGATCAATCCGGCGAATACATAATTGGCGCCGTCGGGCGCGCGGCGCGCAAGGCAGCCGGCGCGCGTGGGATTATTCTGATCGCCGAGAACGATTGGCAGGAAGCCAGGATGGTGCGACCACGCAATAAAGGCGGCGACGATTTGGATGGAATGTGGAACGACGATTTTCATCACAGCGCTGTGGCCGCATTAACCGGTCGCAAGGAAGCCTACTATGACGACTATCGCGGCACGCCGCAGGAATTTATTTCCGCCGCGAAATACGGTTTCCTTTACCAAGGTCAGGCACGCTCATGGCGAAAAGCATTGCGTGGATCTTCCACTCTCGGCGTTTCTCCGGAGGCCTTCGTCTGCTTCATCGAAAACCACGATCAAATCGCGAATACCGGACCGGGTGAACGAGTCCGTTTTCAAACTTCACCCGCGCGTTATCGTGCCATGACCGCTCTACTCCTGCTCGGACCCTGGACACCATTCCTGTTTCAGGGAGAGGAGTTTGGCGCGTCGAGCCCGTTTATGTTTTTTGCCGACATAGGCGACGCTTCAGTGCGCGATGCAATACGGAAAGGCCGCGCCGAGTGGCTGGCGCCGTTCCTATCGCTCAGCGAAGAAGAAGCGTGGAAGGCTTTGCCAACGCCCGATGATCCGGAAGTATTCGCGCTCTGCAAACTCGATTTTTCCGAGCGCGAGAAAAATCGTGATATTTACCACCTGCATATCGATCTTTTGAAGTTACGACGGGAAGATTCACGGTTTCTCGGACAAGTTCCTGAAGCAGTTGATGGCGCGGTACTCGGGCCGGCGAGCTTCGTTCTTAGATATTTTTCCGAGGAATACGACGATCGCATGCTGTTAGTCAATTTCGGAGAGCGCCAGGTCTTGCATCCTGCTTCAGAGCCTCTTCTGGCGCCGCCATTGGGTTACACGTGGGAAATGCTCTGGACAAGCCAGTCTCCCCGGTACGGCGGAACAAGCTCGGTCGCGGTCGCCACTCAGGAGCAATGGATTCTGCCAGCCGAATCTACGGTGGCGCTGCGACCCATCCCCCGAAAATAGCGAACCACGAATAACGAAGCCAAGGTGCGCGTGCACCTCGCGGCCAGGGAACGGCGGTCTTCACTCCGCCGAATTTCATTCCTCATCCGGATTTCGGATTTCGTCATTGCGGCGAGCCTGTTTTGTTCTCGACAGGCTCATGACGTTCTCGCCAAGCTCTACCTATGAAAGTAAATACCCCCCCAATTCTTATCACACTCGTCTTGGTCTGTTTTGGCCTTCTACCGAAGGCACACGCTGTGAGTCCACCGCCCGACGGAGGCTATCCCGGGGGCAACACGGCGGAAGGGTACCTCTCCCTTCGGAGCCTCAGCACCGGCGTCTACAACACAGGGGTTGGTATATACTCGCTCCTAAGCATCACCGACAGCGACTTCTGCACAGGTGTTGGCGCGGGGGCACTCTTTGCCAATACCGGAGATCAAAATACGGCCACTGGTGCCGGCGCACTCTTTAGCAATACCTCTGGCACGGGCAACACCGCTAACGGAACGTTCGCTCTGTTTTCCAACAGCACGGCTCAAGGCAACACGGCCGTCGGTACGGATGCGCTCCTCAAAAACACGACCGGCAACTTCAATACGGCGACGGGATTTGGCGCGCTTGTAAACAATGACACCAACGCAAACACTGCCAATGGCGCTTTAGCGCTTCAAAACAATACCATCGGTTTCGGAAAACAGCCGTTGGTGCGCAAGCTCTTCAGAGCAACCTGGACGGCGGCGGCAATACAGCAACTGGATTTCAAGCACTGCTCTTTAATGTCGCGGCCAACAATACTGCCAACGGATATCAAGCGCTGTTAAACAACACTACCGGGACGGAAAACACTGCCAACGGAGTTAATGCGCTCGTTTTCAACACCACCGGCGATAACAACACGGCCACTGGCTTTATCGCACTCTCTAGCAACACGAGCGGTAACGACAACACCGCCAACGGTTTTCAAGGACTCCAGAACAACACCATCGGCGCCGACAACACGGCAACCGGGTTCAGCGCACTCGCCAGCAATACCAGCGGCAATAACAATGCGGCCACTGGTTCCGAAGCCCTCGCCTTCAACACCATCGGTAATAACAACACTGCCATTGGCGCTGATGCACTTCACAACAACACTACTGGATCCAACAACATCGCCGTAGGCTTTCACGCCGGTATCAATCGCAATACCGGGATAACAACATCGATATCGGCGACACGGGTAATGCCGGCGAGTCGAACGCCATTCGGATCGGTCATCCGACAATCACAAAAACGTTTATCAGCGGCATTAGTGGGGTCGCAACAGACCTCAATGACGCCGTACCGGTTCTGGTAGCAACTAACGACCAGCTCGGTACGATGAGCTCCTCGCGCCGGTTCAAAAAAGAGATTAAGCCAATGGACAAGGCCAGCGAAGCGATTCTTGCGCTCCAGCCGGTGACATTTCACTACAAGAGTGATACCAGAAACACGCCGCAATTTGGATTGATCGCCGAAGAAATGGCGGAGGTAAATCCGGATCTGGTAGTCCGCGACAAGAACGGGGACATCTACACCGTGCGCTACGAGGCAGTAAACGCAATGCTGCTTAACGAGTTTCTCAAAGTGCGTAAGGCATTTCTCGAGGAAGAGAACAAAGTGCGAAAATTGCAAGTCGCGCTCGAGACAGTGAATGCGCGCTTGAAAGAGCAAGAGGCAAAAATTGAAAAAGTGAGCGAACGCTTCGAGATCAACAGACACGCTCCGCAAGTTGCTCTGTGTAATCAGTAAAACGGTTCCCTGAGTTTGTTAGGTACCTTGGCCGGGGTCATCGACCCCAATTACAGCTGGATTTCGGCGCTCATGGGGCGCCGCTACAAAGCTCATCAGTGTCATCCGTGTAATCCGAAGTTCAATATTTCCGGACTTCATCACACCTTCCGTCCGAATTTTTTCTCTAACTCCACAAGCGAAATCTGGATCATGGTAGGCCGTCCATGGGGACAGCAATAAGGCAGATCACACTCGAGTAGATCGCGAATCAGTTTGTCTATCTCAGGATAACGCAGTGGATCATTGCCCTTGACGGCGTGCCGACAAACTGTCGTGGCAATCATCTCCTCGCCCAAGCGCATTGGTGAGGTGCTGTTGCCAGCGCTCTTCAGGTCGTCAATTACTTTGAGCATGAATTGCGCCGGATCTGAAACGTTCAAGAAACCAGGGAGACTATCGATCTTGAACGTGCCTGGACCGAAACTCTCGATCCCAATTCCCATCTTTTGCAGGACCGATATGTTGCGTTCGATCCAATCGGCGTCGCGCGGCGGAACATCAAACGTATGAGGCAGGAGCAGCTTTTGTGTGGGCACTCCTTGCTCTTCCATTCTTCGTCGCAATTCTTCGAAGAGAATTCGCTCATGCGCCGCGTGCTGGTCAACGAGAACGAGTCCGTCGGCGTTTTCCATCAAGACATAAAGCTTGCTTAACACGCCGATGATCTGGAATTGCTGCTGAGCGGAGACTCGTTGTGACCGTTGTAGGGCAAGCGCTTCGCTGGCGGAATCAATGGGCGGGGCTGGGGCGCGGAGCGTTTGCGCTACGCTACCTGGAACTTGAACGCGGCCGGATTCATCTGCCTTCGCCAAGGCTACGACGGACGAGCCGACCCCGGCTGCAGTTGGACCCAGGTGTGGTAACTCACCATGAGTCTCTCGTGGAACCGCTACTTCAGGTCGTAACTTGAGGTCGGGAATTGCGTTTTGGGGAACAGCAGCGGGCGTAATCAAAGGTCCGCGAAATTTTTCCTGCCAGGCCATCCGGCCGCGCTCCAAGGTTTGTTGAATTGAATGGACGATCGCCTCCCGGACTGCAGCGGGATCACGGAAACGCACTTCGCGCTTTGCCGGGTGAACGTTTACGTCGACAACCGCAGGATCGAGTTCCAGAAAGAGAAAGGTAACCGGATACTGACCTTTCATAAGCGCAGTATGGTAGCCCTCACGGATAGCCGCCGTAAGAAGCCCGCTTTCAATGGCGCGCCCATTTACAAAAACGAGCTGTTGCGTCCTCGTCTGCCGGCTCAATCCTGCCCGCCCAATAAATCCACCTATGCGAACGCTACGTGAAGGTGTGTCGTTTACTTCAACAAGGCGTTCCAATAACTCATTACCGTAAAGGTCCCGGATTCTGTGGCCCAGCGTCGCAGTAGCCGGTAATTGGAATAACATGCGGTCGTCCCGCAATAACGAAAAGCCAATCTGTGGATGGCCGATCGCCTGCAAATGAATCTGATGTTCGATGTTACGACTTTCCGTATTTTCGGAGCGAAGAAATTTTCGGCGCGCCGGCAAGTTATAAAAAAGCGAGCGCACCTCGACTTGTGTCCCTGGCGCTTCGCCGCCATCTCGCACGACGTCGATTTTGCCGCCATTGACGACGATCTCGGTTCCTGCAACTGCGTCGCCTTCTCGAGTGGTCAGACGAAATCGCGACACGCTGGCGATGCTCGGCAAGGCTTCGCCGCGAAATCCCAACGTGGCTACAGCTTGCAGATCGGCAGCCGACCGAATCTTGCTCGTAGCATGTCGCTCGAGAGACAGCAGCGCGTCATCACGATCCATACCGCAGCCGTCGTCGATCACTCGGACGAGCGAGATTCCTCCCCGACGAATCACAGTATCGATTTTGCGGGCCCTGGCATCGATGCTGTTTTCAATCAACTCCTTCACCACTGATGCCGGACGCTCCACCACTTCGCCGGCGGCAACCTGGCTGGCTACGGTCTCTGATAACAATCGGATCCGGCTCATTTTCTATTTCAAATTGTAGGTTCCAGATCGCCGATTGCGAAGAAAAACGGCTGGATCCTGGAAACGTTTGTTGCAGCCGCCTCGCTGTGTCGAGGCGTTCAATGTTGCGAACGGCTCGAGATGGCAAATCGGCTACCCCGTTTTCTTGCGCCCTCGGCGGTTGTATTTGCCATCGGTCCGAGCCGGACTGGCATTTTCGGAGAAGTCGATCCACCTTTCTCTAATGGCCGAAGGTAGAACGCGTTGTCCTCAACGCGTTGAGAAAATGCAATGATCGGCCAGTTTTGACTTGGGTACGCTGCAGCCGTATTTTGTTGAGAAATGATTAATGTCACTGACAACGCTGTTCGGCAGCTCCAGACTTTGCTTCCGGCGCAGGACCAAAATTCGCGAAAAGGTCTGCGCGTCCAGGTTGCGAAGGGCGGTTGTTCAGGTCTGCATTACGAGATGACTCTCGACGAAAAAAAAGATGGCGACGCCGTGGTGGAACGGGACGGAATGCATTTTTTTATCGACCACGAAAGCATTCCACATCTGCGCGGCGCGACCCTGGATTTTAGTGGTGGTTTGACCGGCACCGGTTTTCGGGTGGTAAATCCAAACGCATCGCGCACCTGCGGATGCGGTTCGTCGTTTGAAACGACACAATCAGTTTGAAACAGGGTAATCTTCTCGCGCTGGCCTGATGGACTATGGGGTTCATCCATATGACGAGCCGTACGCTCGTCCACCACGACGCATCAATTATTTTGCCTGGACGGTTGTCATTCTGCTGCTGATTGGGTTTGCGTTAGCCGCGTGGCTGGGCAGTTTTTACATCTTCAGTCAACCGGAACGCCCCGACAGTTACAAGATTTTACAAAGACTGCACAAGATCGAGACACCCAAGCGTTTTGAACTGACCGCCGCTCCGGCAGGCGAATTTCTCAATTCGAAGCAACTCTACGAGCGTTATTCGGAAATGGGCAACGCAGAGCTTGCGAAGACGAATGCGGAGCTGGCACGCAATTATATTCGGAATTATCAGAATGTGCACGGCCTGGTTCCCTATGTGGTAGGCAGATACAAAATTGTCGCAGCACGAGAGCTCGGACCCGGCGATGTGTTTACCTCCGGCATGGTCGCCTTAACCAGTGCGGCCGATAACGGCGAATTGCTCATGGAACATCTTTACCCGGCGAATCCGGAAGCCCTGCCATTGATGAAACAGACGCTTAATGTCGGATTAGAAATCAAGTTGGAGCGGTCACATGACATTTCTTCGGTGATTCACGCCGAGCGTCTGGTCGATGGCCGCATGATGATTACGGCCGTGCCCTTGCTTTACGGAAGCTACACGGTCACCCGTGGTCTGGGGACCTTTCGCCTCGAGCCCCCGCTCAGTCTCAACCTCGTCGCGGGCTGGCCATTATTTAAGGCTCCAGAACGCAAGCAAATTGAACAGCGCTACGCAGAGCACCAGCAAAAAACGGCGATCGCGCAAGGCGGTCCTGTTTCCATACCCGGCTTCAGCTCCAGCGCGACGCCTCCGCCCGCTGCGAATGAATTGGTGCGCGTCGAGCAAGCCATTGCCATTCGAACACCGCCGGCTGCGCCAGTCATAGCAAAGAATGAAAAGCTCGCCATTCCAACGCCGCCGCCAAAAGGTAGGAGATGGGGCAAGAAACAAAAACTCGAGTCCCCACCTCCAGCCTCGACTCCTCCTCAGCCACTAATAGCACAGAAACCCATTGCTCCAGCTGCGACGCCGTTTACACTTGCGTCCGCAGCGACGCCTCCGAAGCTTTCCGCGGCTACACCAGCGCCAGCCGCGAACACCGCCAAAACTCAAGCTCCAGCAGTCGCCCAGGCGCCATCTGTTCCAACCGCAACCCCAGTGCCAGTTCTGCCAGCTCAACCCGCTCCGCCCGACGCTTCCAATGTAGCTCTCGCTTCAAACGCGGGCGGGGGCAGTTGGAAAACATTTTCGCCTGGCAAAATGCCGCTTGGTCGGCTGATAGGAACAAGCGATCTGCGTGACGTTGCCGAACACGGGCTTGCGGGTGAACGCGTTTATTTGAAGGGACAATTCGTCGTGAATTTTTCTGATGCCAACAAGGCTGTCCTACGTCCGCGAACGAAGCTCACGGACAAGGTGCTGCACTTCGGCGGGGGTTCTTCTACGCGTATCATTGTCGAATTTCCAGCCGGCTATATTCCACCGCGACAGGGGGCGGAAGTGAGTCGTGATGAGTCGCGGCCCTACGAGATCACCGAAGTGCGCAAACAGGAAGACGGACAGCTTAACGTCTTTGTGCGCGAGATCATGCAGCCGAATTAGTCGGTTGCACTGTGGTTAAATCGAAGGTCCCGGTTATGAAACGCCATGGAAGACTCATACATGGGCGTTAGTGCTAGCGGACGCCAATTGATACACCGGAGCCTTGGCAAAGGCGGGTGATTCGCGGGCTCATCGACAGCCTATTCAGTCCGCGATCGTAGAATCAATTTGCCATCCCGGATTGCAATCGCGCCCACACCGGAATCGTTCCGGTAATCGGCGAGATAATCTCCCAATCGCTTCGAACGATATTTCCAATTCAATAGATCGCGCGGAACAGACTCGCCGTTTACCGTGATTCGGTTCAACTGAGGATTCTCAAGTGATTCCGGGCTTTTTAGTTCGACCGCTATGTCACCGTTAAAATAATAACCCGACCGGGGGATAAGTTCTCCAAGCGGAATGCTTGCCTGGCACCGCAAGCGCTCCCCATCAATCGAGACAAACATTTTGCCACGCGCGTCTTGACTGGTGGCAATCAAAGTATTGATATCATCCGCTGTCAGCTCAAGCTCGACGGGCTGACCCGCTCGGGCCTTTTGTTCGAAATCCTCACAGCGTTCGTGGACGGATTGAATTTGCGTGTCCGACGCGGTAAACGCAGGTACCGGCATGGGCGATTGACCGATCGCTTGCGCTTTCGTCAGCCAATAAAGGCCATGGAAAATTGCCGAGTGCCGGTGTAAGCCCCAATACATCCCAGCAAAGCAAGCGATTCCCAGCACAACCGCAAACACAACAAGAATAAGACAGCCTCGCCCGAAGCAACCCAATCCCCTTCTTGGCGGCGGCGCGTCAACCCAACCGTTCATATCTCTTGATGGGACTTCGCGTCGATCTTCGCCTGCGCTTCCATCAACTTGTCGTAAAGCGCGCGTAACCCTTCACCAAGCACGCGCGTTCCAGCGAGGATTGGCATGAAGTTCGTGTCACCGCTCCAGCGCGGGACGACGTGAATATGCAAATGGTCCGTCACACCCGCGCCTGCGCATTCGCCAAGATTTAGTCCAATGTTAAACCCCTGAGCCTTTGTCGCGGCGCGCAAAAGCGCCTGTGCATGGACGACTAAGCTCCACAGCTCGACTATCTCATTCTCCCCGAGCGCAGAGAGCTCCGCCGTTTTGCGATACGGCACCGCCATCAAATGACCAACTGCATATGGATACCGGTTCATCATCAGAAACGCATTCTTTCGCCGTGTGATCACCAAATGCGCGGCGTCATCGCTTGCCTGCGCCGCCGCGGAAAGAAAATTCAAGTCGCGCGGTTCCTTTTCGAAATACTCCACCCGCCAAGGCGCCCAGAGCGTCTCCAACTCTTTTTTTGGAAATTCGGACATGTGAGCCAGTATCTTAAACGGCTGTTGTCACCAGATGCGATGCAAAATTGCTGTAGCCGGGGTCGCCGACCCCGGCCGGGCCGCGACTTCGATCCAAGTCCGGATTCATTCGAGTCTGGATGTACGCGACAAATCGAGGTACATAGCGGAACATGCGAGATTTGATACATCTGATCTTGATCGCCGTGTTGCCACTGATCACCGCAATTAAATTAAACGCTTCTCCGGAAGACGACGCGAAGGCCGTCGCCGCGTTGGACACCAAATATCAAGCCGCCGTGAAAGCTAACGATGCCACAACAATGGACCAGATTTTAGCCGACGACTTCGTCCTGGTAATAGGCCGTGGCAGTGTCTTGAGCAAAGCCGACCTGCTTGACTCGGCTCGGAAGAAGGAAGCCACCTACGAACGCCAGGACGAAGAACCGGGAACACAGAAGGTCAGGGTGTGGGGCAACACAGCTGTAGTGACTGCCCTCCTATGGATCAAGTCCGTTCAAGGAGGTAAGCCAGCTGACTACAAGCTATGGTTTAGCGACACTTATGTCCGCACTTCAACAGGCTGGCGCTACGTGTTTGGCCAGGCTTCCCTTCCGTTACCCAAAGCAGAGCCCAAGTAAACCCCAACGGACTTTTCCTGCTAGTCCAGCGGACTTCTCACGCCGATTCCTGGCTTACGAGCAATTTTGGTTTGTTCGGGAACCGGCTGCTCGGTATTATTGGGGGCCTGGCAATGATTTTCGTTTTCCCCGAGTTAAACTCAAGCCGGATTAGACCCAGAAATTGGACATTCCTCTTGAAAGGCCTAAAAATTGGGTTGAATTCTCATTAGGTCTATGGAGAACTCTACATGAGACGAGCACTCTTTATAGCTGTCCTCGTCTTTACAGTGGCCCCTATGAGCGAAGGGCAAAAGCAGAGCGCGAGAGGCAGTCACCAAACAAGTGTCGAGAAGGTCATCAGGAAACTGGATAACGAACGCATTCAAGCACAGATTCATGCTGATGCGACGGCCCTTGATCGCATCTACGCTGCTGATTTCATAGGAGTAGGGCCAAGTGGCAGAGTGAGAACCAAGCCGCAGGTGATTTTAGATTTCACGTCAGGCGATTTGAAATTTCAATCTATCACTACGGATGACGTTCAAGTGCGCGTCTATGGAAACACGGCTGTGGAGACTGGCCGCTCAATAATGAATGGGCAAGACAAGGGCCAAACTGTTCCCCGTGACACTCGCTTTACCAGGGTGTGGGTAAAGCAGCAAGGGCGCTGGCGGTTGGTTGCCAACCATTACTCGTCCCAGACTACGCGCCAATAAGCAGTCACACCAAATGCCTAACCGATCGCTGGAGCCTGTATCTTCTTTAAAGGCGTTCTGATTCTGGGTAAAGCAGAGGCAAGTGCGAGATCCACGCTGGAGCTGCTTTTGATCGAGAGATCACGAGCGTCGGTTAGTTTGATCCGCGCTTGCCCTTGGGCGTGGGAACCGGCCGATTGATGTTCCTAAGTTTAGAGTTGTCATATTTTTTGATGTCGCGATGAAGAATCCCGTGCTCGTCGCAGGTTTGCAGTGCCGCGCCTTGGTCGGCGGACGAGGCGAACAGCGTGCGTGACGAGAACGGCGAGATTTATACCGTGCGTTTGTTGAGCCTGAAATTGTTGAACTTGCGGTTGAACCGCAATCCAGGTCCGCGCAGAACCTTGACCATTCTCACGAGGCGCTTTGACGAAGCGGCCTCACTTCGGCTTACTCGGGGCTCCAGTTGGATCTGGAGATCGCGCTAAGCGGTGTCTCAGCGAAGAGTTCAGTCCGCTTTTCAGCTCGGGCCGAAGGGGCGTTGAAACGTCGCATGACGTAATCAAGGAGGCTTTTACCATTAGCGCGATAATCTGTCGAGTCAGGTGTTGCCTAATTTCATACATAGGCCTCGCCTAACCCGCGGTTAATCGCTAACGACGAGACGACTTGCTCGAAGCACGGATCGCCGCGAAGTGCGTCCCATTAAACTCTGAAAGAGTAGTTTTGATTCGTGTTTCGTAGCCGCTTGACGCTAAACTGTCGATAGGCGGTGAACGATTGCAGCACGTCTATCACATTGTGCCTTGAACGCCGCAGGATGCTACGGCTGTAGGATTCTGTCTGGTCAGAAAATCATCCGCCAGCCCAATTGCATATGTTCATAATCAAACCAGATTTTTCACTGGTCCAAAAAGGCGCTTTTTGGGTGCGCCTCGATTGGTCAGCGGCGGGTTGGGAGCTTCCTGCCGATAACATTAGATTGAAGCCAAGATGGCTCGCCTGATTCTGAATTGCGAAGGAGTTGGTCTTATGATGTCCCAGTTCAGTTGCGACATTGTCATGATTGGCCGTTCCCCATCGAACCAGATAGTCATTGATCATCCGACGGTGTCAGCGCACCATGCCGTGCTCCTGAGAACCGGCGCCTCTTACTCGCTGAAGGATTTAAATTCAACGAAGGGAACACAGATCAATGGCGATTTTGTCACGGATGCTGAGTTGAAGGAGGGTGACACAATACGATTTGGTTCAGTCATAGCGGTTTTTTCAGAAATCTATCGAAAACGGCGTTCAAGCCGCGTCGAATTAAAAAGTTCTGGATGAGAATTTCGAGCTAGGGGGCGTTCCCGGAGCGTCATCACCAAGGAGCGCGGAAACCGCTAATGCGTGCGCGATCCTCTCAAGTTTAAGATATGCCGCCAGCTTTTCATCTGACCGAACGACAAACCTCCTGCCAGTATCGCGGTGTGCATCAACAATCCAGATCGTTCGCCCTTCGCGATCCACGGTTGCGAGACAGCCCCAACTCCAAACTATTCGCAGCGTGTTTCGTGACGCGCGGCCACCTTAAAAACCGCGCGGGAAGGAAACACGCCTTCCAAGCTCCATTTCGGTTCTACGGTTACAGTAACAACGGAATCAAGTTCCCGAAAAACTGTTGTTCTCAAGCAGTGCGTGGAGCCGATAGCCGCAAGCCTATGAGGCCACGCCTGACACACTAAGGTCCTATAAGCTCCTTTGATTCTGTGATGCAAGCGACGCTGCTAAATGGTAGGGTTGTTTGTTTCCGCTGACATGGAACGTCGCTTGAGCGCCATCCTTGCCGCCGATGTGGTCGGCTACGGCCGTCTTATGGGTGCTGACGAGGCCGGGACTTTGAACGCGCTGAAAACCGTGTGAGCCGGTTTTGTGGATGGCAAGATTACGCAGCATCAGGGACGGATTATGAAGCTGACCGGCGACGGTATGCTGGTGGAATTTCCCAGCGTAGTAAACGCGGTCGGCATGCAGCTATTCGAGGTTAGGCGATATCGACGCGGCTCTCGATTTACTCGAGCGATGCCTCCCGAACCTCGGTCACGAAAAAGTGAATTGGTCCAAGTATGATTCCGAGTTGGATCCAGTGCGCAGCCACCCGCGCTACCAGAAGATAATGGAAGCGCTCGGTTGAATAGGCCCGTGCGAGAGGGAAACAAAGCGGTTGGTCTGTGGAGCATTCGATGTGCTCGTAAAATCGTAATGCCTCGATGTCGCCGCCTCGCCCGCGCCGAAATAAACAAGGCTGCTAGGGGCGATTGACCTCAATCGCCCCGCGCGCTCAATATCCCCTGCCGCGCAGACTCAGTCTAAAACGACCACGTGATCAACCACGCGTGAATCGCCCACGTTTGCGTAATAAACACGCACGCGAGCACCGGGTTTGATCGCGGTTTGGATGACTTCGCCCGCCTTGTTCACAACGTGACCAGGGCCTTTGAGAACATAGCTGCCAGGATTATTTGAGCTGTCCTCGCGAACGACGAGCGTTTTGGCCGGCTGATAACTGGCGGCCGCGCCTTCCTCAGTCGTCATTTTGATGACCGTTCCCGTTACCGTTACTGATTCTGTGGTAGTTGTTGTTTGTTTCTGATGCTGCGCAAATGCCAGCGGCGCAATCAGCGCGCAGCAGGCAAGGGTGACAATTGCTTTCTTCATTATGACGCCTCCGTGTTGATGTTAATGCTTAATAGACAGGTTTTTTAAAGCTACTGTTCAACAGTCGTCGTAGGACTAACGACCAAGTTCAGCAGCGGCGGCTCGCATCGCCCACACCACAGGCGACCAAATGGCAGCGCATCCGAAATCAGACGGCTGGGCTGGTTCGGCAACACTGATCAAACGGGCTGAAAGGCGCGCTCTACTGTTAACTCTCACTTGCCAGTCCAAACAAAACGATCTAGCCGCTTGTTAGGCTAAGCCTTATATAAAAATTAGGTGCTGCCTAACTAGACACACTCGTACGGGTTTCGATAAAAAGGCCATGATCAAACGGACCTGAATCAGGCGGAGGACATTCCCCCCCGCCGGGTCCTTCGCCTCTAACTTACCGTGAAAAAGCAAATTCCCATAATCAAGCGAAATCGGCGGAAGAGGAGGTTACGACGGACCTTCCTCGCTCTGGTCCCTGGCTTGGTGCTCACGTGCGTCCTTTGTCCGCGCGTCGCTTTCGCCGACCCGTGTACCTCACCACCGCCGCCGCGTTTCTTGCCGGGGCAGGTCGATCACTACCCCAACGGCGCGGACATCATCACCTGCACGGAGTCGCCGCCCGGCCACGAAATGTGGAAGATCGATTATCCTTCGGTTGATCGCAGTCTCACCGATTATCCCGCCATCACTTTTAATCCCGGCGATGTCGTCACGTTGGACGCAGGCGGTTGCGTGCAAAGCGGCGGCTTCGGCTCGACGTGGAAACGTTACGTGAATCCCGATGACGGCAGCGGCCATCTCGATTCACAATATTACGGCACGGTGCAGATTGTCGGCGTCACCGGCGACAACAACCCCGAGTCGATCCTGCACTGGATCGGTCCGTCTTTCATCATTCCGCAAGCCGGACATCTCGCGCTCGGCTACGTCGATGATGGAGGCATCGGCGACAACGGCTATTGGAATCACGACGACGGCATCAACAACCAGTGCGTTAACGACGACAAGACAACGGTGTTTATCATCATCGATCGTCATGCGGCTCATCTCGAAGATTGCAAGAAAGCCGTTAGCTTCAGCAACACGCCGGTCGCGCCGGCGGTCCCGGAACTCGAGCGTATCGCGGAGCTGTTAACTGACGCCGCGGAAGTTCCCGTCGGTTTGCCGATAACCAAAGACGCGCAGGGCACCGGCATAAAACATTTCCAACTCTTCCAGGATGGGCATCGCGGAGAACGCACCACGAAAAGTAATCGCCCGCTGAACTCCGCCGAAATGCACAACGACGGCTGCATTTACTTCGCCTTCACGCCCACCACCTCGCCGCTCTGGTATCCAGCCGATCTCGCCTTCGACAACACTCCGCAGAAAAATTGGCAGGCCCGGCCGTGGGACTTGCCGCGCGCGCAAATTGGTTTCTTCGACTTGGAGGCACTCAATCGCGATGCTACCAAATGGCTTTCCACATTCCTTCCCGGCTACTGTTCCGGCGCGGGAAATTCCTGGCGAAAAAGCGCGCCGCGTTGGATCGATGTCTGCACGCCGTCGCGCGTTCCGCCCGGTCAATGGACACCGTCGAACCTGACGAATTTCCCGCTCGCTGATCAACCGGACTCCGAAATCGCGCAATCCGGCGCCGTCTGCGATTGGCATATGAAGCACGAGCCGTCCATTTCCGACGGATGTGTCGACTTCGACATGGCCGAATGGAACCCCGTCCAGAACAGGAATTTCCTCAACGCCGAAGGAACCGTCAGCAACTCTTTCCTTTCCGGCGGCGATTACAGCGGCGACCACAACGGCATGCCCGATGGCCATTACATGGGCGTGCACACCGATGTCATGACGCACAACGAAGCCGTCCAGAATTGCCCCGACCTTTCCACCGCGGATCAGGGCCAGCTCTGCGCCGATTGGGAACTTAATGTCGTGACCGATCCGAACTACCGCCACCTGCTCGCGCGCGATGAATCAACCTTGAACGATCGCGACGGCGGCGACTGTCAGTCGAAACACGCCAGTGAGTATCGGAAAGGTAACCAGGTAATAGATCTTGGCGGCGCGCTCGGCGTCGAAGGCGAACAATGGTACTATCCTGTCGGCTATCGACCCGAAGCCGGCGATCGCATCCTCGCGCGCGGACAGTGGATCATCGATTGCGGCCATCCCGATTGGCATGCCGAACTTCATCCCGCCAGTCTTCTCGCTAGCTCGTATCTACAATACAGCGACTTTGCACCGATGCTGGGATCAACGTGGAACAGGCCACTACGTCTGACCTCGAACTGGCGCGCGCTGACGGGGGGTGTCCCGGCGGTCGTGACGAAGATCGTCGCGTCCCCGGTGTTCGCCGAGGGCTCGCTGGAGGTCGACGTCTGGCCGCCGGCGCGCCCGAGTGCGTGCGCGCGTCTGGTCGTTGCACGAGAAGACGAGACGCCGGACCCCCGCTGGTCTGGGGTGCAGTTCACTGAGAATCTCTTACCGGCGGACGGAAACCCGAACCATCTACACCTGACGATCACACGCGCGCCGTTCAATTTGGACTTCGGCGGCGACGGCGACGTGCAGAACCCCGACTCCCATCTCACCTTTTTCACCGCCTACATGGCATGGTGGGCCGCCGATTCGGCCGCGTGCGAGGCGGGAGGGTCGGGCAAGGGCGGCAAGTCGACCCAGGGTATTCTCCACAGTCTAGTTGAGTGGCTCAAGCGGTTGATGCGCACGTAAAAAGAAAGCGCCACGCGTGCGAAGCGGCCTATGCGTTACGCGTACCGCGAAGACGCAGTCCGTTTGGCAAGATCAAAAGGGTTCCGTTTCCGACCCACATAAAATCGCGGCTAAAAAAAATTAAAAAAAAGCTTGCGCGTGATCTGGTGTTATAGTTAACTATATCACTATATGAGGAGCAAACCGGGACTCGATCCGAATTTCGCAGGCGTTTTCCCAAGGGCGTTTGGAGCACAGGATGAATCGTGAATGGAATGATAATGAGCCGATCTATCGTCAGCTTCGCGACCGCATGGTGCATATGATACTCGACGACGTGCTCAAAGAAGGCGATCCCCTGCCCTCGGTGCGCAACGTGGCCGCCGAATATCGCGTTAATCCCCTCACCGTTCTAAAGGCCTATCAAGAACTGGTCGACGAAGACTTGGTCGAAAAGAGGCGCGGCCTCGGCATGTTCGTCAAGGAGGGCGCGCACAAATCATTACTCAAAGGCGAGCGTCAGAAATTTCTTTCCGAGCATTGGCCCAGGGTGCACGCAACCATTCAGCGGCTTGGACTAAATCCAAAAGAATTGCTCGATGCTGCAGCTCGCAACTCAAACAGAAAGGAAAGTCGTTAACGCCATGGCAACGATAGAAGCGCTCGGCCTCCGCAAAACTTTCGGCACAACTGTCGCGCTCGACGGCATCGATTTGCGCGTTGAAGAAGGGCGCATCCTCGGACTCGTCGGTCCCAACGGCGCGGGCAAAACAACCGCACTCAATGCAATTCTCGGCCTCACTTCATATGAGGGAGAATTAAAGGTGCTGGGGCGCGACCCATGGACCGAGCGCGATCAGCTCATGCAAGACGTCTCTTTCATTGCTGATGTCGCCGTCCTGCCACGTTGGATTCGCGTTACGCAGTTGCTCGACTACGTCGCGGGTGTGCATCCGCGATTCGATCGCGCGAGAGCAGAAGGTTTTCTCAGCAAGACTGCGATCAAGCGCACGAGCAAGGTAAGAGAATTGTCAAAAGGCATGGTGGCGCAGTTGCACCTCGCGGTAGTGATGGCGATCGACGCGAAATTGCTTGTGCTCGACGAACCGACGCTTGGCCTGGACATCCTTTATCGCAAACAGTTCTACGATTCGCTGCTGAACGACTACTTCGATCATAGCCGCACGATCGTCGTAACAACGCACCAGGTGGAAGAAGTCCAGGACGTCCTAACCGATCTCATGTTCATCAACCGCGGCCGGATCGTGCTCCAGTGCAGCATGGAAGAATTCGACTCGCGCTATCTGGAAGTGATGGTGAATCCCGAGCATGTCGCGGCAGCACGCGCGCTGAAGCCGATTTACGAGCGTCCGGTCTTTGGTCGCAGCGTTCTGCTATTCGATCATGTGAACCGCGACCAACTTACTGCCCTTGGCGAAGTGCGCAGACCCAGCATCGCCGACTTGTTCGTAGCCGTGATGAGTAATAACGCCGGCGAAACACAGCCGTCCCCACCCCTCAGTCGTGTGACTACGGTGCGCCAGGAGGAGCTAACTAAATGAATAATTCATCGGATACTGCACTTGAGTCTACCGGGGCCAGCGACCCCGGCTACAGCTCCGCCGGCCCCGCCTATCAAAGCTCTTCTACGCAGCCTTTCCATTGGTCGGTGCGGCGCGAGTTATGGGAGAACCGGTCGATTTACGTGGCTCCACTGATTGTCGCCGCGGTCGTGTTGTTCGGTTCTTTTGTCGGCTCGTTTCATCTGCCAGGTCGCCGGCGGTTAGCGATGTTGCTTGATCCAGCCCATCGGCGAGCCGCGATTGAGCTGCCGTACGACATCGCTGCGATGATTATCATCCTGACAGCATTTGTTGTTGGCGTTTTCTATTGTCTCGACGCGTTGCACGGCGAACGCCGCGATCGCAGCATCCTTTTCTGGAAGTCGCTTCCGGTTTCGGATCTCACAACTGTCCTCTCGAAGGCGATTATTCCGCTGGTGATTCTGCCGCTAATCATCTTTTTGGTCATCGTTGCGACGCAATTCGCAATGATGCTGATCAGTAGCGCTGCTTTACTGCCGAGCGGTCTTGCGGGAACGACGTGGACAAACTTCAACTTGTTTCAACAATCGTTGATACTCCTCTATAGCTTGATCGTAATCGCGCTCTGGCATGCGCCGATCTACGGTTGGGCACTCCTGATTTCCGGATGGGCGCGCCGCGCGACGTTTCTCTGGGCGGTATTGCCGTTCCTCGCGATCGGCATTCTTGAAAAGCTTGCGTTCGATACTTCGCACTTTGCGTCGATGCTGAAAAATCGCCTGGTCGGCGCCGGTGACACAGCTTTCGCCTTCCAACCGCATCACGGCGTCTCAATTGATTCACTGGTTCAACTCACGCCCGGAAGATACCTGGCCACGCCGGGTCTCTGGATCGGACTGGCGTTCGCTGCTGCATTTGTGGCCATAGCAGTGCGACAACGCCGCTATCGAGGTCCTATTTAATTCGCACACATGGATCCAACCAACACCCAAGGAAACTCATGAGACTAATCACAACGGTAGGCGTTTGTTCGTTATTGATGGCGGGGTCGCTCTTTGCCTCGTCTTTACAGGAACAAAACAAGGCCATCGCGAAACGTGCATTCGAAGAGATCCTCAGCCAGGGACGATTTGAACTCGCCACCGAACTTTACGCCAAGGATTTCATCAACCACGGACTCCATTCCAACGCCAGTTTGGAAGAAGACCAGGCAGCACTAAAGGTTGGCATCGGCGTTTCCCGACGTTGTCATCGTCCCTGAGAAGTTGATCGCAGAAGACGACTTGGTCACGATCTACTGGATCGCTCGCGGTACAAATACCGGCACAGGTAACGGGCTGCCCGCAACCGGCAAAAAGGCGGAACTGGCTGGGATTACGATCTGGCGAATCGTTGATGGCAAAATCAAGGAGGAATGGTCTGCGTTTGATCAACTTTCAATGATGCAACAGCTGGGACTGCTTCCGGCTAACAAGTAGGCGAGCGAGGTAGTCACAGCGACTGCGACTAACGGCTATTTAAATGGAAACCAAAGACAACATGATCGTTAGACCAGGAGACAAGTCCATGCACCCAACCGACAAAGCCGCCCGCATTGCCGGTGCCGTGTATCTATCGATGGTAATCACCGCCCCGTTCAGCCTGATTTACGTTCCCAGCAAACTGATCGTGCGTGGGAACGCCACCGCAACGGCCGACAACATATTGGCTCACGAAACCATGTTTCGTCTTTCGACCTTCGGTGAGCTTATTGGGCACGTCATTTTTATCTGCCTCGGCATCGCGCTATATCGCTTGCTTCGTGACGTCAACAAGACATGGGCCTGCGCTCATGGTCGGCTTTCGTTTTGGTCTCGGCCGCAGTCGGTTTCCTCAACGCGCTCAATAACATCGCTGCGCTAATTCTTGTTTCGCGGTGGCGAATTTCTCACTGTCTTCGACAAACCCCAACGTGATGCTCTCGCCATGTTGTTCCTCCGATTGCATAGTCACGGGACATTTCATCGACGAGATCTTTTGGGGCGTGTGGCTCTTTCCCTTTGGTCTGCTGGTCTTCCGTTCCGGCTTTCTGCCGCGGTGGCCTTGGCGTTTGGCTTATGATCAATTGTTTCGGCTATGTCTTGTCTCAGTGTTATGGATTTTTCTTTCCCGACTTACTACGGCAAGGCATTTATCATGTCGCAGCCGGTCTTATTCGGTGAATTCGCAATCATGCTGTGGCTTCTGATCAAAGGCGCCAAGGTGTCGGCTCCCCAAATTGGTTCCGTGGCACCGCCCAGTTACGCAGACGCCTAAGGAAGCGACATATACCGCCCCGGAGCGAGAATGCCTAATGATAAATGACGAGTCACGCAGCACGTATTCTGTGATCGAACCGGCACAACGCACTGCTGCCAGAATTGTAGGACTGCTTTACCTCGTTCAGATGGCAACTGGGATTTTTGGACAGTGCGTGCGAGATCAACTGATCGTTCGCGGAGACGCCGCAAAGACCGCGCAAAACATCATCGGCGCCGAGCGGTTGTTTCGTCTCTCCATTGCCGGAGACCTCATCACTTACATTTTGGTCATCGCGCTCATCTGGGCCCTTTATATTTTGCTTAGGCCTGTGAACAAAAACCTGGCCCTGCTAGGCGTACTCTTTCGACTCGCCGAGAATGCCATTCTCTGCGTCGCGACAATCAATTCCCTGATCGTGCTCAAGCTATTGAGCGGAGCCGACTACCTGAAGACCTTCTCGGCAAACCAGCTGAACTCTCTGGCAACGCTGGCACTTGGCGTTCAGGGGCTCGCGATGAACGTCGGATTCATACTCCTTGGCTTGGGATCAACCGTATTCGCCTACTTGCTGCTCAAGTCGCGCTACGTTCCCAAAGCATTGGCGGTTTGGGGAATCTTTGCCTCGCTGGTGTTCGCGCTTGTTACTTTGGGGATCATGGTCTTCCCTGCCCTGGCTGCACTCGGACTGACCTACATGGTTCCGATGGGCATCTACGAAATCGGGCTCGGCTTTTGGCTTTTGTTCAAAGGCCTCAAGTCGGGAAACGACAGCGAAGCTGACTGCATCGACGACGGCTCGGGCAAATCCCTTTCACTGCGGTTACCGGCCTTTCTCTAAATTTGTGAAACTAAGACGCATCCTAAAATGGATCGCGAGCATTATTCTGCTCGCCCTAATCCTTTGGGTGTTCGATCGCCTACTGGACGTCGACCAACGATTGCGAGCGCTACAGCGCTGTTCCGAATAATCCGATGAAAGCTATTGTATACTGCGAGTATGGTTCACCTAACGTTCTCAAGTTTGAAGACGTTGAAAAGCCTGTTCCGAACGACAATCAAATCCTGATCAAAGTTCGGGCGGTTTCACTCAACGCGCTTGATGTATACGTGATCCGCGACACGTGGCTTGGTCGCCTGATCTTCGGGTTGCGCAAACCAAGAGACACGCGGCTTGGCCGCGATGTCGCCGGCATCGTTGAAGCGGTTGGTAAGAACGTGACGCAATTCAAGCCGGGCGACGAAGTGTTCGGCATCTGTCGGGGCGCTCTGGCCGAATATTCCTGCGCTTTCGAACGAGCCTTGGTCATGAAGCCATCGAACGTTTCGTTTGATGAAGCCGCCTGTCTCCCGTTGGCCGGACTTACTGCGCTGCAGGGCCTGCGCGAGGGAAAGATTCTGCCGGGGCAGAAGGTGTTGATCAACGGCGCGACCGGCGGTGTAGGAACATTCGCCGTGCAAATCGCCAAATCTTTTGGCGCAGAGGTGACGGCGGTTTGCAGCACACGGAATGTCGATCTTGTCCGATCGATCGGCGCCGATCATGTCATCGATTACACCAAGGAAGATTTCACCAAGAACGACCAGCGTTATGACGTGATCTTCGATAACGTTTGCAACCATTCCTTCACCGAACGCCGTCGCGTGCTAACTCCCAAAGGCATTTGCGTTTTGGCCGGCATGGGGGGAGCCGGGGTAAAACAAGGTCAGGCCATCCGACGCATCGTTGGTAATCTTTTCACAGCACGTGGATTGTCATCGTTCACCGATCAAAAGTTCGCCCAGTACATGACCAAGGTGAGCAAACCGGATCTCATCATGCTGGGCAACCTCATCCAGGCCGGAAAGCTCAGGCCGGTCATCGAGCGAACTTACAAATTAAATGACGCGCCTGAAGCTCTCCGCGATCTCGATGGAGGGCACGCACGAGGAAAAGTAGTAATCACTGTGAAACAGGACAACAAAATCTAACAATGCACGAGATGAGGCGAACGACGGTATCTCAGGCGAACAGTGATGGGCGTGAACGTTCAACGATAGAAGGAGCAAGCCTCGTTAGGCATGTGAAAAGAAAACGAATACTAAAGTGGACTGCGCGCGCGCTTTTGTTCGCCTTAATATTGGCTTTCCTGATCGGATTCATCGCTTACTGGAGATCGACTAACGAATGCGATCGCAACACCGGCGCTCCGGCCAATCCGATGAAAGCTATCCTCCATTGCGAATATGGTGGACCTGAGGTTCTCACGCTTGCAGACGTTGAAAAACCAACTCCAACCGACAACCAGATTTTGGTCAGAGTTCGCGCGGCTTCCCTAAATCCACTCGACCTGACCATCCGCGGCCCTTGGCTGTTACGCCCAATCTTCGGAATGCGCAAACCAAAAGAGACTCGGCTGGGTGTCGACTATGCGGGGACAGTTGAAGCAGTTGGCAAAAACGTTACGCAATTCAAACCTGGCGACGAGGTATTCGGCGGAAAAAACGGCGCCATTGCCGAGTATGTTTGTGCTCTCGCCGATCGAGCAGTTGTGCCGAAGCCGGCCAACATGACGTTTGAGCAAGCGGCCGCTGTCCCCGTAGCGGCGATCACCGCGCTGCAAGGTCTTCGCGACAAGGGAAAAATTCAGTCCGGGCAAAAAGTCTTGGTCAACGGCGCGTCGGGCGGCGTCGGCACGTTTGCAGTGCAGATCGCGAAATCGTTCGGGACAGAAGTGACCGGAGTATGCAGCACGCGGAACGTCGATCTTGTCCGATCAATCGGCGCAGATCACGTCATCGATTACACCAAGGAAGATTTCACAAAGGGTGCGCAGCGTTACGATCTGATTTTCGACCTGATTGGCAACCATTCGTTCTCAGAGCGGCGGCGCGTCCTAAATCCCAATGGCATCTGCGTCATGGCCGGGGTCGGCGGAGCAGGATGGCACGACGGCATGGGAATGCGTTTGGCTGGTGAGCTCAATGCGTATGTGCGGTCGCGCTTCGTCCCCGAAAAGTTCGTTGCCTACATTGCCGCGTTTAACAAAGCGGACATGACTATTCTGGCCGATCTTATGCAGTCCGGAAAAATGACACCAGTTATCGATAGGACCTACAAGTTGAGTGACGTCCCACCGGCGCTCCAGTATCTCGAACAAGGCCATGCCCGAGGAAAAGTCGTAATCACTGTTGAGTAACAATAGAGGTGTAATCAACAAAGAAGGAATGAGAAAAGTATTATGAACGAGGAACCAAAAGCACAGCGCCCGCGCAACCGATGGAAACGCATACTAAAGTGGACTGCGAGCATGATCGTGCTTGCTCTGATCCTTTGGGGATTTATTGCCTACTGGACTTCGAGCAACGATTGCAAGCAGTACGCTGCAATTCCTACGAATCCCATGAAAGCTATTGTGTACTGCGACTACGGTTTGCCCAATCTCAAGCTACAGGAAATTGAAAAACCAACGCCGGCGGACGATCAACTCCTGGTAAAAGTTCGCGCGGCTTCGGTTAACCCGCTTGATTGGCACTTTATTGAAGGTACGCCATACATCATGCGTGCAATGGGAGTAGGTTTTCGCAAACCAACGGATACGCGGCTGGGCGTTGATTTTGCAGGGACAGTTGAGGCCGTCGGCAAGAACGTCACCCAGTTCAAACCAGGTGACGAAGTATTCGGTGGACGCACAGGGGCTTTCGCTGAGTATGTGTGCGTCCGCGAGGCTAGAGCTGTGGCGTTGAAGCCGGCTAACATAACATTTGATCAAGCGGCTTCGGTACCCATTGCGGGAATCACCGCATTACAGGGCCTTCGCGACAAAGGAAAGGTCCAGTCGGGACAGAAAGTCTTGATCAATGGCGCATCTGGAGGCGTGGGGACGTTTGCAGTGCAGATTGCGAAATCGTACGGAGCAGAAGTGACCGGCGTGTGCAGCACCAAAAACCTGGATATGGTCCGATCCTTGGGCGCAGATCACGTGATTGATTACACTAAACAGGATTTCACTGAAAGTGACCAACGTTACGACGTTATTCTGGACAACGTTGCGAACCATTCGTTATCGGAATTCAGGCGCGTCCTAAAACCGAATGGCATCTACGTGTTGATCGGAGGCGGAGGAGCGAGCGAGAACCGATGGCTCGGGCCGGGACTCACGCAAGCGTTCAAAGCGATGTTTTTATCCAAATTCGTCAGCCAGCACATGGGCATGATGCTGGCGGAACTGAACCAGAAGGACCTTACCTTCCTGGCAGATCTCATGCAGTCAGGCAAGGTGACGCCCGTTATCGACAAGCGTTACAAGTTAAGCGAGCTTCCGCAGGCTATCGAATATCTGGAACAAGGGCATGCTCGAGGCAAAGTAGTAATAACTTCAGAATAACAAAAGAGACTATCTCATTAATTAGGCCGCGAATCGCTTGTTGAACCGGGGTTCAAGCGCAACGCGCAACAGGACCATGGCGGCGTTCGAAATGACTCGCAAGGTGCTTCAGAGTTATCCGTCGGCTATCTCTTTAAGCAAACTTCGTAGGTCGCTAGAACCCGTTTAATTCCTTCGGCTACATGCCGACTTGAGAGAGTCGCTCCGCTGATGTTTCGAATGTCGTCGTTAAGCGAAAGACGAGAACGCGCCGTTTTACCGATAAACTGTTTTCGCCAATCCGCGCTGCGTATTTCGCCGCCGTAGCTCTCGCGATAGGTTAGGATTTCAACCCGCCGAACTTCGCCGGAAGGAAAAAGAGCGACGGAATAGTCAATCGCGAGATGTTTGCCGATAACGTAGTCGACGATGAAGTAGCCTTGTAATTTCCCGCGTTGCATGGCCTTCCAAACCTGCTGGCCTCGGGACAGAATTTTTTGCCCGGAAGCTGCCTGGATGGCATTGATCTGCCCGGGCGTGAAGAGAATGTTGTTCGAGACTAATTGGTCGGCGTCAGGAAAGGCTTCCTTCTGCGCTTGTGCCACGCTCAGGTAAGTCGTGGCGTAACTGCATGGTACGCTGACAAGAAGAGCGGCGGCTGGTGTCAACCATTTCAAGCGTTCGTCCATAGTTGCTTCGATCTGTCCGCGATCTAGAAGAAGAAACCTACGGCGCCGAGAAAATGATCCGCGCGCGGAGAGTTCGGCGCGTCGTCCAAAGCGAACTGGTAATCGAGTTTCAGGACAATCTGGGGCGTGGGAAAGACAGCGATGCCGAGCGTGTGGAACTGCCGTTTACCTTGTCCCGTAGGCAAGTTGGCGTCGCTTCCACTGAACCCGCCGGTCTGCAAGTTTTCATAAGTGTAACGGTAGAATGGGACGATTTCCCATCCGTTACGAACGAAATTGGCGAGCTCGATATGATAAGCGGCTTCCAGTGAGTAACCCCACATGTGATCGCCCACATTGTTTTCCGGGTCGCCGTCGTTGTTCGCCCGCAAATTGCCGAAACTGCCGAAAAAAGCATCGACAAATTCACCACGAAATTCAAAGCCGGTATGCGGAACGCGATAGCGCACTTCGGTGTCAACCATGGTGACACTGTCGTGGCCCAAAGATTCGCCGTTATCGGCATGGGCGCCGCGCAGGGTGACATTGGAGGTATAGAAGACACTTGTGCTTCCAGCTAAGCCGGGCAGAAACGGCGGAGTATAACTCAGGCGCAACGCAAAGCCGGGAGCGTTCTTGGTTTGGTTAAAGTCGCCAATCGGTGTGCGGGCAAGAGCGAGCGCTTCTACCGCCGGAAATACCGGGCTCGTAAGGGCCATCGGGCACACCGCCATTTTGGCCGATATCCTCCAAGCCGGTGTTGATCTGGAATTGGTAGTTCAGGTTATCGACGATCTTTCCGTAAATGCTGGTACTTCCCTCGAACCAGGTGGTCGGGATGAGGCCGTTGTCCAATTCCGGGCGCTGCACACTATAGAACTGGGTCGGCTCATGGAAGAGGTTGATGAAGCCGAACGGCACGACATCGACACCGGGGGCACGCCAGTTGAAATATTCGTTGAACTTGAAGTCAATGTAAGCCTGTTCAATTTCGACCGCTCCAGTGAGCTTATCATCCTCATCGTCCGCGATACCGCCATGTTCGAACTCGATCTCGGCATTAAAGATGATGTTCTCGGTGACTTGCAAGGTTGGCAGTAAAACGATGCGACCAGCGTCGAACCCATCCTTCCAGCCACCGGGCGCTTCCTGGCCGCCGAACTTAAGTTCTCCATAGGCGCCGATGCTAAGAACGGCGTTGCTGCGATAGCCCAATCCAAAGAGTGGCGTCTTTACGCTGGAATTGTCTTCGACCGTGGAAGTCACCGAAGTGGACGAGCCGGCGTTGATATCCTGTGATGCGACGGTTTTTCCCGTGCTCTCCGTGCTCTTAGGGCCTTTCGCGCGTGGAGTGGACGAAGACTTTTCGTAACGGGCCAGCTTCGTTTCCAGTTGGTCAACCTTGGCGGCGAGTGCCTGCACTTGTTTCAAAAGCTCGGCGTTACTTGGTTGCGTGTCGCTATCCGAAGCGCCCAATAACTGGCGGCCGGCTGGACAACTGACTGCAAGCAGAAGAAAAGACAAAAATACATGTTTCATCGCGCACCCACACTATATGGCTGGCTGGAACTCAGCTATCGGTGGGTTGCTATTTTTTAGCGGTCGTTTGTGGAGGAAAGGAAAACGTGTTTAATGCGACCTGCCTGACGCGATCCGATACCTGGAACAAGGCCACGCCTAAGCAGAGCTCCTATCGCGGTTGCTTTAACGACGTTTGTTCGGATCGAGGTCTCACTCTTCATCGGCGGGAGAGTAGATTTAGCGAAAAGAAGATCGAAGCATCAGCGAACACGCAGTAAGCGAATCAAATCTCTCGATGGTCGCCTGAGTACAACCTCAAGCCGTGAATAAGCTGCGCACTGGTCAAGCAGTTCCGGCTTGCTCAACTTTTCGTCGGACATTAATCTCTCCAGATCAGAATTTGAATCCACAACACAGCTCAAACATAGCTGAGCATTACACTAAAACCCGAACATGAAAATGAATGCATGTTTGCTAGGGCTGACCTTTGCTCTGATATGTTCCTCATCCCGGAGCATCGCGGCAGAGAATGAACCACAGCAAGAACAAAAAAAAGTGACGTACCTCGTCATCTACCGACCCGGCCCCGCGTGGTTGGTGGGAAAGTCAGTCCTTGAACAGCCTCTCAAGGAGCATGGAAAGTACATGCTAGGCCTTTACATCAAAGGTTCCATGAAGCTAGGCGGCCCTCTCACTGACGACGCTGGCGGTGCGGTTCTATTG
This sequence comes from uncultured Verrucomicrobiae bacterium, assembly GCA_963840135.1. Lineage (GTDB taxonomy): Bacteria > Verrucomicrobiota > Verrucomicrobiia > Chthoniobacterales > UBA10450 > Udaeobacter. The sequence goes on along the minus strand of CAWIXX010000008.1, from coordinate 421,939 downwards.
ACAGTGGCTGACGAGCCAGAGGCGAAGACGATAGTAGCGGCGGACCCGGCGGTAAAGTCCGGGATCTTTGTGTATGAGATGCATCCTTGGAAGTTGCAGCCATGGGACGAGTTCGCAAAGAAAGCCAAGAGTTCCACTCAACCAGTCGCGCCAGGGGAACACCAATCTGGCGCTCGTTAACGTCCGCTGAGGCCGTGCCGCATGGAGAGGCTAACCAATAGCCGCAGGTAATGCCGAGGTATTCGCGACCAGACGAGCTGGCTAGCGAGGAAATTATTTGAGAGCCTTTAGAGGAAGAGTGACCTTCGGTCTGAGCTGAATAGACGTCAGATGACCAATTCTTTCATTTCTTGCATGCTTTGCGGAGTTGCTTTTGCCTCCGCGGCCGCTCCAGCCCGGCCAACCGATTTGCCTGCTATCCCTGAGATGGCCCTTTTTGTCGGACAGCACGCGAAAAGTCAAACTCATTCAGCAATAATCGTGTTGGACAACTAACAGAGTAATCAGACCAAACCGGCGTAGCATTCTTTGCACACTTATGACAGAATGACCGCCGAGATGATTCGTTGCGTCCACCTGAAGACTGGGGCCGATGGCCGTTCACACGTTGAATACAACACGATTCCGCTTGGCATCGTTCAACAGGCAACCGCAGTCCACTTCGAGGAAACCCCAGCTGGTTCAGCCCTCGATTGGCACACCGCACCACACGTGCAGTATGTGATCACTCTGTCAGGTACACTCGAATTCACGAGTCGCGACGGCGAGACATTTGTGGTGCGTCCAGGTGAGGTGTTGATGGCTGCCGATACAACCGGCACGGGTCATCGTTGGCGGCTCATCGATGATCAGCCCTGGCGGCGTCTTTACGTTGAGCTGCGCTTAACCACATAAGACAGTCAGCGTGCTAATCCATTAGGCCGACAAACGCCACAACTGGTCACAACAAGGCCACTAAGAAGGGCTAGCGTGCAGCTTTGGGCAGTTCAACGCGTAATCAAGACGTAACCTATCTCCTGCTCTTTCGTTCGCTCACTCATTTTCAACTGAGAGGGAGTAGCGCCTCGAAGCTTTGGCATAAGACTTCTAGCTTTCTCGGTAGAGGCTACAAGCGCACCGAGATTTCCAGCGTTCCATTCGGCGACCGCGCGATCTGGTTCGATGTAATGCATTTTTTGCAAGTACAGCAGGAGTCCTTCGTCCTTGGCAGAAACGACCTCATAACGCCAGTGACGCGTTTCCGCTTCGCGACGAACGTCCCGCCCGAAGACAGCCAGCGCGTCACGATGATCGCGATAGCCGGTAATTACCTTCCAGGTGACGTAGCCGCCAGTAAGCAACATCGCAAAGATTAGGGCTCCAGCCGTCCATCGATAGATATGCGTCGCACAATTTTCTGTAGCCACCTGACTGCCTATCTCGCCGTAGTCTGGCGGAGCCGAATGGCTGGTCAGATCCGAATCGACGGTCGTTGGAACACGCGAGCCGTGGCTACAAGACCATCGGCTCCCGATCTGTGCCGCCAAAAGCAAACAAAGCGGTGGGATAACCGAAAAGATTCTATCGACGCGTTTGGACGGAATTAGTGACATCACGATCAAGCCGCCGAGAACCCAGCAAAGCAGCCAGAGAGTATCCGGCGACATCTCGCGAGATGCCGTCCCGATTCTCCATCGGCGCGACGCCAGATCGAAAATTGCAATCGCGATGAGCAGGATGCTCCACGGAGCAAATTTGTGAAGCAGATGCGGCAGATAAAAATAAACCGGCTGTGGTCGATGAATTGTTTCGCCAAAACGTCCCAAAAATTCGCGCATGACCACTTCATTAAAGAAGCCGGGCTGAAACAAGATGCCGCCACTAACCCATAACAAAAAAACAGCCAGCGATGCGATCCATGGCCACCAGCCAGACCAGGCGCTCGCATCCATTTGCGATCGTGGATGCTTGCCAGCCTCGGCTGCAACCTCGCCGCGGCGTGAGGCGTGTCGCCTCCGCCAGAACTCAAACAATAGAATGCCGGGAAGCAAAAAGGCGTAAACAATCGGGCCTTTGATTAACATTGAGACTGTTAGTAGCGCGAAGAGGTAAACTCGATTGCGCAGCGTCCATTCGTGCTGTCTCTGGATTTTTTGCCAGATCAGGAGGCCAATAAGAAAGATCACAAAGGCTAGTGGCATATCCGTGCGCACGAGTGTCGCCAGGCGCGGACTCAGCAGATTTAGTCCAAAGGCACCTAATGCCACGAGGCCCGCAATTGATCCATACGCCGAGTTGGCAACGCGAAACAACAAGATCGCCAACGCAATCGCAGCCAACAGCGATGGCAGCCGCCAAGCCACCTCCCATGACCTGGTTATTCCAAAGAGACCAGCCGAAATCCATCCCACCAATGGCGGCTTGGTTGCCACGCGTTCATGTGGAGTCTGCTGATAGAACCAGTGACCTTCCTTGATCATCTCAAAGGAAGTGAATGCTTGCTTTGCCTGATCGTAGTCATCGAGCTGCCACGGCAAATTGCCGATCGCAAACAGAAGGACGATGAGCGCCGTGATAACCCAGAGCGTTCGGCGATCTTCGAGCAGGCTTTTTGTCATGTCGAGCGGAGTCGCTTGGCACGCCGGAACTTTATGCGAAGGCGGAAGACATCTGTCATTCTAAATGTCCATAGATTTGATTCGCTCATTTCCCATTCGCTCAACCTCCGGTCTTCCCGTCTATGTCGCGGCTTCCCCAGCCGCTCCATTCTCGACTTCGCTCGGAATGACAGTCAGGGCGAACAGTGCTCAATGTGCTTCACTCGCGCCAGAGAATTGCGCGCATCGGCGCGCCATCGCCACCGGCGATTTTGAGCGGCAGCGCCGCAAACTGATAAATCCCGGAAGCGACATCACTCAGGTCGAGCGACTCAACGATGGCGATGCCGGCATGGGCCAGCGCATGATGGTTCTGCAACGATTTCGAATCGATTTCATCGACGGACGGAAGATCCATCCCGAGCAGTTTGACGCCATTTTTCTGCAGCCATGCTGGGACATCAGCAGCGATCACAGGAATCTGGTTTGGAAAAACTGTGGAATCACTCCATCGACCAGTTTTTACAAGGAGCCGAGAAGTGGCCGCTATTGCTTCCGCAGACGGCCGAAGGTCCTCGATTGTGATCAGGTGTTTCTCCTTCGAGTATAAGAAAACTTGTCCAAGGTCGACCACCGTTGCGCGGCCCAGATAAGTTTCGAGCGGCGCTTTCTCAATTGATTCGCCATTCGTGTCAAAATGGAACCGGGCGTCGGCGTGCGTGCCGTTGTGCACGCTCATGCTAATCGCACCCAGATTAACGCTTTCGCCTTTCGTTTTCTCTCTGGTCAATTGAAAACGACACGGCTCGTCACCGGGCCATTCTGCAAGGTCGTTCGAAAGCGTTCGCGAAATGTCCCAGATTTTCATGGCGTGATTAGTTAAGTCGCGCTTCCAATCTCTTCAATAATCGCTCGCGCGGCTCTCTCGCTCGCTCCGCTGTCGCCTAATTTAGCGATAATCACATCGAACTGAGAAATCATCCGCTCGCGCGCGTTTGCATTCTCAATCAGCGGCTGCATGGCTTTGACAAGGGTATTTGGTTTTGCACGGTGCTGAATGAACTCAGGTACTACTTCTTTGTCTGCGAGCAGGTTTGGCATACCGAGATATTTCACACTCACTACGAGTCGCGCTGCCAGGAAAGTCGGCCACGCAACCTTATAAATCAGCACAAACGGCAATCGAAAATAAGCGGCTTCCAACGTGGCGCTTCCTGAAGTGACGATCCCGGCCCATGCGCGCTGCATGATTACCGGTGTCTCGTCGACTTTAATTTGAATCGCCCCCCCATCTTGTGATTGATCCAGTCCTGCGACGGTCGGTTTCATCTCGCGAGCAAGTTGCTCGGATGCAGCTGCGACTTCAAAACGCAGGTCCCGGTTGTGCTTCCGAAGCCCACGCGCCGTTTCCAGCATCACCGGGAAAATCTTTCGCACCTCTCGGGAGCGACTACCGGGGAAGAGCCCGATTAAATTCGGATCAGGCTTAGTATCGATTTTCCGGCCCTGCAATCGTTCGATCATGGGATGACCAACAAACAACGCGCGCAAGCCCGCCTGGTTGTAGGAATCGACTTCAAAGGGGAAAATGCAGAGTACCAGATCGATGAAGTGCGCCATTCTTTTGATGCGGCCGCGGTTCCAAGCCCATACCTGGGGACTGATGTAGTAAATTATCTTTTGTCGCGGCGCTTGCCTTCGCAATGCGCGAGCGAGACGCAGATTGAACCCCGGATAATCAATCACGACTACGGCGTCAGGCTTGCTCTCCCGAATCTCGCGCAGCGTTTCGTGAAACTGTTCTCGGAAATAACCATATTTCCTGAGCACTTCCCATAAACCGAGCACTGCTGCCTCTCCGATCCAATTTTTGAATTGCTCACCAGCAATCTCTTGCATTTGCGGGCCGCCGCGCCCGACAAACTTGAGTTCGCCGTCCAACTCGCGCAGGGAACGCATCAAAGCAGCGCCGTGATTATCTGCGCTCACTTCACCGGCGACGAAATAGATAGTCATGCTTTTATGGTGGCAGCCGTGTCGGCTGTAAAGTCAAACTCCACGCGGGCGACGCGTCCGCCGCTACAATTGAATTGGCAAGCTGGGATCGTCTTACCCACCAGGCGCGATTCGCTTCGTTATTTCGACTGCCAACTTCAGGGCTGCCGTCGCTTGAGAACCCGAAACACGCGGCTCGCGTCCTGTGCTCGCGCATTCGATGAACGAAGCCAGCTGAAGCTTAAGCGGTTCCTCACGTTCGATATCGACTCTATCGCGTATAATGCGTCCCCCAACCCGTCGATAGATCTCGCCGCTTTGATTTTGGTAATCGAGCGAGAGATATGCGTCCTCTTGAAAGATTCGAATCTTGCGGAGCCGTTCGGGACTGATACGGCTCGAGGTAATATTTGCCACGCAACCGTCTTCAAAATGCAGCCGCGCATTGGCAATGTCTTCGCTCCGGCTAAGGACCGGCACGCCTACTGCGTCGATGCTCCAAAGGGGCGAGCGCACAAAGTGCAAAATGACTTCCAGGTCATGGATCATTAAATCGAGGACGACACCGATATCGGTGCTGCGTTCGGAGTAAGGCGAGAGCCGATGCGCTTCAATGAACCTGGGATGGGTCAGATGCGTTTCGAGCGCACCTAAAACCGGATTGAACCGTTCCACGTGGCCGACTTGCAAAATGAGACCGCTACGCGTGGCTAACTCTGCCAGCTCGGTAGCGTGCGCGGTATTGTCCGTAATCGGTTTCTCGACCAGGACATGTTTGCCTTTCGCAAGCAGCGAGCGTGTAATCGGATAGTGCCTATTGGTCGGCGTTGCCACGGAAGCGGCATCGACCATCTCAATAAATTCGTCGAGCGATTTGGCCGGCGTGGCGCCAAACTTTGCGCCGATGGTGCGGCTCCTGAAAGCATCTACATCATACACGGCGGTGAACTCGGCCGACGGGATCTCCGCATACAGCCGCGCATGGTTGCTCCCAATATGACCAACCCCAACAACACCGATGCGTAGGTTTTTCATCACCGCTCGCAGTCAACCCCGAAAGCTATCGTGGTCAACCCTGCGTAGCTTCAATGGGTCATATGAGTAGTATAAGTCTGTGCTTTGCGATAGATTACCTCGCGTAGTTTGCAAGAAACCATTCGTAGGTTCGGGCGATACCTTCCCGCAAGGGGATCGACGGCTTCCACCCAAGGGCCCGCAGCTTGGTGACGTCTAAAAGTTTTCGCTGCGTGCCATCGGGTTTGTTTTTATCCCAGGTAAGTTCGCCGTCGAAAGCAACTACGTCGCAGATCAACTCCGCCAGTTCGCGAATCGAGATGTCCTCGCCGAACCCGACATTGATGATTTCCGGTGAATCATATTGCTCCAACAGCAACACACACGCCGATGCAAGGTCGTCTACATGCAGGAATTCGCGGCGCGGCTTTCCGGAGCCCCATACCATCAACTCTGAATCGTTCTGCGTCTTAGCTTCGTGCACTTTGTGCAAGAGCGCAGCCACGACGTGTGATGTTTCCAAATCGAAATTGTCGTTGGGGCCGTAAAGATTTGTCGGCATCACCGAAATGAAATTCGCGCCATGTTCGCGAGCGTACGCCTGGCAAAGCTTGATCCCGGCAATCTTCGCAATCGCGTAAGCTTCGTTGGTTGGTTCCAGCGGTCCGCTCAGCAACGCTGTTTCCGGGATCGGCTGCGGCGCGAGCTTCGGGTAAATACACGAGCTTCCAAGAAAGAGAAGTTTGCGTGCGCCGTTCTCGTAGGCCGAACGAATGACGTTGTTCTGGATCCGCAAATTTTCGAGCAGAAACTCGACCGGATAATCGTTGTTTGCCTTGATGCCGCCGACTTTTGCCGCCGCGAGAACAACGACAGCTGGCTTTTCGTCGGCAAAAAACTTCGCGACTGCAGATTCATCTCTGAGATCGAGTTTCGATCTGGCGCGAACAAGCAGGTTTGAGAAACCCTGCGATTCGAGCCGGCGAACGAGCGCACTGCCGACCATGCCGCGATGACCGGCAACGAAAATCTTCTCTGACTTGTCCAACATGATCTATCCTGTTCGGTAGCATTTTCTTTTTTCGGCCGTTGTGCAATCCCCGGCTTTATCTCGCCACTCCCGGCCGGGATCACCGATCCCGGCTACAGCTGCGCGACTCTTTTCGTTTACTCTTGTTCATTGGCAGAGGCGGATTTCGAAGCGACGAATGCTTCATCCGCTTCAACGTATGACTAGTAACAGTTGCTCACTGCGTCAGCGGACGTAATTGTATAGTTTCGATGATCGCCAAGACGGAGCAGACATTTCAGTTCGACGCTATTGACGATGTCGTAAGCGACATCGCCAAGGGCCGCATTGTCATTGTCACCGACGATGCCGACCGCGAGAACGAAGGCGACCTGGTGATGGCCGCCGAAAAAGTCACCCCCGAAGCGATTAACTTCATGGCTACCCATGGGCGCGGCTTGATTTGCGCGCCCATTTCAAACGAGCGCGCGGAGCAACTCGGCTTGCAGCGCATGGTTGCCCAGAACCGGGAGAAACATAAAACGGATTTTACCGTTTCGGTGGATGCCGCGCGGGGTGTGACCACTGGTATCAGCACTTATGATCGGGCGACAACCATCCTGGCAATCGCGAACCCGAAATCGTCTCCCGACGATCTCATCCAGCCGGGGCACGTATTTCCGTTGCGCGCGAAGGACGGAGGCGTGCTGCGACGGGCCGGTCACACCGAGGCCGCCGTGGACCTGGCGGGAATGGCAGGGCTACAGCCAGCGGGAGTGCTTTGTGAGATTTTGCACGATGACGGCACCATGGCGCGGCTGCCGGAGTTGATGGAATTCCGCAAGAAGCATGCCTTGCGCATCTGCACAATCCAAAGTTTGATCGCGCATCGGCGCGTTCGCGAAAAACTGGTGGAGCTGGAGCAAATCGTGAAAATGCCGACTGACTACGGCGATTTCGATTTGCATCTATATCGCTCGAAGCTCGACGGCCAGCACCACCTCGCCTTGGTCAAAGGCAAAATAGATAAAAGCAAGCCGACACTGGTGCGAGTGCACAGTCAATGCCTCACTGGCGACGTGTTCAGTTCACGCAGGTGCGACTGTGGAAATCAATTACATGCAGCGCTTCGTCAAATTCAGGAGGAAGGGAGCGGAGTCCTGGTCTATATGCGCCAGGAAGGACGCGGTATTGGGCTCGCGGCAAAAATTCACGCGTACAAATTGCAGGAGGAGGGACTCGACACGGTCGAAGCAAATGCCAGGCTCGGGTACCCCAGCGATCTGCGAGACTACGGACTCGGTGCGCAAATCCTCTTCGATCTCGGAGTGCGTCAGTTCCGTTTTCTGACCAACAACCCGAAGAAGGTGGTCGGACTCGAAGGTTACGGCCTGGAAATGGTGGAGCAGGTTCCCATCCGCAGCGAAGCCAATCCGCACAACGCAAAATATCTCGAGACAAAAAAAACGAAGCTGGGGCATCTGCTGTGATTGCGGATTGACGACTGCGGATTGAACGAATGTCGACCAACGCGCCGCGGCGCCCGCGAGTTGAGAAGGGCAAACGCACATTCCAAATCGTCGCGAGCCGGTTTAACGCGCCATACGTACAGGGCCTGGTTGATCATGCTACCGAAGAGCTGCACGAGCTTGTGCCCGGTGCTGCAATCTCGATTCACCGCGTCCCGGGATCGTTCGAAATTCCTGTGGTGGTGCGCGAGTTGGCGCGAAAGAAAAAAGCCGATGCAATTATCGCTTGCGGCGTAATCATGCGTGGAGAAACAAACCACGCGAAAAATCTCAGCCGTTCCGTGACTGATGCGCTTCAGCGCATTGCGGTTGATTATGGTGTTCCAGTGATCAATGTGGTGCTCAGTTTCGATAACGAGAGTCAGGCAGGCGAGCGCTGTCTTGAAAATACGATTAATCGCGGCACCGAGGCCGCACGCGCGGCGGTGGAAATCGCCGGTGCTATGTCGAAACTTCGGAAGTAATTTATGGGCAAAAGACGGCGAGCACGCGAAGCGGCGGTCCAATACCATTTTTGGCGCGATCTCCAGCGCGGCGAGGGGCCGGAAAAGATCGACGATTTTTGGGAATTCTGTCCGGCGACGCAGCGCGTGCGCGAGTTTGCGCAGCCACTTATCGAGGGAATGGTCGCGCATCTACCGGAAATCGACGAACGAATTCAGCGTTACTGCGAAAACTATGAATTTCGCCGTATTTCGGCGGTTGATCGCAATGTCCTTCGCCTGGCGATCTATGAAATGCTTTACCGCGACGACATACCGCCAGTGGTCTCGATTAATGAAGCGATTGAGCTGGCAAAAACGTACGGTGGCGGCGAATCAGGCCGTTTCGTCAACGGTATTCTTGATCGCGTAAGAAAAGACTTGGACCGGCCCGCGCGCGAACCGGTGACCAAACAAGATTCGTGATCCGTTAAAGCGTTACATCGATACACGAATCTCGGGTCTCGATTCACGAAATGAAATTTCTTCAATCCCTGGCACAACATTTCGCCGGTAAACCCATCGACTGGGACGAGCTCGAGGAATCGCTTATTCGCGCGGACCTCGGTGTGCCGATGACCACTCGCATCATCAAAACACTGCAGGAGCGGGAGGCCTGGTCGTTAATGGGAATAAATGATGTTGTGAAAATTGTACGCCAGGAAATTTCGCGCGTTTTGCCGGCAGACTCTGCCGCAATCAGGCCGCTGGTCGGCAGACCAAATGTCATCCTGCTCCTGGGTGTAAATGGTACTGGTAAGACCACATCGACAGCGAAGCTTGCTGGTTATTTTCAGAAAGATGGCCATAGCGTCTTGCTGGCGGCGGCAGACACTTTTCGCGCCGCGGCGATCGAGCAGCTTGGCATTTGGGCGACAAGGCTGGGTGTCGAAATGATCAAGGGACAATATAACGCCGATCCGGCCGCGCTTTGTTACGAAGCGTATCAGGCAGCTGCCAGGGACAAGATTGAATTCTTGCTGTGCGATACCGCCGGTCGCATGCACACGAAGAAGAACCTGATGGCAGAACTTGAAAAGGTGAAACGCACTCTCGCCAAGCACGACCCGGACTCGCCACATGAAGCGTTGCTCGTGGTCGATGCGACAACTGGCAGCAACGCGCTCAGCCAGGCACGCGAATTCCAAACCTCCATTGGACTAACAGGTGTTATTGTGACCAAGCTCGACGGAAGCGGCAAAGGCGGCATCGTCGTCGCAATTCAGGATCAGCTTGGAATCCCAACGCGTTTCGTCGGCACTGGCGAACAACTGAATGATTTCGCGCCATTCGATCGGCAAAAGTACATAGAAAATCTGTTGTGAGGTCGAATGTATCCCGCGGAAATTAGCGTAAGGGCTGCGCCGCGCGATTCCTCGACTTCGCTCGGAATGACGGCTTAAGTTCAACCACTGTGAGGGGAGCAGTCAAAGAAGCCATCGTCCCGGAAGAGCCCGTTCCTCCGATCCCCGCTGGAGGGCTGCGAGGTTTTATCGCGAAGTTCACCGTGCTCAAGGGAGCGCAACGCGAGCTATGGCTCACGTTTCTGATCAAGTTCTTCATCTACACCGCTTACTCGGTCACGAACAAGACCATGGTGTTATGGCTGTCGAAGGATCTCGGCTTTAGCGATCAAGCGTCAGGAGCGCTGGTGGGCTGGGTGTGGGCCCCGGCAATGACCGTCTTCACGTTGCTCGCCGGCTCGATCACGGATGCTATCGGGCTGCGCCGCACCTTCTTCCTCGGTGTCGCTATCTGCACCGTCGCTCGCAGTGTGATGGTTGTTACCACGATCCCATCGTTGGCGCTCGCCTGCGGGGTTCTCCCGCTGGCCGTCGGCGAAGCGCTCGGGACGCCAGTGCTGTTAGCGGCCACACGACGCTATTCCACGCCAGCTCAGCGTTCTATCTCGTTCTCGATTATCTATGCAATAATGAACGTGGGCTATCTCGCTGCCGGTTACCTATTCGATTACGTCCGTCAACTGAATCTGCACGTCAGTCTTTTCGGATTCGAACCAAGCTCGTATCAGCAACTGTTCGTGGTGAGCCTGATATTCGAGATCGTGCTGTTTCCGGTGATTTATTTTCTCCGCCGAGGAGCGGAGGCGACCGACGGAGGACCGGTGATTGATGAAACATCCCGCAATCGCGGGACTTCGTTTTGGAGCGAGACCAGTGCGACGGTGCGGAAAAGCGCAATCGATACGGCGCAGCTTTTTCGGCGGCTTATGGGTCAGTCCGCATTCTATCGGCTGCTTGTTTTCTTTTTATTCATCGGATTTCTTAAGGCAATTTTCTTGCAGTTGGATTACGTGTTTCCAAAGTTCGGTATTCGCGAACTTGGGCTGAACGCACCCGTCGGCAAAATTGCCAACATCAACGCAATCATGATCATCATCTTGGCGCCAGTCGTGGGCGGATTGACGCAAAGGTTTGCGTCTTATCGGATTGTGGTAATCGGCGCGGTTATCTGTGCGGTCGGCGTTTTCATCATGGCGCTGCCTACGGAATGGTTCCAAACGGCGGCGAGCAGTGGGGTCGGCGAATGGCTCGGACGCGTTTATTTTGGTGTGCAGGGCAATCTGCATCCGTACTACATCATGTCTGCGCTGTACCTTGTTGTCTTCTCGATCGGCGAAGCATTCTACTCGCCGAGAGTCTATGAATATGCTGCTGGGATTGCACCGAAAGGACAGGAAGCATCGTACGCCTCACTGGCGTACCTTCCATTCCTCGTTGGCAAGATTCTTGTCGGAACGGGCGGATGGTTGCTGGCTGCATTTGTTCCGGAACATGGTCCACGCCACCCGGCAACGATGTGGCTTATCTTTGCTCTAGCGGCATCGGTCGCGCCGATCGGGTTGATTTCGCTGCGTCGCTACATTCGCGTTCCAGAAGCTGGACGGCCCGATTAACCGGAAAAATGGCCTAGGACGAAGGCCGAAGTCCCAGCCATTTTCTAGTTGGTTTGCGAATTTATTTTAAGGAAATCGCGCCCAACGTGATCCATTTGCCGTATATCATGTTGGAGGTACATTAAAATGTTAGCTGCTAAAGGGGGCGACAAACTCAGGGTATGAAAAGCACGCATCTAATACGCCCGCATCATGGGTCGCACAAGACGTTGTGGTTCGGTCTGCTTGGGACAGCGGTTGTGATTGTCGGTTCGCTTTTCTTTGCTTATGCTCAGACACAGAAAAAGGAAGCTGAGAAAATGAATCCGACCAAGCCAGTGCCCGGCAATGCTGAATTACAAAAAAAATTGACCAAGGACCAGTATCACGTCACGCGTGAATGCGGAACTGAAACTCCGTTTCACAACGCCTACTGGGACAATCACAAGGCAGGAATCTACGTCGATCTAATTACGGGCGAACCACTGTTCAGTTCGCTGGATAAATTCGATAGCGGTACCGGCTGGCCCAGTTTCACCAAGCCTATATCGCCTGGCAACGTCGTGGAAAAACGGGATTCATCCCATGGAATGGAACGGACTGAGGTTCGAGGAAAAATGAGCGATTCACACCTCGGTCACGTGTTCGATGATGGCCCCGCACCTACCGGCGAGCGCTACTGCGTGAACTCCGCAGCGCTGCGGTTTATTCCCGTCGAGAAGCTGAAAGAAGAAGGCTACGGTCAGTATCTCTCGCTCTTTCAACCGCCACAGGACCAGCAACAGCAAGCTCAAGTTCCGTAGGCAAGAATGACGAAGCTCGAATTAATGACAAAGCCCGAATGACGAACAATCGTTCGGGCGTCGTTTCGTCTTCGCTTCGTTAATTCTCATTGGTATTCTCTTCATTCCTTCGCCATTGGTCATTCGGATTTCGTCATTGGATTTGTCTGTTGGTCACCGTTTTTGAAAGAGGTCGCCTGATACACTAAATTTAGTTTGCTCCATCATGACCAGAGATGATTTCGATTACGCCATTGAAAACACCCATGTGATCGTTGCTCCCGAGCGACAGATTGCGACCTTTGGCAGCACCAGCTTCAATTTTTATCTCATCTCGGAGCTGATGGATCGCGTCGATCAGGTCCGGATTCGCAATGGAAAAATTCACGCGGAGCGGCCGCAAATCCTCACACCGGAACATTATTGCCGGCTGTTGTTGGAAGGATTCGGAGAAAAAGCGGAGCGTTACGCGGATCAACTGCGCGAGCACGCCGGGAACATCGCGGTGCTCCGTTACGGCTTTCAGTTCCGTAAAACCGATGTTAGTGAGCAGACGCTCCGCGATTCAATCGAAACAGTAATCAATCGCACTAAACGCCGGGTCCAGGGCGCGAATGAACCGCTCAGCGCAGTCATCCAAGGTGTCGATGACGCCTGGGAAGTGTGCCTGCTGAAATTTACGATCGATCTGGTCGAACATTCTTCTGGCGGTAATCTCGGCGAATTTCGCAAGCGCGGTTTGATCTGAAGGACGGATGCGACTCATTCGCCTGTTAGTCTCCCAAGACCGGGCAAGCAGTCATGATGAGCGAAGTCGAAGCATCTCTGATTTCTCGGAGACGACAACACAAGACGCAAAGTGAGATTCTTCGACTCCGCTTCGCTCCGCTCAGAATGACAAAAAACAACGTGGTCGATCGCTCTTCTGGCGACAATCCCGGGCGATTTTCGAAACCAAGGGTTTGTTGCAGTTGCTCGAGTCTGCCAGTCCCGTGGGGTGGCCTCAAAGATGTTGCCGGATAAATGCGCCGCCGCTGGCGAGCGCGAGGCGGCCGGGTTCAAGGCGGGCATTCCATAAAGGCCATGCATGAATCATCCGCGGCCAGATTTCCAGAGTTGCTCGGACATCGGCTGCACCCGCGACAGCCGCGAAGCGAGTAGCATCGTCAAGCAACGTCTCGGCCGAGCCCACTTGAATTATTACTGGAGGAAAACCCTTGAGATCCGCGTAAAGAGGAGAAACACGCGGGTCCTTCCGATCCATTCCCGCCGGCAGATAAGCGTCAGCCAATTCAATCAGATACTCCTTGTGAATGAGCGGATCGACGGCATCCCTGCTCGAAAGTGCCGGGCCCGACATCGTCAAATCCGTCCATGGCGAAATTAACCAGGCGCAACCTGGCAGCTTCTCCTGTGCATCGCGCAGCCGGCCGATCAACGCTAATGTGAGACCCGCCCCGGCGCTGTCGCCGCCAATCGCGATGTGGGCAGCAGGAATATTCTGGTCCCGCAGAAAACGCCATGCCGTCAGTACATCGTCGTACGCTGCAGGGAACGGATGCTCCGGAGCCAATCGATAGGCAATAGCCAGGGTCCGAACTCCAGCGGCGCGACCCGCCTCTGTCACCAGGCGGCGATGACTGACGATTGAACCGGAGCAATAGCCGCCACCGTGAAAAAACATCAGAACGCGGGAGAGATCGCTGCCCGGAACGATAGACCATTCGCCCGGTAATCCGTTGACATCGACGGTGGCGATCTTCACATCGTCGGCTACAGGCCAAACAGAACCGACATCATCGAGGCGCTTTCGTCGCTCAGGCCATCCAACAGGTCGCGGCTTGGAACTTAATAGTGCGCGGATCGCCGTGATTTCGCTTTGAGCCATCGCGTTTTAGACAAGTGTTAGCCGACAACTCCAATCAGCGTACGAACTTTCGGCTTTTGTCAGCGCGAAGACCTTGTCATTCTGCGCGCTCTAACGGCAAGTGAAAAACTATCTCCAGCTTAATCTGAGTTTGCTCTACTGGATTTTGATTGCGCCGTTTACCGGGCAATTTTTTAAGATCGCGCCGATCTTCAGGCAAATGGTGGCCATCGGCGTGCGCGCGACACCCATGGTGGCGCTGACGGCGTTCAGCGTAGGTGTGACGCTCGCCATGCAAGCCGCTCATTCTCTCGAAAGCCTCGGCGCGGAAATGTATATTCCCGACCTGGTCATGCTCACCCTTTTACGCGAAATGGGTCCGGTCCTGATCGCGGTAATCGTAATCGGCCGCAGCTGCTCTGCCGTGGCAGCGGAACTGGGGACAATGAAAGTGTCGGAAGAGATCGAAGCGCTCGAAGTGATGGCAATTAATCCCGTTCAATATCTTGTCGTGCCGCGCTTCCTGGCGATGATGGTGATGCTGCCGGCGCTAACTATCTTTGGAAATTACATCGGCATCCTGGGCGGCTGGGCAGTCTGCCGTTTTGCGCTCGATTTTAATACCGCCGGCTATGTGCTGCGCGCGCTCGAAAGCGCTGAGCCCTGGGATTTGTATTCAGGGATGATCAAGAGCGTGGTTTTCGCGTGGATTGTAATCACAATCGCGTGTAACGCAGGGTTGACTGTGGAAGGCGGCGCCGAAGGCGTCGGCCAGGCGACAACAGCTTCGGTCGTGCAAGCTTTGCTGGCGATGTTGGTGATGAATGCGGTACTAACAGGTATCTTTTTCTTTAGCGCATGAGTACCAACGGAGAAACCATCATCGAAGTAACCGACCTGGTCCGAAAATTCGGAGACCGCACTGTGCTCGATAACATTTCTTTTGATGTTTACCGGGGTGAGACAGTCGTTATCATGGGCGGCAGCGGTTGCGGCAAAAGCACTCTGCTCCGGCACATGATCGGTTCC
This sequence comes from uncultured Verrucomicrobiae bacterium, assembly GCA_963840135.1. Lineage (GTDB taxonomy): Bacteria > Verrucomicrobiota > Verrucomicrobiia > Chthoniobacterales > UBA10450 > Udaeobacter. The sequence goes on along the minus strand of CAWIXX010000008.1, from coordinate 406,760 downwards.
ATGAAACCGACTTCAGGATCGGTAAAGCTTTTTGGCGAAGACATCACGAACTTGACCGAGCGCGAGCTTGAACGCGTGCGGCTACGATTCGGGATGCTCTTCCAATCCGGCGCGTTACTCGCCTCGCAGAGCGTGGGCGAGAACGTTGCGTTGCCGCTTCTGCAGCATACCGACAAATCCGTCGACGAAATTGAGGAAATCGTGAAGCGAAAACTTCAGATGGTAGGCCTGACGGGTTTTGAAGACCTCAAACCAGACGAGATCAGTGGGGGAATGAAAAAGCGAGTCGGACTTGCGCGCGCGCTTGCGCTCGACCCGGAATTGCTATTTAGCGATGAGCCGACCTCGGGACTCGATCCAATCATGACCGCGGTAGTAGATCAACTCACACTGAAACTGACGCATGGCACCCACATGACCGCGGTGGTGGTGTCTCACGATATGACTAGCGCTTTTCGCATCGCAACGCGCATGATAATGCTAGGACACGGCGGCATTGTGGCACAGGGTACGCCGGACGAAATTCGGAACAGTCCAAACCCGGAAGTGCAGCAATTCATTCACGGCGAGGCTGACGGTCCGATCCCATTGAATCTTTCACAGGAAGAACACGAAGACCATCAGCATGTGAAACCGCGACCTTTCGTTGCAGCGCGCCATAGATTTTATCGCAAAACAGCATGAGATGCGTCATGAATGACGAAGCACTAATAACGAGTGACGAAAAATAAGGAACGAGATGTGCAGGTCGCTCAGTCGCTACAGTGCTCTATCGTATTTACCGTTCAACGTTTTAACGATTCAACGTCTTAACGTGGCGAAGCCATGAGCTTGATGAAACGCAATCTATCGGATTATTTCGTCGCGCTGTCCGTGATCGCGTGCAGTCTTGTCCTGCTCGGAGCACTGACTTTCGCGCTCTCGGGTTATCGCTTCAAAAAACCAACACGAACATTGCAGATCAACTACGAAGATGTGACGGGCATCAAAGTTAATTCCGAAGTGCGTTACTCGGGCGCGCCCGCAGGACGCGTGATCGCGATGCGTCATCTCACTGCCAAAGAACGCGACGCCAGCGCCAACAAGAAAGACGCGGTTCAAGTCACAGTTAGCCTCGATGAGCGGAATCCCGCCGTTGCCAACCGATGTTACCGCTACGCTCAGCTCCGACACCATGCTTTCGCCGAAATTCGTGGCGCTTTCCGCAGGGACACCTGGAGGTCAGACGCTGGCAAACAACGCGGCCATCGAAGGCCATCCGGCGTACGGTCTCGAACAGATCACGGCAGCAGCCGGGCCATTGTTCGAGAATGCGAACAAGCTGCTCGATAATCTCAATGTGACTGTCACCGGTTTGAAAAAAGATCTTGGTGAATTCACACCGAAGCTGGGGCCACTGGCCGATTCGCTTAAAATGGACGTGGACAACTTACAAAACATGATCACAAACCTTGAGGTTGTCGCCAAGGACGCAGATAAGGTGTTCGGCTCAGCTGATTCCTTCATCAAAACGACGGACAAACAGCTTTCGGAAGACTTGAAACAGCTGCATGTGACTCTCTTGAACCTGAAAGTTGTTACCACATACGCGAAGGAACTCGTCGGAACGCTCGCTGCGAAGCCAAACCGCGTCATCTTCAGCGGCAAACCGGCAACGCTAACGCCTGAATCAGAAATCCTGAGAAGCTCAAAGCCCGTGCCTGCGAGAAAACCGTGATTCACTTGCAGCCGCGCCTAGCACTTGCCTTAACTTGTAGAAAGGTCGGAGTTTCATTCTTTCGCGAGCCGGCTTGGTAGCGCCACCAGCTCCGGTTTAGACATTAGCGGCAAGTCGCATGACGTGCTGAAGTATCATTTTTCAACAAATCCGCCAACCAAAACGAAATGATTCGCCCCGTCCCGAAAAAAACTTGGGAACTTCGCGCCTCCAGTTTCCGTAGAATTTCGTAGAGATCAGCATGAAAAAGCGTGGGCGTCGCCGAATACGCTCGCCCGAGTACTGGCGCGCATATTACACGCGGAAGCAGCGCGAATGGCGCGCTGCCCATTACTGGCACGCGTATTACACTCGAAAAAAACGCGAACAGCGCGCTGCCCATCGGCTCGCCGGAAGACGGCGAAAACAAAAAATAGCAGCGCATACCGTGCGTGCGTAAGGCTTCCCGCCTGCGCAGGAACGGGCTTCATACGTAGCCGATCCCGGTTGCTCCAGGATTTGGCAGCCCAGAACTGCCGCGGTCGGCGACCCGCCTCGGGCGGGCTACATTGCTTCTTTTTCTTTGCGGGCGATTCGCGTTCGCTCAGCTTCGGCGTGGCAATCACGGTGAACGGCTCACAGAGCCGTTGCTACAGTCGTCGATAGCGCCACATTAATTTCAAAAACCGAATCGCATCGCGCAGTGGACGAATTTTACTCACCTGATCGGTGTAAACAGTCGTGATTGGGACCGATTCAATCCGGTAGCCTTTACGGCTGGCGATGATGAGCACTTCCGTCTCGTAATCGAATCGGTCTCCACCGCCAAGTAATTGTGGAATCAACTGGTGATCCAACATACGAAAACCGCACTGCGTATCGGGGATTTCCTGCTTACAAACACGGCTGATCTGCCCGCTCATGTAACGATTCACAACGCGCCGGATGAACGGCATTCCGGCAAAGTTGTTCATGCGGTTGCCGATTAAAAACGTCGGCTGCGTCGAGGAAGCTGCCGCCGTAAGGAACCGGTCGATCTCTTCTGGAAGATGTTGGCCATCGGAATCGAGCAGGCTGACCCAGGTGACTTGTAGATCCAATCCGTCCGCCTCACGGCCAGACGGACTCGCTACGGCGAGCCAGTGCGCTAGTCCTGTCTTGATCGCTTCGCCTTTGCCGCGGTTCTGGTCATGAGTAATGACTTCCGCGCCGGCTTCTCGTGCCCTCTGCGCCGTCTCGTCGCTCGATCCGTCATCGACCACAATGACGTGATCGAGTTGCTTACGTGTTCGACGCACGATGTCGCCGATATGTTTCTCATCCTGATACGCAGGAATGACTGCGGCGGTTTGCGAGCGAATTTGAGCGAGCGGATCGCGCTCGGTCTTTGTCATCGCCGCACCACCGGATGAAAGTCGGCCGCGTGATAAGAACTGCGAACCAGCGGGCCAGAGGCGACATGGAGAAATCCTTTTCTGCGCGCAATATCGCCGTAGTAATTGAATTGCTCCGGCGTGATGTACTCGACCACGGGTAAATGTTTTGGAGTCGGGCGCAGATACTGACCCATGGTCAGGACCTCGCAGCCGGCCTCGCGCAAATCGTCCATGGTCTGAAAAAGTTCCGTTTCCTTCTCGCCGAGGCCGAGCATGACACCACTCTTGGTCACTACTCCCGACGACAGTTCCTTTGCGCGTCGCAAGACTTCGAGCGAGGTACGGTACTTTGCGCGCGAACGCACCAGCGGCGTGAGGCGTTCCACGGTTTCCATGTTGTGGTTGTAGATATCCGGGCCGGCGTCGAGGACGATCTGGATGCACCAATCCTGTGCGTGAAAATCGGGAACGAGCACTTCGACAATTACCGAAGGATCCATCTCTCGAATCGCAGCAATGGTGCTCGCGAAATGATCGGCCCCGCCGTCCTTCAGATCGTCGCGCGCAACCGCCGTGATCACGACATGTTTTAATTTCATCCGGCGCACTGCCTCGGCTACGCGCTGCGGTTCGTCTTCCTCCAGCGAAAACGGTTTAGCTGTTGTCACAGCGCAAAATCCGCATGCGCGCGTGCAACGATCGCCAGCGATCATAAACGTGGCTGTGCCCTGGCTCCAACATTCCCATCGGTTTGGACATTGCGCGCTCTCGCAAACTGTATGCAACCGTAGATCGGAAATGAGTGCCTTGGTTGAAAAGAAAACCGGATTGGATGGCAACCGCACTTTGATCCAGGGCGGCTTTTGCCCCTGGTGTAATGCTGGATCAATCTTTACGCACGACATGTTAGTCAATGCTAGCGCAACGTTGAAACGTTGAAAAGTTGAAGCGTTGAAGCGGGCACTTCATCCTTTTAACGCTTTATCGCTTGAACGATCACAGTTTTGTTCTGCCTGAAAGTGCCGCTGAAAGCGTTAGTTCATCCGCCGATTCGAGGCCGCCGCCGGCCGGAATGCCACGGGCAATACGCGTAAGGTTGACCGGCTTGTCCTTCAAGAGATCGACAATGTAGTTTGTGGTCGATTCGCCTTCGACATCGGCAGGCAGCGCGAAAATGATTTCGATGATCTTTTCCTGATCGACGCGTTTCAGTAGTTCTTTAATACGCAAATCGTCGGGGCCAATATGATCGAGTGGAGATATCTTCCCTCCAAGAGAATGGTATCGTCCCCGAAAGGCATTGGTTTTTTCCAGAGGAAGAATGTCAGTGGCTTGCTCTACAACGCAGAGCAGCTCTGTCGAGCGTGAGGAATCGGCGCATATGTCGCAGATTTCGCCGGCAGCAAAAAATCCACAAAGCTTGCAGGAAAGAATTGACTGCCGCGTGGCTGTGATTGCGCGCGCTATTTGCTCGGGCTTATCGTCCCGTGCCCGGACCATCCAGAGTGCGATCCGCTCCGCGGAGCGAGGACCGACTCCCGGCATTTGCCGCAGTTGTGCAACCAAATTCCGGATCGCGACCGGATATTCCGTCCTTCTCAACGCGCGCTCAGCTTTCTTCCAACGGCGACTCTGTTAACCGCAGGACGAGCGGCTCGAGCCGGCGAAAATAGAATTCCAATGCAGGGTCCTCTTCTCCCTCGGGACCGCGTGCTTTCTGAAATTCGGAATAGGCTTCCGCCCAACGTTTTTCCCGATACAGAACCACGCCGCTCCAGAAAGAATCTCTTCGGGCAACATGCTCTGGTTTGGCTTCAGCGGTAAGCCAGAGCGGTTCGTAGACTTCGATTCGATCATGCGAGTTCGTTCCGCTGACAAAATCAATTGGACGCGCAACGATTGTCTTGCTCACGCTATCGAAAGTAGGCGTATCAATCAGGATCGTTGATCCATACCGGTGATTCAGGGCACAGAACCTGCGCGCGAGTTCAATCGGTTCGCCGCTGGCTAAAAGCGCCGGATGTACGCTCTCCTTCAGCGCCCCGGCAACGATCGCGCCTGAACTGACCCCAGCGTGCATGTCCCAGTCGCCAAAAATTTCTTCGTTTTCTTGCCTCCGCTCGCGAAACTTCTTTGTTAGATCGAGAACAGCACGCACCGCATCCTCGGCATGCTGACTACTGGCGCTCGGAAATCCAAAAACGGCCACGACGCCTTCGCCATCGGCAGCCTGTAGATAAGCTCCTCTCTCGATCAGATCGTCCGCGGTCTCGCGAATAAATTTCGCCATTGTTTCGGCGAAACCGGCGGGGTCAGACGAACTTGTGAATCCATGTCGATTGGCAATATCACAGACGACCGCACTCGCTTCGTACGCTTTCGCCTGCCCATCGAACGGACCATCGCTGACACGACGAAATTCTTTTTTCGAGAGGCGATCGGCAAAGATTGTGCGTACTAAATGCGAGCGGTCCCTCTGCAAAAAGAGCGTCCAGCCTTCCACGAAGGCCACCGCCAATGCGATTGCAAAAATGCAGGGAACCGGCTGGAAAAAGACCCGATAAAGAGAGCACACCCACGAAAGCACAAGAAGTTGGACCAACAAAGAGCCGAACAACAGATAGTTTCGCAACCGTCCCGCAGGCGGGGGATTTCTCAGGCTGATCCAGGTAACACCGGCAGCTATCAGTAAGACAAAAACGTACTGCCACTTTTCGCCCACGACCCTCGTTGCGCCGGCATAATCGGAAAGAAGCTGCGCAACACCAGCCTCAAAGCCGCCTATCGCCTTGGTGGCGTGCAAGATTCCAACAACGATGGCGACGGCAATTGCAATTACGAGCGTTGTGATCAACGAGCGCTTCATGAACAATCAGGCTTTTTGACCAGCTGCGCCCGGGTAATAGGATTGCACGACCAGTTCACTTAAGAATTTGTCCGGCGCATCGACGGCTCCGGCGTTGATCACAAACCTTGCCTGGCCGGTGTTCTTTTTGATCAGATTTAATCCGAACTGATAATCCTTGAATAAGTGGGAGCAAAGATCGCTCATGGTCATCCGCTCAGCTTGCGCACGCTCGACCAGGCGCCGCACCGCAGCTTCCTCCAAAACAATCTCCAATCCATGCTCATTGTTGAATTTTTCCGCAAATTGACGCGCGACGGCTTCGAGCATTTGCGCTTCGAGTTTGTGCCCCTCCGCCATCAATCGGTCGAGCACACGCTGTGGCTCGCGCACGAGCGCTGCGGTAACACGCAACTGGCTCAGACCGGATCCTGCCAGGTAATATTTGTAATCGCGGAACAATTTTTCGAATACCGTCAGCAATCCACGTGCGCCGGTTTTTTCCCTGGCAGCAGCTTCCGACAGTAGCCGCAGCGCTTCATCCTCGAAACTGATCTCAATGCCGTAAGCGCGAAAGGCGCGCTCATATTGCCGGAGCAAGCTACCCTCGGAATACTTCATGATGCTGAAAAGATCAGCAGCATCCAGTTCTTCACAGACCACGCGCACTGGTAATCGGCCAATGAATTCCGGCTCGAACCCGTATTCGATAAAATCCTGGGTCGTCACGTGCCGGAACAATTCATTGTCCATCACCTGAATCGGTTCGGCGCTAAATCCGATCTGACCCTGACGAACGCGTCGCGCAACCTGTTCTTTTAATTTCTCAAATGCGCCGCTGACCACGAAGAGAATGTGCCGGGTATTGATCGTTTCCCGTTTTGCCTTACCGCGGCGTTGAAATTCGAAAGCCGCCTGCAATTGCGCCTGCAAATCGTTCATGCTGCGTACGGCCACTTCTGTTTCCTCCATTAACTTCAGCAGCGTGGTCTGCACGCCCCGCCCGCTGACGTCCCGGCCGATCAAATTTCCCGCTGCAGCGATCTTGTCGATCTCATCGATATAAATGATCCCGAACTGCGCCAGGTTTATGTCACCGTCTGCCTTGTGTACTAACTCACGCACCAAATCTTCGACATCGCCGCCGACGTATCCCGTTTCGCTGAACTTCGTTGCGTCCGCTTTCACGAACGGCACCTTGATCAGGTCGGCAATGTGTTTGATGAGATAAGTTTTGCCGACTCCGGTCGGTCCGACCAAAATCACGTTTTGCTTGATGTATTCAATCTCCTGCGCACGCGCGGCATCTTCCTTTTCGAGACGGCGCAGGTAATTGGCATGGTTGTAATGATCGCAAACGGCGATCGCCAGCACCTTCTTCGCTTCATCCTGCTTGATCACGAAGCGGTCGAGATGCGCTTTAATGTCCCGCGGCAGAAGATTGAATTCGAATTCCTCGTGATCGGTCTTCTCCGGCTTTTCTTCTTCTTCTGCTGCTGGCGCCGGCTCCGGCTCGGCAAAAGTCGCTACTGAGACCCGGTCGCCGAAGTTCTGTTTCATGAACTCCGTGATCTTAGTCTTCAATTCTTCCGGTGAAGGAAACTGCGGTGGTGGGTTTTGCTCCATATCGCGATCAGGAAAACGTCGCGTCAAAAATCACTTATGGCAATGATTCGTCTAAAATCTGACTCTCATGGCCGGGAATTCGTTCATCCTCCATCTTGCGCCTTCGGCGTGTCAGCTGCCATCGTCTTCGGAGAAGCCATTCCACCCTTGGCAAATGCAAGGTGCAACGCGTTGTCTAAGCAAGTCGCGGCTCTGCCGCCTAAATTTAATTCCACGCGGCGCTTATGAGGATCGTATCTCAAATCTTGCGTCTTCGGAGAAGCGGATCCACCTTTCACAAAACGCGAAGGTGGAACGCGTTGTCTAAGGCGCTTGGGACATACCCGGGAAGAGAACAGAAATCTGTTCCTTGTATTCAGGATTCGCTCTAGCAACGGCTTCAGCTAGTTCCCTAGCTGCTTCGGTTTGCCCGGTTTCACTAGCAAAGACAGCGCAACGCCACTGTCGATCTGCTGCGCCACGCGCTGCTGGATCGATGAACGACTTGGACACGGCCAGTGTTTCCTTTGGCGAGAGCTTGTCCCACGTGATCCATGCGATCCCATACGGAAGTTTCATGGTGAGTCCTTCATCCGTGGCGCTCACTATGCCCGTATATTGCGCGCCGGAGCTATCCGTGAGTATACCCGAGAAGTGTGCACGATTGAGATCGTCAATCAGAGTGTTCTTCCAATCGAACATGAGTTGCGCTCTTTTCTCTGCAACTTCTTCTGCGGGTTTATAGTATCCGCCGATCAGTTTCACATTCCTGATCTCCTCAGCCGCTTGAGCAAAGTGGTAAAGGGCGACCTGCTCTCTATAACTGGCAAGTGCTTTATTCCACGGACTGCGATCAAACCAGCTCGTCGCAAACGCCGTCAGTTCCGTCCACGAGGGCAAAAAACTGCGCGCGATAACGAACAAAATCCCAGCCGCCACTATAGCCGGTAAAGCCAGGCGAATGAGAAGTGGCAGGCCGCGGAGCCAGCGTAAAACCGCTCTTAGCCCTTCCAGGCTGCGACGAGTAAAGCCAGACAAGGCCGAGGACCGGCGTCGCCGGCGCGCTTCACCGCCGCTGGTTACATCCTCCAACGCCAGCGCGCGCCACGCTCGCTCAAGCTCCGCCACCAGATCGTCGTAGGAGGAAAAACGCTGCGCCGGATCAGCTGCGATCATTCGCTGCAAAACCTCGACAGTCTCGGCAGAAACGTCTGGTGCCGTTGTCTGTAAATCGAGGGGCTGTTGTTTTGATTCGAGCAATGCGGTCGCGGAATTTGTGCTGGCTTCGATTGGCGGTTTGCCTGCAATTGCGTGAAACAGTGTCGCGCCCAAACTGTAAATGTCGCTACGGAAGTCTTCCGGGTCGTTGTTTAATCTTTCCGGCGCAACATATTCCGGGGTTCCCCAAACGACACCGCCGATTCCCCAGCGTTGCGTCGCTGTGCTGGCGAGACCGAAGTCGCCGATTTTTGCTGCGTGCTCATCGACAAACAAGATGTTAGCCGGCTTCACATCGCGGTGAATCAGACCTCGCCGATGCGCGGCACGCAGTCCCCTTGCAACCTGGATGCCAATCTCGAGAACCCGCTGTTCCGGTAACCGCGGTTGAAGCGCCATGAGATCGTCGAGGCTTCCGTGATCCACCAACTCCATTACCACATAGAACTGCCCGTGATCTGTTCCCGAATCGAATACCTGTATTACACAGGGATGACTCACGGCGGCAGCGATACGTGCCTCTTGCTGCAATCGAGGTTTGTGATCCTCTTCGCCGCCGAGATCTCTTCGCAACAGTTTCAGCGCCACGAACCGATCCAGTTGAATATCCCGCGCCTTGTAAACGGTGCCCATCCCGCCCACACCAAGCGTCTCGACCACAGCGAAATGATCGAAGGTTCTCTCCACGCGTATTTTCTTGCCACACGTAGGACAGGCGATGCGCGCCAATGGTTCTGCCGCGGTCGTATCCACGGTCGTTCCGCAACCGTGGCATGTTTGGGCGGTAGGCTCACTCGCCATTGAGCAGCAATTGTAACATTCAGACCCTGCAGAGCAAAACGTTGCACTGGCACGCTTGCTGCGACGTTTGCGGACGTCTCGCCTGCCAATTCACAAACTGCTATTGTCCGTTCAATTGTTCGCCATGCGAGATTAAAAAGCCGGCCGACGCATTCACGTATCTATGAGTCACCTCTCAGCCGAAAATTCGACTCGGATTGACCTTGTCGTATCAAAGACCGAAGCAAGGCTTCGACTCGACCAATTTCTGGCGAAGCGACTTCCAGAATTTTCCCGGTCACGACTCCAGCAGTTGATCCGTGATGGGTTTATTCGACTCAACAACGCAAACAGCCGGCCACGTCACATCGTCCGAGCCGGCGATAAGATTCAACTCACCGAGCCGCCGCTGGAAAAGATCGAAACGCTGCCAGAGCAGATCCCCCTTGAGATTCTCTTCGAAGACAATGATCTCATCGTGATCAACAAGCCGGCGGGGCTCGTCGTTCATCCAGGGGCCGGTCATCGTGAACACACTCTGGTCAACGCGCTCCTCAATCACTGCTCGACGTTGTCGGGAATCGGCGGGAAAGAGCGTCCGGGCATCGTTCATCGTCTCGACAAAGAGACGAGCGGCTGTCTTGTTGTCGCCAAAAACGATGCAACCCATCGCGGATTATCCAAGCAGTTTGCTGACCGTGCGGTGGAGAAGATTTATCTTGCGCTGGTAGCTGGAAGATTGCGCAAGGCGGCTGGAGTAATCGAAGAAAAAATCGGACGACATCCAGTCCACAGGCAACAAATGAGCGCGTCTGCTTTGCGCGGACGCGCGGCCAAAACCGAGTATCGCGTCGTTCGGTCGAGCGAGCGTGCCAGTTTGATCGAATGCCGGCTGCACAGCGGACGGACCCATCAGATACGCGTGCATCTTCATCATCTCGGTCACCCGGTGCTTGGCGATAAACTCTATGGCCCGCGCATCACAAAGGATTTTCCGCGACAAATGTTGCATGCATGGAAGCTTGGATTTCACCATCCTCGTACTCAGGAATGGAAAAGCTTTGAAGCGCGATCGCCTGACGATTTCGCAGCCGCGATAAAACTGACAATCGAATCTTAACAAGTATGAAGCAGCGAAAACTTGGACGCGGCGGTCCGATTGTCTCGGCGATCGGCCTTGGTTGCATGGGGATGTCGGATTTTTACGGCGGACGCGACGATGAGGAGTCCATGGCCACGATTCACCGTGCGCTGGATCTCGGCATCACGTTCTTCGATACCGCCGATATGTATGGACCACACACAAACGAGCAATTACTCGGACGCGCACTACGCGGCCATCGTGACCAGGCTGTCATTGCTACAAAGTTTGGGATCTTGCGTGATCCCGCCCGGCCGGACTACCGCGGGATCAGCGGTAAGCCGGATTATGTCCGCAAAGCTTGCGAAGGAAGTTTGCGCAGACTGGGCGTTGATGTGATCGATGTTTATTATCAGCATCGTGTCGATCCCGACACGCCGATCGAAGAGACCGTTGACGCCATGGCAGAGCTTGTGCGCAAGGGCAAGGTGCGCTTCCTCGGTCTGTCAGAAGCAGGCGCGGAAACAATCCGCCGCGCGCATGCCGTTCATCCGATCACAGCATTGCAATCAGAGTACTCGCTCTGGACGCGCGATCCCGAGAAGGAAGTTCTTGGCGTATGCCGCGAGCTGGGTATCGGTTTGGTGCCGTACAGTCCGCTAGGCCGCGGGTTTTTGACCGGACAAATCAAGCGCTTCGAAGATCTGGCCGAGGACGATTACCGGCGAAACTCGCCCCGATTCCAAGGAGAAAATTTCCCGCGCAATTTTGCGCTTGTGAAAAGAGTGGAAGAAATCGCTTGCGAGAAAAAATGTACCCCGGCGCAGCTTGCCCTTGGCTGGGTGCTCGCGCAGGGGAACGACATTGTTCCGATTCCCGGAACCAAACGTCGCAGATATTTGCAGGAAAATGTGGGCGCGCTTGATGTCGCTCTTACCAGTAAAGATCTGGCGCGTATCGATGAAGTCGCTCCTCACGAAGCCGTCGCCGGCGCGCGTTATCCCGATTGGGCGATGGAAATGGTAAATCGGTAAAGGGATTACGCAGCCAGGAGCCAACTGACCATTTGACCAACGCGCGAGGGCGATTCGTCTGCACGCACCGGCTGTGGGACGTAGTCGTGCTATCGAGTGTCAAACCTTCGTTGATAGATCTCGATCATTGTCGCCACCGCACCAATCGCGCTGTAGACTAGAGAAAGAGCTCCGATTGTGGATCGATTTCCTCCCAGCTATCAACCTCTCGTCTCAGATCGCGCAGCAGGGTCACGCTCTTCACGTCGCTCGCGTAGCACTCCTGCAACGTGGCTGTCCATCTTTGCCTCACATCGTCGGGCAGATCACGATTTCCCGAAAACGTGTCCCCGATCTGTATCAGTCGCCTGATGATCTTGTCGCGTAGGGTTTCTTCATCGTCCACGTCGCTCATCTCGTCGACGTCGTATGGTGGCTCGTCATCCGGAGAGCACGTGCAAACCATGTAACGCTGAAAGCGCATCGCCACTCAGTCCAGCCTCAATCCTGCGATTCACGTCCGAAATCCAGCGGTCCTGTTTTTCGTCCCATGCTTTGTCGTCGGCTCGCTTCTGAATATCGTCCATACGTTTGCGCCCCTATGCCGCTCGCCTTGGCACCATCGCGTTTGCCAGCATTGTCTGGACGATCTCGCCGTGTTGGTTCGTAGTCACGTTGCGCAGCCGAATGATCCCGTAGCCCGGCTTGGACCGCGATGGCCTTAGATCGAGTATCTCCGTTTCAACGGTAAGCATGTCGCCCGGTCGCACTGCATTAGGCCAACGCAACTCATCAACACCAAGCCCGATGGCGCCCTCGGCGAAGTTCAACGTTTGCACAAAGAGCCGCATCGTAAGGGCAGCCGTGTGCCAGCCACTCGCAATGAGTCCTTTGAAAAGTGTTCGCTCTGCAGCTTTATGGTTCAGATGAAACATTTGCGGATCGAACTTGCGCGCGAACTCGATGACCTCCTTCTCCGTGACATTTAGCGGCTCGGATCTAAAACGGTCACCAATTTTCAAATCATCGAAGTAGTGCTCTTTCATTCTGTCTCTCTTATTCATTCTACAAATGGCGAGACCAATTGATGCGCCATCCTGCGGGATTGAGCAATGCCTAATGCGTGGAGCGGGTGCGGACCATTAACCATGGCCTATTGACGATGGCGTTGTAGTCCCGTGTTCTCGTTAGTCCGTATCGGCACACTTATGAGATTGGTCCTATGCTCGCAGCAAGCGATGTAAAACTGGTCTGTGGCAACGACGCGAAGTGGCTCTTGTTCGACGCACCCTACGTCCTGAAACTTGGGGGAGTAGAACATGTATTAAAAATCAACATCAAAGAGGAGGCATCATGAAAACACTAGTTATCACACTCGCTTGGTTGCTACTTGCTCCATTGGCATTCGCGCAGCCGGGCTCGACGAACAAGAAACAAACAACCACAGAACCAATAACCGTAACGGGAGCGATCATCAAAATGACGATTGAGGAAGGTGCGGCTGCCAGTTATCAGCCCAACAAGACGCTTGTCGTTCGCGAGGACGGGTCCAATAGTCCGGGCCGTTATGTCCTGAACGGACGGGGTCACGTGTTGAACAAAGACGGCCAAATCGTCCAAACGGCGATCAAACCCGGCGCTCGTGTGCGTGTCTATTACGCAAACACTGGCGATCTGCGTACGATTGATCACGTGGTTCTTTTAGACTGAGTCTGCACGGAACTTCAGACAACACTAATAAAAGCCGCAGGGTTCCAAGCCCTGCGGCTTTTTTTGGATAGGTGACGCGCTGCGACATCCCGACTTCGTTCGAATTCTCATCAATTAGAGGTTCACTTAACCGCTCCCCACCTAGCCAGAGACATCCGAATACCGAAATAGATTCGATCCATTTGTGTCTCAAATAAGAGAGGCGACCAATAATGAAGACCTCACTTTTATTTGAATGATTTGGAGGGCAACTAATGAATGGAAAGTTTCTGTTATTCGGCCGGGATGAGATTAAGAACAGTTTGATGGGTTTTGTCGATCGGAAGATTGGCGAACAACGCCGAGACGAACGGCGACTCGCCGAACAGCGCACCACAAAGCACCGATTCCAGGCAAGAAAGTCGTGCGTTGCCGATGCCCGCAGTTATCGCGTTGCTCGACGATTGCCGGTGTTAGCCGTCGCACTATTCGACAGAGCAACAACCAATTCCCGTCAGGCTGCGCAATAAGTTTTCGAAGAAACATTTTCAGCGCTGCACTGAGCGGTTCGCTTGCGCTTACAGAATGGGGAACTTAGGAATCGCGGAAGCCTCGGATTCCAATCTTCGAAATATTGCCCTCGTACCGAACGCACCATCGACAATTGCAGCAGTCCAACCCTGGGATTCGGCGAAAGCTTGGATTTTTCTCTCGCGCTCTGACCGCGCGATCCCTTTGCGTGGCCAGCAACGCTCCAAATCGCCCTCAAAAACGAGGCAAAATGAGCGTTCTTCAAGCCGTGCTGCGACATGTTTGGCCAGTATTTTCATATCTTAATCAGTCAATCCCACTCGGCTTTGCCACAATTGAACATCCGCAATATTTTGTGATATCACCGAAGATGTATTCATCGCTCCCTCCGCGGAGAGATGTCATCTTACAGATCTCAAACGTTTCCGCGGGTGCACGCCATTGTTTGATTGACGAAGCAAGTGCGCCGCATCGCGTTTGCTATCTATTTTGGTCATGCGTTTGCAGAGCCGTTCAATCTCCGAATTATCAAGCGGCTTGTGTTTTCCTCCGCTTGTAGCGATGGAGTCCGCTTCTCTTGCTGCGGGGTAGCTAAGCCATCGTCGTAACGCGGCCAGGATCGTATCACGTTGTCGCTTAGTGAGTTTAACTACCATTGGTCAAATCTGTTTTTGAACCCCGAGTCTCTATCAGGCCGACACAGTGTTGTCACGTAATTGTAACATTAAAATATCCGTAGGCTGCGAACTCACAACGGTTCGGATCCGCGTTTTCATTTGGGCCACGGCAACGCCGGAGCATCTGGAATCGGCGCGAAAGCAGGAGTAGTCTCAGAATGGCTGAAGGTAGTGCGTAGAGGCTAGAGAGATCGAACACGCCGGTCGGAATCGAAAAACCCTGTACAGCTTTGCAACGCGCGGCGCTTCGTGTTTTAATGCCAATTATGAAACGACTAGCACTGTTAGGGCTGATAATTTTAATGCCCGCGCTACTCCGAGCGGACGAGAAAGAAACAATGCTCCAAGCGTTAGGCCAATTCGAGCAGGCGTGCCGCTCGACAACGCCTTGCGAAGTGAGCAGCAATGCCTGTCAAACCCGCGAGATTTGGCTGGCGCAACAAGCAGCGCAGGCAGCAGATCGCTACCTTACAACGCCGGACGCCAAAGAGAGCCATTGGCGTTTAGTGGCGCAATCAGTCATCAAATACAGCCAAGCGCGAAGCGAAGCGTACGCGGCATACGTACGCGCCCGTAATCAGGACCCGGATGCCGCCGAAAAGGCGTACCATTCAATCGTTGATCCGCTGGAGCAGGACTTCACAGGGCAACTGAAAACCACCCTGCAAAGCGACGAAAATTCCAGCGAGATTGCACAGCGTTTTGGGCTGGTTGATTTTTGAAGTCCTCGATCCACGAGTACGAAATCCGCCCGCGCAAAGATAAACGCGGCTTCGTCTAATCTCTGATGCGCTGCCATTCGGCGGGCTGTGATACACCCACATCTCGGATGCTATCGGGTACGCGGGACACTACAGCCGCGCACATGACTGTGATCCGCGTTTACAATGAAACCGGCAACGTTATTGAAACGCATGAGCACGCGGGCGCTTACAGACCGTGATGGCAAAATCTACCAAAAATCTTCGTTTTCAGATGACAAAACAGCAAGAGGCAATCAATAAAAGAATGAGAGAGGAGATCAAACTGCAGCGACGAAAGCAGCTATGGCAGAAGCGAAGGTCGCCAATTAAAGGCATAGGATTGTTTGCTACTCTACCAATCAGGGCAGGCACGCCGATCATCGAGTTCAAAGGCCGCGTTATCCCTTGGGAAGAAGGCGCAATCATGTTACTGCGCGGCGCGAACCATGTTATCAAGTTCGATGCCAATCACGACATGGATGCCCGACCGCAGTGGAGTCCGGCAGGCTACGTCAATCACGGTTGTTATCCCAATTGCGCCATAAAAAAGAAGCGCGGTGGCCTGTGGTTAACCAGTATCCGGCCAATTGAACAGGACGAAGAGCTCCTAATCGACTACGACTTCGAACTGGGCGAAGAATTTGAACCGTGCAGGTGCGGGCATCCCCGTTGTCGCGGGCTAATGCTCAGAAGAAAAGACTGGCCGAAACTGCGCAAACTAATGTCTAAAGTTTTATGAGGCCAATCTTTAATTGGCCCGGGTCGCAAACCAGCGAAGTGTGAGAACCATTTTGTTAGCCGCTACTGCCTTTGCTGCCCTTACCGGTTGCCAAAGTGCTGCGGAGAAGCAACACCCAGAGGCGGAGGTGCAGTCAGGTGACCTCTCCAATTGTGCGCGGATTCGCGTAGTGTCCGGTGGCTGTGGGGGAAACTCGAGTTTTACAGAGGTATACGTTGACAACATGCACAAGGACCGCGCGGTACGCGCGACCGTTCGGAAGCACTCGCAGCAAGGCGACGACGATACAGAATATGCCATTGCCGAAGCTGGCCAGCTCTTTATCGGCTGCGGGGGTGTAGGCACCACCTTTGATGTTGTCGGCTGCAAGATGTTGAAGGGTAAAGCCGAAAAAAGATGATAAGCGACAGCTCGAATTACCGCACACAGCCAAACATTTCCGTCATTCCTTACCTTCGCCTCACAGAATAGGTCTAAACTCTGTACTTTTGCATCTGGGACATCGCCCAGCCCGCTTCTAATGGCACGGCTTGGGTGAAATGTTTAACGTATTGACAGTCTTTACATCTCCACCGCATTGAACGCTCTTCCTCTGATTTTTGAAGTTGTTTAAGAGCGAAATCCGCTTGTTCCCGGGATTGTCTCTAAGATCGCCTTGAGAGGTCTTAACGACGCTTCGGCCATAGATTCAGTTCAAGTTGCTGCGGACGCTTGCGTGGCCTTGGTCGTGCCAGAGATATACGCGTTCGTCGAAGTTTTAACAGCAGGCTTCGTGTCAGTTCTCCCATGTTCTAATGAACATATATGGCGAAGTTGGGGCGTCAAGACGGTTTCAAATGAAACTCGCGGTGGCTCGGGACTCGGATAAATTTAACGTTTTCGAGAACTCTGTCTCGTCTTTTCCGGATAAGAAGGTGATATGCGGCATAGATGCGTATAAACAGCGCATGTAGTTGAACCCAGTCCGCGGACTGGATTGGTGCGCCACCTTGGACTCTTATGAACGAAATATTCGGGATCGCAATATCGATTCTGGTACTCGCATTTGCGGCTTTCGCGGGCCTGAACAAGTCGCACGAGAATCACAACGACCAGTAATCTTCCGATAAATT
This sequence comes from uncultured Verrucomicrobiae bacterium, assembly GCA_963840135.1. GTDB lineage: Bacteria > Verrucomicrobiota > Verrucomicrobiia > Chthoniobacterales > UBA10450 > Udaeobacter. Next base: position 389,655 of record CAWIXX010000008.1, on the reverse strand, counting down.
GTTGGAAGTGCTTAACACAGTCGCGGCGCGGCGCGAAGGGGTCGATGGGCATCGAAGCTTACCACAGTGTGTCAGCGCCTGATCCTGCTCGTAAATTTAGTTTGGTTGTGGGTTGTATGTTAAGCAGGCCGCACAGAATCCGTGGTTGCCCTTCTAGTCTCGCCCGTTGGCTTTTAAGGCGGAATCCTTGGCGGAATCGAAAGCTCCGGCTGCCCCAGCCCGTTAAGCAAAGGAGGCGACAGCACCTCAGCGGAACGAAACGACAGTCGGAAAGATAAGGCTCATTGTTATGGATGGCTATTTACTTTGGCTTTTCAATTTACCGGTCAGCGCGACGACGCGCTCGATGCCATCCCAAGTTCCGTCTAATGACCTGGCAAGTGATGGGTATAGCTGTTGCGTCCTGTTCGTTGCAGTTCTTCACCACTGACCCGTACGACGTTGAAGGTGTTAGCCTCAGCCGCCCAGCTTCCACTGTCATTAAGTTCGATCCAGCGACCAGGCAGACGACTTCCAGTAAACGCGGGTACCCAAACCCAATGGCGCCCTTTCTTCGCGGTTACAGATGCCCGCGACGCTGGCGCTGCCCCCAGATCAAAATTCAGCCGTGTCGGCTCACCCGACTCGATCGTTGTATTATTGATGGAAGTTTTGACAGCGCCGTGCACAACCAACGTGATTCGGTAATTGCCTGCCGGGAGACCATCTAAAATGTAACGGCCGTTTACATCCGTCTTAACGGTTGTGAGCAATCTCCCACCATTTTTCGTTTCGATCCGAATATCCGCGCCTTCTATCGGACGTCCTTTAGGATTCTTCACGATCCCTTCCAGCACCGGGTCTGCAGCCCCCGCGCTTGCGACAAAAAGAATCAGCCCAATGAAACCAACAATTATTTTCTTCATCGTAATGCCTCCAATGTTTTACTGATGAAATTTCTGACGCTGGTTTGGGTTGAACAAGAACCAGTTATTATTCTTGCCGTAGACCAGTTTAAGTTTCACCTCATTCGCACCCCGATGCGCTGCCCTGTCGCGTCGCCGATTCAAGTTCCATAAACGCAGTGAGTTTCTCATCCGCACGCACAACGAGCGTCCGAAATCCAGAGCGTTCGCCCGTTGCAGTCAATCGCTAAGACGCAGCAATGCGACGATGTATCGAGAAGATTTCCGTCTTGCGGCCGTGACGTTGGAAGAAATCTCGCCCCCTGTTCAAGTAAGATCGCCGCAAACGAGTGCTCCCAGAAATTTGCAGGCGACACGCCTGCCGCTACAGTCAAACAACTGCGGGGCCGTTAGCTCATTGGTAGAGCATCTCGTTTACACCGAGTTATCCTGGTCGGGTCTGATTTCGATGATCGCCATCACCAACCAGGTTTGCTCTCTCGGCGGACCAGGCTATCTGTTCATGCGAACATTGCCAAGCAAAAGCGATCACCTGCAGTCGAAAAGTGAGCGAGTTGTAAAGCACATAATCTGGTTTGTTGTCGCCGTTACACTCGGCTTTGCCGGGCAAAGATTCTGGCTGTTCTGGCCAAAATGGCCCCGATAGAAAAAGTTTTGTTGCCATGCCGATTTCAATCAGATATGAAGATGGGCGGCGTATCGCCAGGATCGATAAGCCGCAATCATGAAGGTGTCGGGAATTTTTCTGTTTGTCCTTATTTTGGGCGGCTTCTGCGGCTCGCGCTGCGAGGCCACGGTTTATCATTCCGATGGATCAGCTGCAAACGTGCAGCAGATTCACGACACACAAGCTGTGGATGGTGACACCATCACTGTGCCTGCCGGGACTTTCAGTTGGAACGCTCGGGTCAATTTGACCAAGGCGATTACTCTCCAGGGCGCTACCACATGCAATTCCTCAACGGGCGTCTGCGACGACCAAAGTATCATTCTGGATAATATCCCGCGAGATCTGAACCGAGGCTTGATTGAGCTGCGCGGAAACGCCGGTCAAAGGATCTCTGGATTGACATTTCAACCGGGTCTGACGAGCACTGGCTACAACGGCCTCATTAAAGTCGAAGCTGGGACGACCCCCGTGCGGATAGATCACTGTCATTTCCACGGATGCTATTGGTCGCCTCAGATAGGTGTTTTCTCGCAGAATTGGGGCGTGTTCGATCATAATGTCATGGATAATAATGCCTTCGGCAACGGCGGATTTGTCCATTTCTGGCCCGGGGCGAATACTGATCTTGGCGACAGCCTGTTTGAGACATCAGCCGGTTTTGGCGGGCCTAACTTCCTGTTCCTAGAGGACAATTGGCTCGAAGGCGGGACCGACATTACTTTTGGTGGGAAGATTTGTTTCCGGCATAACACTGTATCGCACGATAACAGCCTTGGTTGTCACGGAACCGGGCAGACCTTCCCCACAGCTCGCGGCGGACGCGCCTATGAGGTCTATAACAATGTGTTTCACTGGTCGAATGGCTACTCATCACTCGATGGGTCAACCAGTGGAAGTGGGATGTATCACGACAATGTTGTGGTGCCTCACACGCTCGGCGTTTCGTTGCAGGTTTACAGAGAGATACACAATTTCGGCTCTCCGTTTCAGGGCGCTGATGGAGCCAACGCATGGGACTACAACGCGACAGAGCCAAATGGAACGCATGTTGATGGGCATCCTCCCTATCTGTTCGAAAGCGGAGTGCTTACAAGTGTTTCGGGGTTAGTACTCACCGACAGCAATAAAAACTGGACAACGAACCAGTGGGCTAACTATAACCTTCGCCGGACATCCGACGGCGCGACCGCGATAATCGTATCTAACACAGCGCATTCGCTCACAATAACGGAATGGGTTCCACAGGGCTGGGCTACTGGAAACGGATACCAGATACACAAGGTCTTAAGAATCATGGATCAGCCGGGGCTTGGCGCTGGCGGTCATATCAGCAGAGCAAGCCCAGCGTGGCCGGATCAGGCGAGCGAGCCGTGCTATTCGTGGAACAACACGAATGACGACGATAGTAGTTCGTTTGGTTTTATAAACGGGACCGCATCAACTACCATTCAGGCCGGACGCGATTATCGCAACGATACGCCGATGCCGGGCTACGTGCCGTATACTTACCCGCATCCGCTGGCAACCGGAACAGGAACTCCTACACCGACGCCCACCGGAACCCCTACTCCGACGCCTAGTGCAACTCCTACGCCGAGTGCTAGCCCTACGTCAACAGCGACGGTTACGCCAACGCCAACAGTTACCGCAACATCAACACCAACATCTACTCCAACTCCAACCACCACCACCACCACCACCGACACCTACGCCCACTGCAACAACGACACCTATTCCTAGCACAGTTACCGCTGACTTTAACGGTGACGGCCACTCGGATTGGGTCGTCCGTTATGCCACCACGGGCCAAACAGCGATCGTGTATATGAACAACAACGTTGCCATCGACGCCGCGTTTGGCCCCACTCTTCCGGTTGGTTGGGCGTTGAGAAGTGTGGCGGATTTCAATCTCGACAGTCATCCAGATTATGCCCTATTTTCCCGAGATACGTTTCAAACGGCAATCTGGTATTTATCTGGGCCAACGTTCATAGGGAGCGCTTTCGGGCCGACATTGCCCAGTGGCTGGGAGTTGGTGGCGACTGCTGACTTTAACGGCGATAACAAACCCGATTACGTGCTTTACAACAGTGGCACGCATCAAACAGCGATCTGGTATCTGAACAATAACGTTTACGTCGGAGGTGGCTTAGGGCCAACTCTTCCGCCTGGTTGGAGCGTCGTCGGTGTTGCGGATTTTAATCGCGATGGCCATGCAGATTACGCGTTGTTGAATTCGAGTAATGGTCAAACAGCCATCTGGTATTTATCTGGGCAAACGCTGATAGGAAGCGCTTATGGGCCGACATTGCCCAGTGGATGGGAGTTGGTGGCGATTGCTGACTTTAACGGCGATAACAAACCCGATTACGTGCTTTACAACAGTGGCACGCATCAAACAGCGATCTGGTATCTGAACAATAACGTTTTCGTCGGGTCCGCCTATGGCCCAACTCTTCCGGACGGCTGGACGTTTGCCGCACCTTGATGAGTCTCCTCCGTCGCGCAGCTGATTTCAGCATACCAGCGTCGAGGGCCCATTACATTCGCACCAGGCAAGGGATCGCGCAGTTTGCGATCATTTGTTTATGGTTAAGCATCGCAACACACCAGAATGCGAAGGTACACCAACTTTAAGCCCAACACCTACACTAACAGCCCCAACTCCAACCGGCGTTGCTGACATTGTCAGCGATAATTTCCCAAGACTTCACTAAGTTTGCCGCGACCGTTGCTTACCACAACTAAATAGGCGCTGTTCGGCCCGTAGACTAGCGACCACCGTTTCGTACCATGATCGAAAACTGGGTTCTTAATATGGGAGAAAGAGCTGGTCACCGACGCGTAACCTAGAACGGTAAAGGATTGACCGATGGCGGGGACAAAATCGTTCACAAGCTCGGGATCGAGCGATCCATTTAAATTAGCGTTGCCAAGAACGTTCAGAACACTGACTTGATCGGGATCCGTACCTGCAATTTGGACCGTAAGGGTGGCTGATGGCGTTTGCATGTAGTTGTTGCTAACGGTTAGTACGCCCGGCACGCCAAGCGGATCTCCCGGGCTGACCTCGCCGCTGTAATTGGTAACATTTCCATAGACTGTTCCGCCACCGGCGAGGGCGCCTTTATGATTGACGAATGTGTTGCTTGAAATGGAGCCATCAACCTGCAAAAGCCCGCCGTTAATATTCGTTAGGCCGGTGTAAGTATTCTCTCCCTTTAGGTCGAGCGTGCCTCTACCTATCTTGGTCAGCGACCCGCCGAAGCCGTTATCGTCGATCACGCCAGAAAAGGTGGTACTAAGATCATTGCTGCCTACGGTCAGATTGTTTGCACCTAAGGAAACAAAAGTAGTCTCTTCTCCCTCAATGGATCCGATCGTCACGCCCGGGGGATTGTGCACGCTGATGTCCAGAAAGCCGGGGCCCTCAGAAGAGAAGTCGTCTAAAAGCTCAATCCGCGCTGTGCCACCTTTGGAAGACTCGTTAAAGAAAATTAGGCCGAAGGTTTCGAAGGTCGCGCTGCCCGCAGTAGAAGTGTTTAAGAATTGCGTAAAGGCTATTACGTCTATAGCGATGCTCGCGTTACCCGCAGTGGAAGAGTCGAAAAAGTCCATTGCGCCGACGTTCAAGATGTTCGCGCTACCCGCAGTGGAGGTGTTGAAAAAGAATATCCCTGCTTCCCCTCCGTTGAAGATGTTCGCGCTGCCCGCAGTGGACCTGTTCGAGAATTGCACCAAGGCGTCAAAGTCCGTTCGTAATGATTGTGCGATCCCGGAATTGTTCGCAATGCCCGTACCACTCAGAGTAAGCGTACTTTCGTTACCCACGGTGATGAAATAGGGATTGGTCGCGGCCCGGGTGAACATGATGCCGTTTACCTCGGTATCCGCCGAGATGGAGACATCGGTCATATTAGAAAGAGCGAACGCCGCAGTATCCGCCGGCCCGTTAGGCACGGTCGCGGGCCTCCAGTTAGCAGCCGTATTCCAGTCGCCCGAGGTGGGATTGAGATTCCATGTTGCGCTGCCAGCGTGAGCGGCCATAGGGACTAAACTCGAGATGGCGACGGCCAGTATTGTTTGAAGGAAAGTCTTTCTTACTAAGCGCGGATTCGAGCCCGGCGACGCTGGAGTGAAGCAGACGTGGAGCGATGAGGCGATGTCAGGAGCTTTAGTTAGTAGGTTCATAGTAGGATTCCTTTGCCACCGAATGGGAAAGCTACTTCAGCGGTTGACCCGTTGTGCCCCTGCGCCGGAACGGCTTGGCCTAGATTCGGAATGGCCGCGATACTACCAGCACATCGCAGGCCAACGCTCAGCTGAGTGGATCATTGGCAAGTGTAAGAAATTTATAATAAGCAGCTTAAATATGACGGCTTTAATAAATGCCAACCATGAGCCGCCCTTTCTAACGGCGTCTAAAATGTAAATTGTCTCGACAGTTAGAAATGTAATATCTCGTTTCTATTGTTGTAGGTCACTGTCTCCCATAGCCTTATACTTGGCGGGTTGAATTTGTAAGGTTCTGCTTATGCCGTCGCCCCCTGTTCAAGTAAAATCGCCGCAAACGAGTGCTCCCAGAAATTTGCAGGCGACACGCCTGCCGCTACAGTCAAACAACTGCGGGGCGGTTAGCTCAGTGGTAGAGCATCTCGTTTACACCGAGAGGGTCGGGGGTTCGAAACCCTCACCGCCCAGTTCAATCTTCTCTTAGGTCGTCTTTGGTTCCCAGAGTTCGATTCGATTTCCTTCTGGATCCATGATCCAGCCGAACCTGCCGTAGTCGTAACTTTCCACCCTGGGATCAACATCGACGCCTTCGCGCTTCAATTGCGCCAGCACTTCATCCAAATTTTCGACCTGCAAGTTGATCATGAAAGGCTTTTTGCTCGGCGCGAAGTAATCGGTGTCGGCCGAAAACGGAGCCCAGACGGTGTATCGCTCCGAGTTTAGATCGTCCGCTGTTCGCCATTTGAAAATCGCTCCGTTATCCTTTTCACATTCGATCCCAAGGTGCAGGCGATACCAATTGCGCAGCTTATCTGGATCGTTTGCCTTAAAGAAAATTCCGCCAATTCCGGTAACGCGTTTCAAGTCGGATGCTCCTTATTTCAAAGTGACGAGCAGCTAACCGGGCGGTGTTGGCCTCGGCGCCGGAGTTGGATTCCTCGCCGGGGTTGGACTCACCTTGAAAATGGTCCCCAGGCTGTGAGCGCCGCCTTCCGTCGTCATGCCATAGAGCCATCCGTTAACAAGAATCACGTTATCGATCGGTTTAGAGCCGTCCCCATTATTTGTCTTGCCACTAAAGCTGTAAAGCCGTTGGTAGTTGTTACCATTGGTGTTGATCACGAAGACGGTGCCCAGGTCATCGTCGCCGCCGTTAGCGGTCGTGCCGTAGAGTTTGTCGTCGACCAAGAGAAGCGAGCCATAGGGATTTTTGCCATCGTGATGGGTTTCACCAAATTTATAAAGCAACTGAAATGATGAACCGTCGGTTTTGATTTTGAAGATCACTCCGTCATCGTGATGGCCGCCGTTGGTTGTCATACCGTAGAGGTGGTCGCCCGACTGCACGACGTAACCGTGGTCGCTCGTCGCGCCGTCTGAATCTCCGCCGGCAAAGTCGTGCAGTTCAGTGTAATTGTCGCCGCTCGTGTCGATGCTGAACACGACACCGAGGTCGTGGTCGCCGCCCTTGCGTGTCATCCCATACAAAGTGGTCCCATTGGGATCCAGTGTCAGGCGCCCATGCGGCTCCTTGCCCGTTGATGATGCACACGCGAAAGAGAATAACGTTTGGAAATTCGCCGGGGTAGGCGTAGCCGTCGCTGCAGGGGTAGGCGTTGGCGCGGCGGGATCAAATGAAAAGATGACACCCTCGCCGTTGTCGCCTCCGGACGCCGTCATGCCATAGAGGATGTCGTTTGCGACTACAAAACAGCTATGCGACTCATCGCCAATGGAGTTGTGAAGGCTCAGGAGCACCTGGTAGCCAGTGCCATCCTGGCCGATCGAAAAGATGATCCCGTTATTGTGTGTTCCACCTTCCAAAGTGGTCCCGTACAATAGACCGTTAAACGGGGTCATCGCGTCGTGACGAGGATTATCGCCGTCTGAACCGCCGCCCTCAGCGTCGTGACCGGCGAACATGTGATCGATTGTATAAGTCGACGCTACATTGTTAGGATCGAAGTGGAAGATCACACCATAGCTGCCGATGGGCGTGGGCGCGGGCGAGGGCCTGGCCGTGACGATGGTTGTAGTCGTACGCCCGAAAAGCAAGCCGTTCACAGAAGTCAGCGACCCTTTTGGCACAGCTCCATCAACTGGCTCTGCCGCGCCGAAAGAGTAGATCGTACTAACGGGAGAGGCCGCAACGCCGCGGGGGACCGCTACCATTACCAGGCCAAGCGCCAAAGCAAAAACAACGACGTGCTTCACCTCTCTCGTAATCATGGGTGGCAGCGTGTCTGACGTCCCGGCGCTTTAGCAAGACTAAATTCGTGTGAAATCTGCGTGTCGCAGTGCTTGCCGATTGGTGATTACTGTAAATTGCTTCTCGCTTGTCTAGGATACGGCGGCAACATGATTTGAGACAACGAGCAGTCGGCGACTTTCTAAAACTCGTGACGTTCACTCTTTCTCATGGTGCCGGGCGTGGTGTTGGTGCTGTTTCTTTTGGCGCGAGCGAGGCAACGATTTTTTCAAAGCACGGATCTTTCCGCAGTGGGTCCCAAAACGGCAGTAGTTTCAGCTGGCCATAGCTGAGAGTGCTTGGGGAACGGACGGCGATTGCAAGCTGTTCGCAGGCAAGATCCTTCTCGCCAACCCATGCAGCGATCATTGCCAAATACGCGATCATAAGTGGACCGTTGATTGCATCTTTTCTCACCGGAAGAAGCTCGACCGCGCGTCGGCCTTCGCGTAGCGCCTCTTCTTTACGACCAAGACCTGCGTCGATCAAACCAAGCACGCACAGCGGCGGCCCGTAATTTGGTTGAGCTTGAACCGCTTTCGCCTGCTCCACACGTGCAGCGGTGAATGCCGCCCGTGCCGTTTCGTCATCATTCGTCATGCGAGCAATAACGCCTTCCATTAGCGGGCGATTTGAGTGAACCGCATAGTCGGTTAGAGGTATTTCGCCGAATGCGTTTAAAGCATCTGTTGCTGCAGCAACGTCGCGCTCGGCCAGCGCACAACTCAGCCAATCATTGGCGATGTTCGGCAAGGCAGCGGGATTTGTTGCCCGAATTGAATCGATTGCTTCATGCAGGGATCGAGTATCGGCTTTCCAGTGAAATTCCACGGACGCGCGTGCTACTTTCGTATCGACATCATCCGGCGCGATGGATAACGCGCGATCTAACACGGATTTTTCTTCAGCGTAGCGCCGGAGCACTCCATAACTGATCGCAATCTGCTGGAGAGTAAAAAAGTCGCGCGGGTCAAGTTCAATCGCGCGCTCCAGGTTCCGCGTCGATTCTTCCCAACGCCCCTGACGCCTCTCGATGTAACCCTTCAGGGCGAATAGGCGGGAAGAATTGGGGAGGGTCTGGCTCGCCGCGGCGAGTTCAGCCAAGGCTCCCTCGTAGTCGAGGTATCCTCTATAAAGATTATCTGCGCGTGCCAGGTGTGCTTCGCCAGCCTCAGGGCGGATGCGAAACGCCGCCTGGATCGCCGCTTCCGCTAGCGCCAGGCGTGCAGGACTATGGTCGAAGCCAAGGAAGTAAAGCTGGTCATGGGTGTAGGCAAGCTGGCAATAGGCTTGGAAAAAAGAGGGATCACGGGCGACAGCCTGGTTCAGCAGATCGGCGGCCTGGAGCAGGTCTGCCCTCGCCCTGCTGCTAAATAGGGTCAAAAGAAGGTCTCTCGCCCGCAGGTAAAAATCGTAGGCCACAAAATCCGAGGTCGGTGGCTCTTCAATGGCGGCTTTCTCGACATCCGAGACTTTGGCTTTAAGCTGATTTGCGACTTCTTTTGCGACCTCGCTTTGGGTTAGAAACACGTTAGCCAAATCCTGATCGTATTCCTCCGCCCAAACTTGATTGTCGGTACGAGTATCTATTAACTGGGCGTTTAAATGAATTCTGCCCGCCTCCCAGCGGACGCTTCCCTTTAGCACATGAGAGACGTTCAGTGCCCGCCCGATTTGCCGGGCATTACGTGCGCCATGATATGCCATGACACTCGTGCGGCTAAGTACTCTAAGATCCGTCACCCGGCCTAGCTTGGTCAAGATGCCGTCTTGGATAGCATCGGCAAAAAAAGCGCTCTCCTTAGTTTGGCTCAGATTTTCAAAGGGCAGTACCGCTATTGCAATATTCTCTGGGCGGCGAAGTAACTCACTTTCCCAAGTCATTATCCCGATGCCTATTCCGAGGGCCAACAAGAGCACAGCCATTCCCGCAACAGCCGGATTGCGTCGCGACCAGTGGCACATGCGCACCGGGACCGAAACCGGTCGCGCGATGATGGGGCGGTCTGCCAGCCAGCGTTCAAGGTCTTCGGCCAGATCCTCGGCCGAGCAATAACGCGCGTTCGGTTCGCGCTCCAGACATTTGGCGCAAATGATTTCCAGATCGCGGTCGAGCGCTGGCGCGAAAGAGCGCAGTTTTGGCGCCGGTTTTTCAGCAGCTTGTTGAATAACAGCGAGCACGTTGTCACCCAGGAATGGTGGCCGGCCCGTCAAGAGATCGAACAAAATTGCCCCGAGGCTGTAAACATCTGTGCCAGGCCCCAAACTCCGTGTTGAGCCCTCGGCTTGTTCGGGTGCAACATAACCCGGTGTGCCAAAAATCGTCAGCGTGTGGGTAACATTACTCCCCGTATCGAGCCATTTGGCCAATCCGAAATCGCTCACCAAAGGTTCGCCACGCCCATCAAGCAAAATGTTTCCGGGTTTTAGATCACGATGAAGAATTCCTTGAGCGTGCGCGTAATGGACAGCGCGTGCGACCTTCGCCATCAGCGCCACGCTGCGGGATGGTTCGCTGCGTAAAGCGGGTGCGGCATCGCGCAAGCTGCCACCTGCGGCGAATTTCATGCTGAAGAACGGAAGTCCGTCCTCGTCCTCGCCAACTTCGTAAATAGGGAGGATGTTCGGATGATCCAGACTCGCCGCGGCTTGTGCTTCGCGCCGAAAGCGAATCAGCGTTTCATGCGAATCAGCCTCGTATGCTAAAATCCGTTTCACCGCCACGATACGCCGTGAATGCCGTTGGCGGGCACGATAAATAACTCCCATCCCGCCATGCGCGATCTCGTCGAGAATTTGATAATTGCCGAGCCGCCGATCGGGATCGCTCACATTGATCTCAGACAGCACGTCTTCGAGCGTTTCATCATTAGAAGTATCGGCTCCAAAACCCCGACAGAGCAGACAATTCAGGCAAAGGCCGCGTGCAACGCGCGATGTTGATCCACATTCTGCGCACGGGATCGGCTCCCCTCGGAGCGGTGCCCAAGCAGGAGTACCTCCGGCGTTCATGGTGACGTCGAAAAAGCTTAAAACGGACGCGATGTATTCGGCATCGTTCCCCGCATCTCCTCCATGTCCTTCTACGGAAGCCGCCGAGCGAAGTTCAGTACTAAGTTGAAAATCGTCCCGAAACGCGCGTCGCGGAGGCCGTGAAGAAGGCTCACCTTCGCGCAGCAGTCCCCCAACGCCCAATTGCGATCTTTGCCAGGCAGTTTACTGCGAACCAATTCGCGCCCGGATCAGCCAGACGAAGGTTTTCCAACACGCGAATAGGACAAGCGCCGTCAATGTCCACACTGTCGCGGCCACTGCTGGCGCGCTTGCATCGTGAAACCAGCTAGCCAGTCCTACCGCGAAACATAGCTAGCCAAGAGGAACCAGGATAACGACCCTGTTCGAATTATCCTTCATCACGAGTTCGCGACTGACACATCGCTTAGGACAGCATTTCAGTCACTGCCGCTTCACAGTGAATCTGTGTCGTGTCGAGAAACGGAATCCCGTTGTGTTCTCGATCACGCAGAATCAGTGGCAGCTCCGTGCCAGCTAGGATAACACCATCGATGTCGTGCTTTTCTTTCATGCGATCGACGATCGCCAGCAGATTCGCGCGTGTGTCCGGCAGAAACTTCCCTGAGACCAATTCATTCAGGTACTTGTCATGAATGTAAGTCTGATCCTCCAGGCCTGGCACGAAAAGCTCGATTCCTTCTCGCGAGAAAACTTTCGGATAAAAGGTGGCCTGCATGGTGTAGCGCGTTCCGAACAAGGCGAGCCGTTTCAACTTCCGCGCTTTCGCCGCTGCGCATGTTGCTTCGACGATACTAATTAATGGAATCGGGGACTTCGACGCGACTTCCTCGAACACAATATGAGGCGTGTTTGCCGAGATCACACCGAAGGTTGCACCGGCCCGCGCAAGCTTGCCAAGTTCCTCAAGCAGGTAATCGGCCATGCCGGCAAGATTGTTTGCCTCCATGAAATCCAGTCCCTTCTTCATATTAATGCTGTTGATTATGAATTGGGGATAACTTCCATCGCCAGTGCGCTCGCGATAGAGCGCGATGATTTTCCCGTAGTAATCAATCGTGCTTTCAGGGCCGAGGCCGCCAATGATTCCAAGAGTCTTCATGTGTTAACCACGAATCCGCCTCCGCTGAAGCTACGGCATGACATGTGCACACGAATAAACACGAATTCAGAAAATGACGAAATCAGGATGACTCAATAACAAATGCCTAAAAGGCGGCGCCGTTCATTTTGTCATTCTGGCCTGGTCATTAATTCGTCATTCGACATTCGTGCTTCGACATTTCAGAATTCAAGGTCGTTGGTGGCTAATGGAAACAGATCGGCGCTGCATTTTGTCCTCATCATCGGCATCGCCAACTTTTTGGCCGATTTCACCTATGAAGGTGCGCGCGGGATCATAGGTCCGTTTCTTGGTTCGTGATGGCAGCCAGCGCCCTCGCATCCATTCCTTTGGGCCGGTTATTTGACAGGGTTGGGTCGAATGTGTCGTTGTTCGCCTTTCTGATTTCCGCCGTGGCGGCTCCATTCATTTTTCTGGGCGCATCCGCCTTTGCATTAGTTGGAATGATCTTCTGGGGAATTGGAATGAGCGCTCAGGGCTCGCTGTTTCAAGCGATGCTTACCGGCGTTATTCCACCGCAGAAACGCAGCACGGCTTTTGGCTTGTTCGATACCGGATACGGAATTGCGTGGTTTCTAGGGAGCGTTGTGATGGGGCTGTTGTACGACAAATCGATCCTGGCTGTGGTACTGTTCTCAGTCATTCTTCAACTTGTTGCGATTCCGGTCCTTTTTATCGCGAATAAGAAACGTTAATCTTTCTCTGTGGATCCGTACGCAAAGCCAAAGGAGAAGAAAGTCGGTGTACGTCGCCCGAAAATTTCGCACCTGGCAGAGTCGGTCGACAGACGGACACGAAGAGAACGCCAGGCGGAGAAGGAAGCAGTGACCGCCGAGCGACGTGCGATTAAGAAGGCCGCGCGTCGTCATTTAAAACAGCAATTGTTACAAGAACTCGATGCTGCCGATGTGTGACGGCCGGGATCATCCGCGTTTGTCAGCGACGGCGTGACAAGCCAAGTCCGGCTATCGCTTTGCGTTTTGCGATTCGGCCGCCGGCATTAGAGTTCGCCTCATGCGTAAAGCCGATGTGTCAGTCGTCGCTTCCACATTACTCCTAATAACGCTCGTCGTTGGCCGCGCCCAGTCCCCTTCCCAGCGTAACCCAGATGTTTCAAACAAGGCGTTAATCACGAAGTCGACGCCCGACATAAGCAACGACGCGTTCAAGAATCAGAGCGCGACAGTAACTGAGCTGCGCAAGATGGCTGACGACTATTACGCGTGGCGGAATGAAAATTATCCAGTCCGAAGCAGTGAGGCCGGACTGCATACCTGGGACGACCGGCTGACTGATTATTCGCCAGCGAAAATCGCGGAGCGCGCGCAACACGTGCGTTCGCTTCTGGAGAAGGTGCGCGCGATGAAAACCGATAACTGGCCAAAGAACGATCGCATCGACTGGATTCTGTTCCGCGCACAATTGGAAAATGTCGATTTTGGGGATCGCGATCCTGAAATTCGAGTATACGAACCCACAGGTTTATGCAGATGAATGCACGAACGCGATCTTTTCGCTGCTGAAAAAGGAATACGATACGCCCAGGAAACGGGCGCTCGCTGCGACATCGCGCCTCAAAGAAATGCCGGCGCTGCTGAAGCAGGGCCTGACCAATCTGCAAAACCCCGTAAAACTCTACACGCAGCTGGCGATTCAATCGGCGCGCTCAATCGATCCACTTTTAAATAAAAGTTTGATGGCGCTTGATGCCGGTCTTGCGCCTAACGAGCACGATGACCTGATCAAAGCGCGCGATGCCGCCCTCACTGCTGTGCACAGCTACGCCGACGAGCTGGAAAAGCGCCTGCCGAAAATGGTCGATTTCACGCCGATGGGCGAAGCAAACTATAATTATTATCTCAAGCACGTTTTGCTTCTGCCACTCAACGCCGAACAGGTAGAGATGATTGGCCGGGCAGAGCTCGCCCGTTATCGCGCCCTCGAGGCGCTTTTGCCCGATCCGAAATTAGCCGATCCGGATCCGAAACGGGCTGCTCACATTCCGCCCGATCAGGAGTCGTTCCTGAAAGCGTACGAAAGTCGCGAAGCAGAAATGATCAGCTTCCTGAAGGAACACAATCTTGTGTCGTTGCCTGGCTATCTCGGTCCGTTTCAAATTCGACAGTTGCCCGAGGCCTTCAAGCCAACCAGCCCCGGCGGTTTCATGAATCCTCCAGGTGTTTACGACAAGGATCCAACCGGATTCTTTTTCATTCCCACCTACGATCCGGAATCGAAGAATTTCTATATTCGCGCGGCAATCGAAGACCCACGACCGATTCTGGGACACGAAGGTATTCCAGGACATTTCCTTCAGCTTTCAATCGCCAATCATCTAAACGATGAGATCCGCCGTCAGCACGACGATTCCGTCTTCATCGAAGGCTGGGCACTTTACGGCGAAGAGATGCTCATGCGGACGGGGCTTTATCCCAACAACTCGCCGGCTCAGGGACAAATTCTGCGCCTGTCACGCTATCGCGCGGCTCGCATTGGAGTTGACGTGAATCTGCACACTGGCCGATGGACTTTCGAGCAAGCGGTTAAGTATTTCATGGATGCCGGCGGACTGGATCGCGAAGCAGCCGAAGGCGAAGCGGCAGGTGCAGCTTCAAGCCCAACGCAGAAAATCAGCTACATCACCGGCAAATGGCAGATCATGAATCTGCTCGGCCGTTACAAAGATAAACAAGGCGATAATTTCCGGCTTGGTCAATTCCACGATGACCTGATCAAGAACGGAAGTCTGCCGGTCTCGGTGGTTGAGTGGATCCTGCTCGATGATCCTACTGCACTACAGCAGGCAACGAAATAACGCGATGATACCTGGCTTGTAGCTAGTAAGCTTTAGCGCCTGGAAAGCGTTCGAGCCTTGACATACAGACGGGAGTAGCCGCAAGATCGGGCCTAACGACCCCGCCCCTTATGAACTCGAACACTGCTAAGAATTTCGTTTTCCGAAACCTGTTACTTTGCGCCGCGGCGATTGCTATCACGAGCTGTGGCACTGCGACGTTCAGCAAAACCGGAAGCGACGCGCAAATTGAAAGCCTGCGAAATTTTGAACTCGCATTCATCGACGAGTTCGCCGTACCCGGCAAACGCTTTAATGCCGCCGCATTCGACGCCAAGGTGAATCAGGGCAACGCAAAGTTTCAACAGGCCATTGCGGATGAGAAATTCACGGCGCGTCGCCCAGTCCTGGTCGATCTCAAGGGGCAATTCGACGCTGACGCGACGCATCTGCGAAGCAAGGCCAGCCGTGGCAAGGTGACTCCCGGGCTGGCAACCGAAATGAAAAAGGACGTTAACAAAATTTACGACCATGCCCTCGGCCGGTAAACGCAAACGCAAGAAATCTTCCGGCAAGAAATCAGCGCTCGACTCAGCCCTCGATCAGGTCACTGATGAATCACTCGCGGCTTCAAAGAAGGAATTTCAAGATTTACTCGCGCAGGCGAAAGTCGACACGAGTGACCTAATTCGCCAAAACGCGCAGGAACTCGAGGAGCGTCTTGTTCTTCTAAAAAAAAGAAAGATCGACAAGGAAGACTTTGACTTCTTCGTAGAAAATCAAAAACGCGATCTCAGGGTTTTTGTCGACAGCCAGCCGGCGCAGTCGCAGGAACGCGCTGAGAAATTGACGCTCCATGTTCTGGAGATAGCTGCGAGGGTAGCCATCGCACTGATTTAGCCGCAGCCTCCCCGCCCAACATCGACAGGCTTCAGCGGAAACGCTTCATGAGTTCACGCAACCGATCGTGCGGGAGCGCCTCGACGCGATGATCGTCGCGTCCGGTCATGGAGTGGTTATCGACTAACGCGTTTACGACCGCTTCTTCAGTCGCTTGTACCACAGCAGCGAAAATCGGGTCCATCAGATCATTCGGGATTGTCGTTACACTATGCGTGATTTGTTCCGGACCCGCGACATTCGGGTTCGCAGTTGAAAATGCGATGAACAAATCACCGGAGCCGTTCCCCGAAATGGCTCCGGTTCGAGCAAGCCCGAGCGACACACGGCGGGCAAGTCGCTTTAGTTGATTTGGCAGCAGCGGAGCGTCCGTCGCAACCACTGCGATACACGAGCCGCTTTCTTGTTTGTAAACGTCACCCGGAATCCCTTTTCCAACTGGTATGCCGGCGATCGTGAGCTGCGCACGCCGACCGAAATTTGCCTGTAGAAACACGCCGACAACGAAACTCTGTTCTGTTCCGTCTTTTCCGGCACCTTGCGACCGGATATCAATTTTGCGTGAGGCCGTCCCGTTTCCTCCTTTAAATTCGTAGCAGATCATGCCTGTCCCGCCGCCCACGCTCCCCTCCTCCAGCGCACCGCCGTGGGCACTATCGAGCGCGTGCCAGACATCCTCCGGCTTAACGTGAAAGCCATTAATGTCGTTAAGCCAGCCGTCCCATGTCTCTGCGACAACGGGCAAGCTCCACCAGTAGCCGGTCTTATCAGCCGCGCCGTGTTTGACACGCCAGGCAATCACCGCATCACGCGCCACCCCAACGCTGTGTGTGTTCGTGATGATAATCGGCCCTTCGAGAAATCCGCTTTCATCAACCCACGCCGTGCCGGTCATTTCACCATTACCGTTTAAGCTGAAAAACCCAGCGTAGACCGGATCATTCAGCGAAGCGTGTCCGCGCGGCAGGATCGCAGTGACACCGGTACGGACCGGACCTTTCCCGACTTCTAGTTTTCCTTCGCCGCTGATCAAGGTCGTGTAGCCGACTTCGACACCAGGCACATCGGTGATCGCGTTGAACTTTCCCGGTGTTCCTTCAAATGGAATCCCAAGATCGCGCGCGCGAACTGTTTTGCTTTCAACAGCAGGTGTGGCGGGAGGATGCTTGATCGGCTCGCGCCCTGAAGAGTCGAGCCCAATTCCGAGTATGACCAGAGCCACAAAGCCAGCGGACCGGGTTGGTGTCATTCACCATCCATTAGCTATCAGCGATCTACGATCAACTCCGAAGGCTTTCGCAACCCAGCTTTTTCGCTAGATTGAGCGCGTGAGTTACGAAGTTTTCGCCAGGAAATACCGGCCCCAAACTTTCGACGACCTGGTCGGGCAAGCCCATGTCTCGCGCACGCTGAAAAACGCGGTCGCGCAAAACCGGCTTGCTCACGCGTACCTCTTCGTCGGCCCGCGCGGCGTCGGAAAGACATCGACCGCGCGAATTTTGGCAAAGTCGCTCAATTGCGTGAAAGGACCCACGGTCACGCCGTGCGGCGAATGCGATAACTGCCGCGAGATTGCCGCCGGCAACAGTCTCGATGTCATCGAGATTGATGGTGCCAGCAACAACAGTGTCGAAGACGTCCGGCAACTCCGTGAGAATGTTCGATACGCGCCGGCCAAGGGGCGTTACAAGATCTACCTGATCGACGAAGTGCACATGCTCTCACCAGCAGCGTTTAATGCGCTTTTAAAGACTCTCGAAGAGCCGCCCGAGCATGTGAAATTTATTTTCGCGACCACTGAGCCCCAGAAGGTGCTGCCCACCATTCTGAGCCGCTGTCAGCGATTTGATCTCCACCGCATTGCGGCAAACCTCATCGCGAAACATCTCCAATTCATTGCGGGAAAGGAAAACATCACGCTTGAGCCCGCGGCTGCGCATGCGATTGCGCGTGGAGCCGAGGGTGGTTTGCGCGACGCGGAATCGATGCTCGATCAACTCGTCGCGTTTTGTGGAGAGAAAATCAGCGAAAACGATGTGCTCGATGTTTTCGGTTTCACAAGCGAACAAACCGTTGTCGATCTTACCGGGCGGATTTTGCGAGGCGAAACTCCGGAGCGCGATCGATCTGCTGCATCAGCAAAGCGAAGCCGGCAAGGACATGATGCGGCTGATGTCGGACTTGATTGCTTACCTGCGCGATCTGCTGGTCTTCAAGGCAAAGCCGGATGCGCTAAAGGAAGATGTCGAGGCTGATGTGCAAACATCACTCGCGGCGCAAGCCGAGCTGGTCACGACAGACCGCTTGCTCGAACTCGTCGATCAATTTGCCGCTGCTGAAGGCCGCATGAAATGGGTGCCCAACAAAAAGCTGCATTTCGAAGTGGCAATCATCAAAGCCATTCAAAGCCTGGGACAAGCAACATTGGACGAAGTAATCGAAAAACTTAGCCAGTTACGTGATGGAAAATCTGTAACCGCGGGCGCTGACCGCGGGGGCGAGCCATCGCAGGCGAGAAAGGTCGCTGTCACCGACTCCGAAAATATTTCGCGAGCAGGCAGCGGCGATAACAAGAGCGCGCCTCGCGTAGCCGAAACTTCCACCCGATGCGAATGAACTCTGGCAAAAGGCTCTCATCAAAATTCCCGCGCAAAAGGCCTTCGTACGAAATTCTGCTGCCGCAGCCCACGTCCTTGGGATCGAAGGGCGCAATTTCCAGCTTGGTTTTGCACCTGGCGACAAAGCGATGATGGATATCCTGGGAACGCAAGCCAATCGCAAATTTCTTGAAACATTGCTCCATGAGATTACCGGAACGGACTGGAGTGTGAAGCTTACCGTCAACGAAGAACTTCCTTCCAGACAGGCGCCGGCTTCGGAGGATTCTCGGCCTGAAAATTTCAAAGAAGATCCGCTTATTCAAGAAGCGATCGGGTTGTTCAATGCTCAGATAGTCCCGGAAACCTAAAGCGCGACGGCCCGTGCGTCGCAACACAAGCACCATGAACTTAAACAAGCTAATGAAGCAGGCGCAGAAGATGCAGGAGCAAATGGCCAAAACGCAGGCCGAGCTCGAAAGCAAGACTGTCGAAGTAAGCGCGGGTGGCGGAAAAGTGAAAGTGACAGCAAACGGCGCCGGTGACGTTCTCGCCATCAAGATCGACAAAGAAGTCGTCGATCCAAATGACGTGGAATTTCTCGAAGAAATCGTCCTCAGCGCGGTTCAGCAGGCGGTGGAGCAAGGAAAAGCGCTCGCGCAATCAGAAATGAGCAGGATTACCGGCGGGCTTGGGCTCTAACCGCGTGGAAACAAATCGACACAAACAAATTGTGGGGTGTCCGCCGCGACGGACGCCAATCCTTGGTCGGCGTTTCACAGAATGGAGCCGCGGGGACGCGAGCGACATAGACGGAAAGCCCATTTGGGCGAGAGAGCGGGAGCGAACGAGTCAAACGCCCTACAATATTCGTGTTCATTCGTGATTGATCTTTTCCGCACCGAAGTAGGACTGTAATTTTTCCGGAATCAGTACCGGAACCATCCGGCTGCTGATAGCTTTCGATCAACGCGGCAAACAACCTGGGCAGCGCCACGCCAGAACCATTCAGCGTGTGGCAGAACCGATTTTTCCCGTCGCGATCTTTGAATCGAAGCTGCATCCGGCGCGCTTGGAAATCTTCGCAGTTTGAGCAACTAGATACTTCCAGGTAAGCATCCTGCCCGGGCGACCAGACCTCGATGTCGTAGCTCTTGGCCGCCGCAAAACCCAAATCGCCGGTGCAAAGCTCGACGACTCGATAATGCAAGCCGAGCAGCTGCAATACGCGTTCCGCGTTAGCCGTAAGCGATTCCAGTTCGTCATACGACTTTTCAGGTGCCGTGACTTTGACCAGCTCCACCTTGTCGAATTGATGCACGCGAAGAATGCCACGGGTTTCGCGGCCCGCTGCGCCAGCTTCGCGCCGGAAACATGGCGCATAGCCAACGAATTTCCTGGGAAGATCGGCTTCGCTGACAATTTCATCGCGATGAAGGTTCGTTAGTTGAACCTCTGCAGTTGGTGCAAGAAAGACCTGGTTCTCCTCCAAACCGTACATGTCCGCTTCAAACTTGGGCAGCTGCGACGTGCCGACCATACAATCGCGCCGAACCAGAAACGGCGGACTGATTTCGGTGTAACCATGCTCCCGCGTGTGCAAATCGATCATGAAATTGATCAGCGCGCGCTCCAGCCTCGCGCCCGCACCGGTGAAAACGATAAAACCGCTGCCGCTCAATTTTGCGGCGCGTTCCATGTCTAAGAGATTTAGTTTCGTGCCGAGTGTGACATGGTCGGCCGGGTTGGTTAGTCGCGGTTTATCGCCCCAGGTGCGCACCACGCGATTGGCGGCTGCGTCTTTGCCGATCGGAACGCTTTCATGCGGCAGGTTCGCGATCTGAAGAAGCAAATCATTTTGCTTCTCCTCGGCAGCGGTTGCCTGCGCATTCAGGTCGCCAATCTCTTCGCCGAACCCGCGCACGCGCTGCTCCAGCTCGTCCGTCGGTTCTCCGCGCGACTTTTTGCCGCCGATTTCCTTGCTCAATCGTTTGCGATCGGCGTTTAATTGTTGCAGCGCAGTTTCAGTTTGGCGTCGCTCGACGTCTACGCGCAACACGTCATCGATCTTGGCTTCGTCCCCTCCACCCCGCGTGGCAAGGCGCTCGCGAACAAAATCTGGTTTCTCCCGAATCAGGCGAATATCGAGCATGACGCAGATTATCAGCGAAGTTAAAGACGTTACAAATGCTACCCGCCTGAGGTAACTCTTTTAACCTTGTAACTGCGTTGTATAGTCTCTTCGTGGAAAGACTTGATCTGCTTGCGGTCGCTCTCGGTCTTGCCGCGCTCGCCGGGATTAACCTTTACCTGACAGTTTTCGTCACCGGCCTCGCAATTCACTTTCACTGGATCACGCTTGCGCCGCAGTACCAATCGCTCGAGATCCTGGGTAACCCATGGATCATCTCAATTGCCGGTATTCTGTATTTCTTGGAATTCTTCGCGGATAAAATTCCGTGGGTCGATTCGATCTGGGACGCCGTTCATACTGTGATCCGTCCCATTGGCGGCGCGCTACTTGCGATTCAGGTGCTCGGCCATCCAAGTCCGGCATACACTATAATTGTGGCGTTGCTCGCGGGTGGCACCAGCCTGGTGGCGCACACCGCAAAGGCGGCTACGCGGCTCGCCAGTAACTCGTCGCCGGAACCATTTTCAAATATCGGGTTGAGTCTGGGCGAGGATGCGGCGGTGCTCGGTGGCCTTGCCCTCGTGCATTTCAATCCCATTCTTGCCCTGGTCATCTTTCTAATCTGCATCGGCGCGTTCTTCTACTTTGCGCCAAGGATTTTGCGCGCAATGAAAGTAAAGATATGGCTGGCCTGGAGAAAACTGAATGGACCGGCCGATCGCGACGTGCCTGTGAAATTACCGTCGGCACTGCCGGCGCGGCTCGCACCCGTTTTCGGCAGCGAAAATGTTCTGGGCGAAACGATCGCGTGGGCTGTTCCATGCGTCAGCGGACGCGGCCGGCGGATTCCACCGAATTTGTTCGGCGCTCTTGTCGCCACGAATGAAGAGCCGCGCAGGCTCATTTTTGTCGCACGAAAAGGTGGACGCCCGGTCGCGCGCGCAATCGATCTGGAGGGGCTAAACGTCACTCGCGAACCGAAATTTCTTGCCGAGAACCTTGTCATTTTTCCAGAGGCTGGAAAAGGCCCCAGGTATTTGTTCGTCTTCGCGCGACCGCAGGCGGCCTTGGTCGAGCAGATTGTGCAGGATTTGCAACGCCGCCTCAGTGAACCCGCGATAGAGGAGCAAGTCGCGGCAGAATCGGTGAGTCCGGTTGGGTAGCACGTTTTAGGTACTGGGGAGCGCAGGCTGCCACGCTACAGATCTCGGCAGCTTGCCGAGATCGGGAATGTTTCGCCCAGGAATTGCGTATCGAACGATGTTGCCGACAGGGATGCCGGCAACTACAGGCTGGCAGCCTGTGCTTCCCAAATACGGTGACGCGTGCGCAATCCACAAACGCGTCACACCGCGCGTGACATTTGGAACAGCTGTTCTCATAATCTTGAAGCGTGACGTTGCTCGCCGATCGTTACGCACAATTGCGCGATATCGATCGTGTTCGTGAACGGGCGCTGTTTGTCTCGCCGCAAATCCCATCGGAGCTGGAGCTGCAAGCTCGCTGGTTTGCTGGAGATTTCGGCAAACATTTCATCAGCACCACTGGAGACGAAATCGAGGTCGTCCAATTTGGTACGTGGAATCGCGAAGCTGGACCCGACTTTCGTGATGCCGCGATTCGAATCAACGGCGGTGATCCAATTCGCGGTTGCATCGAGATCGATCTTTTGGATCGCAACTGGGAAACGCACGGTCACGCGACCAATCCCGCTTTTGACGAGACTGTGTTGCACCTGTTTGTCGACAGGGGCGACCGCGAATTTTTCACGCGGACGAAATCGAACCGCAACGTGCCGCAGGTTCATATTGATCCAGCGGTTCTACCAGACGCATTCAGTGCGAATATTCCGCTGGCGCGACCAGGTCGTTGTCAGGCGCCGCTCAAAGATTTGCCCGAAGAACGCGTCGGCTCCGTGCTGGACGCAGCAGCGCAATTTCGCTTGCGACAAAAGGCTGCGCGCATTCGGCACAAAATCGACAGTCGGGGACGCGAGGAAGTGCTCTTTCAGGAGCTGGCAGCCGCGCTTGGTTACAAGGAAAACAAGCTGCCTTTCACGCTGATCACGCAGCGGCTGCCATTGAAATTGTTGCGCGAAACCACCTCAGACATTGAATCCATGTTGTTTGGCGTGGCTGGCTTCCTGCAAACCGCCGATCTTGATGTCTACAAGAGATCGACACGCGAATATGTACGCCAGTTGTGGGACCACTGGTGGCCGCATCGTAACGAGTTGCACCGGCTGATTTTGCCAGACAAAATCTGGCGCCTCAGCAGCACACGGCCGTTGAATCATCCACAGCGCCGGCTGGCAGCACTGGCAATCCTCGCGCGCGACTGGCCTCGTCTTCAGCGCGCCACGGGCAAGAGCAGTGTCAGCGCGGCAAAATATTTCTTTCAATCGCTGGATCATCCGTTTTGGAATTTTCACTTCACGCTTAACTCTAAAGCTGCGCCAAAAAAAATGGCTCTCATTGGCGAAGCGCGCGTTACCGACATCCTGGCTAATGTGTTGTTTCCGTTTTGGCTGGCACACGATCTCGATCCTTCGGCGTCGCTCGGGAAAAATGTGTGGGCTGAATATGCCAAGCTACCGGCGCAATTATCGAACCGCCGACTCGAAACAGGGGCGACGCGTCTTTTCGGAAACGATCCACGCCGGAAACAATTCCTAAAAACCGTCGCGCATCAGCAGGGCTTGCTTCAGATTTACGAGGACTTTTGTATGCAGGACAACTCCGATTGCGCGCAATGCCCATTCCCGGAGCAAATGAAGAAATGGGAATGAGTTAGAAATGTTAATACGGCGATACAATAACAAAATGCGTGAAGAACTTTAATGACATCGCGGCGTTAAGCGGCGTACTTCAAGATGTCTACAGACGTCTCCTTCACAGCCCGCCCTTCGTGTGGCCGGATGAAGAGATTTTCCCTCTCAAATGTTCCATCAACGGAGAGACATTTTTGAAGCAATGAAATGATTGTGAAGACCCATTTGTCGCGACATAATCGCCGCTATGCAGCCACGAATTGTAGGGCGTCTGTGTCAGACGCCGATTCGTTCACGTTCGGCGTTTCAAAGACCGGAGCCGCGGGGACACGAGCGAGATAGACGGGAAGCGCATTTGGGCGAGAAAGCAGGAGCGAATGAGTCAAACGCCCTACAGCGACCGCGGTTACATCGCGCCTTCACACTCATCGAGTTGCTGGTGGTCATCGCGATCATTGCGATTCTAATCGGCCTGCTCTTTCCTGCTTTCAAAGCGGTGCAAAACCAGGCCAGACAAACGCAAGCCAAAAACGATCTCACCCAAATCGTCAACGCGGTGAACGCGTACTACACCGATTACGGAAAGTATCCTGTGACTACCGCCGATGATACATCGATCGTACCGAACAGCACCTTATTCGACGTTCTCCGCAATATGACAGGGGCCGTACGAAGGTAACGCGTCGAATCCAAGAGCAATTGTGTTCATTTCGCCGCCTTACGTTAAGAATACGGCAAGTCCGCGGTCCGGCGTCCAAAGCACGGGAGCCAACATAGGAATATATTATGATCCCTGGGGTACGCCGTACCAGGTGGCTATCGATACCAGCTACGACAACCAAATGACCAATCCGTACGGCGCCAATGGTGCTGGCCCAAATCCTCTGCAGCAGGGCGTGATCGCATGGTCATTTGGCCAAGACGGTTGCTCAGGCACGAAGCAATCGGGCGGCGGATGCGATGGCATCTTCACCAACTCCGACGACGTGATTTCCTGGCAGTAATTGTTGCTAAAAGCGGCGGAGCACCGCCGCACTCCAAAAGCACTGTGTGCGAAATTGTCGATAACGGACTTTCGTTTCGCGAAGCTCGCCACAGGACGAGTCCGTCCGATGGCAGCCTTTTGGAGTGCGACACGTCATCGTGTCGCTTTCTCCCAGAGCCGCATCGGCAATCGGCATATTGACTATTCACTAATCACCAGTCACCATTCACTCGCGAAAGCTTTCGGAGTTCTCTTCTTTCCAAACGCGGGTGTAGTTCAATGGTAGAACGGCAGCTTCCCAAGCTGCACACGGGGGTTCGATTCCCCTCACCCGCTGATTTCTTCCCTCTCTCGTAAACGGACGTGAACGAATCTCGGTGGACGTTGTCAGATGTTCTGACTATTAGTTCTGACCAATTATGGCATCAATCACTAAAGACGCACACGTCCCTCCGAAAACCCCGTTCTGGATCGCCTGCTTTAATGGAGTGGGAAGCGACGGGAGGGTATGGCGACTCAAACGAAGCACAAAAACAACTGACAGGAAGCTGGCGCAGAAATTAGCCGATGAATGGGAGCAGCTCGAAAAACTCGCAGGAAAGGGACGCTTAACAGAAAGCCATTGCCGAAAGGTTATCGCTCAGATGTACGAGCGCACTGTGGGCGAACCGCTACACTTCAAGACCGCTCGTGATTATCTCGCCGAGTGGGTAGAGAGCAAGAAGACCGAAACGGAACTACGCACCTACTGGAAATACAGTCAGACCGTAGATGATTTTCTGAACTACATCGGAATAAAGGCTGATCGCCTTTTACGCGAGGTCACGCCAGCGGACATTCGCTCTTGGCGCGATGCACTAAAGCGAAAAGGACTTGCAGCGCCAACCGTGAACGATGCCATAAAGCTATTACGGATGCCATTTAAAGCGGCACACGACGCTGGCTATATCGAGATTAATCCGTGCACAAAGAATTCCGTACGTCCGGTAAAGGATGAAGCGCGGAACGTTGAAAAGGACGTATTCACACCGGAGCAACTGGCATCCTTAATCAACGCAGCGCCAAGCGAAGATTGGAAGGGAGTCATTGTCAGCGGCTATTACACTGGCCTAAGATTGCGCGATATCGCTGATATGGAATGGGGCGCAGTCAATCTCAGTAAGCAGATCATCACACTGACGACTAGGAAAACCCGGAAAGATGTCACCATCCCGATTCACCCGCGTCTCGGCGCATGGCTCGGCGAACAAACTCGCGGCATCGGCAAAGCGCCGGTGTTCCCAACGCTGGCGGGTAAAGCAGGCAGCGGCAAAAGCGGTCTTTCAATGACGTTTAAACGCATCATGGACCGCGCAGGCATCAAAGGCCGATTGCTGCGCGAAGCAAACGGGGCGGGGCGTTCGCAATCGAGCCTCAGCTTTCACAGTCTGCGGCATTCCTTTAACGCGGCGCTGGCAAACGCCGGTGTTGGCGTCGAACTGCGACAAGAACTAACCGGGCATTCGTCACCGGAGATGAACAAGAACTACACGCACCCGGACGTTGAGCGGATGCGTGAGGCAGTGCTGCTACTGCCGGATGTGACGAACGGCTAGACAACGATCGAGCCAATCCCGGCGCGCGGATTCCCTTTTGGTGTCCAATCCGTCGGCCCATAGAACAACGGCTCTTTCTTCGGCGTTGGCGTCGGCGCTTGCCTGTAGACTTGCAACACGATGGCAGAGAGTACCAGGGCGAAATAGAGCAAACCAAACGCCTCAAGGAACCCGTGTGACACCTTCCGCTTGGGAAGCCCAATATCCGAACACGTGACGAACAAGACCGAAAGCAGCAAAAGTGCGACCGAACAAACGACGACACTCTCAGACATCAAGGCTGATTTGACCACATGCGGGCTTAGCGCGTTGAACTAAAGTTTGTCCCGTTCATGCGCGTGGATTGTCGCGTGACGATCACTAGGCGCCGTTAGCAGTGAGCCTCGTGCGCTTACGACGGTTTAGAACTGGCTTCATCAAGCGCCCTAAGCCTGGCCGTTATCTCATCCAGCTTACGGTCGGTCTCACGCATTTCCTCACGCTCCTCCTCTGACGGCATCCAGATATTGGCAATGTTCACGGCTGGCATTTGGCCCGTCAGAGCAAGTATCTTGTCCGTGGCAATCCCCGCGCTTATGCCAGCATCACGCAGGCTAGCTTTCCCACAAAGTACCTCCATCCGTTCAGCAGACATTTCCGCCACGTTGCCAAAGATGGAGATCAGCCTTTGTTTACGTTCGGCTATGGTTTTGGCTTCTCTCGCTCGGATCGCCCGCACGGTGTGAGTGGATACGCGGTGAAACTTGGCGATTTGATTGATGCTAGCATGAGGGTCGGCCAATAGCTGCACAATAGCCCGGTAAGTCTTGGGGCGGGTTCTCAGGACGCGTTCGGCGGTAAATCCCTGAGCAGCTTCGGAATTCGGTGCTGTTAGGATGTGATCGTCATTTCGCTGGATCATGTTCAATAGAACATATAAGATCATTTGAAGGAGATTCAATTCTTACCGTGACCATCATCGAAATCAGACCATTTAGGAACGGCTGGCAAGTGTGCGAGGCGCCACCAGAATCATTTCAACAGGTGCAAACCTTACGCCCTGCGGAAATCGCCGTGTTGGAGTCGCCGGTTGTCAGGCTAAAGAGCGCATCTTGACCCTCAGCAGTGTTTTCGTTGCCGTAGCCTCCGTCCGGTGGTGGGCTTACCGCCTGCGCTTGTGGCGATAGTCCGGCACAGACAAGCAGGAGCGCGATGAGAAATGTTTGAGTTGTTCGCTTTAGCTGAATCAATGGATTCATGGTTCTTCCTTTCTGTTTCCCGCTAAGTTGATTCTGGTAGTTGCGGGTCCGGAAGGGGCGAAGAACCAGCGGGGAAAAATGTCCTCCGCCTGATTCGAATCCGTTTAGCGACTCCGAGTTTGCAAAAAAAGTCGTCCGATTGTCAATCCAAAACGTGTGAGGACAAATCGCTGATTCCAGTTCTAAAAACGTAGTCAGCTTTTCATCCGCGTGCACAATGAAACGCTTTCCGTCATCGCGATGCGCGTCAGCAACTTAGCATCAGGGCGCGATGGCGTCACAACACCTGGGAAGTTGGCTTGACAGCCCGGGCGGATTCTTGCTACACCTAAGAGCGTGGACGACAACCGTAAATGAAAACCAATTTCCTTCGTGTGCCGTGTCGGATTCCTCTTGCCTGTCAGGACGCCGGTTTCTGTCCACAACTAAGCCAAATCCGGCGCTGCACTCGGGGATGTGGGCGTAAAAATGGAGTTAAGTGATCTAAGCCGAGAATGCGCGACGATCCAACAGAAGCTTTGCCTCCGCGGGGCAAGAGCTTGCGAATTTTGGTTGCCGAAGGTCACGCCACCACATTGAGAGTATTGGCCCGCTTGCTCGATCATTTCGGCATGAACATCCGATCGCTTTTTGTTTGCAGCGCCCTCCTTCTGTTCGCGAGCGTCGCTTACGGTGCCGGCTCTTATCAGGCCACGAGAGACGGAAAAACGCTCGTCTGGAATGATTCACCTAAACGTGGCGAGGAGGCAACATGGTCCGGCAGGCGCGACAAGAATGGATTCGCCGCTGGCTCTGGTACACTGACGTGGTATCAAGTTGAGCCAACAATCGTCACTGGCTCCAACATTCCGGATGCCAGAAGATACGCGGTCGTCATCAACCGTTATTCAGGCAAAATGGTGCACGGCAAATTCAAGGGAGATGTCACTTACGTCGATGCCAATGGAAAAAGATTGCAAGCGACCTTTGTTAATGGAGGTAAGCGGCCGGTGAAGCGGAACCTTTCGCCAGCCGCACAAGAAACCCCGACTGCAGTCCCACGACAGACGGCCAACGTGGCGCCGGAACAGACGGCGACCCGAACGTCGGAGCAACAAGCCAGCCAACCTGATGCCCAAACAATCGCACCAATACCAACCACACTGGCTTTACCGACGCCGCCGCTAACTGTGGACGCACAAATGGTTGGTGCGTTGGATACTGTGTACCGAGCGGCACTTAAGGCCAATGACATCGCAATAATGGATCAGATCTTGGCCGATGACTTTGTTTTGGTATCAGATCGCGGTGCTTCTTTGACGAAAGCCGACTTGATCAACGAAGCGCGAGAGAAACGGACGATCTTCGAGGATGAGGGGGTGGAGGAAGGCACGCAGAAGGTGCGTGTATGGCGCGATACGGCTGTTGTTACTGAGCTGTTGAGGATAAAAGGCACGAGAGACCAACCCCCCTTCAAAGTCTGGTTCAATGAGACTTACGTTCGGACGCCCACCGGTTGGCGTTGCGTATTTGGGCAAGCTTCGATTGCGTTTCCGAAACCGGACGCGAAATAGTTTTTCGATCACCTGATTGGTCTTTCGTCACAACTATCGCGCGTACCCCGTGCCAAGATCGCCGCGGTGTCGATCTGATTTTCGATGCGCCGCCATTTGGTCGGCTGTTACGGCGAACCGGATGCAATCGCGAACGCTATCGACTACGCCAAATTTCACAGCCGGTCACATGATGCAGTGATTCGCGTTTACGATGAAGCTGGTAATGTGATCGAAACGCACGAGCGCGCAGGCGAGTTCAAAGAGCCGTAACGCGTGAAACAAAAAGCCGCCACGCGCTGAAACGTGACGGCTGATTGTTTGAAATGCGGTCGCTCAAAAGCCTGGCTGCATCGATTTAGCCACGCGCAAACCGCCTAGCTTGCGGTCTAGTAGTAGGCGACGATGGCGACGTGGCCCGTACCATCACCGTTGTCGGTGACGATCAGGGTCACCAAGTTCGCCGTCCTTGCGTCGTAGTCGCTTGACCAAGAGTATGGAACGCCGTTCACAATAAAGTTCGGGTCGCCAACGTAGGTGCCCGGCGGAAACGTGGACAGGTCGGTCATAGTGCAGTCCTCACTGTCCTTCGTGAACGGTTTCGCCACAGCTCGCCGCCAGTCACGTTTGAGTCACCTTGCGAAATGTCGTGACAATCACGGCAAACATCCGTGGTTAGTGAAAAGAGGCGTAGGGAAAGGAAAGGCCGCGTTACACCGTTATCGTGCGATCCTGGCGATCCGTGGTTTTCCAAAATTTTCCGCACTTTTCGCGTAACGTCGCGCCGGATTTCTTGCAGTACATGGGTAAAGGGCCGCGAATGAGTTCTCAATTGACGAGAAGTCACGCGAGGCCGAAACAAAAAAAGGGAAACCGCCACGCCAGAGATGACCCAGCGTTTACTCCACGCGATGTCACGGCAGCGCAAATACCAGTTGCGCCACAAGCGTGCCGGATTGTGTTATCACTGTAGCCGTCCGGTAGCTAGTGGCACCTTGTTTTGCGAGCTGCACCGACGGAAGCGAAACTTAAGAAACAGAGAAAGGCAGCGCAAACTATTTAGGCGAAAGACTCGGTACCGTAAAGCTGAAAGCTACAGATTCACGGGGAGCAACGCTTATGAGCGCAAAAGCGTCCATATTTTCCGATCCGCGATGTGATCGGCTGAAAAATTGGTGTAATCACACTGGCTGTCATTGTCGCATGTAATCTTGCGAATAGGCACAGAAGCGAAACGCCAGATACGCCCCGAACGCTGCGACGGCGAACACAACGCCTAGGCACCAAAAAAAATGCCAGAACAACGCGACGAATCCAGCGAGTACGAGAACAGTCGATGATCGGTGAATGTTCCAATACACTATCTGTGATTGAGTCAGGTTTTTGTTTTTGTATGCGGGCGGCGGCGGCGCGTAGAAGATGAAAATTTGAAACGGTATCATCGCGGCAAAAAGCGTGAGCGCGATAATCAGTGGCAAATCTAGCGCGTCTGTGCGGGTAAGAATCTGGGTGACTGCGATGAAAGCTGACGCTGCCAGACCGCCTGCGGCGGGTTGCATTGGCTGGCGTTCCATCGCTTGATGAAGCCGCATTGCTCGCGATCCGGCAATCAAAAAAACGCCGAGACATTCGACGGCGAAGCTCCGGCTGCCGCCCGCCACTTGAGTTGAAGGAGGTGAAGCCAAGCCTCAAGCGACAAACGGCAGCACGGGAAAATGGACGCTCTTTATTCTTGGGTGACTCATTGCAATGGCGTTAAACGCTTACCGTCCAGCCGCTGCACGCTGCCGCGCTGGTGCAATTTGTAGGGGCTGCTTTTTACCCCTCTCAGCCCTCAAAATGTTTCGAGCGAAAGATTTTCACGTTAGAAGGGGATGTATCACAAATTTGTGAGAGGTGGTCGCCACCAATCCCTTTTATCGGAAGCGAGATTGCCCCGAGCCTGCTCCCGCAGGTTGAGAAGATTTTCCCAACCTGCTTGTCATTCAGCAAGATTGCTTTGGTTAGCATCGCGATTGCGAACGCCTAACGAGTCGCCTAACGACCAGTGAACCCCCGGCACTTTTGCCGGGGGTTGCTCAATCTGCGAGCACTCCCGCTTTTTGGATTTTCAGCACGATAGCTCAGTCGCGTCGCGTCGCTACGTCTGGATTTTGGCTCGACCGCACGTCCGGCTTCGCAAGGGGACGCAGGTGCCGTACATGGCGCACCTCTTGGGCGTCGCCTCGCTCGTGCTTGGAGGTGTCAGCGATCCAAACTTGTGATCCACCCTCGAATCAGGGCCTCAACTGCCTTAGGGGTCCGAAAACGCCGGGGCCGAAGTTGCGTGTGCTGAGCGCCTGGATGCCAGCGTTGTGCTCACCGTTGAAGCGGGTCACTGTGTCGGGACAACCTGCCGCTTGAGCGGCCTCTGGCGAACCAAACCATAAGCCGAGGTGAAACGTATGGACTGGCTCGGTCGCTGGGTTCGCTGTCGCATCCGGGAACGGAGGTTGACGGTGTACGTTGGGAGCTGGCTGGCCCTCGGGGGGCTGCGCTACTATGAATGTCTCGATGCTGAAGCGCCCCACGAAAAGCTGGTGACCTTCTCCCTGATCATCGGTCTCGATGTCGCCCTGATACCAAGCCAGGCCAAAAGGCGCATTGGGAATTTGGATCACAAAGAAATCAAACTCGGTATTTGGTGGAAGCCCCCCTACGTCGACGGTCATCACCTCAACAGGCCCCAGAGACGCGACTCTTACGTCTGCGTGGGCGCCCGGGATGCAATTGGCGGCTACGGCACCAGCTGAGCGCACCATCCGGAAGTCGATCCTGTGACTGAAGCCTCCAGCGACTGTTTCGTTTGCCGCGACTGTTTCGTCTGCCGCGACTGTTCGCACTGGCCCTCCAAGGGACATTCCGATTAGGGCCAGGAGACCCCCGAGACCCAAAAACACTGCAGATACTTTTCTCGCTTTTTTCATTTGATTCTCATCCTTTCATTGTATCGAACCGGTTAATTCCGGATCTTTTTCCCCGCCCGTATTGATTCTGTTGGTTGCGGGTCCGAAAGGGGTGAAGAACCTAGCGGGGAAAAGTCCTCCGCCTGATTCAGGTCCATTTTAATGATATAGGATCACGTCCTACGCGTCTATTGGACCTTAGTCGTACGAGTGTGTTGAACCTTCGTGTTAAGAAAAGAGTGGGGACACACCGTTGATGCTCCCTGCTCCCACAGCCCGGCGTGTCCCCACGGAGACTGGTTTCAAGCTACGAGTGGGCTCCGAACTCACAACAATCGAAAGGTTACCCGTCTGTAACCTTGGCGATCACCTCTGGAGCGAG
This sequence comes from uncultured Verrucomicrobiae bacterium, assembly GCA_963840135.1. Taxonomy (GTDB): domain Bacteria; phylum Verrucomicrobiota; class Verrucomicrobiia; order Chthoniobacterales; family UBA10450; genus Udaeobacter. The sequence continues at coordinate 357,571 of CAWIXX010000008.1, read as the reverse complement.
TGCGGGGGAGCGCTAGTCCGCCCCTCCCTGCAACAGACTCATTGCAAACTAAAATCCCGCGTTACTCCAATGATCCGATGCGTTCGCGTGAGCGACGGTCGGCTGCGACGCCGTTAGACCCTTCGCGAATATGAAATCAAAGGTAGCATCCGGAAAGCCGTGAGTTCCTGGGTGAGTTACTCGTTCCGAAAAGGGTAATCCTTCAAAACCGTTCTGGTATCCAGCATCAACGAGGGAATCGAGCGTTCTTTCTGTCGCGAACATCTCTTGGTCGTGGTTCGTATTGAAATCGCCCCCAATCACAACGCTTTTAATGCTCGGCATTGTACTTCCGATCACGTCATGGACGTGCGTCAGGAGCTGAGCAACGGCGACTTCACGTTTTTGAATGTTCTTTGCCGTCTCGACCTCTCTATCACCGTGAGTAATTAGGTTGCTCTTCAAATGCACCGAATAAACGCCGATCTCCTCGCTTCCAATCTTAAACCGCGCGAACGCTAAGCCCCTAGGTGGATCAACGCCGCTCATCGACTTCCAGCGTTCTGCCCAAGCGGCTTGCGCTTGATATTTGGATAGAATCGCCACCTGCTGTTTACCCAATTCGCTCTGGAATGGTTCCTTGAACGCAGAACAAATTGCTACGTGGTAAATGCCTGGCGCGATGGCCTCACCGAGGCGAGCGCAAGCATCGTAGTCCCGCACCTCCTGCAACAAAATGATGTCAGCATTAATCGGCCTGAGAACGTCTGCCGCTGCCGCGATCCGTTGAGCTTGTACTTCCGGTGTTGCATCATGCGCGGAGCCGTTGGGAAACCATTCCAGATTCCAAGTTGTGACGCGGACCTTGGTCGGTTCCGGCGATTCACCGAGTGCTAAGGCAACGACAAAGGTTGCGAGCAGAGCGAGTAAGGCGCGATTCACAATGCTCCCGTCTTTTATCAGCCTGTCAGCTCGCCAGAAAGATTTTTTCGACTGGCAACTAATCGCGCTCTCTGACAACCTCAGTGTGTACGCCAAAAGTGAAGACTGCTGATAGCGTTTGCGGAAAGTGCGGCGCAAAGATTTTCGCCGATTCGCCGCAGAACGTTTGCGGGGCTTGCCTTTTGCAGGCCGGTCTTGGTTTGCTCGAAGAGGATCAAGGCGCGACCGATCCAGCGCAGACCCCTAGTCGAAGTCATGGTGCGCGCTCGGCGGAAATGCTGGGACACTTTGGCGACTACGAATTGCTGGAGGAAATCGGCCGAGGCGGTCAGGGCGTAGTTTACCGGGCGCATCAGAAAAGTCTCAATCGCACCGTCGCGCTTAAAGTAATCGGCCTGGGCCCCTGGGCCACCGAATCGCATCTGAAGCGCTTTCGCCGCGAAGCGGAAGCCGCTGCCAACCTCGACCATCCATTTATCGTTCCCATTCATGAAGTCGGTGAGCGCGAGGGTTGCTGCTACTTCAGCATGAATTTCGTCGAAGGCGGCCAGCTTGACGAAGTAGTCAGGCGCGTCCCGATGTCGATCCGGCAGGGCGGCGGAATTAATCGCGAAGTTGGCCCGCACGGTGCATTACGCGCATGAACACGGGATACTGCATCGAGATATCAAGCCTGGGAACATTCTGCTGGATGCAAAAGGCGAACCGCATCTGACCGATTTTGGCCTTGCCCGATTAGTGGAAACTGAGAGCACGGTCACGCGCACGCTGGAAGTGATGGGCACACCCAGTTACATGGCGCCTGAACAAGCTGCGGGAAACAACGCGGCCGTCGGCGAGGCCACAGATGTCTATGGACTTGGCGCGGTCTTCTACGAATTGCTAACCGGCCATCCACCTTTTGCCGGAGGAACGACCTTTGAAACCATCCGGCTACTCCTGGATACTGAGCCGCGGCCACCGCGTCTGATAAATCCAAAAGTAGATCGCGATCTCTCCACAATCTGTCTGAAATGTCTCGAGAAAGGTCCGCAACGCCGTTACTCGTCCGCTCTTGCGCTGGCCGAAGACTTGGAACACTGGCTAAAGCATGAGGCAATCCAGGCGAAGCGAAGTGGATTTTTTACACACGCCCGCAAATGGGTGCGGCGGAATCCAGCTGTTGCTGCGTTGATCGCATCGTTGGTTGCTTTGGCAGCGGTCATGGGCTGGAGCGTTTGGGAAAGCGGGTTATTTCGTCCTACGCCCGAAAAGAGCATCGCAGTGCTTCCGTTTGAGAACTTAAGCCGCGATCCGAACAACGCCTATTTCGCCGAAGGCATTCAAGAGGAGATTCTGACGCGGCTGGCTGGCATCGCGGATTTAAGAGTCATTTCGCGCACTTCCACGCAGCACTATCAAAGCAAACCCAAGAATCTCGGCGAGATCGCGAAGCAACTTGGCGTAGCTCACATTCTGGAAGGCAGCGTGCAGAAGAGTGGCGACGTAGTGCGTGTGAACGTGCAGCTAATCAAAGCAGCCAACGATTCCCATCTTTGGGCCGACACATTTGATCGAAAACTGACTGACGTCTTTTCGGTCGAAAGTGAAGTGGCCAAAGCCGTCGCCGATCAGTTGCGAGCGAAACTCACCGGTCAGGAAGAGCAACTTATCGCCGCCAAACCGACGGACAGCACCGAAGCTCACGATGCCTACCTGCGTGGGTTGGCCTATACACTGAAAACGGCAGTCACACCCGCCAATTCCCTTGGCGCACAGAAATATCTCAGAGAAGCGGTGCGCTTGGACCCGAAGTTCGCCCTTGCTTGGGCGCTACTGTCATACGTTGATGCGGTCGGCTACGTCACACTGACTCTTCAACCCACGGTCGACCTCCGGGAAGAGGCCCGGCAGGCAGCCGAAACCGCGCTCACGCTTCAGCCCAATCTCGGCGAGGCCGTGATGACCAAGGGGTATTACCACTACGCCTGCCTAAAGGATTACGACACTGCGGTGCGTTACTTTGAGCAAGCACGTCAGCTTCTACCGAATAGCAGCCGGATTCCCGAATCGCTGGCCTATGTCACGCGGAGGCGAGGCCAGTGGGACCGGAGCGAAGCCTACTTCAACGAAGCCGAGCGGCTCGACCCACGCAACGTTAACCTGATCAGCCAACATGCCCTTACCTATAACGCACTTCGTCGTTTCCCCGAAGCGCTGCGAAAGTTTGATCAGGTTCTCGATATTACGCCGGACGACGTTGATACCCTCGCGACAAAGGCGAATATTGCGCAAGCCGAAGGAGACCTGCTGCGTGCCTCGGCGATTCTCGCTCCGCTGCATCCAAACGCCGACGACTCCAGTGCGGTGGAAACACAAGTTTACCAAGCGATCCTGGAGCGCCGCCCTGCACAAATCATCCCTCGGCTAAAGGAAATACTTGCCAAGCCTGATCCAGCGTTGGGTTACTTCAATAGCAAACTGCGCTTTTGGTTAGGCTGGGCGCAAGAAGTCGCCGGCGATCATGCCACCGCCCAGGAAAGTTGGCGGCAGGCGCGCAGCGAACTGGAATCTTTCCTCAAGGAACAGCCGGAAAATTATCGCCTCATTGGCGATCTCGCGCTGACCAATATGGCCCTCGGTGACAAAGCCGCCGCATTCAAACTGGTCGAGCGGGCGATGGCCGTGATCCCGATCGAGAAAGACGCGCTAGCTGGTCCCATTCCGATCGAGATTCTTGCCCGGGTAGCGGCGCAGATGGGAGAATCCGATCGCGCCATAGCCGCTTTACAGAAACTACTCTCGACACCATACGGGGGCCCGCTGGCTGAGAACGTGCCGCTCACTCCCGCGCTGCTCCGGCTCGATCCCATGTTCGATCCGCTTCGGAATGATCCGCGCTTCCAAAAACTCTGCGAGGAAAAACAGCCGTGAAACGAAGCTGGGAAACCGTCGCCGACAAGCTCAGCAAGGCCGGTTGGAGTTTGGGCTGGGTCGCTCGCCCTGCGACGGCGTAGCGGCAAAGGCGGATTTCTCAAACTTTCTGCGTAACCTCGCGCCGGATTTCCTGCAGTACACCCGTAACGGCCGGAAATGACTCCTCGCGACGAGGAGTCACTGAAGGTCAGAACAACAAAACGTAAATGCGTTTTGCAACAGACTGCGAACACTCAGCGGTGCGGAGAGGCGGTTATTGGGCCCCGTGCTGATTCATAAACACCGCGCCAGGGTAAGTCCCCGTGTAATCCTGGCCCCTCGCAGTTCGTTGCACTGCATTGAGCGAGGCGATCGATGCTATGATCCCGAGCGCTATCGCCACGTAGCTTTATCGATCGTTTTACACGCTGCACGCGCTTTTCAAGTCACTTTAGACCTGAGCGGAACTAACCTAACTCCCGCTCTTACTCTTCCTCTTCCTACGGAACCAGGGAGCCAGAATAATAGCAGCTAAAAGGACTACCTCAACTACCAAGGTAGATGTGTCGACGGTCAGTTACTTCGCGTAGCGTTGGATCCTGTTCGCGTTGAAGCGTCGAGCATCTCCGTGAGGCGCGACTCGTAAGAATCGCACGTGGGACATTCGCCATTTGGCTGGACCCATTCGGGATGTTGGATCCGCAGATCGTCGTGAATCTGTTGCTGGAGTTCGGTGTAGGTGTGGATTTGGTGAGGCACGACTATTGGCTCGGTGAGACTAACGAATTTCATAAACGGCCTTTCATTTGGGTTTCACTACTCCAAATCCGCGCGGAACGAAGAACCATCTTCATGAGGTCCCTTCAACAGCGGCCTCACTTCAGGTGACTCGGGGCTCCAGTTGAATCTGGAGATCGCGCTAAGCGGTGTCTCAGCGAAGATCCAGTCCGCTTTCAGGTCGGCCGAAGGTGCGTTGAAACGTCGGATGACGTAATCAAAGATTTAATAGATGATCCGCGACATCGTGTCAAGCAATTCTGTGACGTTTCGAGGAGTATGCACTTCACAAAGGCCGATGTAGCACCAACTCCCTTAAAGGAGATTCGCCTCGGTAGTTGTATCAGTTTGAAAATTAGGGCGAAAACGGGCAGGCAGGGTCGGCTTGATTACGTCAATCGGCACCTATGTTCCCCGCATTTAAGCCGCTGCCCATTCCCCCAAAAGTTCACGATTGCACCGTACTCCTCTCCCGTAAGGGGCGTGCACCGTATATTCTCAGATGCGTGGCAGAAATTGTGACCGGTAACGGCTGGAAAACCGTCTATTCCCGTGCCGCTCACGCGGAATGTCGGCATTTAGGAAGCGGAATCGTTTCGGAACGTGACGCGGGAGGTCGCTAGAACGCTCGGAACCCCTCAGCCGCTTTGTTTAGGGAGCCGCAAGGGCGTTTGATTACTGCCGACGGGAACTGACTGCTTTTCTTGAACTCGAATCGGCGACTCGCGCTGGAAGCATCCGAAAAAATGACTTGTCATCATTTGCGCTACCATCGTAAACGATCTCACCTACTGAATGAAGCGCATGCCAAGCAGGGAGTGAAACAAAATGAGCCGACCATATCTTTATCACTACGCGATCGTTCTCCCAAGGAGCCACGCCGACACACAAACTGACACACGAATCGCGCTTCAAAAAAGGGGCTTTGAAGGGGCCTATCAAAATGCGGACCTCTGGGAGCACTTCGCGTTCAACGCCGACACACTAGTTGTCGTCACAAACGTGCCGTTGTCCCCAAGTCAGACTTACGTACATGTAATCGCCACTTCCGACACGGACGGGCTCGCTGCTTACTGGTCCGCCCAAATGCTGGACGAGATCAGTTCAAGAGGAGCTGACATGGACCATGTTTGACCTGATGCGAAAAAGCGAGACTTACCATTCCTTGAAATCGCCCGCGTGCATTTGCGTTGCAATCACGTTGCCCGCTTCATCGTAAACGCGAATCACAGCGTGATGTGAGCGGCTGTAAAACTTTGCGTAGCCGACTGCGTTGCTGATTGCATCCGGCTCGCCGTACCACAGGCGACGGAATAGGAGCAGATCGGAAATTGAGGGAGTGGTGTCCTAATTTGGATTAAAACTGATCTTTGATGAAAAGCAGCCCCGCGCCGACGAGGAGTGACGCAATTCCCAAAACCGCAGAAATGTATCCTAAAGGGAAAATCTGCTTCGTGAAATAGACCAACGCGCACAGGCAAACACCATCCGCCAGCAACACAATACCACCGATTTGTCTCATTTCTGACGCGCTTTCAAATTAGGACACTACCGAAATCAGATCGACGCCGCGTTTGATTTTGCGTGGTCCTACTTCGTAAACGTGATGGAGGCTCAAACCGAAAGTGGTGTGGCGGCTCGGATGATGTCTTCCCGTTCTCTAGCCAAACCCAATCGGAGCCAAACCTTGCCTGGGCTTTCCCAAGCACAGGGGAAATGACATTGCGTATGGAGTCGAGACTGTCCGCCTTTACCGTAATGATAAGATTTATAACCTCATCGGATGTGATGTGCTCCGATCTGTGGGGAAAAGAAGCGCGTAACAACTCTGCGATCTTACGAGCGTGGGATGGACTGTCGCAGTTTCGGACGATGATAGTAAAAATTTTAGAAGTCGTCGAGTTCATAGAAGGTTAAGCCAACTCCTGAATGAGATCGTTGCCCAGTGCAACTGTTTCGATGCGGCATTGCGAGGTTTGTTATCATTTTGTCGTTGCCGTGTGGAGAGCAAAACAGGCACAATCAGCTTGGTGACGAGCGCTTCGTAACGCGCGCAGAGTGAACGCAAAGAACATTTTCACTGAGCTGAAGCGGCGCAACGTTTACCGCGCTGCGGTCGCTTACGGAGTCGTCGCGTGGTTTCTCACGCAGCTTACCACACAAGTATTCCCGTTTTTTGAGATTCCCAATTACGCGGTGCGTTTCGTTGTTGTTGCGCTCGCCGTCGGATTTCCAATCGCAATGCTACTCGCCTGGGTTTACGAATTTACCCCTGAAGGGATTGTGCGGACGGAAGATCTCCAGCCGGCACAAGCAAGATCGAGTCAGCGTGCCACTGGACGGATTCTCGACTTCACCATCATCGGGGCTCTGCTGCTGGTTATTGCAATGCTGGTCGTTGGGCGACTCCCGTTTTACCGGCAGACAGGCGAGTCCATTTCTCAGAAAAGTATCGCCGTGCTTCCATTTGAGAACCGGAGCGAAGACAAAGCCAACGCCTACTTTGCCGACGGTATTCAGGACGAAATTCTGACGCGCTTATCCAAGATCGCGGATTTGAAAGTAATTTCGCGCACGTCCACGCAGCAATATCAGGGCAAAGCTCGCAATCTCGCCGAGATCGCGAAGCAGCTTGGCGTAGCGACGATTCTTGAGGGTAGCGTGCAAAAAGTGGCCGGGCAGGTGCGAGTCAATGTGCAGCTGGTTAACGGCCAAACCGATTCTCACCTTTGGGCCGAGACCTATGATCGGAAGTTGACTGACATTTTTGGCGTCGAGAGCGAGATCGCCAAAGGAATAGCGGAGTCCTTGCAGGCGAAGCTCACCGGAAGCGAGGAACAGGTGTTAGAAGTTAAACCAACAAACAATCAGCAGGCTTATGATGCATATCTGCGCGCGATCGCGCTCGACAACACCGCGGCGCTGGACACCACAAAAAAGGTCGCCGGCCTTTATGCCGAGGCGGTTCGGCTTGATCCTCAATTTGCGCTGGCTTGGGCCCGCCTCGCTGTCGCGCGAAGTCAGCTCTATTTCAATGGCATGGACCTGGAGACGAACAGCGGTGCCGCAGTGAAGGAAGCCGCGGACCGGGCGATTTCCCTCCAGCCCGAGCTCGGGGAAGCATGGCTCGCGCAGGGCGTTTATCGCTACCGCGTTTTGCGCGACTTCCAAGGCGCGCTCGAGTCGTACAAAGAAGCGCTCAGGCGTTTGCCGAACAGCGCGTTCGTGCTTGAGCAGATGGCTCATCTGGAGCGACGGCTCGGCCAGTTTGACGTTGCGCAAAAATATTATCAGGCGGCCGCAAAACTGGATCCCCGCGACATTGGCGTCCTTTTAACTCTTGCCGACTCACTCCGGAGTGTCCGTCGTTGCGATGAGGCGCAGACGGTTCTTGATCGCGTCCTTGAGATGTCGCCCGGGAACGAGGTCGCGCTCGCGACGAAAGCATTTAGCTTCCATGGACAGGGTCGGCTTAAGGAAGCCGCTGAGGTTCTGGCGAAAGCTCCCGCGAATTCCCAGAACGAGGCACTTACCATGGCGAGAGCCTTGCAGCTCTACTACGAGAGGCGCTTCGATCAAGCCATCGCTCAAATTCAGCAGAACACGCCTGCGGCGGCTGCTAACGATCCTGGCACCATGACGCTGCTCGGTTATTGCCAGAAATTTGCCGGTAAGGACAACGACGCCCGCGAAACGTTTACACGTGCTGCTGCGGCGATGAAGCCAACGCCTGACTCCGTTGTTGTTGTCGATGCGCGACTACTGCCGTCCTGTCTCTCCCAGGTTTATGCCGGCCTTGGCGAAAAAGAGAAGGCACTGGAGCAGGCGCGCCGTGCCATCGCTGATTACGACGGTGACGCTTTAGCGAAACCTTTCGCAGAGATCGCGCTGGCGACCGTCCAGGCGCAAGTTGGCGACATCGATTCTGCGATCTCTGCCTTGCCGCATCTGCTCGAAGTGCCCAATGGCGAAACTTGCGGCGATCTTCAAATCAATCCGTTCTGGGACCCGTTGCGCAAAGACCCGCGTTTCCAAAAACTCTGCGAGGAATAGCAGCCGTGAAACGATACTGGGAAATCATCGCTGACAATCTCAAGAAAGCCGGCTGGAGTTGGGGCTGTGTCGCTCGTCCCGCGACGGCGTAGCGGCAAAGGCGGATTTCTCAAACTTTCCGCGTAACCTCGCGCCGGATTTCTTGCAGTACACGACGTGAACGGCCAGGGTTCTGTTGTGCCAGGCGCTCAGGCGCGGAGAGTGAACCCAACGAACTTCTTCGCCGAGCTGAAACGGCGCAATGTTTATCGCGCTGCGGTTGCCTACGGAGTCGTCGCATGGTTCCTCACGCAGCTCACGACGCAGGTTTTCCCGTTTTTTGAAATACCTAATTCCGCAGTGCGTTTTGTTGTCATTGCGCTCGCGGTCGGATTTCCAATCGCGATGTTACTCGCCTGGGTTTACGAATTTACTCCCGAAGGGGTCGTCCGGACAGAAGATCTCCATCCCGGACAGGCGAGATCAGCTCAGCGCGCCACGGGGCGGATTCTCGACTTCATCATTATCGGGGCTCTGCTGCTCGTTATTGCAATGCTGATCGTCGGGCGACGTCCGTTTTACAGGGAGACTGGCGAGTCGATCTCTCAAAAAAGCATTGCGGTGCTTCCATTTGAGAACCGGAGCGAAGATAAAGGCAACGCCTACTTTGCCGAGGGCATTCAGGACGAGATCCTGACGCGCTTATCGAAGATCGCTGATCTGAAGGTGATCTCGCGCACTTCGACGCAGCATTACAAAAGCGCACCGGAAAATCTGACTGAAATTGCCAGGCAACTTGGCGTCGCCCACGTCCTGGAAGGCAGCGTGCAGAAGAGTGGCGATGCTGTGCGAGTGAACGTGCAGCTAATCAAAGCAGCCAATGATTCCCATCTTTGGGCTGATACGTTTGATCGCAAACTGACCGACATCTTTTCAGTGGAGAGTGAAGTAGCCAAAGCCATCGCCGAGCAGCTGAATGCGAAGCTGACCGGTGCGGAACAAAAGGCGGTCGCAGACAAACCAACTCAAAACCTTGCCGCCTACGACGCTTACCTGCGCGGCCTCGCTTTCGCGGGCGGCGTCCACGACTTTCGAACAAGCCTGCTGAAATCGATAGAGGCATTCGAAAACGCAGTGCGGCTTGACCCTGAATTCGCAGTCGCTTGGGCGCACCTGAGCCGCCAGAACGGCCTGGCGTTCATTAATAATTTCGGTCAGGCACCCGAGCGACGTGAAGCGGCGCGCAAGGCCTTGGACATGGCTATAAAGTTCGGGCCGGAGTTGGTCGAGACGCAGCTGGCGAAGGCCCTCTACAAATATTACTGCGAGCGTGATTATGAAGGCGCCAAGGCCCAACTCGAATCGATTCGTCAGCAATATCCAAACAATGCCGTAGTCTGGGAATATTTGGGAGGTATTGCTCGCCGGCAGGGACAGTGGGAACAAAGCCGTGCCCTTTTCGCGCAAGCAGTTGAGCTCGATCCACAAAATATTTTTCTACTCACCAATGCGGCGTTGACTGATCTGGCAATGCGCGATGCCGTCGCCGCACAGAAACACCTCGGGCGTGCCCTTGATCTCAGCCCGCAAAATTCCACCCTCATCAGTTTTCTTGCCCAGAGCTTTCAGTTGGGTGGCGACATCGCGCAGGCACAAGCGCTTCTCGACACCATTCAGCCGAAGCGGGGCGATGGCATCTACGTAAGCACGGCCGTGACGAACGCCATACTTTTGCGGAGGTATGATTCGGCGTTAGCGATGCTCAAGGCCCAGCTGGAACAACCCGACGCGCTGGGCAGCTCTCTCGGGGTTTTTGAGAATGCGTTAGGCGATCTGGAGCGACACGCCGGCAACACCGCCGAAGCGACGATGGCTTACCAGAAAGCAAAGCAGACCGTGAATGACTTGTTGCGTGCTCAGCCTGAGAATTCCGAGTTCCTGATGCAACTGGCCTGGGCCGACACGTGGCTTGGCGACAAAGCCGCGGCGTTCGCGCACGCAAAACAGGCGATTGCCGCATTGCCGACCTCCAAAGACGCCTTCGTCGGCCCTGGATATGAAGAGGCCCTGGCCCGCATCGAGGTTCATTTCGGCGAGAAGGACGCCGCCATCGGCGGTCTGCAACACCTGCTCAGTATTTCCTACGGGAGTCCGGTGACGCGGGCACTTCTGCGGATCGATCCAGACTGGGACAATCTCCGCAAGGACCCGCGCTTCGAGAAAATCGTCACCTCGCTCGCGCTGAAAACGCCAGACAAATAAGGCGGCGGAGAACCCGGCCCCCACGATCATTTCGCTTCCAAAATGCCGAATGATTCGGCACAATTCTCGCCGTGACTCCGCTTTTATCGGGCGATTGCGAGGGACGCGAGCGGATTAGACCCAGAAATTGGGCATTTCTCTGGAAAGACCCAAAAATTGGGTCGAATTCTCGTTAGGCCTCTGTGTCCCCCTCGCTAAATCCTAACATCCATTGATTTCACCACTGAGATTCCCGACTGAGTTCCACCGAGAGTTGGCCGAGTTGGCCGGGGATTTCTTCTCGGCACATGCGCATGTGGATACGATCCTGGTGGTGAACTCGTGCGCGCGAGGCCGGGCGGTCGCGGGTAGCGATCTCGACATGGCAGTGCTGATTCTGCCTACGGCCCCAAGTCAAGAGGTTCAATCCTTGACTACGATGTGGCAGGAGTTCATTGCGACTCAGCCGCTTATCCACCGATTCCGGAGCACCGGTAGGTTTGCCCAGGTGCACCTGGACGTTTTTGATGGCCGCATGGTCCCAACCGTCTGGGATGATGGCGGCGGCCCGGACTATTTCGAAGTGGAGATCGGCAATCGCCTCGCGTATGCCGCCCCGCTCCATCAAGTGGGGAAGTACTTTCGACAGCTTCAGTCGCAGTGGTTGCCTTACTACGGGGATGATCTCCAACGGAGTCGGCTGGCGATGGTGCGCGAGGCATGCGCCCGGGATTTGGAAGCCATCCCTTTCTTACTGAACCGGGGCCTGTACTTCCAGGCGTTTGATCGCTTGTACAAGGCATTCCAGGAATTTTTGCAGGCGCTCTTCGTGGCGCGACGTATCTACCCACTCGCGTATAACAAGTGGATTCGCGAGCAGGTGGCTGACTGGCTGGCATTACCGAAGTTGTATGAGGAGCTTCCGCCGATTCTTTCCGTTGGGAACATCGAAAGTACTGAACTGGGTGAGAAGGCGGAGGCATTGCGTACGCTTCTGGAGCGCTGGACCTGCCCCGAACCTCACGGCCATGAGACGGCCCAACCAAGCGCTCCACCGAATGGCGGCCCCGCGACGCCGCCTGGCAATTCGGGAGTCACCGAGGGGCCGCCATCGGTGAGCTGATCGTTAGATGCTGAGCGAAATGATCGAGCGGTTCGGTTGCGAATCGCAGTTCTGGGGGCAAGTGCTAAGATCGTCATATCATCCATGAGTCTTGCCGATCTCGCATCACTTGCCAGCAGCGTCGCCGTTGTGGTTTCGCTTCTCTTTCTTGGCCTGCAGATACGGCAATCCAATCGCAACCAAAGATCGTTAATGCAACAGGGACGAAGCGCGCGCAACGTCGAACTCCTCTCTCGCCTGAGCGATCCCAGGGTTAGCGACGTCATATCGCGCGCCGCCAACGGCGAAACTCTGACCGATCAGGATTGCTTCGTCTTGTACAGTTACATGACCTCGGTGTTCTGGAGCTACGAAGACTGCTTCTTTCAGTTTCATTTGGGCATGCTGGATCCCAAGAGCTGGGCGTCCGACGGTACCATCTTGAGGCGCTTGCTCGGCAACCCCGCCTATCGCGCGGTCTGGAGGTTCGCGCGGGGCGGGATCGGTGATGAATACAGGTCCTTTCTCGATGGACTCGCCGCCGAATCCAGGCACAACCCCGTCCCGCCCAATTTGCCCAACACGCTCCGGCAATACATCGCGGAAGAGAGAGAAGCGCTCCAGAGGTCGCAAGATGTTAGGCCTTGATTTCACGGCGCACAAAACATCTAATCGATGAGCCAACGGCCCCATTACAGGGTAAATTCAGCGTGTTTGCCACGACACCCTGTCGCCTTGCGCATTCAGGTGCCTCGATTTTGATATGTGTGAACGGACACGGGATCGCCATCATCGAACCACAATTGGATTGGGATCTCCAATTGCGACCTCGGTGCCGACGCCTTGGTGACGATTACGACTCTGTGAATGCGCGGATCACTCTTGGAAGTGGATCGCTCGGGAGCGGTCGGTCAACGCCTCACGGCAGTCCCTGGGCGTTTCATTCCCATCTTCTCCACCGTGGGAGTTGCCTTTTCCGAGGCGAGAAACTCGATGAGGCGTTTGGATGCCTCAGGATTCTTAGCACCTTTCACCACAGCCGCGGCGGCTGGTGGTCAGAATCTCCCCAGGCTAGTTTCACTTGACCTGGCCGAGCAAATTCATCAGGTCGCTGACTTGGATATTTTCCAACGAACGTACAGCACGCTTGATTTCCTGACGCAATTTCTCGTCAGCGTGATTCCCCGCCAGTTTGTCGAACTTCGCCTCGATCTCTTTCCAAGTGAATGGTCGGTTCGCGGAACCCGGATAATCTGACACCTCATGGCTGAAGGACTCACCAGTCTTAAGGCGGACTGTAACACGGCTTGCGAGTTGGTCCGGATAGAGAGCCGTGAAGCGACTGTCTGGCCTTACTTCGACCTTCAAAAGGAGCTCTTGGACATCCGACTTCTCAATCCGCTTCGGGTCGAGCTGCGCTAGCTGAACATCGCCATCAAGGGCCGCGACAGCCAGCAGATAGGGAAGACTGTGATCGGCGTCTTCCTTCGTGTGAACGTTGGTCTTCGGTCCGAACGTACCACCGCCCGTGAAGTCGTACGCGTATTGGAACACGTCCGCCTCGATGCCAACGACCTCGGCCGGATCGAAGGGGTGGGCCTTGCGCAATTCCAGCATGCAGAAGATAGGCGACTCGGTCGGGACGGCGCTGTTGTAGCTCTTCAATGAAAGCCGGTCGAAACAGTTCAGTTGCTGTTTGTCCCAATCGATCCAGATCGTCTGCCCGAGCACATGGGCCAGCCCGTTCGGTCCCTCTATTACATACTTCGGACCGGTTACGCCGCGTGATGCTAAAAAAACGTCGTGGACGCAGCCCAACGCCACTTGGGACGAGTTGAGTCCTTTCCATTGCGAGATCGGGGTCGTCCGCACGACGAGTAGAGGAACGCCGCTGGCGCCGCAAATCTCGATGCCCGCCGCAGTTTTTGCCTCGTCCAGTCCAAGCGTTTTCGATATTCCTGCGCCTAACGAGTAGGTGAGCGGGGTCGTTAGGTCGAGCCCGCGAGCCAGGAAGGGCGCGGCGGCGGTCACCGCACACTCAACCTGGTAAGCAACTGCGAGCCCGATCAAGAAATCCTTTCCTGATCGGTTCGCGTACTCGCTAACGGCAAGCACGGCCGCGACATTGTCCGAGGGATGGCAAAGCCCGCCTACGGCGAAGTAGCTGTCCATGAAATCGATGTAGCGAATCACCGCGGTGTTGTATGCGGATGCATACACCACGTTAGCTTTTCCGCCGCCGATTAGGGTACAACGAGCGTCCGAACCGCCAAACTCCTTCGCCTGGGTGAAGTAAGCGTTAATCGGTGCTGCTCCGAGTGCGCTGATGGCACAAGCAAGCGAGTCTAAAATGCTAATTTTGAGCCGTTCCCTCCGTTCGGGAGTCAGGTCCTCATATGTTACATTCTGCGCAAATTTCGCAATACCCTCAGCCTGGCTTTGGCCGCTGGCGATAGCCATGGGTTTGCTTTGAGATTCCGTTTTCGGCTTAGGCGGGGGATCCATGCAGTGGTTATCACAAAGACCGCTGTCCGGGTGCCGAATCCGATCACTAATGCATGGCTAGATCGGGTTTTCCTCGAAGAGACGCGCGACCATCGCCGAATCGAGGTAGGCCCTCACTCGGTCGATGGTGTCACCATTGAAGTGGCAAACCCAGCAGTACCCGTTATCGAACCTCAGTCCATTCTTCGCGGTCGCCAAGGAATGAAGTTCCACGACAGCCCAATCATCCTTCACAAGTAGATGCTCGAGGACCAGTTCAGCCCCTTGGGGCAGAACCTTGTCGAGTTTCGCGAAGCTCCCCGCTAGAAAATCAGCTTTCGACTTATAATGACCGGCGAGCGGATGCGTGCCTTCGATAATCCAGTCGACCTTATCGTCTACATGCTCGAAAAAGCTCGCTCCATCGCCTTGCTCAAGACCCTTGAAGATCTTTCGGACGTAGTCTTCAGTGATCATTGGTTGCTCCTGTATTTACGTCACCAACCCGTTCGCTGGACGTGTAGCTCGGATTTTTTGCAAAAGGTGCGAGTTTGTCTAGTCAGGCATGACCTAACCTGCATGTAGGGCCTCGCCTGATGCAGCACAAGCCTTCGCTGGTTGTCGGTTGGAAGTCGGCTCGTTCACGGGACACTGAGAAGATTCTCGTTTTCAGCACGAAGCCCATATGACACAAATTGGTCTAACCAATCGATGAAGCCAACGGCGACGGCCCGCGGCTCCAGCCTCTTTGCTCCTCAGGCCGAATGGCGAGGACCGTGACGGTTCCTCCGGTTACTGGCGTGCTGATGCATAGTATATTCAGCCAGTTAGCGGACGACGGGTTCCAGCGCCTTGTCCGTGTTTCCGATTAGTACACCAACGAAGGGCCAGACACTGACATTGCCAGTGCCGCCCGTGATGGGCGTACTGATCCGAGCGCGGAACACGCCGGATACTTTCCCGGCATAGTATTGAGCCACTGCGAAAATATCGGTGGGCACAGGGAGCGTTTTCATCACTCTCCACACCATGCCGGACGACAAGTGGGGCGCAGCGCCCATTGGGCAACACTCGAATGTGATTTGACCGGCCATCGGTGTGCCTTTACAACGGATGATGAAACGAACCATTCGCGCAGGGTCTGGCACAGTTAGCGTCTTACCAGCGCCGTTTGTGGCGTCGTTCTGTAAGGGTTCTAGTTGTGCTTCCATTATTCGTATTCCTCCGGATAAGGCTCAAAGCTCCCTCCGTGATGCTCGGGCTGACTCCTCCAGCTCGCAGCCGTACCTACAAACTCACGCCACTTGGTGAGAGGATCTTTTTGGACAACAGGGGTTGGGTCCTGCGCTACAATGCCGTCCATCGCGCCCACGTTTGCGTTAGGCTGCGTTTCTTCCGCTGGAAGGGCTGCGGTAACGGCTGTCTCCACCTCTGCCTCCTGCTCCAAAAGTCGCTGTCTTTGCTCAATGAGCTGCTGCCTGCGCTCGGCATCGCAGAGCACGACTGTCCTGTTGTCGTCCCCGTAGTAAGTCACAGAAGGCTGCGCGTTGCCGTCCCAGCCGAACATGCGCGCTGCCGATAAGCATGCATCGCGGAACTGTCCCATATTGCTTATGTCCAACGGGTCCTTTCTGGCAACAGCTTGAGCAGCCTTATGCAGTGTTTGCATCAAGGCGGTTTTAGTCCCGTACTCTAGCTCTTTGTGTGTTGCAACGAGTGCATCCGCTATGGGATGCAAACCGGATGCCTCATAGGTCCGCTCCGGCCTGCCGCCGGGACGCTTCGGGAGCTTCCATCCGCCTCGTCTCGCCCAGGATTTACCTGTTGGGATTGGGACGTCTAGCTTGCGGCAGGCCGCGTTAAGTCCTATCTCTAGGGCAAGCATCCTGAACGCTTCCTTATTGACCTTGGTTTGTGGTCTCGTGGTTTCTAGTCTTGTTGTCTTTTTCTGCATGTTGTTGTTCCTTAGTTGTGGATTGTGCCGTTGAGCGGCAGTAAGTAGCGAAACTCAGATGCCTTTCCTCCGGGACGCGCGCCGCCAATTCGCACCGGGTCAATTACTCCAAGCTGGATGAGCGCATGGTTGATGGTGTTTGCTGAATCTTTGTTTAATCCGTGATGGGCTTTCGCGGCATCGCGACAGCTCAAGAAGTATGTTCCATTCGCCGATTGGTGAGCCAGTTGACGATGCAGAGCCGCCAACCTTCGCCAGCTTTCTACCGCCTCCGCCAATCCCGGCAGTGGCGGCAGCGCAGAAACCGAAAGCGTCGAAACGTGCTCAAGCGCCTTCTTTAACGCCTCACCTTCGCCCGCTGGAACGCGAACCTTTCCAAGTTCGCCAAGAAACTTGGCTAAGTAATCGTCGCGTGTCTTATCTGGATCAAGATGCGGTTGCGACGCACGATACCACTGCTCAAATGTTATCTTAATAAGTTCGTCAGGAGTGAGTTCCCGGCCGATTCGCTTCTGCACGGCGGCCAATTGACACACAAGTTTCCAGCGTCTTTCCCTCGCAGTATTGCGCTCGGTGCAAGCATTACGTTTCGCCAAAGTTTCAAGCTCTTTTCCTAGATCCTGAGAGTTAGACACAGGATACACAAGAAACTTATGAGACTCAGGAGACACATGAGGGAGAGGAGAAGGTGAGAAAGAAAACTCATGTTCGTTTTTAAGGACGCTAACCCGCTTGCCTCTGCTGTTAAGATCAGTGACAGAGCAAAGGTCGCGGTTCGCTTCAAAGTCGTCGCAGTCAATCCGACTTAGGTCAAAAAGGTCTTTCACGAGCGACCCGTCTTGGCAGTGTAGGCCAGCAAGGTTGAAGATTTGAACCTCCTCCGCCCCCGACGCGAGCTGTTGCCCGATTTTGGACGCTGCATTTTCACCCGTCGCGTCAGCATCTCCGAAAATTCGCACGTGACGCCCGCGGAACTTTTCAACATCATCTGGGAGCAGCTTGACACCAGCGCCAAGCGCAGCCACTACGCCCACACAAGGGAGACTGCCTTCGGCGTCAGCAAGATGCAACGCGGCTAACGCGTCTTTGCTGCCTTCGGGAGTCAATAAGATGTCCCGGCGATCATTCGCCACTACGTCATCAAGCCCGATCAAGCGGTGCCATGATTCGCCACGCGTTTCGGCTTCCGCTTTAGCGGATTGGCCGTTGATGCGAAAGGGCTCACCATCCAAACGGCGGAGTGAAGCGTTTCGCGAATCGCCGAAGCGCCACGATAGACAACCTCGATGACTTACGAAACTAAGTAGTCTCCGCCGGATCGCTTCTTCGATTGCTTCTGGACTAATCGCAAGACGCGTTGCGAGCTCGGTCGCCCAATCGTCACGCAGTTTCACGCGAGTTCCCGAAATTTTGCGAAAGCTGCCTCCTTATCGCTGAACGTGAAGCCGTCGGTGCCCCACGCTTCCGAATTTGGATAAACCTCAGCCGGTTCGACAAATCTGCCGCGGATCTGGAATCCCTCGTGACGGCGAATGCGGACTACTTCCCAACAGGGACTTGGGTTATCGCGGCCGTTCCAAGTCTGTTCGTAAATTGCTGCGTCGCCTTGGCGAGCGATTTGCCGATAGTTAAAGCCGTGCCGACGAAATTCTTTTGGCAATGGCTTGTAGAAATGCCCTTCCTTGGGATTCCGTCCGCGAATTTTTGCGCGAGCAAATGAGACAAGCGTCATGAGCCACAATCGACAAATTCAGGATTGAGATGTGAAGCTCCACGTAACGAAGCGACTGTTTTATCGGTTACCTTCCCGCTGAAGTTTTCTAAGTTATTTGAATTCATTGCACCTCCACCTTAAGAGACGCAGAGTTTTTTCGCCGAATGCCAGTAGGGCTTCTTCTATCGAGAAGCCAGTTACGATCCGCTCGGCTAACCTATTTTTTAGCCGAATCTGGCAGGTATTGACGCACGACACGCAAGAAAGCACGTGCGATGGTCTCCGACATTGCGAGACTCTCTATCCGCGCTGCGATTCCGCCCAATATGCGTGTCCGGAGGTTGGGATTCTTGGGCCATAGCCGCCGAGGACACCCCCGCGCCGGCGTTTTGCGCTTAGCTGTTTCTGGGCTGAGCAACGCGATGATGATTTCTGTCACCGCGTGATAGTCATACCACGTTTCACGACCGTTCCCATTGACTGAGAGGTCCTTTGGAAACCGATTGCGATGCATTCCGAACAAATCCTGAAGGCCGGGGTCTTCACCTTTATGCATTTTGACCGCACCGCCCGCGAAGATCTTATCAAGGCAAGTAGGTTGATAAGGAAGCGAGCCAAATCCACCGGACAGCGAATGCTCCCGCAAGTAGGCTTCTCCGGCATCGCCAAATTCGTATTCAATCAAGCCAACACCATCGGAGCGCGTGTATCCGCGTCGCTTGTCCTCCCAGTTCTTTGGCGCGGGGGGTAGCTTTGCCATTAACGGTTCCCATTCGGCTCTGAAAGCCATCATGCGCAGGTTTTCTAGGTCGTCGGGGTAAAAAGCACGAATCCGTTCCCACTCGCGGCCGATCGTCGTCAAATACTTGATCTCTCGCTGTTGTAAGCCCGCCAGTTCGATTAACTCTTCGATTTGATCAATGATCTTCTCTTCCTCGACCAGGGTTCGGACGCTCCTGAGTAGCTGCTTGATTTGTTGCTCGTCCAACACTTTGATTGTTTCGCGTCGACTCTCTGATTCTCTGCGAGCCTTTGCTTCTCGCTCAGCCTTCTTGCGCTCTTGCCGCTCATACTCTTTTCGGTCCCATATGCGCTTGCGGCTCATTCTTTTTGCCTAAAAATTTTCCGGACGCCTGATGGCGCTTGCCGATCGTTTACTGCCCTGGGATTGATCCGCCCCCGGGGGGCTTCGATTCCGCTTTCATCCCCACATTTCCTTATCACTAGGACATTAAACAACAAGGTTGAATCTAGCCGGAAATCGACGGACTTGTTCTGACCTTATGTTCTGACTACGTGCGTCCGCAACCCATTCACGCCTTGTTTTACCTATGAAGCGACCCGGTGATCACAATCGAAACGGGGGTTCGATTCCCCTCACCCGCTATTTTACATATGTAGAACTGGGCTACAAAATCACGCCTGAACGTCAAAGTCAGAACATAAAGTCAGAAAACGTTCACTGATTTACGCCCTTGTCCGCCAATGTTCACGACGAGGGAAAACCTTGCGGAGATCAGGCTTGCCGAGCGGTGCCTGCGCCAAATTTACGCTTCCAATACGCCAGGCGTAGAACGTAAACCCGTGCGGTTCCGTAAATTCGGCAAGTTATCGAACGTGACCGAGCAGTTCGCGAGCCAATCTGGACTCAGGTGAGCTTCTACAAGGAGGGATTCTGCACGATATTTTAACGAAAGGCACACGTCGGCTCGCGCACGCAATTTACGAATGTTTACATCCATCAACGGTTCTCGGGCCGATGAAAACAAGTGGTCGAGTCAGCAACCGGACACAAACCGGTTTTGTGCATCGGAGCTGGCTCGCGTAGAGGAGAAGTGGAGCGGGCGATCATCTTTCTTGTGATAGGTGATCGCCCGTCTTTTATCACTGGCGAAAATTCCGGCCGATTCGTGAGTCTCGAATCGACATCCTGAAGAAAGACAAATCGCCTCACGAGTCCGCGATCAAGAACGCGCAGCAGATCATCGATAGCTCGAAGTGAGGATCAGCTCCCACGTTGCCGGTTCATTTCACCGGCTGGGTTCGTCCCCATTTAATTCCTGGCTCCCGGGCAGTTGTTGAGGAACTTCGTTCGAGCGTTTCCGTAGAACGAGGTGGAAGCCCCCCTGATTGGCGAGCTTTTGTCGGCAACTTCGTTCTGTCGGTTCCGTAGAACGAGGTGAGAAATGCACGACCAAAAGGAAGAAAATCCGATAACAAGACCAAGAGAGACTGAAAGGCTTAATGGTGAGCTGGAAATCGACTACCAGCGCAACACTGTGACGTTTCATCCGAACGCCCTGTACGAGTTTACGTTACCGCTGACGCCGTTGGATGTCGATGTCGTGCGGAGTTTAGCGCAGATTAGTCGAAGGCTGGCAACGCACGGTTTCCGCACCTATAGCGGAAATCAAGCGAGCACTTGTGAAGATAAGTTAAAGAACTGAGAAACATAGTCGGAGTGGCAATGAACATATACGCCAATTGCGCGGCGCTCTGGACAAGACATGTAAGGCAAGGTAAACGAGAACTGAGAGCGACTTCGTGGGCTGGATCGGGCTATATGTTGGCGACCGTATCATTCAGCTCATCGAGCACCCCAGATCCGTTGCGGCGTGTCTAGGCTACTGAATCCGGAAATCGCGCGTCACGGGCCAATGATCCGATGCGTTCGTCCGAGTCATGGTGGGCTGCGACGCCTTTAGGCCCTTCGCAAATATGAAGTCAAAGGTGGCGTCCGGGAAACCGTGAGTCCCTGGGTGAGTCACTCGTTGTGATAGAGGTAATCTCTCAAAACCGCTCTGGTGGAGTTGGGCTGTGTTGCAGTCGTGGACTCTCAGGGGCAAACAATCTGGATTGCAGACACACATCGTGACAACGGAAAGCGTTTCGTTGCGCGCGCCAATGAAAAGCTGACTGCGTTTCTTGAGCTCGAAAGAGTATGCAGCCTTTTGCGCGCTTTTCCCTCGGAAAGGCAAGAAATAGACTGCACCATGCCATCTAATTATGGTTAGGCTTTACTTCCGCTGAGCTGAATAGTCCACAAACTATAACACCTATGACCGATATTCGCTCCACCACGGCCGCGAAGGCCGTGCTTGCAATCGGAATGATGACTGCGCTTCTCCTGGCTGGCTGCGGAAAGAAGCGCACGCCGCAATACGTCCACATCGGGCCGGATTCATTGCCGACGAAAAGCTATGAGCGCGGACCGGAGGAGCGGTTCAATCGCTCAGATTACGTGATCAAGTTGAAGCAGATGACGAGTTTTTATGACGTCCCGGGCGAGGCGGGCTATTTTATGAACGGCGAAGATTACGGCTTCGACGGGCTCTCATTTATCCTGACCGAGACCCAAGCGGGCGGCGGGCCGCCTTTGCATATGCACGACAGTGAGGAATCGCACATCGTTCTGCACGGCCAGGTTGAGTACGTGATCGGCGATCGGCAATTTACAGTGGAAGGACCATATGTGGTGCGGGTTCCGGCCGGTGTGCCGCACACTTTCCGGAACGCCGGGACGGAACCGTTCAATCTCATAGCTGTGTTCCCTGACAAGCATCTTTCCTACAAAGAACTCGGGAAGAGTCCGCTTGTGAAACCAGCCAAGTAACTTATTTGCACGGCCGATGACAAACATGACCCGGAACGGGTCACAAAGGTCTAACCAGGCGATGCGCCAACGGCCCCTGATCGACTAATCTCCGGCCATTCTTCGACGGCGATAAATCGCGCGACGTGCGCGACGGCTTGCGCCGCGAAATCGTATCACGGGAGCCGTTCGCAGACGTGCCGGTCGAACCTGTCTGCCACCGCGTCCGAGTGGAACGTCCACTCTTTCGGAAGCCAGCCGGAACCGTTTCGCCCCGTAGGAACCGCTGCAGAAGTTGTCGAGCGCGTCGTTCGTTTCGTCGCTCGTTCCACCACCGATTGGTGCTAGAAGGATGCGGAAAGATCAAAAACCGGCGTCCATAAATGCTTATCTCCGCCAGAAAAGGCAAGTCGCGGAAACCGAAACAACGGGCGACGTTCTTACCGAGCAGGACGATGCGCTCGACGCGCCAGTCCAATAGGACGTCGGCGGCGTTGACCTTGCCTTTCGCGTGATCGAAAGCGTCGCCTTTGCCGCGCTTTCCGTTGTAGTGCGTGTTCAGGTGCTTCCGGCGACACGCGATCAGCTCGTCATAATTCAATCCGGCAAGCCTCGCGATCTTCCGGCCGTTCGGGCCGGCGAGTGGTTTGCGCGGGTCCCCGCGTCGCGACGGCGCTTGGCCGACTAGCCCGATCTTGTGTGTCTCGATCTTCTTCTTTTTCATGATGCGTCAAAGTCGCGATAGAGCGCTCCCGCACTGTCGCTAGCCAATCTGTTGTGCTGCTTCAAGCCGCGCTTGCAGCAGACCGTTTCATCCTCCCCAAGGCACGCATGGTAGGGCTTTCGTGCCTCCTGACGCGCGACCAAGGTCCAAGCAGAAGCGCCGCGCGGGAAGGACACACGTCCTTCCAACCTTGTTCTACGGAAACGGCGGAACGAAGTTTCGAAAAACAGCTGAGTAGCGCCCAATGAAACACATTTGCCTGTTGGCCGAATCGTAGGAAAGAACTTTTCTCGTCTCTTCGATTTCATTCTCACTCTTTCTGATGCGTGAGCTGTAAAAGCGTCCACTTTCGAGGAGCCTGCCGCGCATACCAATATTTCCAGGCAAACAACCATCGTCTCGGTAGCCCTGATGTCGCCGTCCCCGAAAGCTCGTGAAGCAAGTCCTCAAGTCTCCTCATGCGGCGCATTGCGCTTCGGGCGAGCATGCGCAGAAGTAAGTGGTGAGGAGAATCTAGTGCAAAACGACCGGCCAACAGACGATAGAGCAAAGCTCTTTCGCGCTGTACGCTGGCTGCGTGACGCACTCGCCGTCGAAGTCGACGCAGTCTCGTTCGCAGCTGTTCTTGATGTAAGCGTTTCTGTTCGGCCAGATCGCTCCGCCACGTATCTACTGAAAAAGCTGTGAACATTCGCTCCTCCATAACTTCGCAAACACCGTCTGAACTTCCGTTCCATTAAATCCATTTTGGCGGTAACGTTAGTTAAACTGCTCCGGCAAAGTGTAAAAAAAACATTAACGTGAGCTGGGGGGCGCAGCTCTGCGCTACCAAGAGAAGAGTAAGATCGACAGCAGCGCAAATATCGGAACCACGGTCTAGAGATCGCGCTAGGCGGTGCCTCAGCGAAGGTTAAGCCTTCCAACCGGCTTTTCAGAACCGGCCGAAAGTGCGTTGAGACGTCGGATGACGTAATCGAAGGCGATTTTACCATCACTCCCCGACAGCCGCATATTGGATTTTAGTCCTTACGCCTCAACCGTCGTGCAAGACGGGATCCAACTTGAGTTGACAAAATTGAGGGCGATGTTCGAGTGCGCGGCGCGCCACGCAAACTTGTTGACGCGCCCGCTCTACTTCACCTCTGTATACGCAGTTGTTTTTTGCGTCGGTTGTCATCGTGACCTCGCTCTCTCAGTAGATTCATGATGACAGCGAGCAACCCTAGGATTACCGCGTTGACGCTGATAATGCTGTAAGCCAGTTGTAGCCACTTCATTGTTTGATTTTGTTTTTTCCTTTTTTATTTGGCTTTCTCTGATTTGGGTCTTCACTGAAGTAATGCAGGAATTCAGGCGCGAGGTTACGCGGAAAGTTTGGATATTTTGAAGGCACCTACCTTCGGTTCACCTCGGCGACCTCAGCCGTGGAAGGTCGCGGATTACCCGCCTTCGCCTAGATAGCATGGTAGGCGTTCATGGACGATTTCCAGCAGACGCTCGACTAGTTCAAAGTTCCCGCCGGCGAGCAGGCCGAGCTGAAAGCGATTGTCCAGAGCACTTACGGGGACATCGTAATTGGTAAGTCATGACGCCGCCTGACAAAAGCGCTGCACCGTACCCACCGGTTGCCGCACGGAAAGAGATTCATCGTCACCGCTGACGAGAAGCCGAGAGCGTTTCTCGAACTTTAACGAGTCACACGCGAATCATTGTGCTTCCTAAATGCCGAATGATTTGGCACAATTCTCGTGAAGAACATCTGAAAGCAGCCACCATGAAATTGAAAACACCTTCACAATTCAAAAGGCTCGATATCGAAGACCTCTCATTCGGTAGAATATCCGTGAGATCGCTCCCCTCGGCCCCGTTGATTGGGGTACTTCTAGTGTTCACTCTAGTCAACGGTGGGGCGGAGCCGGAACGGATTGGTTTCTGTCGGCACACTGCGCAGGCCGCCTTGACGTCCTGTCGAAGGGCAGCGGAGAGTGATTATTGGGTCGCGTGGGCGAAATGCGATAACCTTACGGATCCTGCCGCACGGGAGAATTGCCGAAACCAGGCGGCGGCAGATCGAAATGACGTGTGGCAGGTCTGCGACGACCAAAACGACGCGCGACTGGCAGCGTGCCAGCGTCTGGGCGAAGCTCCGTACGACCCGGTGATCGATCCGTCGAACTTTGTCGCGCGCGTCGATAATCCTTATTTCCCATTGACGCCGGGCACGACCTTCATTTACGAGGGTCAGACGACCCAAGGTTTTGAACACGATGAGTTCGCCGTGACACACCATACCAGGATGATCCTCGGGGTCAGGTGTGTCGAAGTCCACGATACGGTCACCACGGACGGCCAACTGACCGAGGATACGCTCGATTGGTTCGCTCAGGACACAGATGGCAACGTGTGGTACTTCGGCGAAAACACCCACGAACTTGAGGATGGCTTGATCACCACCATTGAGGGCACGTTCATGGCTGGTGTCAACGGAGACAAACCGGGAATTGTCATGAAGGCCCATCCCGCCGTCGGCGACTTTTACCGTCAGGAATTCTCTCTGAACAATGCCGAGGATTTCGCGGAAACACTCGGTCTTCACGCGTCCGTCACGGTACCGGCTGGCACATTTCACAACTGCCTGAAATCGAAAGAGACTACGCCCTTGGAAACCGACCTCCTCGAATACAAATTCTATGCCCCGGGCGTTGGGAATGTGCTGACGGTCGACGCGAGAACCGGAGACAGAGAAGAACTCGTGCAAATCAGACATCACTGATTGCTACGGCCAGCTTCACAGAAGAAATGTCATAATCGATCCTGATCTTAACCAAGTCCCCTAACCAGACGATGCAGCGAACCGCGACCTGTCCTTACCCTTAGCCTTACCTATTTCATGAAGTCACTTCTAACTCGCGCGGTCGCTGATCTTCTGTCTCGTTAGGGCTGCGTATGAAACCACTCTTGGCCCTATTAGCACTAATCAGCGCGGGCTCAGCTGCCGCTGATTGCCCGAAGGCCGCAGATTGGGCACGCGGCTTCTACTCCCAGCACTATTCCTTTTATGCCGATGCACCAGATCCTATCTTGCAATTGACCACGACAGAGTTCGGAGCGCTGCTCAAGAAGGAATGGGCGTATTCGAACGGAGAGGTCGGGCATATGGATTACGACCCTTGGCTTGGAGCCCAAGACGGAAAAATTGGCAAGCCGGTTCGCTTCTTCGTCGAAACGGAGTCACCGGACATCGCAGTTGTCTCGATGTCATATCCGTACGTGCTTGACCCCAAGCGTCCGTCCGAACGGCACACGGTGCACTTGGTACTGCGCAAACGAGAACACGAGTGCTGGCACCTTCACGATTTCATCACTCCGCTCGGCGAATCGCTGTCATATGTGTACTCAGCTGCGCAGCCCTAACCAATCGATGAAGGCTCTATCTTCTTTAAGGCGTCGTTGATTTGGTGCAAAAGTGCGGCAGGTGCGCGATGCTCGATGAAGCTGCTTCTGGTTAGACCCTGCTGATCAAAGAGCACATTGAACAGTCGCCAGGTCTATCTGCCAAGGCACAGAAACTGATCTCAATCAAGGGAGTTGGTTTGCGCACGGCGGCCTTACTGCTGGCGCAAATGCCCGAGCTGGGGCAACTCAATCGTCGTGAAGTTGCAGCTTTGGTCGGAGTAGCGCCGTTTAATCGCGATAGCGGAAAGATGCGCGGCAAACGCGCGATCTATGGTGGACGGCGTTTCGTTCGGCATGGACTTTACATGGCCGCATTAGTCGCCGCGCGTCACAACCCAATCCTGCGCAATTTTTATCTGCGCTTGCGAGCGGCTGGCAAACCGGCCAAACTCGCCCTCACTGCCACGATGCGAAAACTTTTGATCGTGCTCAACAGTTCCCTCAAACCCGATCTAACTTATGCTTGAAACCAAGACAGTTACTAACGGCCCCACGGCGATACAACTTCAGCAAGGTTGCCATGACACCCTACCGTGGCTTATCTGTTTCTCGTTAGACGGAAAGCACCACGTATGGAAAAGGTTCTCGGTTTCGGTGGTTTCTTTTTTCGAGCACGTGATCCTGAGGCTCTCGCGAAATGGTACAATGACCTCTTAGGGGTGCGGCAGACAGCGCCAGATTATGGTCACGCATACTGGATACAGGAGCGGGGTCCGACCGTGTTCGAGCCGTTTCCCGAAGACACAGATTACTTCGGTGACCCAAGGAACCGATTCATGCTCAACTTTCGCGTGGCTGATTTAGCCGCCATGGTCAAGCAACTCGAAGCTGCCGGCGTAGCCGTCGAGGTGGATCCCGAAGGTTATCCCAACGGCATTTTTGCTCGATTCTGTGATCCGGAAGGTAATCCAGTAGCCATTTGGCAGCCCAAGGGAAACGAACTCTCATTGCCCGATTTTTCCGCCTAGCCAGTCGATGAAGCCAACGGTCCCATTGCGAGGCAAACTTGCCACCGACCCCGCCCGTGGTTTATCTCTTTTTCGTTAGGCGGAGAATATTACTTGTGATTCAGCGGCGAGTCGTACACAAAAGAAATCATGGCCGCCAAGCCGAAAACGATTGATGACTACCTTGCGCGCGTGAGCGCCACGCAGCGAGCCGCGCTTGAGAAGCTTCGTCGAGACATCAAAGCCGCGGCGCCCGCCGCCGAAGAGTGCATCAGCTACGACATCCCAGGCTACCGTCTCGGATCCAGGCTGTTGGTCTCGTTCGGGGCTGCGAGGAACCATTGCGCCTTCTATCCCGGTGCTCACCCCATCAGGGCACACGAGAAAGAGCTTGCCGAATACGATCTCGCTAAAGGCACGATTCGATTTCCGGCCGACAGACCGCTTCCCGCCGGACTCGTGAAGGTGCTTGTGAAGACACGCATTGCCGAATACTCCGCCTAACCATGCGATGGAGCTGACGGCCCCCAGCCGCCCGGGGCAGTTTTTCGGGAACTTGGTTCCGTCGTTACCGTAGAACCGAAATGGAGCTTGGAAGGCGTGTTTCCTTCCCGCGCGGTTTTTAAGGTGGCCGCGCGTCACGAAACACGCTGCGAATGGGCTGGAGTTGGGGCTATGTCGTACCTGTGGATTGCGGCGGGCGAACACTCTTCGTTGCTGACGCACACCGTACTGAAAGGCTGAAGGATGAAATAAAAGCAAAGCTCGCTCTCGCCGGTGGTGGCTGATCTTCTTCCGCTCCGGAAAGGAAACGAAATGAAACTTCCCCCAGATGTCGAGTTTCACGAAGACGTTCGCCTAGTTGTCTGGAGACCGCGCGGAGTGCTGAACAGGGCGGCTGTTAACAGAATCATAACTGTCATCGGAGAACTCGAGGCCACGTTGAGGGAGCCTTTCAATCGCTTCGCCGATACCCTTCAAGCGGATGCAGTTGATCTCAACATCGAATACCTCATTCGCGTTTTTCTCTACCGGCGCTTCTTTTATGGAAAACGTCCACCGGTGAAGGCAGCGGTTCTCGCGACCGATTCCACCATTGTCCATTATGCCCGGTTGCATGCGATACTGACTCACGGTTCGCCGATCAATGTCCGCATCTTCCAGGATCGCAAAGAAGCCGCACAATGGCTCGGCGTCTCCGTCGAGCTGCTGGCGGTGAAGAATTCATCCGTGGATTAGTGCAGTCTAACAGTTTCGTGATAGCCAAAGATTCACTTCCTGTTACTTGTTAGGTCCGATCTGCTCTAGACCTGAGAGCAGTTCCTGGAAATCCGGACGATTACGGATCGGATCCCAGACCGGGTCAATCTTCAAAGCAGCGATGGACGCTGCCCCGCCCGCCGGGATCGAGAGCAAACGTCGAAGCCTCTTAATGGCTTCCTCAGGTTCGCCTGCACGTGCCTCGATTTGCGCGAGCCCGATCTGGAAATTTGGACCGGCCAGAGCATCCTTTTCGATGGAGATTGTATCCGCCGCTTGTCTGGAAAGGCGCAGCGCATCGGGATTGCGTGCCAAGGCGAGGTAAACCCAAGATAGCTCCGTCATCGCGAAAGTGTCATCCGGTCGCTCTCTGAATCTGGCCTCGAGTAACGGCAGCGCTTCTTCCCCCATTGATTTGGCTGCCTCAGGCTCTCCCGCCAGCTCGCGAATGGCGACACGCCCGGCAAGCTGTTGAAGATGCGCGCGATCGTCGTTGACCACCCTCTTCTCGACAGTTTGAAAAGCATCGGTGAAACGTCTTGCGATCACGTCGAGGTAAACCGGCCAGCCAATGACTGCACTAATGTCGCCGGCTCCGGTAGCGCCACGGGGTCCGCCGGCGCCGCCGGGGATGCCTTTGATCAGCTCTGGGAAACCATCGAGCGCTCGCCGGGCCGAGTCGACATCGCCCGTCGCGTTGAGGCGAGTGCTGAGCAGAAATAGCGCTGCCAGTGTGTTGTGCGGATCGATGGCGAGAGCTCGCAATTCGGCACGCTCCGCATCCTTCCACTGACGCAATGCATTGTAGGTCACTCCGATATTGGTCGGGATTCTGGCGTCGCGCGGGTTGAGTTCCTCCGCTCGTTGAGAATCGGCCAGCGAGCGCTCCCACTCGCCGCGTCGGCGATAAACGTACGCGCAATACGCCCGCGCGTCGGCGTTGTTAGGTTGCAATTCTAGCGTGCGGTTGAACTCTGCCAGCGCCAGCTCGTATTGGCGATGACCCCAATAAAAGAATAATCCCAGCGCAAAGTGCGCTTCCGGAGAATTTGGAGCCAGCGCCAGAGCGCGGTCAATGAGCGACTTCACCTCCTCTAATTCCGCAGGCGCCAAAGGAGAGATGAACCAGTGTCGCGATAGGCGGCTGCTTGCGAGCTCCGCAGCGGCCTCGGCAAAGTTTGGGTCGCGTGCCAGCGCCTGGCGGTAAAACGCGTCGGCACGATCGTAGGCGTCTGCGGCCAGACTGCTTTCGGCCTGGTGAAACTCATACTCGCCTCTCAAAAAAAGATCGTAAGCTTCCGCATCTTGCGTTCGGGCTGTGGCCAGAACCTGCGATTCGCTCGGCGCGAGATTCGCTTTCAAGGCGTCCGCGATTTGCCCTGCGACCTCGCTCTCAACCCCTAAGACATCCTTAAAGTCACGATCATAACTGTTCGCCCAAAGATGCGTATCGGTGCGGGCATCGATCAACTGCACATTCACCCGAACTTTGTCGCCAGCTCTCTGCACCGTCCCCTCGAGGATAGTGGACACGCCGAGCTCTTGCGCGACTGTCTTTAAGTTGTCCGGCTTGCTCTGATACTTCGCCGTCGAGGTTCGCGAAATGACTTTAAGATCCCGAACCGTCGCTAATTTCGTCAGAATCTCATTCTGGATGCCCTCGGCGAAATACGCGTTTGCCTTTTCATCGCTCAGATTTTGAAAGGGCAGCACCGCAACCGATTTGTCGATCTTGCGCGCCGAGGCGCGCGGCAACAGAAAAAATCCCGCAGCGGTAGAAATTATCGCACCGGCGGCGACGAGGAGGATAATATTCCGGCGCCGATGCCCCCTAGGAACCTTTGGGGTGGCTTGAATTCCTTGCGGCGTAACGTCGTAGGCCCAGGAAAGGATGAGTGCAATCGGAAACCCGATCAGCAAAAGTACGATTACAAGACGAAGCGTCCAATTCGGCAACTCCCACGCCGGAAAAACGGCTGATCCTATCTGAATAATGAATCCCGCGGCGATACTATAGGCTGCGGCGACGCGATAAACTTTTCGTCGCTGCAACTCCTGGAAAAAGCCGCTCATAAACAGTCTGGGCTCATCATCACCATCGTCCGGCCCCGCGTGTACGAGGAGAAGATATGCACAAGCTTAGGTCTAAAAAAGCTAAACGGCGATTGAGAGGCAAAGAGTTGAAATGTTGAAACGAATCAAGGAATTCGAGCTTACGCTTTCATTTTTATCATCCTGATCTATCGACCGAGCGTACGATATCCCATCCGAAAGGTTCGGAGGGACACCCAGCAACGATGAGGCTTGTCGCGAAGAAACGGTGCAGCAAACTGCGAGGGGCCAAAAAGTTGGGCTGCGTCTCAGCTGTGGATTCTTGCGGGCGCACAATCTGGATTGCTGATGCACACCGCGACAACGGCAAGAGGTTTGCCGCTCGCAGCCAAGAAAAGCTGACCGCGTTTCTCGAACTTGAATCGGCAATTGAAGGTGTCGTTCCATAAAATCAAAACGACTCATCGCGACGGCCAGATTGCTGCTCGAATCGCGAGCAGCACTGGAGCGCAAGGTGAACAGTGAATCGTGATCGGTGAATCGAATTCTGATCACTCGTCATCGATCACATTCCAAAACCGCGCTCGCGGGCAAGAAACGGTCAATCTTTTGCAAAATACGCCCCGCAGCGCATTCACCGATGACGTAACTTCTTATAAAGAGAGATTATATGCCAGATTTGGATTCTTCGTTGAAACACCTCGAAGAATCAGGTGCGCGAGCTTCATCTTCACGAGTCGATGGCCGCTGGGGATTCGCCTTCATAGCTATAGGAATTGTCCTCTGGCTGTCTTTTATTTCTCCCCAACTAGGCAGTATCTTATTTGTCATAGGTCTGGTCGGCTTGGTGATCGCGTGGTTTAAAATTGGAAGATGATCGCGGCATCGATCTGATCTCCGATGCCCTGCCATTTGGCCGCGTGTTACGGTGAGCTAGATGCAATCGCGTACGCCGAGAATCAGATTTAGTATCAGATGGCCGTTGTGATGCTCACCGAAAAATCGCTGTCCGAACTTCGATTGGCGCTTCTGCGCGTTGCCTCCAAAACGACCAAGGTCCTTTCGCATCGCTACACGTGGCTGAAATCCCTCTTGAAAGCCAAATGGCAAAGAATCCGGCCCCCTGCGCCACCGAGGATTTCTACACACGTTTACGAGATTCGGCCACGGGCCGACAAACACGGCATCGATCTAATTTCCGATGTGCTGCCATACAGTCCACTGTGGTATGCCGGGCCAACCGCAATCAGCAATGCCATCAGCTTTGCCAAGTTCTACAGCCGTTCACATGATACTGTGATCCGGGTTTACGATGACGCTGGCAACGTGATTAAAACGCACGAGCACGCGGGCGAGTTCAAAGAATCGTAAGTTTTGCGCTGGTGTCTGGTAAATTTCGGCTTGCTGGTTTCGCCCGGCCCTGATAACAGGCGAAACGAATTTTCGTCGAATCGTTGAAGAATTATTTTATCGCGAGTATGCAATCGAGCGCATTGAATCGCTAGGATTGAATCGGTTTTGGGCAGTGGTAATTCCGCTCACCATTTTCGGCGTTGCTCACTGGACCGGTGGTAGGGCTAACATCCTCATCGCACTTACTCTTGGAGTAATTCTATCCGTCTTCTATGTCTGGCGGCGCGATCTCGTCGCCAACATGATCGCGCATTTTCTGGTCGACTTTATCGGCAACATCCACTGACATTGTTTCGAAGCGAGAATGGCATCCGCAAGTCACAAAAAGAACGGCGGCGACGCGGTGACGATTCGCGCGCCGCCGCCCACTCATCCTCTCCTCACGGGGTGAATGTTTCGCACTTTGCTGCTCAAAGAACCTGAACCCACAACTCTCGCCTTTGCCACACCAAACCGATTGTCCGACGCCTAAATCGCGCGTGAGATGCCGCCTCACATTTAAAGAGCCAGGTGATTGGCCGTTGACTTACGCCAGATTGGAAGCTTCCGCGATTCATCGCAAACCTACAAAGTCCGGCCCAGCGCAGAGATTATCGTGGCGTCGATCTAGTCGACTCGTGAGTTTGTTAACGTCGTAACCTAATTGCCATAATTTGCCGAGGCCCAATGCGAAAAGCGACGGCGACGCATAGTTCGGCAGTCGGAGTTTGAACGAGTTATTCACGGGTTGTCCCGAGCGTTCTAACGACCTTTTGCGACGCTCCGAAACCGATTCCGCTTCCTAAATGCCGATGGATTCGGCACGATTCTAGCATGACTCCGCTTTTGTCGGATTCTCACCAGGCGAGCAAGCGGATTAGACGGAATAATTCCGTAAAATACTAGGGAAAAATTTCGTCCATATCTCGTTAGATTTATGAAGTGTTTCGCGCGATTTTTATTAATCCTCGGCTGCTGTGCGATGTGTGTTAGCGGTGCCGAACGTGAGGTATCGTCGCGGGCGCTATGGTCGAAAGATTCAAAGACGGCGACATGGGTACATGGCCCCACCGGCATTTCCTTTCCGAAGTCGATCGCACGTTTTAAGCAAAAGAGTGCTGAGCCGTTTCACAAGGATGGAACAGCAATATTCTCGTATTCGGACGATAGGGGAGTAATCACGCTTTATTTGGGGGATCGTTCACTTGAGGGCTTTCCGGGCAAGGACGACTGCGCGCCTGCCCTCCGCGACAACTACGTCAGGGAAATGCTACAAAGGTATGGCAAGACGGACTCAGAAATATCTTTTCGCCTGAAGTTCCAAAGCGCGGGTCGGCGTGCAACCGGTGTAGGCGCCACATATCACTTTGTTTCCTTCCCAGAGTTTTCCGGAGATCCGGCTTACTCTGAAATCGGTGCGGTATTGGTCGGGGATTATCTTTATTATTATCGGGCCACTTTTATCGACAAGGCGGGATTGCGCGATCTGGATTCCTTTTTGCAGGCAATTGCCATGAAGAAAATCTAACCAACCGATGAAGCCAGTGGCTCCAGATCGAGAGAAGTTGAACGTGTTTGCGATGACACCCCGCCGTGGCTTATCTCTTTCTTGTTGGGCAGCGGCTAACCAGTAAGGGCGGAGGTGCCGTACGATGGAAAGCCGTGCGTTCATTGTTGGCCTGATTGTGGGTATCCTTGCCACCGTTACCATGGACGTCGTGGCCGTGATGGTTCTCCGGCTCGGCATCGCGGGCCGGGGGCCGCGCCGAACCGGTCCTGATTTGATCGGGCGCTGGATCGGCTACCTCTTGCAGGGCAAGTTCAGGCATACGGACATTCTGCAGACGCCGCCCTTGCGAGGAGAACTACTCTTGGGATTAGCGGCGCACTATTTGATCGGCATCGTGCTGACCCTTGTGTACCTTGGCCTATTGGTTGTGGCGCACGCGACGCCGACCGCCCTCAGCGCCATTCTCTACGGAACGGCCACCACGGTTTTCCCGTGGTTTCTCATGTTCCCGTCACAGGGGATGGGCTGGCTGGGACGGGATGCGCCGGGTGATGCTCATCTGGCTCGCATAAGCCTGTTCAATCACATCATCTTTGGCCTCGGTATAGCCCTGTGGATGGCAGTGATCAGGGCAATCTGAAATCAGCGGATATTGTCATTGCTGACCGCAGTGGCAAAGGCGTTCAAAACATGAGCTTGCATATCGATGAAACCATCTAACCAATCGATGAAGCCACCGACCCTGATCGAATGATCGCGTGCGAGTTTGCCACGACACCCTACCGTGGCTTATCTCTTTCTCCTTAGATGTTGTGAGCGCTTACTGTTTCCGCTAGACCATTCCACATGTCGAAAGTCATTCTAGGTCTGATTGCTGGTATAATATTCGGAGCGCTGGATGTCGGCCTTATGCTGCCGATGTCTTTTCCGGACAAAACGACAGCGTTGCTCGGTGCATTCGCCAGTCGCTTCGCCATTGGATTCGTCATTGGTTGTGTCCAGTTACCGGGCTGGCCGGGCTGGCTTGTCGGCCTGTTGTTTGGCCTGCTCATTAGCTTTCCCGACGCCATCATCACACACAAGTACGTTCCTATTCTGATCCTCGGCGGTATCGGCGGTCTGATTATTGGTGGGCTGATCCACGGGTGGAAAGCCAACATCTAACCAGGCAAAGCAGCGAACGGCTCCTTGGCGGGGCAACGTCGGCTTGCTTGCCACCAACCCCGCCCGTAGCTTATCTCTTTCTCGTTAGGCCGTCAGATTTTCCCGCAGTTAACCGCGCCCCGCTTCGATCCTTAGCCCAAAGTGCTGTCATCTATTTGGCGACCACTTGCGGTATCGGCTTGTTCGCTTCGAGCTGTGCGCTCACCTTCTGCAAGCCCGCAGTAAGCGCTTCAATTTGCTTTTGCAGACACGCGATGGTCGCTTCCTGCTGCCTTGGTTTAATCGTGAAGCCGAATCGGTCGCGACGTCAGATCGAGTTTGCCGGATGACATGACTCGCTCGATGAAGCCGGTATCGTAATTTCCGGCCCGGAATTCTCCGTTGCGCATGATGGCAGCATGGAACGGCACAGTGGTCTTGATGCCAGTGATGTAATATTCGTCGAGTGCTCGCCGCATCCGCTCGATGGCATTGATCCGGGTAGCCCCCACCGTGATGATTTTTGCGATCAATGAATCGTAATAAGGTGGCACGGTGTAACCGGTGTAAACATGCGAATCGATTCGAACGCCACGACCGCCGGGCGCATAATAAAAATCGATTCGCCCGGGCGTCGGCTGAAAATTCTTTGCCGGGTCTTCTGCGTTAATGCGGCATTCAATCGCGTGAAGTCGGGGCGTTGCATGCGCGATATGGTCCGAAAGCGGTTCGCCCGCAGCGATGCGGATTTGTTCCTTGACCAAATCGCATCCGTAAACCTCCTCCGTAATCGTATGCTCGACCTGGATGCGAGTGTTCATCTCGATAAAATAAAAATGCCTGTTCTGATCGAGCAGAAACTCGATTGTGCCCGCGTTTTCGTAACCGACTGATTTAGCCAGCTTGATAGCAGCATGTCCCATTTTTTTGCGAAGGCTCGCCGTCATGAGAGGTGATGGGCATTCTTCGATCACTTTCTGATTGCGCCGCTGAATGGAACAATCGCGTTCGCCCAAATGCACCGTGTGACCATGACTATCGGCAACAATCTGAAATTCGACGTGATGCGGATTGATGATGAGCTTCTCGAGATACACCTGATCGTTTCCGAAAGCTTTCTCGGCTTCATGACGCGCGCTGTGAAAAGCTGATTGAAGGCTGGGTTCATTGTGCGCCGCGCGCATTCCGCGTCCGCCACCGCCAGCGGCCGCTTTGATCATTACGGGATAACCGATTTTCTTTGCGATTTTGATCGCGTCGCTTTCTGTCTCGACAATTCCATCGCTTCCTGGCGTCACGGGCACTCCGGCTTTTCGCGCTGCAGCGCGCGCTGCGTTCTTATCGCCCATGGCCTGCATGGCCTGTGAAGAAGGTCCGATGAACTTGATATTGCAGCTTTCGCAGACTTCCGCGAAATGGGGGTTTTCGGCGAGAAACCCATACCCCGGATGAATTGCATCGACATCGCCGATTTCAGCGGCGCTCATGATGCGATCGATTTTAAGGTAGCTCTCCGTGCTGGGCGCTGCGCCAATGCAAATGGATTCGTCTGCAAGCTGCACGTGCAGTGAATCGACGTCGGCTTCAGAATAGATCGCAAGTGTCCGGATGCCGAGCTCCTTGCAGGCGCGAATCACGCGCAGCGCGATCTCACCGCGATTGGCAACCAGGACTTTTTCGAACATGAATTGGAAAGAGTAGGCAAGCACTCCGCGTTGCCCAGTTCAGCAACGCGCACTAGTAAGCGATGCGCCTGCAGCACAATCAAAATTCGCACGATGCATCAGCGGACTTTGAAAAGCGCCTGGCCAAACTGTACCGGTTTGCCGTTTTCAGCCACGACTTCGGCGATGACACCGCTGGTTTCTGCCTTGATTTCATTCATCACTTTCATCGCCTCGATAATGCAAACCACTGTTTCCTCCGTAACCGTTTTTCCGACATCAACAAAGGGCGGCCCGTCCGGCGACGCAGCGCGAAAGAATGTGCCCACCATGGGTGAGGCAATTTCCTTAAGCGGAACGCTTTCGATCGCCTTGGGCAAAGCAGGCGCAGATTCAGTGGGCGCTGTGGCTGCCTTGGGCGGAACCGCCATTGGAAGCGCTGCAGTCGCGGCTGCCTGGCCCGAAGGACCTCTTTGCAGCTTTAAGCGAAACCCCTCCTTCTCGATCTCGAAGACCGAAAGATCGTTCTTCTTCATCAAATCGATGATGGTTTTGATTTCTTTGAAGTCCTTGGATTCCACCACGTGCTCCTGTCAAAAGTTAAAGAGGCTAGGTAAAGCAGTTTTGGGAATGAGGTCAAGGCAATCGTGGCTATTGTTGCCACGAAATGATTGAGTCGCCTCCGTCACTTGATTTCAAAATCATTGATGAAACCGACGATTATGCTGTGGTCGATAAACCTCCATTTCTCCTGATTCATCCCACGAAACCGAATGGCACGCGAACTTTGTGGCAGGAATTACGCGGACTCTTCGCGTTCGAAATTGCCGCCGGCGGCCAGGTATCCATTGTGAACCGGCTCGATCGGGAGACCAGCGGCCTGGTCCTGGTGGCGAAGAAAGCCGATGTCGCGCGGCGATTCGGGCTGCTGATGCAACGACGACAAGTGAAGAAAGAATATCTGGCCATCACCTGGGGTTGGCCCGAGTGGGAAAGCACAGTCGTTGATGCCGCTCTGGATAGACAAGGCAAGCACCAACACTCCGCGATCTGGCTTAAACAAATGATCCATCCATCTGGCGCTCCGGCGCAGACTGAACTTCATGTAGAGCGCCGTTTTGTGCGATCGCTTGGCAGGGCGCGACCAGAGCTTGCTCGCCGCGGTGAGGGCGCGCTGCTCGAGAGTGCGCGCGGTGCCGAAAAGTTTAGCTTAATCCGCGCAATTCCACACACAGGCCGAACCCACCAAATTCGAGTGCATCTCGCGTCTCTTGGTCATCCTATTGTGGGCGACAAGATTTACGGACCTGACGAACGGCTTTACTTGCGGTTCATCGAGAGCGGATGGACCGCAGAGCTCGAACGCCACCTGCTCCTGCCACGACATGCTTTGCACTCGGGAAGACTGGTAATCGAAGGCGAGCATGAATGGACCAGTCCATTGCCTCCCGATCTTGTGGAATTCTGTAGCGGCGGTCTGTGACCGCCGATGGAGCACAGCTCGGAACTGTGCCATTTGAGTTTCGGCGCTCACACAGCGCCGAAACAGCAACGTCCTATCAATTGCAATCCGATCAAGCCTCCTTATCGTACGCGCGCCGAATGAAAACGCTTCGCGCCCTTGCTGCTTGTGCGATTGTTCTTACTTGCTCGCAAACATTCGGCGGAACTGAACAGCCACGCGCGGAGGGAACAACCGAAGAACTGAATCCGCAACGATTCGAGTTGGCGGTCGAGTCAGGATATCTGTTTGGCGCGTTCAACCCGCCACAGGATTACCAAATCGGCACGGAATTCCTAACCGCCCGTGTCCGGTGGGGCGTTGTGCAGCGCGACATCTGGCTGCGCGGCTACAACCAATTCTATATTAGCGCGATCGCGGAACCGATTTTTCGCGGAATCGAGAACCATTACTTCGGGCTCAACTTCGGAATGCGTTACAACTTTGTTCGACCGGGCAGTCGGTTCGTTCCTTACTTTTCGGGCGGGCTCGGTTTGGGATGGATCGACAGTCATCCGGAAGTTCCAGGCGGCCAGGGCCAGGATTTTACGTTCAATATTTTATCAGCGGCCGGGATTTCCTATCTTGTGGACGATCACTGGAAGATAAGTGTGGGAGCGCTTTATCAACATCTCTCGAATGGCGGACAAACCGATCCCAACCCCAGCTTGAATCTTTTCGGCCCGCAAGTGGGTATGAGCTATTCGTTTTAGCGGCGCCTCGTCATGTCGAGCGAAGTCGAGACATCCCGCAGCGAAACGATCGATAATATCGCGGGATTCTTCGACTCCACTTCTTTCCGCTCAGAATGACAGCCTCATGAATCCACCAAACGAGAACGTCCTAGTGGTTAAGCGAGAACTCTTCGATGAGCTCGGCAGTTTTCAGGGATTAAATTTCGAGGCAGAAAAGTATTTGAAAGCGATACTATCGCGCGGAAGTAATTTCTTCGTTCCGCGCCCCGAAGCTGAGAACGACCCAGCTTACAAGCAAATCATCCCTTATGCACTGATCGCTTTTGAAGAGACGGTGCTTCATTACGTGCGCGGCAAAAAGGCAGGCGAACAGCGGCTGGTGGCGAAAGGCTCGATCGGCATTGGCGGGCACATGAACGAAACCGACGAATCGCTCTTTGCATTGGATGAGCAGGCTTACCGTGCGGGCGTCGAGCGCGAAGTGAACGAGGAAATCAAGATCGACACTCCGTTTGAAGATCGAATTGTTGCGCTCTTAAATGACGACTCAACCGAAGTAGGACGCGTTCACCTGGGGATCGTACACATCTTCAAATTGAAAGCGCCCAACGTGCAGAAACGTGAGGCAATGATCACAGGCCTTACGTTTCTGACAAAGGAGGAATTGATGGCCCGCCGCGAATCGTTGGAGACCTGGTCGCAAATCTGTCTCGATTCGCTGGAGCGTCTATTGAGTTAACAACTCTCGTGCTTCGGTAGGATTTACGATTTACCGACGCGAAGCCTATCGCGGCATCTCTGCCGTGAAATTTATCTCGTCAATTTGCCAACGACCGACTGGATGGGAAACGGCCACGTTGATGTCAGCTCCCCTGGTTGGATAATTAATGTGCGCGTGGAAGTTGCCGTTTGGCTCGAAAAAGTGTGACTGAAACACAATCTCGCCCTCTACGTTTGGCGGAGACAGCGGCGTTCCAAGCTTGCCCAGCTGAGTCATGAGATCCTGTTGCGCTGATGGCGGATACTGGAGACGCATTGCGGGACTCAAATGATCTGCAAAAAATTTAAGGTTGTGTTGCACGACGAGCTCGTGGATCGCTTTTCTCCCAAATTCGTTGCCCTCTTTTGCCATCTGCTGTTTGTTCGAGAAAAGCCACCAAAAGCCGATGCCGATCAACACTAGAACGATGATGATGACAGCCAGAATCTGTCCTGATAATTTCGATCGGTGATTTATTTTCATTTTGTTTAAGATTAATTGTTAATAACCGAAACCCAGGCCTTTAACCACCTCGCCATTACGAACCAAGGCGCCATGGCTTTGCATTCCCGTGTAAGCGCCAAAGCGATTTCGAGCGTTTACTTTGAAGTTGACCAGATAGCCGTAAACAGGTTTGTCTTCTGTCCCCAGGTTCGCAGGTTTTGGATCGCCACCCCATTCGATGCGCGCCGTCGAAGCGTCGATCAATTGTTTGTCTAGCCATTTCATTACGATCTCCTTGTAATTAGTGGGATACGGCCCATAGCGCTCTGCATCGGCTGGTTGCGTTTCCGCGCATGAATTGGTAACCGCGCACGCTCCCATAAACGACGCGCAAACCAGCGACACAAGCTTTTTCATATTTGCATCTTCTGCTTCACGTGGCAGCTAGTCGAGCTTATTGAACGGCTGTGCCAACGCTGCCTCTCTGTTGAGTTCATGCTTATTGTGGGTGCACTGATGACCAGACCTTCGATTTTTATATCGCTCGTTGTCACATCGGCAATCACTTTGCTGCCTGCTGCAGCGCAGGAAACCCCGGCACAAACCGCCTCGCCTGCAATCTCTGAGAGCGTTAGCTCTTTCGAACGGGCTACCGGGGGCAACGACCCCGGCTACAACAGCTCAACTGCGACCGCGGACGATTTAAAGCCGTTCGATCCTGCTGCGGCGACACAAGTATGGCTGGATAGC
The DNA here is from genome assembly GCA_963840135.1 of uncultured Verrucomicrobiae bacterium. GTDB lineage: Bacteria > Verrucomicrobiota > Verrucomicrobiia > Chthoniobacterales > UBA10450 > Udaeobacter. The sequence goes on along the minus strand of CAWIXX010000008.1, from coordinate 317,561 downwards.
GTCCCGCGGAATCAACGAGAGAAGTCCAACGCCTACTTCGAAGGCGGGTACTGGCTAATCCTTTGGGATTTTGTTCTAGCGGCCGCAATTTCGGTCCTTCTTCTGACCTCGCGGTTTTCGGCGCGACTGCGCGATTTTTCCGAACGTGTCACCAAGGTCAGGAATGTACAAGTCGCCTGCTATGCGATCCCATATCTGCTTCTCGTTTACGCACTGAGTTTTCCACTCAACCTGTACGAAAACTTTTTTCGCGAACATCAATATGGCCTGGCGACCCAGAGTTTCGCCCCATGGTTTCGGGAACAATTACTGGGCCTGGCGCTAACTTTAGTCGGCGGAACCTTGCTGGTAATCGTTCTCTACGTCGTCTTTCGGCGCGCCCAGCGCGCATGGTGGATTTGGGGAACTGTCGTTATGATTATTTACTCCGGAACTCTTGTCCTTATCGCGCCGGTTTACATCGAACCGCTCTTTAACACCTATAAGCCGATAACCGATCCGAAGATTCGAGATCCAATTCTCGCGATGGCTCGAGCGAATGAAATTCCTGTGAAACAGGTTTTCGAAGTGGATGCCTCGCGTCAGACGACACGTGTAAGTGCCAATGTCGCGGGGTTACTCGGCACGACGCGCGTGGCGCTAAATGACAATCTGCTGAAGCAATGTACGCTTCCGGAAATTCGCGCGGTGATGGCGCACGAAATGGGGCATTACGTCCTCAATCATGGCGCGAAACTGCTCACCTACCTTGGAATTCTTATTCTCATCGGATTCGCGCTTACTCGCATCCTCTTCGATGCCGCGGTGAAGCGTTGGGGCGAGAAATGGCGCGTGCGCGGTATTGCTGACCCAGCGGGTCTTCCACTGCTCGCGCTGATTTTTAGTACCTTACTCTTTTTTGCTACGCCTGTTCTTAATACGGTAGTACGCATCACAGAACGAGAAGCAGATGCTTTTGGAATCAACACTTCACGCGAGCCCGATGGTATGGCAAAGGTGGCACTTAAACTCGGGGTCTATCGCAAACTCGATCCAACGGCGCTGGAAGAATTCATCTTTTTCGACCATCCCAGCGGTCGCGCACGCATCCGCATGGCTATGGATTGGAAAGGTGCGAATTTGCCGGCTGGGGAATCGCATGCATCCGCCAGCCAACCTGCCACTCACTAATCGGCTATCCCCATTCGAAGCCGTCCGCGTCCCTATCCCGTCTCACGCGGGTGTTGCGAAGGCGCCGCGGCAGTAAATGCGAATTTGCGCTTCCGAATCAACATCAAATTTCGAATGTAAATAAGCGAGTTCGGGAGATACGCGAGAATCCCAACTGGATCGCGTCGGAAAATAAAGTAAACGCACATGAGTACGCTGCCGGCAATGCTCCAGTACCAGAACGAGACGGGGATAATGCTTTCGCCCTGTCGCTCCGACGCGAGCCATTGGACGAGGAAGCGCATCGAGAAAAGAGCATTCCCAATGAAGCCGAGGACCATGAGATAACTCCAATCCAGTCCAAAAAATCGGTATTCCTTCCCGATCCAGGTGATAGCGATGAGTGCAAGTGTGTTCATAGGCAATTAATTGGGTTCAGCAATTTCGTATCGAATCTGTCGCGATTGCAATCCAGCGAACCCGCAGGCAATCCGCGGACTGATTTAAACAGACAATTCCTGATACCGTAATGACTCGGTTCTCCGAAAGCGCGAATTTTAGGATTGAAGCTTCATTCGCGCAATGAGCGTGTCGGCGATTGCGGCGGGCGTCTGCGCAACAGCGATATCCGCTGCCTTCAGTGCTTCGATCTTGCCTGCTGCGGTCCCTTTGCCGCCCGAAACAATCGCCCCAGCGTGACCCATGCGTCGCCCGGCCGGAGCCGTCATTCCGGCGATGAAAGCCGCGACCGGCTTCTTACAATGCTTCTTGATCCACTCGGCGGCTTCTTCCTCTGCCGAGCCACCAATTTCACCGATCAAGATCATGGCATCCGTGCCAGGATCTTCGTTGAATAGTTTCACGCAATCGAGATGCGACAGTCCGCCAATCGGATCACCGCCGATCCCAATACAAGTTGATTGGCCGTACCCGCGCGAAGTGAGTTGCCAGACCGCTTCGTAAGTAAGTGTACCAGAGCGCGAGATCACGCCGATGCTGCCGGGCTTATGGATGTACCCGGGCATGATGCCAATCTTGCACGCGCCAGGTGTGATGATCCCCGGGCAATTCGGTCCGATCAGTCGCGATTGCCTTCCACGCATCAGGTCTTTTACCCGCATCATGTCCATCACTGGAATTCCCTCCGTGATGCAAACGACGAGTTCCACTCCGGCATCCACGGCTTCAAGAATTGAATCAGCCGCCGCCGGAGCAGGCACAAAAACCATCGAAGCGTTGCAGCGAGTCTGCTGTCGCGCTTCCCAAACTGTATCGAAGACAGGCACCTTACCATCGAACATCTGTCCGCCTTTGCCAGGTGTTACACCGGCGACAACGTTCGTGCCGTAATCCATGCACTGTCGTGTATGAAACGCCCCTGCGCTGCCCGTGATTCCCTGAACCACGAGGCGCGTGCTCTTATCGACTAATATTGACATGACTAATTAGCGAACGGTGACTTCAACCGTCATTCCGAGCAGAGTCGAGGAACCCCGTAGCGAAACCCAATGTAACCTTGCGGCATCCTTCGACTTCCCTGCGCTTCGCTCAGGATGACCAGACGGAGAACCCGCTCCCACCTTCCGTCATTCCTTTCTCTTGTGAACGACCAACTTGTTCCCGTCTGGATCGCGAAATTGCGCCATCCAACACACCGGCGTTTCAATCTTTTCCATATCGAAGGTGACACCCCGCCCTTTAAGTTTGTCGATCGCGGAATCGATGTCTTCTACCTCAAAGGCGACCGTGGTACCGTCGCGTGACGGTTTCCAAGCGGGATGACAGCCAACACCGATTGTGGTTGGGCCCAGATCGTACTCGACCCATGCGCCGTCCGTTTTTGTTCGTGCAGGTTTTAGCTCCAGCGTCTCCTGATAAAACTTCCGCGCCCGCTCCTTGTCTGAAACGGCGACGGCGATAAATGCAACTTCCTTGATCATGATGTTATGCGTTCTTTAGTTTGTGGATAATAATCTTATTACCGTCCGGGTCCTGCACGACGGCCATCCAGCACACCGGACTCTCGATTCCTTCGGCGGCAAATCGAGCCTTCGCTTGCTTCAGGCTCTTGATGGCGGCATCAAAGTCCTCGACTTCAATAGCGACGCTGGTGCCGTCTTCGGATGGCTTCCATTGATCGCCCACGCTGCCGATAGCCAGCGTGTCGGGACCAATCTCGTATTCAATCCAAACACCTTCGCCAAATTCACCCGAGACCTTGAGCCCTAGCACTCCTTCATAAAACGCTCGTGCGCGCTTTATGTCCGTTACCGGGATTCCAGTAAATGCAATCTTCTTCGCTTTCATTTTTTTCCTGCTGCCGCTTTCACGGCCTTTTGCGCGGCATCGGCCAGATCATCGGCCGCGATAACGGCCAGACCCGAATCCGCGATCAATTTTTTTCCTGCTTCGACGTTCGTTCCCTCGAGTCGAACGACCAGCGGCACCGATAGCTTTAATGTTTTTGCCGCGTTGATGATTCCCTGCGCGATGATGTCGCATTTCATGATACCGCCAAAAATGTTGATTAGGATCGCTTTCACCTTCTTATCGGCGATCAAAATCTTGAACGCTTCGGTTACCTGCTCTTCCGTGGCGCCACCGCCTACATCGAGGAAGTTGGCCGGCTCGCCGCCATAGAATTTGATGATGTCCATCGTGGCCATCGCCAGACCGGCTCCGTTTACCAGGCAGGCAATGTTTCCGTCGAGACCGATGTAATTAAGACCATGCTTCGAAGCTTCGACTTCTCGAGGGTCTTCCTCAGCGACATCACGCAGTGCCGCGATTTCTGGATGCCGATACAGCGCGTTATCGTCGAAGTTAAACTTCGCATCGAGCGCCAGCACATCGCCTTTTCTTGTCACAACGAGCGGATTCACCTCGACCATCGAACAATCGTACGCAATGAACGTGCGGTAGAGTCCTTCAAATAATTTCGAAACGCTTTTCAATTGTGACGACTCGAAGCCGAGTTGCTTCGCCAGTTTTCGGGTCTGAAATGGCTGCAGACCTGCCAACGGATCGATTTGTTCACGAATAATTTTCTCGGGCGATTTCGCCGCGACGGCTTCAATTTCAACACCACCTTCATTACTCGCGACAATTACAGGCGTGGCTGTCGCCTATCGAGCAAGACGGCAAAATAAATCTCGCGCGCAATGTCGGCGGATTCGGCCACGAGCACTTTGTTTACCTGGCGACCGGCCGGTCCTGTCTGATGGGTAACCAGGATCTGACCTAACATCTTTGCCGCCACATCGCGCACTTCCGCCGGCGTCTTGCGAACGTGTACTCCCCCTTTGAATCCGTTTGTGAACGTGCCCTTGCCACGGCCGCCGGCGTGAACCTGCGCTTTGACGACGATATCGACGTCGCCGAGTTCGCGCGTAATTTGCTCCGCTTCATCAAGCGTTGATGCAACCCTTCCTCGAGTAGTGGCTACATCGAATTTCTGCAGCAGTTCTTTGGCTTGGTATTCGTGAATATTCATCGGCAAGGAACGGCGGTCTCCGGTCCGCTATCGATTTCGGGAAAAGCAATTAGCCTGCCGCGCGAGGATCAGCAACGGTTTTCTCATAATGTGCTTGCCTTGCTCAAGTCGAGCTCCCTACGCTCACATATTTATGAACAACCTCGCCAGAATCAGCATCTTAGCTTGTACCGTACTCACCATCTCTTCACTTTCGCTCCAAGCTGGCGCTTCCCCGCAAGAAAAAGCGTTTGTCGACAAATACAAAACTGCGTTCGAAGGGAAGGACACCGCTACATTGGAATCGTTCCTCTACACCCAAGGCGCCGACCCGGCGATCCTCGGTTTCTACAAAATGATGCAATCAGGAGAAGCCGGCGAGAAAATATCCAACATCGAGCTTGTCGATCTTACGCCGGACGACGCGAAGAAAGCGGCGACGCCAATGGATTCGCCGACCGGCGGCAAGGTTTGCCTGACACTTAAACCAACCAAGAAACTCATCATCAAGGTCGAGAAGAAAGACGCCAACGGCAGCTCAACGAGCACAAGCGAGAACTTCATCGCTGAGAAGGACGGCAAGTTTGTTATTCCTGTGCCGGGCCCATGTAAGTAAGAACCTCGGTAGATTTGCAGGGTGTAAAAGCAGTGCGAGGACGCATCGCACTTCAAGAGCCATCAGCCGAGCCGGTCGCGTAAGATGGCCGGCAGGTCTTGGATGGCAACGCGTTCTTGTTTCATCGAATCGCGATCTCGCAACGTCACTGTATCAGCAGCGCGGCATCTTTCTCTCCGAGGCTCGCACCTACGCAGCCCATAATTCCTCAACGTCGCCCACGACGCGCTGCAGTTGAGTTTCGCCGAGATCGAGCTGCAACCTTTGCCCCAGGTTTTCGCAGCCCTTTGGCCACGAGATCGTAGGAGTGGTCAATCATTTTTCGCAGCTCGGGATCGGGGATGCCACCCTCAATCCCAACAGTGTTCCAGTGTTTTTTGTTCATGTGATAACCCGGCGTGACTTGCTCGTAACGGTCGCGCAACTCGAGCGCCAAATCAGGGTCGCACTTTAGGTTCACAGTGGTGGGCACTTCGTCCAGAGCTGCTAATGCGAACATTTTACCGCTGACTTTGAACACGAGAACATCGGGCCCGAATGGCGTGCCCTCAGTCGCGCAAGGTTTGCTCAGACAGTATTCGCGGAACTGCGCGAGATCCATCGCCAACTTAGCGGTTAAGTCGGCGGGGCGACTACTAGCGGAATGTATCCCTCATGATGCCCATCAACGGCTAGGTCGATCGAGTACTCGCCAAACTTAGGCAGCTTTAACTGCTGGATTACAAGGACCAGGGAAGCTGTTGCAGTTGAGTCACTGGGTCCGAATTGCACTTGCGACGTGGTATTCAGAGTTGGCATGACCGACTTCCCGTCTGCATCGACAAATTGGATTCGGATCGATTTCGTTCCTTCTTCCACGCGTTCGAACCTCAACTTGATAGCCAAAGCGCATTGAGGATGCATCACCGGAGTTTGCGTCGCGTTCAATCGATCAAACGAGCCGAGAATGTTCAATTTGCCCCCGGCGTCTGTTGTCGCTGCATCACACAACGTGAAAATTTCAACTTTCATAGTTCAAATAGCCCGCATGCGTACGCAACGATTGCGGATAAATCAACGAATCCGCGAAGTCAAAATCTCGAGCAGATCTTTGATTGCGACGCGTTCCTGTTTCATTGAGTCCCGCTCGCGCAGCGTGACTGTATCGCGCAGTGTAGCATCCTTCTCCCCTAGCGTCTCAAAGTCAACGGTTACCCCGAATGGGGTGCCAATTTCATCCTGACGCCGATACCGACGGCCGATGGCGCCGCTCTCATCATAGAAAACAGTCATGTCCGGCCGCAAAAGACCGACGATCTCTTTAGCTTTCGCGACCAGCTGGGGGTTGTTCTTGAGCAGCGGGAATACACCGCACTTGATCGGTGCGATTCGTGGATGAAAACGGAGCACTATGCGCGTCTCCATTTTCCCTTTTTCATCAGGCGCGTGGTCTTCTGAATACGCCTCGCAGATTAGCGCCAGGACTGTGCGGTCGACACCAGCACTCGGCTCTACAACATGCGGGATAAATCGCTGCTTCGTTTCTTCATCAAAGTATTCGAGAGATTTCCCGCTTGCCTTCTGATGTTGTGACAAATCGTAATCGGTTCGATACGCGACGCCCTCGAGTTCCTGTCGCCCAAACGGAAATTCGTATTCAATGTCGTATGTCCCCTTTGAATAGAAGGCGCGCTCATCGTCGGGCACTGTCAGCACGTGAAGTTTGCTGCGCGAAATCCCGATATCTTCATAAAACTTGAGGCGTTCTTCCTTCCAATATTCGAGCAATTCCATCCCCTGCTCGGGCCGACAGAAATATTCGAGTTCCATTTGCTCGAACTCGCGCGAACGAAACGTGAAATTGCGCGGGTTGATTTCATTACGGAAAGCCTTACCAATCTGCGCGATGCCGAATGGCAGTTTCTTGCGCGATACTTCGAGAATGTTCTTGAACTGAACGAAGATCGACTGTGCTGTTTCAGGACGAAGATAAGCGATGGAACTTTCGTCAGTTGCGGCACCTACATGAGTTTCGAACATCAAGTTGAACTGCCGCGGCGCAGTCAAATCCTTGCCGCCGCAATTTGGACACTGTTTAACGCCTTTCTTCTCCGTGAGCTGATCAATGCGCAAATGTGCTTTGCAAGTCCGGCAATCGACCATCGGATCAGAAAATCCTTCCACATGACCGGATGCCTTTAGCACCGCAGGATGGGTCAGGATCGAGCCATCCATACCAACGACGTCGTCCCGCTCATGCACGGTCACGTGCCACCAGTAATTCTTAAGGTTTCGCTTTAACTCGACGCCGAGTGGCCCGTAATCCCAAGCGCCGTTCAACCCGCCGTAAATCTCGCTCGATTGGAAAATGAAACCGCGTCGCTTACACAGGCTGACGATTTTTTCCATGAGTTGAGAGTCGGAAGGCGTGCTCATTGCCTGCGCGACAGATTACACGATCACGAAGCTTGTAGAGGCGCTCGTCGCAGCGAGCGCCCTTGTCACGTCTGGCGTTTAACTCAAACGCCGCTATGACACAACGCACGTTACGTCTGCGTTTCGACCGTGACTTCGGTCTTCACCGAATTGGCAATGAAACATTCCTCGTGTGCGGCATGATTCATTTCCTCGATTTCCTGCGCAGTGGGTTGTTTATCCCCGGAGAACTTCAATCGCTGATTTAGAGTCACACGGGTAATGGCGAGCCTGCCTTCCGAATTTTTCTCCATGTGACCAACCGCATCGTCAACGTACTCATCGAGGACGAACTTCTTTTTCGCCGCTATAAAAAGAAACGTCAGCATGTGGCAACTTGACAGCGACGCGACAAACGCTTCCTCCGGATCGACAAGCTTTGGGTTTCCCAGATAAGCGGGAGCAGCCGATGCTTGCATTTCGTGCCCGCCCTCAAATTTCCAGGTGTGATCGCGTGGATATTTCTGATACTCGAACGGCGTGTCGCCGCGTTTCCAAGTGAGAGTAATTTTATGTTCTGACATGCTTTTAGATAAAATGGCATCGGTTGCAGGGCAACCCCGAAGGCTTTCGGGGCTGCCGTAGAATTTTCGCGTCTGGCTTGCGATGCTTCGCGTGCTCTTTATTTTGTCCGCTTCTGAAAACCCGCGCGATTAGCTCAGTGGTAGAGCGCTTGCTTCACACGCAAGAAGTCGCAGGTTCGAACCCTGCATCGCGCATTCGCCGTCTGATCTCTGTATGTTCTACACCTACGTGCTGAGGTGTCGTGATGGCAAATTATACCTCGGTTCGGCGCTTGATTTGCGTAAACGAATCGCTCAGCATCGCGCTGGCCGAGTGCGCGCAACTGCGCATCGATTGCCGGTAACATTAGAATACTATGAGGCGTGTCGTTCTGAACTGAACGCTCGGCTCCGCGAGAAGCAGCTCAAGACTGGATTCGGACGAGCGTATCTGAAGCGGCGTTTGGAAGGTGAATCGCGAACCCCCGCCCGCAACGCTTCGCGTAGCGATGCGGGCGCGGCTGCATCGCGCACCATTCTTTTTGTTTGCCCGGGAGGCAAATAACCTGCAGAAGTAACACCCTTATGGGCCTGGTGCAGCAAGTTCTCGAAGTTGTTAAAAAGCGCAATCCAAATGAGCCTGAGTTCCTTCAGGCCGTTACAGAAGTGCTGGAATCGATCCGGCCGGTCATCCAGCGTAACAAGAAATATCGGGACGGAAAGATTCTTGAGCGCTTGGTGGAGCCGGAGCGCGTGATCCAATTCCGCGTTCCGTGGATTGACGACAAAGGTCAGATTCAAGTCAATCGCGGGTTCCGCGTCCAGATGAACAGCGCGCTCGGTCCGTACAAAGGAGGTCTGCGTTTTCATCCAACCGTCTCTGCCAGCATCATTAAGTTCCTCGCGTTCGAACAAGTTTTTAAGAATTCACTCACAGGTCTGCCGATGGGTGGCGGCAAGGGCGGTGCGGATTTCGATCCAAAAGGGAAATCTGATAACGAGGTTATGCGCTTTTGCCAATCGTTCATGACCGAATTATTCCGGCACGTTGGCGCCAATACTGATGTGCCGGCTGGCGACATTGGCGTGGGCAGACGTGAGATCGGCTATCTTTTCGGCCAATACAAACGCCTGGCAAATGAATTCACCGGAGTGTTGACTGGCAAAGCACGCAACTGGGGCGGCTCGCTCATGCGCCCGGAAGCGACCGGTTACGGCGCGGTCTATTTCGCTCAGGAAATGCTTAAGACGCGCAACGAAACGATTGAGGGAAAAATTTGTACCGTCTCGGGTGCTGGCAACGCTGCCCAATTTACCGTGGAAAAGTTAATCGAGTGCGGCGCGAAGCCCATCACCATGTCCGATTCGAGCGGCTTCATTTACGACAAGAACGGGATCACCCAAGAAAAACTGGCCTTTATCCAAAGTATCAAGAACGTGCGACGCGGGCGCATTAGCGAGTACGCCAAAAAATTCCGCGGCTCAAAATATGTGGCCGGCCAGCGGCCTTGGAAGATCAAATGCGATTGCGCGTTTCCCTGCGCTACGCAGAACGAGATTACCGGCGAAGATGCCAAGAAACTGGTCGAGAACGGTTGCTATCTGGTTTCCGAAGCGGCCAACATGCCGACCGTTCCCGCGGGCGTCGACCTTTTCCTGGACAAGAAAATTCTCTTCGGTCCGGGCAAAGCGGCCAATGCCGGCGGTGTAGCGACTTCCGGTCTGGAGATGAGCCAAAACTCGATGCGTTTACCATGGCCACGCGAAGAAGTTGATTCGCGTTTGCGCCACATCATGTTCACGATTTTCAAAAACTCGTGGGAAACAGCCGAGGAGTATGGGCATCCCGGCAATCTTGTCGTCGGCGCCAACATTGCCGGATTTGTGAAAGTAGCTGACGCAATGCTCGATCAGGGTGTTGTATAAATTCTCAGCCACAAAAGACGACATCTCACTGTGACAAATGCAGGCGCGTAAAACTCTGCCGAAACCGAATATGATTATATGAAGATGAGCACTGTTTATCTCGGAAAGGCGAATGGGAACGAAACGGAAACCAAACCGAGACCATGGATTCTGTTGGTTCTCTTGCTTTCAGCCCTGTTCTGGGCTGGAGGCTGTGAAGGCTATTACAGCGCTTCCCCAGGTTATTACGGACCCAACTATGGTTACGGTCCGGGGCCATATTATGGAGGAGGCTCGGTCGTAGTCGGGGTTGAGGATCGGCCGTATTATGTTCGTGGTCCCGGTTACTGGTCGGGCCGCGTGTATTACGTTTGGAGGCCGGGACATTGGAGGTATCGATACGGCCAGAGAGTCTGGATACACGGCCATTACGTCGCGCGAGGATACTAACCCTCTTCCACCTTGGTGAGCTACCAGGCCGTGACCAGGCCACCCACCAAACCGAGAAAAGCGCCGAGGAGCGTTTCAAGAAAATCGTGGCGCCTTAGGTAAAGGCGTGACCAGAAAACGAGCAGAGCCAGCACGAAGGCCACCGCGCCGACGAGCGGATTGACCACAAACAGAATGACCCCGCTATAGAAAGCGAAAAGAGCGTGCAACGACAGCTTGATCCGAAAATTGATTAGCGCAGCCATAATCAGCAGAAACAACGTCACCGTGGCCCCGCGCAATGCGAAAGCTGGCGCATGCGAGAGCAGAAGTGCAATCACGGCCACCGCCGAAATTGAAATCGCCCGTGGGTAAAATCGAACGCGTTCAGCGCGGACGGAAACATCCGGATCGCTCCACTGGCCTGATTGGAACCCGCGAAAAAGTAAAAGCGCCATCGGCAAAATCACCGTTGCCAACAGAGTCAGCGAAAGTGCGAGACCGGTCCGATTAGCGAGGCGCAAGGCAATGATAATGCCAACGGAAAGACTGATGAAAACCAACGGATGCCCCATCCAGGAAACCCATCGTGCAAAGACAACGGTCCGGCTTGAGCTCGACCTTGTCACGATTCACTTGTCACTTGCCGTTTCCAACAATGCCACCGCTCACTTCACCAAAGCCGACTCGATAGCTGTCGCCCTGGCACCAGCCGGTGATGGTCAGTCGGTCACGGTCTTCGATCCATTTGCGCGTTTCACCATTGGGCAGCTTTATAGGATTTGCGCCGCGCCAGGTCAGCTCCAGCATGCAACCGCGCGATTCTTCACTTGGTCCGCTGATGGTGCCGCTGGCTAGCAAATCGCCAGGCTGCAGATTGCATCCGTTCACTGTGTGATGCGCAAGTTGCTGCGCAATACTCCAGTAAAGATTTTGGAAGTTCGTACGCGTGATGACGTGCGGAGAATTCAGTGACGCCGTTTGAAGAGACGCTTCGAGGTGGATGTCGAATGTGAAATCCTCCTTTGCTCGCAAGTATGGCATCGGCTTGGGATCCTGCGTCGGGAGCGGTCTCCGGAAAGGCTCAAGTGCCTCCAGTGTCACCACCCATGGTGAGATGCTGGTGCAAAAATTCTTCGCCAGGAACGGACCGAGCGGCTGGTACTCCCACGCCTGAATATCGCGCGCGCTCCAATCGTTCATTAAAACCAGGCCGAAGATATGATCGACCGCGCGATCGATCGGCACCGGTTCGCCTAACGAATTTCCCGGGCCAACCAGGAACGCCATTTCAAGTTCGTAATCGAGGCTTTTCGTCGGACCGAAACTCGGCACCGACGCATCGGGCGGTTTGACTTGGCCCTGCGGCCTCCGCACATCGGTCCCACTGATCACAACCGAGCTCGCGCGTCCGTGATAGGCGACGGGCAGCCATTTCCAATTTGGCATCAGCGCGTTTTCGGGCCCACGCAACATTGTGCCCACGTTGTGCGCATGGTGATAGGAGGAATAGAAATCGGTGTAATTCGCAATGCGCGCGGGCAATTTCATGGTGACACTCTTTTGCGGATGAAAGACCCGCGCGCGCAGCCTCGCGTGGTCACGCAGAATCGGCGTTTTGGACGAGAGAAGGCGCTGAAGGACCGCCCGCGCCTTACGCCACGCAGGACGACCAAGCGCGAGGAACGCATTCAGCGAGTCTTCTGAAAAGGGTTTTCGGCCCTGAAATTCCGGTGAGCGGAAATGACCGAGTTCTTCGAGAACAGAAAGATCGACAATTAGATCGCCGATGGCGACTCCGGCGCGCGGTTTGCCTCCTTTCGGCTGAAAGATGCCGAAGGGAAGATTCTGGATGGGGAAATGCGAATCAGGCGAAACGTCGATAAATGATTTCAGTGACATCCGGCCAATTGTAGGGCGTTTGATTCGCTCGCGCCAGCGAGCTCACCCTTGGGGCTTCGCGTCTATGTCGCTCGGCGCCCGCGGGCTCCCTTCTGTGAACTCCGAAAGCTTTCGGAGCTGACATAGACGCCCTACAGCAGATTCAATGCGCGCAAATCATCGCGCGGCTCATCGAAGCTGCAACTGCCAAACGACACAACGAATCGGCGACGATATTGCAGGCGTTTGGTGTCGATCCGCCACTCGCGCCACGCAAAAAAATCGTCCGTGAACGAAAATGAATCCGCATTTTCTTCATCGAGCATGATCGCGGTTTGATTCGCGTCCCACCGATGCTCCGCGGCGAGCACCGCAGCGCCCAACACATTCAGGAAACCGTGCATCTTGGTTTCGACCTCCTCTCGGTATTGTCGCAGCGGATGGTGGAGACCGGCTGTAAACTTGAGCGGCAGTTGATGCGTAGCCGGGGTCACTAGCGCTTTGGCAATCTGCATCGAAGTTGGAAATGCGTCCGCAGTCACCCCGCCGGTGCGCAATTTGTAACCGAAGGTCGGCGAGTCGGCATCGGAGTTAAATTCGGAGAGCAACGCGATGGTCTGCTCCACTCTATCCGGCGGCGCTTCCCAGAAAACCGGCAAATCACCGACAATCGATCGCGCCTCATTCAGCGACGCGACATCGACGTCCTTTGGCAGAAACATCTCCAGGTGACTGATTGATATGAGATCGACGTTGTGTCTCGATAACGAGCGAGTCGCTGCATCTGCGTCATCGAGCGCTTCAAGAAAGGCATTCGCGCTCGCAGTCTTCGGTCCGAGCGCAGCAATGCGAAGTGGATGTTGAGCATTAAATTGAGAAAGGAGTTGTTTCGTGGCATCGAATTGTTCAGCAGGGAGAACGAACGCACCAAGCATCCATTCGTCTGGAGAGAGGACATATTCAGCCTGATTTCTCAGCGCTGAGTCGAGCGCGAGACTGCAGGGCGGGAACATTCCCGCATAATCAACTGAGTGCGCGAGCAAGGCACGAAGTGAAGCAGCTGGCATGGTGGTTCCGTAATTCGTTCAATCGTTACATCGTAATTTGATACCGAGTTACGAATCTCCCATTACGAATCTCTGGTCTGTCATCGGTCGTCAATTAATAAGCTAATCAGACGAGGCAAGTTCCGAGGCCATGCTGAACGACGCGCGCAGTACGCCGCCGGGCGCGATTGTTTGAATCCCTTCCTTATTTTCAAAGGCGCGCTGTTGATGATGGTCGGTGAGCCCCCAGCATGGTTCGACGCAAAGGAATGGTCCGCCGTCAGACCACAGTGTCAGGTACGGCACGCTCGTTAAATCGAGGGTCACCCAGCGACCGCTGGGCGGATCGACATAGGAGAATTGACGCCTCGGCACATCGAGGAGTTCCAGGATAATCGAGCCAGGTAATTCTGTTTTGGAAAACGGCATTTCGCCACCGGCGAACTCGATATCACGCGTCTGGCCCGAAAGGTAATTTCCAGGCGAAAAGTGACGACGGTAAAGGCCTCTGGGCATTTGTAGATGAAAGCTTTCGAACGAGGTCGCTGCGAATCCAGGATGCAATCCAAAAGAAACATGCGCGGTCAACACAGGCTCGTCGTTTCGAAACTCGAAAAGCACGGACACTTTACTCGCGTCGATCCTGTAGGTCAGGTTTACGCTGACTTTTAGCGGATATTCTTCGACTGAGAAATCATCCGGCGTGATACGATATTCCAGTGACGCGCCGCTTCCCTGGAGAGAAGTTCCGGCGAAGTGCCACGTTTTGGAGCGGAGGAAACCGTGATTGCCGCCTTTGATCTCGCGGCCCCGGTAGAAACTGTGCCCGTTTTTGAGCCGGTGGAGATAGTAACCCATCACCGTTGCATGATTCGCCCATCCTTGTGAGGGAGTTGAAAGGTCGTTGTCGCGGTAAAGAAACCCCGTCCATCCGCCATCCTGGTTTATTCGCGCAAGGCTAACCAATTCGGCACCTAGCCGCGAAACAATGATCCGGAGACCGTTCTCCTCATCGGTCAGAACGTCGAGATGTTTTCCCTCACGGTCCTCTTCGCTGTGCGAAAATTTCATTGGAGCTGCTCAGCCAGACTGTCGCCTCTCCCATCGCAAGGGTGAGGGTTCAGTGGCATTGTTACCCATAGGCGCCTTCGATCCCCTCACCTCAATCCTCTCCCCTTCGCCAAAGGGAAAGGCGGAGTATTTGGCGCGTAAATCGGCTCTTCGTCGCAGGTCACGGGAACAGGCCGCGCATCTTTTTAGCTTTTAGAACGCGCTCGACGCCGATGGCCATGGCCGCAGTGCGATGAGAAATCTTATGCGCTTTTGCGCGTCTGATCACCTGCGCAAACGAATGTTCCAGGATGCGGAAAAGCTTGTCGGTCACTTCTATTTCCGTCCAGAGGTAGGATTGTAAGCCCTGCACCCACTCGAAGTAAGAAACAATTACGCCACCCGCGTTACATAAAATGTCCGGGATCACAAAGACTTCGTCCCAGCGTTTTTCAAGAATCAGATCTGCCTCCGGTGTGGTCGGGCCATTGGCCGCTTCGGCGAGGATGCGGCATTTGAGTTGACTGACGTTCTTTCCATTAATTACGCGATCGACGGCGGCGGGCACGAGGATGTCGCACGGCATCGTGAGGAGTTCGTTGGGATCGACATGATTGTCCTGAGCGAACGCCCGTAACGTCCCTTTCTTCAAGACGTGCTGTTCGGCGGCCTGGATATCTATTCCTTTTGGATTGTAGATCGCTGCGTGTGCGTCGCTAATTCCAATTACTTTGACGCCACTCTTATAGGCCAATGAAAGAGCCGCGACGGAACCGACGTTGCCAAATCCCTGCACAATAGCGGTGCATTTTTCAGGATCCATTTTAAGCATGTTCATCGCGCGCTCGATCAGGTAAACGGCACCGCGCCCGGTTGCCTCCCGGCGGCCTTCCGTTCCGCCTATCGCGACCGGCTTGCCGGTCACGATTTCACTTACGGAATGGCCTTGGTGAACTGAATAAGTATCCATGAACCACGCCATGACCTGTTCGTTCGTGCCCATGTCGGGGCCCATTACGTCGGTGTGCGGTCCGACAAACGGTATCATCTCCTGCATGTAACGGCGCGAAACCGACTCCAACTCAGTGCGCGATAGTTTAGCGGGATCCACCGTCACCCCGCCTTTCGCCCCGCCGTACGGCAAATTGGACAGCGCACATTTCCAGCTCATCCACATCGCCAGAGCGGCAGTTTCGCCCATGGACAGGGACGGAGCGAAGCGAGTCCCGCCTTTTGTCGGGCCGAGAGTCAAATGATGCTGAACGCGGTAGCCCTGAAAAGTTCTGGTGCTGCCATCATCCATGTGGACCGGCAGGGTCACTGCGATGGCACGCTTTGGATACATCAACCGTTCACGATCATTCTTATCGATGCTGAGGTAATCGGCGATGACCTGAAATTGGTCACACGCCATTCGAAACACGTCGTCGTCGTAAATACTCATGAAATAAACTCGCACGCTGGACCGGTCGGTCGCCAAATGCAGTTGCTATTTGCGCCGGACGAATGGAGCCGTCAACCCCGAAACCGTTCGTGAGTCGACCCCGAAAGCCGCAACAGCATAAAGTCGACAACCGCATTTGCAACCCGTAGCGTCCGTTCGAAAAACCAACCACAATGAAAATCGAGACTCTAGCTGTCCATGCGGGACATGCCATTGATCCGGCGACTGGCGCGGTTTCGTCGCCGATTCATCTTTCAACGACGTTCGAGCGAGACACCGAGGGCACGTACTCGCGCGGGTTCATGTACACGCGCAACAACAATCCAAACCGCCAGGCACTCGAGCACGGTATTAGCGCGCTGGAAGGCGGCGCCGCAGCGGCCGCTTTCGCTTCCGGGACGGGAGCGAGCATGTCCATCTTTCAGGCGCTGGCGCCGGGCGATCACATCCTCGCGCATGTAGACGCGTACTACGGAACATCGCGATTACTGCGAGAAGTTTTCCAGCGCTGGGGACTCGACATGAGCTTTGTCGACATGAGCGATCTTCGCGCCGCGGAAAAGGCGCTGCGCCCGAAGACAAAACTCGCCTGGATGGAAACCCCATCTAATCCGCTGTTAAAAATTGTCGATCTCGCTGCCGTCGCGAAGATTGTCCACGCAGCGGGTGCGATCTGCGTTTGTGATAATACCTGGGCGCCAATATTACAGCGCCCATTTGACCTCGGTGCGGATTTGATCCTGCATTCCACGACAAAATATTTCGGCGGTCATTGTGACGTGCTCGGAGGAATTGTTGTTTCCAAAGTGGAGAATGATTTTTTCCAACGTATCCGCAGTATTCAATACGAGGGCGGAGCGGTCCCCTCGCCTTTTGATTGCTGGCTGATTCTGCGTGGTATGCGCACCCTTCCCTGGCGGATGCGTGCGCATTCCGAAAACGCGATGAAAGTCGCCGATTTCCTTTCCCGACATCGAAAGGTGTCACGCGTCCACTATCCCGGATTGAAGGCGCATCCTGGACATGAGATTGCCGCAAAACAGATGTCCACGTTTGGTGGGATGCTTTCCTTTGAGGTGAAGGACGGGCGCGACGCAGCAATGTCAGTCGCCGCCAAAATAAAAATCTTTACTCGCGCGACCAGTCTCGGCGGAGTGGAAAGTTTGATCGAGCATCGAGCATCGATCGAGGGATCGGGAACAACTTCGCCTGAAGGCTTGTTACGATTGTCCATTGGTCTGGAAAACGCCGAAGATCTGATTGAAGATCTCGATCAAGCGCTTGGGTAATTGTAGGGCGTTTCAGTGAAACGCCATCGCGTGGATTGGCGTCTGACACAGACGTCCTACAATTCTCTACAACGCGCGATTTATTCTTCGCCGAAAAATATCAACGATGTCCTGCACCTCGCTCACACGCAGTAAGTAAGCGCAGCCAAAGAACGCCGCGGCGCCAAACGCGATTGCAATGAGCAGCTCGCATAGTTTTGGGAAAAAGCGCAGTTCCGACCACGCACCGAGCCACCAGTAGTTTGCCGCCCAGCAAACCAGCACCAGCACTGCGCCAGCAAGACACATTTTTCCAAGGCCGATCAGCAGTTGTCGTGTTTCCAGCCTGCGCACGTGGCGTCGCATTAACGCGTAAAGCAACAGGAAATTGATTGTTGCAACCAGGCTCGTCGAAAACGCCAGACCACGATGTCCCCAGCCAAGTCGAAATGTAAAAAGCCAGTTCAGAAAAAGATTCGCGCCAATCGCAAAGAAACTGATGATCATTGGCGTGTTCCGTTTGCCGATCGCGTAAAACGCAGGCGTTAGCACCTTCAAGACTGCATAAGAAACGAGACCGACTGCGTAATACTCCAGCGCGCCGGCAGTCTCTCGCGTCATTTGCGCGTTAAATCGTCCGTGCTGGTAGATCACGCTGATAATGGGCGACGCAAACATCGCCAGTCCAATTGCCGATGGAATAGTGAGCAAAAATGCGAGTCTCATCCCACGAGCGAGGATCGCGCGAAACTCGTCCATGTTACCAATTGCTGCGCTTTTCGATACCAGCGGAAGGGTAACTGTTCCAATCGCAACGCCGAAAATTCCGAGCGGCAGTTGCATCAGGCGAAATGCAATGTTCAACCAACTGACCGGGCCGTTGCCAAGGCTCGCCGCGAATCCGCTGTTGATGAGCACGTTCACCTGAACGGCGCTGGCGGCGATCACGGCAGGCGCCATCAGCGTAAGCACAGCCCGCACGCCTTCATCGCGCCACTGAAAATCGGTGTGATATTTGTAACCGACGCGCCAAAGAGAAGGGAATTGTCCAGCCAATTGCCAGGCTCCGCCGACCAGCGTCCCGATTGCCAATCCCACGAGCGAGCGCGCACCGAAATGCGGATCCAGCCACCAGCCAATTGAGACACCGGCAATAATTGAACCGAGATTAAAATAACTCGACGCCATGGCCGGCGGGCCGAAAACGTGCTTGGCATTGAGCATGCCCATCACCAACGCTGCAAGCGACACGAGCAACATGAATGGCCACATGATGCGCGTGAGCAAAATAGTCAGCGCGGTTTTGTCCGGCGACCAGCTTCCCCATGTCAAAAGGTCGACAAGTTGCGGGGCAAACACGATGCCGAGCAGCGTGACTACGCTCATGAAAACGGCCGTGAGCGTGGCAACTTTGTTCGCCAGACGCCATGCTGAGTCATCGCCTTCCACCGCGATTTTCTTTGAAAAGATCGTGATGAATGCCGTCGATAGCGCGCCTTCAGCGAACAAATCACGCAGCAGGTTCGGCAACCGAAACGCCATCAAAAACGCGTCGAGATTTTTTCCGGCGCCGAAAAGACCAGCAAAAACCGTTTCGCGAATTAAGCCAAGCACCCGACTCGACAGGATCGCGATGCCCACCACTCCTGCCGCGCGGGTGCTTCCTCGCCGATCTTCGACCGCAGTCATCGGCGAACAAAGAACAGCGTCCGACGATTTGGGAAAGCAAAAACTTTAAAGAGAAAACAAAGTGGCCCCGCCAGCGCGCGCACAATTATTTCAAGAAGAGATTCATGCTGTCGAGGTCGATGATGCCATGACAGTCGTATAGCGTATCCATCCCCAGGATCCCGCTCACTCTGGCACTGCCTTGCCGCAATGTGAAGTTAGGCAGTGCAGTAACGCCAAATTTTGCTGGCGGCGTTTTGAAGCCGCCAATCTTAAGGTCGTTGATTTGTCCCGCACTGATTTTCCGCGAAGCACCAAGCGCAAAATGTGCGGAGACCCGTGTTGCCTTGATCGGAACGCCGACCGATTTAAGGAAAGCTTCGTGGAAAATAGTAAGAAATGCTCCCGTATCGACGAACAGACGTGCGGGCTGTCCACGGATCGAACAGGGTACAGTTAAGGCGCCGTTCTCCTCTCGTCGCAAAGGAATTCTGGTGAATTTTTCCTCCGAAGCGACAGAACTGAGATCCACTTGTCGGGCTTGATTCACCTTAAAGAAAATAAGTTTTGTCCGGCAATTGATCACGGCTTTGTGCCGGGTGAGAACGTCCAAACCCAGAACGCCATCAATGGGAGTGCCGCCAGTATCGGAATGGCTCGACTTGCGCAGCGTCACGGGAGTGCTGCCAAAACTCATGCCGCCAGCTATGAGACTTTGCGCGAACCCGACAGGGAGTGATTGCCCGTTAATCTGAGTTTGCTGGATATAGGTTTGCTGGATATAGGGCAGACCGCCTTGCGACGTTTGCACCCCAAACGATGCAGCTGCAGCCGCGTTCAGGATGATTTGGTTGGAGCCGGTATCGACCAGCAAATTTGCTCGCCGCCCATTGATGCGGACAGGCATTATCATTTTGTTTAGAGGCCTGTAGTGCACTCGAACAACCTTGTATCCACTTAGCTGCGCCGACACGGTATCCGGATGGTCTATTACGAGGGCAAACAGCACTGCGGACAGGATTTTAGTTGCCCTTTTCACGGTGCTGTTCTACGGTCTGCCTTGTGAAACAGTGCAAACCGACGAAAACATGGGAAAAGACGCGGCTTAAAAATCTCGGTACGCCATAAGTCTGGGGGCTATTATGCCAGGGCGTTTGCTGGCGGGAAAGAAGTTTGGAAGTCGCTTAAGACATCGCATTTCAGCGTAGCCCAGGCGCGGCTGGCGGAACGATATTGGCGTTGGTGCTGTAATCGAGGCGATCCGCACCGGAGGAAAGAACTTGGCCGGCCAGGTTGAGCAGATCCGGAACACTTTTGCAGCGGAGGTGGCATTTACACGGGGCGACCTGCAAAAAGCCAAGGAGGCTGTCGCTCCACTGAAAAAAGCCCTGCCTGGTGTCACCTGGTCCGGAAGGTTCTCATATCGCGCAAGCGGTAAGTTGCTTCAGCACTCGGGCTTGTTTTGTGCAGACCTTGACTTGTTAGGCAAGAAACTGATTAGGGTTCGTAGGCAACTTGAGAAAAGTCCTCATCTCTTCGCCCTATTCCTTTCACCAACCGTTTATGGTCTGAAAGCAGTCTTTCGCGTCCCTGATGATGCATCACAACACGCGGGGAGTTTTCGCGCAGTGGCCGCTCACATCTTCAAACTTACTGGCATTCGGATCGATGAAAGCGGCAAGGACGTATCACGCCTGTGTTTTTTGTCGCACGATCCGGAAATCTACGTGAACGAAAAGGCGAGAGAGATCGAACCGCTGCCAGAAGTTGAGAAACCAAAGGCGCGTGTCAGCAAAAGCACTGAGGGCAATAGCAAGCCGAGCAAGGCAGAGGTTCGCGAGATGTTGGCGGTGATTCCGAAGCGGCCGCACTACCATGACTGGATCACGGTGGTTGCCGCGGTCGGGGATGCGCTCTCCGATGATGACGCTATCGAGGCGCTGAACGAGTGGAGTCCGGAGGAAGCACCAGGCGAATACGCACAAAAGCTTGCGAGCGGCTTTGAGAAAATTCATGTCGGGACGCTTATTCACCTGGCCCTACAGCACGGGTACACGCCGAAAGCCGATGATGACGGCACAGACCTTACTTCGCTTTCTTCGTTGGGCGCGACTGAATATCCGGCGCCAGCTGATGAAGGAGGCTACTACGGGTTGGCCGGTGAGATCGTGCGACGAATTGAACCGCACACCGAAGCAGACAGCGTAGCCTTGCTGATCCAGATCCTGACAGCATTCGGCAGCGTCATCGGCCGCAATCCACACGCGCTGGCTGACGGTTCACGCCACGCCGTGAATTTGTTCGTTGTGCTTGTCGGCGCGACTTCTAAAGCGCGCAAGGGCACTGCCTGGGCGCACGTACGACGCCTGTTTAAACGCACTGACGAAGGGTGGTCGCAAGATTGCATCGTCAATGGACTGTCGAGCGGTGAGGGCGTGATCTGGGCGGTGCGTGACCCGATCAGCAAGACCGTCAAACGGCAACAACGGAAATTGTAGATGCCGGAATTGAAGACAAACGCTTGTGCGTTGTTGAAGGTGAATTCGCCAACGTGTTGAAGGTGATGATGCGCGAGGGCAACACGCTATCGCCGGTGATTCGCAGTGCATGGGACAGCGGCAACCTTCGTTCGCTCACCAAGAACTCACCGGCGCGAGCGACTGACGCGCATGTTTCGATTATCGGCCACATCACAAAACCACGAATTCCGCCGGTTGTTGACCGAAACCGAAGGCGCAAACGGATTTGCAAATCGCTTTCTGATGTTAGCGGCGCGGCGGAGCAAATGCCTACCGGAGGGCGGGAATATCGGCAGCGACAGCATGAACGATCTTGTGACACGCCTCCAGAAGGCGATCGAGTTTGCTCGAGCATGCTGGCGAAGTCACTCGAAGCGATGAAGCGCGTAAACTGTGGGCAAGGGTTTATCCCGAGCTATCAGAGGGCAGTCCCAGCTTGCTTGGCGCGATCACTGCGCGAGCGGAGGCGCAAGTTTTGCGCTTAAGCGTGACCTATGCGCTGCTCGATTCCTCCGCCAAGGTCGAAGTGCATCATCTAAACGCAGCCCTGGCACTTTGGGATTATTGCGAACGATCGGCCGCGTGGGTATTCGAGATGGGAACCGGCAACAAGAATGCGGATCGGATTCTCTCTGCACTGAAAGCCGCGGGACAAAAAGGGCTAACTCGACTGCAGATCACAAGTGAAGTGTTCAATCGGAATGCCACGAAGTTTGAGATCGACGAAGCGTTGCGCCTTCTGCACACCAGGAAACTTGCGATCCGCAAATTGGAAGGCACAGCCACACGACCGGCTGAACGTTGGTTCTACAACCCCCCAAGGCACGAAGAATACGAACAATCTAAGCCGGAAGACCGAGAAACAGCAGATTCTTCGTATTCTTCGTGCAGTCAGGGGTCTAAAACCGCGAAACCGGAGGCAGATACTTCGTATTCTTCGTCCTCTCCAGCTTCTCAAGACGCGAGTCCTGCGGAACCTAAAAAGGTGGTCATATGACGACCCCGTTGCCAGAAAACTGCGTCCCGCTGCTTCAACAAGCAGCCGAGCTAGGGCTGAAAATCGAGGTCAAAGATTCTCGGACCCTCACCGTTGAACCGGCCGATCGCTGCCCCCCGGAATTCGCCGACGCTCTTCGCATTCACAAATGGCATCTCCTGGCCGTACTCACTTGGCCTTTCGTGATGGTGAATTCGCAAACACTCGAGCAGACAGTCTTCCTTTGCGAAGACGACACCACCAAAGCTGCGTTGATCGAAGCGGGTGCAGATGAGTTCGCGATCTACACTCGCGCCGACTTGCAGATCCTATGCGAACACAATCGCCTTGCGCCTTTCTCGGCCGATGAACTGTGCAAAATCCATGAAATCAAAAAAACGCTCAACGCCAGAATTTCACCACAATGAAAAATAAACTTTCGCGTATAAGCGCGACGGCACGGGGTAAAAAGCCATTGCGGCCTGACAAGCCACGATGCCCGTGCCGATAGCCTAACAAATGAGCCAACGAAAACGATGTGGCGATCTCATCATCGGAATTTGTGTTGATTGCAACAAACCAGAGCGAGCGCGTGATCACTATATTGTGCGCGGCGACATTTGGCGGGAGTGTGGAATGGGCGCTTGGGACGCCGGCTATCTGCACATCGAATGTCTCGAAAAGCGACTTGGTCGGAAACTCACCGAAGATGATTTGCTCGTACGGTACGGCAGCGAGACTGCCAATGCGGTCAAAATGAGTGTCAGTCCTGATTACTTAACGTCGCCGGAGTATTTGCTGCATTGCCAATGAAATTCCCGGCGAACCTCGTTAGACTCTTTTCCAAACGCGACCGGCAAAAGCCAAGGTTGCGGACGCAAGACGAAGTGACCCCGCTTAGCGCGGCGACGGAGTTCAAACCGGAGACAAAAGCTGATCCTGAAGAGGAGCGCCGCCAGGCAGAGGGCTTACGATTGAGACTGGAGAACGCCGAGCTTGAACTCAAACTTTCCAGGCTCGAAGCGATCATCTTAAAACAAAAGGCAGACCGCGCAAAGGCACTATGTGCTTCACGCGACAAAATTCTCTACCTGCCAGCCGGCCGCGTTCGCAGCGTCCCCGGTGAAACGCCAGTTATGGATTTTGAAGTGACCGACACGATGGCAGCAGAACTGAACTGCTTTGTACTTGCCATGTTCGATCGAGGTCTAACACCGTGGTTAGACTTGCACCATGACCGTCAAACGAAAATCTTCGAGATTAGGAATTTTGAGTTCGAGCGAGATGGTGTGTTTGCTCATGGAAAATTCACTGAACTCGGAAAATACTTCCGCGATTCAAACCGAATCAGTGGCGTTTCCATTTCAACGCCGGTGGCGAGGTGGAACAACAAACCCGTCAATGCCGCTTTCGATGTGACGATTTCCAAGCAAGACGCGGAGGGTGCGGAGAGTATACCGACGACAGTTGAAAACATGGCCGTGATGGGCGCGGTCTTAATTGATGGCAGACTCTCCGCAATCCAACCGTACAAATAACAAACAAACCAATATCATGTATAAATTAAGTAAAAACCACTTCTCTTACCACGCCGGACACGCGCCAGTTCTCGTTAGCGATGATGGTGCTTCCGGCCCTTACGATAAAAACTGTGAGTTAGCATTCGCTTCTAACTCCACAGCGTCAGCTTACGTTCAGCGGGTTATGTTAGGCGAGCCATTGCCAGGTGACCCCTCGCTCTCAGTCGACAAAGGGGCAAACCTGCAGGCGTATTGTTGGGAGTATTTGACATTTGGTACGCCGGGAGAGGTCTTCGAGTTCGCCGAGTTCTATCACAAACTCAAAACACGCGGCATCAAAATACCAGACCTAGGATAACACACCATGTCACGACCAATTTCAAAAGCGACCTGGGAACAGATAAAAATCGCACGCGCTGCGGGTTGTTCGTATGGTGAACTCGCCGAAAAAACCGGCATCCCAAAAGGGACACTCTGCGCCCACGCACATCGCGCCGGGTGGACCAAAATCGCCGCTCTTGCAAGACCAAGAGACAACGCGCCAGCTGCTCCCAACATCACCGACGCACTCACCGCGATCCTCGCCGAACGCGGCCGCGAAACCAAAATGAAAATGAGCGAGTTCCTGCTCAAAGCCGCCCGCCAACTCGCCGAGCGCGATGACATCGTTGTTGATAGCTTGGAAGGCGCCAAGATCCTCGAAGCCCTGAGAACCTCACTGTTCCCGCAACCCGTCATGGTCGATCACCGCAGCCTCAGCGTGAATGTGTCCGCCGGACTCAGTGAGGAAGCACTTCAGCGGATCGAACAAATGACAAAACTAATGTGATTATGAGCCGGCCATCCTTTGTTCCACGCGATTTTGCGGGGCGTTGCAAAAACTTCCCTGCGACCGACGTATTGCTATTGCCCTACCAGAAACGGTGGGTAAGCGATAACTCCAGACTGAAGATCTGCGAAAAATCGCGCCAGATCGGCCTAAGCTGGTGCACCGCTTATCGCCTGGTTCGCCAGAAAGTATCCAAAGGCGCACGTTTGGATGCATGGGTTTCAAGCAGGGACGAAATTCAGGCACAATTGTTCCTTCAGGACGCAAAACGCTTCGCCGACATCCTGAATGTCGCAGCCGAGGACATGGGCGAAAACGTCGTCGACGACGCAGGTCACACAAGTTTCGCGCTGCGCTTTGCCAACGGTTTAAAAATTCACAGCATGAGTTCCAACCCCGACAGTCAAAGCGGCAAATCCGGCGATCGTATCCTCGACGAATTCGCATTGCATGGCGATCCGCGCAGATTGTACGCGGTCAGTTATCCCGGCGTTTTATGGGGCGGCACAATGGAAATCTTTTCCACGCATCGCGGCACGCAAAACTTTTTTAATCAGCTCATTCTTGAGGCGCGTTACAAAGGAAACCCGAAAAAGTTTAGCGTTCATCGCGTCACGTTACAGGACTCGCTCGAGCAAGGGTTCCTTTACAAGCTGCAACAGAAGCTGTCACCCGACGATGAACGCCTGGGCATGGACGAAACCGATTACTTTAATTTCATCCGCGCCGGTGCTGCCGATGAAGAATCTTTTCAGGAGGAATTCTGCTGCGTGGCCAGCGACGACGCGAGCGCGTTCCTTAGCTTTGAACTCCTTGACGCATGCAAATATCAGCCCGGCGAAAAATGGGAACTCACACTGGATGAACTGCGGATCTGCAAAGATCCGCTCTACCTTGGCGGCGACATCGCACGAACAAGAGATTTCACCATCTTTTGGCTTCTCCGCATCGTAGGAGGCGTTCGCCTCACTGTGCATCGAGTCGCGCTACGCAACACGCCCTTCGCAGAACAAAAACGTCGCCTCTATGAATTACTCGAACTGCCGACCTTGCGCCGGGCGTGCATCGATAATGCCGTCATCGGCCGAGATCTCATCGAAGACGCGCAGAAACGTTTCGGCACTCACAAAGTCGAACCAGTCAACTTCTCGCTCGCCATGAAAGAGCAACTCGCCTATCCGCTCAAAGCAGCGTTTGAAGATCACACCGTCCGCATCCCCGACGATCCAAAAATCATCGCGTCCCATCGCGCTGTCCGAAAAGAAACAACCTTGAGCGGTAACGTTCGCTTTGTCGCTGAATCAACCGAAGCCGGTCACGCAGACGATTTCTGGGCACACAGTCTGGCCTTATTCGCAGCCAAGATACCTGTAAGCGGCGCTATCACGCCAGAAACAATGGCGCGTATACGCTACGGTCAGAATCCAAGCACTACCCTCCTGCGGCCGCGGCCTGTATTCATTCCTCGGACGCTTCAGCAAAGACCAAGACTCGGATATTTCGAGACTTAAAGCCGCTAGTCGGAAACGCTGATATTTGCAGTAATGCGAGCAATCACTTTCCACCCCTGCCGACAAAGGACTTAATCAACTTCCAGAAGTCGTCCACCGTGACGGCCAAGAGAAAACAAACAGCAAATGATAGATAGTAAAAGGTGAAACCACTTGATGCTGTGAAGAAATGGCTAACTGAAAAAACCAGAGCCGCCTGAGCAACGAGCATTGCTGGATAGTAAGTGAGCGCTCTCGCCTGCTTCGTTGGTGAATGTCACGGTGCGATTCGCAGGATCAACCGCTGTCACCTTCCAGGTTTTGGTTACTGTGTCCAACTCGATTGGGTGCGTAGCGCGATCGAGCTGTGCGTATCCGACGACCGCCAGCAAAAGTGCCGGGATCGCCGCCATTAATGTGATTTTGGTTTTCATGTTGTTAGGTTTTTTTTCTTTTTAGTTTGGTTGTATTTGTTTCGTTTATTGTCTCAGCGAACCTCTCTCAACCCGTTTTAACCCCCTTGAAAACGCGCTGGGACGTCGGATTACGTGATCGAAACACTAAAATTACCGGCGTTCCTGACCACCGTATATAAGACCTTAGTCCTACACGGATATTGAACCTGAGTTTATTAAAGCCGCTAATTGTCGCGTAAACGTGCATGTGCGGTGGGAGATCTGTGGTGCTATCCGCTATGTCGGCGGGTAGACTCCCCTTAGATTCCGCGGACTCAGTCCATTCTCAGATGCCCAAGTACGTCCAACGTAGCTCATCGCTTCATCGATTGTGCTAATCCCACCGGGAGCAACCCTCGCATCTTGCAAGAACTTGAGACGCTTGCCGTCGAACCCAGGCTCAAAGGTCTCCGCGAGGACACCGAAGGGATTAATGTGGCCGCGTTCATCAAGCTGCTGACAGACCCACTCGACATCTTCCTCACT
The DNA here is from genome assembly GCA_963840135.1 of uncultured Verrucomicrobiae bacterium. GTDB lineage: Bacteria > Verrucomicrobiota > Verrucomicrobiia > Chthoniobacterales > UBA10450 > Udaeobacter. The sequence continues at coordinate 290,401 of CAWIXX010000008.1, read as the reverse complement.
TTGAAATTTGTCGGATAGCCTGATTACCGCACCAAGAGAATCGAACATATCTATTAGATGTAGATTATTATTTATGAGTTGAACGGCCTCCTCCAACAGGCGTCTGCGCTTTTTGCCAAGGGTCTTTCTGTATTCATCGCGCCAGGCTAGAAATGTTGCCCAAACAAAAGATCCGAAAAGAGTCACCAAGCCGAGAATACGCAACCAATAGCCGCCGGCCCAAATGGAGGCGATTAGAAGGGTAACACCGGCTCCGGAGCCACCTGCCACTGATTTCCAGTGGTGGAAGATTGCCTTGACCCATTGCCATAGATCAGAGCAAAGCGAGGTTTCCATTCAGGTCGCGGATTGTGCCGAACTACTCGGCACTTAGGAAGCGCAAATTGATTGAAACGATTGCAGCAAGATCCGGAGGGGTGCGTTTTGCCCTTGTGTAGCGTGACGAAGCTACCGTGAAATCTCGACTTCCACTGGCACTGGCCCTCGCCCTCCTCCCCTGATTCCCCCCTTTTCCACACCTTGTACCGAGATAGGTTCCTGGATTGAGATAGGTTCGTCGATCTGAAGCGGTTCTCGAATGTGGAGAAAGATCAGAACCAGCGTTGCGAGGATTCCCGCCAGGAGAAGCGTGTTGAGGATGCGGAGCAAGTTGTTCATTCGGCAATCCTAGATGCCAGCAGGACAACGGCACACGCCCAAAATCTCTCGCAGTCATACACCGCCAACGGAAACGATTGCATGTAGTCCCGAAGGGATACATCGCGCGGATGGTCGATCGAACTCATACCGGCCAGATCCTCGAGCAATCCCTTAGATTCTTCGTATACTTCGTTCTTTTCTGTGTAGCCGTTCCTTTGTGGTTGTGATGCTGATCCGGCGACCATTAACCCCGGCCGTTTAGGGTGTCACCGTAGAAGCAGACCGTAGAACAGCTGGCCTGTCAGTGGCTAAGTGCTTGATGATCAGGAGTTCTTATTAGATAGCGCACCTGATTGGGAATTCTTTTCACGCATCTACTCCCTCTCTTTTCAGTGGTGTATTAATGCAAAACAAGTAAAAAACACTATAGATGCAAGAGGGTGTAGAAAAGCACCCGAAATGCAATCGGTTGCCGGACTAGATCAGCTGGGATGTTTATTCTACGGTCGCGTTCTACGGTCAGTGACTTTCTTAATGTAAAACTACGCAATTCTATGCAACACAGTGCAAACGGGACTTGTTAGGATCACCTATGAAAAACAAGCAGTGCAACACTCTGCAAAACTACGCAACTCGTTAGGCTTGAATATCCACTTAGCTGCGTTGGTTTGTCTTTGACTGAAGCCAAAGTCGAAGACGGAATGATCAATAGAAGAGCCAAGACGAAACGAAAACGTCGAACGGGCGTCGACAGCGCTTCGGCAGTGATCATTCAGATCATCCGTCACATTCCCGTTGGGCAATCGAGGAAGGCCCATGGAACTTTAAAACGTTTGGACAAATGCGCCGCCAGCGCTTTTACACCGAAAACTTCGGTGGCGTAATGTCCGCCGAGCAGGAGATTCATCCCAAGCTCATCGGCCGCCACTGCCGCCCAATGCGGCGCTTCGCCTGTGATAAAAGTGTCGATCCCCTCCTGCGCAACTTTGTAGATTTCCGAGCCGGCGCCGCCGGTAATGATCCCGATTGTTCCAGTTTTCTTCGGACCGAACATGAAGGCTTTTACGGGACCGCTGAGTGCTTTTTGCAATGTGCGATCGACTTCATCGCGCGGCAACGAAACGCCTGCCTTCACGCCGATCAATTGGCCTTTTTCTTCGAAGAACGGCTGATTTGATGTAAGTCCGAGTGCCGCCGCGAGCTGTGCGTTGTTGCCGACCTGTGGATGGAGATCGAGCGGCAGATGCGCGCTGTAAAGCGCGATGTTGTTTTCAAAGGCAAGTTCCAGTTGCCTACGCAACACCCCAGTCACCCGTTGCAAACCTGGCCAAAACAAGCCGTGGTGCACGATCACAAGATCGACATTCTGTTTCACTGCGGCTTCCAGGACTCGTGTCGAAGCGTCAACGCTCGCTCCGATCTTGCTCACAGCTCCTGAGTTTTCGATCTGCAGACCATTGAGTGCGTTGTCCCAATCGCCTATTTCGCGAATGCGCAGAAAATCATTTGTATAGTTAACGATCTCAGAGAGCGACGTCATGATTAGGTTTCGTATTGCACAGCAAAGATCGCCAACCGTCCGTCGATACCGCGGACTTCCTGTGGCGGTAGTTCCTCGAAGCTGAACGAATCACCGGAACGATCTCGCACTGCCGCTGTCACCAGCAGCGGTCTTCCGGTCGTCTTCGTCAGGCCCTGCATGCGCGAAGCGATATTCACGGTGTTCCCAATGGCAGTGAACTCAAGTCTTTGGGGCGAGCCGATGCTTCCCACGATCGCCGGCCCCGAATGAATTCCAATTCCGATTTGGATCGGTGCGCGACTTTTTGCCGCAAGATCGTCATTCAGCTGCCTGACTGCGGACAGAATTTCCCGGCCGGCTGCAACTGCGTCGCCAGCGTGATTGCAGCGGGAGTCGCCCACGCCGAAAATCGCCATGAATCCGTCGCCCAAATATTTGTTTACCATCCCACGATGTTTTTCCTCGACGACGCGGACGGTTACCCGGAAAAAATCGTTCATTACTTCGACTACTTCGCTCGGCGTAGACACGCTCGTTCGTGCGGTCCAGGAACGCATGTCCACAAACATGATCGTGATCTCTTCCTCGACGCCGCTCAATCCGGGGTCGTGCGCCAGAATTTGTTCGGCTGCCCGTGTGCCTACGTGCAAGCCAAAGGTCTGACGTAATTTCTCCTTGTCCCTGAGCTCACGAACCATGTTGTCGAATTCTCCCAGCAACCGCCCAAATTCATCCGCCCGCGCTACGCCGAGATCGACATCGAACCTACCACGCGCGACCGCATCCGCTGCGGCACTCAGTTGATCGATCGGTTTCGCGACCAGCCAACTCATCATCAATGCGGTGAAAATTCCGAACGCGATACCGACGACACCTACAAAGACGGCGAACCATTCCGTATTAATGCTCGGTGACCGCGGCGCAAACATGAGCAATAAAAGTGAAGCGATCGGGCAGATTGACGCGGATATCGCCCACAAGATTCCGCGGCCGCGCAACGACAGCGTGAAAACGCCCGGGATCAGATCGGCGCGCTCGCCTCTAAAGAAGACGGGAAACAATCCCCAGTAACTGGCCAGTTCGACTAAAAAAAATGAATGCGTGACCGCAATGAAACCGGAGACGCAAAATGAAACCGGCAAATGCATAAGCAGTCGCGGATCGAGTGGATTTTGAACCTGCAAAAGCGCGCCAATAAAAACAGGAATGCACAAAAACCAGGCAACACCGCAAATCGCAGCGGCAAACCACGGCAGATGAATTAGTCGACGGCGCGCTGTCGCAAGTGACACAGAATTGACCGCTGATCCCGCACAAAGACGCTGGAACAATCCACGAAACGAAAAAATTCGGCTGAGCCACAGGAAAACACCGATCGGATAGACTACCAAGTTGTAAACGACGATGGTTTCGAAAAAACGCTGCTTCAAACCGGGAGAAACAAGTAACGGCTGAATTACCGTGGTGTTGTACCAGATGTTGAACGCGCTCCCGAGAATTTGCGGAACCACCGGCGCGAGCGCGGTAATGAGAAGACCGTAGCGTTCGCGCGTTCGAGTCATTTTTTCGGCAGTGTCCATGGTCGAAAATAATCGAGCAGAATTAAGCGGCCATGATTCGCTTGCTGGCAATCGCGCCGCACCCGGGAGAAGTCTGTAAGCGGGCCGAATTGAAATCCGGCGTCCAACGGCTGGAAGAAATTGTCCTGGTGACTCGGCAAAATGTAGCGTGGCTGGAGACGTTCGAGCGCGCGAGGCAATCGCGCCCGTGAATCTGGCAGGGCCATACCCAGAATTGCAAGATCGACGCGCTCGCGAGGCGGCAATTGCGTAGGTGTTCCACCAGAATCTACATAAATGCGCTGGCCTCCAACTTCGATAAGAAACGCCAGCGGCTCGCCACAAACCCAATCGGCCGGATGCTGCGGCGGGCCGGAACTGCGCATTTGGCGTTGATCGAAAGGCACCTTGCCAAAAAGACGATCATGCGTGGCAGGCAACACGCGAATTTTCCAAGGACCAACGCGCCGCACATCGCCGGCGCTTACCTCAAACGCTTTCGGCGATGAAGCGCCTGCTCGTTTCGCAAGTTCAACAGCTGAGGTCGAAGCAATGAGACGCGCGTGCGTTCTCGACATGACAATCGGAACATCGAGGAGATGATCGAAATGCCCGTGAGTAACCAGGATCGCGTCCGCCTTGGGCGCGAGATATCGCATTCCCCCTGCGACACGCGAAATGTTCGGCTGAAGACGCGAACCGAGTGCAATACTGAAAAAATCCACGCGCGAAAAGTAGGGATCGACCAGCAGAACGTGCCCCTGAAATTCGAATTGGTAACCATTCGTGCCGAGGTACGTCACGCGCACTCCGCTGCGTGGCATTGCGCCAGCGTCCTTTGCAATCAGGTCGGTATAAGGATTCAGCCCCGCGCCTAAGATTTGCGTGGAGAGTCCGAAGAAAAGAAGAAGCGCGCCTTTCAATCCTTTGCAGCCGATTCTACCGGAGCGTTGTATCGCGGCCAACTGCAAGTTTGCTTGACGAATTACGCGTGCCTGCCTTCAATGATTGCAATGAGTGTGGAGTACACGGATGCGCCAACGGCTAGCGCTGAGCCAAGCACTGGAGATAAAATGCCGTGTCCATACTGCGGCCATTTGCTCCCTAAGGATGCCACGCGGTGCGACCGGTGTGATTGGACGCGCGGGGCGACTGAAACTGCGGAAGGCAAAGCGAGTGACGCCATCGCGGTTATCTTCAGTATCATTCCCGGCCTGGGACATATTTACAAGGGACACAAGCTCGCGGGCTTTCTATGGATGTTTGGTGCGATCCCAGTCGGGATCTTCGTGTTGTTGGCGGCATTCGCTTCCGCGGGTTGGGGCCTGGGTCTGTTTTTCTTCTACCTGATCGCGGTAATGCTTCATGCCTACGCAGTGCACGATCGCGTAGCGCCACCCAAAGAGGACGACGGCGAAGAGTACTGATAACGCGTTACCATCGTTAAACCGTTAAATCGTGAATCGATTCATCCCACCTGAAAGCGCAATGCGAAATTCGCTGCGGTTCTCCAAGGGCTTTGTGCGCCCCATCGAGAATGAAATCGGCAGCGTCGGTAGCGAAATTCTTGGTTCGAATTACGTGGCGACCGATCCGTGCTTAAAATCAGATCGCGCAGTGTGACTTCCCGCGCTTTTCCAGATACCGCTGATGATATTCTTCCGCGCGCCAGAACTTCGGCGCAGGTTCAATTTGCGTTACCACTGGCCCGCGAAAACGTCCGCTCACATCGATCTTTTTCCTGGATGTTTCCGCTGCCGACTTTTGCTCGGGCGAATGATAAAAAATTACTGAGCGATACTGTGTCCCAACATCCGGACCCTGCCTGTTCGGTGTGGTGGGGTTGTGGTTCGACCAGAAAACGTCCAAAAGTTCGTCGTATGTGGTTTGTGATGGATCGAATTCCACTTCCACAACTTCGGCGTGGCCTGTCTTGTCAGTGCAAACATCTTCGTAGGTCGGATTCTCCTTCGCTCCCCCGGCATAACCGACTGCTGTAGACAAGACTCCCTTCAAATTGCGGAAAGTCTCTTCGACCCCCCAAAAGCAGCCGGCGCCAAATGTTGCCTTTTCCGTGTCCATGGCGGCAAAATGGAATGATTATGATAAGAGTGCAACCGTTCGGGATTTTGCTTCCGTCTTCATGACGTTCATATTGGCCTAAAGTCCTAGTAGCCAACGGTTGCCGAATCTGGCAGAACAGCGGCATTCTTTCATTGATGAATTTTTCCGGCACAACTCTCGATCAGACTCGCCCAATCTTGCCTGTCCGGCTTCTCAATGGCTGTGGTGCCTTGCTGGAAAGAAGCCCGATTCCGCGCTCTCCTCTTCGTGCAGTTGATGTACTCGAGACAGCAAAACGCCGTTCCGGCCTCGATGATTTTGGAGGAGGTGACTTTTTTGATGGTCTCTCGCGATTACTCGATTCCTGCCAGCGGGAGGCCCAGCTTAACCTGATAGGGAGAATCGTCCTTCGGGCAGATCTCGTACGCATATTGTGTTCACGTTTGTTCATACAACGAGATCGGAAGGCGTATCCAAGCATTGCGCGACAGGAGATTCGCGAACCGCTCTTCATCGTCGGTTTGCCCCGCAGCGGTACGACGGTATTGCACACCTTGCTCGCCTTGGATCCCGAGCACCGAGTTCCCCTCACGTGGGAAGTCATGACGCCATCCCCACCTACTAGCGATAATGAGAAGCGGCGAATTCAACGGGCAATTAGCAGTTGTAATTGCTTCAACTGGCTGGCGCCCACATTTCGCCAGGTGCACCCCGTTGGTGCAGAGCTTCCGCAAGAATGTGTCAGTCTCATGGCGCCGACGTTCATGAGTGACCAGTTCGATGCGATGTATTATATTCCTTCGTATCGGGCCTGGTTCTTTCGGCAGGATTTGCGACCGGCATACGAGTATCACCGCCGTTTTCTTCAACATCTGCAGGTCCGGCAAAACGCGCAGCGTTGGGTGCTCAAGGCCCCCACGCACATGTTTGCCTTGCCAAGTCTGCTGGCTGTTTACCCTGACGCGCTTTTTGTCCAAACCCATCGAGCGCCACTCGATGCCATGGCGTCAGTATCGAGTTTAATAACGATCCTCCGCCGTGTGTTTAGCGACGCGGTCGATCCACTCACTGTTTGCCGCGAGGCGATCGATTATTGGTCGAACACGCTGGATAGATTCTTGCGTGAACGAGATCGATTGGCAGAGCGTCGCATTTGCGATGTGGATTATGCCGAGGTCCGTCGTGATCCTCTCGCGGTGGTGCAACGAATTTATACGCACTTCGGTTGGTCGTTGTCCGCGAAAGTAGAGCAACGGATGCGCCGGGCACTGGCAAGCCAGTTGCAGGAACGAAATGGGCTTCATCGGTACGATCTCTCACAGTTCGGCGTGCAAGAAGCGGAGAGCGCCGCTCGATTCGCAGCCTATTGCGATCGGTTCGGTCTAGTTGCGCATAGGAAACATGCGTCTGGCGAGCAAGCGGAAAAGCTGGTTAAGAGGTAGGGTCAACAACTCTACAAGAGCGGGTCGAGTTGCTGGACCTACTGGCATGAGGAAACTTTGCTGACATGACCTTTGAATTACGCCGCTCGGTTACGGCCGATCATCCCAGCTTGCCCGGACATTTTCCGGACGCGCCTCTCGTACCAGGCGTACTGATTCTCGATGAAGTTCTCGCAGCGTTGCGTGATTGGCGGAAAGACTGTCAGCTTACGGCGATCCGCACGGTCAAGTTTTTGCAGCCACTAAAGCCTGAGCAGCCATTTACGATCTGCCTTTCCACGAGCAATGATGACGCGACCGGAGTCAATTTTTGCTGCCGCATCGAAGGCCACGCAATAGCTGAAGGCCAACTTGAAGTTAATTGCGGGACAAAGGTGACTTCGTGAACGTGCCACTCTCCGACGCGCCGCCGTTTAAGGTACAGCCAAGCGATCCACGCCTGGTTGAATACCTGAAGGAATATCCACCGCCGGTGTTCAGTGAACGACTGTATCAAAGCATGGAACTATTGGAACTTTACAGCGTCGGGATGGCTATCGATCTGGCGCGCCGGTTGAAGGTGATCGATCACATCAGCGAATGGCGATCGGTCGATGAGTTGTGTCGTCTCCTTTTCTTTCAGCCCTCTTTCAAGTTCGCTTTGCATTGGATCCTTGAACGTCTGGTCGAAATCGATTGCGTCGAAGCTCGGACCGATGGGAACACTCGCTTATACCATCTGCGGCACACACCCAGGTCACCCAACCTTGAAAACCTGCGTGCAGCGGGTCTGCAGATCGATCCCGCAAACGCGGCGACCTTGGATTTATTGGATCACGCCGCGAGTCTCTATCCGGCAGTGGCAAATGGCCAACAAAGCGGTGATCGCAATTTGTTCGGTCCTCAAGGCGTGCCGCTATGGCTGAACTATTTTCACAACGACAATTCAACCTATGCCGTGAATAACTGGATTGGCGCCGCGCTAGCCGCCCAGTGTGTTTCCAGTCAGCGCGCACTTCGGATTTTAGAAGTCGGCGCCGGCCCCGGCAGCGCCAGCGAAATCTTACTACGCTTGTTTGACGAACGCGGAATTTTGCCGCGGGTAGAACGTTATGTCGTCACGGAGCCGAACGCGTTCTTTACGCGATGTAGCCAGCGAAAACTCGCAAGGCAATATCCTGACCTTCCCCTCGAATGGGCCGCGCTCAATCTCGATTTGCCTTGGAGCACTCAAGGCGTCAACCCGGGTGAATTCGATCTGGTATATGCCGTTAACGTAATGCATATCTCCAACGATCTCTTATTTAGCTTGATGGAAGCACGCTCGGCTTTGGCCCACGATGGCTGGCTCGTAATCGGCGAATGCCTGCGGCCGTATCCTAATCAGCCGATTTATCCCGAGCTGATGTTTCAGATCCTCGAGAGTTTTACAAATGTCCAGATGGATCCGGAGATTCGCCCGAACCCAGGATTTCTGACTGCAGAACAGTGGCGACGTGCGTTTACTCGCGCAGGCTTTCAGCGCGCCGAAGTTGCGCCGAACATCGATCGTATTCGCGAGATCTACCCACACTTTTTCACCGGCGCAATCTGCGGACAAAACGTCGTGCCCGGCAAATGACCTCGGACCTTCTCGAGACGAAAGCCCCCGCTGCAGTGCGTTGGACGGGCTTCCCTGAACGCGGCACACTCACCTCGCTGCAATTGATTGCCTGGATCGCGACGTATATCGGGCGTTGGGCGGCAAGGGTGCTGTTATATCCGGTCACAGCCTATTATGTGATTACTGCAAGCGCGGCTCGCCGAACTTCGTACGAATATCTTAAGCAAATGCACGGTTACCCTCCCCACTGGTGGCATGTGTTTCGTCATTTTCTTTGCTTCGCCGCTACCATTCTGGATCGCGTTTATCTGTTGCGCGGTGAGTTCCGGCGTTTTGAGGTAAAGCTTCATGGTAAAGAAATCCTGCACCATCACATGGAAAACGGAAAAGGTTGCATGCTGTTGGGCTCACACTTGGGCAGCTTCGAGGTATTGCGAGCTCTGGGCGTGATGCAGGGAAAGTTTCCGCTCAAGGTTGTAATGAACGCAAACCACAACCAAAATATCACCCGTTTTCTGGATGCATTGAACCCTGTGGTCGCCGGCACGGTAATCGCGCCCGATCGGTTGGATACTTTGCTCACAGTTAAGGAAAGCCTCGATGCGGGATTTGTCGTTGGCACGCTGGGCGATCGTGTGTCGAACGATGGTAAGGCGGCCCGATGCCAGTTTCTTGGCCGATCAGCCGCGTTCCCGGTCGGTCCGATTGTGCTTGCCGCCATGACGCATCGTCCCGTTATTTTGTTTTTCGGTCTCTACCGCGGGGGGAACCGTTACGAAATTTACTTCGAACATTTTGCCGATGAGATCACCTTGGATCGCGATCGTCGTGCTGAAGAGATCCAGCTATGGATGCAGCGCTACGCCGAACGGCTGGAGTATTACGCGCGTCTTGCGCCTTATAACTGGTTTAATTTCTATCCGTTTTGGGAATAAGTCGGAAGGCAACTACGCGCTAAACACGCGAATACACGCCAAAACGTCTTAGTGGAAAACATAGAGTCTTTCGTGTGTTTCGTGGACATTAACCAGTTCTGGAATCATACCGGCCGTGCACAATGACTAACGGCACGTCGATTAACAAAGCAGAAATTCGCACATTGATTCCCCACTCCGGTCTGATGTGTTTGTTGGATGAGGTAACTCAGTGGGATGATCGATCGATTACATGCGTGACGAACACGCACCATGACCCCGCTAATCCATTACGCCGCGACGGATGTTTATCTGCTGTCCACGCTTTCGAATACGGCGCGCAGGCGGCGGCAGTCCACGGCGGCTTGCGGGCCCGCTCGGTAGGTGAGATCGCACCGCCTGGCTACCTGGCTGCCTTGCGGGACGCGCACTTGCATGCGGCGCGTCTGGATGACATCGCATCACCGCTTCGGATTTGTGCGAATCGCCTGTTTGGTGAAGGTGCCAACACAATTTATGAATGCCGCGTTTTAGCCGGCAATATTCTGTTAGCGAATGGGCGCATTACCATCATACAGCGCACGTAAGTGACTGGTGCCATCTCAATTTCGGAGTCGTCGCTGCAGAATTTCACGGTAAGCGCATCACATCGCAATTCCGCCGTCGACGCACAACACCTGGCCGGTGATATAACCGGCTTCAGAAGACGCGAGAAATGCCACTGCGTTCGCGATGTCTTCAGGCGTGCCCGTTTTGCCAAGCGGAATCTTTGATTGGATGGAATTCTTAACTTCTTCGGAAAGTCCGGCAGTCATGTCTGTTGTGATAAATCCCGGGGCCACAGCGTTGACTGTGATATTGCGACTCGCCAACTCGCGGGCAAGGGACTTGGTAAAACCGATCACGCCCGCTTTGCTGGCCGCATAATTAGTCTGCCCTGCATTGCCCATCAAACCGATCACCGAACTGATGTTGATGATGCGCCCGCCACGCTGCTTGATCATGGCGCGGATAATCGACTGGGTAAAACTAAAGGTGCCGCGCAGGTTTGTGTTAACGACCGCGTCCCAGTCCTCAAGCGACATTCGCATGGCAAGCACATCTCGGGTAACACCTGCGTTGTTAATCAGGATGTCGGCCCTGCCAAAATCGCCAAGGATTTGAGCGCCGATTTTGTGTACGGCTGCATGGTCCGCAACATCGACTGTATAGGCCCTTGCCGCGTCGGCGCGAATTGCATTGATCTGGTTCGCGATGTTCTTTGCGTTCGCTTCCGTGCGACTCACGCACGCGACCCGCGCTCCCTCATTTGCCAGTCGCAGGGCGGTAGCTTGGCCAATCCCTCGCCCCGCGCCGGTGACGATTGCAACTTGATTCTCGAATCTCATAAGCTTGGACTCCAACGTGAAAAATAGCTTCTTACATTGCGCCGTGTCGAGGAAGCGAGGCTACACCACGACTCCATAACGACGTTGGCGCCGCCCAAATTCTTCCACGGCGGCAATGAGGTCCTTTTTTGTAAAGTCGGGCCACAGTTTGGGCGTGATATACATCTCGGTATAGGACGTTTGCCAGAGCAGGAAGTTCGATAGACGCATTTCGCCCGAAGTGCGAATGAGTAGATCGGGATCGGGATAGTACCGTGTGTAAAGGTGTTTACTAAACATCTCCACATCGATCATTGCTCTGTCGATGTGGCCCAATTCGATCGCGCGAAGCAGACTCTTGATGCCATCGATGATTTCGAGACGGCCCCCATAACTCAGAGCGAAAATGAGAGTCAAACCAGTATTGCCAGCAGTTTGCTCGATCGTTCTATGAAGTTGTTCCTGCGAACTCGCGGGTAAATCAGTCAGGCGGCCGATGGCCTGAAGACGCACATTTTTCTCAATCAATTCCGGTGTCTTCTCTTTCAAGAATTTTTCGAGCAGGCGCATGAGCGCGAGGACTTCAGTCTTGGGACGCTGCCAGTTCTCAGCGGAGAAAGCGTAAAGTGTAAGATATTCTATTCTTAATTCGCCACATCCTTCTACGCATTCGCGAACAGCCTGGGCACCAGCTTCGTGTCCTTTGATGCGCGGCAGCCCGCGACCCTTGGCCCATCGGCCGTTACCGTCCATGATGATTGCGATGTGACGAGGAACGCTCTTCACGTTCGGAGGCATGACTACAAGATGATTGTCTCACCGCGTGCCGGCCCGACGCTAATCATGGACAATTTTGCTCCAGTTAATTCGGAGATGTATCTGACGTATTTCCTCGCCGCAGGAGGAAGTTGCGAAAAAGTTCGAGCAGAATGAGTAGGCGTATTCCAGCCGCGCACGTCTGCATAGATTGGCTCACAGTTGGCCAGCTGTCTCGCATCGCAGGGCGGAACAGCCAGACGCTTTCCGTTTAGCCGATAAGCTACGCAAACCCGGATCGGATCGACATCATCCAGCCCGTCCAGGTTAGTGATGGCAAGCTCGTCGATCCCATTGATCATTCGGGCGTAGCGGGTTGCCACAGCATCGAACCAGCCGCAGCGGCGTTTGCGACCTGTGGTAGCGCCGAATTCTCTCCCCAGGTTGTGAAGCATCTGCGTCAATTGCATGTCTTCCGTCGGCAAAGCCCCCTCGCCTACGCGAGTTGTATACGCCTTCATCACGCCCTCGACGCGGTCGATCCGATGAGGCGGCACGCCGGTCCCGGTGCATGCACCCCCGGCGGTTGTGTTTGAGGAAGTCACATACGGATAGGTGCCGTGATCGATATCGAGGAATGTTCCCTGTGCTCCTTCGAAAAGAATCTTTTTGCCTCGCTCCATGGCGCGATGGAGATACACGACCGTATTGCCAACAAATGGGCGCAATCTCTCGCCTGCTGCCAGATAGCTTTCATTGACCTCTCGAAAACTGACAGGCTTCGCGCCGAGTGCTTGGAGAATTCTGTTGTTCTCGGTCACCTTGGCCTGCAATTTTTTCGAGAACACAATCGGCTGCATCAGATCGGACATGCGCAGGCCCGTGCGCGCTGCTTTGTCGCCATAAGCTGGGCCAATCCCGCGTTTGGTAGTTCCAATTCTGGTATGGCCTTGACGCAGTTCGCGCTGCTCATCGAGCAGGCGGTGATAAGGGAGGACGAGATGGGCGCAGTCGCTGATCAGCAGATTCCTGCCAATTGTGACCCCTAGTTTGCGCAAACCATCAATCTCACCAAGCAATGCGATCGGGTCGATAACAACGCCGTTTCCAATTACGCAAACTTTGCCGCGCCGCAGAATTCCCGAGGGGATCAGGTGCAGAATGTATTTAACGCCACGATGGAAGACAGTGTGCCCCGCGTTATTCCCACCCTGGCTTCGAACAACGATGTCGGCCTTCGCGGTAAGCACGTCGATAATCTTGCCCTTACCTTCGTCGCCCCACTGCGCTCCAACTAAAATTGTATTGGCCATTGCAATCAGAAATGGGCAAAAAATTTTCCCGATGCATCCGGCAGGACACAGTCGGGACTGCCTACGAATAATAGGTTGGCGAACGCTGGACGCAACACATTTCGCGCTGCGCGCATTCTCACTGCTCGTTCAACGCTCGCCCTTGTAGGGGAAAGCTGACAGCTTCCCTACAGCTACATCTCCCATCAGGGCACGGGGGTTTGCCCTTTTGGCAAAGGAGAGGCAGTTGGGTGCTCTCTTCCGGCTTCCATCAATGATGGCCGCACCACGCCGGACGCGTCCGGCTTTTCAGTTCGTGAACTTGGCCGGCGCTTTGTGCCTGTCTGTTCAGAGCGAGTTTCCTTCTTTGGCGGCCTTGCGGTTTCAGGGACAGCTGGGCTTGGCGTTGTGGCAGCCTCGGAATCTGATTGGCCAGATCTGTTCCTTTGTGATGGACTCGGATTGTGCAGCCGCTCGGCGGCAAGGGCTCCCGCCATTCGCATTTGCTCCAGCGTGGGCGCTGCCGATGCAGATTTTTTGCGTGATTTGGGTTTAGGTCGTTCCGGCTCCGGTGTTGCTGATTCCGAGGGAGTTTGCTCCGGCGGTGGCGCTGCTTGTTTGGGAGCTTCAGGTTTCGTTTCGCGAGCAACGATTACCTCCTGTGCGCGCGTGTGGCCGACGAGGATGAAGCTGCAGAGCAGCACCATGAAAAATCCCCTCCGCATAAATCGTCGTGATAAGCAACTCCAACCCGTTCGCAAGCCCCCATTCACAAAACGTCGCTTATCCAGTTGGCCGCGCGACCTTGATCACAGGCAGGGGAAAACGCAGCTGCAATTCGTTTTCCAGATAAATCTCAACGTGATGTAATCCGTGCTGCTGAAACTGTACCCCGCCAAAATAATGGACGTTGGTCGCATGGCCTTCCATCTCCTTCAAAACAAATTCCACTTCCGCCTGCGCGATGACCTGTTGTTCGTCGACACCGACGATGCGGGATTTTTGCCGAAATTTCCCTGCTCCGCTGCACCACCGTGTCCAGATGCAGAGCCGGATGTAATTGATCGGTAAGGCAGGCGCGGGGACGACACTCAGCACGCCCACGAGCGTTTGCATGCCGTTAATTTCGCATCGGACGTCCTCACAAAGAACAGCACTTTGCAGATCCGGAAGAATAACGTCGGTCGCCATGAGTGATTGATTACAAGATGCCACGCATCAACAGCGTCAATAGTGCTATGCCGAGAACAATCCGGTAAAGCGCGAACGGCACAAACCCGTGGGCACGCACCCAATTCATAAACCAGGCGACTACGGCCAGTGCTACGACAAACGAAACAATGAACCCGATGGCGAGCACAATCCACGGGTGCGGATTCATTGTCAGCGGTGCAATATCCGCCTCGTGATGACGTGGCATCACTGTCTTCAAAAAATCAAACCCCGTCGCCACCACCATCGTTGGCATCGATAAAAAAAACGAAAATTCGAGCGCGGCTGGACGCGACAGACCTGCGACCTGGCCGGCGGCGATCGTGGACATCGAGCGGGATGTCCCCGGGAAAATGGCAGAAAGAATTTGCGCTGCCCCAATCCAGACCGCCTGCGGCAAAGTCATTTCCTCCATATGCATCGTGCGCGGCCGCGTGAAAACAGCGTCAACGATCCACATCACAATTCCACCGATGAGAAGCGCGAGGGCCATTAGCCAAAGATTTTCCAAGTTTTTGCCGATTTGTTTCGTAAGTGCCCACGCTGGGATCGCGGTTACGACAAACGCGATTAGGGTAAGACTCAACGGATGCGTGAAAATAGTGCGATCGCCGCGTTCGCCTTTTGGAAACGTGCGAACAAATTGCAGAATGCGGTTCCAAAAATAAACCGGTAACGCCAGAATGGCGCCGAGCTGGATAACGATGGTGTACATTTTCCAAAAGCCGTCGTGAAGGTCGATATGCAGCAATGCTTCACAGATGCGCAAATGCGCAGTTGAGCTTACCGGAAGAAATTCCGTCAGCCCTTCGACGACTCCCAGGAAGGCCGATAGCAGATACTCTTGCATGAGTTTGTTTCGTTAAAGCGTTGAAGGGTTACAGCGTTGAAGCGTTAAGAAATTGAAAGAGGCAGACTACGATTCAATGGTGTAACGCGGCGGCGCCTCGCGCTCACAGTGCCTCCGTTCCCCGTTCACCAGTCCGAATGCGCACCGCCTCTTCGACCTCGGTTACAAAGATTTTGCCATCGCCGATCTTCCCTGTTTTGGCCGCTCCCAAAATTGCTTCGACAGCCCGCTGTGCGCGGTCGTCGGGAACGACCAGCTCGAATTTTATCTTCGGAAGAAAATCAACGGTGTACTCGGTGCCGCGATAAATTTCGCTGTGTCCCTTCTGTCGGCCAAATCCTTTGACCTCGCTGAGAGACATTCCTTCTACGCCTGCCGCGATCAGGGCTTCCTTCACCGGCTCTGCTTTAAAGGGCTTGATGACTGCCTCGATCTTTTTCACCGCGCCAAAACTAGAACTGGCGTACCAAATGGCAAGCAATCCAATTCAAATGACAGAATTGGGTAGCCTGTCCTCGCGCGACGATCGTTGCCACCCAAATACAGTGGGCAATCGAGGAAACCGAGATCGCGTTTGCGTTGTCGGATTCACAGCGCATAACTTCCCGCCGATGAAGGTCGTTTTTTATATTTTCGGGATCATCGCAATCGCAATGTTTGCGTTGGCGCAGGAGAACACCACGCCATCGCAGGAGAAAATTACTCCGCCGCAGGAGATAACCACTCCGCCGCCTCGCGTTTATCCCGTCGCATTGCCGAATTACGACGAGGAGACTGCTACGCGACTGCAAATTTTTTTGGACAACAGCGATTTCGGGCCTGGGAAAATCGACGGAAGAATGGGCGAATTCTTCCGCAAAGCGCTCATCTCATACAAGCATGCGCATGCCATGCCTAAGACTGGCTCGGTCGATCAATGGATGCTCGATCAAGTGCCTGTGACTTACGCTACTTACACGATCAGGGATGAAGATCTGAAGTTGGTGGGCAACGTGCCGGGCAGCCGTGCCGAGCAGGCCAGATTAAAATGGCTGCCCTATACGTCCCTGCTTGAGTTCGTCGCCGAGCGTTATCATTCGGCCGAGTCTTACATTCAGAAACTTAATCCCGGAAAGAACTGGGAGCACCTTCAACCCGGCGAAACTTTGAAGGTGCCGAATGTATTGCCCTTTGAGGTTGAGAAATTCACCGAGGGGAAAGTCCCCGAAAATCCGGCGTTCGCCTCTCGTAAGGTTTTTGTCGATACACACGAGCACCTTTTGGAGGTCTTCGACCAGGATCAGCTCGTCTGTGTTTTTCCGATTACGCCTGGATCGAAAACTCTGCCGGCGCCAGTGGGCACTTGGAAAATTCTCGGAGCAAATGTCTGGCCCTGGTTCCGCTACGATGAAGGAATGCTCAATTACGGTGTGCGCACTGAAAATTATTACAATCTTCCACCAGGCCCGAACAATCTCGTCGGTGTTCTCTGGATGGGGTTGAACAAGCCTGGCATTGGCATTCACGGGACGAACAATCCCGAAACAATCGGTCGTGCCGCCAGTCACGGCTGCATTCGCCTGGCAAACTGGGACGCCGCACGGGTGAAAGACTTGGTCAGCGTCGGGAATACAGTCCTCATTTTCTAGTTGGAACGCGTTGTCCGCAACGCGTTGATAAGCACCGCGGCTTTGCCGTCTGGTATTGCGCCTTGGACGACTGGGTCTTCTCGTCGGCTTCGCAGAAGCCGATCCACCTTGAAAATTCCCGAAAGAATTTCGCGCGGAATCGCATTCTCGGGACGTCTAGGCTTTAGATCGACCCAATGGACCCCAGTGAACGCAAACAATATCAGGCGGCCATTCACGGCGATCGAGAGGCATTTGAAATGATCATTCGCATGCATAGCCGGCCACTGTTTGCCATCGCTTACGGCATTCTGCAAAGCCGCGAGGAAGCGGAGGACGTCGTGCAGGACTCGCTGGTGAAAGCGTGGAAAACGCGTTGGCGGGTGCGCGATCCTGAAAAGTTTCCTGCCTGGCTCGCAACCGTTGCGCGACACAAGGCACACGACGTTTTTCGCAAACGCCGCGCTGTTCCTTTGTCGGAACAGCTAATCGAACCCGTTGAGCCGGAGCCGGCGAACACCACTGTTTTAGATCAACAGTTGCATTCCGCGCTCGCCGCATTGCCGGAACTCCATCGTGCGGCGCTCACATTGCGCTACTTCGAAGAGATGGACTATCGCACTATCGAAAACACCCTTGGTCTAACTAATGGCGCGCTCCGCGGAATCCTGGGACGAGCGCTCGCGTCCATGCGTAAACAACTTCGCCCTGCTCTCGCCACAATGGACTAAACGTATGGCAACGGTTCACGACGAAATCGACACATGGTTGGCCGCCGATCTGCACGGCGAACTGTCCGGTAACGAACAGAGCGCACTTCATGCGCACCTGGTCGATTGCGCGGAATGCCGAAAAACTCATCAGGAAATCAAAACTATGAACAAAATTCTGGAAGAAACTCTCGCACAGGAAAAAGCCGATCCTGCTTTCGAACAGCGTATGCTGGCTGGTTTTCGCAGTCGCGTTCCTCAACGAAGCGGACTTGTAAAACTGCTCGTCGATCTGACGCGCTTACGCGCCACTCAAATCGCAGCAGTCGCCGCCGTTTTACTCGGGCTTGTGCAGATCGGGCGGATGATCACCGGTGAACCTGTAACTGCGCCGCGTGAACGCGAACGCTACGTCGGAGAACAGTTTGCCGCGCAACCGTCACAGGTTCCAGCGTCGCGAGCAGCTGAATCGGGTGCTTTAGCGAAGTCAGACGGAGTCGCCGCTGGTCGATCACGAAATTTGCCGCTAAAGGAGCCACCGCCACCGGCTCCAGCCGAGTTGAAGGACGAGGTACGAGCGGGCGCTGAGGTGGAACGAACGATCGTGACTGGATCAAATATTCCGACTGTTACGGAAGAAGCCGCGCAAGCTTCAGTGCAGGAGACTGCTCCAGCGTTAGCCAATCGCAAACTAATTCGCAACGCGACAGTCGAACTGGAGATTGTCGGCTTTGATAATGCTGTCCAGAAGATCACTGCATTTGCGAACGAAGAACACGGGTACGTTGCTACGACAGATTCCGAGAAGCAGGCGAATGGAAAACTGAAGGGCCAGATCGTTGTGAAGGTGCTGCCCGAAAACCTGGATCGTTTTCTGCAAAGGATCCGGAGTCTTGGTGAATTAAAGAACCAGACACTCGGCACGGAAGACGTGACCAAGGCGTATTTCGATACCGATGCGCGGCTGAAGAACGCCCACGTGATGGAGCAGCGTCTCATCGACATGTTGAAAACGAAGACCGGTAAAGTGTCCGATCTGCTTCAGGTGGAAAAGGAACTGGGCCGCGTGCGTGAAGAGATCGAAAAGATGCAGGGCGAATTAAAATATTGGGATTCGCAGGTGCAATTCGCCACGGTAACGATTTCGCTGACCGAAAAGGACATGGAAGAACCAGCGGCCTTTCTGCTCAAGGAGCGCGCCCAACTCTCTCTTTACACCCCTGATGTGGAGAAAATTTACAACCAGACCAAGAGCCTCGCCTCGCCAAAGGTGCAAATCACAAATGCGCAACTAAACCGCGATTATTCGGGACGCGTTTCAGCGCAGCTGAGCATGCTGATCGCTCCGGAAGAAAGCGATGCCGTAATCGGCCGTGTCAAAGGATTTGGGCGCGTTGAAAATTTCCAAATGCAGACCCAACGCATCGCGCAAGGGGGGAGTGGGATGTCGGAAAATGCCAGGACCAAGCGCGACAAGGTGGAACTCAACATCACCATTTCGCGCGAAGAGCAAGAGCAAGCTTTCCAGCAAACGAGCCTGCGCATTCGCACGTCATCGGTGGACGAAAAGGCTAAGGAGCTTCGTGCTTTGGCCGAGAAACAAGGCGGACGTGTTCGCAGTTCGACTTTCAGCCGTGACCCGAATGGACGTGAAGTGGCAAGTGTTTCGCTGCGCGTGGGGATGAAGAATTACCCGGCGCTCATGCAATCGCTTAACTCGTTAGGCAGAGTCGAAAACGTGAGTGTGCAACGTCAGGACCGCGCGGACGCGCAGATCGACGAATCAAATGCACCGGCGGATGTTTCGATCCAGGTTTACAGCCAGGGCAATATTGTTACCGAGGAAAGCGGCTTGCTTGCCACGCTGCGGCGTACACTGGCTCAAAGCGCGAGCGCAATTATGTGGAGCTTGCGAATGATTGGCGTGGCGATCGCGTTTCTCGCGCCGTGGGCGATCGCAATTGTTTTACTGACTTGGGTTGCGAGGCGCGTAATTCGCGCGAAACGATAGGTGGAACGAATCGCCGCGGCGACTCCTCAACGCGTTTCGCAATCCAGGAGGCGAAGCCGCAATCTTTTTTGCCATCGTCTTCGGAGAAGCCGATCCACCCATGGCGGAATCATTCTTGCCCGCTCCGCAAACGAGTCATAGGTTACTGATATTTTGGAGGTTGCCGATGAATTCTAAAGGCGGTATCAGCTATAGCAACGCGGCGGTCGCTGCTTGTCCGAAACACTTACTCCAATTCGCAGTCGATCAGCGCTACGACGATTACACATCGGTCGATCACGCGGTCTGGCGATTCATCATGCGCCAGAACATGTTTTTTCTGAAGGAATACGCGCACAAAGTTTATTTCAAAGGCCTTCTCAACACGGGCATTTCCTTCGAGCGCATCCCGCGCATTGAAGAGATGAATGAAATTCTGGCGAAGATCGAATGGGGCGCGGTGGCAGTGGACGGTTTCATTCCGCCGGCGGCGTTCATGGAATTTCAAGCCTATAAGGTGCTGGTGATCGCGTGCGACATGCGCCAAATCCATCACATCGAATACACGCCAGCGCCGGACATTGTGCACGAGGCCGCCGGTCATGCGCCGATCATTGTCGACCGCGAATACTCGAATTATTTGCAACGCTTCGGCGAAGTCGGCGCGAAAGCAATGTCATCCAGGAAAGATTTCGAGCTGTATCAAGCGATCCGCCACCTATCGATCTTGAAGGAGCGACCGAACGCTGATCCGAAAGAAGTCGATGAAGCAACCAAGCTGGTCGAGCATCGCCAGAAAAATCTCGGCGCGCCCTCCGAAATGGCGCTGCTCTCGCGCTTGCATTGGTGGACGGTCGAATACGGGCTTATCGGCACGCTTGAGAATCCAAAAATTTACGGAGCTGGATTGCTTTCCTCAATCGGTGAATCGGTCTCGTGCTTGGAGCCCGAGGTAAAGAAGATCCCCTACTCCATTGACGCTCAGAATTGCGCGTTCGATATCACCACGAAACAACCGCAGCTTTTTGTCTGCCGCGACTTTCAACATCTCAAAGATGTACTTGAAGAATTTGCCAGCAAGATGGCGTTCAAAGTTGGCGGACTCGAAGGTATTAACAAAGCCATCGAATGTTACAACACTGCGACCTGTGAGTATTCGTCCGGTCTCCAGGTTAGCGGAATTTTCGCTGAAGTCATAACAGACGAAAACGATTCGCCGATTTATCTGCGGACAACCGGCAAAACTGCACTCGCATTTCAAGGCAAAGAACTCGAAGCCCACGGCGTCGATTATCACAAGGAGGGTTTCGGTTCGCCGGTTGGCAAATGGAAACAAACATCAACTGCGCCGGAGCTACTTACCAACGATCAACTCCACGCCCTTGGAATTGTTGAAGATAAAAAAGCGAAGATCGAGTTCATCAGCGGCATTGTCGTATCGGGGAAAGTTGAGAAAATTCTACGTCGCGACGGGAGATTATTGTTGATCACGTTCGTAAACTGCAGCGCGAAATATCGTGACCGCGTCCTGTTCCAGCCTGACTGGGGCTTTTTCGATATGGCCGTTGGCGAACGAATCAGCTCGGTGTTTAATGGCGCGGCAGATAAGGACGCCTACAACCAGGTGGCGCTTGTTCCAAAGGAACGCACCATTAAGGTCCCGTCCACGCCGAAGCGCGAACGACTCGAGAATCTTTACGCGCAGGTGCGCAAGATTCGCGAGGGCAAAACCGGTTATGAACGGCTCGGCGAAATTTGGGAGACGCAGCAGGCCGAACATCCGGAGGATTGGCTGTTGTCGATGGAAATTTTCGAAATCCTCGACACGACAGATCAACAGCCGGAACTGAAAGCCAGAATCGAAAAGTTCCTAAACGAGAAGAAGACGAAGACTAAAGATCTCGCAACACTAATCGGTTGGGGATTCCGCCTGGTGGAGTATCACAAAAAGCCAGAATACGAAACAACGCTGCAGGCCTCTCCGAAGTAGGAGTGGCCGCTTAGAACGGATATTCGCGGCGTTTCCCAAAGCGACACAGCAGCGCCGCACTCCAAAACATTGCGTAATGTGAGTCAATATCTCCGGCTTGCGTCTTGGACTGGGGCGGCGTTCCGCCGTTTTTCACTATCGATCCTCAACGGCGGGATGCGTCTTCGGTTCGACAACCGCGCTCGATCCGTAGGAGCCCGATAGCTGACCATTTCGGGCAAAGTCGCGCATCATGGCGAAGTAGCCCGGTGCGTATCGCGTCGAGACGCGCTCGCCATTTGAAGCAACTTCGTATTCAGTCATTCCATGCTCGGCGTGAGGAAATAGCGCAAGCGTGATTGGCTTTTCTTCCGCAATCAGCATCTTGATACGGCGACTCGTCTCAGCGCTCGGCGCTTCGAAATCGTCTTCTCCGAGAATCCACAATTGTGGCGGTTCGACAGCTCGAAGCGTAGGCATTGGGTCGTAGCGGAACGGCGTTCCAAAGACAAAAGCCTTGCCCTGCTCGCGCTGCTCACGCAGTTCGGCCGCGGTGTACGGCAAAATAAAATATGTATAGTTGCCATGCAGATCCTTATACCAAGGCTCCTTGCGGTACTTCGCTCTCACAGCGTCGAAACGCTCGAAACCTTTGGTGAAACCGCTCTCGAATACAGCTTCTGCCGCAGATGCAACCTCCAGCGCCTTGGAAATCTCCTCCTGGCTATGACCTTTGAGGCGCATCTCAAGCGCCACCTCTTCCTGGTCTTCGTCAATAACGGAAACGGCCAAGCCGAAACTGACAATAACGAAATCGACGGGCGCGCGTGTTGCGGCGATGGGCGCGACCCAGCCGCCCTGGCTACCTCCCTGATATCCAATCCTGACACAGCGCGTGCCAGCGATTCGCTTCGCTTCTCGCATGGCAGCGACGGCGTCATCCGCGAGCGTATCGAAATCCTGCGTGTATTTGCCCGCCGACCCCCCGGTTCCGCGTTTGTCGTAGACGAATGCGCCAACATTCTCGGCCGGTAACAGTCGTTGGAGCGCGTACGAATCGCGCGCAGAATCCCTTTCCGCACCGTGAACGAGAACCACAATCGGAACCGGATCATCGGTCTTCGGCAGCACTAATCTGCCAGCGAGCTTAATTCCGCCACGACCTTCAAACATCGTGTCAGTCGTATCGAATGGAATCCGGTCGGCTTTCTTATCATCGAATTCGATTTCACCCGTCTTGCAATGAGTAAAAGACGCCGTGTGTCCATCTGGATGATCTGTCCATCCCAATGTGCTTGTCCATGAGCCGTTGCCCTTCTTATGCAAAACCCCGGTTGTGCCATTAAATTTACGCCAGCGAAATGTGTCGCCATCGGATCGCGCAATATCGACAATCTCTCCATCCGGGAAGCGATACGCGCCGATTTGGCAATCATCAGGCCCCGCGGTTTTAGATTCAGTGGCAATAACTGCGCCGATACAAACGGCTGAAAGCACGCAGACGATCAATCGCCGCGACATCAAATGAATTCCAAACCACGACATCCCTACTTGGGATGCAATTCGTCACCAATTTGGATTCGAAATTTTTCGCTCATGCGATCAGTTTCTCTGTAGCGGGAACAAGTGGCCATCATCGGATCCAGCTGAAACTGAGATCTGAACAAAAGATCTCTCGACTGCGCTCGAGATGACAATTTAAAACGCTTCGTCCTTGAAATGGCGTTTGCCTTTTAGCGCCTTCACGTATTCGTCCTTGCTAAGGATGTTTTCGTCCAGCTGCATGTCGGTCCGAAGAAAGTTTCGGAACCATGTTTCGATTCGTTGCCGGTCTTGCAGCACTTCTTCGGTGATATAATTAGCGTCGATGTTGATGCAGATTGCACCAACGATTCCAAATTCCTTTCGTTTGATCGGGATCGTCGTGCATTTGAATTTCCGCGCGCCGATATTCAGCTCATAATTCAATTTTTCCTCATTCAGGAGCTGGCGGCGTTTGAGATCAATCAGCAGGTTCGTTGTGCCGTCACGCAAATGCCGTCCGGTCACATTGTTTTCGAGCGTGATGAGCGAGTGCGCCGGGTCGGCCAGATTGTGCAGCAAGATCTCGATTCCGGTATTGGGAAAGGATTTCCCGATCAAGCGCACAATACGCTCGTAGTTCTCAAGGAATTCGTGTGTGTCGTCGGCGATCGTTTTGCCGTCGTATTTGTCGAATAACTGCGCGTATACCTTTTGCTCAGCGGGCTCGAGTTGTGCGCGCACATTGTTTTGTTCGCCGATGAAAATGAGCTGCCGTGCCGCCGTGTGATCCTGGTTCTTGAGGAAGTAATGCATGCCCAGCCGAAAATCTTTCAGGCTGAACTCGCCAAAATTCTCGCGAGTGACGATGAACGGATAGAAGTCGTACTCTTCCAAATTCCGGCCAAATTTGCGGCGCTGTTCCTTGTACTTGCCCCACAGAAACCCTATTGTCAGAAAGAGCAGCGACACAATGATCGACGCGATAACGTTGATGCTGAGTTCGCTTTGTAGAGCGTTGATCATGGGATAAACATCTTCTTTGCTGCTGTAACCACCAACCTGGGGCCGGCCCTTGCCGGGGACACCCTCCTTGGAAAACGGCTCACAGAGCCGTGGCTACACCACAATGCTGACGCCAAGGTTGCCTAATGGGTCACAGATTTCCAGCCAAGCTGGAAATGCTGATACTCTCCAAGGTGACGTCCGCGGGGCGAGAGAGCGCGTACGCCACGGCGCTGGCAACCTCGTCTGGCGAAATCATTTTGTGACGCGGCCACTTTCCCTCGATCTGACTCCAGATGTTCGTGTCTGCCGCGGCTGGGTAAACGTTGATCACTCGGATTTTCCGCTCCCGCAATTCTTCACGCACGCATCGTGACAAACCGTCGAGCGCGAACTTGCTCATGCAATACGCGCTCCAGTTCGCAAACCCAGTGTTTGCGGCAATGGAAAGAATATTGACGATGCTAGAGCCGGGCGGGATATGGGGCGCGAAGTGTTGCATTAACAGAAACGGCGCAGTGATATTAACCCCCACGGTTTGCTCCCATTCAATCGACGTGATTTCGCAAAAGGGCTTTACGATTGCGATGCCCGCGTTGTTCACGAGCAGGTCCACCGGATTCTTTCCAACTTGATCGATGAGATCGGAAATGCCGGACGGGACAGCAAGATCATGGATCAGCCGAACCACGCGTGCGCATCGGTCGTTTATCGAATCACAGACTTCCGCCAGGGCCACTGTATCTCGTCCGTGGAGGAGTAGCTGCACATCATTCGCTGCCAGCTTCTCCGCAATAGCCCGACCAATTCCCCGACTCGCGCCCGTAATAAGATAACGTTTCATTTGAACTTAAAAACGTCGAACGCCCAACGCTCAACGTCCAACGTTGAATTTGCTGTAGCGGCGGTCTGCGACCGCCGATTCCCATTTGCGATCTCGGCGCTCATAGAGCACCGCTACAGTCGCCGCAGGGTGAACCGATTGTTCGCCGTCTCCCATAACCGCAGCCTAACAAGTTGCTGATTCAGCCGATTATCGATCTTCGGCCAGAGTGCGCGCACAATGTTTTCTCCAGTTGAAGGCGCGTTGCGGAAATCCTCTGTTTCCAGATCGAGGTGCCGATCCCGCCACGGTTCCAACGACTCCTGAATAGCTTTCCTAAATTCAACAAAGTCGTAGAGCGTTCCGCTGCGCTCATCGTAATCGCCGCCGATGGTTGTTTCGGTCAGATAGCCATGGCCGTGACCAAGCAGATTGTTGCACTTGCCGTAGAGCTTTGCGTTTTCGGCGTCGGAAAGAGTGGCGGCACGCAACCGGTGTCCCGCATGAAATGCCATCCGCATCCCCAGGAACACCGCTCTATCCTTCCACGTCTCGGCAAAAAAATCTGCGCGCTCGTGCAGACGCACGCGATCCAGCGGCGTCATCGAGTTTGCCCGTTGGTAGATGTAATGGGCCAAACTCTCCGTCGTTATGGGGTGATTCGCCAGGCCAGCGACGTCTTCATTGAGAAAGCGATGGTCGAGTTCTTCGTGCAAAGCACGCAAACAAGCGTGGATTGCATCGTGACCGACTAGCTGCAGATCTTGAGCGCTAAACGCTTTCGAAGATCGGTACGTCAGACGGACGCGATAATTATGTCCGTGAATCGAAGTGGCCGAACCAAACAAACGCGCATTTTCCTCAGCGCTTAGCCCAGGCGACGTGGTTTTGCGCGCAGCTGAAAATTCGAACCAATAGTTCGCCTCGCAAGCGCCATTAGAATAAAAGGTTGCGCTTCGCTCAGACGACTCGGTCAGATGACAGGCAACAAGTGTCGCGACATTGTCAGAGAATAACGGCGCGACATCGACGTAGAGTTGCCGCGCAATATTTTCGACAGTCGGCGGAACGGCACGGAGGGAAGAATTGTCTTCATTGAGGAATTTGTGGTCGAACCGCTGCCGGACAATCCTGCCGGCGCGCTCCTTGATCTCGCTGATGTTAATCAGCATTCCCGTAGCAGGATCGACAGGACCGGTGAAAACGAAATAGGCGACGTAATTGCGACCGCTCCCGTAGCGTGCATTCGTTTCGGGCCCAAAAGCCGCCAGATTTTCGATGTCGCTCCAACGGTCGACGTGCAAGCGGCGGGAGGCTGAGAACTCGAGTCGTTTGCTGACCGTCAACAGCATGAAGCAGCAAACACGCTGCAAAATGATCTCGCAACAAATTGTAGGCGATCTCTGCGAGACGGCTACGCTGGCGTCTGACGCAGATGCCCTGCACTCAATCTTTCAACAGCGACAGAAATTCCGAACGGGTTCGGGCGTCCTCTTTGAAAGTGCCGAGCAGACAAGAAGTTTTCATGACCGAGTTTTGTTTTTCGACGCCTCGCATCATCATGCAAAGATGTTTTGCTTCTACGACGACCGCCACTCCCGAGGGCTCGAGACATCTCATCAGCGACTCCGCGATTTGAGTGGTAAGATTTTCCTGGATTTGCAGACGACGCGCAAAGACATCGACAATCCGCGCCACCTTGGACAAGCCGATCACTTTCCCGTTCGGAAGATAAGCCACATGCGCACGGCCGATGAAAGGAAGCAAATGATGTTCGCACAACGAATAGAGCTCGATGTCTTTGACCAGAATGATCTCGCTCGCCCCCGACTCGAAAACCGCCCCGTTTATGATCTCGTCGAGATTCTGTCGATAACCTTGCGTGAGAAACTCCAAGGCGCGCGCCGCGCGATCGGGCGTGCGCCGGAGACCTTCTCGATCAGTGTCCTCCCCGACCCCCTGAAGTAGCTGGCGGTACGCATCCGCGATTCTGTCGAGATCGCTTTCCCGCAAACGATTGCCCTCGCGCGTGAATCGTTCCTCGACGTCTAAATCTGAATTGCTGCGCTGAATCATAACTGCGTTTAAAGGTTAGCTCTGCTCTTTTGCCATCGCGCTGGCAAGCGCGATCCACCTAATCGAGCCAGCTTTCTGGATATTTTGGATCGTCCAGCGCAAGCGATTCTTCGGTGAGCTCGAGCGTGTGTTGTGTGTCGAACATCACCGCAAGTTCTTCCGTGCGTGTCGCGTTCCTGCTTGCCATGATCGTCCCCGGGTGCGGACCGTGTGGAATGCCACGCGGATGCAATGTGATTGAACCGCTCTCGATCCCGCGCCGCGAACCGAAATTCCCGCGCACGTAAAAGAGAACTTCGTCAGCCTCGACGTTGTCATGCACCCATGGGATTTTTACGGCTTCCGGGTGCGTGTCGAGCATGCGCGGTGCAAACGTGCAAACAACATATCCACGAATCTCGAATGTTTGATGAATCGGCGGCGGTTGATGCACCGTGCCCGTGATCGGCTCGAAATCCTGCGCGTTGAACGTGAACGGATAGAGATAGCCGTCCCAGCCGACCGCGTCGAAAGGATGATGGGCCAGGGTCACACGGGTGAGTCGCGATCCATCCTTGACGAGAATATCGACATCCTCCTCCTTATCGATCGTAATGACTTCGCGAGGACCATGAAGATCGCGCTCCGAGTAGGGGGCGCCCATCTTAATTTGCCCCTCGTGATTCAGGTAACGCTGCGGAATCCGGACCGGCCCGACGGATTCGAGAATAAGGTAATCCTCCTCCTCAATGTTGTCCGGAACCAGCCTGTAGGTGATTCCGCGGGGAATGACGATGTAATCCTCGGCGCGATAAGGCAGGTTGCCGAAAACAGATTCCATCACGCCGCTGCCGCCAAACACAAAAATGATCTCATCAGCGCCGCCGTTTTTATAATATTGAAACTTGTCGTACGCCTTCGCAGGCTTGGCGCGGTACGCGATCACGTCCTGATTAAACAGCATCGGAATACGTCCGGTGTAGAGATCGCCGCGTCGCGGGATGTTGGCGGTTTTTAAGTGATGATGCCGCAGTGGACTATCGGTCACCTTCTTTGGTTCCCAATGTTTGATTAACTCAACGTTGCGTACCCGAGTCGGCGGACGCAGGTGATACATGATCGAGTACGCCTCATCGAATCCTTGCGTGGTGAAAACGTGCTCATAGGCGATGCCTTCGTTCTTATAGCTCGGCGTCGATCCGTTGCGATGGAACCAGATGTGATGTTTCCTCGGGATGTCTCCCAGTCTTTGATAATACGGCATATCAATTCTCCTTCCTATCCTGTCATTCTGAACGCAACGAAGAATCTCCTAATCACTGTTCTTTAGGTCATTCTGGCAAAGCAATCGATCCGAGATGTTTCGCTTCGCTCAACATGACAAATTACAAGTTCCCTCTTGCTGCCTGTTCGCGTTCGATGGCTTCGAAGAGCGCCTTGAAATTGCCTTTGCCAAAGCTCTTCGCGCCTTTGCGCTGAATAATTTCGAAAAAGAGCGTCGGCCGGTCTTCTACCGGCTTGGTGAATATCTGAAGCAAATAACCTTCATCATCGCGATCGACCAGGATGCCCAACCGTTTTAATGCATTCAGTTCTTCATCGATGTGACCAACGCGATCGAGCAGCGTGTCGTAGTAGCTCGACGGGATGTTCAGAAATTCGACCCCGCGCTTCTGAAGGTCCGTTACCGTTTCAATGATGTTTTTAGTTGCCATGGCGACGTGTTGCACGCCTTCGCCGTTGTAAAACTCGAGGTATTCGTCCACCTGCGATTTCTTTTTACCTTCAGCGGGCTCGTTGATCGGAAACTTCACAAAACCATTGCCGTTGCTCATCACTTTGCTCATGAGCGCCGAGTATTCGGTGGAGATATCCTTGTCGTCGAAGCTAAGGATGTTCCGGAACCCCATTACATCCTCGTAAAATTTTACCCAGGGATTCATCTGGCCTAAGGCAACATTACCTACGCAATGATCGACATATTGCAGGCCGGTCTGAGACGGCTTGTAATTCGATTCCCACTTGCGGAAACCCGGCATGAACGGGCCACGATAATTCTGCCGTTCGATGAACAGATGCACGACCTCGCCGTAGGTATGGATTCCGCTCATCACTACCTCGCCATGTTTATCCGATAGCGTTTTCGGCTCCATATAGCTTTTGCCGCCGCGCTTCGTTGTTTCTTCCCACGCGGAGGATGCGTCCTCCACCCTGAGGGCGATCGCTTTCACGCCATCGCCATGTTTATGAACGTGATCGGCGATTGGATTATTCGGCCGGAGCGGAGTGGTCAGAACAAGGGTTAATTTGTTCTGGCGAATCGCGTAGCTCACCCGATCCTTCGTTCCCGTTTCCGGGCCGGAATAGGCGAGGCTTTGAAATCCGAAAGCTGTCTTGTAGAAGTGGGCTGCTTGCTTGGCGTTGCCGACATAAAATTCGACGTGATCGGTGCCGTGTAGTGGCAGAAAATCCTCCTCCGCTTCCGCGATCCTTTTGGCTTTTGGAGCAGCAATTGTCGTTGGCATAATGACCTCCTAACTCTTTCGCGCTGAATGCGCCTCCTAAGTATAAGTTCGACAACCATCCGTCGCAAGGTTGCGCGACACGGAGTTTGCAGCAGCCTGCGACCGCGTGGACTAGCGGGACTGATCGAGCAGCGTGCGCAGCTTTAAGCGCAGCGCGTTCAACCGGATGAAACCAGTAGCGTCAGTTTGATCAAACGCAGATCCCTCGCCTTCCATCGTTGCGATTCTCGGATCGTAGAGGCTCTTGGGACTCTTGCGGCCAGCGACAATGATGTTGCCTTTGTAGAGCTTTAGCCTAACAAGTCCGCTCACGTCGCGTTGCGTTTCTGTGATCAGAGCTTGCAACGCTTCGCGCTCAGGCGAGAACCAGAAACCGTTATAAACAAGCTCCGCATATTTTGGAATGAGGCTGTCGCGCAAGTGCATGACTTCGCGGTCCATCGTGAGCGTTTCCATTTGTCGATGGGCAAAATGCAAAATCGTTCCACCGGGCGTCTCATAAACGCCACGACTTTTCATTCCGATAAAACGATTTTCGACAATGTCCACGCGACCGATCCCATGTTTGCCACCGAGCTTGTTGAGCGTCTGCACGACTTCCAGGGGCGACGACGATTTGCCGTTCACCGCGATGCAATTTCCGCGATGAAATTCCACCTCGACATATTCCGGTTCGTTAGGCGCGTCTTCGGGCGCGACGCTCAATTTGTACATGGCACGCAGCTCAGGTGAGCTTGCGTCGAACCACGGATCCTCCAGTACGCCGCTCTCATAACTGATGTGGAGCAGATTGCGATCCATTGAATACGGTTTCTGCGCAGTCGCTTCGACCGGAATTCCGTTCGCCTTTGCGAATGCAATCATCTCAGCTACGGCCGGGAAATTGTTTTCGGAAGCGTTCCTCACGCCAAGGCGCGATCACCCGCAATTCAGGCGCGAGCGCCGCGGCAGCTAATTCGAAGCGAACCTGATCATTGCCCTTACCTGTCGCACCGTGGGCAATGGCGTCGGCGTTTTCCGCGCGCGCGATTTCGACCATTCGCTTTGCGATCAGCGGGCGCGCGATGCTCGTGCCAAGCAGATATTGTCCTTCGTAAATCGCGCCCGCCTGAAACATCGGAAAGATGAAATCGCGCGCGAATTCCTCGCGCAGATCTTCGATGATGCACTTCGCTGCGCCTGTCTCCAGCGCTTTGACCTCTAACCCGTCGAGTTCTTCTTCCTGACCGATATCGGCGCAAAAGGCAATGATCTCAGCCTGTCCGTATGAGGCGGATTCCTTGAGCCAGCGCAGGATTATCGATGTGTCGAGGCCGCCGGAATATGCGAGGACGATTTTCATTGTGGCACCGCGTCATTCCGAGCCCTTCGGCTTCGCTTAGGACAGACTCCGTCGAGGAGTCCCGTCGAACATTCAGAGGCTAACATCACAAGCTCTCTCGACTCCGCTGCGCTTCGCTCGCGATGACTGCCATTAATCGCCGAAAGAAATATCGACGTCACGTGCGGTGTGCACCATTTCGCCGTTGGGCGGAACCAGTTTGAGACGATTGACGGCTTCCGCGATCGGCACCTGGCGCACTTGATAATTTTGGTAGCTGACCATCGACCCAAAATGTCCTTCGTTTGCTAGTTGGACTGCCTTCACTCCGAAGCGCGTACCCAAAATTCGATCGAGCGTTGTGGGCGCGCCTCCGCGCTGCAAATGGCCCAGAACGCAGCAGCGTGTTTCCTTGCCAGTGCGTTTCGCAATTTCGTGCGTTACAATATCGCCGATTCCGCCCAGACGAAATTCGCCGCCTTCCACGTCGCGCTTCACCTGTTGGCCATGTTTTGGCCGCGCACCTTCTGCGACCACAACGACAGTTCCAAGATAGCCGGCCGCCTCGCGCGCCTTGACCACGCTGCCGATCTTGTCGAAATCGAATGGAATTTCGGGAATCAAAATAATATCGGCCCCACCAGCGATGCCGCCGTGCAACGCGATCCAGCCGGCGTGGCGTCCCATTACTTCGACAACCATGACCCGCCTGTGGCTGGCCGCTGTAGTATGCACCCGATCGAGCGCGTCCATTACGACGGCGACGGCAGAGTCGAATCCGAATGTTGTCGCAGTAGCTTCGAGATCGTTGTCGATTGTCTTCGGGACGCCAATGCAACTAATACCGGTTTCCTGCAGTTGCTGGGCCGTCACCATAGAGCCATCGCCGCCAACTATGATCAACGCCTTTACCTGAAGCTCATCCAGTATCTTCTTGGCGCCTGCAATGATGTTTGCAGGCACAACGGTCCGGTTACCGGCGCCAACCTTGGCAACAAAATGGCCGCGATTTGTCGTGCCGATGATCGTGCCGCCAAGCGCCATGATTCCGGTAATGCTTTGGCGATCGAGAATAACATGATTGCCCGGTGGAAGAAGTCCTTCGAATCCGTCACGAAAACCAACTACTTCCCAGCCAAGTTTCTCCGCCGCGAGCACAACGCCGCGCAAGACTGCGTTGAGTCCCGGGCAATCGCCACCGCTGGTCAGAACGCCAATCCGCGGCTTCATTTTTGCGATTGATGGATCAAAGCATCTTCTTTGAATCGGCAACACGACCACCGGCGGCCCATTGATCGTATAGTTGCCAGCCGCGTTGCAAAAGGGCTGTGCCTTCGCCGAATCGATTCGTGCTCCCCAAGAGCACGACCATCAAATGACGCGGGTAAACGGTTTCCATCTGGCCCTGGCGAACAACTTCCGCCTGACGATTGGCATACAGGATCAAACAATCACCAGACCGCGAGGTGCGACCTGTTTTGACTCCGTCGATGCCCATCTTCCCCAGGAGCTCGTTTGTGTTACGAAGCATGTAATTCGATCGACGCCCGCCCCGATCGAACGAGATTTGGCGTTCCTTTTGGGACACGTAAAAGCGGAAGCTGGCTTTGTTCATTGCGTAGCGAGTAAGACGCGCCATGTCTTCGGCTGTCGAATACGGCAGTGGCCTGACCTTGTAATCGACGCCGTGCGGGTTGACAAAACGTGTGCGGTCCATCTTCAACTGTTTGGCCAGCGCATTCATCTGCGCGACGAACGCATCAACTGGCGTGTATTTCGTCTGGCCGGGCGCGATCGACTCTATTTTCGAGCCGACGTGGTACGCGAGCGTAAAGGCCGCAATATTATCGGACTGGACAAGCGCAGCGTAGAGAAGATCTCGCAGCGTGATGCTATCGCCCGGCTGAAAACCAATGTTGTTTTCAAGAGTGCCTACAAACGCCTCCTGCGGAATCGTGACCACCTGGTTGAGATCGCCCGATCTTCGTTCCGCCCAATCGAGCACCACACTCGAAGTCGCGATTTTCGTCAGGCTACCAACTTGCAGTTTCTTCTTCGATTCCTGCTCTTCCAAAATGTAGCCCGTTTGGGCATCGGCAATGAGATATGCCTCTGCGGCAGCAACCGAGCGGGGAAGAGCCGCGCTGGTGAAAAACAGGGAAAAAACGATGAGAAATCGACGTGATAAATGCATAAACACCCTCGAACCGGAGCATCTTAATCGAGGCGTTCTGATTGGCAAACGCCCGTCGCAACGCGTTCTAACGTTAAAGGTGGATCGGCTTCTCCAGAAAATGCCAGTCCGGCTCGGACCGATGCCAAAAAGGAATCACCGAAGATGCACACATCAGGCATCAAAGCCGCAGTTTTGCCAACGCATTGAAGAATCGCCGCGGCGACCGTTCCACCATCCTCATGCGGCCTTCTGTGCCGTCCGCGCCCGACTCAGCAGTAACCGCATCACAAGATAGATAATGATCGCCGAAGGGACTGCAAGAAACAGGGAGCCAACGAACGCAGGCCAAAAGGTAGGCCACACGACCCTTGAAAATACATGCCAGTGTACGTAGTCACGCAGTCCAAACTGGCGAAAATGCACACGCTGCGCTGCCGTCCGCTGCAAGCTCCAGCATCCCAATTGATATTCGGCAACGTAAATCGCCGGCGTCGCCCAAATCACCACGTCGTGCAGGGTCACCGCAATGGCAGCTGCAACCTTGTTGCACCGGCAGACCCAGGCCGCACCGATCGATAGTAGGGTCTTCAGCGGATAAAGCGGTGTGAATCCGAAAAAAATTCCAATCGCCGACCCAAGAGCAATGGAGTGCGGCGTGTCGGCAATTGTCATCAGAGTCATGTGATGTGCCCCTAGCCAGCGTTTCAGCCGCGCCAGCGGCCTCGGTAATCGTGACGCGTAATCTCCGGAAGATTTCTGATCCGGACGCAAATCGTGCACTGTCGAAGCTAAACTAAAACAGCTCTGCTGTCTGTGCCGGTATCCGGACGATTTGACCCAGAGCCTTGCGCAAACGAAGCGCCGCGCGCGGCGCGTAGTCGAGATTATTATTGTTAAAAATCACGTGCAATTCGCGCGCCTCTCGCGCCAGCTTCCTGCTGCGCTGTGCGACTTCCGCGATTTCATTCTCGTTGTAATCGTAATCGAAACGCGTGGCCACCGTTTTACCGGTGATGTAAGCCTTCGCGCTGCGTCCATGCAGTCGAAGATATGCGACGTTCGAATTCGTCACTTCATCCACGCCTGACGGCATGACCATGAAATGATCCGATTCGGGCGCGTCCACGTTCACAAAGATTGCATGATGCTTTTGCAAAAAATCCATTGTCGCTTGCAACTGATCGCCGACCGCCCAATTACGGTTTCGAAACTCAATCGCAAGGTCGTAATCGTTCAACATTTCGATCAATTGAACAAGCTCGCCTAGCTCATGTTTGCGCGGAGAGAACGCGGGTGAGAGTTGCAAAAGAAAGACGCCGAGCTTGCCCGAATCGCGAAAAATCGCCGTCGCGCGCAGAAAAATTTTGAGCAGCGCTTCCTGTAAATCCGGCGTCGATTTTACGCGTCCCCTGGCATCTGTCTCTGCGTGCCGCTGTAAATCCGGCGGCAAGAACTTTGCCGATGTCGAGTGGAAGGAGAACAGTTGGTGTAACTTTACGTCGAACTTGAAATCATCCGGCGTCACCGCGCACCAGCGTTCCACCATTCTCGGTTCTGGCACGGAATAAAACGTCGAGTTCACCTCGACCATGTCGAAATGCTGCGCATACCAATGGAGCCGCTCGCCCGCCTGCATCTTTTTCGGATACCAACGCTCGACAAAGCCAGGATCCGACCAACTTGCTGTGCCGACGAGAATTTTTCCGGTTTCGATTTTGCCAGAAAATCTTTTGGTCACGCATCAACGAAGTCACACACGGCGGCGAACGCAAATAGGATCGCTATTTCACCTCGCTGCCGTCGAACAAATGCTTTTTCGGTTTGCGCAACATCGATATCGAAATTATCGTCGAAATGCGGGGTGGAGCAGCCTGGTAGCTCGTCAGGCTCATAACCTGAAGGCCGCGGGTTCAAATCCCGCCCCCGCAACCAAATTTTTACCGCCAGCGGTGGCTTATCGCGTTTACGTTATCCGGAATCCCAGAGCCAGATTTTACATTTGATTTAGCGAAAACATCGACATTCGAGTTCAACAACATAATGCTGGAATGTCTCGTTCTACTCGCGGCAGAGGTCCTAGGAGAATAGTCTGGCAAAGCGATCTTCTCACGTCGTCCGCCGCGCGAGAACTTGAACTCGAACTCAAAAAGCAAAAAGGAGGAAACGGCTTTTATAAACTAACTGGTCTCCAAAGATCTTGAGGGCGGCGCCCCGCCAAGGCGGGGCCGCCCCCGCAACCAAATTTTTTAATAACGAACGGTTTCCTGTGCGGCCGCTGGTTTCAGCGGCAATTTTTGTGGGAGGAAACACTTGCCACCCCAGATCGCGCGGGACAACATTCACGCTCCGCAACGGCGGAGAAAGAAAATCCAGCGTAGCTCAGTGGTAGAGCGGTCGGCTGTTAACCGATTGGTCGTAGGTTCGAATCCTACCGCTGGAGCCAATTTTGAGCTTTGAATACATTCTTTGTGTGCGTTCTGCAGAACCCCGATGGACGACTGGCTGTTAATCCGCCTTAGGCGGGTCGTAGGTTCAAATCCTACCGCCGGAGCCAATTTTATCTGGCGGTCACGGCTGTTGATGTGCATTAGATGTTCCGTACATTCGAATCCCACCGCAAGAGCGAATTTTCCCGAGGTGAATCAGAATCTTCATACGGCTATCAATGACACCGCAACCGAATGGGGAGAACACATTTGGAATCACGCACTGTAACCGTTCGAATTTAACTGCTGTCTTTATCACGGGTATCCAATGGGCATTCGCGCGCTGCTTAGCCAAATCTACGCCAGCAAATTTCTGCGGCATGCGCTGCTTGCGTTTCTAATCGTTGCACTTTTCCTCGGTGGCATTCAGCTACGCCGCTGGATCGGGGAAAGCACAAGGCACGTGCGTTATCAGCACGACATCGTCAACGCTTTTTATTGGGGCAGCGAGACCATGAAAGAGGCGCGTCGGTTATCGCCCGACGAAGCTTCTGCTAATTCATTGACGGGATTCGGCCGCGGTTATCTGTCGCTCTACGACCGGGTGAAGCATAAGGCGTACGACAAGGATTATGGTCTCGACTATCCGCCGCTGCGACTGCTGGTCATGGCAATCTGGGCAAGGCAAGTGCGCAACCAATTCCCCGGCGTCGACGACGGGCACCCCAAGCTGGTGAACCCATTGTTGAAAATCAATCTCTTATGCGAACTGCTTTCCGCAGTGGCGATCTTTCTTCTGGTTCGCTTGTGTCTGGAACGGCAGTCACGCGCAACGCAGTCGGACTCGCTTCGTGGCTTGGCGCTCCAACATCGCGCTTCGATTTGCGGCCTCGCTGCTGCGAGTGCGGCGTGGCTTGAGCCGTCCATGATTCTTGACGCGCATGGATGGCCGCAATGGGACGTATGGATCCTGCCGTTTTATCTGTTCGCTGCGTTCGCAGCGCTGAGAAATCGCTGGTTCGTATGTGGTTGTCTGCTGGCAACAGGCGCAATGTTTAAAGGGCAACTGTTATTTGTGGTGCCGTTTTTTGTGCTTTGGCCATTGTGGCAAAAAAGATGGAACCGCGCGCTGCGTGCGCTGGCAGGGTTCATTGCAACGGTGGCCCTGATCGCATCGCCGTGGCTTCTACATACGCCGGCTGCCTGGGTCGCGCTTCTTGCTGTCACCGGCTTTAGCTCGTGCTTGTTTCTGCAACGCAAATTGCCACATCGGTGCGCGTGGATCAGCGGAATCGCCGGATGCGCCGCATTTGTGATTGGGGCCTTCACGGGTGGAAGCTTCGCGTGGCTGCGGGTCGGTTTTCTGTATGGCAGCGAGCATTACCCGTATCTTGTCATCAGTTCGTGTTACAACCTTCCATCACTGCTCTCCAAGCTTGGCTGGTCATTGAAGGATCCGTTTTCGTCGGTTCATTTTGGATCTCTCGATTTCCATCTCACGCTGCAATGGACCCTGAGGCTGCTCTACCTCGGCGCACTCACACTGTGCGCATACGGCGCCGCGCGACAGGTTCGCGATCGCGACCCTCGCGTCCTGATTGCCATCACCGCTCCGTGGCTGCTGATGTTTGCGCTGCTGGGGCAAATGCATGAGCGCTACCTCGTGTGGGGCGCGGTGGTTAGCGCTGTCGCCCTGGGAGTTAGTCTCAGATTGAGCATCATTCATTTCATCATCTCCGCGGCAAGCACAGCAATGATCGTGAACGTGATGCTGATCGATAAGAAACTTGAAGCAACGCTGTGGGCGATTGATCTCCTCAAGCAAGTCCGATCGTGCGCATCGGGCGTAGTACTCGCATGCGTGGCCGTTTATCTGTGGAACACCTTGCCGATGCCGGTTTTCCAACGTCGAGCGGCTCGCTCAGCAAGGGCGCCTTCGCTCTCGCTGGGACCGGAGCCTGAGGAAGCCTGAGGTGCGCAAATCGGTCTGCGAATAACTCTTGATTCGCTAAAACCGGTAAAGATGCTCGAAGCGCCGGAGGCGCGACAGATATTAGCCCGGGGAGCGGTGTCCTCCACGCAAATCAGCCCCGCAAGGGCCGACAGAATGTATCGAACAATGAGCCAGGGTAATCCGATTTTAAGCTCGGTTATACTGCGAAGACAATCTATTGCTTTGCCAGCCGCCGAAACAGAAGCCAACCGAGTATGATGAATAGAACATTCGGAAACCAAACCAGCAGTTCCGGGTGGGCATGCGGATTTCCACGCAGGGTATCGCCGATGATAACAAAGAGAAAATAGGTCGTAGCGACGATCAAACCCATGGCGAACCCGATTGAGGTCTCCCGACGGTGCGCCGTGACGCCAAGCGGCACGCCGATAATCGCGAACGCAACGCACGCGAACGGAAATGAAAACCGTTTATTGATTTCGGTGCGGCTGGCGCTGCGCTCGCGTTTGTCCTCGCTTTTCAATTGTTCCAGCAATTGTTCGATCGACAACGCAGACCGGCTCGGTCGTTTTTTCTCTTTCTCGTAAAGTTCTTCGAGACTGATGGGCAGCGTCCCTTCCACCATATTGATTCCGTCGCGTATCTTTCGCAGGTTGGCAGGATCCTTTTCGTCGCGCTCCTGATAACGCGCCTGGTAGAGGTGCATGAGAATCTGCTTGTTCGCCAAATCGGCTTCGAGCATGCCGGTTCGCGCGTAAGTCACCTTCACCGGCAGCGAGTTCTGGTTCAGTTCGAACACGGTGATGTTCTCGAGTTTGTTACCCTCCTTTTTCCCAACATAAATTTTGCGCCCGGGAAACTGATCGATCACCTGATCGCTGCCAAAGAGTGCCATCGGATTGCGAGTGGCGAGATCGAAAATGGTGCTGCGCAATTTTTCCTGCGCTGCCGGCGCAACCTGCACATTGAGCCAGAGACAGATCACAGTACACGCCAACGCCACGCCCCAAAGCGAAACGCACACGCGGGGAACGCTCACACCATTTGCGCGCAACGCGATCAATTCGTTGTCCGCGGAGAGCCGTCCGAACACGAGCAGAATAGCGGTCAGCAATCCCCAGGGAATCGTGAAGATGAGTGAGAACGGCAGCACATAGGCGATGAAAGTGATCAGGTATTCCATCGGCACGTCGTGATTTACCAGCAAAGGAAGGAGCTTGCGGAAAATATTTCCCACCACCAGCACAAGGCTCAGCACGGCGATGGCAAACAACACGTTCACGATCAGCTCGCGACTGACAAATCGATCGATCAACTTCATCTTCTGGCGCACACGTTAGCACAAATTGCTGCGGTCGCCGCCGCGCCTGCTGTACCGAAATCTGGACAATTTGCTAACATCAACAGACGATGAGTGCCGCGATGTACGAAGAAACAGGAGGCGTCGGCGTCTTCCGAACTGGCCGGCGCAACATCATAAGTCCGTTCACGGCCCACTCGCCTTCGCGATACTCCGGCACGGCAGGCAGGGCCGCGGATACAGGATTTGTGGCTTTACTAGCGATTATCTCGTTTTGCATAATAAGTTGCGCAACCATTTCACATCATGAATTTTCCGAACCCCTCGCTGGATGGCAGACCAAAAACGGTCAGCTCATGTATCGCGCGGCAAACACGACGCTCATTGGCGAGGTGCTTGTTCGCTTTTCTAAAACCGGCGACTTCGAATTAACGCTTTCGAAAGGCCCCGGAATTACCCTGCTTTCGCTGCGGCAGGATGCGACCTTCGCTGAAGTCAAAGGAGGATTGGCCGGCCACGGATGGTCGGGCCCTGTAGACCAAGCCCCGTCGCAGCTGCGCGGCTGGCTTGGGTTACGAGATCAATTCCTCCACACCCCGAACCGAAACACCATGCGATACGCCGCCGGCAACGAGACATTCGTGTTCCGGTTTTGAAAGCGCCAATGGCAATTGAGGGCGCAGCGCTGCGACGTCTCACTCTGCGGGCTCGCGGAATTCGCGCCTTCGGCGATAGATTCTGACCATCGGTCCGAGCCGGACTGGCATTTTCAGGAGAAGCCGATCCACCAAAGGCACAAGGGTGGAATGGTCGCCGCAGCGACGTCAGCGCGTTGGCAACATTACGTTTGCTACAGCATTGGCATCCTGGCGCCGATTCGTGTTCAATGATGGCTCGTTCATGCGCATCAGTGATTTCATCGCCCGAACCGTAACCCAGCGCCGCGCGCTGGTGTGGTGTGGCGTTGCTGTTCTGACTGCTGCTTGTATCGCAATTCTCGTTAGCTCGCTGCGGCTTGATTCTGAAATCTTCAACGTCTTGCCGGGCAAGTTTCCGTCGGTGCAAGGTCTCAAGATTTACGATCGCGATTTTAAGCAAACACGGGAGCTGACGTTCGCGCTCCAATGCCAGCCGAACGACGTAGATAAACTGGAGGAGTTCGCGCCAGTGTTCGCCGAAAGATTGCGACAGCAGGCGTGGTGCACACGCGTGCTCGCCGGTTCGCCAATGTCCACGCCTGATGGAATCCGGGATCTTCAATCAATCGCGGTCCCCTTACTTCTCAATCTGAAGCCAAACGCCTTCCGCGAGACCATGTCCGTGCTGCAACCAGAGAAAATTCGCGATCGGCTTCATCGCCTGCGCCAACAGATCGAAGCGGGATCGCCGCGCCCCGAGTTCGAGCTTTCGTTCGATCCCCTGGGTCTGATCGCGCCGGCGCTGAAGCCTTTTGCGGAAAGCACGATCATTGAGCAGGAGCAACCGCTGACGTCGCCAGATCGAACGATGCGAGTTTTCCTGGTGGAAACGAACCAGCAGTCCCTCAGCGCCTTTGAATGCCAGCGTTTGATGCGCGAAGTAAACAGGTTTCGTGCAATCGCCGCCGAGGGATGGAATGGCGGTCCATTGCAAGTCCTCGTGACTGGGCGCTCGGCCTTTGCATCGGAAATTTCTCTGAGCATGCGCTACGACGTCCTGGCGACGTTGCTTGGCTCGGTGTTGCTGGTAGGCACGATTTTCTTCGTTGGTTTTCGCCGTTGGCTTCCGCTACTGGGAATGGCACTCTGCCTTCTCCTCTCCTGCCTGGTTGCTCTAACTCTGGGGCAACTCCTTTTCGGGCGACTCAGCATGATCAGCGTTGGTTTTTGCGCGATTCTCGTCGGCCTTGGGGTCGACTTCGCGATTCTTATCATCGGGCGTTATCATCAGGCGCGCTCCGATGGAGAACGGCATCCACAAGCAATCGCAACATCGATAGCAAAACTTGGACGCGCGGTTTTCTTCGGAGCGCTCACCACGGCCGTCGGTTTTCTTGCCCTGGTCCTGAGTGGCTCCATGGCCTTCTCGGAGTTGGGCGTACTAATTGCCATCGGCATCTTCGTCGCCGGACTGTTTATGTGTTCGATTTTGTTTTTGTTTGTTCGGGAACGACAGGCGGCAATTCCTCATGATTGGCTTTTCGAAAGCGTAAGAAAGTATGTGCACTGGACCGTGCGAAGGCCGATGCCAATGCTGATTTTCTCAAGCGTTGTTTTGCTGGTCCTGACCGCGATCGGTTTTTCGCCCATTCCGCCGATTCACTTCGAAGCCAGCGCACGTTCGCTGCAGCCGAAGAACATTAGCGCAAGCCAGGCGCTCGAGAAAATCATGCACACAATGCCGGTGCGTTGGGAGCCCGTGTTGGCAATTGTGCGCGCGGACGATCCGCAGGAACTGCACGACTACTGGCAGAAAATTGTCGCCCATTGGCGCGAGCTCCAGGCGGCCGGAAAGATCAAGGGCTTCTCCACTCCCGCCGCGCTTTGTCTTTCCCCAGATTGGATGGAAACAAATCGGCGACAGTTAAGCACGATCAATTTCCCGGCGGCGCGCGAGACATTGGAACAAACTCTGGACGCTGAAGGTTTCAGTCGGGATTCGTTCGCGCCAGCGTTCACCCTGCTTGATGACTTGCAGCGTCTTACCAATCCCAACGTACCTCTGCCAAACTGGCGCGACCAACTCCCCAAATCATCCAGCTGGTGGTTCCTGGTTGATCGCTACTTTGGCAACGATCCGACGTTGACCACCGGATTCGTTACAACCACCGAACCGATCCTGGCTCACGCCCAAAGCAAAGACCTGGAACGCGACCTGCCAGTAGCGGGGGTTCCCATGATTCTCTCAGGATGGAGTTATGCGCTCGCTGACCTGCTGCCGTGGTCGCGTCACCAACTGCTGATCATCAGTGCGTTAATGGCGATCTTCGACATCTCGCTTCTTGCCGTTTTGTATCGGAATTTTCGTTTATGGATGATCCAGGTCGTCACACTGGTGTTCGGGATTGGAGCCATGATTGCCTCAATGAAGCTGTTGCAAATCAATTTGAATCTCCTCAATGTGCTCTCGTTCCGTCTTGTTCTGGCAATCGGCGTGGACTACGGGATATATGTTGTACTGGTGTGGCAAAAGACGCGCGAGATTGAGCATGATGTTGCCGGCGTGTTAAAGCCCGTCCTGCTCGCGGGCTTGACCGCGGTGAGCGGGTTTGGGTCGCTCGCCCTTGCACAAAACCCAGCGCTCACCGGTCTCGGCATCGCATGTGCCATTGGGATCTTCTGGAGTCTGATCGCCACGATTTTCTTCGCTGTCCCGGCAATTGCTGCCACTCGGCCAAAAACTTGACAGGCGAATCGCGCGGACCCTCATCCCCTCGCAAACACTTTCGGACTGGTGAAACGCTGCTAGACTGGTTGGCAAAATGCGCCTCCGCGGGTTGCTGTGGTTTAACGCAGTATTTTCCATCATGCCCGTTGCGCTTTTGGCGGGCGCCGTCGTCGAAGGGCGCGTAGAACTATCAAAATCGCATTCGGCGCCCGTTCAGGCCAAGAGATACGAAATCGTCACTAAAGGCGGCGTACTTTCCACGCAACCGCCGCTCGCGGTGGTTTACCTCGACGGTGCTTTCCCGCATCCAGCCTCGGTCCCAACAAAAGAAGTCACGCAAAAGGATTTGACGTTCGTTCCAGCGCTTCTCCCGATACGAGTTGGGACCAGGGTTGAATTCCCGAACCTTGACGACACTTATCACAACATCTTTTCCTACTCGCCAGCCAAGCGATTCGATCTTGGCCGTTATCGCGCGGAGGAACGCCCTATCCCGGCACAAGTTTTCGATAAACCGGGCCTGGTCACACTGCGGTGCGACATTCACGAACACATGCGCGGATTGATCCTGGTATTGAATAGTTCGTATTTTGTGATGACAGATCCAGACGGGCACTTTCGATTAAGCGGACTTCCTGCAGGTCGTTTCAAACTTAAGGCCTGGATCGACAGCAGGACCACGCGCGAGAAACCTGTAGAGCTGAAAGACGGCCAGACACTGCACGTTGATTTCCCATGAGATCAGCGGTCCAAGCGAGAGACGAAGGTGTAGCAAGCTTTCGAACTCGGTTGTTCACCGCGATAATGGTTATCGTAGTAACGCTGACTGCGCTTGGTTTTTACCTGGCGCAACGCAAGGTCACCGCCGACGCGGAACGAAATTTGCAGGAGAACTTCCAGGCCGAGATTTCCTCGCTGCACAAGGTCGAAGAATTACGACATGCAGCCCTGGCTGAGCGCTGCAACATCCTTGCTGCCAAGCCACGGATCCATGCGGCCATAGAAGATAACGCAATCGACCTGCTGTATCCCAGCGCGAAGGACGAGCTGCGCGATCTGAT
This sequence comes from uncultured Verrucomicrobiae bacterium, assembly GCA_963840135.1. Lineage (GTDB taxonomy): Bacteria > Verrucomicrobiota > Verrucomicrobiia > Chthoniobacterales > UBA10450 > Udaeobacter. The sequence goes on along the minus strand of CAWIXX010000008.1, from coordinate 247,393 downwards.
GGAAGGCGACGAACCGCCGCCGGAACAGGCCGCGCGATCGCTGCATGCAAAATTTTATCGGTTTCTCGACAGCACAGGCGCGGTCATTAGGCCGCCAAATACCTACGACGTGGGTGAACTCAATCCGAAAACGGAAGCGCAACTGGCCTTGAGCAGATTGCCCGACACGCAACAAATCGGTTACATCCGGGAAAGTAGCGAGGCCGACAGAGGAACCATCGACGAAGTAATAGCTGTGCCGATCTTCTCGAGCTACACCGGCGACGTTATCTCCGCGCTCGTCATCGGGTTCAAACCGCTTGAGCTTGAAGAGAAAAACACTGAGGTGGGAATGAGAAGTGGCGTCTGGGTTAATGGCCACCTGCATTTGCCCTCGCTCCCGAAATCTGCACAAGCATCGCTCAGCAAAAAGATAGCGAGTTCGGTCGCGAATTCTGATCGTGAGCAAGACAACTTTCGCGTCAATGTTGATGGCGCGCCCCAGCTCTTGTTTTACAAACGGCTTAATCCTGGGTCGCTGTTTCCAGCGGCTTACGAAATTTGCGTTTATCCCCTCGCCTATTCCATGGCTCAACTGCATCGTCTCCGTTGGCAAATTGGCGGCGCAGGCGCGTTGCTTTTATTAGGCGGTTTCATCGCAAGCCATGTGGTAGCACTCAGGTTTTCGGCACCAGTGAAAAAACTCGCGCTGGATTCGGAGGAGAATCGCGCGCAACGAAAACGCGCCGAAGCAGCACTTGCTTCGACCACACAGGAATTGGAAAGATCGACACGATATTCTGCCGATGCCTCTCACCAGTTGAAAAGCCCGGTCACGGTCCTTCGCATCGGCCTGGAAACTTTGCTGACGCGCGAAGGCTTCAAGCAGGAAGTTTACGAAGAGTTATCCGCCCTGCTCCATCAAACGCATCGTTTGACCGGCGTGATCGACGATCTGCTTCTTTTGTCGCGCGTGGATGCTGGACATCTTCAAATTGCCTCCACACCTGTGAATCTTAGTCAGCTCGTCGATGAGTGGCTCGATGATCTTAGCGCGCTTCCCGATTCGCCTGATGTGAAAATCGAGAAGGAATTTGCCGCCGGTTTATTTGTGGCCGGAGAAAAACGGTATACTTCCCTCATTGTGCAGAATCTCCTTGAGAACGCACGAAAGTACAACCGGCCCGGTGGGCTAATCCGAGTGAGCGCATCACGCGCTGGCGGGACCAGAAATGTTGTGCTGAGCGTTGGGAACACGGGCCGCACAATTCCGCCCGGCGAAAATATCTTCGAGCGTTTCCATCACCGCTCGACTCCGTCAGCCGCGTCGGGTCACGGGATCGGTTTAAATTTGGCGCGCGAGCTCGCCAGACTGCACGGGGGCGATTTATGCCTGGTTCGCTCGGAAAACGATTGGACTGAATTTCAAGTGCGCTTTCCTGCTGCGGACGGTGTTAATGCTGTTGCATGAAGCTGCGCGCCCTCAGCCTGTGCGTCTTTGCCTGCACAGCCTGCGCCTTTGACATCGATGATTTTTTCGACCAGGTCGACAACGCGCTTACCGCCTCGGCATTTCATGATAATCTGCGCGTGCGATTGAGCGGGACTCTCGATTTGGAAATCTATCACTTCGAGCAGCCCGCGCCCGGCCTCATCGACAGCAGCATCGACACGCTTTTTAATCCGCGTTTGACACTCTTTCTCGACGCGCAAGTCGGCTCACACATTTATTTCTTTTCACAATCGCGGCTGGATCGCGGTTTTGACCCTAGCGATCACGGCGCTCAAATTCGGCTCGACGAATATGCGCTGCGGGTCACACCCTGGGATGATGGTCGCTTGACGCTGCAAATCGGCAAGTTCGCGACGGTCGTCGGCAATTGGGTGCCGCGGCATCTCTCCTGGGAAAATCCCTTCATCAACGCGCCGATAGTTTATGAAAACGTGACGCCAATTCGGGACAAGGTCGCACCTTTCTCGGTGTTCGACTTTGTCTACGGGTTGTACTACTACCAAAAGTACGCGTTCAATCCGGTAATCTGGGGACCCAGTTATGCCAGTGGCATTTCTGTATCTGGCCGGGTGGATCGATTTGATTACGCAGCGGAAATGAAGAATGCATCGTTATCGTCGCGTCCAGAGTCATGGAGCGTTACCGAGACCGGTTTCGAGTATCCAACGTTCAGTGGGCGTGTCGGTTTCCGGCCTAACGAGGCGTGGAATTTTGGTTTGTCAGCGAGCGAAGGGACATATTTTCGGCCTGAAGCCGAAGCGACGCTGCCGCCGGGGCGCGACATTGGCGATTACCGGGAATTTGTTCTCGGGCAAGACGCCAGCTTTGCGTGGCGCCATTTACAGGTATGGGTCGAGTTTTATGAAGCACGTTTCCAGGTGCCCCGAGTAGGAAACGCAGACACTTTTGCTTACTATGTCGAGGCGAAATACAAGTTTACGCCGCAACTGTTCGCCGCGATTCGCTGGAACCAACAACTCTTCGGAGACGTCAGTGATCCGACCGCCGGGAGCATTCGCTGGAGTGAAGACCTCGCGCGGATTGACATGGCTGCAGGTTACCGCTTTACATCACATACTCAATTGAAGCTTCAATATAGCTACCAACACGAAACGACCGGCCCAGGGAACGACAATCACTTGGTCGCAGCTCAACTCACGACGCGGTTTTAAGGTCCGTTCCTGCTTGGAAACTTATGCATATCCTGGTAGTTGAAGATGACACTGGATTAGCGCGGCGAATTGCCTCGACGCTCACCGAAGCCGGGCACGACCCAATTGTGGTCCACGACGGTGAAAAAGCCTTGGATAAAACAAAGGCAGCGCCGTTCGATTTGATCGTGCTGGACATTATTCTGCCCGGGATGGATGGATTTGAAGTCTTGCGCCATCTGCGTGCACAGCATCTTGCCAGTCGCGTGCTGATGTTGACCGCGCGCGGCGAAGTGAACGACCGTGTGACCGGACTACAACTCGGTGCGGATGATTACTTGCCAAAGCCATTTGCAATGGGGGAACTGGTGGCACGCGTCAATGCGCTGGGACGACGGTATCCGGAAGAACCGACACTCCAGCTTCGTGTTGGTGACCTGACGCTCGATCTGGCAAGCCATGAGGTGCATCGCGGCGCGCGCCCCATTCATTTGTCTGCGCGCGAGCTGATGCTGCTAAAGGTACTCATGCGGGAACCTGGCCGCGTGTTTACACGTACTGAGTTATGCGAACGGGTATGGGAACACCCGCACGAATATGACACCAAGCTGGTAGAGGTTTTCATAGGACGCCTGAGAAGGAAAATCAGCGATCCTCCGCTCATTCATACGGTGCGCCACGTGGGTTACACGATTCACGAATCGTCATAAGCTCCGCCGTTGTTTCGAAGACTGGCAGCCCAGTGGCAGAACGTTTGTCCACTCAGGGAGTGCGTTTTGATCGCGCGCTCAGACAATCGGTAAAGGTAACAAGCGCGTTACTTTTTCAGTATCGCATGTGGCACCAAATCGTTGGAATTCTCGTGCTCAATATTGGTGCAATGATCGCGAGCGCTTTGGGGCCGACTCCGCCCGGTGGCTGGGTGTTGGTAGCCGCCGCCGATTTTGACGGCAACGGGAAGCCGGACTATCTCCTTTACAACCCCGGTATGCGTCAAACAGCGATCTGGTATCTGAACAACAACGTTTTCGTTAGCGCCGCCTTCGGCCCCACTATTCCCCCCGGCTGGAGGTTGGTAGGGCAGTGAGCGTGATCCCTTACGCTTCGCGCTCTGAACAACCGTCATACTGTCTCGCGGTTTGGCGGTCAGTCACGGTTTTTCGGTTTCACAAGAAGCTCCTGGGAATTCTCATGGCTTTGCTTGCTTCAGCAGTTATCACGGTCACTGGAGAACAACCGGGCTCCAAAGACAAGTGGATCGCCCCGGCAGCGGAAGCGCGAAACAAAAATCCCATTGCTGTGAGCGAATCCTCACTCGCAGCGGGACAGAAAGTCTATGTGAAGCGTTGTGTGGCATGTCACGGAAAGACGGGAAACGGCGATGGACCTGACGCAGCCGAATTGGGCATTCATCCGGCCAAACTCTCCGATCCGTCGATGCGAGAACAAACAGACGGCGAGCTGTTCTGGAAAATTACCGCCGGCAAAAAACCAATGCCGAATTATGGCACGCGACTATCGCCCACCGACCGCTGGAATGTGATCAACTATCTCCGATCGCTGGCCAGAAGGTAAAGCCAAAGTGGGAGATCCATCGTTGTTATCCGGCAGCGATTGTTCAAGCAGCCTTCCTAAACACTGCGACGGCACGTAGCTAGGCAGTTCCACTGGATCCCGGGGCGTTGTAACCACGGCAGAGCTTGCCCGCGGTGGCGGGCGTCGCCGGGACTCATGGCTTAGCAGCGCAAAACGCCTCAACTCAGCGCAGCGACTACAATGAATGCCCAGGTGCCTGGCCGCCAAAAGTAACAACGGCGTTACTATTCCGATACACCGCCCGACATCGATCGTTGCGATTCTGCCTACATCAAACCTATGAAAACAACATCTTTTTATTTGAAAATTGCTGGGCCTTTGTTTGCACTGGCAATTCTGGCGGCCCCGAAAGTTTCCGGGGATACTTATTCGTGGACAAACTTCCAATCGGACATCGCTGGTGTAGCGCAGCACGTCGATGACAACCTTGTCAACCCGTGGGGCATGGCAGTCTCTCCAAACGGCACGATTTGGGTCAGCGACAACGGCACCGGTGTTTCCACCCTTTACGGGCAGGACGGCACGGCACGTTCGTTAGTCGTAACGATTCCGACGGCCGCCCGAAACCGAGAAGGAGGAAATCCTACTGGCGTCGTCTTCAATGGCACGCAGTTCTTTCAGGTGACAAAAAACGGAAACTCGGCGCCGGCCCTGTTTATCTTTGTCAGTGAAGACGGCTCCATCTCAGGCTGGAACCCGAACGTGGACCCGACAAATGCCATTATCGCAGTCGATAACGGCACGAATCGTGGCCGCAACAGCGCCGTTTACAAAAGCGCGACATTAGGCGTGGCCAACGGTCACAATTTCCTGTATGCATCGAACTTCCACACGGGCAAGGTCGAAACCTACGATGAGAGTTTCCATCAGGTTAATCCAAACGGCTTCGCCGATCCAAGTCTTCCTTCGGGTTACGCGCCGTTCGGCATCCGGAATTTTAATGGCGAAATTTTTGTTACTTACGCGCTTCAGGATCACGCAAGGAAGGATGACGTGCCTGGTCCTGGCCACGGGTTTGTCAACGTATTCGATACCAGCGGTAATTTCCTGAGACGGCTCGTCTCAAACGGAAACCTCAATTCTCCATGGGGTCTTGCTCTCGTAGAGGACACACTGTGGGTCGGCAATTTCGGTGATGGCCTCATCAACAACTACGACCCGAACACGGGCACTTTCATCGAGACGTTGATGCGCGCCGACGGGACGCCACTCCAATTCGACGGCTTATGGGATCTTCTCCCTCAGGCTGAGGGAGTCTTTTTCACCGCTGGAATTGCCGACGAAGAACACGGCCTCTTTGGGATCATTACTGAGGATTAAGATCATAGGGCAAGCATCCTTTTGATTCGACGATCACGGCTGCTTTTCCTCACACAATTTTTGGAAGGCGGGATCGGCGCGTAAAGGGTCCCACAGCGGATCGAGCCTAAGAAGGGCCGGCGTGATGGGCGCTGGGTTATAAAGCCAGCCACCATACGGCGTTTGTAACAACCGCGCGAGAGTTGAGATCGCACGGCTATTCTCGCCAATAATCGTCTCAATTAGCGCCAGATTCTCTTCGTACCCGGGACCGGACAGTCGATCTTTGCTACTCGGCACAAGCGTGATTGCGCGCTGCGCTTCGTTGAGAGCTGAGCTCTTCTCGTCGAGTATGGCGTAATCCACGGCCAGCGCTGCCGGAAGGAAGGCGTTGTCTGGCTGATCCTTGCTGAGCGGCTCAAGCGTGTTGCGCGCCTGTTCAGCGGCAGCTTTTGCTGATGCGGTGTCGCCGCCTACGCGCTGCATCAACGCTAGTCCCCCCTGCTTCATCCCTTTCTCGATCCCAGAAGCCAAGTGGAGTCGAGCATGTCGGGCTTGCACGAACCGGATGGCCTCAGTTTGATTTCGTTCAAGCCTGAACTGGGCCAGCTTGATCCGGGCAGCGAGGTCCGAATTCGTTTGTGGGTTTACCTGGACCAGTAATTTAGCGGCTTCTTGCAGGTTACCTTGGGCCTGGTAGATGCTGGCTTTTAACGCCATTAAAACTGACTCATTAGGAAGGATATCCAATGCCCGATCGTAGAGCTTTAGCGCTGTCGGAAATTGCCGGAGGGCGGCGTAAGTCCATGCCACTTCAATCAGTAACGCCGTGTTCAGCGGATCGAGGGCCAGGCCCCGCTCCCAGTAGGCAACACTTTCATCCCAAAGCCCCTCGCGTCGGGCAACTGCGCCAAGGGCCAATGAGACCTCGCCGTCACCTGGCAACATTTTGCTGACCTGCTCGAAGGTGGTCTTGGCCAACTCGTAATCACGCTGCACCCAATACTGATAATAACCGACGAAGAGCAGGGTTTCGGGCGAGTTCGGCTGCAGTTTCTGCGCATTTTCCAAAGCTACTTTGGCTGCATCGCGGCGAGCGGCAGTTGCGTCGCCGTGGTTAAAGTAAAGAAGCGCGTGCAAACCAGAAAGTCGCGCCCAAGCGAGCGCAAAATTCGGGTCAAGCTGCACTGCCAGCCCATAAAAATCGATGGCTTTAAATAGGGCATCGCTCGAGTAGTTGCTACGTGCTTCGAAAACCAATGCGCGCAAATAGGCATCGTACGCTTTGGGATTGTTTGTAGGCCTGGCAGCTAACGCTTGCTCCTCACGACCGGTTAGCTTTGCTTGCAACGAATCAGCGATTTTTTTGGCGATCTCGCTCTCGACGCTAAAGATGTCATTCAACTTTCGATCATAGGTCTCAGCCCAGAGCTGAGAGTCCGTCTGAACATTAACTAACTGAACATTAACTCGAACCTGATCCGCCGCTTTCTGGACGCTGCCTTCAAGGATGTGCGCCACACGGAGTTGCTTCGCGATCTCCGCGAGATTGCCAGGCTTGCTTTGATACCGCTGTGTGGAATTGCGCGAAATGACTTTCAAATCCGCAATCCTGGCGAGGCGGGTCCGGATTTCCTCCTGAATCCCGTCCGCAAAATAGGCGTTATCTGGATCGCTGCTTAGATTCTCAAACGGCAGCACGGCAACGCTTTTTTCCAGGATTGCTGGCATTGTCGCGGGCGGTGGTTGTAAAACGGTCAAGGCTTTGCGCCACGGATGCCATAGCCAGTAACCACCGATCGCAAGCGCGCTGATGATTAAACCCACGGCGGCGAGCAGCCAGACTCGACGCCTGTTCGCACCGGAAAGGGTCGCGACAGTGGACTCGGGAGTCTTCTTAATCGCGCCTCCTTCGATATCGAAAGCCCAGGCGAGCACGAGCGCCACTGGAAAACCGAGTGCAACTCCGGTGATAACGAGCGGCAAGATCCACTCCGGCGCGCGGTAGGCGGGCATGATCGTCGCGCTAATCTGGACGACGAGCCAGGCAACTACTGCATAGCCCACCGCGACGCGATAGACCTTCCGTTGCTTCAACTCACGGAAGAAGGAGCTCATCTAATCCACTCGCATACGTAGTGTCGAGTATGCAAGCGACAACGTCGAGCTTGCAACGGGGTTGCGTCAAATTCTGCGGCCGCTCATCTCGTGATGCGAGTCGCGTTTATGATGCTGTTGGCAATGTGATCGTGACACACGAACATGCGGATGATTTCAAAAAGCCGTGAGCGTTGCCGCCTGAAACCAAAAAGCCGTGGGGCGAACGCGACCGGCTCATTGCTTCGGTTAGTTTAGCGTTTTACTGATTATTCAGGGCGGTTTGCGGTTCCGGTTTGCTCAATTGAACCTGTGCGCTCACCTTTTCCAAGCCAGCAGTAAGCGCGTCAATTCTGCTCTGCTGTTCTGCGACGATGGCTTTCAAGTCTTGCACTTGATGGTGCTCTTTAAGGAACTCATTGAGCAACATCGCGTTCACCTGATCGTAACGTACGCTGTAGGGTTTTCCTTCTTTGTCGCGCACTGATCCTGTCCGATTTAGCGAGCCAAAAACTCCGGGTGTGCAGGTCCTTGCGCAAAGGGCGGCGCCATTTTCCGACGCACAGAAGATCGAAGCACCCATGTCAAATGTATAGACCTGACCCTCTGCTTGGCCGGTGAAACGGCGATAAATTCGATCATTCCTGTAAAATTCTTGGGGCCTTCGCCCTCCAGTTTACGTAGAAGTAAGTATGGGGGAGTTCCCCAACCCAATCGCCGCGTCTCAGGAGATCGACACCTACACCGAGCTCCGGGAACAGATTAACCGCGATCCGTCGCTATGGAGCACCTATGCTGAGCTCCAGAAACAGATTTATCGCCACCCGCGGTTGTGGAGACGGGACGTAATCTCTCAACGTCGTCGTCCCTCCTCCTTGGCTCATGTCAAGAAACTTGCAACCATCGTCGTAGCGCTGGGCTTCGTCTTCTCGCTATCGTTCGGTGTCTCAACATATCACGCACCACGAGCAAGCTACCCGTACTACGATACTCAAAAGCCTGTGCCACCCTGGAGTGAGCCCGTGCCACTCGAAGGCAATTACGACAGAGGAGAAGAGCACAAATGAAACATTCCAGATCCAATCTGGATTGTTGACGTGCTTTGAGTGCCAGGAGCGTTTCGCTGGATTTGTCAATTGGCTTGATATCTTCCTTAAAGCGCTTTGAGGATGTGGTTGTGTCGAGCTTATTAGCTGCGTTAATGAGAACCGGGATTCCGTTAATAGACGTGCGGCCAAAGATATTCCCGATGTAGAAGACGCCGTTGTCGTCAGGAGTACCAAACACTCCTGCGCCAGTATAGATGTTACTGCAACCGGTTGTTGCACCCAGACCGGCTTGATAGCCCAAAGCAATGTTGAAGCTGCCGATGGTGCTGTTCTGAAGCGCACCGATTGCTGTGTTGCCGCTGCCAGTGGTTTCGTTAAGCCGGTTGGAGCTGGGGCTGTGTCTCAGCCGTGGATTCTTAGGGACGATTAGCTGCGTATCAGGTCGCGTCCTACATGAAACCTAGGTAATGACTGACAGACAAAAAGCTCGATAAATTGTCGCGGATCAAGTAAAAGACTCCTTGATTTCGCCATCCGAAAGTTTCTTCTCTTCGGCCCGGCTTGAATAAGCCACAGGTGCCGGATCCTCGCTGAGACATCGTTTAGCGCGATCCGCCAGATCCAACTGTAGCCCCGAGTCAGCCGAGCGAGCGCCTGCTGTTCAAAAGCGCCTCGTGAGAATGATTCGTGGTCTCGCGTGGAACTGGATTGCAGGTAAACAATCCAACTTCAACTAAAAATGAATAAAAAAATATATGAAACCTAATCGTTGGTTTAATCGAAATGGTGTCTTCTCACATCCGCGCATCGCAGGTGCGGTGACTCTAATGTCCGCAGCGGCGGCAATGGCCTTTGTCGCGGTAAATTCATCTAGCCCAATCCCATTGGGGAAATCAGACGCGGGACCCCACGGCACCATGCCGCTGTCTTTGCGCCTTGCAACGCAAGAGGCTCTCGCTGGTGTTGAGAATGGCGGTGCCGGCCCGCAGTATGGCCTGTTTAGCTGCCAAGTCGGATTGGCATCGATTCCCGGCAGGCAGTGCTACGATCCGTATCAGATGCGACACGCCTATCAGGTCGACTCGTTGATCAGCGCAGGGTTCGACGGTAGCGGGCACACAATCGTCATCGTTGATGCCTTTCAGAATCCCAACTTGGTTAGCCAGGAGGCGACTTACGAAGCCTTTTACGGTCTCCCTGCGATAAACCTGACCCAAATCGCACCTGACGGTCTCACGCCGTTCGTTCCTGGCGACGCCAACATGACGGGGTGGGCCGAAGAGATCAGCCTCGACGTTGAATGGGCGCATGCCATCGCCCCCGGCGCGAACATCGTTCTCGTGTTAGCGAAAACCAACCAGGACGCCGACATTCTGAGCGCGCTCAGATACGCGGTCGACAACAACCTTGGCGACGTCATCTCGATGAGCTTCGGCGAGAACGAGAGTTGCCTCGACCCGGACCTACTTTCTGGGTACCACGACGTGTTTGTTTCCGCTACGCAAAAGAACATCACGCTGTTCGCCTCGTCCGCCGACCAAGGCGCGGCACTGCAAACCTGCGACGGCAACTCGTGGGTGAAAGCGGCTTCTCACCCGGCCAGCGATCCGCTGGTGACCGGCGTGGGCGGCACCGAACTGCATGCAGCAGACTTTTGCCTTACTGCGCTGGGTTGCGATCCGGCTACACACCCGGCGCCTGGGACGTACCAGAGTGAAATTGCATGGAACGAAGGACCTCCTTTTGGTGACTTCCAGCCCTTTTTCGCCGCCACCGAGGCAACTGGCGGTGGATTCAGCGTTGTGTTCGGCGAGCCACCGTATCAGAATGGCACAGACGGTCTTCACGGTGGGCACCAGCGCGCCGTCCCCGACGTCGCGTACAACGCGGCCGTTCTCCATGGCGTACTGACGCGTCTGGACATTCCCGGCGTAACGCCTGGCTTCTATACCTTCGGTGGCACCAGTGCCGGTTCCCCGCAGTGGGCAGCCATTACTGCAATTATGAATCAAAAGGCCGGAGCACGACTCGGATTCCTCAACAAGGCCATCTACGACATCGGCAAGCACAGGAACCAGGCCTCATTTCACGACATCACGAGCGGTACCAACTCGGCGGGCGAGTTCGACTCGTCCAACAACCTGGTAATTGTTACGGGATTCTCTGCCGGTACTGGGTGGGACGCGACGACGGGTTTCGGCTCACCGATCAGCACGAGCGTTGTGAATGCTCTCATCGCTGGCGTGTCGCCAGGTGACTCAAGGTCTGCGATCGCGACGACGAACGCACACGGGAACCCGACTGTTCCTGGTCACATGAAACCTCACTAATACTACTTGTAACCAGTGAAAAACGGGGCCCAGGACGGGCCCCGTTTTTTTTGGTTCGATTCCCGAATAAGGTAAAATAGGGGTCAGGTTCTAAAATATGGGTCAGTCAACAAATTTTGACAGACCGGAGATACTCTTTTAAAGACGTTGGGAAAGGCGTGTGAACGGACCGGCTGGAGGGTGCACGCTTCGGTGCTGATGAGCAATCAAGATTTGATGACTGACCCCTATTCTTTATTCCCAGCGGCCTGAGGCTGGATCCTACACGTCATTCAGGGCGTTGGAAATTTCTTTCCGCGTAACGTCACGGCGGACTTCCTGCAGTACACGGGTGAAGGGTCAGAAATGACTTCTCAATAACGAGAAGTCACGCGAGGCCAAAACAATGAAAGAGAACCACCATGCCGCAGATGAGCCAGCGTTTACTCGACGCGACGTCACGACAGCGCAAATACCAATTGCGCCACAAGCGTGTCGGATTGTGTTATGACTGTAGTCGTCCGGTAGCTAGCGACACTGTGTTTTGCGAGCTGCACCGACGGAAGCGAAACTTAGAAAACAGAGAAAAACAGCGCAAAAGATTTAAGCGAAAGATTCGGTACCGAAAAGCTGAAAGTTACCAATTCACGCGGAGCAACGCTTATGAGCGTAAAAGCGCCCATATTTTCCGATCCGCGATGTGACGGGGCGAAAAAGTAGCAACAAAGTAGCAACGGTAAAACGTACAAGGGAGAGAGCGTAAGCCCGCTCAAGGCTGGTACGCGGGTTCGACCCCCGTACGCGCTGCCAAGGAAAATGATGGCTTCCAACTTCTGTTTCGTCTCAATTCGCCGAGCGGCAGCCTGAATAGAATCCCAAATCGGCTGAAGATCGGCATCTTCTAAGGCCGCAACACGCCAATTCAAATTTTGCTCTCTTCTAGCTGTGCGCTCACTTTCTCTAGGCCTGCTGTAAGCGCGTCAATTTGCATTTGCTGGCGCGCAATGGTCGCTTCCTGTTCCTCGTTTTTACGATGCTCTTTGAGAAATTCATTGAGCAACATGGCGTTCACCGCATCGTAACGCACGGTGTAAATCTCGCCGTTCTCGTCACGCACAACCAGGTCTGGGTTCACGTCCGCTACATCCTCCGCGATCAGACCAAATTGCGGTGTTTTTGTGTTATCGCTCTTGTAGTGAAAGCTAACTGGCTTGAGCGCCAGGACGGCTTCGCTGGCAGCGTCCATCGGCTTGATCTCCTTCTTGTACCGCCGCGAAGAAGCCGGCGGTGTGGTGCCGAGTTGACCGGTCAATGTGTTTATAAAAACTGCCGTCGGACTGCCCTGGTTCACTCCGTTGATGCCGGTAATAAACGTTTTTGTCTGGTTGTTGTCACCGATGCGGACGGTCCCTGACTCGTTTCCAGCACCTACGTTGCCGATATGGATATTATTACTTCCCGTACTGATATTGAAACCGGCGTGAACCCCCAAAGCGATGTTGTTATTGCCCGTGGTCTGAACGAGCGCTTGAGAACCGTAAGCTGTGTTGCCCACACCCGTAGCGTTGCCACTGAGCGCACGATAACCGCTGGCCGTGTTCTCGACGCCGGTGGTGTTGTTTAAAAGTGCAAAGGCCCCGGTGGCAGTGTTGAAAATGCCGATGGTGTTGGTAAACAGCGCGAATGCCCCGTTGGCGGTGTTGTCTTCGCCCGTGGTGTTACTCAAGAGACTCCCAGCGCCAGTAGCCGTGTTTCTGTCTGCCGTGTTTGCAAGAAGCGCCCCGGCGCCGAGGCCGGTATTAAAGTTGCCTTCAGCATTGCTCAGAAGTGAAAACAAGCCAACCGCCGTGTTGTATATCCCGCCGCTGAGGCTCAAAAGGGCGTTCTGTCCTTCCGCCGTGTTACCTCCTGCATAGCCTCCGTCAGGCGGTGGATTGACCGCTTGCGCTCTCTGACTTAGCGCGAAGCAAGTGAGCAGAATCAAAATAATTGGTGAACTGCTACGATTGACCGAATTGTGGAATAGGTTCGTTTTCATCGCTTCATCTTAAAGACCTTGTGTGCCGTTGCGAGCCGAAAACACAGCAAAGCCGTTGATTGCTCTGCCTTTTTTTATTCTCCACATGCCAAGGGAACCGAAAGGCGATGGAGTTCCGAAGTATATACAGAGACGATTGCCCGCATTTTTCCTAAGCCATTTGCTACCGGATTTACAGCGGGTGGAGAAGAGCATGAAGTGGTTAGTTACAGCAGTTGGACTCGGGCTACTGTTAGTGTCACCACTGTTCGCCGGCGAGCATTCGGCTCTTGCTCGCGTGACGGTTTACTGGCACGGCGAAGGTTCAGGCGCGAACGGGGCCTGGAACGGCGCACGGCTGCGCCACGGGCACTGCGCAGTTGATCCAAAGAAAATTCCCTATGGCAGCCAAGTTGTGTTTCATGATGCGGATTGTGTGGCCGTAGACACTGGACCGGACGTAGTGAATCGCAAAGCTGCACGGTCGTGCGGACGAAGTACCTCTGAGCGCAACGCGATTGTTATCGATCGTTTCTTCGATACGAAACAAGATGCGCTCGCCTGGGCAAAAGCGAATCCGCATTTTATGGTAGTGCAAATTTGCACACCTGACGTTGAGGTAGCCTCTACGACGCAACAACTCACCGCTTCCGTTACAGATTAAGTTTCTCTTCGCCCAGCTATATGAGCGAGGTTCTTAGCTAACTTGAATCACGGCAGCGTAGACCGTAATGCGGAGTCGCCCGTGGCTGTGCGAGCGCCCAGCACATTCCGACGGCTAGTTATAGGTGCGCGGAACGTAGTCGAACTTTGTTATCGGTTGCCATCGTAACGAGGCGAAGCCTACCCTGACACTATGAGAATATTTCTTGCCGGCGCCTCAGGCGTGATTGGGCAGCGACTGATTCCCCGATTGGTTCACGCCGGGCACGTAGTCGGCGGCCTAACGCGCTCGCACAGCAAAACGGAGTTACTGCGCCACCTCGGCGCCGAACCGATTCTTTGTGACGTCTTCGACCGGGAGGCACTCATCCAGGCGGTTCGTGACTTCAAACCGGACGTCATGCTGAACGAGTTGACCGATCTTCCGGATGATGCGGCGCAGATCAGTCAACTCGCAAATCTGAACGCTCGTATCCGAACCGAAGGTACCCGGAATCTGATCGAGGCCGCGCGGCGAAGCGGGTCGCCGAAAATCCTGGCTCAAAGCGTGGCATGGCAATTACCTGATGGGCCCGATGCCCAGGCTGTCGCAGACCTGGAGCGTTCTGTTCTCGCCGAGGGCGGTGTTGTGCTGCGCTATGGACAGTTCTACGGGCCCGGCACCTATAACGAGCAACAACCACCCGCGGAACCTCGGGTTCACATCGACCGAGCTGCCGAACGAACGGTGGAAGCGCTAGGCGAGCCAACGGGCGTTGTCGTCATTGTCGACTGAGCGCGCGCCCGCCATCTGACACCTACCGATCGTTAAGAACAACTTGCGGCGTGATCTTGCTCGCCTCGAGTTGGGCGCTCACTTTCTGTAAACCTGCGGTGAGCATTTCAATCTGCTGCTGCTGTTTGGCGATGAGACGCTCCTTGTTCCTCGACCTTCTTGTGCTCCTTGAGAAACTCATTGAGCAACATCGCGTTCACCGCTTCGTAGCGCACCGTATAAGGCTTTCCGTCGGCATCGCGGGCGACCAACTCAGGGTTTACCTGTTCCACTTCTTCGGCCACCAAACCAAATTGCGAAGTGCTCGCCGGATCAATCTCTTTCTTGTAGCGGAAGGTAACCGGCTTTAGTGAAAAGAGAGCTTCGCTGGCTCTGTCCATCGGATTAATGTCTTTCTTAAAGCGTGCTGACGAGGTAATCGTGCCCAGCTTCCCGCTCGAGTTAATGAAGACGGCAGTTCCACTTGTCGTGGTTTGACCGTTAATTCCACCGATGAAACAGGCCGACGACCCCGGATCAGTTGGCAAATTATCACCGATGCGGATCGTGTTGCTTTCCTGAATGCCAAGGCCTCCCTTCACGCCTGCGCCAACATAGACGTTATTTGAACCCGATAAATCACTGCC
Organism: uncultured Verrucomicrobiae bacterium; assembly: GCA_963840135.1. GTDB lineage: Bacteria > Verrucomicrobiota > Verrucomicrobiia > Chthoniobacterales > UBA10450 > Udaeobacter. The sequence goes on along the minus strand of CAWIXX010000008.1, from coordinate 232,319 downwards.
GCCGGCACCGGACCCTAAAGCCGTATTGGAGTCACCGTTAACGCCCGAGAGCGCGCCTGAACCAACGGCCGTATTGGAGTTACCGAGACCGGGGTTGGCGAGCGTGCCTGATCCAACGGCCGTGTTTCCGCTGCCGGTGGTGGCGTCCCAGAGCGCGAGAACGCCGATGGCCGTGTTGCCGCCACCGGTGCTGTTGCGAAGGAGCGCAGCCTGGCCGATGGCCGTGTTTCCGCCGCCGGTGGTGTTGTCACGCAGAGCGAGTGCTCCATCGGCGGTATTTGCAATGCCGTTGGTGTTGCGAAAGAGGGCGTATACTCCGTTGGCCGTGTTCTGGTATCCCGTCGTGTTGCTATAGAGTGCATTACCACCGTTGGCCGTATTATTGACACCGGTGGTGTTCAAAGACAGCGCATTAACGCCGATGGCCGTGTTGAGGCCCCCGATGGTGTTACTTTTGAGCGACGCGAAACCGACCGCCGTGTTCCATGCGCCGCTGGTGAGACTCAAAAGGGCGTTTTGCCCTTCTGCCGTGTTGCCTCCGGGATAGCCTCCGTCCGGTGGCGGGTTTACCGCTTGCGTGTTTTGGACGAGCGCAAAGCAGACGAGTGCAAATGTGATCAGAACGGGTGGAATGATTGTTTTCATGTCCGGCGAGTTTCGGAAAAACCTCGCCAGCATGTCGAGGCTATTCGCCGGAAGCGCGAATCAACAGACCGAGCAGTTTGTGCAAAATGCCGTCAGATCATCGCCTCCTGACATGTAGCAACGATGGCAATTTGCTACCCGCCCGGTTTTACCTTTAGGTTGAGCGATGCGATACACTTTCGTTCCTGGAAATTGCCTCATCATCAGTCTGGTCCTGGCGCTTTCCCATCCTGCTCCGGCGCAAAATAAGGAGCTGACGGCGGACGAAAGTATCGCCATTCCCAAAGTGGAATTCGACGCTCAGGGCGAGCTCAAGATCACTGCTTCGCCGAATTCCTCGCCTAACGACTTCGATTTCCTGGTCGGGAAATGGAAAATGCACAACCGGCACCTGGATAAGCGGCTGGCCAATTGTCGTGACTGGACGGAGTTCGATTCCTCGGATGTGAATACGAAGATTCTAAACGGTGCGGCTGACATGGATACCTACTCGACCACCCAGTTCCCCGGAATGGGAGGCAAACTTTTCGAAGGTCTCACCTTGCGATTATTCGACCCGAAAACACGACTTTGGAGTCTCTACTGGATCGCGAGCAACACGGGAAAGATCGATCCTCCTGTCGTCGGTTCGTTCGATCAAAACGGCGTGGGCCATTTTTTTGGCAAAGACACGCTCAATGGCAAACCGATCCTCGTCGTCTTTCGCTGGGATGCGCGAAACAAAGAACGCCCTGTGTGGGGTCAGGCTTTTTCCGCGGATAACGGCAAGACGTGGGAATGGAATTTCTTTAACGTCTCGGAACGGCCCAAGGAATAACCGCTAAGAGCCAGGATGTTGGTCTGTCTAGCGACGCACAGACGCAGTACGGCGGGGATTCTGGCGCGGGGTCATCGCGTCGGCGTAGCGGAGCGGTTGGCTGATTCATGGCGGCGGGCGGAGCGAGCTGAGGAGAGGTGACTTCGAATCCGTTGATCTGCCACTGATCCCCATGCTTGACGAGAACACATTTGATGGACAATGAAGCAAACAGTACCGCCAGAATTGAAATATTTTTCATAGACATAAGACCTCGAAAGGAAGTGCGAGGTTGGCAACAGCAAGCTGGCGGCTATCTAGCAATCAAAAACGGTTCTAGCGCGATCCTGTGCGATTTTGCGAGCCAAAAAGTCATGCTCGGCGACTTGACACAATCCGTGTTGAGCGCGTTAAGTCATGGTCGATGAAACTCACTCGGGTTCGATACTTTTCGCATGCGTCGATAATTCTTATCTGCTGCTGCATTTCGATAGCATTTGCAGCGAGTGCAGCGGCCGCTAGTTTAGGTCTTTCGGATTGGATTGAGCTTTCGCCCAATAATCCTCCTCCGGCGCGTTCGTACCTTGCAATGACCTACGATCCGGTCAGCGGGAAGATCATTGCGTTTGGCGGAGTCGACGGCACAGGCTATCTAAATGACACATGGAGTTTCGACGGCACGAGCTGGGCGCAGATCGCCACACAGTCTGCGCCTCCAGCCCGCGCTGCGGCCCAAATGACCTACGATTCTGTCGCTCAAAAAGTAGTGCTCTTCGGCGGGTTCGACGGAACCAATTACCTGGGCGACACATGGCTTTGGGATGGGTCGACGTTTCAGTGGACGCAGGCGACACCCCAGCATCATCCTCCGGCTGTTACCGGTCCGATGTTGTTTCCCGACCCGAATGGCAGGGCCGATCTTTTTGGCGGGTTCGACGGCCAATTTTATCAGCTTACCATGTGGCAGTGGAACGGCTCCGATTGGACGCAGTTATCGCCACCGACTGTTCCGTTTGCTCGGTCTTCAGCGGCCGTTGCAACGAATACGTCCACGGGAGAGGTTGTTATGTTTGGCGGTCTCGCTGATGTTAACCCGAATAACACCTGGACCTATGATGGCACGACATGGACTTTGCAATCTCCGGCTGTGCAACCTCTTTTAGTATATGCCGCTTCTGCCGCTTTCGATCCTGGCCTGCAAGGAGTGGTTCTCTTTGGAGGTGGAAGCGGCGGTGTAGACCAGAACACGACGTGGCTATGGGATCAGGTTGGCACCACGTGGACACACCTTTCTACGCCGCAATCGCCGCCCGCGCGCGAAGGCGCTGGCATGACCTACGACGCGGCGTTACAACGTGTGATTCTGTTCGGCGGTCAGGATAACAACGGATATTTCAACGATACCTGGGAACTCATTCCAACAGCTACCTCTACCCCTACTCCAAGCCCCACACCTACCGTTACACCAACACCGACTCCATCAGCTACTCCTGCGCCCAGAGTGACTCCCAGGCCTCGCCCCACGCCACATCCTCGCCCGATTTCGCCATAATTCCGCATTTGTCGGACTTTTCACCACCCAAGAGGGCGTCAGAAGCGAAAGGATCGTATCATTTACGAAGCGTAATGATAGAATAGCTGTGCAGTTTCCCTGATCACGGTCTCATTTTTCCAGTAACCAGTATGAGCGCTCTGCGGCGTATCTCCAACGTCTACCTGAATGTCCATCATTGCATCATTGGGGCTGTACAGGTTGCGACTTGAGAATCCGAAAACATCATCGATATCATAGAAAAATTTCGCTTGTATTCCTGTTGAAACCACGCCGATGTCTGCGGGATTTAGTCCCTGATGGGTAAACAGGTTATCGATCATCACCTGCTTTCTCATTATCATCAGCGGAAGTTGTGATGCTGCTAAAGCCACGCCTCCGACGGTCAGCTCCCCACCTTGCGCTTTGTCACGCCACTTTTGAAATTCCGGGCTCGTCCATGGCCCTCCCTGATTGTGTTTAACGAAGTCTGGCTCATGGTCCTTTTTGAATAAGCCAAAAAGAAAATCATGAGCAATTGTGACACCTAAACTGTGGCCGAAAAGGTGGATTCTCACATTTGGCTCAGTGAGATACTGTTGCATCGCAAGTAACACTTGACTATAAACCTGTGCTCGCACGCGCGTTTCACCATCGTCGGAACAATAATAAACTACGTCTGTGAGCCCAAACGAAACCACGCCTTCGCGCACGTTTGTCACTACCTGTCGAATACCTGGAATACCCCAGTCAGAGATGATGATATTATTGGGCCCACTGTGCTGCTCCAGGTTTCGATGGGATACTTGATCGTTCACGAATCGCTCCACTTCGGTAAGCTTGTGGTCGTCTCTCACAGGGTTCTCGGTGGGTGACAACTGATGTCCCCATTCGACCTTGATAGGCCCATTAGGAAACAGATCTTTCAGTTCAGGTTTGCGCGCCTGCAATGCTGTCCAAAATTGGTCGTACCTACCCCCTTGCTGAGTTGGGTCGCTCGGTGCGACATCGGTTGTCATACCGTGAATGAAAACTAAGACATTATTTTTCATAGTTAGCCTTCACGCTCGTCGACTCTCCAATGAAAGTAGACGCCTGGGCTATCCCCAGTATGACCAAAAAAGCCTGCAACGTAAACTGCGATAATGGAAAACGACAACGGGGTCGTTCCTCACTTTTGACACAAAGCAAATCCCTTTATCGGCGAAGAAGATTACAGGCGCGCGCCATTGACCCCTTCTTCCAGCGCCGAGCGATCCATTTCCACCTCATTCTGGTTTGTGTGCGCACTTTCTCGGCCAAGCACTACCTTGTTCGGGTCGTCTTTGCGCCTGGCCGGAGCGTCCCCCTTTCCGCAGCAGAGCCGGAAGATCATCGCGGAAAATGCGCTTTCGCCGATCCCCCGTGGCATTACGTGGCAAAAAGCCCCTTTATATTCGGTGCGAACCGCTCGAACTCACCGCTCGCACCTACATCAGCCACGGATCTGAAACATGGAGTCGGAGATACCGGATCACGCCTTGGTGCGACGTAGGGTTTTGACCTACACCTAACGAGTGGTAGAATGATAACGCGATCTGCGGCTCCTTCGATACCAAAAGCTAGCTACCTACGAAAGATGTAACAAGAAATTTTCATAGCTGTAACTAGAAATTCACACTAATTCGATTGCGCGCTAATTACGACGGTACCATGATTTGGTTCGAAATTGAAAACTCATCCAAACGAAACACTCTATGAAAAAACAAAAAAATAACTCTACCAAAGCTTGGGCGCTCCAAGCTGTCCTTTCGGTTGCTCTGCTATCTATCTCGGCGGTCTTAATGGCCGCCAGTTTCAACTCCACTCCGGGACAGGCCAACAACCCGCTCACGAGTGACGACAACCATGACGACTGCGATCACCATCACCATGGCAACGATTGCAACACGGCAACTCCTATCAAGCATGTGATCGTTCTGATCGGTGAGAACTGGACCTTCGACAGTATCTTTGCGACCTACCAGCCGAGGAGGAACCAGTCAGTTGGCAATCTGCTGTCGCGCGGCTACGTGACGGCTTCCGGCGCACCCGGGCCGGACTTCGCCGATTCGCAGCAATTCGTGATCAATCAACCGTACCCGCCGACCTACTTCATCGACGCGCAGTCGACAGCCGGCAAGACGGCGTACCAGCAGGCGCCCGGCACGCCCAGCTTCCCGCCGCCGAACACGGCCTACATCCCACCAGCTCCGGGCGGCCTCGACCAGGGACAGGGCCCCTTCGATCCCGCACTCGTGCCGGACAGGCTTCTGCGGACGATCGAGCCGTCGCTGGAGAGGAACGATCTGGGGCTGCTGCGCACCGGTGCCTCTGGACTGCCCATGTTCACGACCGATACGCGGGTCCCCAATGCGACGACATTGCCGAACGGCCTTTTCCCCGGCACCAGTGCCACGCGGCCGTACGACAGCTATGTCGGCGATATGGTGCACCGCCTTTTCCACATGTGGCAGCAATCGGACTGCAACGTGATGAATGCGACCCCGGACAACCCTTCCGGCTGCCTCAATGACCTGTATCCGTTCGTGGGCGTCGCGCGCGACGACGGTTCGGGCAGCAACTCGATGTCGTTCCTGAATGTTCAGCAGGGCGACGCACCGGTGTTCAAGCGCCTCGCGGACAGGTACACCCTCAATGACAACTATCACCAGCCGATCATGGGCGGTACCGCCGTCCAGCACCAGATGATCGGGACGGCCGACGACATCTTCTGGGAGACGTTCCAGGGCGTGAGCCAGCCGCCAGCCGCCAGCGTGGCTAATCCGAACCCAATATCACCGACCAACGTGGCGTTCACCGCCGACAAGGGTTGGACCAACTGCTCCGACCTCACGGCCCCCGGAATTGCGCCGATCGTGGCCTATCTGGGTAGCTTGCCGTGGCATCCGTCGCCGAACTGCGATCCAGGCCACTTCTACATGATCAATAACATGAGCCCCGGCTTCCTGCCGAACGGCACGGTCGATGCCGCCAACATCCTGAGCGGTGCCAAGGTCCCGCCCTCGACACTGCGCAACATCGGGGACGCGCTCAATGAGAACGAAATTTCCTGGGCATACTACGGCGGCGGCTACGACGCGGCGGTGCGGGTGGCGAACGGCTCGAGGGATCCGGTCGATGTTCTCATCTCCCAGAACTACTGCGATATCTGCAACCTCTTCAGTTATTCCAGCGCAATCATGGGAGACACACAGCAACGCCAGACGCACATCAAGGACGCGATCGACTTCTTCGATGCGCTCGACAACGGCCAGCTGCCGGCCGTCTCGTACGTGAAGCCCGACAGCCTGGTCGACGGGCACCCGGCAAGCTCCAAGCTCGATCTTTTCGAGGCGATGATCCAGAAGATCGTTGACCACATCAATTTTGATCAGAGGAAGGACACGGTGCTGTTCATCACCTTCGACGAGGGAGGCGGCCTTTGGGATTCGGGCGCGTTCATACCGCTCGACTTCTTTGGCGACGGTCCGCGTATCCCGATGCTTGTCGTCTCGCACTGGTCCAAGGGCGGCAAGGTGGTGCACAGCTACAACGATCATGCCTCGGTAGTGAAGTTCATCGAGCGCAACTGGAAACTGGAGCCACTCACCGACCGCAGCCGTGACAACCTGCCCAATCCGATCATGAGCACGAGCTCACCCTACATACCGACCAACATCCCCGCGATCGGGGACCTGTTCGACATGTTCGACTTCAGGCACGATCACCAGGGGCAGCAGGGGGAGGACTAGGAGTCCCGAGGGACGGTAGCTGGTCGATAGCCACATCCGTGCAAGAGGCGCACGGCGGTCGGCAGGCGGCTCACACCCGTTGCCGATCTCCGTGCGCCCCTGAAGCGAGCAGGCGACATGCCGTGATGCCAACGGACAACAAAATAATACCTTGATGAAAGTAGCCCACTACCCTCGACGCCTAATAAGAATAATATGCGTCACCCCTCTATAGTATATTACCTGGGAATCCCGGCGGCGAACCACGACCCGGATCCAGCTGACCGGATGAGAAGCACCGGGCTGGTGCAGGGATTCGGGGGCGCAGGCGAAAGCGTGTCGTCAATGCGAAAATCGCCATTCACTTCAAGCGGGACGCCTGCAAGATTTGAGCTGTGCTGGACATTCCCATCATTTGCGCAGAACAGCGTCGCAATAACGCTCTGGTTGGCGTTGCTTCCGAGGGCATTGCCTGAGGCCAGAAGGAGGCCCCGGCCGTCGAGTCGGATCCTCGCGTCCTGCTTCACGTCGGCTGCAAGGTCCTGGATCATCCAGATCTGGCCAGCCGCTGCGACGCCTCGCACCGTGGTATTTGCTGAACCAGTGGGAATAACACCGACACCTCCACTGAACCTGACCAAATTCTGGGCCAGGGCCGATTGAGCAACGGTTACCATCACGAAAATTACGCCTCCGACAGCCAGTGACGTGCCTAAAAAGGAACGGCGGCTGATAGCGCGTTTCGGCGGTTTGGGATTTGATGTCAACATGTTGAATAATGACGCTGAGAGTTTCTTGATTGGGTTCATGGGTTGGAGAATGGCACCGATGCCGAATAATAACCGGCCAAATTAGGTTACGATTTAGTTACCTTTTCAATCGCACCATCGTCCGACTCCGTATCTGTGAGAAGACCAACCGCGGCAAATTAGAGCACCGATCGAAATATCGGAGTGAGTGGCTGTGTTTTTACGAGCCCGGACGTTCCGACCCAATTAGGCTGGAGTCAAAGGAACTCGGAACCAGTTTCCAGGCGTTCCAGCTTCCTTGCAGAAGAAGAGGTCACCGTTGCTATCAACGAAGAATTCGCCTCTTTTGTGATTCCCGATCGTAGGGGGTCCAGAAGTACTGGCAGGTACGAGGCGCAGCGGAGCGCGTCCTCCCCTGAAATGTCCTCCGTAACCTTGATCCGAAATACCATGTATGCCGGCACCGTCAGGCGAGTCGCAGCTTCCACTGACGCCGAAGGCGGCCCCGGTCAGTTCAGTGTTTAAGCCGAAAACACCGCTCTTGAGGGCAGCGTTCGATGAGCCCACGATTCCATCGTTTGTCGCGCTGAATCCTTTTACTCCGATGGCGCCTACGTCAGAAAACCCGAACACACCCGCGCCCTGGGGAGAAACCGATCTCCCGCTGACACCGGAAGCTGGCAGGTGTTCTTGCGAGTTGTCGCCAAAAACGCCACTCTTAAACCCTGCGTTCGCCACACCTACGACCGCATCGTTGCCCGAGCTGAAGCCCTTTACGCCATTGCCACCGGAGTCGGAGAACCCGAATACACCGGCTCCCTGCGGTGATTCGCATCTTCCACTGACGCCGGCCGCGGGACCCTGGGTGAGCGTATGGTCGCCAAAGACGCCGCTCTTGTGGTCGCCACTCGATGTACCAACGACTCCGTCGTTGCTAGTGCTTGTTCCCCTTACTCCGACACCTAGGTTACCGCCATTTCCTTGAACTCCGTCGAATTTATCGGAGATGCCGATAACTCCTGCCTGGTTCGTCGACTGACCTTGAACGCCTATACCGGCGTCTGACTTTCCAAAAACACCACAAAAAAAGGAGCCTTTCTCACCTCCAACGGAAATGCCGTGCACTCCGACTTGTTTTCCGAAAGCAACAACGCCATTTTCGATCCCGGTACCATCGGTCCGGAATCCGATCTCGGTTGGCCCATTCGCTTTATAGTCTTGTGCTTCATCATGGTCTGCCATTGTTTTTCACCTCCAAAAGAATTGTCGACGGATTCTCGCGCGAGGTCAAGGATGAAGAGGAGAGGGAGTGTAGAGAGATAGGTGTAGGAGATAGGGGTCTGTAGGAGATATGGGAGGTAGGGTCAGTCAACAAATCTTGACAGACTGGCAGACTCAAGATACTCCCTGAACGTCGTCGCCAGTCTCGGTCTCTGTGTACGGTATCGGCGAACCTGTTGGCTCACGTTTGCAGCGCTGCGCATCGCCAGTTTGCCGGCGATCCAGCTCTGCCTTGCTACTGTCCACTCTAAGATCAAACTTGCCAAGGCTACCTATTGCTTGCCTTGGGTCTTGGTGCCTCCTGTTTCCGGTCCGTCGTACATTTTTTCGATTGTCACTGGAAAGATGCTCGCTGTCGCAGGAATAATTATCTTGTGGTTAAAGACAAAGAATTTCATATGTCCGCCGGAACTACCGTCGGATGCGCTTTGTGGAACTCCCGCCCAATCGCCTTCGATAACAGTCTCGGTTGGGGACTCAGTGATGGTTCCACGAAAAACGGTGGCGAATGCCCAGCACTGGCCGAAGGGACAAGCCGGATCATTTGCATCAAACGCGGGCTTGAGCTGTTTGCTGCCAATGATAGGAAACGTCGTCCCGCGTTGAATCGGCTGCCGATCACGCATCAAGCTCAGCCACCAGATGGTGTGGCCGGGTTGGTGGATATTGGTGCCGCCGGTCTGCCGCACGTAATAAGTGCTGCCGTCGCTTCCGCCGTAGGTCCCACTAAGATCTGTCCGACCTGATATGTTGATGTCTTCTGGTCGATAAGGAAAGTTAATGATATCGATCGAATAAATTGGATGTATCTCCTGGTTTGAATGATCACCGATTTCGTCAGGATCATCGTCGTAGCAGGCGTTGCTAATTCCATGACCACAATCCAGCACAAGGGCTCCCGTTACTCTTAAGTAGGTCCCCAGACCTTCGCCGACATTGCCATTCGCATCGATCTGGCCATTACCATACGCCGAGAGTAAGAGATTACCGAGTTGGATACCGGCCGGAACCACAAGGTAATTATCGGGAGTTACCCCATCTAAGAATGGGCAAGGCTCGGCAAAGTTACACGTCGGTATAGGCGGCGAGCGTTCGAACAAACCATTCATAGGGCGTCCGTTGATCAAGACACTATTGGAAAACAGGTCCGCCCATCCCGGTAACATTGATAAGCCGCCATTGACTGGTGAAACATTGCCATCGTCGCAGGTTCCAGGTCTGCCGTACATGACCGCCTCGAGGCCCATGTACGCTTCACTGGCGGCAAGCCCGAGCTTTTCTCGGGTAGTCTTATCATTCAGCTTGAGCGTAAAGACTGTCGGGCCGGAGGTCCGATCGCCCCAGCCAGTTGTATAAAAGTCCGGTTCTAACTTGTTCAGATCGACCTTAAGTCGCAGGTCGAAATCGGCGTCATCGTCACCGACCGAGTGAGAACAATCGAAGTCGTCGAACTCGCGGCCTTTCTGCCCGAAATTCTGAAAGTGTGGAATCGGCGGATTAGAGTTAGGCCCGTAGTTAATGTGCGGTATTTCTGATTCCAGGTCGTTATCGTCCGTGTAATCAAGATGGGTATTGGTGAGTCGGCCGTAAAGGACAGTCTGGTCGCGATAAGGCTTGAGATTATCGTGAATCGTTTCGCCATCTACATTCTTGTGCACCTGGTCAAATCGCGTGATGATGTCCCTGGTAGCGCCATCGAACTGAAGATCATCGAGTGGATCGGTCTTAGTCCATGTTGTCGCTCCAAAGCCTCCGGTCGCGGTCAGCTTCGTGAGTTTCGCGACACCGCCAGAACTGTCGATTTTCACCGTGAGCGTGCCGCCGTTTAGTGTCGCGCCTCGGCTAAGATCCGACCATTCTCCCACAATTGTGTTATCGTTGTTGATGGTTCCACGGAATACATTCGTAAAGTTAAGGCCACGGTGCCATTGTAAATCGGCAGGTAACTCAGTATCCAGACTCATTCCGGCCCACCAAAGCGTGCTGCCGGACTGCTCCATGTAGTAAACGCCTCCATCGTCGGCCATGTACGTACCCGTAAGGTTCCTGGCGCATGAAGAAAATATGAGGTCAGTCACCGCCAACGGGGTGAGCAAAAGGGCAAAACGGAAAATGGATCGACTGTCGGCGATGAACTGCAGAGCTGCTCTTTTCATTTTGCCAACTCGACTGATCACTCTTCGAATTGTCCGGTGGCCCTTCCGAACGCGTCTAGCCTAGTTAAAAAAGCCAGCTTGCTTCAAGAACAAAAATCGAATTACGCCTCCGCCTGCGGTTTGCGATCTCCATGATCGCGGAAGATTTCTTCGCGCCGTTGATCAAATCACGCGTTCGTTTTAACCTCTACAGAACAATGGCAAATGTGATATGAACATATTCTACTGCTTCAAGAGATGCGGGATTACGATGCCTGTTCGGATTGTTGATCCAATTCAGAAATCCGGACATATCGTCGCCCGTAATGCGAGCGAGCCGCGTCATGATTTCAGAGTGGATCAAAGGGCGTTGCTGTTTGTTGTCCCAGATGTGGCCCACACATTTGTTACGAAATTCCACTACGCCTTTTCGCCTTATCTAGGCCGCAAGAGCCTTACACGTTCCGAGGTATTCAGATGGGATTACTTGATTGAAACGCTTATAGAACTCCACGAATCTGGAAAGACCCAACACGAGATGGGAAACGCAAATCTTCTGGACATTTACCATCACCATCTCCGGGACGCCCCCAGCTTTAAAGTCAGTAGCCCATTCGCGGAGGAGCGCAGTTCCACCGACGAAATCACCGATGAAGTCAGTCAGTGTGTCAGCTGCGTGGACAGCCTTTTCCCGCACTTGGTCAGTCATCGTCAGTTCGTATAAGCGGCGAATTGGACAATCTTGCGTGACCGCTTCAGTGGCTCGACTGCAAACCATTCTGGCGCATGATTGTTCCGATCGAGCTGGCGATAGTTTGTGAAAAGTTTTGCCGGGCTGTTTCCCATTTCCAGCGCCACGCGCGCCGCATCCGGCAAGATCGACAAACGATAAGTCGCGTAAGAATGACGAAGCACGTTCGCAGTCCAGGGAATCCCGGCGCGTTTCGCAAACTTAATTGCACTGTCGACGGTGCGACGGCTCTGAAATAATTTCCCACTGTGGCGGCGATACGGCGCCAGCCACTTTGCAAGATTCGGTTGAATCGGCACGAGCCGGCGCGTTGCGGTTTTTGCTTTGCGTGCTTTCACTTCGATGTGCCCCTTTTCAAAATTGATTTCGCTCCAGTCCAGCCGGAGTAATTCAGCGGAGCGGAGCCCCGTAAAAGCGGCGAGCGCGAAATAAAGCTGATAAAGCGGTTTCGATTTTCTCAGGAGCTTCGATAACTCGGTCGGCGTTAAGATTGAAATTTCGCCGTCACGATCGCGAACCGTTTCTACGTCCGCGGCTTCGGTTGTCTCGCCTTTTGGCAAATAGCCGCGGCGCCGAGCAAAATTGAACAGCGTTACAACCGCCTGGCGCACGTTGTTTCGCGAGCGCGGTCCGATTTTGAAGCTGTCGAGCCATAGGGCAATCGCGCCAGTGTTGATACTCCCGATGTTTGTCTGAAATGAATCAGCAAACCGATTCAGATAAGTCCGCAGCGTTTCAATGTATCGATCAGAGAGTCCAGCGTTCTGTTTTGCTGCCAAAAGTTCATCGACAATATCCCCCACCCGCTTCTCAGTTATTTTTTTGCGCCTGCGCATCGCGACGTATTCTTCGATCGCGTCATGCAACGGAATGCCGAACGGCTGCAGCAAATTTTTCGCGGCGATATAGCTCTGCCAGTCTGCGGCGCCCAAAGACAAAACCTGGGCGCGGCCTTTTTCCAGCGCGGTTGCAGTGTGCGATGCAAAATCCCACGCGTCCTTGTATCGACTGAAATTTTTTCTGAGCTGCTTGCCGTTTAGTCGATACGCCACCGTGAAGAGTTCATAGTGCTTGCGCTTATAGCGGCGGCCCTTGTGCCGGTAGATCTTGATGGTCGTGTTGCCACGCTTAACCGCGATGATGGTTTTCATTAACGCGGTCTTTTTAGGCGCTCCAAGATTCCGGTCAGAAGTCCAAGCCTAGGACGGCTGCCGAAAATAAGCTCTATCGTTTTCGCCCTTTGTCCGAGGTCCGGTTTAAGCTCGAGCTTCCATATTCCCAACACGACCAATAATTGTTGTCTTTCCTTTTCTGTCATCTTGTTCCTCCTTTCCTTTTTTAAGTTCTTTTTAGGCGCTCCAATATCCTGGCCAAAAGAAGTCCACCAGCCATACGCTCCCTCTCGTTCATCCGTCGTCTCGCTTCCCGTTTAACCTGCGGCGACAGCTTCCAGTAACTAATGCTCGGGCCGCAGTCTTCCGTTAGAATTCCCAGCTCGATCAATTGTCGTCTCTCCTTTTGCGTCATCTCGTTTCGCCTTTTTAAGCACGTTTAAGCACAAAAAATGGCCCAGGATGCGACTCGTTGCAACTCAAAAAGCAAAAATTACCAGCGAAGCCAGGTTGGTCCCGTTTTTTCGACTCCCGTACGCGCTGAAGCTGCCTGCAATAGTCATCTGAGCTGGAATTGCATCGTTTTTGAGCTCCACACAGCAATCACAATATGATAAAAACAGCCGCAAATGAAGCGGGCTTTAGTCGCTCTATTGGCGTTCTTTCTCGTTGGCTCGGCGCTCGGTCAATCGCCAGCCAGGGTCCGCATCACAACCTGGAATCTGGAATGGTTTCCAAACGGGTCTCCTCATGAGACGACGCCGGAAAAACAGGCGCAACGCATCGAGGCAGGGGCGGGGCGGTCCATGGGGGTCAGTCAACAAATCTTATGCCGCCGGGTATAGGTGTTCTGCAACCATCGCATTCCCGCTACCAGGTTGGCTTCGGGCGTTTCCACCATTAGATGGTAATGATTGCTCATCAGCACCCCCGCGTGCACCCTTCAGCCGGTCCGTTCACACGCCTCTCCCAAATGTTTGGTAAAAAAGGAGCCTATCGGCTTCACCGCGGAAAATGCGCTCTCGTCGATTCCCACTGGCCATCACGTGGTAAAACGCGCCGCCATATTCGATCCGAACCGCTCGTGCCACAGCTCACTTTTTTATCCATGCCGTCCGCCTGTCAAGATTTGTTGACTGACTCCTATTCATTCCTATTCTTATTCTTCTTTTTACTTTATTTTCTAAGATCACCTGCACACGCGATAATAACGGTCATGCTGCATAGCCGGCACGCACACCGGCTTGTCTGGCCCGGGAATCGCTGCCAATTCGGCTTCGGATATGTGAGTCCATTTGACGTTCGACACCTTGCCTGTCACGAGACTCACGTCAAGATCACAAAACGAGTAATCGCTAGGTGTCCAGTCCGGCGCTAGCCTTGTAACTGCGAATTTGTAATGAACGTTATCTGTTCCCAACTGAAGGTTAATGACCATCGAATCCTTCTTCCCCTCGAGAGGCGGGCTGACCTCGACGTCCTTCCACTTATCGCCAGTCAGATACACGACTCTTCCGTAGGACCCTTTGGCAATGTGCTCGACCGTTACGAACGCTTTCGAGTTTGCGGCCCAGTGCAAGTAGAGAACAAGAGTAGGCATGACTATCGAATCGTTCGTTTGTCCGGTCTCGAGATCTTTGACAACAAAGTGTTGCAATCTGTCGATTTCTTCCAACTGAACGCAATATCGGCCGTTAGGAGAGACGAAGCTGGCACCAATGGGGATGGGTTCGTCAGAGAAGCTCGAGTTCGCTAACCACGGAGACAAGAGTAACAGGAGGAGCAACAATCGGTTTGTATTCATTTTAGTATCCACTTGGAATGACTATTATGGTTACGGGAACAGGCCCAAAACTGTCTGGTATTACCGGTCCTATCGGATAGGGTCTATCTATCGTTGGCACACCGAGGCTCCATGCCGTCGCGAGCGATACTTCACCCAATCCCCTGTCCGACGACCCGACGTCTCCTACAATCCCCGTCGTCCACGTGGCGTTTCCAATGACGAATGCTGCGTCTCCTAGCCGCACGCCTTGGTTTAGGGCGTATTGCGGTATGACAACATACCGAACGGCGTCAGCGTTAAGACTTACGCCGCCAGGCCTGTAAGACGTGAATCTGCTGTGGTGCCTGTCGTTGTGACTGGGTCCGCTGCCGTCATCGTCTAGCCTCATGTTAACGGGGCCTACGATAATGGGAGTAACCGCGCCCCACTGCGAAAATACACCTGCACCCGGAGCTGAAGGCGACGAAGGGCTAGCTGGCGCGGGAGCACTGACGGGTTGCTGTGGGTTTTGCGGTGGCACGACAGATGGCGGCGGGTGCTCTACAGACGGCTGATTATCCTCAGGAGGCCGGGGGACTGGGGTGTAATCATTAACAAATTTATCGCCTACGAAATGGCCCGTTAGCCCCGGTTCCCCCGGGCCGCCTCCAAGAGGGTACCCACCGCCAAAAGTGCCTCCGGGGGCCCATCCACGCGGGATGGGATCGCCGTATACTGTGATGCCCTTTTCCTCGGATGTCGGCACTTGCAGCCCGAATGGATCCCATCTCGTGACCGGATTATTGCTGCAATAGCGATAGAGATTCGTCCGGTCGCCTCTGAACCCGATTGGGTCGGACTGGAGGAAGCGGCCGATGTCGGGGGAGTAAAAGCGGTTGCGCAGATCATACAGACCAATTTCCTGGTACCATTGCTGGCCAGTGAAGAGATGGCACACGGAATAGTTGCTGGTTGAGCGTTGAGTGTCGTTAGGAGCATAAAAGAACGGGCTACCTTGCAGGTCGTACCGATACCATTCGAGCAAGTTTCCGCTGGAGTCAGCCAGGTGTGAGGTGCTGCCGCTGCCATCCTGATAATAATACCGATTGTTGACCAACTCCTTGATCGGTCCGCCTGGGCCATGCACATATTTCGCCGTCACGGTGCCGCCACTCTGATATTCCTCAATCAAATCCCAACCGTCATAAACGTTGTAAGTCGTCACGCCGTTCACAGTCCGGCTTACTTGGCGGTTTAAGCCATCGTAGGCAAACGTCATGCTACCGCCGCCTGACTTGGCCGCATCCAGCACGCGGTTCTGGGCGTCATAGGTGTACGTGGATCTGCTACCTACTGGCTCTGGTGTCACGATCATGTTGCCGTTAGCGTCGTAGGTTGCGCTATTCGAATTGCGACTGGTGTACTGATTCAAATTGTTAAGCGCGTAAGTATCGACGGTTCCGTACGGCCGAAAACTTGTCCGATTGCCGTTAGCATCATAAAAAATTGACCGCGGTGGCGCTGGAGTGTTCTGCGGGCTCGTGACATTAAGTTGCACGCCGCTGACCTGATCTGCAAGATCATAACTGAACACGTCGCCCTTGTCTCCCAGTGTCGTTCCTGTCCGTCGGACGAATTTGCAGTTGCCCACACTCACGTCATCATAATCATAATTGAATCCACGACTGCCGCTAGTGAGCGCGTGCGTGATCCATGTCACTCGATCCAGCGGATCGTAAAGATAAGTGCTCTGTGTGCCATTGTTGAGGGTGCGCGTGGTGAGATCGCCCGTATAGTTGTTTTCGTCATAGGTATATGTGGCCCAAGGACCGACGGTCCTGACTTGGTTGCGCCCGGTTGGGGTGTAAGCGAAGGCTTGGTAGTCCGGGTAAGTGATGGTCGCACGACCGCCGTCGGCATTATACGTGTAAGCCACCTGTTTGGAGCGACCGCCTGTGATCACTTCGGTTTCACTCCAGAGCAAATTATCGTTGAAATATGCCCGGGTGATGGTGGCATTAACGTTGTCGATTTCGGTCAGGCGCGACGCGGCGTCGTAGCCAAAATCGACACGCGGCGTGCGCGGCGTATCATCCCAGGTAAAGTAGGTCAACCGGTTAAGCGCATCGTAATGGAAAGTCTGCACGTCGCCTTTGCGATTCTTGAAAGTATCGAGCCGTCCAACGTCATCGTACGTGAAGTGCTCAGTCCAGTGATTTCCGTTCAGGTTCGCCGGATAAGTTACATTCTGTTTGCGTCCCATCAAATCGTACACATAAGTATAACTATCCGTGCTGTTACGCGGGTCCGTCATGGTATTAAGCAAGCCGGATGGGTAGTAGGTGTATTTGGTCACCGCCAGGGGGTCGGGAGTTTGGGTGACGTTTTGCTGCAGCACCCTGTTCATCTCGTCGAAGCTTGCATTGGTAATCACCTGGCCATTCGGCCGGTTGATAGTCTTTCGGCGACCAGCGGTGTCATAGGTGAAGCTGGTGATATTACCGAGCGGGTCGTGGACTTCGCTTGGCCGGTTGCGTTCATCGTAGATGGTGTGCGTGTTGAAACCGCGCAGATTGGTAAGCCATGTCACGTTGCCCATGCCATCGTAAAGGTAGCTTGTGGTTGCGTCGTCACCTGAGCCATATCCCACGGTGACCGAGCTTTTGCGCCGGTTGTCATCATAAGTGGTCTTGGTCTTTTTCCCACTGGGTAAAGCGAGCCAGGTGACGTTTGAATCGGTGAATTTGTAATCGTTAACGTTATCGCTTGGGTTTACACCGTAATAAAATTGGGTCGTATGCGTGCCCTCGCGCGCCGGTGGGGTTACACTCTTTAGCCGCCGGTACTCGTCGTAGATGTAACTGGTCACGTGTCCCAGTTGATCCGTTTTTCTCTGCAAAGTACCGTCGGGATTATAGACGTTGGTGATAGTGTGCCGCTGGTTATCGACAGGGTCGGTCGCCAGTGTGGTCACCAGCACCTGGCCGCGATCGTTGTAATCGAAGTTAGTGGGATGGCCTAGCGCATCCAAAATTCCATCTACCCAGCCGTGGCCTGCGTAAAAATACTGAATGCTCGGGTTACCAGGATTGCTGTGATAAGGATCAGAATAGAATTGTAATCTTGAGCTACCGTCGTAAGCGAACGTTTCGGTGCCGCCAGCGGTCATTCGATGGGTACTGGGCTGGTAAAAATGACCCGCATCGTAGGCAAACGTCTCATAACCGCCATCCGGATAGTCGATCCGAGTAACCCGGTTGTTGTTATCGCGAGTGAAATTGGTCGTATGGCTGCCTTCGTCTTGAACAGTGTGTAGATAATAGCTATTCGTATATGTGTAATTGACTGTCGGGCGCGTGTTGCCCTGCCCTGGCGTGTCGCCGGGGGTGAGCGGAAACTTGATCTGAGTGATGTTTCCAGTAATCGGGTCGCACGTGTAATCCGTCTCATTCCGGTTGAAGTCGATGAACGCGTTGCGGTATTTGTAGCTGTCGTAGCCATAGGTGGATGAATGACTCATGAAATCGGTGGCCCAAGTGACAAAGCCGGCACCGTTGTAAGTAAATGTACGAGTAACATTGTCGCCGCGTTTCTCGGTTCGGACATTGTGATTGACTGGATTTGCAGCGCCAACGGTCAGCTCGGAAACAAATGCGCCGCTAGTTTCATGTCCCGAAACACCGTCCCAATATCTTTCGCGGAGGATTTGGCCGTAAACCGCTGCGTTTCCGTCGGGGTTATAACCGGTTTTATATTGGTAAGCGATCCGCTTCATCGGCCCGGCGTACATCGGGTCGTCAGCCGTCCATAGTAATTGCGGCAATCCTTGCCCAACATTCGAGTTGCAGTATTGATATCGCGCATCCCACGCAGGGTTATTGTAATACCTGACCCGATCTAGCCAGCAACCATTGCAATTAATGTAATAATAGTTCACGACGCGCCCGTCGCTGGCTTCGACACTCGCAATCTTCGCGTTGTTTCGTCCCGCGTAAGTGAAGTGAAGATTACGCTGCCCAGAAGGGTCGATCACCCAGACGAGCCGCCTTCGCAGTCCATTGGGCGTCACCTCGCTCTGCAATGTGGTTTTTAGGCCGTGAGGATCATAGATGCCCGTGACACGGTACTTGTAATAATAATGGCCATTCGCGACATGTTGTGAGGCGGTGAACTCGACCGCGCCGCCATCTGGCAGGATCAGGTAAGCGTACATGTTGTTCAAGTTCAGCTGCAAAAAACGCTCACGCACACCGGCTGACGTGCTCTGCGCAGGCGTGTCCGCACCGGGTCTTACACGATAAACAGAATCCCACGTGACAGCGCGAAAGGTCTCTACTCGACCGTCGGGAAAATCGACCGTGTACCGCTTCGGATGAAAGTTGGCAGTCGTGCTGGTAGGCGAATCTTCCAGTATCCAATTGTAATTATGATTCCAACCACCGGCCAAACCAAAGACTTCGGTCGTGCTAGGTGTGCGCGAGTTAGCTGTACGCACCAGGGCTAGAGGATACTCGCCTACTGCGCCGGCAACAGCAATGTCAGTTATCGAACGCGTTGCATTGCCGGTGTAGGGATCATAGGAGCAACCGGTCTGGACTTGACCATTGAATATTCCCGAAACCCCTCCGGGATTTTGGTTGCCCACTTGAGCATGGAGTGAGGATACGACTGACGGGAAGAACACAAACAGGAATAAGACGCAGGGACGTGCGTTGCGGCGCACCCGGCGGGCGCGCCCTACCAAATTAAATCGGACTCTCATCGGTTCCTCCTATTCCGCAGGGGCGGGAACCTCGAATTGAACCAAACCAATGATGTGCGGAGAGTCCTCGTCAGCATTCGGGTCGATGACGACGACCCGGTGCACTCCCGGTTGGTCACTTACTTGAAAGGAAAAAGCGAGCGCCCCGTTCTGATCAATGGTCGCTAAGTTGGTGCTTAACTGGCCGCCATCCAGCGCCTCAATTGCTACAGACCTGCTTGTAAGGCTTGCCGGGAACTGCAAGGCCACATCCGACGTCGCCGATGGGTCTACCGTTACTGGCGTGAATGTTCCGCTGGAGCTGTCGTCATCTTGAATGATCTCCTGGCCGTCGCCCGTGATTTGATCCGACTGGGCTACCGGCGCATCTTGGGCCGTGGCCACGTAACAGCTGGCAAAGCAGAGGAACGGGGCCGTTAATATGGTGAATATTATTTTTTTCATGTTTTTACCTGGCGCCGAGGATAACCGGACAGCTGACAGTCTGTCTGTCGGGGTGAGTCCCTGAATTTTTGTCTTGGCGTCTGTCGGGTTTTGCCCTACAAACGCTGCAAATTCCCTCAGGATATGCGAAAACCCCGGTATACGCGGCCGCGGAAGGAGAGAGACCCCGCTTCGCGTGAGGGTACGAAAGGCCAGGAGGCGCGCGGAGACCGGGATCAGCGATCCCGGCTACAACTAAGAAAATCCCTGACAGAAGACCCCGACGACGTGTCAGGGAAACGCCGGACAAAAGCAAAAGTACTCGTTGTTCATCGAACAGGCTTCGTTCGGTCCGGCGTGCTCTCGCTCATTGCCAAAAGCAGGCAATTTATAGCGTGCGGCGAAACAGACGAAGCGCCTTTGGCGCGTGAGTTATTCCTGCGTCATAAACCGGATCTTGTTCTGATTGGGTTGAGACTCATCGGTGCTGACGGGATACAGTTGATCAAAGAATTCCGGAGCCTCAATCCGATTGCAGCAATACTTGCGCTCTCCGAGCAAGTTGATGCGTTTTCGGCCCAGCGCGCATTGCGGGCGGGTGCCCGAGGATACCTCACTATCGAGGATGCTCCCGAACTGCTGAGGGCGTTCGATGAAATCTCGGCCGGCCACCCGTTCGTAGGTGCGAGCGTGCTCCCGCTAATTCTAAGCAACTTCGCAGGCGGCGCTAAAAGCGTGGGCAGCTCGGATGTCAACAGTCTGAGTGATCGTGAGCTGGAGATTTTCTCATTTATTGGCAGAGGCTTCAGCGTTTCGGAATTAGCGAGTGAATTGAATGTAAGCGTCAAAACGATCGAGACCCACCAGATGCGCATGAAGGAGAAGCTGGCGTTGCATAGCGCCGCTGAGTTGCGACAAAAAGCCCGGGAGTGGCTGGCTAGATCTGCACTGAACCGGATACGCGAAGAGCCAGAGCCCGAACCAGCAGGAAACGGAGCGCGGTCTCGTTGCTTTTAGAAAAGCCGCGGTCATCGCCCACCGCCACAGTTTGAGAGAACCGCCCTCGGCGTTCGTAGCGCAGCTGAGCTGCGACAAAAGTTCGGGAATGGCTAGCCAGATCCGCTCTAAATCGAATATGCGAAGAGCCGGAATTAGAACCAGTAGCGGAGCGCGCTTTTCTCTAATCTTCGAGGGTACCGCGGTCCGCGCCCGCGGCCTACAGAAATGCGGTAATCTGCCGAAATTCTGGGCAAATACAGCGTTGATCGTGACGAGCATAGTGAGAATGACATCGCTAAGTATGTCGGAGCTTGAAGCCGACGGCGAAACCGTCAAACACGTCGAGAAGGTTAAGACTGAGGTCGTGCTCGGTGACTCCTATGATGTGTGGGATGTTATCACGGACAAAGGCGCGTGGTGGGTCATTACAAACCTGACCAACCTGTATCCAACGAAACGCCTCACGTCATCGCGGTGTGTGTCGACAATCCATATCGTTCGGGCCATCACCGTTTCGCTAGGAAATAGCCGAGTAAAAAGGTCCATCCCGGTATTTGATAGATGACTATAAGCTCTATCA
Source organism: uncultured Verrucomicrobiae bacterium (assembly GCA_963840135.1). Taxonomy (GTDB): domain Bacteria; phylum Verrucomicrobiota; class Verrucomicrobiia; order Chthoniobacterales; family UBA10450; genus Udaeobacter. The sequence goes on along the minus strand of CAWIXX010000008.1, from coordinate 211,038 downwards.
GTCTCAGCAAATCCTCGGGTGCTAAATGCATTTGGTTACGCTTTGCTTGAATTCCCTGACATATCTGGGACTTGCCTCGGCTGGGTGTCTCTAAGTGACGGCGATGCCGCTCTAAAACCCGCCTTATCTGAACCGGACCTGATTCTTATGCCCACAAACTAGCAACCCAGAACCTTTAAGTATGTTTTGGAAAAAATTCACCACCACATCAATTCAAAAAAAAACGCATTTCGCGCTAGGGGTTCCGCCTAGTATGCGGCTCTCAAATCAGAAATCGGTCAAGTCGCGCGCGGTATTGAGCACGTGCGATTGCGAAGCGTCCCTTGCGTCCCGTTTAGGATAAAGGCAGGATTTTTCTGACGCCTCTGTGAAATTATCCTGGGGCCAAATTGAGCATTTTGCTCGTACAAACAAAAGCGGCCGTTCGAATGCGAACGGCCACTCTTTCACGATGGCGCTTTTCAGCTGCCAAAAAAATCTCTTAACCAATCAAAAAACGCCGCACCATACCAAGCGCCCCTAATGCCGCGCCGAGCAACATCACAGTGGTCCCACCATCCGGAACCCCTGGAAGGCCTGGGCCAAACAGCATCCACTCGGAAAGACCAGCCCCCGGAATCGTGATGACGCCGGTCAAATTGCCGACGTACCAAACCTCCGCGAAATTTGATCCTACCCCGTCCCTCTGTTGACCACTGTAGTTAGCAAACAGATATGTGTATAAACCGGAACCAAGATTTATCGTCGTACCGGTGCCGTTTACGAGACCAGCTAAGACAGCTTGAGGCAACGGACTAAAAGAGTTGTTTGAACGGAAGAAGCCATTTCCAAACGCCACATCATGGGCGCCCAAGGCCATCCCGACCAAATGATTGACGTAATTACGTCTCACACCGTTCCCGTTTGGTATATTGCCCTGGACCAATCCAAGTTCGTGCTGATCTCCAATCGCAAGATTAATACTCGGTGGAAGCGACACCGGATAAGCGTTTGCGTCCTTGGCAGAAGCCAGGAGCACAGCGCAACCAATTCCCCACAGCAATACGACCTTCGCTGTTAAAACCCCATTAATTTTCATAATAACGCCTGAAACAGCATCTAGGGTACCAATCATGGGAACTATCACACAGTTAAGGAAAACCCCTATTAAAATCACTACGCTATTTATTAAGCTAAAGCCAGAAATTGACACCACGGAGCAGTTAACGGCTAAGATCCCGCCGCGGATAGCAACCTGCGCGTTATTTTGCCAAAGGAATAGTGTAAGATTGTCAGATAGTCCGACGTTAAAAGAAGGCGTCATCAAGATCCCTAGGATTTTTGTTGAGATAGGGAGATTGCTCGTAACTCCTAGCTCCCGGGAGTCGTGAGGGATTTCGTTCCGCCATTTCCGTAGAACGGCCTGACGAATAAAGGCACCCCGGCCGGAGTGGCAATGCAATACGAATCTAACTACGGGAGTACGCGCTCTCGGGTCGGTGCGCTGCGTTTTTAACCTTTGATACAAGAAATTTGAGCGGGCGGCGATGACGCGCATCGGGCGTTGCAGAGTGAGGCCCGACACCAAGCTGGCAATGCTTCCTACGGCGAGACAAATCTCGCTCCGCTCAGCATTTCCCGATCAACCTCCGTCGAATCAATCAGTTGTGCCAATGTTCGCTAGGCTGCCTTGTTGGAGTTGCATACCCGAATGGCACCTCATCCACAAGGTTTTTTTTAAAATAGCAGTTGCGGATCAGACCAAGTTTAAGGACGCTGACGCCATCGGGAACACAATCGGCTGTGACCTTAGCTTGAAATACGTATCCATCTAATCCCGCTGCTTGACCACGGTTTGCGATAAACCCTTGCAAAAACCGCGGTGACGGAACCAAATCGAATTGTGTCACCATCCTTCAACTCAGCGTCAGTGACAAAATTGCCATTGATCTGTATTCCCTTCGTTGAATTTAGATCCTTCAGCGAATAAGAGGCACCGGTTCTCAGCAGCACGGCGTGCTGGGCTGATACTGTCGGATGATCAATGACTATGTGGTTCATCGGAGCACGGCCAATCATAACAATGTCGCGACCCAACTCATGCGTCACGTGACTAACTCCTTCGCAATTCAGAACGAGTTGAGCCATTTTACCTTTAATCCTATGTCGCCCAAAAAGAAGAGCGGCGGGAGTTCCCAACCCGCCGCTCATTAGTCCAAGGCACAACCCCAAAGCGCCTTGGAATCCTATGGAGTGTGGGGTGGAAATCTGGTTTGATTAATCAAGCGACACAATCGGGCTGGCGGATGATTGTGTAATCAGACGGAATACTATAGCCCTAGCATCCTGTGGCGTTGCAGGGGAATCCGATAGGCGTGCTTGCGAATCGAGTATCACCTAAAGAGAAAAGCCGCCGAGGCATTCGTGCGCCCCGACGGCTTGCCGATTACCTTACCCTTAGCTCATCCCGAGGGAATCGAGCGTCGGCTCATCGATCGCCGCCGTCGTGGTGAGCCCGTTATCGGTCTGATAGGCGGTAAGCGCCTCCCGGGTCAACGGACCAAGTAATCCATCCACCTCACCCTTGTAATAGCCCATCTGTTGCAGCACGCCCTGCACGTCGGCGATAACCTTATCTGGCGGCTCAGCATGTTGACCAACATAAATCGGTCCATCGTAGGCATAGTATTGCTCAGAAGGACTGTAACCCCATGCCGGATACCAGTAGCCATTGTTCCAGTAGTAGTAACCGCCACCGATCAGCTCCACCCGGTTGTAATGCGTTCGATACCATCCTTGATCGTGCCATTCCGGATGATACGAGCGAAATACCTCGTATTGCGTACCCTGCCAGCGATCACTTCCTTGAATCCGATAATTCTGGTTGTACGTAACCGCCGGAATCTGTTGCGGCTTTGGCTGCGCACGGAAGTTCGCGTGTTGCGCTTTAATCTGCTGCACCTGCTGAGGATCCGGCTTTTTCGCCTGGGCGTTCAGCCTATTAGCCTGCGGCGCGGCTGCAAGACTGGTCTGCTGACTCGCGATCGCGGGTTCATTAGGCGCCCCGCGGTCTTTCTTGCGCCGCTCTACCTGCTCCGTGCCGGCCTTCGCATTACCTAACTCTTTGCCGGAAGCCTTCGTCATGGCGTGCGGTTTGGAGGTGGACTCGCTGGATTGTGGTTTCGGCACACCTTTCTCCTGCCTGGAAACCTTTGTCTCCGCGTGTTGCCTGGGGGCGGACTGTGGCTTGGGCGCCGGTTTCACTTCGTTCGCCGGGTGCGATTTTTCCGACTGGGCCTTCTCTTTCTTTGGCTTTTGCTGCTGTTCGTCCTGTTGGGCGATCGCGCTCGCGGTCAGCGTGAGCGAACAGCTAATCAATATGGTCATTAATTTTTTCATGTTATTCTTTCGTCGGTTTTTCTTGTTATTTATTCAAATTCGCTGCGTGTAGGAGCGATTGCTCGTGCTGGAAACCTGGCGATTCCACAACAGATTCGTAAGACCTATCCATTTTGGTTCCCCCTTCGAGTTGATCGCGAACGACACTGGCGAAAACATTCCTCGACTTTCAATCGATCACTCTATCAGGCGGATACCTGATTAGCTCATAAGTCAAAATCCTAGCTAGCTTTCTTTGCTCACAAATGGCCCGCGCGTTTTGCGGAAGGAGAGCTAATCCTTGATTGTGGTTTCGAGGCGATTCGGCATTGGTCTTTTGTAAGCAGGAGACTGAGACGCGTGGATGCAAGGCGCCATCCGATTCATGATGGGCATTGAATAAACTGCGGATGGGACACGTCGCAAACAAGCACGACGGAGAACTTCCGTGTAACCAAAGCAAGAACAAATATGAAACAAACTACATTAGTGAAACTGTTGGCCGCGGGCACGGCCGGCGCGGTCGCATTGAGCACAGCTTTCGCGCAGGAAACTTCAACTACAACCACAACTACGGGGGGGACAACGGGCGTGAGCGAGAGTACCACAACCACGAGTACCCTTAATGGCTCGGGCACGATCACGGCTTATACGCCGGGCTCGGACTACATCATGTTCCGCACGGAATCGAGCACGACTCCGGTAAGGTATTACTATACCAAGAAGACCGTACTCGTTGACCCGGAAGGCCGCACCGTGGAGTGGACCGCGCTCAAGCCAGACATGCCGGTGACATACACCTACACAAAAGAAGGCGACCGCATGGTTGTGACCAAAGTAACGCTGGCGAAACCGCTGTCGACCTACGAAACGAAAGAAACTACCACCACGACGACCAAGCCGTAATTGCAACGGCTCGAATCGTTGGCTAAAACTGAAGCGCCCGCGGTCCTCACCGCGGGCGCTTTGATGGTGCAGCCAGCTAAGACACCCCTGCAAGCGCCCCAAACGCCAGCAAACGCGTCAGGTCCCGCGACCCGACAGGGCGCCTGCACCCCAAGTGAGTCAAATCACAATGATCAAATCGACAGGATCAGCGATCCTCGACACCGCCAGAACTGGAACAAGCAAACGGGGCGCGGTTTCGCGTCGCTCTTTGAAACGAACGCGGTCGGCGACCGCAGCTACAGCAATGCGGTAATCTGGATTGCTGACGCACACTGAAACGATCCGGGCGTTTTCGTTACGCACGCCGATGAAAAGTCGACCGCTTTTGTCGAACTCGAATCGGCGAGTCGCGCTTGCCGCGAATTTATCTTGACGACCTAACGAGTTCTTTTCCAAACTAGGCGTCGTTAACGGATCTGAATCAGGCGGAGGACGTTTCCCCCGCTAGGTTCTTCGTCTCTTCCGGACCCGCAATCCCAAAATCAACTCAGCGGGGGAAAGGAAAGAAAGGAAGAACCATGAATCCACTCACTCACTTCAAAAACTTAACAATTCTGCCACTTCTCACCGCACTGGCGCTCACCGCCATGACGGTCAGCGCCTCGCAGAATCTGCCTTTCCGACTTGGGGACGAGGGCACGATAACGTTCACCAGCCCGAGCACGGCTACGACGGCCGGGACGGGCAATGCTACCCACATGGGTAGAATCGCGAGCGACGGGAGCTTAACGATCGTCGGCGAGGCGAGCTGTATTGATAATGAGGTCGGCTTCGCTGTCGAGATGCAGGACACGTTCACTGCGGCCAACGGGGACAAAGTCATGACCGCAATCACCATGCAGTTATGCCCGATTGCGCCAGGGATTTACCATGGCGTCGGGACCTACGTCGTCACGGGTGGCACCGGGCGATTCGCCAACGCCACCGGCTCGGGAGTGTTCGACGGCACAGGCAATTTCAACACCGGCACAATCATATGCGGGTTGAGGGGCACCATTTCGATGAACCGCCACTAGTTCTCGCAACGATCCAGGCGTTTTCGAAACGCACGCCGATAAGAAATCGGCGTGCGTTTCTGAAACTTGAAGGGGCGACCGCGCAGGCCTCCCCGCGATGCTCAACTCAGCGCTCCGACATCGCACCTCCCCACCCCGAAGGCGACTTGCGGAGTGGAGCGGCCAGCAACGGCAGGTTAGATGGAGTGGCCTGCTTAGCCATCGCGTTTCCCGACGGTGTGCCTCTGACGCGAGCTATGAATCCGTGGGCAATGCCGGCAGCATCAACGTAACGACCAACGATATTTCCCCGCTGATTGATTCCGTTAAGCGATGTGAAGGCTGACCCGGGAAAATCGAATGTGAAGAAACTGTCTGGCGGGACAAAGAAGAGTCCGTGGGTCACGCCTGCGGCGTCCGCATATCTGCCCACCACGTTGTTCTTATTGTCAAGTCCAAACAGGACTGTCGCAACAGAGCCAGGAGGGTCGATCGGGAAGTTCAGCGCCCCATTGCGGTCCCTGTACTGGCCGTGAAGGACTCCTGCGGCGTCTATATAGTACCCTACCGTCAACTTTTTGTTGTTATTTGTCTCGTAAGCAAAGGTCCCGCCGGCAGCTCCCGGGACGCTATACGTGGTTAAGGTTCCACCACGGTCGATGAACCCCTGGAAGATCCCGCTGCCGTCGGGGTCAAACGCGCCGGTAATGTCGCCGGGCTCGTTTATCGAAAGCAGATTGGTCTGGACCGTGCCGGGAAGATCGTATTCTGTGAAGATGTCGCCCGACAGTAAAAACGAGTGAACGGTACCATCGCTGATGACGTAGTCGCCGCCGACTGTGCGTGGATTATTGATGCCTCGCCCCTCGGTAAAGCCGACAGTATCGTTAGGATCGACGATTGGGTCGCTAAAGCTACCGTTGCTGAACCGGACAAAACCGCGGGTCACTCCGGCTGTATCGATGAACTCGCCAACGACGTCGCCTCTTTCATTAATCTTTTGCGGCAAGGTGTTATTTCCGGCCCCGGGATAATCAAAAGTCGTGATGACTTCGATAGAGCCCGAGTTTGCCGCTTGCTGAGCGAAAGCCCCCATCAATGGGAACACGAATAGAACTGCTACAATGCTGTTAAATATCTGTCTTGGTTTCATAATGTTAATTGCCTCCTTGGTTGAATTGCCCATTGCTAAACCGCGGATGTGGCAAAGACACAATGGCCACCTCGCGAATTTCGATATGGCCAGTTTGGGTGATATCTGGTTTCGCTGGCTCGGTTTTGGGTTGCCAGACCCGGAGACGGGTCAAACGGATTTCTGAATGGCGGGTGAAAAAAATCGTCTAGAGCGATCGAAGGAGTGGAGTTAACGTTCCCGGGCAAATGGAGGATGACGAGAAAACCAAGCCGCGCCTGGAGATCGCGCATGTGTTGTTCATCGATATCGTCGAGTATTCCAAGCTGCTGACCAACGAACAATCAGAAGCGCTTCAGGAGTTGAATCAGATTGTCCGCAATACCGAAGCAGTGCGTGAAGCAGAAGCAGCGGGACAGCTGATCACCCTGCCGACCGGCGACGGTATGGCTTTGGTCTTCACCGGTTCAGTGGAGGGGCCTGCCGAGTGCGCTTTGGAAGTCAGCCGGGCTCTGCGCGCGCAACCGAGCCTGCCTGTAAGGATGGGAATCCACAGCGGGCCGGTGCAGCATGTCAGGGATGCTAACACGCGCGAAAACATTTCCGGAGTAGGAATCAATATCGCGCAGCGGGTGATGGATTGCGGCGAGGCGGGTCACATTCTGGTGAGCAAACGCTTCGCGGATGATTTGGCGCAGCATCGTCGTTGGCAGCCTTACCTGCATGAACTAGGCGATGTGGAAGTGAAACACGGAGTTGTTGTTTCGTTAGTCAACCTTTATGCCGAGAGGATTGGCAATCCCGCGCCCCCGGCATGTGTTGCTGGGGTACGCCGCGCCACGCCTGGTGCCACCACAACGCGCAAAGGACTGTCTCCGGTTGCGCTCGCGATCTTTGTCATCGCGGGGTTGCTCCTCACACTCGCCATTGTGTCAGTGATTTTCGCGCCTGCGATCATGCGGTCGGTTGATAAGAACAGAGCGACGTCAGCACCTCAACCGAGCGCTACTGCATCACCTTCGCTTAGCGATTCCATTAAGAACATGGTCAAACAGAGAATCACAGATGAGTTGAACAGAGACTTTTCCGGGAGGAGCAACGCACCTACACCAAGAGTTGCCCCGACCCCAGGTAGTCAACCGACGCCCCTGCCGCGCCCATAGTTTGAGCGCTGCATCTAACCAATCGATGAAGCCAACGGCCCTGATCGAATTAGCGTGAGTAACCTTGCCACCGATCCAGCCCGTGGCTTATCTCTTTCTCGTTAGGCCGCTGGCATCGCGCGGTTCTGGTCTTAATTGCTATGAGCGTAAAGAACAAGATTAGATGCCCATGAAAGCTGCCGTATTGCGTACGCTTGGAAAACCGCCTCGCTTCGAGGAATTCCCCGATCCAAAACCGAGTCCGGACGAAGTGATCATCCACGTCAAAGCCGCGTCGCTGAAAAACATCGACAAGATGATGGCCAGCGGTACGCACTACGATAGCCATCGTGAACTGCCGGTGGTATGTGGAAGCGATGGAGTCGGCATCCTTGACGATGGGACACGGGTGTTTTGCGGCGGATCTCGGCTGCCCTACGGGATGATGGCCGAGCGTACCGTCGTATCCCGATCCTGGTGTTTGCCAATTCCTGACGGGGTCGATGACGCCACCGCAGCGGCCCTGCCGAATCCCGCGCTATCTGCCTGGCTTTCGCTCGTCTGGCGGGCACAACTCAAGCCGGGCGAGACCGTCTTGATTCTCGGCGGGACGGGAGTGGCGGGCAAACTCGCCATCCAGATCGCCAGGCATCTTGGCGCCGGACGTGTCGTTGCCGGCGGACGCAACGAGCAAGTATTAAGGACGTTGAACGATCTGGGCGCCGACGCGACCATTCGCCTCGACCAATCTGACCAGGAACTTACCAAAGCTTTTATCCGCGAAGCCGGCCACAAGCCTTTCGATGTCGTCATTGACTATCTATGGGGTCATCCTACTGAAGTGCTGCTGGATGCCTTGACCGGTCATGACGTGAAGGCTGGCGCATCCAGAATCCGCCTCGTTGAGGTTGGTGAGATGGCGGGGCCGACCATCGCGCTTCCTGCCGCTGCATTACGCAGTTCGGGGCTTGAGCTGTACGGAAGCGGCGGTGGCAGCATTCCGCACTCAGCCATCTTCGACGCCTTCCCGCAGGTCTGGGCGCTGGCCGTCCGTGGCAAACTCAGCATCGATACCGAACAAGCTCCGCTCGCCGATGTGGAAACCGCTTGGCAACGGGAGGACTTACGTGGTCGCAGACTCGTCGTTATCCCGTAAGCAACTGCCAAGCGGAAAAACGGTTTTTTATAAAGAATGAGGAATGATTCGGATAGCGGCGACATCGACTCACCCAAGCAAACGGCCTAACCATGGGCTGCAGCGAACCCGGCGTGAGCCTCGCGGTTGCAATCCACGCGTCCTGTGGGCCGGGTCGCTGAGCTTGGGTCATTGGTCCGAACACTGAATTGGTATGCGCGGAGTCCAGATTAGCTACCTGATTGAGCACCCAGAATACATCCCGCAACTGGCAAAGTGGCTGTTCGAACAGTGGGGCTCAACTCTTGGCGAAAAAACCCCTGAGAATCGAATCAAAAAACTGAAGACGAACTTGAATCGAAATAAGTTGCCTATTGCATGGGTTGCGCATGCGAATGGACAACTTCTGGGAACCGCCGCCTTTCGCGTGGGGGATCTTGAGGGGCATGAAGATCTGACTCCCTGGCTCGGCGGAGTATTTGTAGGATCACACTTTCGTCGTCAGGGTATTGGTGCTGCACTATGCGCCACCGTTGAAGACGAGGCTCGATCGCGAGGGGATACAGACTCTTTATTGATTCACGCTCGACAAGCAGGCGTCGTATTCACGCCTGGGTTGGACAGTATTTGGTTCGTGCGTTTGGCAGCAGCGGCCGGTTGACATAATGTGCGAGCACCTGCAGACGGCCTAACCAATCGATGAAGCCAACGGCCCAATCGCGATGCAACTTGACTCATTCACTCCCGCTCATTCGGCCTTCGGCTTGCCCATCTAGGTCGCACCGCTTCCCGCAGGCTCCATTCAGCGTATTTGCCACGGCACCCTGCCGTGGCTTATCTCTTTCTCGTTAGGCGTATGCGTACTGGCCCTCGTAGAGATGTCAAGAACCGGAATGTCGCGAACGGAAACAAGCGAATGAGCAAAGAGCGACTTATGCAGTGGATCGCCCTTGCGGCAAACGGTGGCACCATTATTGGCCTCCTGATGGTGATTATGCAGCTGCAACAAAATCGCACATTAATGCGTGCGCAGGTTAGACACGAACTCGCGACCACGATTGTCGACCTGCTTAACTCCTCTGCGAGCAATAGCCAGCTCGCGAGTGTATTGCGTCGCGCCGCGCTAGGCGAGCAGTTGACCGAAGACGAGCAGTTCCAGTTCCAGCTTCGTTCAAATGCTTTGCTACGCTACTGGGAAGACGTGCATTACCAGTATCGCCTGGGTTTGTATGACGGGATAGAGTATGAGAGGCAGAAGGCCGCTTGGAAGGCAACATTCGCCAACTCGGTTGCGTTCGTGCACTACTGGTCGGAGGTGCGGGCGTTGTATTCGCCCAGCTTTGCATCGGAGATCGACGGGCTGCAACCGCCTGAGCCTGTCAAGCAGTCGCCTCAGGCCCACCCATGAAGAAGCCTAACCAGGCGATCCAGCGAACCGCGGCCTGTCCTTATGCCTAGCTTGAAGTGGATGCGGACGCCATTCGTAGTTCGCGCGGTCGCTGATTTTGAGTCTCATTAGGCGGCTATGGGAGAGCTACTTCGAGGCAGGCTCCAGTCAGGCAAAGGGGCTGCATCTCATTGGCTGCAGCTCTTCAATGCGGCGTACAGTCGCAAGCTGCAGATGCCTGTCTATCCGGGCTCGCTCAATCTCGCGCTGGAGCACACGTTTGATTGGTTTGCTGTGCGCTACCAAGCCCGCATCATTTGGTTCGGCCGCGAGGAGTATGGGGGCGAGCGCGACATTCTACTCCTGCCATGCGAGCTGGCGGACTTCGAGCGGCGTAAGGCGTTCCTATGGACGCCTACCACGGCGGCTCGCAGCCGACCTGACCCCTGGGTTGTTGAACTTGTTTGTGACATTGGCCTTCGGGACACCTACCGCTTGCAGGACGGGGACGTACTCGCCGTTGAGCTCTCCGTGCAAGATAACGCCGCCTTAACCAATCAATGAAGCCAACGGACCCTGATGGAATTAACGTGAGCAACCTTGCCACCGATCCAGCCCGTGGCTTATCTCTTCCTCGTTAGGTCGTCTCGCCCGCCTGATGGACTGCGGATCACAGCTTGCTAGGAGAAGGGGCTTATGAGCATTGCCGGGCTTCGTTCCATTGGCTCCGCGGTGTTGCTTGTTTTGCTCGCCGGAGCTGGCTGCAATCGGCCCAAACCACCGTCGTCAGAGTCGAGCGCCGCGCCTACGCCCCAAGGGGTTCGAGCGAACATCGCCGCGCAGGCGCCAGATGCATTCTACGATCCGCCGTCGGACATGTCGCACCAGCCTGGCGCATTACTGCGGAGCGAGCCGCTCAAAGACGTGATACTGCCAGCGGGCATCCGAGGCTGGCGCATCCTTTATGCAACCACTGTGGACGACAGCACGCCAGCGACGGCGGTCGCGACAGTGTTCGCGTCGTCCGATCCTCCCGCAGGCCCACGTCCTGTCATCACATGGGAGCACGCCACGACGGGCTTGCTGCAGAAATGCATGCCGTCGCTTTTGTCGGCGCCGACCAAGGGCGTCCCCGAGCGCGACCGGGTCGTGATGGCTGGCTGGGTCGTGGTCGCCACAGATTATTCCTTCGCAGAGAAGGGTGGCCCGCATCCGTACCTGATCGGCGAAGGCGAAGCGCGCGCGACGCTCGATTCGGTTCGTGCCGCGCGGCAGATGTCGGAGCTTACGCTCGACAAACGCATGGTGGTGTGGGGTTACTCGCAGGGTGGGCACGCAGCGCTTTGGACCGGCATTGTCGGACCGCGCTACGCGCCGGACCTAGAAATCCTAGGCGTCGTGGCAATCGCACCGGCCGCGAACATTAAGAACATTCTCGCGATGAACGTCGCGATGGACAAGCGGTTTGGACCGTATCTCGCTCTGTCGTACAGCCGGTTTTACCCTGATATCACATTCGAGCAAGCGCTTCGGCCCGAGGCGCTCGATGCTGCGCGTCAGATGGTAAACTTATGCGACTTCGTCCCGCCCGAGGATTCGGAACGCTTCCAGGCACTGGCGGCGACGTTCGACGGTCCGGCATTGGCGACGAGTTCGAACAAAGCGCTTCAAGCTCGGCTTGAGCAGAACACGGCGGACGGTCTGATAAAAGCTCCTGTCGTAATCGCGCAAGGCCTCTCGGATATCGTCGTGCCGCCGTCTGCCACTGACGCGTATGTCGAAGAGCGCTGCGCTGCTGGTCAACGACTAGAGTATTGGACATTCGCCGGGCGCGACCACCTCACGATCATCCAGCCCGGTACCCCGCTCAGGGAGCTGCTCATCAGGTGGACGACTGCGCGCTTCGCGAATGAGCCGCAACCGGCCGGCTGCGTCCGCAAGTCTTTCTGATTGTCGCGTGGGGCTCGAAACGGTGCCCGGCTGTTTTGCTCAATCCAATTTTCGTTAGCCAGTTAATTTCATCGGACAGCTGTCGACGGCCAGTATGAACTCGTAGCAGGTGAGAAAGGGTGGCGTTGAAACGATGAACCGTTTCCGGCCCCACGCTGCTTCAGTTGGTTAACCGCCGATGCAAGTTTTGCCAAACCCTGTTCAATTTGCGCTTGTGGCCAGGCCGCAAATCCAAAGACGAATGCCGGATCCAACTGAGCCTTGATGCAGAAGAAAGAAAGAGGCCGGGGCCAAACGCCGGTTTGCTCACGAGCACGCATGAATAACGGTAAATCTTCCTTGCGCCGCAGCCAGGCCATGAAGTGCAAACCGGCCGGCGTTATTTCCAGATCGAAATAGTCGCCCAGCCATTTTTGGAATTGTTCGATAAAGAATACGCGCCGCTGGGCATAGAGTTCGCGGACCCTTTTCACATGGCTGAGGAAAAATCCTTCGGTGATGAAACGCGCCAGGGTAGCTTGATCAATCGCCGGGGAGTGCTGGTCCATGACCGCGCGCACCTTGACGAGGGTGTCGACAAGTTGTGGCGGTGCGACCAGAAAACCCAGGCGCAGCGATGGATAAAGGATCTTGCTCATCGTGCCGGCATAAATCACCCGGCCGGCATTGTCCAAACCTTGAAGACATGGCAGCGGCGGCCCATCGAAACGAAACTCGGAATCATAATCATCCTCCAGGATGTAGCCGTCGCGCGACTCCGCGAACTCGATGAGAGCTTTCCGCCGCTTCAGGCTCATCGTCACACCCAAGGGAAACTGATGCGACGGTGTGACGAGAATGAGTCTGGGAGAATTTTGCCGTGAGCACTTCCCGATTACCAGCCCCTCACGATCGATCGGGCGCGGGACGATTTTGGCCCCGACAAAAGCCAAAACATTACGTGCCTGAAGGAAGACGGGATCTTCGATCCATCCCACTTCACCCTGATTGATTAACGCCAGTGCGCACGCTAGCATCGCCTGTTGCATGCCGCCTACGACTACGATTTGTTCGGGATTACAATTGGCCCCGCGGAAGTCGCACAAGTAAGCCGCGATTGCCTTCCGGAGTTCGATGTCGCCACGGCTCGAGGCATAACGCAATAGGTGCGCTCCCTTTTTTGCCAAAACCTGCGCGCGCAAGCGTTCCCAAACAGCAATCGGGAATTCATCGACGGCCGGCAACCCGGCGATGAGCGTGACAGATGGCGGGCCGCCAATGCCGACATCGAGTTGTCGGCCGCTGCGAAAATCGGTCATTCTCGTGACTCGTCGAGCGACACGTGGGGAATGCTCGGTGCGAGCGGTCGTCGCCAGCCTTGCAGCTTTCAGAAAAGTCGCCGGTAAATGCTCGGCGACAAAGATACCAGACCGTTTCCGGACTTGAAGATAGCCTTCTGCAAGCAGCTTTGAGAACGCCTGGTTTACGGTCGGTCTCGAAATCCCGAGAGTTGCAGCGAGAGCTCGTGAGGAAGGCACACGGGAAGAGCTTGAATCAAAACTGCCACTCTCAAGTTCTTCTCGTATTTGACGATACAACTGTTGATGAAGTGGCTCGGACGACGCGCGATCCAGCCGCACCATTTCGAACGACATGACTAAACGACGCCGGCGCTGCTTTGGGACCGCAGAGCCTGTGCGCCCGTAGATCGCACCATTCACTTTCACGATGCGACTTTCGCATTCAGAGAATGCTTTCTCAAGATGAGATGCTGCATAATTCTCCGATGCTGCGCAGCTTCAAAGGTCTTTGTTCCCGCCACAAGCGAAACTGGTCACTCTTTTTAGCGCGATCTGGTTATTGGTAGCCTGTTCCCAATGAATAGCCTGACTAACTGTGAAAAACACCCTGTCGAATGTGCAGCAAACGGGTCGATGAAATGGAATACTAAAGGAGGAAGGACCATTCGCATCGCAAGCGCGGGTCATGCCGCCTTTGCTGCGACCATGATCACCTTCGGAATCTTGGGTCTGATCAAACGCGATTTTGCCGCGTTATGGCAGCCCGTACCCAAAAGTGTGCCTGCACGCGAGGTACTGATCTATCTCTGCGCCCTGATTCCGCTGGCGTGCGGCATAGGTCTGCTCTGGCAACGCGCCGCTGTCACCGCTGCCCGCGTGCTGCTCGTCTACTTTCTGCTTTGGTTGCTGGTGTTGCGAGTGCCGCTCATTTTCATCTCGCCCACCGTGAACAGCTGGTGGGCAAGCTGCCAGACCGCGGTGATGACGGCAGCAGTCTGGGTGCTCTATGACTGGTTCGCCGCTGACTGGGACAGGCGGCACCTTGGCTTCGCCACCGGCGACAATGGCATGCGCATCGCGAGGGTGCTCTACGGCTTGGCCTTGATCCCCTTTGGCCTGGCTCATTTCATCTATCTCCAGGTGACCGCTGACTTGGTGCCTGGTTGGCTGCCAGCGCATGTGGCCTGGGCGTATTTCACGGGCTATACCTTCATCGCGGCGGGCGTGGCCGTGCTTATCGGTTTCTATGCCCGCCTGGCGGCCACACTCTCGGCGCTGCAGATGGGTCTGTTCACGTTGCTGGTGTGGGTACCGGTCGTGACGGCGGGCGCCAACGCCTCCCAGTGGGCTGAGTTCGTCGTCTCGTGCGCGCTGACGACCGGCGGCTGGGTGGTGGCGGATTCCTACCGTGGCATGCCCTGGCTCGAGTTGGGCAAGCTAAGGACACGACTTTGTCGAAATAGCACCTAACCAAGATCTGGAGCTTGTATCTTCTTTAAAGGCGTCCTGATTCCCGTCACGGCTGCGGTTTTGATAAATTTTCGTCGAGTAATTTCCGCGCTCGTGCTTTGGCTGCTAACTCATTTTGCAGGATTATTTGGAAAGAATTGCGATACAAGCCAATTCCGAAAGTAAAGAGCCGTAGAACCGCGCCTAACCAGTCGATGAAGCGAACGGCCACTTTGCGATACAACTTCAGCGGGCTTGCAACCGACCCCGCCCGTGGCTTATCTCTATCTCGTTAGGTCTCGCACCCGTGCACCTGTATGAAACACATTTGGCGGTCGCTGATACCGAGGCGGCACAGGCGTTCTACACTGGAGTCGTGGGTTTGCAGTTTGCACACCGCGACCTCACACGCGACATCGTTTTCCTATGGGCTGGCGATCACAAGCGATCCATGCTCGGGCTATGGGGGCCGACCACCAGCTACGGTCGCGACGTTCGCAAGTCACATCTCGCTTTTGCCGTTTCTCTCGCGGAGCTGCTTGGGGCCGGCGAGACGCTGCGCCGCAGTGGTGTAACGTGCCAAGACTTCCGCGGTGAGCAGACCGACGAGCCGTCAGTCATCGGCTGGATGCCATCGGCTCAGCTGTATTTCCGCGACCCAGATGGGCATTCCATCGAGTTCATCGCTTTGCTGGACGACACACCAGAATCGAGCTTTATTGGATCACTGTCCGAGTGGCGCAACAGACCTAACCAGGCGATGCAGCGAACGGCTGGCCGTTCCGATACCTAGCGTATGGTAGCTACAACCTCTTACTCGCAGCCACGCGCGCTCTCGCCAGCGGTCGCTGATCTTGAGTCTCGTTAGGCTGCGCTTTCACCAGTCGTCCGGTCACAGTGCATTAAACAACGAAAGGAATACGAATGTATACTGTCATGGGAATTACCGGCCAAATCGGAGGGGTCGTGGGACATGCCCTTCTCGCCGCAAATCAACAAGTCCGGGCTGTCGTGCGGGACGCTGATAAAGGTCGAGCGTGGGCAGATCGTGGCTGTGAAGTCGCGCAGGCCACGATCGAGGATGCGGCCTCTCTTACGACCGCATTCCGAGGGGCGGAAGGCGTCTTCGTGCTCGTGCCATCGAGTTTTGACCCGACACCCGGGTTTCCCGAGGCCCGGACGATCGGTGTAACTCTGCGAGCCGCACTTGAAGCGGCGTCTCCGGCGCGAGTCGTTTACCTCTCTACGATTGGGGCGCAAGCCACCCGGTCCAACCTTCTGACCCAGCATACAATCATCGAGGAGGCTCTCGGCACTTTGCCCACGCCGATTACCTTTCTGCGGCCCGCATGGTTCATGGAGAACTGCAGTTGGGACGTGGCTCCGGCGCGCGCGCAGGGCGTGATTCCAAGTTTCCTGCAACCGCTCGACAAGCCGGTGCCGATGGTGGCAACTGCGGACATTGGCAGGGTGGCCGCCAGACTGCTTCAGGAAAACTGGACCGGTCGCCGAGTGGTGGAACTCGAAGGACCGCAACGCGTGACGCCAAACGAGATTGCGGCCACCTTTGCCGGGCTCTTGCAGCGACCAGTGCGCATGGAAGTGGTGCCCCGCGAGTCGTGGGAGAAATTGTTCACGGCGCAGGGGATGAAGAATCCGACCCCGCGCCTGCAAATGCTGGACGGTTTCAATGAAGGCTGGATCGATTTCGAACGAGGAGCCAGTGGATCGGAAAAGGGAAGCGTTCCCTTGGAGACCGTGCTAAAGGCCCTGACCAAACGAGAGGCCAAGTCTCCCTGAACCTGACAGATTTTGAGCACTCACTCCTCAAATTCTTCCGCTAAAGCCGCAGCGCCTAACCATGCGATACAGCGAACCCGGCTAGCGCGCTCCGGTTGCAATCCACGCGTCCCGTGGTCGGGTCGCTGAGCTTGAGTCGTTAGGTCTATCTCACGCGTGTGCTTTAGCATCGGCATTTTGCTCGCGCTCAGTTTTGTCTCGGAAAGATGCGCGGCAAACGTGCCATCTATGGCGGCCGGCGCTCTGTACGTCACGGCTTGTACATGGCCGCGCTTGTCGCCGCACGTCACAACCCCGTCCTGCGCCAGTTTTATCTGCGGTTGGGTGCCGCCGGAAAACCGGCCAAATTCGCTCTTACTGCCACGATGCGAAAACTTTTGATCGTGCTCAATAGCGCACTCAAGCCAGACCTAAGTTATGCTTGAAACCAAGACAGTTACTAACGGCCCCATTTCGATACAACTTGGCAAAGTCATCTTCCGCCAAAAAGTTTGCGAAATGATTTGAAGACTCGACCAGGGAAGGAGAACGCTTTTTGGGGCGCCCCCTGGAACTGTTGAGCAAACGGCCACTGTTGGCCACCATGGACCTGGCAAGCGCCGGCTGGCACCTTGTCCGCGGGCAAATCGATGTCGTACGCCGTCCCGGCGGACATGCAGCCCGTCGTGGCGAGTTGATTCGAGAGTGAACAGACCGTGGCGTGTTGGATCGGCATCGTCGGTTGCAACGGCTCGGCTGGATAATGTTGCGCCGCCTTGTTCATTACCTGTGTCCACACCGGCAGCGCGAGTGCGGCACCGTAGCCGCGGGAAATAATTGTCGTCGGCTGATCGAATCCAACCCACACACCGCACGTCAGCGTGCTTGTGTAACCCAGGAACCACGCATCCTTGTAATCGTTCGTCGTACCGGTTTTGCCGGCTGCAGGAAGTCGGAACCCCAGAGAGCGCGAGTTGGCAGCGGTTCCACGCGTCAAAACCTCTTCCATCAATTGCGAGGACATCCAAGCCGCGCTCGGATCGAGCGCCGGCACGGTGATATGCGCGGATCGATAAATTGGTTTGTGGTTCGCGTCATCAATCCGTTCGATGATGTAAGACTGCTTGCGCACTCCCGCATTTGGAAAAACCGAGTACGCCGCAGTCAAATCTTTCAGGTCCGTCTCGAACGAACCGATGTAGATGGCCGGACCGTGCGAAACATTTTGGGAAATGCCGAGGGTGTTCGCGACTTTTTGCACAGCATCCAACCCGGCGAATTGCCCAACGCGCACGCTCATGGTGTTGCGTGAATGAATCAGGCCGTAGGAGCAAGGAAGAATCCCGCCGTACGTTCCATCGGAATTTCCCGGTGACCAATTCCCAGCTCCTTCGATTTCACCTGGGCGAATTGGACCGTCGCTGATCGCAGCGCCCGGCAATAGCCCGTGACTGAATGCGATCGTGTAGACGAATGGCTTAAATGCGGACCCAACCTGCCGGTTTGCCGGGGCCAGCGCGCGATTGAATTTGCTTTGCGCGTAATCACGGCCACCGACGAGCGCGCGAATTCCGCCGCTGGCATTATCAATTAACACCACCGCGCCTTCCAAATAAGGCATGGCCGAATCCCCTTCCCCACTTTCAGGGGGATGATAATTCGCTTTTACCGGATGACGAAAATTGGATTGATGCTCGATTTTCGCGAGCTGCGTCTCGAGCGCGTCTTGTGCGGCGTTTTGCACTGCCGGATCGAGCGTGGTGTAGATCGACATACCACCGTCATCGATCTGGTCCTGTGCTAACAACAAATTCAAATCGCGCTGCACAGCGTCCATCGCGTAATTCTCCTGAACGAAAGGCATACGCCTGGGATGCGCGGCGACCTTCGCTTGTTTGGCGGCTTCCGCATCCGCGGACGAAAGTTTTTTCAATGCCACCATGCGATCCAAAACAGCGTTGCGTTGGATCTTCGCGCCTTCCGGATTTTTCAGCGGCGACAGCCGATTCGGGCTCCTGATCAATCCCGCCAGGAGCGCTGCTTCAGGGAGATTCAGTTTTGAAGCGCTCTTGCCGAAATACGCTTGGGAAGCGGTCTCAACTCCATAACAACCGTTGCCGAAATAAATCCTGTTTACGTAGAGCTCGAGAATCTGCTGTTTCGTAAACTGGCGCTCAATTCGCAGCGCCACCATCGCTTCGAGCAATTTCCGGCTGAGCGTGCGACCACCAAGCGGAAGACTGTTTCGGGCGAGCTGCTGCGTAATGCTGCTGGCACCTTCCTTGGCTGAGCCGCTTGTAATATCGCGAACCAAAGCGCGCATGATCCCGCGCCAATCAATCCCCTTGTGATCGTAAAAGCGACTGTCCTCGCGCGCCAGCACCGCAGTGATAAAGAACGGCGATACCTCGCTAAGAGAAACCTTCAGCCGGTTTGCGCCCGCCAGGCGGCTATAAATTTTCCCATCGACATCGTAAACGGTATTTCGCTCCGGCATTTCACCGACATTCTTCATGTCGAAGGTTGACGCCCACGTGCCGTAAAAGAGAAAGACCGCGAAACCGGCTCCCGCTAACAGGATAAGCAGTGTGACTTTCCAGCCGTACCGGAAAAGACGGCTTCCGCCTTTCTTTTTCCTCGATCGGAGACGAGCGAGCAATTTCATCGTTGAAGCGTTAAACCGTTAGAGCGTTGAAGCGGAAAATCGCTGTAACGCCTCAACCCTTCAACGTTTCAACGACTCACAAATTCAGCTTCACAACGCCCTCGTGCTGCTCGGTGGCACACGGCGCATTGGTCGGCACGTCCGTGGCAGCGTTGCTGGGCTGCACGAGGTTGTTGTCGACCAAGTACTTCTCGACTTCTTCGCCACTGACATCCGCCAGCATATGTCCGTTAATTTCTACGGAGGGCGAAAGCGGCTGCCCGCTCTTGGTTTCCATCTCCCAGCGGAACGCGGGATTCTGGATAATGTCCTTCTCTGTGTAGGGAAGATTGTATTTGGTCAGGACGGCGCGCACACCGGCGCTCCAACCACAGTAGGTTTTCAAATAAGCGGTGATTTCAGGCGTTTGCATCGGAGGAATATATCACAACTTCGAAAATTGTAACCCCGGTGTTGCGGGATCTTGCTCTTACTCATGCTCCTGCTCGTCTTTTCGCCATCAAGGATCTTTAAAAAGCGGAGCACCGTCGCACTCCAAAACGCGAGCGCGTAACATACTCTACGGCCATGTTTTGGAGTGCGGGTGGCCCCAGCGACCTTTGCCGCATTAGGAAAGCCACGCAGAGATCGCTAGTGGATCACAGAAGTCTGGGTAAGGATCTTGAATAATTACAGATCTCCGATCTCTTTTCGCAGATCTTCCTTCGATTTACCGAGTTTCTGTTGAAGTCGCCCGAGCAACTCTTCGTCTTTCCCTTCCGCAAACGTGAGGTCGTCATCGGTTAACTGCGCATACTTCTGTTTCAGTTTGCCTTTCACTTGGTTCCAACCGCCTTTGAATTCTAGTTTCGTCATAGTGATAAAGATTACGCATGCGGACCGGAGATCAGTCGTCTTGGGCCAGATAAATCGATGTACACGCGAGTGACGATTCGGGCGCGAATCCTTCGTGAACGCGCGATCCTGCCCCGCGCGCACGCTTCATCTCTGTGACTGATCGTCAATTGGGAACGGCTAGCGCGCTTCGAACACGAAACGGTCGACGCTGAGCCAGCCAGGGCCGGAAAGAAAAAGCCAGAAAAGAATTACTAAATAGAGCACTTCGGGAAGGTATAAGAATTCTGAGAGCCAACCAAGTAGTAGCGGTGTTTTGATATTTTTGGTCGCCGACGAAACGATGGCTACGAGCATTACGCCGCCAAGCATGATACATGCAAGCGGCGTTAGCGCGCCGAGAATGAGAAGAAGACCAAAGACGAATTCGACCGTAGAAACAAAGATTGCGTTAAAGCTGGCAAATGGGATTCCGGCGGCGACCAAACTCTCGCGCATTTGTTCCCGGCGTTCTGGGACAAAGAGTTTGCCGCGCCCGGAAAGGAAGAACAGCAGACCGACCGCCATGCGCGCGATGAAAGCGCCCAGCCATTGCCACTCACTCAATCCAGTTAGCAGGGTCCGCATCCAACACAATGCAATGCTATAAAAGTCCCTAAGCAAGCTTTTACGTTCTGACCGACATTCTCACTTCTCAACATCCCCCGCTTGCGTCGTAGATGAACGAGCGAAGCGAAAAACCGGCCACGGGCGATAGGGAATTAAGCTTATGATTTACGACTACATCCATTACACGATCGATCCACACAAGATCGATGACTTCGAAGAATAGTCGGCTATGCGCATCCGCGGAGAAAGAGAACGACTGAAACTGCAATGAGAATCACCAAGAGCCAGACTAAATTGACCGCAATACGATCCGAACCTTCAAATTTCCATCTGCGCCACATCTAGATCGCCGCTCCCACAGGAAGTTCATTAAATTAACTCACAGGCATCACACACGGCAGCCCCGAACCCAGCTACTTTACCAGGCAGTCCTTCTGTCTCGCGCTTCGACCTGACGCAATCGGAATCGGCAAGTGCCTATGGAACTCTTCTGCCTGCCGATATGCCCATAACAAAAAAGATCAGGCAAATCACCAGGAACAGGAAGAACAACAATTTGGCTATTCCTGCCGCAGCAGCAGCAATACCTGTGAATCCAAAAAGCGCCGCCACCAGTGCGATTATAAGAAAAATTAAGGCCCAACGCAGCATTCTTTTCACCTCCTCAAAAAGCAATCGCGCCAGTGGGCTATGGCGCGTGTTTTTAGCTTAACCAATCCGAAGAAGCGGTGAAATGCGTTGTTTCTGCATTATGAACACAATTCTCTTACTCATTCTCATTCTATTGTTGATTGGAGCCTTACCTGCGTGGCCATATAGCCGCGGCTGGGGTTATTATCCCAGCGGAGGACTCGGTCTGATTCTTCTGATTCTAATCGTCCTCGTGTTACTGGGAACAATCTGACAATCGGACGATGAGCGTTACGCCTCAGTAGGTCCCAAACGCGACGAAATGAGCGATGAGAAAGACGAGTTCGGACTCCCTTAAGGCTTTCGCGATTAAACATGTAAGGAAAAAGACTAAGGCCGAGCAGAAAACAAGTGAGCCGGCGCTCAAGGCCTTTGTAGTCCCACTCGCGATGTTTGCGGCAACACCACCTGTTCCCGGTGCCCACAATAGCAAAACCGTCAACTTAGGGTCCCAGATGCGAATCAAGTGTATGATAAGGTATATTTACTTGCTTAGTGCCCTTGCGCTGTTTGTGGCTTGCGAGCAAAAGCAGACAACGGTTAATCCGCCCGCAGAAAAGAAAGAAAGTAATACTACGATCGTAAAACCGCCCGCCGAGAAGAAGGAAAGTCAGACCACGATAATAAATCCACCTGCGACCACTGAAACCAAGAAGGAGAAAACCGAAGTGAACATCGGCACTTCGCCCAGCCCGTAGAGGCAAAAAATTATGCGTGACAAATGTACTGAATGCGAATTGACTACAAGCCTATGCGCTTCCTACTGCTGATCATTCTGATTCTTCTTTTACTCGCCGCGCTCCCGACATGGCCGTATAGCACCGGCTGGGGATACTATCCCAGCGGCGGTTTGGGTCTTATCGTGCTAATTGTGTTACTTGTCGTCTTACTTCGCTAGCCACTGCAAAGCATCGCAGCGTGCTGTGGCTGGCATCAGTTCGACAGAATGGCGGCACACGTCGTCCTCAACGCGTCGGCAAACTAGCTGCGGCTCTGCCGCCCGATATTTGCGCCTTCGAAGATTTATTTCCCATCGTCTTCGGAGGAGCCGATCCACCCTTTCAGTGAATTATCTCACACTTTGTGGCGCAGCGGCCTCAGGACGTGGGTGAGCTTTTGAAGGCCAAGTTCCAGCCGCGTTTTCACCGTGCCAAGGGGAGCATGCGTGGCGGCGGCAATTTCCCTATGGCTGAGTCCCTTGAAAAAAGCAAGCTCCAGCGCCTCGCGCTGAAGTCGCGGCAGAATTCGCATGCACTCCTTTAGAAAGTGACGCAGGTCGTTTAACATGAAAACTTCGTCTGCCTGGCGCGTCGAGTTTGACGTCTCGTGGGTTACCCGCTTTTCATAACGCTCTCGCGCGCGAGAATAAGCCTGACGCCGGCGCAGCCGGTCGATGGCACGTCGGCGCGCGATTGTAACCATCCATCCGAGCGGCTTACCCGCTTTAGGTGAATAACGGGCTGCTTCTTCCCAAATCTGGATAAAGATCTCCTGCAACACATCGTCCGCCTCACCTTCTTCGTGAACAACTCCGTCGATTGTTGCGCGCAGCCGTTTACCATGCCGATCATACAACTCGGCGAGCGCGTCATAGCGACGGCGTGAAATTGCTTTCATCAGCGCCTCATCTGGCACTGAAGATACGCCCGGTTGATCAAGGTTGGACCCAATCATAGTTGATAACAAGGTGTATGTGACGTTGTCTCCGCCGGAAGGCGCGGCGGTTGTTTGCCGACATGCCACCAATCTGGCTCATCCGTCTCAGAAACCGATGCTCGCGAATAAAGCCATTGGTGCGGCCCTGAAGGGCATCCAAGCGTGGGACAATACAATTTATATCTGCCGCCGGGCAAACGCCGGATTTCAATCTGCCTGCCTTTGAACTTTCGCTCGCACACACTGCACACCCGTTGATCATCGAGCGAGTTCCATTTTCTGAGTCGATCTCCCTCACGCAGGATTGACAGTCGATCGAGTTTGACATGCGCAGTTATCATGCAGAAACACTTTGCGCATCACATCGAAGCAAACAATCGGGACGGCGGATGATCGTGTGATCGGACAAAACCCTACGCGATTCTTTGCTTGATACGTCAAAGGCCCTGTCTCATTCGGTGACGCTATCACTAGCGTGCAGAACTCTGCGAAGCCGTGTCTTGGGGGGCATCAGGCGTAGAAACCTTGTTTTAGGTGCGTCGCGAGTTTGCGCAATTGCGATGTAGCGCTGGGTTCTACGCCGCTACGCTGCTATCAGCCGGCCTAGTAGGAGCAATGCTGCACTCGTTAGGCGTAAGTATCTCTGCCGCAGCCAGAATTTCGTCCGGCGGTAACGCCCAATCCATGGGAATTGAGTTGCACCGCTCTGTTGGACAATTCAGTCCTGGTGGTCCGTTTCCGCCTGCACTATCAGCTACCCGGATTTGCCGGCCCGTAATAATCTTGCCGCAAACGAGGCAGTAACGTTCGTCATCCAGAGAACGCCACTCGCGGAACTGATCGTGCAGCCGCAGTGCAGCGAGTTTGTCTGCATCAGCCAGTGGAGCGGGAGGAGATAGTGCCATGAAAGATGTATAAGCCCGCAGCAAGGCGGAGCACAATCAGGCACGCGGTGGATTCGCCTATCGGCGAAAACCTTACACGCCCATGTGCTAGCGAGGATCGGCGATCCCGGTAGATATGAAAGCGTTGCGAGAGCCGCGATCCGCGATCCCGGCCACAGAAAAAACACACATCCAAGATCACCGAGTCGTGCGTTCTACACGCGAATGGACAAAAACGGTCGATCTTTGCGTCACCGCCATATTATGGACTATGCGTTGGCAGCGATGTCACAGATGGAGCTTTACTGCGAGGCCCATCCGGGGAGCCCGTCAGCGGTACGCCGGCCGAGATTGTTTGTTCGCGGAGAGCTGTGGATCGCGCTGCTGGGCCCGACCGTAGAAGAAGGAATTGTAGGGATTGGGGCTACTGTTACAGCGGCCTTGCGGGCATTCGACGCCCAATATCTGGCGGAGCTGCGGCCGCGCGTCGAGACAATCGACCGCCACCACAACGGAGCGGGACCTCTATCTCGAAAGTTGGAGCGCGAGTTCACCGCAACAAATCTGTCACAGCCAGTGTTGCATCGTGGCGCGAACCAAGGGTGACTAGGAAAGGAATCACGAGAAGGGAGAACCGTTGATGAGAGCGGGACGACTAAGGCGGACACGCTTGAGAACGTCGAAGTCCAAGCGGGCACCGCAAAAATCGAGCAAGTGTCCCAAGGCATCGCCGCGTGGAATGCGGGACGAGGACGAAACCACCCAGCTTGAACCAATCCACAGTCTCCTGCTTTCGTCGTTAAGGTTTTGGGAGGTTGAGCGGGATCTCATCGAAGAACGCACAGCCGGCATTAATCAGTGACGGTTCCTTTGCGCGGAAGCGACATCGCGACTGGAAGGAACTCTCGAAATCTCGCGTAGAAGTTTAAGACGATTCTGGACTCGTGATGGCCTGGCGCACCAATTTTTCGATGAGCTGTCCTCATAAAGCTCCGAGGCATCGGGGCATTCCAAAAATGCAAGCGCGATGCTCCGCTGATTTTGTGAGGACGGTATCAGTAGCGCTCTTTGCCTTTGAGGTAGACCGTCGTAGTGTCTACCGTCAGTTCGAAGAGTTTTTGCATTTGTTGGGTCGCGTATGAGCAAAACGAAGGTCGCCCGTGGCAAAGCGCGCCAATTCAAGGCACCACGTAGATCGCCGGCCGTCCACCTGACGAAACTCAAGCGGACCGAAGACAAAATTCGAGAATCGCGGAAGCGCTATCGTGCTCTGTTCGATCTTGTGCCGGTCGCGGTTTATACGTGCGATGCAAACGGCGTCATCCGAGAATACAATCGTCGCGCCGTTGAATTGTGGGGACGCGAACCCGGCCAAAATGGAGAAAAGGCGAGATTCTGCGGCTCCTACAAAATCTATTATCCCGACGGCCGTTACATGCCGCACAAGGAATGCCCGATGGCACGGCTGTTACGCGGCGAAAAACTGAAAGCGGAAGATTTGGAAATTATCGTCGAACGTCCGGATGGCGAGCGGAGACACGTGATTCCGGCTCCGCGAATTCTTGCAAACATTCATGGCAAAATCACTGGCGCCATCAATTCCCTTTTTGACATCACCGAGCACAAACGCGCAGAGGCGGCAGCCATGCGCCTGGCCGCGGTAGTTCAATCCTCCCAGGACGCGGTCGCGGCAAAAACTTTGAATGGAATCATCACCGATTGGAACCAAAGCGCCGAACGCATCTTTGGATACAAACCAAAAGAGATCATCGGCAAATCGGTCCTGACTCTGATTCCCAAAGACCGGCAAAGTGAAGAACAGGAGATTCTGAGAAGAATTCGCCGTGGTGAATTATTGGATCACTACGAAACGGTTCGTCGCCGGAAGGATGGGCAGTTGCTCGATGTTTCGTTGACGATTTCGCCGATCAAAAACCCGAAAGGCGAAATCGTCGGCGTTTCAAAAATTGCTCGCGATATCACCAACCAAAAACAAACGGAACGACGCCTGACTGAACAGGCGCGGCTCCTCAATTTGACCAACGACTCAATCATCGTCCGCGATCATCAAGACCGGGTCCTTTATTGGAACCGCGGCGCGGAGGAAATGTACGGCTTCTCGGCCAAAGAAGCGCTCGGAAAAATCACGCACGAGCTGCTACAGACGGCGCATCCGGAAAATTTAGAAAAGATTCGAAAAAATTTGGGGCGCAATAATCGGTGGTCGGGTGAATTGGTTCATACCCGAAAGGACGGCAAAACTATTACCGTCTTTTCGCGGTGGACGCTGGACCGAGATGTGCGCGGACGACCAACGTCAATTCTCGAAACCAACACTGATGTCACCGCGCGCAAACGCGCTGAGCAACAACAGCGGGCGCTCTATCAATTTGGTCAACTGCAACACATCGCCACCAACGTTGGCGAAATTCATGACGCGTCGCTGGACGCGATTCTTTCCGCTATGGACTGCCACCGCGCGTCGATTTTGCTTTTCGATAAAGAGAAGGTGATGCGCTTCGTCGCCTGGCGCGGTTTGTCAGAGAGATATCGCAAGGCGGTAGAAGGTCATTCGCCATGGAAACCGGATGCAAAAAGTCCCAAGCCCGTTTGCATTAACGATGTCGATATGGCCGATATTCCGAAGGCCCTCAAATCAACGATTCGAAGCGAAGGCATTCGCGCGGCTGCATTCATTCCGTTGGTCAGCAGTCAAAAATTGATCGGTAAATTCATGACCTATTATGACGCGCCACATGTGTTTACCGAAGACGAGCTGAAACTGGCGACCACGATTGCCACCCAACTTGCGCAGGCCATTGAACACAAACGCGACGAAGAAGCATTGCGCGAATCGGAAGCGCGCTTGCGCGCAACCGTCGAGCAAGCGACGGCGGGCGTGGCACGCTACGACACGAATGGTCGAATTGTCTTTGCCAATCGAACGCTCTGTAAGATGCTCGGTTATACAGAATCGGAGCTGATCGGCAAGAGAGTTGCGGACGTGACGTACCGCGATGACCGGAAAAAAACCATGCGTCTCTTTCAGCGCATGATCCGGCTCGGCAAACCGTTCGAGGTCGAAAAGCGCTATGTCCGCAAAGACGGCTCTGTCCTGTGGGCGGACGTCAGCGCCAGCGCAGTGCGCGAACCGAACGGCAAGGCCCAATCGACCGTAGCGGTGATCGTCGATATCACGGCACGCAAGAAAGTGGAAGAAGTCCTGCAACGATCGAACGAAGCGCTGGAAGAACTGGTGGACCAACGCACGAAAGCATTAAGCGTCGCAAACACCGAATTGAAAGGCGAGATCGAACGACGGAAGGGCCTGGAAGGTGAAATCCTCGAGGTCAGCGATCGCGAACAACAGCGACTCGCCCAGGAATTGCATGATGGGATTTGTCAGCATCTCACGGCAGTTGCGTTTATGGCCCGATCGGTCGGGCTGCGATTAAAGAATCATCGAGTCATCGAGGTGAAAGACATCGAAAAAATCGCGGAGCTCGTGAATAACGCCGCGACCGATACCCGAAACCTTTCCCGCGCTTTGCATCGCTTCGATGTAGACGCGGCCGGACTTGTGGAAGCATTGGAAGATTTGGTTGACCGTGAGATGTGGAGAACGCCGTGTCGTTTGGAAGTCAAACCGTCATTTCATCTCGATGACGACACGGTCGCAGCACATCTGTATCGCATCGCGCGCGAAGCAGTGATCAATGCTAACAAGCATGCCCAAGCGCGGCAGATAGTGGTCAAACTAGAGCGATCCGGGCAAAGGCAAATGGTCTTGAGCGTAACCGATGATGGCGTCGGAGTTCAGAAAGCTCGAAATGGTGCGCGCGGGCTAGGTTTTCACATCATGAATTATCGCGCGCGCCTGATGGGAGGGCAGTTGAAAGTCGAATGTCCGGAAAAAGGCGGCACCCGTGTGACCTGTTGTCTGCCCGACGGAACAGTCAAATCAAACAAGAGAAAAAAACGTGCTCCAGAGCCTTCATCGGCAAAACTAACGAAAGCGTTAAACACCTAATCTAAATTTCCTGCATCGGACAACCTGCCGAGCAGCGTATGCTTATTGGGGGCATAAAATGACACGGCGCGCAGGAATCTCGACAAAACCGAAATCCGGTTTAAGCCATTACGATTCGAATCACGAGAATGGTCGTGACTAAAATGAAACACGCCAGATCGACCAACCAGAATCCGAAATGCGACCAGCCACAGGCGAAACGCATTGTAATTGTCGACGATCACCCCCTATTTCGAAAAGGTCTCGAACAATTGATTAATGCCGAGAACAGTTTTGCGATCTGCGGTGAAGCTGGCAACGCCGCCGAAGCAATGGAAGTAATCCGCAAACTGAATCCCGATCTGGCAATTGTCGATCTCAGTCTCCCGGGCGCTAACGGCATTGAGCTTATCAAAAACATTCGTGCAGAATTTTCGAGGTTGCCGGTTTTGGTGCTCTCCATGCATGATGAATCGCTTTACGCATTACGCGCGCTGCGTGCCGGAGCGGAAGGCTATGTCATGAAGCACGAAGCGATGGCCAATGTAATCCACGCAATTCACGAAGTCTTTAACGGACGTCCCTATCTCAGTCCGGCCATGGCGGCTCAGGTAATCACGAAATTCGCGCATCGGGAATCTGAAGACGAGACCGATGCGGTCGAGAGACTTAGCGACCGTGAACTCGAGATTTTAGAGTTGATCGGCAAAGGCAAGGATGTGCGTGAAATTGCGAAGCTGTTGCATCTCAGCCCCAAAACTGTGGAGACCCATCGATCGCACATCAAAGATAAACTCGATTTAAAGAATTCGCGGGAAGTCGCACGATTCGCTTTGCAATGGCTCAGCACGCGCAACGCCTAGCGAGCGACGCGAATCTGGTGCTGTAGCCGGGGTCGCTGACCCCGGTGGCCCCAGAGCCTGGCACGCACAGGAACCCCCGCGGTCAGCGCCCGCGGCTACAACGGCATATTTCGTGCGCGTTCCCACAAATAAATTGCACCCGCGCGCAAAATTTCCGATGATCGGCGCCACAATGATCCAGCCGGCTCTCGACCTCGTCATCGCTGCGTTGGAAAAAATTCGAGAGACAAGCGATCGCGCCCCGTGCGCGTCGAGAAACGCACTCGAGCAATTGCAATCCGAATATTCTGTAGTCCCTTCCCTGCTTGCCGCGCCGGATCAGCTCGAAGGCGTGCGAGAAGCGCACGTGTCGCGCACAGGGCGACAGCTACACCAAACTACATCGAATAAAGCGCAGATCCTCGCATCCGTTCGCGAACGCGTTCGTGGCTGCACAAAGTGCGCGCATCTGGCCAGCTCACGCACTCAAACGGTTTTTGGCGTTGGCAATCCCGACGCCGAAATCATGTTCATCGGCGAAGCGCCCGGCGCGGACGAAGATCAGCAGGGCGAACCCTTTGTCGGCCGCGCGGGACAATTGTTAACGAGAATTATTAAAGCGATGGGCTTCGCGCGCGAGGATGTTTACATCGCAAACATTCTTAAATGCCGGCCGGACATGCCGCCAGGCTCATTTGGGAACCGCGCACCGACGCCGGCAGAAATGCAGACGTGCCGGCCTTATCTCCTCGAACAAATCGACATCATTCAGCCGAAGGTGCTGGTCGCGCTGGGCGCAGTCGCGGTGGAAGGTCTCCTGGGCGCGCGCGGGACGATGCGAGAATTGCGCGGACGCTGGCACTTATACAACGGCACCCCGTTGATGATTACGTATCATCCAGCTTACCTGCTGCGGAACCAGTCGCCTTCTGAGAAACGGAAAGTCTGGGAAGACATGCTGCAAGTGCTCGAGCGACTCGAAAAACCAATCAGCGAAAAACAACAGAATTATTTTCTGTAGCAAATCTTGATCGAACGCGCGCTGAAAGTGAATCCCGTTTTCAGCGCGGATGGTTGCAGGATTCTACGACTCCTGGGGCGTTGCCCGAGGCTCGGAATGAATGCTGCGCCTACAGCGCTAACAATCACATCAGGGCGGGAAGCATCGAGCCTCCGCTTCCGCCGAGGCTACTACCAACAAACGGACCGCCGCTACAGTTTCGATCGGTTGAAAATTGCATCGATCTTTTCGCGTGATGCGAGATGAATGGCCAGCGACACAACCATCGAGCGCACTTCGCGGCGTGAAACTTTAATCGTTTGATGCAGCGCGCTGGCGCCGGCCTTACGCAAAAGCGCAAGGGTGCGCGCCCCGATTAATGCGGGCAAAGCTGTGGCGGCGCGCACTCGCCGGTTCCGGATCGCGCGCGAATACTGCATGCCGCACGCCAAACCATCCTGCGCTTTTTCCCTCCATCTTTGATAGATCGGTTGAAAACGATCCGATTGCGCCAAAATCTGCGCCGCACGCAGACCGATTGCGCCAAGCTCGTCATCCGGAAAATAACAGCGACCCCCTCGGAGATCGGTGCCGGCGTCGCGCAAGACGTTGATCAGCTGAAGTCCCATCCCATAGCGCCGGCCCAGTACGAGCATCTCGTCCTGAGTCAAAGTGGCGAAGTCCCGAAGATGCCGGAAGCAAAGTCGCGTCCAGAATTCGCCGACACAGCCTGCAACCAGATACGTGTATTCGTCCAGTTCGGCAGCGGTCTGGAGCGCGCGAACTTGTGCCGGGTTATCGAACCGATGCAAATCAAGCATCTGGCCGTGCGTGATCTTCTCAAGCACCAAGCGAATATCGTCGCGATCTGCTTCCCCGGTTTGTTCGAGCCATTCCAAACAATCGGGCAAGGAATCCAGGAGTATTCGCTCGGCCGCATTCTCTTGTAACGGCCCGAACGAGGCCATCTGATTGACGACCATTTCCCGCGTACGTTTCCCTTGAATGCCGTCCGAGAGCATTTTCAAACTCTCCATTCGCACGGTTCCTGGGATTCGAGTTGTGTCGGCGACAGTGTCTGTTGTGCGCGCCAGCAGATACGCTAGAGCAATCGGTTCGCGCAACTGCTGCGGCAAGAGGCGTATTGAAAGATAAAACGAACGAGAGACGGAACGCAGGATGGTCGTTCGTAATGCGCGGGCATGAGAAGGTGACTGGCCGCTCATAAGATGTTGTAGCCGGCATCGATGATGCCGGCGGCGAAGGGTCGATGACGCCAAATGATCATCATCCAGGGCCGGGATCGTCGATCCCGGCTACAGCGCGAAATTTCATCGTCCGATATTTTTTACTTCGATCCGATTCGGCTCTGAGTTACCCAGCCCTATCTGACCCGCGTAACCGACATAGGCAGCCATTGGGCCGATCGCGGGCAGACCACCGCGTACGCGCCATTGTTCAAAATACTTCAACGCGATTGCATCCAAAGCCACTGGGTCCTTGCTTGCATACAACGTCGCATGATGAATCGCGTAGTTCGGTTGGGGCTGCGGTCCACCAGCATATTGCGCAATCAGTCCATCCATTAGATTGAAGACCACCTTCTTTGCGATGATTGGATTTGCATAGATTTCCGCCAGGCTTTCCGCGCCAAAACGAGAGCCCTGGGCAAAGCGGCGCCAGTTATCGATGTTGGGAATTGTCATGTTATAAATGCAACCCGCGATCCCATTTGTTTCACTGATGCTCATCACAGGAACATTAATGACTTTGTCTACTTCAGTGGAAACGATCTTGGAAAAATGACTCACGTTGCTCGTGTTCTCGGTATCGGATAGAGGTAGCATTTTGCCTGCGTCACCGAAGTATTCGAGATCGCCCCAAATCAATTTCCCAAGTAAAGGAGCAGAGAGGACTGCTTTTGGATCGTATCCGTCGCGCGGTGCGATCGCCTTTAGCTGGTAGCCATCGACTGACGGCCGAAACCCGGACTCTTTGACTCCTCCAAGAGAACGGTCCCAGACAATAATGCTGCCACGTGGATGTCCCGCCGCGGCGAGCCCGTCGACAATCGCATTCACGATGTCGTGATGCGTCGTGAAAAGTTCGCCGCCGGCTGCGCAAATTTTGATTCCCACTCTGTCCTTGGGCGAGACGAGTGAAGCCCATGCTTTCCCTACGTCAGACTGACCGGTCGCGGCCAGGATCAGGCGATTCACCATCTCGCGTACGATCCGCGGGTTCGTCCTGTAATCTTTGATCGCCGCGGGATTTTGCACAGAAAACACGACCGACGGAGTCGGCGCTGGCTGCGGCGGCGTTTGCGCCAGCCCGGAGGCAATGGCGCAAAACAGAATGAGCGCTACGTTCCGGAGTTCTGTCATGTCGAGCGAAGACCAAGCGATTGTATGAGTAACGCTGCGAATCACAACTACATCCCCTCAAAGGCGTTCACAATTTTGTGAAAAATCAGATGAACCCAATTCGGCACATTTATGTTCACATCCCCTTTTGCGCGCGTATCTGCCCGTACTGTGCTTTTTACAAAGATTTGCTCGATCGCTCGCAGACGTGGCGATTTTGCGAGTCTCTACTACGGGATCTCGATCAAGAATGCGCAACTTTTGCGCTATCGCCTGAAACCATCTATTTCGGTGGCGGCACACCTACGGCTCTCACCACTTCGCAATTGGAATTTTTGCTCGGAGGTTTTCATCGGCGGCTCGACCTGTCATCGCTTGCAGAATGCACAATCGAAGCGAATCCAGGGAGCGTGTCGGCGCGTAAGGCTGCGCTCCTTCGCAAACTTGGAATAACCCGAGTTAGCCTTGGAGTTCAGTCCTGGGACGATGAATTGCTGAAGGTTTTAGGACGGGAGCACAACTCACACCAGGCAGAGGAATCGTTCCATATTCTACGGAGTGCCGGATTCGCGAACATTAGTGTCGATCTCATGTTCGGATTACCAGGCCAGACCATCGAGCAATGGAAATTCACATTGGAGAAAACCATCGCCCTTCAGCCCGACCACATCTCTGCCTACTGTCTCACCTACGAGGAGGACACCGAATTCTTTATGCGCCACGTACGCGGTGAACTTCGGCAGGACACGGACGCAGATGCCGCGTTTTTCGAGATGGCTATGTCCGTCCTCGAAGACGCCGGCTACGAGCAGTATGAAATTTCCAACTACGCGCATCCCGGCTTTGCGTCAGTTCACAATCGGGCCTATTGGCTGGGCAAAGATTTTCTCGGTGTTGGTCCGAGCGCGTTTTCGACTGTCGGCATGCAACGCTGGCAGAATGTCTGCGATTATCGCAGTTACGCAGATCGCGTTCTCTCCGGTCAGTCGCCGCGGGGATTCATCGAAAATCTCACCAACGAAATGAAGCGCTCGGAGCGTATTGCGCTGTCGTTACGCATGCGCGAAGGAATCGCTGGGTCAGAATTGAAACACTTTGGACGAGAAACGGAAGAGCTTATTTCGCTCGGGCTGCTTCGAAAATCGAATCGTAACTTCCTATTAACTCGGAAAGGCAGAAATCTGGCTGATTCCGTTGCGGAAGCATTTCTGTAGCACTCCCTGACCGGGACGATCCGCCTTCACCTAGCGCTTCGGCGTGACAAAGCCGATCTCCGCTACAGCTGGCAGCGCCTACATTTTGATCTCGACAAGCTCACGGGGTTGTTTCGAAACTTTGTGTCCTATGAAAACACAAAATGTACAAACTCCACGACTTCTCGTTCTCCTTGCACTTGGCTGGCTGGCGTCTTCCCCAATGGCAGAGGCAGTCAGCCCACCGCCTGGCGGGGGCTATCCCGGAGGCAACACGGCAGCAGGCTACTCCGCGCTATTGAGCCTTACCACCGGCGCATACAACACGGCAGTTGGTTGGTTTTCGCTCGGGAGCAACAACGAAGGAAACTTCAACACCGCCATTGGCGCCGGGGCGCTCTTTGCCAATATAACAGCGGATGAAAACACGGCCACGGGTTCGGGAGCACTTTTCACCAACATCATTGGAACTGCCAACACGGCTAATGGAGCGTTTGCTCTCTTTAACAATGGAGGGGGCTTAGAGAACTCCAGCACGCCAAGTGGAGTCTTTATTGCCAGCTTCAACACGGCCAACGGCAATCGAGCGCTCTTTAGCAACACCAACGGCGACTCGAACACGGCCACGGGTGCTGGTGCGCTTGCTGAAAATACTAGCGGCAATAGCAACACAGCCGTCGGTATTTCCGCGCTCTCGCAAAACACGACCGCGGACGACAATACGGCGGTCGGTGCTGTTGCACTTTTTGATAACACGACCGGAACTCAAAACACGGCGATTGGTTCTTCTGCCCTGCACAACAATGCGACCGGGAGCAACAACACAGCCAATGGTTATCAAGCTCTGTCTTCCAACTCCAACGGTGACCGCAATACCGCGACGGGTTGGCAAGCCCTGTTTAGCAATACCGGTGCTAACAATAACACGGCCGATGGTTTTCAAGCCCTGCATAGCAATACAACCGGCGGCAACAATACTGGAATCGGCTTTGGAGCACTCGAAATTAGCACAACTGGCAACAGCAATACCGCCATTGGAGCTAACGCGCTCTCAAACACCACCGGCTCTGGCAACATCGCCTTAGGCTCGGCCGCCGGTACCGCTGTTCTCGCTGGCGATAACAATATCCACGTTGGTAATGGAGGTGCCAATGCCGACACCCAGACCATCCGTATTGGCGTTCAGGGAACTCAGACGCAAACCTTCATCGCTGGGATTCGCGGGGTGGCAACCGGAATTGCGAATGCCGTCAACGTACTAATCGACTCCAACGGTCAACTAGGCACAATGAATTCCTCACGCCGATTCAAACATAAGATCGCAGCGATGGAAAACGCCAGCGAATCAATCCTGGCGTTAAAGCCGGTGACCTTCCGCTACAAGAGCGACAACACGGACACATCCCAGTTCGGTTTGATCGCCGAAGAAGTCGCTGAGGTAAATCCCGACCTCGTAGTGCGCGACGAAAAAGGAGAAATCTACACCGTGCGCTACGACGCAGTGAACGCAATGTTGCTCAACGAATTCCTTAAAGAACACGCCAGGGTAGAAGAACAAGATTGCAAGATTCAGAAACAGGAAGGGACTATCAATCAATTGAAGAAGGACCTGGACACCCTCGTCGCTCACCTAAAAGAGCAGGACGAAAAGATCCAAAGAGTGACCGCGCAGATGCAAACGCGCAACTCTGTGTCGCAAATGGTCGTGAATGATTAGTCAAGCCGCCGTTGCGGTGTCGTCACGCGCACACACGAGGCACGTAAGCTCCGAATCTGTAGCGGCAGGCGCGCGACCTTTATAATCCCAAGACGTTGCAGCCGACACGGCTGCCTCTACAGTGGTTAGTAGATATCCGTGTCGGCGCTATAACCAGAGTCCCCACGAATGGAACGCAGGCGAGCGCGACTCCCCCATTCTGATTCCGGTCGATTAATCTGACCCAGTGTGATTTTTACAAGCCACGGCGCCGCCGCCAACGCGCCGACCGCAACGAGCGCAATCGCGGCCGCCTGGCGAATCGAAGGTTTGATTTTGTCGGCCATCAGTATGCCCAGGCCAAGTCCAATGGCAGTCCGTGTAACCACCAGCAACTGGTCAAGTGGCATTTGTTGGGAAGTTTTTGAAATGGATATCGGGAGAGACATCGCTTATCATATACGTCGCGTTTGGGAAAAAGAAACGGCAATTTTCGGAACCCGGAAGATCCTCCCACTTTTCAGCAACATGCCCAATCCGATATACGCGCTTATCCTGGCCGGAGGCAGCGGGGAACGCTTTTGGCCATTGAGCAGGCGTGTCCGCCCCAAACAATTGCTGCGTCTCGTTTCAGACAAGACTCTACTCGAAGAAACGTTGGTGCGCCTCGAAGGCCTTGTCGCGCCCGACCGCACTCTGATCCTGACAAACACCGAACAGGAAACCGCAGTGCGCAAATTGCTTGATGGTTTTCCAAAAGAGAACATCATCGCTGAGCCTGCCAAACGCGACACCGCCGCCGCGGTCGCGCTCGGCACGGGTTGGGTTGTGGCCCGCGATCATGCTGCCACAATGCTCGTTCTGCCCGCCGATCACGTCATTGCCAACAAGGAAGCTTTTCAGGAAACTCTGGCTTTGGCTGCCGATGCAGCTGAGGAAACAGGCGAGCTTGTAACCATCGGGACCAAGCCGACCTGGGCGTGTCCCGGATACGGCTACATCGAGCACGGCCAACCAGTCCGTTTGCGTAAGCACCCCGACAACGATGCCATTCATCGAGTTCTGCGTTTTCGCGAGAAACCCAATCGCGATCTAGCGGAATCATTTTTACGAAAAGGAAACTTCCGGTGGAACGCAGGCATGTTTGTCTGGTCAGTGCCCACAGTGCTCCGCGAATTCAACCGTCACGCTCCAGAGCTCGCGGATTTCATTTCCCAACTTCGCGCTCCGAAAAACTTCGAGAACGCTTTGCGCGACCGCTTCGGCAAACTGCCGCGGATCTCTTTCGATTATGCGATCATGGAAAAGGCGGACCGCGTTCTTGTCGTGGAGGCAAGTTTCGACTGGGACGACATCGGGAGCTGGAGAGCAATGGCGAATTATTTTGAGAAAGACAAGCAGGGAAACGCCGCGAATTGCGCCATCACCGCGCTCGATTCTAGCAACAACATCGTTTTCGAAGAGGATGGGACGACCATCGCACTACTTGGAGTTCATGATCTTATTGTTGTTCGAACGAAGGACGCGCTTTTGGTCTGCCACAGACACGACGCAGAAAAGATCAAGAATCTGATCGGCAAGCTGCCCCCTGAGCTGCAATGACTCAACGCGCGATGAATCCGATTCTAGCTCTCGATTTTGGTCGGGCGCGAATCGGAGCTGCAATATCCGATGAGTTACAGTTGCTTGCGCACCCGTTTGAGACCATTCCAGCAAACAAGCAGGCGGTGTCGCGCGTCGCGGAAATCGTCCGAGAAAAAAAGGTCGATCACGTGGTAGCCGGCATTCCTCGCCAGATGAACGGCCAGATTGGCGCTGCAGCAACCGAAGCCCTTCAGTTTGTCGAAAAATTGCGTGCCATCCTGCCATGCCCGGTCGTTACCTGGGACGAGCGCCTAACCACCGTCGCGGCCCACCGGGCATTGCGTGACGCAGGTAAGAAGACGCGGGACACTCGCAGCTACATCGATCAGGTGGCGGCTCAGATGATTTTGCAGAGCTACTTGGACTGGCGCGTCGCGAATGTGGGAAGCAAAAGTGATCAATGATCTGTGATCTATGATCCGTGAACAACGAAATCTTGCTGCGGATCACTGTTCACTGATCACCGATCACGAGGATCAATGGCACGACGGCTGAAACTCATCATCGCGTACGACGGCACTCCATTCGCCGGATGGCAGAGCCAATCCCATCGCAACACGATCCAGGATCACATAGAGCGCGCGTTTGAGCGCGTTCTAGGCAAACCGGTTCGCGTTCACGGCGCGGGACGAACGGATGCGGGCGTCCATGCACTCGCTCAATGCGCGCACGCCGATCTTCCTAACGGCCGTTTGTCGGCCGCGCGTTGGACCAAAGCGCTCAACGCGTTATTGCCTCCGGCTATTCGCGTGCTTCGCTGCCAATATGTGTCGAATGATTTTCACGCGCGGCTTTCGGCAAAAGGAAAAATCTATCGTTACAGAATCTGGTTGGCCCCCATCCTGCCTCCCTTTGAATGTCATCGGGCCTGGCATACTCCGCGTCCGATCGACTTCAAAATTCTGAAGCGGGCAGCGAAACAGTTTGTCGGCACTCATAATTTTGCCGGGTTCGCGGCCAATCGCGGGAAGGAGGAAAAGAGCACGATCCGGACAATTTATTCAGTGCGCGTCCGGCAAGAAGGTCCGTGTGTGGCAATCGAGGTCGATGGCGACGGTTTTCTCTACAAAATGATTCGATTGATCGTGGGCTCCCTGGTGAAATGCGCACTCGACAAAATGCGCATCGAGGAGGTCACTGCGCGGCTGGACTCCGGTCAGATAGGCCCAGCTCGTTTTGCCGCTCCTGCTGAAGGATTATTTCTAGTTCGCGTGCGCTATTGACCCGCAAGAACCGGCGATTGTTTGCGCCGACCTAAACAATCGGTGATGCGACCTTCCAACGCGCCAAACGAAAACGCATCGCTGTCGCCAGGCAGCCAAGGCCATAGCGCACGCTCCTGCGAAAATTGATCGATGAAGCTTCGGGCATGTAGCGCGCGGGACAGGTTACTTCGCCGATCGCGTAGCCGAGTGCGATGATTTGCGCGAGCACCTGGTTATCGAAAACGAAATCATCAGAATTTCGTTCCAACGGCAGGCGCTCCAGCAACTGGCGCGAAAAAGCGCGATAACCAGTGTGATATTCCGAGAGTTTCGCGCCGATAAGAACATTTTCAGCAAGCGTCAAAAACCGGTTCGAGATGTATTTCCACAAAGGCATACCGCCACGCAGCGCGCCGCCGCCAAGAATGCGCGAACCAAGCACGCAGGGATAAAGTCCGCTCCCCACCAGAGCCGCCATCGCCGGGATTAACTGCGGCGTGTACTGATAGTCTGGGTGAATCATAATGATAATGTCCGCATCCGCGGCCAGTGCGAGGCGATAACAGGTTTTTTGATTTGCGCCGTAGCCGCGATTTTCCGGATGAACCTCCACCTGCACACGCTCAAGTGTGCGCGCAATCGCCACTGTATCGTCGTGGCTGGCGTCGTCCACAACGATGACAAGATCGACAATCCCCTGCGCCATTACTTCGTCGTAAGTGCGTTGCAAAGTGCGGGCGGCGTTATAAGCGGGCATTACCACCACAATTTTCTGGCCGTTTAGCATCGTCGTAGCGGAATATCCACTGAACCGCCACCATGCAAACACCATGATTATTTTTCACGACGCATCCTGCCTGGAATATTCAGCGCCCAGCCATCCTGAGCGGCCAGCTAGAGTTGCGCGCAGCGTTCCATTATTGAAGGAGCGACATCCCGATTGGGAATGGCGCATGCCGGAGCCTGCCAGTGAAGCGGCTCTGTTGCGGGCGCATTCGCGCGATCACTTGGAAAGGATCAGAAACACAACGCGCGACTTCGACGCGGACACGCCTATTTACCCAAAGATTTACGAACACACTTTGCGGTCTGCCGGCGCGGCGATTGACGCGGCGCGAACAGCGCTGCGGGGTGAGCGCGCATTCAGTCTCATGCGGCCGCCCGGACATCACGCCACTCGAGACCGGGCGATGGGATTTTGCTACTTCAACAACATTGCCATCGCCGCGCTCGATGCGCTTGCTGTAGCCGGTAGCGGGGATGCCGACCAGTCGGGGTCATCGACCCCGGCTACAACACCGGTCCAGCGCGTTGCGATTTGGGATTTCGACGCCCATCACGGCAACGGGACCGAAGCGATCGTTGCGCACAATGCGCGGATCGCCTTTGCATCGATTCATCAATTTCCCGGTTACCCTGGAACGGGCACAAAATCTTTTGCGAACGTGGCGAATTATCCACTCGGCCCCGGGACACCGCGGAGTCATCATGTCGAGGTGGCGAAGCGGGCGCTGGACAAATTGGTCGCATTCAAACCCGATCTGCTACTTGTCTCCGCAGGCTTCGATGCCTACGCGGGTGATCCACTCGTTCAAATGACACTCGAACGGGAGGATTTTTCCACGTTCGGCGAGTGGCTGAGAAAACTCGACATTCCCGTAGCTACGATCCTCGAAGGTGGTTACAGCGACGAACTGCCAGAGTTGATCGATGCGTTCTTGACCGCCTGGGCGTCGAAATAAAGGCGAACCCAACGAACTCTCAATGTACTGAATCCCGAGTCGCCTCGATCATTTGCCTCAACTGGGCCGCCGCATTTTCGATTTCGGAATAGCTGTACTCAGCCGCTCTACGCTGGACAGCAAGCACGCCGCAGCGATGGACGTTTTTGAAGTCGCCATAGGGAAACTTGTATCTTCGTTTGGTGTTCTCGGCATAGCGCTCGTCGATTGCCAGATGCCACTTTGCGTACTCGCCGAAGCCATGCTGCCGAATGAACTCGTTCTCGAGCTCGGTCGAAGGCCGATGCTGGCTCCACGAGCCTTTTCGATCCGCGATGAAGTGCCCTTGTTTAATGAGTTGCACGCCAAAGGCGAAAGCGTCTTCGTTTAGCTTGAGGCGACTGCGCGTTTGAGCAAGCGTCATGCCGGTGGCGCAGAGCAGAATTGCGACTGCGACAGAGCAAACGCACACACGTTTTAGGATGATCGCTTTCATGGCATTGGACGGAAAGGTTTGCCTCCGTCCCAGAAGTGGCAAACAGTATTCGCTCCAGCGGGCCGTAGCACAGCTTGGTAGTGCGCTTGAATGGGGTTCAAGAGGTCGCGGGTTCAAATCCCGCCGGCCCGATTGTTAACTGCTGCGGCGCTCTTTGAGTGTCGCTCGCTTTCGGCGGTCAGATACGGCCGCAACAAAAAAATCATGCTTAGCGCCGGAATTGTTGGTCTTCCAAACGTCGGAAAGTCGACGCTTTTTAACGCCGTCACGCGCACGCATAAGGCGCCGGCGGAAAATTATCCTTTTTGCACCATCGATCCAAACTTGGGCATTGTGACCGTGCCTGATCCGCGCCTGGAAAAAATCGCGCAAATTTCGCATTCCAAAAAAATTGTTCCAACTGCGATCGAATTCGTTGATATCGCTGGCCTGGTCAAAGGCGCCAGCGCAGGCGAAGGCTTGGGAAATCAATTCCTTCATCATATTCGCGAAGTGGACGCGATCGTTCAGGTGGTGCGTTGTTTCGAAGACAGCAACGTCCATCATGTCAGCGCAACCATCGATCCAATTCGAGACATTGAGATCATCAATACCGAGCTTGTGCTGGCGGATTTGGCGTCGCTACAAAGAAGACACGATCGATTGCAAAAAGAAGTGCGCGCTGGAGATAAAACAGCAAAGAACGAAAACGCCATCGTCGAGAAGCTATTGCCCCATCTGGATGCGGGTAAGCCAGTCATCACCGCGAGCTTAACCCCGGAGGAAAAAGCAGCCGCTCGCAATTTCTTTCTGCTCACATCAAAGCCGACAATCTTCGCATGTAACGTCTCGGAATCGGATTTGGCGTCTGTAGCCGCGGCCGCTGACCGCGACGATGAGGCAACTGACCGCTCGGATCCCGGGGTCGACGCCCCGGGCTACAGCGCCACGAAGTACGTCGCGGCGGTTCGCCAATTCGCGCGACACCATTTTGCCACTGAAGCAATCGTCATCAGCGCGCAATTGGAAAGCGAACTGGTTGATCTGAATGAGCAGGAGGCGCTGGATTATCTGCGTGGTTTGGGTGTGGAAGACACTGGCGTGCACGCGTTAATCCGGGCCGTTTATCACTTGCTTGGCCTTCGCACGTTTCTTACCACCGGCGAAAAAGAGTCGCGCGCGTGGACCATTCACGCCGGCGACAAAGCGGCGGCCGCTGCCGGAACTATCCACTCGGATTTCGAGCGCGGCTTTATCGCGGCAGAAACCATTTCCTACGACGATCTGATCGCCGCCGGTTCCCTGGCGAAAGCTCGTGAAGCGGGAAAGATTCGGCTGGAAGGGAAAGATTATGTCGTGAGCGACGGCGACGTGATTTTCTTCCGGTTTAATGTGTGAACCAAAGGCAGTTAAAAGAGTTAAAACGTTTAAGCAGTTAAAAAGGACCGGTTGGCGCGCTTGCGGCTTTGGACCATCTTAACTTTTCAATTTTTTAACCTTTTAACTACTACGCTTCGTACAGAATACGGCCGCAATTCTCGCAATTTACAATCTCTTTCCCAGCTCTGGCACTCGCCGCGGTCGCACTCGTCACCTTCATATGGCACCCGGTGCAGACTCCATGCTCGATCGCGACTATTGCGGCATCGCCTTTGCTTTTAAAAAGACGCTCGAAACGCGCAAGCAAATCCTCATCGATTTTTCCGGCTAATTCTGCGCCCTCCCTGGTCAATTCTTCCAGCCGCGACTGCAAAGCTTTCGATTTTTCGTCGAGATCGGCTGTTTGCCGTGCGATTGATTCCTTAACAGCAGCCGCTTTCTTTTCTTCTTCAGCCAGGTCGACCTTAATTTTGTCGGCCTCCACCATCAGCTCGAGCTCCTCATCCTCGATCTTGCGAATTTCATTTTCGTACCGCTCGATTTCGTGGCCGATCGCCTGAAATTCGTCGTTCTTGCGCGTCTGATACTGCTGGGTCTTGAGACGCGAGATGGACTCCGTGCGCGTCCCCACATCGAGCTCAAGCCTCTTCCGGTCCACTTCGACCTGGCGCGCCTTTTGTTTCAGCGCATCAACTGCACTTGCGCTTGCTGCCAGCTGCGCTTCAAGACTCGTCCGTCGCAGCGGCACCGTCTCTATCTCGGTCTGGATTTGCCTGATCTTCTGCTGTCGATCTTGAAGGACAAGAAGTTGTTCCAGTTCCGGATGCACGAGCGCACAAGGTATTGAAGCGGTCGAAGCGCCGTCAATCGCAGCGCTGAGCGACGCTGGCCTGCAACTATTGAGGGGTAGCTTGCTCCCCTCGCTCAAAGGCTTCCAGCACCTGTTCCGGACGCGCACGTACGGCGATGTTTTCGGTGAGATTCACCCAGCGGATTGTCCCGGTTGAATCAATGAGAAACTCTGCCGGGCGCGCGATATCCGTCCCTTTAGGTCCTGCACCGCGATGCAACAGATCGTAACGCCGAATCACTTCCGCCTTTGGATCCGACAGAAATGTATAGGTGTAGCCAAGCTTTTGTCGTTGGCGCCGATTAATATCCGGCGTGTCCACGCTAATCGCGACGACTTGAATCCCGCGCGATTCAAGCTCTTGAAGCCGCTGCTGAAAACTCCGCAACTCGGAGTTACATAATGGTCACCAAAAACCGCGATAAAAAATCAGTGCGACAGCTTTCGATCTACTGGTGAGATCACGAAGAGACACGTCCTTCCCGTCTTGATCCGACAACGTGAACTCAGATGCCTTTTGTCCGACTCGCGGCGCTCCGGTCGAAAGCGGGACCTGCCGCAGCACATAGAAGAACACATAGGAAAAGAACCCGAACATAAATATCCCCAATATGGCTAAAATCGGTCCCAAGATTTTGCCGCGGTAAACCCGCGGTTTGCCAAATGCTCGAAACAGACCCAGCACGAGGAGAATTCCGCCAACAGCAAACAACAAAAGATTCGCC
The DNA here is from genome assembly GCA_963840135.1 of uncultured Verrucomicrobiae bacterium. Lineage (GTDB taxonomy): Bacteria > Verrucomicrobiota > Verrucomicrobiia > Chthoniobacterales > UBA10450 > Udaeobacter. Next base: position 168,043 of record CAWIXX010000008.1, on the reverse strand, counting down.
CATGGAAAATCACGGGTGATCGGGAATTGCGCGAAGAACGTGTAACTGAAAAAACCAGCCAGCGCGAAAAGAACGCCGATCCACAGGAACCAATTCCAGCTCTTCTTCGCGCCCGCGCTCATACTGGCAATCAAGATCGGGCTGCACTATTTGTCGTCGCCATCCGCCAGATCCAGCGATAAAGCAGGGCCGCGATGACTACGAAGGCAACACCGCCGATGATTTTGCCGGAGGTTTCAAACCCCGGACCGACCAACGCCAGCGGCGCGGCTACGCCGGAGAACGCGACGATTGCAGAGATCACGACGAGGATCACGCTCTCGCCGACGATCAAACCCGACGCGAGCAGCACGCCCAGCTGCTTCGTCGCCTCCGGTCGCGGGCTGCTGTTGGCTCGCTTGTCAAAAAACCATCCAACCACGGCGCCGACCACGACCATTAGTGTACTCGCCGTGGGCAAATAAATTCCCAGGCCCACGGCCAGCGGGGGCACGCGCATATGCCGTGTTGTGCGCGCGAGGATTTCATCCAGCAGAATAATGAAAACACCGATAAATCCACCGGTCCGAATCAGGCTCCAATCGATATCGGCGGCGATGACGCCTTGCGCGAGCGACGAGATTAGTCCGGCCTGAGGCGCTGGCAGTGGATTCGGACGCAGCTCGGAGCCAGGCGCGCCCATGAAGCCATAAGCATGATTCATGAGATCAAGCACCGGCGGAATCACAAGCGCGCCCGCGATGACACCAATCACGAGCGCCACCTGCTGTTTCCATGGTGTCGCATCGACCAATTGGCCGGTCTTGAGGTCCTGCAGATTATTGTTCGCGATTGCTGCGACGTTGAAGATCACGGCGGTAGTGAAAAGCGCGAATGCCATCAACGCTTTGCCCGAACCCGGCGACACGTACGGTTTTACGCCGACCACGAGCAGCAACGCGGCGCCAATCACCACCAGAATTCCAATACCCGACAGCGGGCTGTTGGAAGAACCGATTAAGCCCGCCATGTAACCACAGACGGCGGAGACGAAGAAACTCATCACGACAACGTAAGCGACTCCCCCGATGACCAGCGTCGTCACATGCGCACCGAGGCCGCTCTCGTTACCGAAATACGCGAGGAGCCAGCCAATCGGCAGCATGCACACCAACGTGACGAGGCCGACGATACCGATTGGGATGTCGCGCTCGGTAATTGGTAGCGTATCGGCTTTGCCGGCCTTACGTGCGCGCGAAGCAGCCATCGCGCTGGCGAGACCACTCGCAACCGGCTTTACCAGTTTTAACAATGTCCAGATCGCCGACACACCGATCGCACCGGCGCCGACGAAACGCACTTTGCGGCTCCAGGTACTTTGTGCCAGCGCGCCGGCGGCCGTCGTGACATCCTGCGCGAGAGCGGAGTAATGCGGCACGCCCCAGCCCCAGCCGATCACTGCGCCTATGAGCATCGCAATACCAACCGAGAGACCAACCAAGTGGCCGATGGCGAGCAGCAAGAAGGACAACGAGAAATCAAACCCGCTCACGGCACCCTTGCGGCCGATTCGGAAAGTCTGCGCGACGTCGCCGGCGAACATTTGCGTGGCAACGATGACTGCAAACACAGCCGCAACGATCGACCCCCATAACACGGCCAACAGACCTGCGCGTCCGTGTTCGATGTCCGAAGCGTTCTTGGCATCGCCTCCACTGCCGACCTTAAGCACTTCGGCGCAGGCAACGCCCTCGGGGTACGGCAGGTCCGAGCCAGTCACTAACGCACGACGCAGCGGAATTGAGTACATCACGCCCAGAATGCCGCCCAGTGCGCAGATCGCGAAAGAGATCCAGAATGGAAAACCGGTCCACCAGCCGATCATAATCAGACCCGGCAGCACGAAGATAATCGATGACAGCGTGCCGGCGGCGGACGCAACCGTTTGCACGATGTTGTTTTCCTGAACGGTCGCATCGCGGAAACTCCGGAGGATCGCCATCGAAATCACCGCAGCTGGAATTGAAGTCGAAAACGTGAGACCGGCCTTGAGACCGCAATACACATTGGCCGCGGTCAATACCAACGTGAGGACGACACCTATAATTATCCCGCGGATGGTAAGTTCGACGCGCACAGAAAGCGGAGAATAGTCTGGAGTCGCGGAATCGGTCAAGATGCATGCCGACCCACGTGCGGAAACGCGGACCGCGGATCAGAACATCTCTACAGGCGAGCGTTGAACGCTTTGAGGAGTCGTTTGCCTGGCGCGTTCTTCTCCCAGAACGGCAACACGCAGGTCCCAAATCTCGTCGTCGATCTTGCGGAAAGCAGCTTCGGAAAATTCGTCAGGTGGTGTAAGTCTTTCTTTGAATCGCGCGACGCTCTCCAATGCGCGATCGATTTGATCCGCCGGCGATGAAGCGAGGAATCGTTGTACATTCTCGATCTCAGGAATGCGATGGCAAATCATGGTCATGTCGTTTCCCGCGCCAATTGCCAGGCGAATTGTGTCCTCAAGCCGATACCCGGTAAGGATCGCGCCCATGTCGAGATCGTCAGTCATGACGAGACCATCGAAACCGAGGTCGTTGCGCAGCAAATCCGTAACGATCCGGCGAGACAAAGTGGCAGGCGTCTTTTCCGCCTCAAAGCACGGATACCAGCCGTGACAGATCATCATGCTGTCCACGTCTTTGGTGAATTCGCGAAATACTGCCAGCTCATTCCGGTCCAGTTGTTCGCGGGTGCGATCGATCCGCGGCAATTCATAGTGGGCGTCAGAGCCCGCGGCGGAGTAACCCGGAAAATGTTTGCCGCAGCTCGCGATCCCTTGCCCTCTCAACGCGCCGTTGAACGCGCCGGCGTTGCGAACGACTTGCTCGACTGTTTTCCCATAACATCGCCCGCGCAGTGAATTTTCTGCGTCGTCATCGAAGGAAACGTCCAGCACTGGGCATAGGTCGAGGTTGAATCCGAAAAGACGGAGCAACCGGCCGGTGATGTCGCCATGACGTCGGATGAGTTCGATGTCGTTCCTGTCGCGCAGTTGCTGAGCATTCGGCGGCTCGCTGCCAATCAATCGGAGACGCGAAACGCGGCCGCCTTCCTGGTCAACGGTGATGATGGGCTCGATGTCACTTAAATCGCGCAGGTCATCGATCAGTTTTCTCAATTGCGGTGCGCTTTCGATATTGCGGCCAAAGAGAATAAAGGCCCCCGGTTTTACTTTCCGGAATAACTTCGCCGTTTTGGCGTCTACTTCCTTCCCGGGCACACCTGTCATGATCAGCTGGCCGTACAAATCCGCTTTCATGGGCGGCAAAGAGTAACGCCCAACGCTGAACATTCAACGTCCAACGCCCAATTGTCACAGACGCTTTCAGTTGAATATTGAGCATTGAACGTTAAGCGTTGAGCGTTGAAAAAGATCGCAATCTACGGGGGTACATTTGATCCGATTCATCACGGCCATCTTATCGTCGCGCGCGAGGCCCTTGAGAGACTTGGCGCAGATGAAGTGATCTTTATTCCCGCTCGCGTTTCGCCCCTCCGAAAGGCCGCACCTATTGCGAGAGACGAAATACGATTATTGATGATACAAGCCGCCATTGAAAACGAACCTGGATTCGCTGTGGATGATTGCGAACTGCGGCGCCCACCCCCTTCTTTTACCATCGATACGGTCCAGCAAATCAAACGGCGCACAGGCGATGCAACGATTTACTGCCTGATCGGTGAGGATAACGTCGATAAGCTTACAAAATGGCGACGCTTCTCCGACTTGGAAAAGATGGTGTGTTTTATTGTTCTTGATCGAAGTGGTCAACGACCGAGCCATGTCTATCCGGTTATTCGCCGAAAAATCGACATTTCTGCGACCGAAATCAGAAAGAGAGTTGCTACTGGTCGGTCGATTCGATATTTCGTACCGTCGGCAGTAGAAGAGATCATTCGCCGCGAAAAACTTTACCTGGAGCAACGGAAATAACCCCGGAAAATTTAGCCAGAACCTGCGCCGACCTCGCCTCAAACAAAAAGGCGGAAGAGATTGTCGTGCTCGACCTGCGTGCGATCTCGACGTTCACGGATTTTTTCGTGATTTGCTCGGCTACGTCCGAGCCGCAGCTAAAAGCAATCGCAAACGAAATTGAAACGCGTTTGAGAGAGGACCATTCCATTCGGCCCGTGGCGATTGATGGGTTTCCCGCGAGCCAATGGATTGTGCTCGATTATCTGCAAGTGGTTGTCCACGTTTTTCATCGTGACAAACGATCTTTTTACAGCTTGGAAGACCTGTGGGGCGACGCGCCCCGACTCGAATGGGAAGCGGCCGCAGCGCGCTGATTGCGTGCTTGTGTTAAGCACCTATCTCACCGTTGTTCCGGTGCTTGGCACAAGCACCGCTACAACCTATTTCTTTGGCGACGGCGGGGCCGCTGGGCTGGGGGCTTTCGCCGGAGCCACAGGCGCAGGCGAGGCAGCGGGCTTGGCATCCAGCAGTTCCACTTCAAAAATCAGAGTCGAATTGGCGGCGAGTTCTGGACTGACAGATCTTTCGCCGTAGGCAAGGTCTGACGGGATAAACAATTGATATTTTGATCCCACTTTCATCTGCTGAAGCGCTTCGGTCCATCCCTTGATGACGCCATTAACTGGAAAAGTTGCCGGTTGCCCGCGCTTGTAGGAACTATCGAATTCAGTTCCATTGATGAGAGTTCCACGGTAGTTGACCGTTACCGTGTCGGTGGCCTTCGGTTGCGCTCCGTTTCCGTCTTTTAGGACCTTGTACTGCAACCCGCTGGCAGTTGTCTTCACGCCTTCTTTCTTTTTGTTTTCCTCCAGAAATTTTGCGCCTTCTGCCTTATTCTTGTCCCCTGCTTGTTTCTGTTTTTGTTCCATATCTTTTTCAAACGTTGCCATGACCTCCTTGATTTGATCAGGGGTCAGTAGCGGTTTCCCCGCGAGGGCGTCTTTTATACCGGAAGCGAGCACCTCGGGACTAATATCCACCTTTTGCCGGCTCAAGTTGAATCCAATCTGCAGACCGATGCTATAGCTGACTTTGTCTTTCTGGTCCTTGAGTTGTGTCGATTTCTCTTGCCCAAACAAAGGCAATGCAAGTAAGGATGCGCTGAAAATGACGATAAGTTGTTTCATAAAAGGTGTTCTTTGCGCGGATTCAGTTAAATTGGTCGCCGCGGAAACTGGGACGCTAATAGATAAACGCCGCCCGTCAAGAACAGAGGGGTGCTCGCGATCCGAAGGCCGCTACTTTTCGGCCGCGTTGATTTTTGCCGCGCTTATCGTCCTTCTGCCGAAGCCGCTCCACGCGATCACTCTCTCGCATGCTGACGTCCTCAGAATTGGAAAAAAAATCTGGCAAAACGAATGCAATGGAACGATTGCCGGCCTCACTTCGTGGAACGAAGGCGAAGATTTCGCGTCACTTGGCATCGGCCACTTCATCTGGTACCCAAAGGGCCGCCGGGGACCATTCGAGGAAAGTTTTCCCAAGCTGGTCAGCTTTATATCAAAGCGCGGCGCGAAACTGCCAATGTTGCTCTTGGGAACTGGCGAAAAGCCGTGTCCCTGGAACTCGCGCACGGAGTTTCTTCGAGCTGAGCACTCGACGGAGATGAATCAATTACGCCGGTTTCTTACCGATACAATCGATCTTCAGGCGGAATTTCTTATCGCGCGGTTAGAAAGCGCGTTGCCAAAAATGCTTGCCGAAGCGGCGCCCTCTGATCGAGCGAACGTACAGGAACAATTCGAGCGCCTCACCAAAACTTATCAGGGATGTTACGCGCTCATCGATTACGTAAATTTCAAGGGAGAAGGCGTCCTGCATACGGAGCGTTACCAGGGTCAGGGCTGGGGCTTGCTCCAAGTCTTGGAAGCCATGCACGGCACTTCGGACGCTGGCGCGGTCGATGAATTCGCGCGCGCGGCAAAGGCAGTGTTGACTCGACGGGTGCAAAACTCGCCGACCGAACGCCACGAATCCCGATGGTTATCGGGTTGGATTCGGCGCGTAAACAGCTACAATGGCGGCTAATCTATGCGACTTTCGACGTTGATTCGACTGTTTTTGCTGGCCGCGGTTGTGTCTTCTGCCAGCGGTCAATTCCACTTGGGACCGAAGCCGCGACAGCCGAGTCCTACCCCGCCGCCAATGCGCAAAGCGTCGACGTTCATTCAGAGGCAACAACCGTTAAAGGTGAATCAATCGTTGCTCAAACAAGCAACGCAGGACAACACCCGTATCGTCGTCTCGATTCCGAAACAGCGGGCTTACCTCATGATCGGAGACCAAGTCGTAGCCGATGGCCCAGTCTCGTCTGGCAGACGCGGACACGAAACACCGAGAGGACATTTCAATGTGATGGAAAAGGATCCCAATCATCACTCCAGTCTTTACGGCGACTTCGTGGACGGCTCCGGCCGCGTAGTACGTGGCGGCGTCAGTGCGCGCAGCGATTCCGCACCGAGCGGCACGCATTTTGCCGGCGCGGCTATGAAATGGTTCCTTCGACTTACCGGCGAAGGTGTCGGGATGCACATCGGAATTTTGCCTGGCTACGCCGCCTCGCATGGATGCGTTCGCGAATCCGTCGATGGGGCAAAATTGTTTTACGACTACGCCAAGGTCGGTACGTCAGTCGATGTTGGTGACTACTGACGCAACGACAGCCTGGGCAGCCGTCGATTTCAAAATTGACGGCGGGGATGCCGTTACTCCTTGATCAAGTTTCTGCGTAGCAATTCCAACGCAGCCTGCGTAGCAATCTGCTTAAAAGTCTCGCGGTCAGTTGGAAAAAAGAATTTCTTCGCGATCGTTTCGCCTGACGTTGCAAGGGCAACGTAAACGGTTCCGACCGGCTTCTCCGGCGAGCCACCGCTCGGTCCGGCCACGCCCGTCGTGGCGAGCGCATAATCGGATTTCGCACCTGCACGCGCATGTTCGGCCAGCACACACGCGACCTGCTCGCTTACGGCACCATGCTTCTCGATAAGCTGTGGATCGACATTCAGCATGCCAATCTTGGCCTGGTTCGCGTAGCAAACATAGCCCGCGAGAAAAACCGCCGATGCGCCAGGCACATTTGTGATACGATCGGCAAGCAAGCCGCCCGTGCAGGATTCTGCAACCGCCAGCGTTTGATTGCGCTGCGCCAGTAGCTTTACGATCACTTCTTCGAGCGATTCGTCGGCTGCAGAAAAGATCGAGGGACCTAGCTTCGATCTGATAATGGCGTCCGCCTGTTCGATGGCCTTTTCTTTCCCGACAATGCGCACATCGACCTCGCCCGGGCGCGCGCAATATCCCAGCTCAACACCGGGAATCGCAAGCACGCGGTCGCCGATCGCCTCCTCCACCAGCGACTCGCCTTTGTTGGCAATTTTGTAGAGGCGTCGCTCGATCAAACCCGAATCCGGGACCATTGACCGCAGGATCGGTATCACAAATGCCCGAAACATTGGCTGAAGCTCACGCGGAGGTCCAGGTAGTAAAAAAAGATGCGGAGATTGAATCTCCAGATTGATGTTCGCGCGCAAATAAAGGCCTGGCGCGCTGCCATTCTGGTTGGACAGCACCTCTGCGCCGACATGAACGTCAGCCTGCCGGGCGATGCCAGGAGTCCATTTGATTCCGCGCACTCGGAGTCTTTGCCGGAGCGAAGCCAGCAACTGCGAAGATTGTCGGAGCTCCAACCCGAGCAGATCGGCAACCATCTCGCGTGTTACGTCATCGCTGGTTGGACCAAGGCCCCCGGTCACAAAAAGAATCTCGCAACGTGGAAACAATTCGGCCAGCGTTTGTCGAATCGCGTCAGAATCGGGAACAGTGCGCCGCTCCTCGATCCGCAAACCCAGCGGAAGAATCTCGCGCGCGATGAATGGAAGGTGTGCGTCCTGAACATCGCCAAGCAAAAGCTCCGTGCCGGTGTTGAGAAGGATGACGCGCATAGCCGAGTGAAACGTTAAAAGAAGCTACAACGAAAGAATCGCTTGCCTGCTGTTATGACCTCGCAACCCTGTTAACGATGTAACTCTTTTAACCTTGAAAGCTCGCCCGAAAAACCTTCGGAGCTCACGCCGCGCTTTTGTCCTGTTTCTTGCGAATTAGGGGAAGCTTTTTGCCTTCCACTACTGCCCGATTGATTGTGACCTCAGCGATATCTTCGCGACTCGGCACTTCGTACATGATGTCGAGCATGATCCGCTCCAGCATTGACCGCAACGCACGCGCCCCTGTTCCCTTGGTGACTGCCTGCGCCGCCAGAGCGCGCAGGGCATCTTTAGTGACTGATAAACGCACACCCTCCATTGAGAAAAGCTTGGTGTACTGCTTCACCATCGCGTTCTTCGTCTCGGTCAAAATCGCCACCATTTCTTCCTCGGTCAGCGCATCAAGCGAGCTGACCACCGGCAATCGCCCAATGAATTCGGGGATCATTCCAAAAGCGAGCAGATCTTCCGGTTCCACATGGCGGACTGCTTGCTTTCGCAGCGCCTCCTCAACTTCGAGTGTGGGGCTGCCGAACCCCATGACTTTTTGGCCGATGCGTTTTTGAATAATTTTGTCGAGGCCGACAAATGCGCCGCCGCATATGAAAAGAATTTTCTCGGTATTAACCTGGATATACTCCTGATGCGGATGCTTGCGTCCGCCCTGTGGCGGAACATTGCACGTGCTGCCTTCCAAAATTTTCAACAGAGCCTGCTGCACGCCTTCGCCGGAGACATCGCGAGTGATGCTTACGTTGTCGGTTTTGCGGCCGATCTTGTCGATTTCGTCAATGTAAACGATGCCGATCTCCGCTCGTTTCACATCGTAATCCGCGTTCTGCAGGAGTCGCAGAATAATATTTTCCACGTCTTCGCCAACGTAGCCCGCTTCGGTAAGCGTCGTCGCATCAGCGATGCAAAATGGCACATCGAGAATCCGCGCGAGTGTCTTGGCCAGTAACGTTTTTCCAGAGCCGGTAGGGCCGATCAGCAAAATGTTGCTCTTCTCAATCTCAACGTCAGCGAACGGATCCGGCTGAAACGCGGCGGACGCATCAGCAGGCTGCGAAGCTTGCAATACCCTCTTGTAGTGGTTGTGGACGGCAACCGATAACGTTTTCTTCGCGGTCTCCTGGCCGATGACGTACTGATCAAGGGCGCGCCGGATTTCCACCGGCTTGGGCACACGGATATTGGAGGACTGGCGGCGAGCATCTTCATTGAGTTCCTTATCGAGGATGCTTTTGCAAACGTTGATGCAACTATCGCAGATGTAGACGCCTGGTCCGGCGATCAATTTGCGAACCTCCGCGTGGCTCTTGCCACAAAACGAGCACATGGTGAGGTTGGAAGCGCGGGCCATATTCTTCTAAGACGTTCTCCTATCCTCCGAGTTTGCGCGGCAAAGCGGTTTCAGCCACTTCCACCGACCGGTCGCCGGAGGGGGGAGTCGCCCCGTCGAGTAGCTTCACCTCCTTGCGAGATTTGATCACTTCGTCCACCAAACCGTAAGTCTTTGCTTCCTGGGCGGACATATAATAGTCGCGATCCGAATCGGCCCTCACTTGTTCTTCTGATTTACCGGTGTGCTGCGCGATGATTTTGATGAGGCGCTTTTTCAGCTTGAACATGTATTCGACCTGACGTTCCACGTCGCTCGCCGCCCCCTGCGCGCCTCCGGAGACCTGATGGATCATGATATCGGAATTTGGAAGCGCGAAACGCTTGCCTTTCGTTCCCGCGCAGAGCAGGACAGCAGCCATACTCGCGGCCATCCCGAGGCAATAAGTAGTCACATCACATGTCAGAAACTGCATCGTATCATAAACGGCAAGGCCGGCAGTGACTGAGCCGCCAGGCGAATTGATATAAATGTTGATGTCCTTTTTGGAGTCCTCCATTTGCAAAAACAGTAACTGGGCAATGACAAGATTAGCGATGTGATCGTCCATCGGCGTTCCGATAAAAACGATTCGATCCTTGAGTAGTCGCGAATAGATATCGTAGCTGCGCTCGCCCCGGCCAGTCTGCTCCACGACCATCGGAATCAGCACCTGGGAAAGATTTTCGTTCGATACACTCATGATTTTTGTTCTTTTACAGCGGGTTCTTGCGCTGTCTCGACGCTAACATTCGCCTTAAGGAAATCAAGAGTCTTACCCAGCAGAATCTGTTCTGCGAATGCGTCCAAGCCATCGTGTTCCTGGAGTTCTTTGCGCATTTTTTCCACCGGAACGTTATAACGCGCCGCTTCTTCTCGAAGCCGCGCGTTGATGTCGTCCCGCGAAACCTTGATGCTTTCCTGTTCGGCAACCCGATGCAAAATGAAATTTGTCTTCATCCGGTGAGCAGCAAGGCCGGCCGCGCTTTCGATAAGCTCTTTCTCCTTGTCCTTCAACATCTCATCAGTAACCCCGCGTTCCCGATTTCGTTGCACCAGGTCTGCCAGAATTCGACGCGTCTCATTTTTTAAGAGAGGCGGCGGCAATTCGAACTGAATTCGCTCGTGCAGGTATTTCACGACCTGCCCTTCTTTCGCTCGTTCGCGCTCATGCGCTTTTTCGTGCGCGAGGTCGTGTTCGATAATCTTACGCAGATCGCCCATGGACTTTTCAGGGATCAATTTAGCCGCAAACACATCGTCCAGAGCCGGCAATACCTTCTGCTTAATCTCGCGCACAGTGACGTTGTAATTTGCCTGCTTTCCTGCCAGTTCCTTTACCGGGAAATCTGTCGCCAAATCGACGGTTACCGTGCGCGTCTCGCCCGGCTTCTGGCCGATCATTTGTTCGCAAAATTTCGGCAAGAAATTATCGGACGCGAGACGCAACCAGAATTTCTTCCCGCCGTGAAGATTCTTGCTCGCCTCGGGCGCAATTTCGCTGATTGGTTTGCCGTCGCTGAACCCCTCAAAGTCGATGACGCCGAAGTCGCCCATCTCCAGACCCCGCTCAGGAACATCGACGAAATCAGCGGATTGATCGCGCAAGCGCTCAAGTGAAGCATCGATCTCCGGCTCGGAAACCGTCGTTTCCGGCAATTGCACCGGAATGTTCTTGTATTCGGGCAGCTCAAATTCCGGTGCTGTAACAACTGTCGCGCGGAACCGCATGGACTTGTCTTCGCCAAGCTGGACATCTTCAATATTGGCCAGCGAAGCAACGCGCAACTGTTCCTGTTCGATCGCTTCATGATAACTCTTAGACACCAGTTTTTTGGTCAATTCGTCCTGAATTTCCTTGCGAAATCTCTTCTCGATGACCGCGCGCGGCGCTTTGCCCGGCCGGTAACCCGGAATTTTGGCGAAACGCGCGAAACTGGTGGCGATTGCGTCCCATTCCTTGGAAACTTCCTCCGGTGGCAGTTCAATTTGCAGTGTCGAGACAGATCCCGGCTGCTTTTCGACTTCGACCTTCATGAAATCACTGTAACGGCGCTCAGCACGCGTCGCAAAGTTTACCGTGAATCTGGCAGCGCACGCCGCCTCACTGTTTCGTAGATGCAGTGAGCTGCGTCAGGACGCACCGCCATTGTCCATCGCGCCTCACAAAAACATCTGTGGACCGCTCGTGCGTAGTGAATTCCTGTCCCATGAATTTCCCTTTCGAGCGAGTCAGCGCGCTCACCACAGCGCTGTCTCCATAGACACGGACTCGCATGTCTTCGGACTCCATCATCTCATGAGTTAGAGTGCCCGACTTGATCACCTCAAGAAAACGCTCCCTGTCGATGATTCCTCCATCGGCATTGATGATAATCCAGTCATCGGTGACAAATCGTTCGATTGCGTCCAGATCATTTTTGGCTATTGCGTCAACAAATCCCCTCTCCGCTTTTAAGAGTTCTTCTTCCATTTCTTTTGGCTTCTTTGGTGTGTTTACTGAGCTCTACTCCCTTTTACATACACTGAGTGCGTCTGTGGAAATCCAAACCAGTACGCAAGCTCCCGGTAATCCCCGCAATCGAAAATTGAACAATTCGCCACCTTACCGGATTCGAGCGAGCCGATCCGATCGCCCCGGCCTAACGAATAGGCCGGATTAATCGTCGAGGCCGAGATAGCTTCTGCTGGCGACATTTTCATTTGTGTGCAGGCAAGCGACAAAATCATCGGCATGCTCGCGGTCGGCGACGAGCCGGGATTGAAATCAGTCGCGATCACAACCGCGAGACCGGCCTCGATCATTTCTCGCGCCCGCGGATAGTCCGTCGATCCAAGCGCATAGACTGAGCCCGGCAGCAAAACCGGTTGCACGCCGCCGGATCTCAACGCCGCGATCCCTTGCTCGTCGGTCTTTTCCAAATGATCTGCTGTCGCGGCTTTCAATTCGGCCGCCAGTTTTGCCGCGCCCGAATTACTCAGTTGATCGGCGTGAATCCTCAGTCTCAATCCAAGGCCTTTCGCAGAATTAAGAATCCGCCTTGATTGTTCGAAATCGAAATAGCCGCGCTCGCAAAATACGTCGCAAAATTCGGCAAGACTGTCCGAAGTCACTCGTGGCAACATCTCGTTTACGACGAGATCGACGTATTCATCGGCGTCCATCTTACGCGGTACTGCATGTGCGCCGAGGAACGTCGGCACAATTTCCAGCGGCGTTTCCTGATTGAGGCGTCTCATGACCCGCAAGATCTTTAGTTCGTCTTCGAGGGTAAGTCCGTAGCCCGATTTGGACTCCACAGTTGTCGTTCCGCAACGCAGGAACCAATCTGCGTGTCGTTGTGTTTGGGCGAAAAGATCGGCTTCACTAGCTGCTCGCGTCTTTTCAACAGTTGACCAAATTCCGCCGCCTGCCTTCGCGATTTGCTCATAAGTGTCGCCGCGCGCACGGTGCTCGAAATCGTCCAGTCGATTCCCGGCAAAAACCAAATGTGTGTGAGCATCGACAAATCCAGGAAGAACGACTTTCCCGCGAGCATCGACAACTTCCGCGTCGCCTGTCTTCTTCTCGATCTCACTGCTGGAGCCGACGAGCTCGATTCTGCCGTCGCGAATCAGCAGTCCACCATCGCGAATAATCCCGATCTCAGACAACTCCGCACCTACGCGCGGCCGCTTCGGGCCAGCGAGCGTGACCAATTGCGAAGCATGAAGAACAGCGAGTGCCTTCACGATTTGCCTAACTTACTTTCGACTGTCTGGCTGATTTCTTTAAACTTTGCTACCGAATGTGCACAGACGTTTCGCACTTTCTCCTCAAGCGCACCCTTAAATTTTTCGTCCTTCAATTGTGCGAGATTGATTCTCACGTTTAATGCCGCACCCTCGACGCACGCGCGAGTCGCCAGCGCCCCGACACCGACATCGGAGACGGACGCCGGATTTCCTCTTTCGGCCATTTCAGCGAGCAAGTCATAAGATTTCGACGCTGTCTCCATGACCTTCAACGGAACTTCGGCGGCATATTTGGTCGCCTGCTCAATCGCAGCCGCGCGCGCAGCTTTCTCTTCAGCCGCCTTTTTGGGCAGCGCGAAAGCGTCCATCACTTTGTTGAACGCGGCAGTATCCTCATCCACCAGCGAGAGCAATTCATCCTTGAGTTGCTGCGCTTTTACCGCCCAATCGCTGAAATATTCGAGCTTGTCATCCCAGCCACGTTTTCCCGCAGACAGGTTCGCGACCATTCCGCCTAGCGAGGCGCCTAACGCGCCCATCAGCGCTGCGACTGAGCCGCCGCCCGGCGCCGGTGAATCGCTCAGCGTTTCATTGCAAAATTCGCGCAGATTCATCTTCGCCAGCGAATTCTTTGGTTCGGCAGATTCGATTTTGAATTCAATCACCTTTTCTTTTGGATCGAAAGGCTTCAGCTCGCTCAGGCCCATTGAGCGGATGGCGATGTCGATCGATTCTTCATCGGACACGCCTTCGGACCATTTTTGCTTGCGCAAGAAATATCGCCCCGCATCAACGAGACATTTCTTCGGTACCATGCCGACGATCTCCGAGCCAGTCACCCGCAGGCCACGTTTGGCTGCGGATTCGCAACATGCATCGAACGCCGCGTGTAACGGCGTTTCTTCGATATTCGTCAGGTTCATCGAGACCTGAGCGATGCCGTATTCTTTCACGAACCAACCAATCGCTTTGACGTGCTTCAGCATTCCGGGAATCCGAACCGGCTCGCCATTCCCATCCAGCACCGGTTTTCCCGATGGTGTGCCATCTTCGGTTTTCACTCTCCCCTGGTCTCGCACATCAAACGCGACGGAGGTCGCGCGCCGCACGGATCTTGTGTTCAGGTTCACATTGTAAGCGACAAGAAAATCGCGAACTCCGATTACAGTCGCCCCCGATTTTTCGTTGAATATGTCAGGGCCGAAATCCGGTTTCCATTCAGGCTGTCTTATCTTTTCGAAGAACCCTTCGTATTCGCCTGCTCGAATCACGGACAAATTCGAGCGCGATTCATTTTTCGCCGCTTTTTCGTAGAGATAGACGGGTATTTTCAATTCATCGCCGACCCGTTTCGCCAAACGATTCGCGCAGGCGATTACTTCTTCCCAGCTCACGTTGCTCACCGGAATAAACGGACAAACATCGGTCGCACCCATGCGCGGATGCGCTCCCTTGTGTTTGCGCATGTCGATTAACTCGGCCGCTTTCTTAATCGCGCGAAATGCCGCTTCCACCGCTGCATCAGGGCTGCCGACGAACGTTACCACAGTTCGATTGGTACTCGCGCCGGGATCAACATCCAGCAGCGAAACGCCGTCCACCGATTCAATCGCATCGGTGATCTGCCGAATGACGTTTTGGTCACGACCTTCCGAAAAATTCGGGACGCATTCGATCAATTTTTGCATGACTCCAAAGTCTATTGACAGTTCTTCCTGTAGCGGCGGTCCACGACCGTCGCAAATTTTTGGAAGTGCTGTTGGCGCGGAAACGACAAGCTGACGCCTTGGCCGGACCAAACACTATTGATTCGGCGATATGAAAACGTCCTTGCGCGGAAACTTCTCGAACAGGGAGGCCGGCTTGCCGAAATTCGTAGCCAGAACATCAACTGGATTACCGGCGATCCATGCAGAAAGATCAATCGCCTGGTAATTTCCGGTATTAAAACCGATCAGTATCCGACTCGGCTTGCCGCCGACATTTTCGATCGAGTGGCCAAATCCCTGTGGAATATAACCAACATCGCCGGCGTGCAGTTGCTCCGTTCGGAATCGACCGTGCGACCCAAACATTGTCACGGTTAGGTCGCCATCGATGACGTATTGCCATTCATCGGCATTTGGGTGCCAATGGAGTTCGCGTAACGCGCCTCGGTTCGAGCTCCAGGATTACGCCGGTGACTGTTGTCGAAATTGGAAATCGCGTGGAATCGATGCGCCATTCGCGACCGCCTTTGAAAATCGCGTGCGGCGCACCAGCAAGCATTCGAAACTTGTGCGTCTCGGGTGGCGAGATGCGTGGACCCTGGAGATTCTCAGGTATCGGTTCGGGCGGAACGGCGCCGCGGGCAAAATAGACTTCTTCCTTTGGAAAGCCATCAAATGCCGATTCAGGCAGGCTGAAATTTTTCGCCAGGAGCGGCGTGGGCGCATGCCCAATCCAATCGGTGATACTGAAAGTGCCGAACTCAGAGAAATAGCCGTTGTCAAAGATCAAAATGAAATGGGTTGGCTCGTTGCCGAGACACTCGAGCACATGGGCGTGGCCACGTGGAAAGTACCAGACGTCGCCAGGTTCAAAGTCGTTCGTCTCTGTTTGACCAGCAGGATTGATCACCGTAGTACGAACGCGCCCCTTGAGCACGAACGCCCACTCGGCGGCAGTAGCATGCCAGTGAAGCTCGCGCATCACGCCGGGCTCGAGTTGCATTGATACACCGGCGATTCCTTTCGAGATAGGAAGTTGTTCGACGGTCGCTTCCTTGCCAAAGCTGTTTCCCATTACTTTTCCGGTGGATTTCTCCAATTCGAATTTAAAAGTCGGCAATTCCTTTCCGGAAAGCAGAGGATCCGGCACATTATTTTGAAAACTCAGGTCGCTCATGGATACCTTTCCTAAAACGTTTGCGGGGGTACCATCAAGCGAATCCTGACTTTTAACGGACAGTCACTGGCGTCGATGTGCCCGTGTTTTTGGCGAACGCCTCATGCTTAGAGGCGGCTACAACGTTTGCGAGAAGCTTTTTCTAATACAATCCCAACGCCTCGACGGTCGGCTCGTCAATTGCTCCAGTAACAATCAGTCCCTGGTCACGCTGGAAGTTTGCAAGGGCCGCTCGCGTTTCCACGCTTAGCGACCCAGTTACTGGCCCGAAGTAATAACCTGCGTCTTGCAACGCGCCCTGAACATTCACGATCACTTGATCAGGGAGCAGATTACCATAGGTATAAATCGGTCCATCGTAATCGTAATAACTGTTAAGCGGATCATAACCGTAAGCTGGGTACCAATAGCTCGCGTCGAGCAAATAATATCCGCCGGTGACCAAAACGATGTTGTTACAATGCTGCCCCCACCAATCGCGATTATGCCATCCGTGCCAATTACGACGGAGCGCATCGGAATAGCTGAACCGATTCCTTCCGGTTTGGCGATCCCTCTTGACCTTGTGCTGCTTGAAATCACGATTCGCCGAATCACGGACGACCGGTTGCACATCGCCATTTCGTGCGCGGTGTGGGTCGTCGATTGTCTCCAAGCCTTCCGAAATCTCTCGCTTCACCAATACCTCGCTGGCCGGCTTTAGATCGTCGGCTCTGACCGCGCGCTGATCGTCCGTCATCGATAGCGGGGTTTGCACAATTCCGCTTCCTGGTAACAGGTTGCCGGTCGGTTGCACATTGTCGGTTCGCGAGGGCTGTTGAACCCCCGCTGCCGCCAGCCTGGGATTCAATTGCCGGGGGAACCTCGGATAATTAGGTCGAAAATTCGGCGGTGGCTGATTTTGCATTTGATTCGGGAGCGTGCCGGATGGGCGCTGACCAACGTTTGCCGGACCACGGGGAACTTGCGGTGCGATTTGAGTTGTTGGGACGCACGTTACTGCCTCGAACACCATTACCCGGTGCGGGACGAGGAGCGTTTTGGGGCACGGGTCCGTTCGTTTGCGCTGTGCTAATGCAAATCCCCATCGCGAGCACTGCGACTAAATAAAGTGCCGGGAATCTTGATACCTTCATTAAGTTCCTCTGCCCATTAAACATCATATATCATCTTTTGTTGCAAGTTTCGACTGGAACGGCTTCAAAACTATTCAGGCCGAGCAGTTGCAATCCGCAATCCGAAATCTACAATCTGTGATTCTTCACCGGGGTCTTAGCTCAGTTGGTAGAGCGCCTCAATGGCATTGAGGAGGTCACGGGTTCGAATCCCGTAGGCTCCACAGCTTTTTACAGTGGAAAGCGTGACCGCTACTCTTGGCTGTCGGACGTAGACCTACTTGCGGTAACAAACGCGTAACTTTTCCAATGCAGCGCGCAACGTGAGTCGCTGCGATTCTACGGGCATGAAAACAATAAATAATCCTACAGCAAATGGTTCTAGTAAGAGCGAGAATCGTCCTCCAGAGGACAACGTGGAGAAGAGAATTAAACCTCGGAAACGTTCTATCAGTCGTCGTTCCTTCCTGGGCACATCACTCGCCCTTGGAGCGGGAACCATCGGTGCTGGACTGTTGGCCAGCATCCGAACCGCAGAAGCAAGTGGCGGTCTAACACCCGGGAGACGCGGCCACTCCTTCGCTTCGCAGCAGCGCTAGAAATAATCGAGGCCGACTTTTGGATCCAATACAACGAACTCGGTGGCATCCAGGACTCGGAAGTTCCGGGCGGAACTGGCAACCCAGACTACACCGACGCCCTGGCGGTGCTGGACGAAGACATGGATCAGTACATCCACGATAACACCGATGATGAGATCACTCATCAGCACTTCCTCAACGCGTATCTGGTCTCCAAGGGAGCGGCTCCTGCAAATCTCGATCCGTTTCGCACGCTGATGGGCAGCACCGCGACCGGAGTCAATCCGAACATAATCGGACAGTCGGCTCACTAACCTGACGCAACTTACGATCGATACCAGCTGGTGGACCCGCTACCGCGACGACAGGCATAACCCGGATCTTGATCCAAACCACGTCTTTCCGCAGGCGGTCCCGACTTTGTTCGTAAACCAGCACACGGCCATTCCCAGGACCGATGCGGACACAACAGATCCTAATTTCCTACAGGCGATAGCGAACACGGCGGCTTTCCACTTTCCAACCATTGAACAAGGTGGCAACAGCCTTTACCCATCACTGGCGCTAAGGGCGACCGATGTGGAAGTCCTGCGAATCCTGATCAGCATCGGCCCGACCGAGACCATGCACTTTCAAACCTGGTCGGACAAGGCGGGCAATGCGCCGCCATTGACTGCGTAATCGATCCGGTGACCGGTGTGTCGGTGACGTTTCCAGATCTGGGCGTCGAGCAACCACTCCTGAAAAAGAACCTGATCATGCCCGAGCCATGTCCGTTCCTGAATCGAAGCCTCCCCATTTGTTTCGATCATTCGACCGACGAACACGGAAGGTGTTGCCATGGGGGCTCTCACGTTTCTTATCGACGATGGGACTATTCACTCGGCCAATCGCCGGCCTTCTTTGCCTATATGACCAGCTGGCTCGCAGCAGACGCAGACTCCGCGACGCGTAATTGAGGTTGTAGCGGTCAAATCGATAGAGACAGTCCACGAATGGTTGCTCGAAATCAGCGACCGTTCGGGGGTTAGGAGTAATGCGCTCGCCTAACCGAAGGATCGCGGCGGACAACGTTTCGACAGACGGCGTCTCTCCGCGAGTTGACGATTTTTCCCCTTTCGCCTCAACTGATTTTCGGGGAAGGATTCCTTGTTCTATTACAAACTGCGCAACATCGATGAACCGCGCGGTTTGAATTTTGGTAAACCCGAACCCGATGCACAAAACCAACTCCATTCATCATGTGGGCGCCGAAGATGACGATCTTCGAAACAGCTGCGAACTTGGAGCTATGGCCGCGAATTCTCCCGCACTATCGCTACATTCATTATCTCGAACGCAGCCCTGAACCGCAACGTCGTGTTGATGGCTGCGACGCGCTCCGGCATTCCGATTTCCTGGACTTCCGAACAAATCATCGATCGCGACCGCATTGAAGTTCGATTTTGTCACTTGAAAGCATTCACAAAGGGAATGCGCGTAGTGTGGACATTTCAGGAAGTGCCAGCCGGCGTGATGGTTGAAATCAAACACGATCTGGCATTTCGGGTGAAGATTTTGGCGCCCGTCGCGGACATGATTATCGGCGACTTTTTCACCCATCACGTTGCAAATAAAACGCTGCGCTGCATGAAATCGTACGTCGAGGCGAACACAGATAAGGTCACTGCATGAGTCAAAGACGCGTTGTTATCACTGGAATTGGCCCAATTACCTGTATCGGACACGGGCGCGAGAATTTTTGGAACGCAATTCTCGCGGAAAAAAGCGGTATCAATAACATCGCAAGTTTCGATCCCAGCGTCTTTCGCGTGCGCTCTGCCGGCGAGATTCGGGATTGGGACCCAGAGGTGTTTTTTTCGCCGCACCGTTTGAAACGACTCGACCGCTACGCACAGTTTGCAGTCGTGTCGGCGCAACTGGCGCTCGATGATGCGCACATCGAGTATTCCCGCGAAAAGCCGCAGGATCGAATCGGTGTCAGTTTCGGCACGGCGCTTGGCGGCGTTTGCAAGGCCGAGGAACAGTATCTCAGATATCTAAAGAAGGGCGCGCGCGGAGTTCAACCTACGCTTGCCGTCCAGGTATTTGGTGGTTCGGCCCATTCGAATATCGCGATCGAATTCGGTTTTCGCGGCGTGGGCACTACAAATTCGAATAGTTGCGCCAGTGGCACAGTATCCGTGGGCGAAGCGTTGCGATACATCAGGGACGATTTTGCGGATGTGATTGTCGCCGGCGGAGCGGAAGCGCCTCTGACGACCATTACCGTGGGCGCGTTCGACATCATCAAAACCATGAGCAGATGGCCCGATCCCGCCTTCGCTTGCCGTCCGTTTGATCTGTTGCGCGATGGATTTGTCATGGGCGAGGGCGGAGCCTCGCTGGTCATTGAAGAACTTGAACATGCGCGTACCCGCGGCGCGCACATTTACGCGGAAGTGCTCGGATATAGTTTGAATAACGATGCTTTCCATATGACGTCGCCTTTGCCAAACGGCGAATCGTCCATTCGCGCAATGCGTGAGGCGCTCGCCGACGCGCAATTAGCGCCCGACCAGATCGATTACATCAACGCGCACGCCAGCTCGACTCAGCTCAACGACAGCGCGGAAACGGCGTCGATCAAACAAGTATTCGGCGAGCATGCGCGACGAATCCCAGTTAGTGGGACAAAAGGTTATTACGCGCATCCGCTCGGTGCGACCGGCGCGATCGAGGCAGCGCTTTGCGCGCTCGCTTTAGATCGGCAATGGGTTCCACCCACAATTAACTACGCAAATCACGATCCCTCATGTGATCTCGATGTTGTGCCCAATCACGGGCGCGAAGCCGAACTAAAATACGTAATGAGTAACTCGTTCGGTTTCGGAGGAATTAATGCGTGTGTCGTGTTGGGTCGGGTAGCGTGACCTTCCCCAAGCTGTCATCCCGAGTCGCGTAGACGACGAGGGACCTCCCAATTGAAACTTGGAACACGCGAGTTACAAAGCGTATGCGACGCGACTTATGAGAGGTCCTTCGCTCCGCTCAGGATGACTCGCTTATCTTGTTTTGCGGGTGATCGAGCAAATCCGGACGATTTTCGTGGGTACGCTTGAGCGCCTGTTCTTTACGCCACTTTGCGATCTCGGCGTGATTTCCGGAAAGCAAAACTTGCGGAACCTTCCAGCCGCGAAATTCTGCCGGGCGCGTGTACAGCGGAGCTTCCAGTAATCCATGGTTGAAACTGTCGTCGACCGCGGATTGTTCATGGCCGAGCGCACCAGGCAATAAACGCACGATTGCATCGACAAGGACGACCGCTGCGATTGCTCCGTTTGTGAGCACGTAATCGCCGATGGAAATTTCCAGGTCCACCAGATGTTCAATCACCCGGTGATCGACTCCTTCGTAATGGCCGCAAATGATGATGAGATGTGGTTCTTGCGATAGCTGCCTCCCCGTTTGTTGAGCAAATCGATGTCCGGCGGGAGACATCAGCACCACTTTGGACGCTTGATTTCGCAGATCTTCAACCGCCGAAAAAATGGGCTCCGGTTTCATCACCATTCCCTGGCCGCCCCCGAACGGTGCATCGTCCACGATGTGATGTTTGTCCGCGGTCCAGTCCCGAAGGTTATGGATACGAAGATCGATAATCCCATTTTCCTGAGCGCGTTTCATGATGCTTTCGCCAAGAGGCGCGCGACAGATGTCGGGAAACAATGTCAGGATGTCGATCTTCACTTAGGAAGAAAACGTTGAACGGCCTGCTGCTAACGTCCAATAATGAATCGGAGACGAAGCCTTACTCGACGACCTCGAGGATCGCCCGTTGGCCATGGCGCGCAGCCGAACTGGCGAGCACCGCGCGAATAGCTTGAATGGTCTGGCCGCCTCGCCCAATAACGCGACCGACGTCTCCTCGTCGAAGTTGCAGCTTAAAAACCGTAGTTCTGCCGCTTGGAATTTCCGTCAAGACCATGTCGTCGGGAAATTCGATCAGTTGGCGAATGACGAACTCGAGGAACTCTCTCATGCGCCCGAGAGACTAACCACGAATCCGCGTTGGCACAATAGCTACGGCGCGACAGATGAGCAGGAACAAACATGAATTTTCGCTTATCCCAGATTCCAGCGCTGTGGCATCCGTTTTCCTCAGCAGTCCACATGGCTGGTTACGCCTCGTGAGGAGCGAACCGCAGTTGAACAAACGCGCCGATACTAACTGGCGTCTTCAGTCGGAGGTGCCGGAGGTGATGATGACTGTTCCTGGACCGATTGCTGCTCTTCTTGCTCCGCTTTGGCTGCCGGTTCCGCGGGCGCTGTTGCTTTCTTATTCTTCTTGATCAAGCTGCGCACCGTATCGGATGGTTGTGCGCCTTTGCTGATCCAGTATTCGACCCGATCAATCTTCAATGTACTATTGTGACCGGGTTTCTTTGGATCGTACGCGCCGATGATCTCGATAAATTTCCCATCGCGCGGGCTCCGCCTGTCAGCCACTACCACTTTGTAGTAAGGGCTGTTTTTCGTTCCTTCTCTGCGTAATCTGATTGAAACTGCCATGTTAAGTTCTCATTCGCGCCAGTTGTGCCATCATCTTTTTCATTTTGCCTGCGCTTTTCATCATCTTTCGCATCTGATCAAAGCGTCGTAGCAAGTCATTTACCTCCGTCACGGTGCAGCCGCTGCCGCGTGCGATGCGCTGACGACGCCGCGCATTCAAAATGTCGGGGCGCGTCCGCTCTTCGTTCGTCATCGAAAGCACGATGGCTTCCGTGCGCTTAAGCTGCTTCTCGTCAACAGAGAGGCCTTGCACATTACTCATGCCGGGCAACATGCCAAGAATATTCTCCAGCGGCCCCATCCGCCGCATCATCTTGAACTGCGCCAGGAAATCATTGAAATCGAACGAAGCGGTGCGCAGTTTCCGCTCCAACCGGGCGGCTTCTTCTTCATTAACCGCTTCCGCCGCTTTTTCGACCAGACTAGCGACGTCACCCATGCCAAGAATTCGGCCTGCGAGTCGATCCGGAACAAAGAGTTCAAACTGATCGAGCTTTTCCCCGGTTCCCGTGAACTTGATTGGCTGCCGCGTCACTTCGCGCATCGACAATGCGGCGCCGCCTCGCGCATCGCCGTCGAGCTTTGTCAGAATGATTCCTGTAATCGATAGAACGTCGTTAAAACGGGACGCAACGCTGACTGCCTGTTGGCCGGTGGCGGCATCAACAACGAGCAACGTTTCCTGTGGGTTCAAAAATTCTTTCAACCTTTTCAGCTCCTGAATCAGCGTTTCGTCGATCTCCTGACGACCCGCTGTGTCGAAGATTTCCACAACTTGCGTACCCGCCGATCTCGCCTTGTCGGATGCGTCGGCAGCAGCCCGCACCACATTCTTCTCGCCTGGACCAGGAGTGAATACATCGACGTCGATTTGTTTTCCCAGCGTTGCCAGTTGTTCGATCGCCGCCGGTCGTTGCAAATCGCAGGCAATTAAAACTGGCGTGCGACCCTGCTTTTTCAGAAGACGGGCCAGCTTGGCAGAGGAAGTTGTTTTGCCCGAGCCGTTAAGACCAACGATCAAAATACGACCTGAATCTCCCAAATTAACCGGTGCGGCATCGCCTCCGAGTAGGGTAGTTAATTCATCGTGGAAAATTTTGACGATCTGTTGACCGGGCGTAATGCTGCGAAGAACGGCTTCTCCAAGCGCTTGCTCTTTGACGCGTGCAATGAATCTCTTGGCGACTTGAAAATCGACGTCGGCTTCGAGCAAAGCCAGGCGTACCTGGCGCAACGCGGCATCGATGTTCGATTCGCTGATCGTACCGTGCCCACGCAGCTCTTTGAAGACGTCCTGGAGTTTGTCAGAGAGTTGAGAAAACATGATACGAGAAATCAGACGTCGCGGCGCAGGAACTCAGGGTAACGCACACATCTTCGCGCGGTGGCAAGCACGCTTCTCGCGCTCGCGCACGACTATTTCTTGGGCGTCGGTATGGGAGAGGTCGCCGCTCCCGCCGCACCTTCTTCAATTCCGAAAGTCCAATGCGCTTCGACTTTTTTCCCCTGAGATTTAGCGCTGATAATCACGGTGCACGACTTCTCGTGCAATTTTTGCGTCACCTGGTATGACACCGAACCAGATTTCGGCTCGTAATTCGCAGGAACAACGCCGAGACCGCTCACGCGCATTTGCACGCTGCCAGGCTCGATCTGACCAATTGCGCTGAGGTTAGCTTTGATTAGCGGCAGCGCCGTACGCACCGTTTCGCCGTCTGCCGGCTGCGTCGAGAGATCTTTCGCGCCGACTTCAGCCACCGCTGCAGCGCCTCCGGTTGAGGTCCCTATCATTTTCACCGCATCTTCAAACACCTTGGGTTTGTTCGCTTCGATCGCATAACGACCAATTGAATCGAGCGGCGATGTAAACGTGATCGGCTGGCCGTAAACCGTGAACATGGCTTCGTAACCGGAATTTCGGGCAATTTCTTTAACGTGCTCGTTGTAATTCCCAAACGGCACCGCAAAGCAATTTACTTTGATGCCCAGGCGCTGCTCAAGGAGTTGTTTGGAGCCAACCACTTCGTTCTGCATCCATTGTTCATATTGGGGTCCAGTCAATTTCGTCCGGGTCCTTTTCCCGCCGGGATTGGCTATCATTATAGTATGGCCCTCACGCAAGTCCTGGTGCGTCGCGGAATGCGCCTCAATGTCCACGCCATTGTCGCGCATATCGGCAAGCTGTTCCCACGTGATCGCTTCCCCGCCGCCTAACGACCCTCCACGCACGCCTTCGGTGTAAATGAACATGGTAAACGGATAACCATATTTCTTCATGATCGGCCAAGCGACCTCGTACTGGGATTTCCAGCCATCATCGAAACTAACGACCGCGCATCGTGGCGGTATGTTCTTTTCACCTCGTTTCCAGGCAAGCAAATCCTGCATTGAAATGACTGTTATGCCGCGGTCCTTTAATTCTTTCATCTGCGCTTCAAACGCGGCGGGCGTAATCTCGGTCCCCGGATAGCGGATCTTGTCCACCAAACGATGATAACAAAAGATAATCACCTGGGCCGTTTGATCGACAACCGGTTTTGTGATCTTCCGAGCTGCCCCCGCGACCGGAGTGGAAGCGGCCGCCGGCGTTGGTGACGAGGCGCTCGCCTGTTGCGTGCTCGAGGAGACATTTTCCTGCTTCTTGCACATCGAAAGGTTCAGCGCCAGAAACAAGGGGAGGACCGCAAATCGGATTATCATAAAAGAAGTAAACGGATTAAGCACGGCAGCACAAAACACAAGTGCTTTTTCCAACCGCGGTCAATAGACAACCTCTCAGCCAATTACGTTGCATTGTTTACGCTCTGCGCGAAAAATTTTTTGGTATAAGACGTATTTTTGGCTATTAGGTCAGAATGCCGCGTCAGGTCGCTCGTCTCGTTGCAATCGCTTTTTTCGCTTCGTTAGCCGCTTGCAGTACCGTCACCACTACTGGGGTCAAAAACACAGGTAAAACTTTTAATACCGTCGTAGTGGACGCTGGACACGGGGGCAAAGATAGCGGCGCATATCGCCGCTACGGTCCACCGGAAAAGGTGATCGCCCTCGATGTCGCCCAGCGCCTCAACCGAAAGCTCCGCGAATCGCAGTTAAAAACCGTGATGACCCGTAACTCGGATGTCTTTATTGAACTAAACGATCGAGTGGCTATCGAGAATGCGCAGAAAAATGCAATTTTCGTCAGCATTCATTTCAATGATTCGCGCAAACGCCGGCGTTCGCGGATTCGAAACCTATTATCATTCGCGCGCTTCATCCGATCTGGCGAGCCAGATTCAGGGAAAGCTGATGACGCATCCCGAATTCCGCAAATGGCGGCGTGCACACGGCAAATTTTCGCGTGCTCCGCCTGGCAAGCTGTCCCGCGGTGCTGGTGGAATGCGGATACTTGAGCAATCGCTCCGAGGGTAACAAGACGCGCGATTGGGAATATCGTGAACTACTCGCTGACCGAATCGCAGAAGCAATTGTCGAGCAACGCTTCGGCTCGGGTGTTTACCGCCCGTCAAGTCAGGTGGCAGCGCAATCGGAAACGCAGGCAGAACCTTCCAGCGGCGGCACCGGTCTCGCGCCGTCCACCGGACATCGTTAGAATTCTTTCCCGCGCTCTTCGCGTCCGATTGCGGCGAGCAGGATCAACACCAAAAAGATCACCAGCGTAAAAAGCGCGAGCGCCTTTGCATAGTCCGGATGCCCGCTTGCATCGCGGAAATGGTCGGCCAACCGGGCTTCGATGACAGCCGTGTTGGCGGCGAACAAATTTCCAAGTTGATACGCAACCCCGGGAAAGGTCCCGCGCAGAGCGCCGGGCGAAAGTTCATTCAAATGCACAGGGACGATTCCCCACGCGCCTTGCACCATGAATTGCATGGCAAATCCACCGATGACAAGAAGCGCGAAACCCGGCGGAAAAACCCAGAGAGGAATAAAAATTATTCCAAAAACCGCAGCCAAAATAATCGAGCGACGGCGTCCCCATTTTTGCGACAGATGACCAACCACTGTTCCCCCACAGATTGCACCAACAGCGTAAATGATCCCAGTCGCGGCCTTCTGAGTCACGCCATAGTGGCGTTGTTCACCGAGAAAAGTTTGATACATGTCCTGGGTCCCATGAGACATGGCATTGAATGCCGTCATCAATAGGATCACGTAAACAAAGAGAACCCAGTGACGCTTTAGGGAATCCAGCAGATCGCTCCAAAAATCGCTCGTCTCGCGCTGCCGCTGCAGCCAAACCGGCGATTCGGGCACTCGCGCACGGATGTACAACACAAGAACCGCAGGCAACGCTCCTGTCACGAAGAGGCCGCGCCATCCGAAGAACGGAAACACGATCCAATACACAACCGCCGCGAGCAGATAACCAAACGCATAACCTTGTTGTAAAATCCCCGAGAACAATCCGCGCGCTGCAGTCGGCAGGGTCTCCATTACCAGCGACGCGCCCAGTCCCCATTCTCCACCCATGCCGACTCCATAAAGCGCGCGGAAAATCAGCAGCCAGGTGTAATTCGGAGAAAACGCCGTGAGCAATTGCATGAGAGAATAGAAAATGATGTTGATCATGAGGGGGATGCGGCGTCCGAACCGGTCGCCGAGCAATCCGAAGATGAACGCGCCCAAGGGTCGCATGGCCAGCGTAAGCGTGATTGCGTAGGTCAGCTCGGCGATGCTCGTCCCAAAATCGCCTGCCATGGGCACGATCACGAACGTGAGAAGGAAAAAATCGAATGCATCGAGTGCCCATCCCAGGAAGCAAGCCAGGAACGTGTTTCGTTGATTGCGATCGAGCGACCTGAAGAGCTGCACCGCCTCCATGGCGCACTGAGCTAATCGTCACATCCAGAGAAGTCGAGACAATTGCTGGAATGGAAAATGACGAAACACAAATGACCAAGCCCGAAGAAAAATGCTACACCTGACAGAGAGGCGTAACGGCCGACAAACTCACCATGTGTCGGTATCCAGATAAGCATTGACACCCCAAAGCCGCGGCCACATAGCCTCCAATAAAGGCGCAACGAAACTCACTCTTCGATTCTTTCCGGGCCCCTGCGCTGGAGCTCAGATTCACGTTCAAGATAAAATCAAAAAGGAAAGACATTCATGAAATCGATCATCACTATTACTGCCATCACATTATTGAGCCTGTTGCCTGTCACATTTGTTCAGGCGCAAGACACTCCAAAGGCTGCCAGTGAAAAGCGCGCCACAATCGCCGGAGCCGGTAAACGAACCGATGTTTATCACGTCCATTTCACCAAGGCTGCTCTTGGCAAAGCCGTTCAGTTAGGCGATTGGCTCAAGACGCCGAATCCCAATGACCCGATGCCAGGACATTTTATTGTCCTTCGCCACCAAGACGGCGACGCCTGGGATTACGTAGTCATTACCCACCTCGGTACCAAAGCGACTGTAGACGCTGCGGGCACGGCCGTGCCTCCGGACAAACGTGACTTGAGCGAGTGGCACACCGATACTTTTGTCAACGGTCCTTCATGGGAAGAATTCAGCCGCGCTATGGGTATTGACGGCGATTCAGGATCTAAAACTGCGGGCTCGGTTTATTCCGTGTCCTATTATCGCCCAGCCCCTGGTCATCGCGAGCAATTGGAAAAGATGCTGAGCGAAGCGCCAAGCGCGGCAGGCGACACGACTGCCGGGAATGTCTTGATGCAGCATTTGGAAGGCGCTGACTGGACCTTCCTAGCGATCGCCCGTTACAATTCATGGGAAGACTTTGCTACGGGGGAAAAAAACAGTGTGGCGCAGACTACGAAAAAGGATAGTCCCTGGTTCCGTTTGCGTGATCACACCGCATTTCATACGGACACTCTCACCGACCGTATTGCCCCGTAAGCTGCGCGCTGTTTCATTTGATACGCGACGAAGGCGATTATCCTCAATCGCCCAACGACAGCGGGCCTCTTAAGCTCCCGCGGCGCGAATGCTCTATCTTTCGCTTCAGGTGATTCGCACTCTTTTGGTATTCGATTTTTGCCACGACCTGGGCATTCATTGCTAACCGTTTTGATCAAAACACATCTACGCATCATGATACGTCAATTTGTTACTTGATTCGCCAGGGAAACGTTCTTTAGTTCCCGGACAATCATGGCTACAAATGGTCTTCATCCTCTGGAAGCGCTCCTGCGCGAACGAATTGTCCTTCTCGATGGCGCCATGGGCACGATGATCCAGGAGTACAAGCTGCCCGAAGCGGAGTATCGAGGAAAGCGCTTTAGCGATTGGAAAGGCAAAGACCTCAAGGGCAGCCTGGAGCTGCTCAATTTAAATCGGCCGCAGGTCGTCGAGGAAATTCACACCGCTTATCTCAATGCGGGCGCAGACGTTATCGAAACGAATACGTTCAGCGGAACAACCATCGGCCTGCACGATTTCCTGTTTCAGGGCGAACCTCGGAGTGGTCGCAAAGATCAGGAATTCTTTCAGGGCGTAGTGGACGATGTCGATCTTCGCGCGCTCGTTCATGAAATTAATTCTGAGGCAGCCAGGATCGCCCGACGCGCCGCGGATCGCGTCGCGAATGAAACCGGCCAGCAACGGTTTGTTGGCGGATCCATGGGGCCTCTTCCGGTCGCTGGTTCGATTTCACCTGACGTAAACGATCCG
Source organism: uncultured Verrucomicrobiae bacterium (assembly GCA_963840135.1). GTDB lineage: Bacteria > Verrucomicrobiota > Verrucomicrobiia > Chthoniobacterales > UBA10450 > Udaeobacter. Next base: position 139,163 of record CAWIXX010000008.1, on the reverse strand, counting down.
GCGTTTCGCGCGGTCTCATTCGAGCAACTTCGCCAAACTTACTTCGATGAAGCGAAAGCGCTCCTTGAAGGCGGCGTCGATCTACTCATTGTCGAGACGATTTTCGACACTCTCAACGGAAAAGCTGCGTTGTTCGCTATCACTGACGCATTGGAAAAAACCGGACGCAACGTGCCGTTGATGATCTCGGGCACTGTGATCGACAAATCCGGGCGAAACTTGAGCGGGCAGACCGTTGAAGCGTCGCTCATATCGATCGGGCATGCGGAACCGCTGATCTTTGGTTTGAATTGTTCGCTCGGTCCGGATGAAATGGAACCGTTTGTGGAAGAGCTGGCGCGCGTTTCGCCGTACTACATGAGCGCGTATCCGAACGCTGGTCTGCCGGATCCGCTGTCGCCGACCGGCTTTCCGGAGACAGCCGAGATTTTTGCGCCCAAGGTCGCGAAGTGGGCAGAGAACGGCTGGCTCAATGTGGTCGGCGGTTGTTGCGGCACGACGCCGGAGCACATCCGAGCGCTGACGAAACTGGTGCGTGAATTTTCGCCGCGCGTCGTGGAAGGGACAGTTAGCTCTACATGATTCTGCGACTTTCCGGGCTCGAACCGTTGAAGATTACGCCGGAGTTCGGCTTCGTTGTCATCGGCGAGCGCACCAACATCACGGGATCGCCGAAGTTTTCGAAACTGATTCTTGCGGGGGATTTCGACGGGGCTCTGGCTGTAGCGCGTCAGCAGGTGCAGAGCGGCGCTAACCTGCTCGACGTGAACATGGACGAAGGGATGATCGACTCCGAGGCGGCCATGGTTCGATTTCTGAATCTGATCGGCAGCGAACCAGAGATCACGCGGATTCCAATTGTGGTCGACAGCTCGAAGTGGAGCGTCATCGAAGCAGGGCTCAAATGCCTGCAGGGAAAAGCAGTGGTGAATTCCATCAGCCTGAAAAACGGCGAAGAAGATTTTCTCCGGCAAGCCCGATTAATCAGGCGATATGGCGCTGCAACGATCGTGATGGCGTTCGATGAACAAGGCCAGGCCGATAGTTTTCAGCGGAAAATCGAGATCTGTGCGCGCGCTTATGATTTGTTGACCAAACACGCGAACTTCCCGGGAAGCGATATTGTCTTCGATCCAAATATTCTGACGGTCGCTACTGGCCTTGAAGAACACCGCAATTACGCGGTCGATTTCATTGAAGCGACGCGATGGATCAAAAAGAATCTTCCCGGCGCGCGCGTAAGTGGCGGGGTAAGCAACATTTCATTTTCCTTTCGCGGAAACAACACGGTGCGCGAAGCGATGCATGCCGCGTTTCTGTTTCACGCCATTCGCGCAGGCCTGGACATGGGAATCGTTAATGCAGGGCAGCTTGCGGTCTATGAAGAAATCGAGCCTGAACTGCGAGAGCGCGTCGAAGACGTGTTGTTGAACAGAAGAGACGATGCAACCGAGCGGTTAGTCGATTTTGCGGAAAACGTAAAAGCAAAAGGTAAGACTCCCGTCGCCGATAAAGCATGGCGAAAAGAACCTGTCCAAGAGCGCCTGAAGCACGCGTTAGTCAAAGGCATCACCGATTACATCGACGTCGATACGGAGGAAGCGCGTCAAAAATGCAAGCGACCACTCGACGTGATCGAGGGGCCGCTGATGGCCGGTATGAGCGTGGTCGGCGACTTATTCGGCGCCGGCAAGATGTTCCTGCCACAGGTCGTTAAGAGCGCGCGAGTAATGAAGAAAGCTGTCGCCTACCTGATGCCATTCATGGAAGCGGAGAAATCTGCCGGCGCGAAACCGCAGGGACGCATCGTGATGGCAACGGTGAAAGGCGACGTGCACGATATCGGCAAAAACATCGTCGGGGTAGTGCTGCAATGTAACAACTACGACGTTGTCGATCTTGGCGTAATGGTGCCGGCCGCAAAAATTCTGGAAACAGCGCGAGAAAGACAAGCGGACGTGATCGGCCTGAGCGGCCTGATTACACCATCGCTGGACGAGATGGTGCATGTCGCACAGGAGATGGAACGTGAAGGCTTTCGTTTGCCGCTGTTGATTGGCGGGGCAACCACGAGCCGGGCGCACACCGCGGTGAAGATCGCGCCGCATTATCAGGCCAGTACTGTGCACGTTCTGGACGCCTCGCGCGCGGTGGGTGTTGTCAATTCGCTGCTGAACGAAGAGCTCAAGTCCGCATTCGATAAGAAAACGCGCGAAGACTACGAACGCTTGCGCCGGGAGCATTCAGCAAGAACACAGCGAAAGAATTTGCTGACGCTCGAAGAAGCACGCGCAAACCGGACCCCGATTGGCTGGAGCAACTATGTTCCACCTAAACCCGAGTTTTTGGGCGTCCGCGTTTACCAAACTGCGGGATCCGCTCAGGATGACACCGTACGCTCCTTTTCGTTGCGGACGCTGGCCGAGTACATCGATTGGTCGCCGTTTTTTCACGCCTGGGAATTACGCGGGCGTTATCCCGCGATTTTTGAAGATCCAAAGATTGGCAAACAAGCGCGCGAACTTTTCGACGATGCGCAGAAACTTCTTGATCAGATCGTCGCAAAAAACCTGTTCATCGCGCGGGGGGTTCACGCTTTTTGGCGAGCAAACTCAGTCGGGGATGATGTGGATCTTTATGCTGATGATGATCGCACGAAGAAGCTCGCCACGTTTTATTTCGTCCGCCAGCAGATGCAAAAGCCGGCGGGACAATTTAACCACTGCCTGGCGGATTACATTGCGCCAGTGAATGGCGGTTCCTCCGACTCCGCTCAGGACAGGCGCCGACCGCCGCTACAGGATTATCTTGGCGGATTTGCGGTTTCGATTCACGGTGCAGACGAACTCGCGGAAGAATTCAAACGCCAGCATGACGATTACAACGCCATCATGGGGCAGGCTTTGGCAGATCGATTAGCCGAAGCGTTTGCCGAGTATCTGCACAAAGAAGCGCGGATCGCATGGGGATTCGGGCGCGAGGAGCAGTTATCCCAGGCCGACCTGATCCGCGAAAAGTATCGCGGCATCCGACCGGCTCCTGGTTATCCCGCCTGTCCCGATCACGCAGAGAAGAAAGCATTGTTTGAGTTGCTGGATGCCGAGAACAATACCGGGGTTACACTAACGGAATCGTTTGCAATGCATCCCGGTGCGAGCGTGAGCGGACTTCATTTTTCACATCCCGAGGCGAAATATTTCGGAGTGGGACAGATTGGGCACGATCAAGTGGTGGATTACGCGACCCGGCGCGGCGAATCGGTGCCCGCGGTGGAAAAGCGATTGGGCCCTAACTTGGATCACAACGTTTGATGCGAGCAAACGTCGGGGCGAGAGGATTTGAACCTCCGACCTCGTGGTCCCAAACCACGCGCTCTACCAAGCTAAGCTACGCCCCGAGTTCCAGCGTGATTCTTTATCATGGACAGCGCCTTCCCGCATCCGGAAATTTGGTTACATTGGCACGAAAACCGGGAATGAAAGTATTCGGGTTGATCATCTCAGCAACGCTGGGCACTGCAGTGCTAAGCCTCCATGCACAGGACGCCGCTCCGCCGTCTGTGGATCTTTATGAGCAGCAAGACCAACTGGAATTTGCGGAGGTGCAATCATGAATGCACCGACGCTGGTCATCACAAAGCACGCGCAGGTAGGTAGCCGCCAGTTCCAGCACGGCGAGGAACTACCGCCTAACCTGATTCCACCCCAGGGTGGTCGATCACTGGCTCGATCAGGGCTGGTTAAAGGCATACGATCCCGCCCAACGCCAATCGCTTTATCGTCTGTTCCCACACTTCAGTGGTTTGAAGGAACAAATTGACCAACCAACGAAAGGATAACCATGATAGCTTCATTCCGATTCACCGGTCAGTCAGCGGCCATGACAGCAACCGACTTAGATCAGCTAGTCGCCCAAACCTGCAGGAACCTCGACAAAGAGTCAGCGTCCGCATCCGATGACGACGAAACGTTCGCCGAAAAGATTACTCGTGCGGTCAGGGAGAAAACCGCTCGTCACGTCAACACGCGCAAGGCTACCGAGAACAGCCGCTGAACAGGAACACAGTCGTTACGGCCGCGGCGGTTTGCAGCGGCGCGTCCGCAACAAGGGCGAGTGAAGCACATCTAATCGGAGCGCAGCTCCATAACAAGTTCTTCGCCATCATCGCCATCGCACATATCCTCTCGTGCAAGTTGGAATCCGCATTTTTGTAAGACACGTATCGAAGCGAAATTGTGCTTTGCCACATGCGCGTAAACTGGTCGCGCCTCTATCTTGGTCAAGAATTGGGCCAGGGCCGCACTAGCAATCCCCTTTCCCCAATGTGTCTTGCCGAGCCAGTAGGCGATGTTTGGCTGCCCCGCCGCTTCCCAATAGACGACGTTGCCAGCCACGGTGCCGTCCGCGAGGATGGTGTTTAGGATTCCGGTCTCGTTGGTCTCCTTACTCATGATTCTGGCCCAGTGCGCCATAAAGGCGTCGCGGTCGCGGCTGGGGAACGCCGCCATATGTGTCGCCTCGGCATCCAGCTGATGCTCAAAAAAAATCGGCAGATCTTCCTTCGTAACTTCGCGGAGTGCAACAGTCATCCGATTCTGACCTAACGAAAAAGAGAGAAGCCACGGCAGGGTGTCGTGGCAAGCACGCCGACGTTGCAGCGCAATGGGGCCGTTGGCTTAATCGATTGGTTAGGCGTCGCCGTGAATGTCGTCAATCAAGCTGCTCAAGCTGCCAAGCTCGTCAGCCGGCACGGTTTGGGCAAGAAACCTTTGAAATTCCGGCGAATATGCATGCCGGCGATTGGGCCACCATACCTGACGCACGCCTTCGCTATGGTAGTATTTTCGAAGTAGAATTTCCCATCCGAGCCACTGTGCCCGATCTAGGATTTTTGACTTCTGCTGATACCACGCGTTCTCCAGCAACTTGAAGAAAGAAAACAAAAAAAAGTGCGCCAAGATTCGTTCGTCGCGACTGGCTGAGCCCCAATTAGCGCTCGCTTTCGCGAGGGCCGATCCGAGTGCGGGATTTTGCATTGCCGGAACATTGATTGACGTAATCGCTGCCGCCAGCGAATCTACCGCGAGTGCTTTCTGCGACTTGGTGTTCTGTCGGATCGAGACGATCAATCCGAGCAATGTAAACAGCACCGCCAGTGCGCTGACGATCTGCGCGATCGAAACGAACAGTTGTAAGTCCATTGCATCAGCCGATTTTTGACGCCTAATGAGAATTAGGCTGCAACCTGCAATCTATTTCTGCCTCCATAAAGGGGAGTATTCGCTAAAAGGCTGCACGCTGGCAAGGCCGTTCATATGCGCCGGGAACGCCCCCCTTCGTTGGGTTCTTTGATCGTCTGGACGTCATGCGGTTGCAGAGAACCCCTGGATTTTCCTAGGAACACCATCACCGCGTTACCGTTTCCGTTCCGCCTTTTAGCTATGAAATCACTGTGCAAAAAGCGGAAATGGAAGCGGAACAGGGGTCGGCGAGATCATTTCATTGTAACCGTTTTTGTGAACTAGGGGTGCTAAAATGGGGTATATTGGGGATAACGTGAGAACCGGTTTTACCTATGAAACAGGGGATGACCGAGGGAACCGGAACTCTTCCCAAACCACGCGCTCTACCAAGCTAAGCTACGCCCCGAGTTCCAGCGTGATTCTTTATCATGGACAGCGCCTTCCCGCATCCGGAAATTTGGTTACATTGGCACGAAAACCGGGAATGAAAGTATTCGGGTTGATCATCTCAGCAACGCTGGGCACTGCAGTGCTAAGCCTCCATGCACAGGACGCCGCTCCGCCGTCTGTGGATCTTTATGAGCAGCAAGACCAACTGGCACCAACGCCTTCGCCTGTACCGCCTAATGGCCCGGAGCTGCCCGAGATATCGCAGCTTGACCAGAATTTTTCAAAGCCGAGATCGCTAGGACCGCAAGCGGATGAATTGCGCGTGCATAAGGATTGGCGGCAGCTAAAAAATCGGACAGTGAATGACCCAGAGGTGCAGGCAGCCAAGGCGTACGCGCAGTCTGCGCGGACTGATTTGGAAAAGAGGAATCGGCTTCGTAATTACTACAACGTCTACTACGAACGCATGTCGGCACTCGCTACGACGCCGGAACTCAAGTTGGCACTACAGGCCCTAAAGACGTCACATCAGGGTTGGCTGGCTCAGCCAAACGTGAGGCCTACCCCAGATACCTCGACGCCCTCGCCAACACCATCGGGGACACCGGCGCCTAAGAAGCCCGCAGATAAACACAAGAAGAAGAAAGAGAAACGGCGCAACCGGTTTTGATTAGCTACCTTGCCAGCCCACAGTCATTGCGGTATTCCTAATCGCATCTTGTTTTTGGCGCGTTCGTCTAGTGGTTAGGACACAGCCCTCTCAAGGCTGGTACACGGGTTCGACTCCCGTACGCGCTGCCACCTATGAAACAGCGTTTTTCATAGGTAAAATTGCCAAAAAATGGTCTGACGAATCCGACACGATGAAGTGTTGAGCGTGGAGCAAGCCAAGAAACTTCTCGCGAAGTCGTCACCGGACACGTTGCCCTATCAATATCAGTATTGTTTTCGTTTGTGCTTTCCCTGTTGATTGTGGCCAGATCATTTTGCCATCCGACAATCAAAAACGATTCTGGCGCGATTCTACCATTCCTTAAAATCGCCTTTGTAGATGCACTTGGATCAGCTTGCCGGATTCATGGTAAACGCGGATCACAGCGTCATGTGCGCGACTGTAGTGCTGTGCGTAATCAATAGCATCGGGAACTTTGAGATACCACAGCCCTCCAAATGGCAGTGCATCAGAGATCAAATCAACGCCGCGTTTATCCCGGCACGGGCGGACTTCGTAAACGTGCATGGAACGCGCAATGCTTTAGCCAACGATTAGCTAGTAGTCGGTATGATAAGTCTCGACACGCTCCCATCTGCGTAAACAGACCCTCTTTCCTTTTTGCGAATTGCGAGTTCTGTGGCCTTGAGCGATAATACACACGGCTGGTCAAAGACATTCATCAACGAAGAGGAGGAAAGACTTTTTACCGGTTTTAGAAAGCAAAAACGATGAAACTGATCGGCTGATTCGTGTACAGCCCGGTTCTGGTTAAGGTTCGCTTAAGTAAATCCTGAATACGAATCTGAAATCAACAGTCAAAGCTCCCAATGATTCTGTTTACTAGGCATTTGAAGATAGCTGTAGCTGGAGTCTGCGGTCTTACACTGTGCGTACATGGCGCGCAGGTCCCACAGCACATCAATATTAACCAATTATCCACGACTGTAGAAGACGTTGTTGTGCCGTTACCGAATGAAATTTTCGGGGCACTGAATAAACTAGGTGCAGTTAATTGGAAAGAACACGTCCGTAGTGACATTGGACCGAGCTTCACCGAGCGCCCGCGTATAGCGCTAGTGCTGGGGACAGTGATCGCCGATGGTTTTATTGCGGTGCAAGCGGAGGACGCGCCGACAGTAAAGGAGATTGGGCAACGCGTCATGACACTCGCAAAGGCAATTGGCGTTGGAAATTCGATCACACCACATGCCAACGCGATCATTGGTGCGGCAGACAAGCGTAATTGGGAAAATGTGCGCCAGGAATTGGATCGCACTCAAAACAGCGTTCAACAGGCAATGAACGAAGTGCACGATGAAAAGCTGTCGCAGCTCGTTAGTCTGGGCGGGTGGCTTAGGGGCACGGAAGTATTGACCTCCGTGGTGAAACAGCATTTCTCCAACGACGGCGCTGAGCTTCTGCATCAGCCGGATCTGCTGACCTATTTTCAGACAAGGCTGCAGGCGATGTCCGAGTTTAACCTTCCGATCGTTCATCAAATTCAGGACGCCTTGGTGGAGGTAAAGCCTCTAATCAATATCGGCAATGCTCGAATCTCTGCCGAATCAGTTAAGAAGGTCAACGAGATCACTACCCGGCTCGGCAACGACATCATCAAGAAAGACTGAGGAATTTCGGGTGAACCCTTTCGCAAAGGTCCTTCTCTGCACGACCTCCCTGTTGTCGGCCATCGTTGTGCTACCGCCTGCGATTTTCGCCTCGGTGGACCCCACCACAGTGTACGCGCGGGCATTTGCTCTTCTGGCGGCAGAACCCTATGTAAAACAAGGATTTCACGTGCGCGAGGATTACTGGGCAGGCGACCTCGCTCCGGGTGAAAGGAAAGCGGTGCGGCAACAATTGTTTAAAGGGAATGAATATTGGTTCTGGTTGGGGACGGAAGTCGATCATGCAAAGGTGTCCGTTCATATTTATAATTCGGACGGAAACCTAGCGGAACAACCAGACAGTTGGGCGAAAGGCCACTTTGCGGCTGCGCACATCATTCCAAAAACCACAAGTACTTACTTTATCATCGTTAGCGTGGAGGAATCGCCAGCAGCCCATACGCATTGGGCGCTGGCTTATGGTTTCCGATAAAGTTGGCTTCGTAACCCGTAACTGTATGGGTACGATGCCCGATACTGCGAATGATCATGCCTGAAACTCAGGTCCTACAGCTTGAGAGGCGTCGCGCTTTCCAGTCGATCTTAGTCTAAGTAGCGCGAGACTGCGTTCATGTAACCTAACGAGAATAAGATCAGCCACCGCTGATGAGAGCGGGGCTGAATTGGAATGAACGTATGCTAGTCATCGAAAGTGAAGCCGTACGCCGTGAAGCGGTTGGCTGCATCGCCTGGTTAGGCCCGAACAGGCTCATAAACCGGCGAAGAACGCTGCGATATCGCGGGCGAGCAGCTCGGGCTCCTCGGCTGGCGCGAAGTGGCCGCCCTTCGGCATCGGCGTCCACCGGCGAACGTTATATAGACGTTCGGCCCATTCGCGGGGAGGTGTTCCCTCATCGACAAAGTTATTGGCGAAAACGGCGATGCCAGTTGGCACGTCGACGAACTCCTGTTGTCCAAGCGTGATTCGGTGCAGCTTGTTGTCGTTGTCGAAGTAATCCCGCATAGAAGATGTGATCGTCTGCGTTACCCAGTAGAGTGTCACAGTAGTCAACAAGAAATCGCGGGAGATGGGCTCATCGAGATTACCGCGGGAATCGGCCCAGGAGCGCCACTTTTCCAGAATCCAGGCGGCGAGCCCAGCGGGCGAGTCGTTCAGCGCGTATCCGAGCGTCTGGGGCTTCGTGGACTGGATTGCCTTGTAACCGTATTCCTCCTGCCAGAATGCCTCGTTGCGCTCGCGATAAGTTCTCTCCGCTGCGGACAGTGGCCGCGACCCTGGTCCAGTGTAAGGAGCAATCTCCAGATTGCTCAGGTGGACGCCAATCATTGGCTCGGGATTCTTCAACGCCATGAACGTGGTAATCCCGGCCCCGAAATCTCCGCCTTGAGCCCCGTAGCGCTCGTAACCCAAGCCACGCATGAGGCGGTGCCACAGCCCGGCGACGTACTGATAGTTCACGCCCGTCCGACGGGGCCGTTCGGAGAACCCGTAACCAGGAAGAGAAGGGATAACGACGTCAAAGGCGGGACCGTCGATGCCGTGAGCATGTGGATCGGTCAGGAATGGCACGAGCGGAAGCAGCTCGACGAATGTGCTAGGCCAGCCATGGGTCAAAATCAGCGGAATGCCGTGCCCGTGTCGGGCCCGCTCACGGACGAAGTGGATGTGGACGCCGTCGAGCTCGGCGCGGAACTGATGGAATGCGTTCAGCTCGCGTTCTTGTGCCTGCCAATCGAACTCGTCGGCCCAATACGCAAGCAACTGCCTAAGGTACCCAAGGTCAGTCCCCTGCTCCCAAGCAGCGCCTGGTGCCTGATCAGGCCAGCGCGTCTTACGAATCCGCTCTCGAAGGTCAGACAAGATCTCTGCCTCGATTTGGATCGAGAACGGGGTGATATGCAAGGGTGATTCCATCCTAGGTCTTACCAGCTGGCTAGCATTGTCGCCTGCGGCCTAACGAGAAAGAGATAAGCCACGGATAGCGTTGAACAACATTACGGCGGGAGTGCGTGAGCGCGAGAATGCGAATCGCACTAGGGTAGCCGGGCACCTGGATGAAATCCAGGGTGTCGTCGCAAGCACCTTGAAGTTGCTTCGCGATGGGGCCGTTGGCTTCATCGATTGGTTAGACCTTTTTCGTTGAATGTGCGCCTATTGGGCCACGCAGCGCAGAGAAGCCATGCCGTTGCCGTTACAGCCCGCGCCGATTCCGCCGAACTCGCCGTCGAATCCGTAAGACATATAATCTGAGATCTTCCCCGCTTCGGACGAAGAAATGAAATACTTGCTCGCCACCCCGGAAACAACCTGGCGAATTCCGTCATCTTCCAAGATTACGAAATCGCTATCCTGGTTCGGGAAACCATTTTTGCCATTCAGGCTACGCGGATATCCTGATGGCAGCCGCCAAGTCACGGACGTCAGATTGCCTCTTTGATTCGAGTAATCGGGCGACTGGCACAAATTCTCTTTCTTTGCTGACTCGTGCGAGTGTTTCCCCATGTCGTCGCTGACGTAAAGACCGCTCTTGAGGTCCTTCACCACCCGGAACGTTCTGCTTTCGGTCGATATTACAGCCTCAACCCTCCAAGCAACGGACCCGCTCTTGGTTTTCACAACGCAGGTGTAACCTTTTACCGCTTTCGCGATTGTTTGAGGATCGCACGCTTCCGTCGAGCTTGTCCCGACATCGTCGGAACGCGGCCGGCTGGGCGACGCTGTTAAATCAGCCCGTTTGTTTGGACTCAGAGCCTGAGCCAAAAGAAACGCGGCGGTGGCAAGCAGAATTCCAGTCAGAATGGATGTTATCTTCATATTCGTAGGGTGTCTAAGGTCTAACTAGAATTAGACGGCATTTAGTCGTCTATTTCTTCCTTCATAGAGAGGAGTGTCCGTTAAAAGGCGGCAAGTTGGCAAGCCCACATTCGTAAACGCGTGCAAGATTAGTCGATGACATCGGGCGCTACCATTGTGAGCCGGAGATTCATCTGCAACGCCTACGCAGCCATAGAAGCGGACCGGGCCATGCCCTTGAAGTAGTAACGAAGTCGTAACGGCAATCCTTACACGAGGGAAGGCATACGCCCTCTCAAGGCTAGTACACGGGTTCGACTCCCGTACACGCTGCCAGGCAAATTTGGGCAATCTGACGTATTTGAGCACTCGGAGCCAATAGACCGAATGTGGCCACGGCCTGCAGCGTACGGCTAATTGCAGTTGTTGGAATTCGCGTTTTCACAATTCCTTATATTTAACTAAAGCCAGGAGCAGCAATTGTTGCTCTTCCAAGGAAGTTTGCAACAACGCCAGCGGGTGCGCCTGGAATGGCTTAGAGGTACTGCTCCCGGTCCTCTGTTTGTCTACTTGAAACAAGCGACATCGCATAGAATCGTAACTCGGCGTCAACTCCAACCCGTCCGATCGTATTGCGTTCGTGAACTCGACGCGTCGTGACTGACCAACAGGTGGTCGCCAAGACACATCTAGTGAACGCTCTGGCGACTCGCCAAGTTTCCCAAGATAGTCAATCCAGTCCTTCATAAACATCCGCCACGCTCCCGCAGATCAATCAGAGCGGAGAAGGGATCTCCAAGGCTATGCAGCCTGGGAGATACATCCCGTGATGAACCCGCAGATTCAGATTTGAATTAGCGTCGCCACTTTGCCATGAAGGCCAACATGGCGGCAGTATAGGCTCGGAAGGCTGTGAATCTCAGGTCGGGATGAAACGGTGCAAGGAACGTGGCGACCGTAGTCCGACCGTCTCGTATTGCATCGGTTGCTAACTCAACCAGCTCATTCGGAATAACTTCCTTTCCAGAGCGTCGCTTTCTTTCAAGGGTAGAGAGGTGCCTCCGTTTTCCCTTCGCGGGTCGGCCGGAGGCACGAGAGTGCTTATCCATTCGGCCTTTATGGCGTGCTTTGGGCGTCAATTGCAAGCACAAATCTCGCGATCTTCGGACTCAAGGAGTGATAATCTCGTTGAGGCGATGGCGGAATCACTGCCCGTATTCGACTCCCGTATGTGCTGGCAAGTAGTATGCGACGCACTGCGAGGGGAGGAGCCAGGAATTAAACGGGGACTTAACCTAGCGTGGTGTTTATGAATTAGCACGGTGCTCTATGAACCGCCTCTCCGCACCCTTGTGCAGCTCGCAATGGCCGCCTTTTTATTTCGTTTGCAACAAGGGATGCGGCTGCACGGGCTTCGGCAAAAGACAACCGATGATTTCAACCGAAAAGGCCTAGCTGCGTCGTAGGTCTTTCAAATGACGCGCAAGACAGCGTCGGACGCGCGCACATACGGTTGCGCCGACATGAGACGACAAACATCGATGCGATTTGCTGGGCAAAGATGCCTTCGCCGGTCATGCGCATGTGCCACTGGGAGTTATTTAGCCGGTTGTTTCGCAGGTCGCGGATGCGTCCCAGCACCTTCTCTTTGCGCTCGGGAAAATGTTCCTCGAGCCAATGTTCGAATAGTGGCGCCACAGCCCACGGCAGGCGGACAATTGTGTATGCGGCAAATTGCGCACCCGCTTTTGCGCAGGCGTCGAGGACCTTCGGAACCTCATGATCGGTGAGCCCCGGGATGACCGGTGCAACCATCACGCCGGTTGGAATTCCTGCGCTGCGAAGTTGCCGGATCGCATCGAGGCGGGCTTGAGGTGACGAGGTCCGCGGCTCGAGCACTCGCTGCAAATTCGAGTCCAGCGAAGTTACTGAAATATTCACAGCCACTGCATTGTGCGCCGCAAGGTTGCGCAAAAGATCGATGTCGCGCGTAACTAGGCGGTTCTTTGTAATGATCGCCACGGGGTTGCGGAATTTTGCGAGAACTTCGAGGCAGCCGCGCGTAATGCATAGTTTTCGCTCGATCGGCTGATACGGATCGGTCACGCCGCTCATCACCAGCGTTTGTGGATTCCACCGTGGTGATTCCAGTTCCGCGCGCAATAACTCTGGCGCATTTGTTTTCACCATGATTTTGCTTTCGAAATCAAGTCCGGCGGACAAACCGAGATACTCGTGTGTTGGCCGCGCATAACAATAAATGCAGCCATGCTCGCAGCCTCGATACGGATTGAGGCTTGTCTCGAAGCCGACATCTGGACTGTTGTTGCGGGTGATGACCGATTTGGTTCCGTCGCGAAAATATTGCGTTTCGCGCCGAGGCCGCTCCTGTGTTCCCAAAGCAACATCGACAACATCGAGATCATTTTGATCGATGTGCAGCTTTTCGAATCGATTTGCGGGACTCCATGATGCGCCACGTCCGCGAATGGCCGCGCGGCTTTGCGGAGCCTCTTGAACAACGGGCCGGAAGTTCTTTGGCATGATATAAGTTCACATGAACATATCAATGTGTCGAGCAAATCCTGTCATTATTTCAAGACTCCATCACTCGGGCACTCCATTGGTAAAGGGCTGCGTGATTTCACTTGGAGTAGTGAAGTAATCGAGTAATGAATTTGCGATCGCGAATGCGCGCCTGGTTTGGAGGGGTGGCAGAGCGGTTGATCGCGCCGGTCTTGAAAACCGGAAGGCCGAAAGGTCTCGTGAGTTCGAATCTCACCCCCTCCGCTTCCCGGCTAGCGCGAGCACAGGAGATTGATTGCCATAACAGAGTCACATAACAACGCTACCGATTTCCAGTGGTGTTCGATGTTGTGCGCTGAGGTCTTGCGAATAAGCTTCCAAGCCAGTGACGGCGGCGGGGATCGCGATCGAACAATCACATCTGAAACGGGGAGTCGATCTCTCCGAGGCTCCAATTTGTTGCCTTATTGGAATGTCTTACGCTCCGCCGGAATACCTTACGATTAGGCTTTTAGGATTAATCTAACCTATCTCCCATCATGTTGAATCGTAGGAATGGCTTACGTCGGAACATCTTACAACCTCGAGCAGCAACGGTGTAATTCGATTTTGCCGAAGGTTTGTCGAAGCGTCGGGACGTCCGACGTCGGAATACCTTACGATCTGATTTTCAACAGCGCAAATACATCCAGAATTAAATCATTAGTAAACAGACACTTACAATGTTTTGTTTAAAGGCTTAGTTTCGGCACAGAGTTTGCTGTTCTACTACGCGATGAAATCGAACACTCTCTCAAACAAACTCGTACTCGTTTCTGCGGCTGTTTGCGCCCTAATGCTCGCATTCAGCCACAATGTCGGTGCCACTGGCAGTCCTATGCCTCCGACGTTTAGCAAAGTTCCGGACGGTGGCACGACAGCATTGTTGCTCGGGGCAGCCATCGGAGCGCTTGGTTTAGCGCGACGCTTCCTGTCGAGGAAACCGTAGCTTTTAAGCTTGGATTAAAGTGGTCGTTCAAACGGACGGCTACCTTTCCTTGACGGGCGAACACTGGCCAGCCAAAATCGGCCTCACTTAGCGTTCGGTCCGACTGGTTAACGCATTGGCGCGTTCCACCTTGCAAGTTGAGTCGTGAGATCGAATCTCACCCCCTCAAGCGCCGTAAAGTCCGGTTTTTTCTCGTGCTTCTGCTCGTACTCTTCGATTTTTAAACGTAGCCGCCGATGCAGTCAGTGATTAGGAATCAGTGACGAGCGACGGAGGGCAGAAAAATCGCCAAACGGCGGCAGCGCATATAATGCCCAGGACTGCAGCGCAAACAACATCCGAAAGGTAATGTGCACCAAGGTACATTCGCGAGAGCCCGATCAGAATCGGGATGGGGAGACAGACGAGGCCGACGCGCCGGCGTGCCAAAATCAAAACACCAAAAAACGCGGTCGAGGCCGCGACGTGGCCGGAGGGAAACGCTTGGTATTTCGTACTAAAACGCGGGCCGCCCCAGCGGAGCTCAGATTTCACCGATGGGCGGGCTCTTGGAATCGTGCGTTTGATCACGGTGCCGGCAACGCCTGCGATCGTCATCGCCACCAGCATCGACAAAAAAATTCGCATCCATTTTTTGCTTTGGCGCCGCCAGGCGACTCCTAAAAGGACCAATCCAAGGACAAGATGAGAGGGCCAATCACCATAGAAACTGACGTGGCGCATGAAATTGCGCATCATGGGGTCTTGATGTTGCGCGATGAAATCACGTACCGTGTCGTCGAAATAGAATCCCGTTGCGATCGCTATCGCCGCGATGACGATGCCGATCAGCCAATAAAAAACGGCGGCGCGCTTCACAAATAGGTTCCCGTCAGTTTTAGCGGGCGCTATTTTGAGCGCGCTCTTGAAATCCGCAATACGCAATTCCGTCTTTCTATTTTTCGGCTTGGTCCTTTTTCATCTGGCCGGTACGTGGAGCTTGCCGCTGATCGATCGTGATGAACCGCGATTCGCGGAAGCATCACGAGAAATGATCCAGCGCGCAGATTACGTCGTTCCTTACTTCAATAATCAGCTACGACTGGACAAGCCTCCCCTCGCCTACTGGGCGCAGGTCGCGAGTTACCGAATCTTTGGTGAGAGCGATTTCAGCGCGCGCTTTCCATCTGCGATCGCGGCCGCGCTGGCTGCCCTGGTGATCCTTGCCTGGGGCTGCCGCATTGGTGCGGTCGAAGTTGGTTGGTGGGCCGCGATTATTTTCACGCTTTCACTACAGACTTTTGTTCATGCAAAAGCCGCAGTCGCTGACATGTGGCTCGTGTTGTTTATGACGTTGGCGAATTGGGCGGGATATGAGCTCATTTGCGGGAGGCAAACGTTCAACGCTCAACGCCCAACGTCCAACATCCAACGGAGATGGTGGTGGATATTTTACCTCTCGCTGGCGCTCGGTTTCCTAGCAAAAGGGCCGATTGCCTGGATACCGCTGCTCACTGTTTTGGCAGCAATCATTTTGGCTCGAGATTGGCAGTTGGGCCGGAATTTCAAATTCCTGCATGGAATTTTGCTGATGCTTGCAGTTGTCGCGCTCTGGGGAATTCCAGCGCTGATTCAAACTCACGGCGAATTCTTTGCGATCGGAATCGGACGACATGTCATTGGCCGCTCGCTTGCCACGATGGAAGGGCACGGAGCGAGTTCGTTTGGAATGTATCTGCTGCTTTTGCCGTTCTACTTCGTGACGGTTTTCGTCGGTTTCTTTCCCTGGTCGATCAAGTTGCCGTGGTTGATCCGGCAATTGTGGAGCCAAAAGAACACCGGGATCGCTGATTCCAGCGACAGCGGGAACAAAATCGATAACTATCTCCTCACTGGCATCGCGATCATCTTTGTTATCTTCACATTGGTTAGTACGAAGCTGCCACATTATACCCTGCCGGCCTTTCCTTTGCTCGCGCTGTTGCTTGCGCGGCATTGGCAAGGAGCGGCGACAGTTAAGAATCACGGCTCCTCGTTCCGAACCATCGCTATTAGTACGGCGTGTGTCTGGATCGCGATTGCTTTGGTGGTTCCCCTACTCGTCGCGCGGTTTTTTCCCGCCTACCAGCTGTTTCGGGAATCACGCGCGCATTTACAAACGAACATGCAATTTGCCTCTGTCGAGTTCGAGGAACCAAGCGTGGTCTGGTATTTTCGCTCGCGCGTGCAAGGCTTTCTCACGCGACTCAACAAAAAAAACGCAGTCGACTTCATGTCCAAGCCCGGCCCGCGTTTCGTCATTGTGCCCACTCCGCTTGTTCAGACGCTTTTTCCCAATCGTCCCCAAACGTGGAGGTATTTTCCAACACATGGCTTCAATGTCCCCAAAGGCAAACAGGTTGATCTTGCGCTCCTGCTAAAATCGGAGTGAAGCACATTGACGATTCAACGATTTAACGGTTTAACGATTTGACGTGATTACTTTTCTCGACGGCAAACTGGTGAGCGCTTTGCCTACGCACGCAACCATTGATGTCAGCGGTGTTGGTTACGAAGTCTTTATCCCGCTTTCAAGCTACGATCGGCTGCCCGAGCCGGGCCAGCCGATTCGCATTCTCACGCATCTGGCTGTTCGCGAAGACGCGCATGTGCTTTACGGGTTCATGACGCCCGCGGAGCGCGATCTCTTTCGGTTGCTCGTCAACAATGTCAGCGGCATCGGGCCGAAGCTGGCGCTCGCAGTCCTTAGCGGAATGAGCGTGAATAATTTCAAGGCCGCGGTGGTGAACTCCGACGCGGTTGCACTTTCAAAAATCAGCGGCCTCGGAAAAAAAACAGCAGAGAGAATCATTTTGGAATTAAAAGACAAGCTCGGCGTGGCGGCAGCATGGGAAGCAGCCAGTGCAGCGCATGGGCCTACGCCCGAGCAGGAGCAAGCCAACGAGGCCGTCCTCGCGTTGATCGCGCTTGGCTACAAACAGATCGATGCGCACAAAGCAGTGCGCGACCTCCAGGAGAAAGGCGAAGCGAAATCACCGGAAGAACTGGTCAAGCTCGCGCTAAAGAAAATGGCGGCCGGAAGATGAGCGGCAAACGCCCAATTTTTAACGTCCGATGCCAAATGTTCAATTCAGATGCTTGCATTAGGCATTGGACGTTCGGCGTTGGGCGTTGAACGTTTGCTTATTAATGCAAGTTCAGGACGACAAGCTGGCCACAATTCGCGCTGCTTTTCCAAAAGAGGGTCTTTTTGCGGAAAAAGCCTGGCTGCTCTCGCCTGGTGCCTTTCCGATCGAGAAAAAATTCGTCACCGAACTGGAACAACTCGGACATCGGCTGTTCGTTTTTCAGCGCGCCTGTAATCAACTCTATCAACTGAGCATTAAAGGCAAACAGCCCGCCTGGGTGGCTCGTTATCTCGATGCGGGTAAACCAAAGGAACTGATTGAGTTTTCGAGGCGTAAAGAAATTCGGGACGATTTACCGCGGGTGATTCGTCCGGATCTTATTCTGACCGAAAAGGGCTACATCATTGCCGAAATCGATTCCGTGCCAGGCGGAATCGGCCTGACCGGCTGGCTCAACCAGACGTATTCAACGTTCGACAACCAGATCATAGGCGGGGCAGAAGGAATGCTGGAGGGTTTTCGCACTGTGCTGCCAAACGGAGGCGACATCGTTATCTCGCAAGAGGCCGCAACGTATCGACCTGAAATGGAATGGATCGCCGCGCGATTGAATCAGCGACATGCTGTAGCCGGAGGCGTTGACTCCGGCTCTCTTCGCAATTCCGCGCCGGCCGGGGGCACCGATCCTGGCTACAGCTGGCGCGTTGCAGCCGCTGAGAATTATCAGCCGAGGTACGGACGCGCTGTGTATCGTTTCTTCGAATTATTTGATCTGCCAAATATTCCCGGGATCAAGAACACGCTGCGGGCGAATGCTGAAGGTCGCATCAGCATCACGCCGCCGATCAAACCGTATCTCGAAGAAAAAATGTGGTTCGCCCTTTTCTGGATGCAGCCGCTGCACGAATTCTGGCGACGCGAACTCGGCGACAAATATTTCGTCAAGCTACAGGAAGTGATTCCCTACTCATGGCTGCTTGATCCAACGCCCTTGCCACAACATGCGGTCATTCCGCGCTTGGAGATACATGATTGGCTTGAGGCAGCAAGATTCAGTCAGAAAGACCGTGACCTTCTTTTGAAAGTGAGTGGCTTTTCACCACTTGGCTGGGGCAGTCGGGGGATTGCGCTCGGCGCTGACCTGCCGCATGCGGAATGGGAAAAGCGAATCGAGCATGCCCTTAACACATTCGAATCGTCGCCCACGATTATGCAACGTTTTCACAAGGGTCGACTAGTCGAGCATCCGTATTGGGATCCGGATTCTAGCGAGTTAAAGACAATGAAAGGTCGCGTACGCCTTTGTCCATACTATTTCGTGGAGAGCGATCGCGTGAAATTACGCGGCGCACTGGCCACCATTGTTCCAGCGGACAAGAAATTTCTACATGGAATGAGCGACGCGATTCTGGTCCCATCTCAAGGAGCATCGCAAAGTAGAGAAGTTAAAAGCGACAGTCGCGAATCTGGCGTCGATAGTGGACGAGCAAACAGCGCAACTTCAGCAAGTGAGCGCCGAGATCGGAATTAAGGCCGGCTATCAAGGTGGTAAGCAGTAATCCGTAATGATTTTTCAGCGCCAATTTTAAGCGTGCAAAAGCTTGGGCTTTGCTTCAGACAGAAGCCATGAACATCACCAAAAACCTCGGAATGCTCCTGCTCGCCATCTACTTGATACTCGTCGGAATCACTCTGCTGCTTCACATCGCCATCCCGACTATCGTAATGGGGATCCTGGCGCTGGCGGCCGGCATTTTGATCCTTATCGGTAAGTAGCATGTAGTTCACAAGACTTCCGGTTTTCGGGAGTTCGGTCCAATTTCAAGAACGAGCACGATTTGACAACGGTGTAGCGCTGCGATGTCAACAACTCCGCATCAAAATGCGGTCGTGGCGTTATAATCGAATCGGTCGATTCTGCTGAAACAACGTCAGGTGGTGTTGAATCCGTTTCGCGTCCAGTAGAGGAATGTCCTTTATTGTCAACGCCTGCGCTGCGTAACGCGTCGCAGAAGCAAAATCACCAGTCTCCGCGTAGGCAGCGACAAGAGTATCGATCATATCTTCGTCCTTCCACTGCATGATACTGCACGCGGTCTTCGCGTCCTTGACTGCTTGTTTTCCATTGCGAAACGCTGGGTCAGGGCAAGTCGCTTGAAACCAGCGCGATCGCTCAGTGCTCTGGCCAATGTCACAGGCCTAGGATGAAGGGAGATCAGATAATTGAATTCTTTTAACGCGTCCGCGTATTTGCCAAGATGCACTTTGGCACTGGCACGCAACAGTGATGCTTCCACGCAGCCCGGGTATTGTCGGAGCGCTTCGTTACAGTCCTGAATAGCCAGTTCGTATTTACCCTCGCTTCTATAAACCTGCGCGCGAACGAAGAGGGCGGGCCACAACTTCGGATCGATTCGAAGTGCCGCGTCAACGTTTTGCTTTGCACCGGCAATATCCCCATTTCTTAGCTGATCGCTCGCTTTGCCACACAATCTTACCGCCGTCCGCAGGTGAGCAGGGCCGGTAACAATGATAGGGACGTTTGCGCGGACAGCGGTGAGCGACATGATAATTGCAGTGAAGAAGGCGAGGGCTCTCATGGATGTCATTGGAGTTGAAGGACGCGATCTGTAACGGAAAGCGAACCGGATGGCGAGCAATCATCATCACTTCCAATATAGTGGCGGCCGTCTAAGGTACGTGACGCATGCAGAGATCAAGCGACTCCGCCTACGCTGTTGGCGCAACTTCTAACGTACCGATCTCAGCAGTCACGCTGCGGAAAGTGACGTGGCGGATAATCCCATTTCTTTTTGCGCTTTACGTTATTGCCTGGCTGGATCGGGTGAATGTCGGTTTTGCCGGGTTGCAAATGAACACGGATCTCGGCTTTAGCTCGACAGTGTTTGGTTTTGGCTCGGGTATTTTCTTTCTTGGTTATTGTCTCTTTGAGATTCCAAGCAACATCATCCTGGAGCGAGTTGGAGCCCGGATTTGGATCTCGCGAATCATGGTAACGTGGGGCCTGATCTCAGCCAGCCTGATGTTTGTGCGGACTCCTGCAGCTTTCTACCTGCTGCGGTTCCTTCTTGGAGTAGCTGAAGCCGGGTTTTTTCCGGGAGTGATTTACTATTTGAGCCTGTGGTATCCTAAAGCACATCGTGCGCGAGCGATTGCGGCTTTCATGACTGCGGTCCCCGTGACCGGGTTAATAGGAGGCCCGTTGTCGGGAGCCTTGCTGGAGTTGGATGGTCTTCATGGGTTAGCGGGCTGGCAATGGTTGTTCCTTCTGGAAGGGTTGCCCGCGGTAATCCTGGGCACCAGCGTCCTTTTCTATCTGAAGGATCGCCCCGAAACCACGCATTGGCTGACTCCAGCAGAACGCGACTGGCTGGTAGGAACACTCGCTGCCGAGCGAAAAGCTTGCGTGCTAAAGCCGAATATTCATGTAGCACTCACTGATGTTACCGTCTGGAAGTTAGGGATCATCTTCCTCCTGGTCGCGGCTGGATTTTATGGTTACTCATTTTGGGCTCCGCTCATTATTAAATCGCTAACGGGACTTAGTAACTTCGAGGTAGGACTGGTGCTGGGTGCCATTAGCGCAGTTACCATTGTGGGGATGCTTCTGAATAGTTACCATTCTGACCACACCGGCGAGCGAGCCGTACACATCGCAGTCCCGCTGTTCGTGATGGCGGTAGGCCTTGTAGGATTCGCCCTGCTGCGCCAGCCTGTCTTAGCCATTATCGCCCTCGCACTTGTTCCACTGGGACACTGCGCGAGTTACGGCCCTTTTTGGTCGATGCCGACTCAGTTCCTCACCGGGCCGGCGGCGGCTGCCGGCATAGCTCTCGTGACCATGATTGCAAATGTCGGAGGATTCGCTGGGCCAGCACTCATCGGATTACTGAAGACGCGAACCGGCACTCACGCTGATGCATTTCTTCTGCTGGGTGGACTGGCAGTTATCGCCACCGTTCTTGCGCTTAGAATAGGCCCAGTCCAGGCGCGGAGCAACGAACAACCCACCTAAGGCGGGCAGCTGCCAGTGGGTTAACTGCCGGCGCCGTCGCCCTCAGATTCGGCGTGGATCCCGAGAGCCTTTGGACCGCGCTCGTGCTCTTTTCCCTGCGCGGGTGAGGGGGATTTTAGTTTTCGCCGATGCTGAATAGCTTGGTCCGGAGGCTCGCTGACACTGCGCTGTCGCGGAAGACTTTCCGGATAATTACGACAAAGAAAGTCAATGAGACCCTCGCGTAACTCGCAGCGAAGATCGAAAACTTTGCCAGCATCAGTGCTATTGACCAGCGCGCGCACTTCAGAATGGCTCCCGACCTATGCGGATTTGTCCCCGGCCCTACTTAACCAATCGGTCCGTAATCCAAAAAGCAAGGGCGTAACAAACAAAGATCGAAAATCCGCCGCCGATTCCAGCAATAACAGCTTCGCGCCAAGTGCCGTGTCGCAAGGGTCGCGAAAGCAACGCCATCACGAGCGCAATCCCGAACTCACCGAGAACGATGTACCACGGTGTAAACGAGATCATGCGGCAACCACTGTACTGCCACCAATGAATTCTGCGCGCCATCTCCTCGTAGAACGGAATATTGATCGCCCCGAGGAGCGCTACGATGAGCAAACCAGCCTTGCCGAACCGTTCCCACAATCGCAGTTTGATATATCCGAATTGCACTGCCACAACTTCCCAAGCCAGCGGCATCCAGAGCGGCGACCGCCAGATCATTGGGCCGCCCGCCAATGGAGCAATCCAGTGTGCGCGTGTAATCGACCAGCCACGCATCAGCCGAAAGCTCTGTGAAGCCGACCACGAGTCCGAAAAGGAGAAAGCGGCCTAGCAATGCGTCCCGCCTAACGAGTATAAAGCCAATGAGGAGACAATTATCGACAATGTTGAGAGCTGCACCGGTGCGCCAGTCCGACCACGGCGCGAATGTCAAAAGCGAAACCGCGACAACGTTAATAACAATCGTCGCGAGCACGACGCTAAGACGTCCGCGTTCGAGTGAAAGGTCATACACATTCACATCATTAACCGTCCCGACAGGAGGATGGCAGCAATAAGAGTTGCTCACTGCAAGATCACTCTCGCGCTTGACGCCGGCTGCCATGCATCGACTTGATAAAAGTGGCTTCCAGCAGTGCCATTACCAAAAAATCTCGTTCGAGTCTGAATACTCTTCGTCAGCTAAAGTTCCTGGTCTGGTTTCAGGAGCGGATACGGCCAACTGATCTTCAGGCCACGCTAATTTGGGCCGGTATTATCGGATTTTGCGGCGGCGTTTGCTCAATCGTGTTCCGCGTCGGAACAAGCGTCGTTCACAAGATCCTTACCGGCAGCTCAGAACCGGGTTTAGTTGAAAGTTTTTCCCAGCTCCCGCCGCTACTACGCCTTGGCGTTCCAGCAATCGGCGGTCTTGTTGCCGGTGCAATCATTCAGTTCGGCACACGATTGCGTGGGCAGCTGACAACCACGGACTACATGGAAGCGGTAGTGCTCGGTGATGGGAAAATTGCCGCGCGCCGCACGCTACTGAAATGTCTCTCGTCACTTTTCACCATTGCTTCCGGCGGATCGATCGGACGCGAGGGCCCCCTCGTCCAGCTATCAGCGCTGGTCGCATCTCTCACTGGCCGCCTCCGAAAATGGACCACGCCGCGACTTCGATTGCTTGTCGGCTGTGGTGCGGCTGCCGGGATTGCATCGGCCTACAACGCACCGATCGCCGGTGCGGTATTTGTCGCAGAGATCGTGCTCGGTTCTGTGGCCATGGAAATTTTTGGCCCTCTGGTTTTTTCGTCAGTCATCGCGACGTTGACAGTGCGCGGATTTCTCGGACCAGATCCGCTGTACAAAATCCCGCCGTTCCAGCTCAACGGCAATTGGGAGATTGGACCCTATCTTTTGCTCGGTCTCGGCGCCGGTCTCCTCGCGCCATGGTTCATTCGGTTGCTGCGCACAACTGAAAAATGGGCTGGGCGCATCGCTGCGCCTGTTTACGTAAAGATGTGTGTTGGCGGCCTTATCGTAGGTGCGCTGGCTATATTGCATCCTGAAGTCTGCGGCAATGGTTACAGCACGGTGAGTGGGATTTTGCGTGGCGAATGGCTCTGGCAAGCACTCGCGGTCATCCTCATTTTCAAAGTACTGGCCACCACTGCTACTTTCGGTTCCGGCGCCGTCGGTGGAGTGTTCACGCCAACGCTGTTTATCGGCGCAAGCTTCGGATTTTTGTTCGGCACAGGCACGAACCTTCTGCTCGGCCATTTTTCGGTCAATCCCAGTGCGTTTGCGCTGGTCGGCATGGGCGCATTTCTGGCGGCCGCCACTCACGCTCCCATCATGGCTATCGTCATGATCTTCGAGATCACGCTCGATTATCAGATCATTCTCCCGCTGATGCTGGCGTGCGTGGTCGCCTATTACACATCTGTGAGCATCGAGAAACAGTCGATTTATGCTGAAGCACTGAAGCGAAAAGGCGCCGGCGATTATCGCAAACAGCTCGCGGAACTTCATGTTCGTGACATCATGAAACCGAAACCGCTGACCATTTCACCCAAGGCTGGCTTCTCCGAGATCGCAGAGAAATTCGTGCAAACCCGATTCAATTATCTCTATGTGGCCGATCACGGTCGATTTATTGGCGCCGTGTCACTGCATGACGTTAAAAACTACCTGAACACACCCGAGCTCGCGAAGGTCGTCATCGCCGAAGACATCCTGCACGATTCAATCCCGGTGGTCCGACCTACCGCATCCCTTACTGTCGCGCTCGAGCGGTTCAGACAACACGATGGCGAGCGGTTACCCGTGGTAAATGATACGGCAACGAAACGCTTGATCGGCACCATCGCGAAAACGGATGTAATTCTCGCGCTTGCTGGGAGCACCACTCGATCAGCTACTGTGGTCGGTTCACAAGCGTCTTAACAAACGGCGAGTCCTCACCTGCCTAACCTCTGTGAAAGTTGAGCGAAATCAGCATGCCTTGACCAAGACGGCGTCAGCCTGCTAAGCCGATTCGATGAAGCGTCTCGTCTGGATTGATATTTCAAAGGGGCTCGCAATTCTGTTCGTCGCTTACTTTCATTTTTTCAAGACTTATTTCCATTACGGCGCTCTTCCACCGGCTGACTGGAGTAATTTCTCAGCAGGCGCGCTGACGATTCTGAGATTGGTTTGGTTCAAAGTTTCAGGGCTCGGATTCCATGCCGTTGGTGTTTTCATTATCCTGAGCGGTTGGACGCTGATGCAATCGACCATGGGCCGTGCCGAGTCCGGTGCAATACCGTGGGGTGCATGGTATCGCACGCGGTTCCTACGCCTTTATCCAATGTACTGGGTCGCGCATTTGGTTTATCTCCTTTCGCCCTTCGTCGCGCGGCTGGAACCAGTGGACGCCCGCATCATCCTGAGTCTGCTCGGCCTGCGCTTCATCGATATTGAGATGAATTTCATGTATCTCAACGCGGCGTGGTGGTACTTCTCCATGCTGATCCAGTTTTATTTGATTTTTCCCCTCCTCTTCTGGGCGGCGCGCTGTTTCGGACCGTTGTGGTTTCTATTAGTCGCATGTGTTGCCGGATTTTTTGCGCGCTATATGCTGCTTATAGTCTTGCATCAAAGTGGCTTGTGGGTGCTGGGTGGTTTCGCGATCTGCCGCTTGCCCGAGTTTGCGCTGGGAATGTCACTTGCCATGTGGCACACCCAATCGACGGCGCGCGTGGAATGGTTTTTACTTCGCGGCGCCGGACTAGTTCTTGGACTAATCCTCTACCCTGCAGCGCTGCAGCTCTACGACGGCCTTGTTGGGTACATCTTCGTCGATTTCGCTACGGGCACATGTTGTATGCTCGAAATCGTCGGCATTGCTGGAATCATTTTGTTATTCAAAGAACCCGCCAAACTTATCGGTCTCGTTGGAATCTATTCCTACGGCTTGTATCTCATCCACCAACCCTACGTCATCTGGCTTGGGCTTCGCATTCGAGAACTGCCAATCTGGATGTTCCTACTGATTTGCATCCCAACGTTGGCAGTTCTCAGCGGATGGGGAATGCTTTTGGAAAAGGCGACTAACACGCTGGTTAACAAACTCACGTCGTTCCGAAAACCAGCACGTGCCTAGGGGATTGCTGAACGGCCTGACACATTAAGACCGAACATGTTGTGGAGAACGATATCGATTAGTCATGACTCGAATTTCAGGGTTAGAGAAGAAAGATGCTCCGTGGCATCTACGCTGGTTCTACGGAGTGATGTGAAAGATGTTCGGAAAAGATTTTACGCCGGCGAAGATCCAAATGCGCTTGCCCGGTCTGGTGTGGGGCGGGATCGCGATGGAAGCCGGTCTCGGCCGGAAACGGCTTGTCTCGTTGCGCTACATTCAACTCGGAAAAACCCGCGCCGCAGCACGCATCGGTTGTCCTTTTTGAGTAGATATCAATTCTGCCGTCGGCAGAAAAGCAGGGTTAAGTGATGAGAAATTGCGTGCCGTTCTCGGGGATGATCTGACGCTTTTCAATGACACCGAACGGCTCGTCATTGAACTTGCTGACGCTCTTACGGACACGCCATCAAATGTTTCGGACGAGTTGTATGCGCGTTTGCGCAATCAATTTTCCGAAGAACAACTGATGCAACTCGGAGCGCAGATCGCCTTTGAGAATTATCGTGCACGTTGGAATCGGCTCTTCAATGTCGAGAGCGACAATTTTCATCAAGGAACAGTATCATAAACCGAGCGAACGGCCTGAGGGGCACGCCATCTCCAGTTCGATGGGAGCCGACGAAGCCAGGCCGCCCTCGGTGTGCAGACAACTAGGACTCGATTAGTTCGAATCCTTGGGCGCGAGACGCAGTTTCGTTTTGATATCTTCGACAAGCTCCTGCGGTGTCCGCCCCAACTCGGTCGTTAACACATCTTCATCCGGTTCGGGCTGCTCCAAATCCGCAAACTGACTTCGTAGTAACTCCGGGTTCATGAAATGACCACGCCGATGACGCAGCTGCTCGGCAATAAGCGCATAATCTCCGCGCAGAAACACAAACGTCACGTCATCGCTGACGCGTAAACGATCGCGATACGCGCGTTTCAACGCTGAGCAGGCGAGCACCGCGTTGTCCTTTGCAGTAATTGAACGCGTAATCTGCTCGCGCAAACGTTCCAACCACGGCCACCTGTCCTCATCAGTTAGCGGGCGACCGCTGCGCATCTTCTCGATATTGGCGCGCGGATGAAAATCATCCGCTTCATAAAACTGCCAGCCAAGTTGTTCGGCGAGCAGTTTGCCAATCGTGGTTTTCCCTGCTCCCGAGACGCCGAAGACAATCACGATCACGGCGCATTAGTTTGCCGCCGATCTCCGATTTTCTCTATCAAAAAAGCGACAACCACAAAGAGTGTGTAGAAAATCCAAACGCCTATGACCGTTTGCCTGGCCGTCAATGGATTGCGAGGCACATATGTATCACCTATCTGGATGACAACAAAGGCGACTCCGAAAGCAATCACGGCTCCTTTACGAATAGTCGGCATCACATTTCGCGTCAGGTAAAGCAGGATCCCAGCGCCAAGCAGCCCGATTTCCAATGCAAACTCCGGATCGCGATAATTCCATAGGCCGAAACCCACTTTCCAGGTGTTGTCGTAGATCGCCAGGTCACGCGGGTGCGCGATCAGATCGAGAATCCAATGCGAGAAAACGGCGACACCAATAATCAAAGCGGCTGACTTGGTATAGACAAATCCGAGCCAACTACAAATTGGCTTGTAAACAATAGCGGCTACGCAGCTCCAAAAAATCGCCGTGATCAGGCTGTGCGAATACGGATGGAAATATGAGTCGAGCATGCTGCCAGCAGTGAAGCCTTTAATGACGCGCAACTTCTCAATCCCAAGCAAAACAAGCGTCGCCCAGATGTAATCGAGGAACTGGACCGCAACGAACAAGACCCAGAGCGGAATTTTGTTCTTGTCACTCTTAGCCGCGAAAGCAACGCTGTAATGTCCAACAAACATTTCTGTTTAAATATTGCGGATTGAAATCGCACAAGTTTGGGGGCCTTTAATCAGTCTCCGCCACCATTTGCTCGATATCGCTCAGGAAATCTAGGATTCAGGCTTAAAAGGCCGCACCCGGCAGCAGCAGCTACAACGGCAACGCGAATGATACGATTTCATTCGCGGCACGATGATTCGACCAAAAGTTCGCGCCATCAAAAGTTAACGAGCGACAGGCGAACGGCACAATCGCGATGTCTTTAACTTCCGGTTTCTCCTCCCGAGGATTGAGTCGCGCAATGGACCAGCTCTCACCGTTCTGTTCGGTCCCGCGCAAGACGTAGACCATTCCATCAACAAACGCATGACCTGACACCTCCGCATCGACGTCGATAACGCGAACGATATTGCCATTCGCGTCCAGCTTGAGAATGCGATGTTTGTACCATTGACTTAGATAAGAGATTCTCGCCGTCGTAGCTGAGGTATGATCCGGTAAATTCCGGGCACGCGATCTTGTCGGCCTCCGAAAACCCCAGCTCCGGCACGAATCGACGAATGTACCGATCGTCGTTTGGACCTTCCCCGATCGTAAAACGGAGCGTTCCGTTTGTCGCGACAGCCGCCCACGGGATGCCAGGCGGTTCTTTCTCGTCGAGCACTTCCCACGTTTTCGGATCGATCAGATAAATTCGGCGTAGATCGCGCGAACCCATCCACAATTTGTTGCCGTCCCATGCCAGTGCCTGGGGCGCGGGAGCCGGTGAGGGAAATCGTCCTCCCTCGATGATTGTCGGAAGCTTCACGTTAGCCGCTGAACATCGATTCGAGTTAAAGATCGCGCAACAAAACCACAGATTAGAGTTGTCACCGGTCGGTTACCTTGTCAGACTCGGGACGGAGGTTTCCCATGATACCACGAAATATCTTCCGACAAATCACATCGATTACGCAATGTGCCACGTTTGTGCTCGTTGCGTTTTTCGCAGAGGCTGCTGACTCAGGGATCATCACATTTCAAGAATCAAGTGGCTCCTACTTCGGAAAATTCGAATGCCTTAATTGGACACTGGCGAAAAACTACAATCAGCTATACGGGCCCGATAGACGAGCATCTCGTTCTTCATGTCGATGGCACTGTTGAGAACTGGACCGTCACGGCCTACGAACGCAGGGAGTCCGTGACAGGCCATTGGAACGTTGAAGGCAAAACTCTGATTTTATCGTTCGGTGGCAACGACCGATCCAGTCCGTTCACCTTTTACCAAGGCCAACTTGTTTTCCCAAACATTCCGAATCGCCGCGCGTTCTGGGAGAAGATCCAGTAGCTGCAGTGTTATAAAACCTGCACGGCGTCGCGGGCTCGATTGCCTCGACCTGCGCGTACGTTGCTAAGTTGCCAATCGAATAGTAACAGTCTCGTAACCTTTCTCTGATGTCTTGCCGTCTGCTTCTTTCCTAGGATCCCGGCCTACACGCGCAGTATGTCGTGTAAACACCTATGTTTGAAAAAAAGACTTGTGCAGCACTTACCGCCACGTTGCTCTTAATTTGGATTGATCCGACATCTGCAAGCGGCGGACGACGGAGTCCTACCCCCACGCCCACTCCTGCTGGACCGCCAGCCCCTGTTTTAGCTGCCCCTGCAAATGGCGCGTCTCTGGTTCAACCCATCACGCTTGATTGGGATCCGGTTTCCGTGCCCGGAGGGCCGATCGGCAGTTACACCTGGCAAGTCGGAACAACCAACACTTTCACAACCGTGATCGCTTCCGGGTTCACGAATATGGACGGCGATCCATCTGTCCCGACCGCAACCGCCGACAAAGTGAGCGGCCTACCGAATGGCACTTATTTCTGGAGAGTAAAAGATAGTCAACTAGGCCCAAACGGCGGGGTCGATTCGCCGTGGTCGGCAGTGCGCAGTTTTACCGTTACCGGGCCCGGTGTCGCGCCGGCCGCACCCATGTTCATTACGCCAACAAGCCCCGCGAGTTTTCACGTGGCCGAATTTTTCGACATCAAATGGTCGGCGGTAACCGGCGCACATTATTACCTTCTCGAAGTGGATGACGAGCCTACCTTTTCCTATCCTTTGACCTTGACGACTAATGCGATCACGTTCGGGACAAAGGCCCAAGCTGGCTGGGGGAACGCACTCGCAAATGTCTACTATCGTGTACGCGCAGTCTCGGCCGACAACGTGCGCAGCCTGCCGTCGGCCACGCTGAATGTCCACATCACCAACTCCGCACCCCTACCGCCTGCGGTTTCGCAAGTGGCACCGGCAGCTGGAGCGAGCGTTTCGACTCCATTCTTTTTTGACTGGTCCGACACAGCAAACCCGCAGGTGCCCGGCTACGAGCTAGACGTCGACACCACTCCGAACTTCACGAACTTCGTCCTTCGTACTTCAAGGCCTCACGCGATCCGATTACATGATTACGCCGGATCTTCTCGCGACCCGGCAATTATTTCTGGCGCGTGCGGGCTCTGCATGGCGACGTGGCTGGACCTTGGTCCGCTGGGCGCGCGATCTCAGTGACAGCGGGACCGCCTGCGCCGGCGGGGTTCAATTTGTTCGCGATCATAACCGAGCCTGGCAACGGCTACGGTGGCAACTCCACAATGGCGAGGGTAATGCTCAACCAACCCGCGCCTGCAGGCGGAGCGCTGGTCACGTTGGCAAGCGACATACCACAGGCGGAAGTTCCCGCACGCACTGTTACGATCCCTGCCGGCAGGACAGATGCGTTTGTGAGTCCGGTCACGACCGGCCCGGTTCCGCCCAATGGAATCATCGGTGTGCTGCGCGCCGCTTACGGCGCTGGCTGGGAGCAAAATTCGCTCGGAGTGCTCCCGATACTCTTTGGAATGGAACTGAGTAACGAGAAGGTCGTCGGCGGGACTACATTTACCGGCACTGTAACACTGCAATCGGCTGCGCCGCCCGGAGGTGTAACTGTTCGGCTGGTAAGCGGCGACACAAGTCTCGTTAGGCCACCTGCTACAGTCTTTATTCCGGCGGGAGCAACAGACGCTGACTTCAATATCGCCACCAGCGCGGTTTCGGTTCCGGTCCGCGTAACGATTGATCCAGGTACCGAAGCCGACAGCGGTGTTCACGCTTTTCAGATCTCCGTTGTCCTGACGCCGGCAGGAAGTCCGACACCAGCGCCGAGTCTTTCATCGCTAACGCTCAGTCAACCATCAGTGCTTGCCGGTAACACTGTCACTGGAACGGTCAGACTCACCTCGGCTGCGCCAGCGGGCGGCGCCCTGGTAACCTTGCAAGGAAGTATGGAAGGCCAGGTGATTACCCCACCGAACGTAACAGTGCCAGCCGGTAGCATCAGCGCGACTTTCAACACACTCCCCGCTCCACAAGTCAATGCATCGCATTGGGTTTTTATCGGTGCGCGTTACGGAACATTCAATGGCGCGCAAGCGCGAATACTTAAGATCGACCCATCACCTGGACCCGCGACGTTACTGGGAATCGGCCCGGCGAGTCAGGATCTTATCGGCGGCCACACGGGTCGTGCCGCAGTCGCATTGGCCATACCGGCGCCGGCAGGCGGTGGAGTTGTTAGCATAACGACTGATAACCCGTCTGTAATTCATGTTCCCGCGAACGTCGCCATCGCTCAGGGGAATAGCACTAACAGCTTCGATATCGGCACCAGCACCGTATCGGGTCTTCCTACTGGAGGAAATATCTTCGCAAGTGCGGGCGGCGTGACCAAATCTATTTTCGTCAACGTAAGTCCGGACCCAAATGCTCCGCCGCTGCTGCAATCGATGACGATTAGTCCTACTAGCGTCCGCGGCGGCACGAACGCCACCGGAACTGTATTCTTGAGCGCTCCGGCGCCTGCCGGCGGCATCTTTGTTACGCTTGCTACGAGTAACTCGTCCGTTGCCCAGGTACCAGGCATAGTCAATGTCCCAGGTGGCCAGACGTCGGCCAGCTTCACGGTCACAACATTCGCCGTCGGAAACAACACATCGGTCGCCATCACTGCATTCTTCGACACCACAACTTCAGCCAACCTGACGGTTACCGCCGGCACTCCTCCATCACCAACACCACCTCCTCCATCACCAACACCACCTCCTCCATCGCCAACACCACCTCCCCAAACGCCAACACCTCCTCCCCCATCGCCAACACCTCCCCAAACGCTTCCTCCACCTGCCTTGCTCTCTCCGTCTGTCGACGCGCGCTTCGCACCCGGGACAAACATCGCCTTCGACTGGGGCGATGTCACAGGAGCCGTCAGTTACACAATCCAGATCGATGATCAAGACACTTTTCCTTCGCCACTGATTGTGAACCAAACGGCAAACACATCTCAATTCAACACCAGCACCCTTCCAACACTCAGGATGTGGTGGCGTGCGCGCGCTAATGGCACCGGTGGTCCGGGCCAATGGTCTGCCGCTCGCCGGTTTGAAGTAAGAAACTGAGAGGTATGGCTCCGGCTTTGTCAGACCATGACCGCCGCCACCCAAAATTGGGCAAAAGCGCGATTCAATCGTAGCTCGATAGCTCAATATTGGGATCGCACCGCCAAAATATAGGCCACGATGGCTTCGCGCTCAGCCGGTTTCAGACTAGCACGATGCGACATGCTACTGACAATACCCGGCCATTCGTCGGTTCTGTAATGCCAGACCGCGGGCAGCGTGTGGCATTCGATGCAGCGGTGAACGAAAAGCGTGCGACCTTCGCTTAACCTAGCAATATCGGCATGTGACTCTTTCCTGCCGGAAGCCGCCAGCATTTGCGAGGTGACAGCTGGAGGGGGCGCATAGCTATCTGATTGGCAGCCCCAAAACAACCAGACAAACAAAGCGACACAGACCGGTTGCTTTTTCATCTCAAAAGCCGAAACCGAGGATTGTCCGCAGTTGAAAGTCCGGCTCGTCAGGTGTGTTTGTTGGTTGCGCAAGCGCAGTGACGGTCACGAACCAGCTTTGATGGCGATACGAAACGTTTGGACCGATGAAAACGTTCCTGATTCTTTCTGTATCATGCCAGTCAGGGAAGACGAATTCATGAAGAAACTCCAAGCCAACCGAAATTCGCGGCGAAATTTCGTAACTGGCACCGAGAACTTGCTGAAATTCGCCTTCGCGTTCCGCCAGTCCTTGCCCTTCCCAGACAGCTTCCAGCGTCGCATTGTATGCGAGAATGAGCGGTCCTAAGTTCTTTTGCGCGATCAATTTCGATTCCCACTCGAATAATCGGTCGCCGACTTTGTATTCCTGATAGAGCGACAATCCGATCGGATCGATAACGGGATTCGTTAGGTTATAAATCAACTCGATCGCCGAGTCGGAGTAGGTGGAACCCGAATGCCCCGGGGCATTTTCGTAAAACCAATCTGCCAAGTAAATACTCGCTTGAAGGCGATCGGTGACGCCAATCTCGATTTCGTGCCGAAAGTCGACTTGATCGGAATGCTCCGGATTGGTTGTACGCGCCCACGTGACCCAGTTTTCCAGCTCGAAGCTTCCCGGCGCCGAGGTTGGTGCTTCATAGATAAAGCCGAAGTGCCGCACGCCCCCGAAGGAGGACAAATGCGGGAAGATTACGACGGCAAACATAATGATGCGCAACGCGAGCTTCATTCGAGCTCCCAAGCTATCAGATCCGTTTCGCGGACTGCTGCCGATCAATTGCTTTTTTTTAGCGTTTCCTTGCGCGGCGTCGGCCTCGCCATCTCAGATCCCCGCCTGATATTGCGCGACCAAGAAGGCAAACTCTACCGCGTACGATACGATGCAGTGAATGCGATGCTGCTCAACAAGTTCGAGTTGATTAATTCATACTGCGTTTGCAGCGAACGATTCGGCTCCAAATTCTATCAATCGTGAAATCAACAAGGATTTTGACGCTCACTCTCCTGGCGATGATTGCCTTCGCGAGCAATTCACTCCTGTGCCGGGCCGCATTGAAAGAAAGCAGCATCGATCCCGCTACTTTCACGTTCCTTCGCATTTTCTCCGGAGCCGTCGCGCTCTGGCTCATTATGAGCGTTCGCAAAAGGATGATCGTTGAGAAAACGACTTCGCCTTTAGTTGAAACCGGTTCGGGTTCCTCACTCGTCGCTCGACACGTGTTATTCCGATACGGCAATTGGATTTCAGCGTCCGCGCTTTTTGTATACGCTGCAGGTTTTTCATTTGCGTATGTATCTCTTTCAGCTGGAACAGGCGCATTGCTTTTGTTTGGCGCGGTTCAGGCCACGATGATTCTCTGGGGGCTGCACAAGGGCGAGCGCTTAAGCATGATCCAGATTGTCGGCTTCATCCTCGCGGTCATTGGGTTCGTCGCGCTTGTGTTCCCGGGACTTTCTGCTCCGCCATTAGCCGGTTCGATTCTGATGCTGGGGGCCGGCGTGGCCTGGGGTGTTTACTCACTGCGCGGCAAAGGAGAACGCAACGCGGCAAGTGTCACGGCCAGAAATTTTGTCCGCGCAGTTCCGTTCGCGACTGCTCTCATCGTCATTTTCGCTCCATGGACGCATGCCGATCCTGCGGGAATCGCCTACGCCATCATATCGGGCGCGGTTACATCAGGTCTAGGTTATGTCGTTTGGTACACGGCACTGTCCGGGCTGAAAGCTGCGAGCGCCGCGACTGTTCAACTCAGCGTTCCAGTGCTGGCTGCCACTGGTGGGATCCTGTTACTCAGCGAACCAATCACGCTGCGTTATCTGCTCGCCTCTGTCGCTGTGTTAGGTGGAATCGCGCTCGTCGTAGCAACTCCGCATTTGCAGCAAAACTCGCCCAGAGGATAACTCACGACGGCCCAAGTAGAGATATTGCGATGAAAAAACGCGCCGGTTCCACGCCACCTGGGGTAAATAGAAAAAGGAGAAGAAATCACCATGGCCAAAGTCGTTAAAGTCATTGAACTGATGTCACAATCGCCGAACAGCTGGGAGGATGCCGCGCAGGGCGCGGTGGCGGAAGCCGCGAAAACACTGCGGAACGTTCGCTCGCTTTACATCAAGGAATTCACCGCAGAAGTAGACGACGGCAAAGTCACAAACTATCGCATTAACGCAAAGGTCACTTTTGATATCGAGCGCGAATGAGGCCCTTGCGACGTTAAGTCGTTAAAAGCAATCTCGTCACTTCTTTGGTCGCAGCAGAGGGAAAAGGATTACGTCGCGAATCGATTCCGCGCCAGTGAGCAACATGGTGAGCCGATCCATTCCAATGCCGATCCCGCCCGCGGGAGGCATGCCGTGCTCGAGCGCGAGGAGAAAATCTTCGTCGATCTTTTGCCTCTCTTCGCCTGCCTGTTCAATCAGACGTTGGCGTTGCACCAATGGATCGTTTAACTCGCTGTAACCGGGCGCGATTTCCGCGCCGTTGATAATCAACTCGAAAACATCGACCAGCGAGTCGTCTACCGTGTTTTGTTTTGCCAGTGGCACAAGCTCTTTCGGGCTATGCGTAACAAAGAGTGGGTCAATCGTCTTCTCCTCGACGAGTTTTTCGAAGACATGCTGCGTCACTTCAAAATCCGCCAACTGCGGCAGGATTTCCAATTTGAACTCGTTCGTGGCGCGATCGCGCCGTTGTTCGGGGGATAACTCAAACCAATCTTTCCCGGCAACTTCCCGCAAGACATCGCGATAACGCGCGCGGCGCCAGGGCCGTTTCAAATTGATCGTACGTATAATTTTTTCTTCGGAATCGCGATGTTCGACTGTTAGCGAACCGCAGATTTTCTCCGCGAGATAACAGATTAGTTCTTCAACCAGGTTCGCCATTTTCTCCCAATCCGCATACGCCCAGTAGGCTTCGAGCATTGTGAATTCGGGATTGTGCTTTCTGGAGATGCCTTCGTTGCGAAAGTTACGACTGATTTCGAATACCTTATTGAACCCGCCCACAAGCAAACGTTTCAAGTAAAGCTCCAGCGCAATGCGCAGATAGAGATCGAGACCAAGCGCCTTATGATGCGTTATGAATGGTTCGGCAGCCGCTCCTCCCGCGATTGTTTGCAAGATCGGAGTCTCGACTTCTACAAAGCCGCGCTGTTCCAAGAAGCGCCTGGTTTCGCGCACAATAGCAATGCGCTTTTCGAACACGGCACGGGAACGCTCGTTCGTAAGGAGATCGAGATAACGCTGCCGATAACGCGCCTCGATGTCTTGTAGTCCGTGCCATTTTTCAGGAAGCGGCCGTAACGCTTTCGCCAGCAATTGGAATGTGCGCACCTTCAACGTCGGTTCACCGCTTTTGGTGACAAAACAGGTTCCTTCCACGCCGACGAAATCGCCCAGATCGAGCAACCGAAAAAGGTCGATCAGCTCCGCCCCGACTTCTTTCGCGTGAATATAGATTTGAATGCGCCCTGTCGCGTCGCGCAGATCAAGGAAATGACTCTTGCCCATGTCGCGATGCGCCGTGATGCGGCCCGCTGCGCGAAGGGTCTCGCCTTCCTTGAACTTTTCGCTCACCTCCGCAATCGATCCGGTCACCTCAAAACCGTCGCCGAATGGCTCGATACTCTTGGCACGAAGCGCGTCGACCTTTTTGCGTCGCAGTGCGATTAACTCGTTTTCTTCATCCATCGCGGGCGAATCTAAAGCGTTGCGAAATTGGGACTGAAGCCCCGCCTTTTTTCAAGTTGAACGCGCTTCTATCATCGTGGGATGAGTCGGTTGGTAAAGACCGATTTCGCCTCCACTCGGCAGTCGAACACTCGTACTGATTCCCCAGTCAGCTTCCACTGAGGTCGCGCAGTCCACCCCTTTGCCTTTCAGCAACCTGGTCACACTACCCAAATCATCACACATCAGATAAAGAAGAGCTCCCAGCATGGGATGTTCTGCATGCATCTGCACAAACTCGCCATCACCAGGATGAACCGCCAGCTCGGCAGGCGGCAACGCAAATATCAGCCAGCCTTCGCCGAGATCGATCGACGGGAATTCCAGCACGGTTTTAAAGAACGCACGATCGGCTTCCGCGTCTTTGCTGTAGAAAAGTAAATGCGCTCCCGCAATCATTACGGCAGTATATTGACGCCCCGCCAAATGAACAGCCTCAATCAAGTGCCAGCGTTGAAACGTTGAGCGTCAAAGCATTAAAGGTGGATCGGCTTGTCCTCAAACCGATGACAGCGGTCCCGAGCCAACGCGTCGGGGACAACGCGTTCCACGTATTCCATTTCAACGCTTTAACGTCTTAACGAATATATTGGTTTGCCAATGAAAGACCTGAAATGAGATAGTTTGCCTGGCGCGCCTTGGGATAATCCAGCAGGGTGTCGCTATCGAAATGACTGCGAATTTACCGGAAATTACGTCGAAAATGGAGGGGCCGCTGGTGAAGCAATTCTCTGTTTTTCTCCCGAACAAGGTGGGGGCAATGCTGGATGTCGTGAAACTGCTCAGCACACAGAGCACTCACGCCGTGGCACTGAGCGTATCCGAATCGACCGATTCGGCGATTGCTCGGATCATTGCGAGTGATCCCGCGCGCGTGGAAAAATTGTTCCGGGAAAAAAACGTGCCATTCGGCGTTTGTGAAGTTGTGGTCGTGGAAATGCGAGAAGTCGCCACACAACTGGTGAAACTGCTTGCCGCACTGGTCATGGCAGAGGTGAATGTCCATTTCGCGTATCCCCTGCTCATCCGGCCGCGTGGCTTTGCCGCGATTGCGCTGCACGTAGACGATACCGAATGCGCGTCCACGGTTCTGATGGGTGAAGGATTCAAGTTGCTGAGCCAGGACGATATTTCGCGCTAGAAGTTCGTGATTCGTTTAAAATGTTACCCGCCTGAGGCGGGTTAGAACGCGTTCCGGTTCAACGTTCCAAGATTTAGCGTGGCGAACCCTGAGTTGACAGCTTGGCGAGGGCGCGCTTACAGAAATGGGGTTTATTGCTGCATGCGGACTCTTCTTTCACGGGCTACGCAGGTCGATCCAAGTTTTAACGTCGGGCTCGGCTTGGTTGTAATTCTGGCGTTGGCGGAAATCTTCGCCGTCACCTCCTATTATATAGGCCGGGTTCGGCCTGTACGGATGCCAGCACAGGCGGTCGCGACGACCGTCGCACGCCCCGCGGCTCCTCCCGTTTCTACACCTGCGCCGCCGGCGACCCGGACGGCTCCTTCACCCGAAGCGGTTGCCCAAACACCCCCTCCGTCTCTTGTTAATCAGCTGTTGCGAGAAGGTGTCGAGCTCCGTGACCGCGGCGATACAACAAATGCGCTCGCGCGGTTTGAGGAAGCGTTGGAGAGTGAACCCAGTAACGTCATGGTGCTCGAGGAAATAGCCAAGACGTATGATTCCATTCAGCTTTATGACAAGTCGAACGAAGTATGGCGTAAACTACACGACATTGGCCCGTCGGCCGGGCAGGCATATGAGTTGGCTGATCAGCGGTTGAAGCTGGGAGTGTCGACCGCGGCCGCGACAGACCCTGGCATGGCCAGCGCATCACTCGATGCCGCGTCGCACCGGGATCTCGGCGGCAATCCGGAAGGCGCTGTCATGGGCATTACGGAAGTCAAAGCTACTGAGACACCCGATCCGGACGCCGAGACCAACCTCGCGCTACGGATCGGCATAAAAAAACAAACCGACGCAACGGTTGATCACACCAAGGTAAAAATTTTGGTGGAGTTTTACGACACCGTTGGTGACAAGGATGTGAAGCTCACGGACGCGGACGTGAATTACGAATGGCTGACGCCCAAGCACGATTGGACGGATCCGACTCCCGAAGTCCTCTCGGTCAGTTATCTCCGACCAAAAACAGCAGTCGTTTCGCCAGAGTCATCGCTTTCCGAGGCGGCCGCGACGGTCCGACCCGGGCAAAAGAGTAGAAGTAAAAGTTCCCTCGCGGACAGCGGAAAGCGAAAATATCTTGGATACAGGGTCCGAATCTATTACGATGACAAATTGCAGGCCGTTCAGGCCGAACCTTCGCGGCTTTTGCAGCTTTTTCCTGCGGCTGAGAGCAGCTCGGCACAATGAACGCCACGAGAGGCAAAGTTACAAACGTTACAAAGCTAAAAAGGGCTACACAGACAGGCTGAAAAGAGTGACGATGCTTAAACGTTGTAACTTCTTTGACTCTCTTAACGTTTTAACCAACTGCGTCATTCGGATTTCGTCGTTTAGCAATGTGATCAGGCGTATTCTGTCGATCACATGCCTTCTGCTTTTTGCCGCGAAAGCCGAAGCCCAAATTCAGGTGGACCTGAAATTCAAACGATTGCAGTACATCGCTTACGAACCGGTGGTAGCGACACTCAGCATCACCAATCTGGCCGGACGCGACATCGACCTTCACAACGCCGACGGGCAATCGTGGCTTGGGTTTGAGATAACCGGAAACGAAGGCCAGCCCATTGCGCCAATGAGCGCCGAAAGCGATCAGGGGCCCTTGAAAGTCGAAGCCGGGCAGAGAGTCGCGCATCAGATCAATCTGACTCCACTTTATCCTGTGCACGATTTCGGCACTTATCACGTGCGGACGAATGTTTATTTTGCCGATCTGGGAAAGTTTTTTTATTCCCCAACGCGAGTTTTTGAAGTAACCGACGCGCGACCAATCTGGCAGCAAACAGTCGGCATTCCCGATCGCGTTGCCGCGCCTGGCAACGTGCGGACGTACTCGCTTCTCACCAACCGCTTTCCGGACCATACTTCGTTGTACGTGCGCGTGCAGGACAAGGACAGTGGAATTGTGTATGCGACTTATTCGTTAGGCCGTGCCATCGCGTTTGAGGAACCACACGCGGAGATCGATCACGCAAATCAATTGCATGTTCTGCATTGCTCCGCCCCGCGTGCCTGGGCGTATTCGCGCATCGGCTTGAATGGTGAATTACTGGCACACTCCTCCTTCATGGAAACCAAAACACGGCCAAAGCTCGTTCGCTCCGGCAATGGCGAAGTGGCAGTGCGCGGCGGCACGATTGAATCGCCGGCCGCGCAAAGCTCCCGTGGTACCGCACCGAAATTATCAGCTCGCCCGCCTGAACTGCCGAAGGACGATTAGTGATGCCGACAAATCCCCACCGGTTCCGTCTGTTTGCCTTCAGTTTGCTGATCGCATTTCTGGGGACCCTCTCCACCGCTCACGCGAGGCGAGCTTCGAAAGACAGCGGCTCATCCATGACCGTTG
Source organism: uncultured Verrucomicrobiae bacterium (assembly GCA_963840135.1). Lineage (GTDB taxonomy): Bacteria > Verrucomicrobiota > Verrucomicrobiia > Chthoniobacterales > UBA10450 > Udaeobacter. Next base: position 99,575 of record CAWIXX010000008.1, on the reverse strand, counting down.
TAATCGATGCCGGTCATGGCGGCCACGACCGCGGCGGAATTCCAGGCCAGATAGTTTCAGAAAAGGAGATGACCCTCGACGTCGCGCAACGGTTGAAGAAGGCATTGGCGGCAAGCGGGTATCGCGTGGTGATGACCCGCGACAGCGATGTGTTCATTCCGCTCGGAACACGCGTTGCGATCGCCAACTCTTATGCCAACGCCATTTTCGTTTCCATCCATTTCAACTCGGCCAAGCGCAGCGGCGCCGGTGGAATCGAAACATATTTTTACAACCGCGAGAGCCTCCCGCTGGCTTCGGCTATCCATTACTTTGTCGCCGGCGGGGCGCCTTCCTCAAATCGCAATGTGCGGCGCCGGGGTTACTTCGTCCTGCGAAAAGCCACGGTCCCGGCAGTGCTCGTGGAATGCGGCTTCCTAACCAACCCAACTGAGGCGGCGTTAGCGCAAACGGCTTCTTACCGTCAAAAGCTCGCGGAAGAAATTGCGGCCGGTGTGCGCGGACGCAATTCCGTCGCGAGCGCGTTAACGACGACGCGAGTGGCGACGAGTGAAAGCATCCCGTTGCAACCGTACATCGATCAAACCAAGGTGGCTAAATCTAAGGGCCGCCGATCCAAGCGTTCGCACAAAAAGAGCGCGCGGCAGAAGAAGAGCCCATCGAAATCAGACGAGTCAGAGGCAAAAACGGGCTCAAAAGATCGGGAGGGGTAATTGAACCTTCCAATCCTGACTTCGACGCAGATGCGAGCGGCCGAAGAAGCTGCTTTCGCGCGGGGAGTAGAAGTTGAAGCGCTAATGGACAAGGCAGGCGCCGGCGTCGCGCAAGCGGTCACCAGATTTTTCCGTAAGCCTGGCAAGTGCATTGTGTTCGCGGGGAAAGGTAACAATGCCGGTGACGCCCTAGTTGCGGCTGAATGTTTACGACGCCTCGGATGGAAAATTGAGGTGCGACTTGCTTTTCAGGAAGCCGATTGCAGCGGACTGATGCGCAAAAAACTTGAAAGTTTGCGCCGCAGGCCACCTGAGATTTTGGGCGCGACACCAGCCCGCAGCGGCGGGACTGATCTCGGCGTCATCCTTGTCGAACTTTTCGCAGAAGCCGCTGAGGAGTTGTCCGCGGCGGAGGAAGCACTGGCAGCGGAGGCGTACATTGCCACTGCAGCCCCGCTGATCATTCTTGACGGTTTACTCGGGCTGGGCGCGAAGCCGCCGCTGCGCGATCCGATCCTTGCGGCGTGTCGCTCCATCAATCAGTTGCGGGCAACCAAGGGCGCTTACGTGTTCGCAGTCGATCTTCCAACCGGTCTCGACGGCGATTCGGGTAAAACCGATCGCGACTGTGTGGTCGCGGATTTTACAGTCACGATCGGATTCGCAAAACCAGGATTGCTGGCCGACGACGCGCTGAACTTCGTGGGCAGCCTGGAAGTCGTGCATTTGGATGAACTGCGCTCTCCGGAAAAAAAAGCGAAAGAAGTTGTCGCCGCTCTGCCGGTTGTTCGGGAATTGCTGCCGAGGCGCAAATTCAGCACGTACAAGAACCAGTGTGGCCGTATTGGTGTTGTTGCCGGTTCCAGGGGATTCATCGGTGCAGCCCTGATGACTTCGCAGGGCGCGTTGCGTGCAGGGGCAGGGCTGGTCGAGGTTTTCGTTCCCGAAGAAATCTACGAGATTGTCGCAAGCGCCGCGCCAATGGAATCGATGGTCAAACCGATCCAGTCTTACCGCGATTTACTCAAGGAAAAGGCCGACGTCTGGGCAGTCGGACCCGGTCTCGGAAAATCCCGCGCTGCCGAAATTCTCGAGCTGATCGAAAAAGCGAAGCAGCCAATGGTGATTGACGCTGACGCCTTGAATATTTTGGCGGAAAAAACCTCGACGCTCAAACATTGCAAAGGCAAACGGTTGCTCACGCCGCATCCTGGCGAGATGAAACGACTCTGGCCCGGTGAAAAAGAAACGCGCGCCAAAACGGCAACGAAATTCTGCCAGCGTTTTCCGGTAACGCTTTTATTGAAAGGCAGCCGGACGATCGTGGCTGAACGGGATCACCCCCTAAGCTTTAACACGACCGGCAATCCGGGAATGGCCACGGGCGGAATGGGCGACATTCTCACCGGAGTCTGCGCAGGATTGGTGGGACAAGGTTTGTCTCTTTATGATGCGGCGCGACTCGGCGCATGGTTATGCGGGCGCGCCGCGGAAATCGCAATTTTTAATGGGAGTCAAAGCGAACAATCGTTATTACCTCGCGACGTCCTCGATCATCTGGGCGATGCCTTTAATGAATTGTAGGGCGTCTGTGTCAGACGCCGTAAGTTGGCGTTTCACAGAAACGCCCTACAATTTCTCGGTAACACAACGGATTTAACGATTCAACGATTCAGGAATCAACGTCCGCGAAGCGATGAACCTTCAAACTGAAGCAACCCAGGAGTACAAAGCTCCGTCCGAGGAAACGGCCTGGAGCCGAGTAAAAAAAGCGCTGGGACCGCTTGCAGCAGTCGGAGTTCTGATCGCGAAGTTTTTCGCGAAATTGAAGTTTGCTGTTCTTCCGCTTCTGAAATTCCTACCGATCCTGCTGAAATCCGGCGGAACGATGCTGCTGATGATCTGGGTCTATACCCAGATTTGGGGCTGGCAATTCGCGTTGGGTTTTGTCCTGCTTTTGTTAGTACACGAAACCGGCCATTTGCTTGTCGCCAAAAAGTTCGGACTCAAAGTCGGCGCGCCTGTCTTTATTCCGTTTATGGGCGCGTTTATCGCGCTTAAAGAAGCGCCGCGCAATGCCTGGATGGAAGCATGCGTCGGGATCGGCGGTCCGATGCTGGGGAGCCTTGGCGCGTTGGTTTGCAACTTCCTGGGCGAAGTCTTTGCCGCGCCGCTATTCATCGCGCTCGCCTGGTTTGGATATTTTCTGAATCTATTTAATCTGACGCCGGTAGGAATGCTGGATGGCGGACGCATCGTGACGGCGCTCTCACGCTGGCTTTGGTTGCCGGGATTGGCCTTGCTAGTGTGGTTCGGGTGGAAATATCCAAATTTTATTATTTGGTTGATTGTGCTTCTGTCGCTGCCGCGGATCTATTCGCTCTTCCGCAAACGAACCGAGGAAGAACAGCGGTATTTCGAGGTCACACCGGCCCAACGCTGGACGATGTCGATACTATACTTCGGTCTTGATTGCGATCCTGCTCTACGGAATGCACGTGGCGCAGCAGGATTTAGACAAGCACGGAATGCCCGCCCATGGCCATGGGCGACACGTGATCGTTCAATAATCAGGCGGCTGTTGCTGCAAAGACTTTCTCAGGTTCAAGCCCGATTCTTCTGAGAATTGACCTGAAACGCTTGTCCGAACGAAGCGGCACAAATTCGGGAGCAATGCCAACGCTATGCAAGGATGACGAGCGCTGCTCGCACGCGAGTTCGAGTTCGCGAATTGCGTCGTCGTACGCGCCCAGCGCCACATGCACGTGCGCAGTGGCATCGCCCGGCCGATAGCCCCAGCCTGCGACAGCTCCCTCAAGAGCTTTCAACGCTTTTTCGCGCTGGTTCATACGAGCGTACGTGATCGCCAGGCCAAACCCTGGTCTGCCCGTGGATTCTCGCGCTTTTTGGTAGAGTGCAATTGCCTCATCGAAACGCCCCATCTCGCGGTACAACGCTGCGATCATTGGCTCACCATAATGGGCAAATGTCGGATCGAGCTGGAGTGCTCGTTCTCCCGCGGCGATGGCTTCATCGTAAAGGCCGAAATAACGATAGAGCTCGCACGCGAAGTTGCTCACCCAGAGTGAGGCCGGATCGATTTTTGATGTCTGCTGCAAGTAGGCGAGTGCTTTGTCGCGATCGCCGCGGGCAGCATGCAGGGCGGCAATAAAATAGTTCGACGGCGTGGAATTTGGATCAATCGCGACCGCGCGATTGAATTCCGCCTCCGCTCCGTCAAGGTCCCAGTCAAGTATCCGTTTGGTCTCCGCAAGATACACGTGTGCTTCAGCTTCCTCGTCATCGAGTTCCAAAGCACGTCGCGCAGCATCGCGCACTCTCGGATACGCCTCAAGCGGCGCCTCGTAAGCGTCGGCCAGCCACAGCCACGACTTTGCGATCCCCGTCCAGGCGCGACTGAACTTCGGATCCTGCTCCAGCGCCCGCTGGAAAAACTCGAGGCTGTTGCGCAACTCGGGCTCCGTGTTTTTGTCGGAATAAACAAGGCCTTCCAAGTAAGCATCGTAGGCAGCTGTGCTCCGAGATGGACGCGACGGCGAGATCGCGAGTTTGAGCTTCAGAGTATCGACGATGGAGCGCGTGATCTCGTCCTGTAGCGTGAAAATTCCATGCATTTCGCGCTCGTACGTTTCCGACCAAATAGTAAATCCGTCACCCGCATCGATCAGCTCCGCTGTCACACGGACTCGATTGCCATCGCGCCGAACGCTACCCTCGAGCACGTGCCCGACATTTAACTTGGATGCGATTTCGCCTAGCTCGGCCTCCTTGTCCTTAAACCAGAATGAAGACCGCCGGGCCGCTACCCGCAGGCCATCAACTTTCGCTAGCGCGCCGAGAAGCTCCTCCGCAATACCTTCACCAAAGTAGGCGTGGTCCTTGGCCGGGCTTAAATCGCTGAAAGGCAAAACGGCGATGGATTTCTCACCAGAGTCGACTCGGTTCGAAGCGGGTCCGGATGGAACGATGTCGGTGCTGCGAGTGTCGAGATCGGGCGTTCGCACAATTCCGTATCGTGTGAGATCGAAAAACCAAGAGAGCACCAGCGCGACTGGAAACCCAAGCACGATCAGCAGTACGGTAAGGCGGACGACCCAATTCGGGATGTCGAACACGGGAAGAACCTGAGCAATGCCCTGGGCGAGCGCCCACCCAGCAACTAGGTAGGCGACGGCGACGCTGTAAACTCTTCGTCGTTTTAGCTCGGAAAAAAACTTTTTCGGATTCACTGTTCGGTTGCCAGATTAAGCCTCATATTTTGTCCGCCGTTGGCAATCGACAAGTTCGGAGTTCGATTGAAGCTGGCGACCGATTGAGTTCGATTGCGCCAGAGTCAGCCCATACCTGACGAAGGTTAAGCGCCGAGTCACTTCGCTGGGTGTTCGAGGAGTTTTTGAAAACGCGGATCGGTCCTAATAGGGTCCCATTCCCAGCGATATTTCAGATCGTTAACGGTTATGCTGTAATCGACGCTGTCCACTGCGCCCGGGGTTTTGAGAAGCCGTGTAATCAATGGGATGGCGAGCTCCTTCTCTCCGACAAGCGTGCAGATCAATGCGAGATAGCAATTCATCAGGGCACCGTCGACGGCATCTTTCGACTCTGGTTTGAGTTCGACCGCGCGTTGTCCCTCCCTGATCGCGTCGTCTTTTCGCCCCATAAAGCCGTACAACCAACCGAGATTCGCGTGTCGATAGGCGCTTTCGGGCGCCTCTTTCACAGCCGCTTCAAACTCGGGTCTTGCGAGTTCGAATGCCTTCTGAGCATTCACATTATCGCCCTGTGCGAGATAAATGCAGCCCTCGAAAAAGCTTATCGGTGTCGTGCCAGCGTTCGTGTACGAGAGCTTATTGAGCGACGAAGTTCGCAGAACATTTTTGGCCTCAGAAAAATTGCGTTTCAACATGGCTGCTTCCCATCGGCAGGCAGTGACAGCGCCATCCGGATCGTTAGCGGCCGAGATAGTATCCAGAAGTGACTTTAGTAATTGGGTATCTCCCTTCCACCAAAAATCGACGTATCCACTCTGAATTTTCGCAACGATCGACGCCGGAGCCATCGTGCGCATTCGCTCTGCCCAGAGTGCCGCTTCTGGCCAGCGGCGCATTGCAGTGTTGATAAAGATAAGTTCGCGGACGGTATTTGGGTTTTGTGGATCCAGCCTGGCAACTCGTTCATATTCCATGAGCGCTTGTTCCCACCTACCCTGGCGGCGTTTAATCGCCGCAATCAAACGAGCAATATCTCCGTTGCTCGGCGCTAAACGAGCGGCGATATCGAATTGTTCAAGAGCCCGCCCGTAATCCTGATCCATCCAATAGATGCACTGCCCAAGGGCAAAATGTGCTTCCGCCAGGTTGGGTTGGAGACGCAAAGCAATTTGAGCTTCGGTGCGAGCTTTGGTTTTCCAATCCTCGGTTGGCTCGTAGTAATGGAAAACCTCAGCACAAACGGACGCAAGTCGAGCATGGGCGAGCGCGAAATCCGGGTCGAGCGCGACCGCCTGCATGTAAAGTTGCTCGGCGGCTTTGTAATCCTCGAGCACCATGTCGGGGTTTCGCGAGATCTGATTCGCCCGCAAATAAAACACATATGCATCCGGATTCTGGGTGGGCTTGGCTGTTACTCGTGCTTGCTCATCCGTACTCAACGTGGCGCGTAGAGCATCGGCGATTTCACTGGCCAACTCGCCTTGTAACCCCAGCGAATCAGCCAGGGTGCGGTCGTAACGGTTCGCCCAGATCTGCCGGGCAGTATGCGCATCGATCAATTGCACGTTGACCACAACCCGATCCCCTTCCCGCCGCACACTACCTTCGAGGACATTTGCCACGCCAAGCGCCTTGCTGATCTGGCGCAGGTTCTGCTCTGCGACGTCGCGAAACTTCATCACAGACGAGCGGCTAGTGACCCTGAGATCTTTGATCTTTGCCAGACTAGTAAGGATGTCGTCCTGAACGCCGTCTGCGAAAAATGCGTTGTCTTTGTCCGGGCTGAAGTTTTGGAATGGCAAGACCGCAATAGTTTTCTCCGCTACCAGCGATGTTACTGCCGCTTGTTTGAAATAGAGCCAAACGCCAAAGCTGCCGACGGCCATCAAGATAGCAGCAGCCGCGATCAACAGATATTTGCGTGGAGGAATCGATGACTCATCTGCCGCCTGCGCGGCTTGCTCCGATTGCCATTGCTTGAGCTTCTCCGGCAATTCCGCGTTCCCAATTTCATCCGCGTAGAGATTCACGATGAATATGGGGACACCATGCTTTACGGCGCACTCGCCCAGATCATGTAAATAGGTCCGCCATTGGCGAGAATGCGACATGTCTTCGGCGACCCGCTTGGAAAGGAGGATGTGACCTGCATCACCGCAATCCATCACCCGTTGTGCAATGTTAATTCCTGCTCCCGCAACATTTGCTCGACCATTGACATCGCGAACTTCATTGACCGGCCCGCTGTGAATTCCCATCCGAAGCTTCAGCTCAGGATGTTGCTTTAGCTTTTCAGCGACCTCGATCGCGCATTGCACGGGCGCCTCGGGGCTGTTGAAAAAAACCAGCGCCATTCCGTCTCCGGCCGGAAGACGAATCAGTTTTTCTGTGGCTTCCGCAGCGCGAACTTGCTCGGTATTGCGAACGATTTCAGTCAGGCGTTCTAATAGCTCGCGCTGATCGTCCAAGAGTAACTTGGAGTAGCCGACCAAGTCCATAAACAAGACATGACCGATCTCCAGCCGCACACCGGCCCCAGCGCTAGTGGACATATCGTTTCAGCCTGCCAAGCAATTTTTCAAATTCATAACCGCGCTGTGCCCATTCTCGTAGTATCCATCACGGCGTTGCCAATGCTTCCGCTAACGACTGCGTTAACGTCGGCACGGCGGAAGTGTGGTCGCCAAAGACCAAGAGGTAAACGATGATATCAGCATCGACCGGGAGCACAACTAATCGTGGTCATGAGCTCGTCCGGCAAATCGAGCGTTATCTTCACCGGCCCATAATTCCAGAAAACTGGTTTTTCTGTCAACTCACCCTAAAATCGACACAAATTGCCGAGAAAGCCCAGGCATGATAACACGCCGCCAGTCCTTAAAGCGCTTGCTAGGTGTTGCCGCAGCGACAATCACCGCGCCCATGATCAATCGCGGCTGGTTTCAGCTCTTCGCGGACAGCGCAACCAAATACTCAGCCCGCGCCATCGATCTGGTCCAGCGCAGCGTGGTCGTGGATATGCTTAACCCCTTCACGCTGCTTGGGGTGCTGGCGCCATTCAAGGGAGACAAGCGCCCGACCTGGTTCACGAACCCCGAGACATTTACTGTTGCTGATTTTCAGCGCTTTAAAGATTCCAGAATCGACGTGATGCACGTCGGAGTAGGAACGGTCGGACCAAATTCATACGACCAGGTGATATGGTTTCTCGGTTTGTGGAATGGATTTATTGCGCATCACGGGGGACACCTCATGCGCGTGGACGACGCGGCAGGCATCGACGCCGCGAAGAGCTCAGGCAAAATCGGTATTATACTGGGGCTGCAAAACTCGGAGCATTTTCGGACCCCGGACGACGTCGATCGTTTCTATCAACTCGGGCAACGCATATCGCTGCTGACCTATAACACCCGCAACTTGATCGGCAACGGAAGCACGGAGCGGCGCGACGATGGAATCAGTGATTTCGGCGTTACCATCATCGATCGGATGAATAAAGTACGAATGGCGGTCGACGTCGCGCATTGCGGCGACCGCACTACCCTTGATGCATTTGAAATTTCCAAAGCGCCTGTCCTGATCACTCATGCAAATTGTCGCGCCTTCAATCCTGACCAGCCGCGGTGCAAAACCGACGAAGCGATCCGGAAGATGGCAGCAAAAGGCGGAGTCATGGGTATCACTGGCGTCCGCAATTTCGTCTCTCCCAAGGAACCCACGACGACAGAGAACGTGCTCGACCATTACGATCATGTCGTCAAGCTGGTCGGGGTCGAACACGTAGGCATAGGCAGCGATATCGATCTCGATGGTTACGACGCGCTCCCAGAGGACTATAAGAAATGGTTAAGGAGCCTCTACAAATCCAGTTACGCTTTCCGTGACAAAATGGATACGGATGGCGTTAACCACTATAAGCGCGTGTTTGACATCACTGACGGTCTGATTCGCCGTGGGTACAGCGACGCAGATATCGAACTGATCCTCGGCGGGAACTTCAGCAGAGTCCTGCGACAAATCTGGACCGCTTAAAGCTCATCGTCACCAGACGAACACTGGGAATTATCAGCAGTCGCTGCTAGATTGTTGAATGTCCTTTCAGCTCCAGTCGAACTACAAACCGCGCGGAGACCAGGAGCAGGCGATTGCCAAGCTGCTGAAGTCCGTTGAAGGCGGTAACCGGCATCAGACGTTGCTGGGCGTTACTGGTTCGGGCAAGACTTTCACTATAGCAAACGTAATCCAGCAGCTGGATCGGCCTACGCTCGTCATTTCGCACAATAAAACGCTGGCCGCCCAGCTTTACTCCGAGTTCAAGCAATTCTTCCCGCGGAACGCTGTCGAGTATTTCGTCAGTTATTTCGATTATTACCAGCCTGAAGCTTATATCCCCCGCTCCGACACCTACATTGAGAAGGATTCCTCCATTAATGAAGAGATCGAGCGGTTACGGCTTGCCGCGACCAGCGCGCTGCTTTCGCGCCGTGACACAATCGTGGTAGCCAGTGTCTCCTGCATCTACGGCGTCACTTCGCCGGAAGATTATTTACAGATGCTGCTGACCGTAAAACGCGGACAGCACATCTCGCGCGAAGCCGTGCTCAGTCGTCTAATCGAAATGTTATACGAGCGCAACGACGTTAACTTCGCACGCGGCAGGTTCCGCGTCAGAGGAGACGTCGTGGAAGTTTATCCCGGTTCCGCTGACGAAGAAGGCATCCGGATCGAATTCTTCGGCGACGAAATCGAAGCGATCACGCGATTTGATCCGTTGACCGGGCACGCGCACGAATCGCTGTCCGTTATTACGTTTTATCCTGCCAAGCAATTCGTGACTCCGGCGGACAAACTCAATCGTGCGTTGCGCACGATCCGGGATGAATTGGAAGAACGAATCATAGAACTCGAGTCACAAAACAAACTTCTGGAAGCGCAGCGCCTGCGCATGCGCACCGAATACGACTTGGAAATGTTGCAGGAAATGGGGTTCTGCAACGGAATCGAAAATTACTCGCGCCACTTGTCCGGTCGGCCACCGGGCTCCAAGCCGTACACGATCATCGATTTTTTCCCGAAAGATTTTCTGGTAGTCATTGATGAATCGCACGCCACGATCCCACAGATCGGCGGGATGTATGAAGGCGACCGCTCCCGCAAGACCGTCCTTGTAAATTACGGGTTCCGCCTGCCCAGCGCGCTCGATAATCGGCCGCTCAATTTCGACGAGTTCATGAAGCTGACGAATCAGCTTGTTTACGTCAGCGCGACGCCGGCAGAATTTGAAATTCAAAACAGCGTGGCTGGAAACAAAGGATATATTCCGCATCGGCGACAACGGATCGGGGAAGCTGAACTTGTGCCGTTTGCCGTAGCCGGCGAAAAACGCTCGACTCCGATAAATCGCGATCAGGCGCTCAACTCCGATAAGTCGCGGGCACGCGCCCAACGCTCAAGGTCCAATTCAGAAGTTCTGGTTTCGCGTACGGACGAGCCCGCGGAAAAGTTCGACGTGCACACGCCGGGTGCGCAGCTCGTTGTCGAGCAGATCATCCGCCCTACTGGGCTTCTCGATCCAAAAATCACGCTTAAGCCGCTCAAGAATCAGATCGACGAGACGATTGAGCTCTGTCGTCAACGCGTGGAAAAAGGCGAGCGAGTTCTGGTCACAACGCTGACCAAGCGAACAGCGGAAGATTTGGCTGATTATCTGCGCGACGTCGGATTGAAAGTTCGCTACTTGCATAGCGATATCGACGCAATCGAGAGAGTGGAAATTTTGCGTGGATTGCGTGCGGCTGATTTCGACATTCTCGTGGGTATCAATTTGCTTCGCGAAGGCCTCGATCTTCCCGAAGTTTCGCTGGTATGCATTCTGGACGCGGACAAGGAGGGGTTTTTGCGCAGCGAGACTTCTCTCATTCAAACCGCAGGTCGCGCCGCGCGTCACGTGAACGGTGAAGTAGTGCTGTTTGCCGATCAGGTCACCCGAAGCATGGAAGCGCTCATGTCGATTTCGGAATACCGGCGCGCGAAACAGCAGGAATACAACGAAAAGCACAGCATCACTCCGCAAACAGTTCGGCGCGCCGTGCAGGAGAGTTTGCACACCATTCTCCGCGGGCGAGAAATCGCCGCCTCCGTTATTCAGGAGGCCGGCGGCGATTTTAATGTGACCGAATTGCTCCGCGAATTGGAAGACGAGATGCAGGAAGCCTCTGCGAATCTCGAATTCGAACGCGCGGCGCTTTTGCGCGACCAGATCATGGAAGTAAAAAGCGGCAGCGGCATTTCGAAAATCGAGCCAAAACGAAGGCCGGTGAAATATTCATCCCGCGGCCGCGGGACTGGCCGCCGCTCGCGGGTTTGAATCAGATCGTTTCGCAGGCGCACGTCCATAGTTCCGGGTCGAGCGCTCCTTTGGCGCGTTTCGCCACAGAATCCGCATCTGCATTCGCTCGCATCACGGCAAACATGGTGGAACCGGAACCCGACATGAGCGCTGCGCCGACTTCCGATTGACTGAGTAACCACATTTTTGATTGCGCCAGAAAAACAAATTTTTCGAAGACCGGGCGTTCGAGATCATTCACGAAAGCCTGTTCGGCGAATTTCTGCGCTTCATAACGAATCCCCGAAATTCCTCGAGAATCTTGCCAGCGCGAGTATGCCCATGCTGTTGAGACACCAAACGCTGGTTTCAGCAACAGGATCGAAAACTGTCTCTTCAATTTCACTGGCGAAACCATTTCGCCATGTCCCTTGCACAACGCCGCGGATTGAAAGAGAAAAAATGGAACGTCTGATCCGATCGGCTCCGCCATTTCAGTGAGCGCCTCCCGCGATAATTTCGCTTCGAAGAGTTCATTGAGTGCCAGCAAGACGGAAGCGGCGTCGCTACTTCCGCCACCCAGTCCGGCGCCATGCGGAATCTTCTTTTTGAGCTCGATGGAAATCGCAGGCTCGATTTTAGTTGTCTCAAAGAACGTCTTCGCCGCGCGGACAGCCAGGTTGTCGTCACCTTGCGGGACTGATAAATCGTCGCAGCTAAACTTGATTCCGTGCCGACCTTTATCGATTCTGAGCTCATCGTAGAGCGAAATTGGGGCGATGAGCGTGTCAAGCTCGTGGAAGCCATCGTTCCGCCGGCCAAGGATTTTCAGCGACAGGTTGATCTTCGCAGGAGCGAAAACTTGCATAGCTGCTTGCAATTTGTTCTGTCATTCCGAGCGAAGTCGAGGAATCTCTTATTGCTCGGCGAAAAATATCGAGAGATGTCTCGACTTCGCTCGACATGACAAATGCAGACCCGAAATGACAAAAGCAGCTGAAAACATCATCGTCGCGCTGGATCTGCCTACAAAAAAGGAAGCGCTTGAGCTCGTTGAAAAGCTGGACGGCCAAATCTCGTTTTTCAAAATCGGACTGCAACTTTATACCGCGGAAGGTCCGGAAATTGTGCGCGCTGTTTCGTCCACAGGCTCCAAGGTTTTTCTCGATCTCAAGTTGCACGACATTCCAAACACAGTCGCCCGAGCCGTCGAATCCGCGGGCCGCCTTGGAGCGCAAATGCTCACCGTTCACTTGAGCGGCGGCAGCGAAATGATCCGCGCGGCAACCACGGCACGAGCAAACGATATGTTGCTCCTGGGTGTAACTGTTTTAACGAGTTCGACGGACCAGACGCTGCGCGAAATTGGAATCGCGAGCGGAGTAGCGGATCAAGTCCTGCGCCTGGCAAAACTGGGTGTTGATGCAGGAATCGATGGAGTTGTAGCCAGTCCGCACGAAATCAAACCTCTTCGTCGTGAATTCGCTCACAAGATGAAGATCGTTGTGCCGGGAATTCGACCGAGCGGGGCAGAGGCGAACGATCAAAAGCGTACGATGTCGCCCCGCGACGCCCTGGACGCAGGCGCGGATTATCTGGTAATTGGCCGACCGATTACTGCCGACCGAAATCCACGAGAAGCTGTCGACAAGATTTTAGAAGAGCTTCGCTGCTAACTGTGATGTCGAGCGAAGTCGAGATATCCCGTGTTGCGCCCTTCAAGGCAGTTCCACGGGATTTCTCGACCTCGCTCGGAATGACGATTTTTGCTGCGCTGGATGTCTATCACGACCACAGGCCGCACTCGGCCGCGATGAACATGGCAATCGACGAAGCGCTACTCGAATACGCCACGATTCCGCTAATTCGATTTTATCGCTGGCGGTCCTCTGCTCTCTCATTTGGATACTTTGGCCGATTTGCCGATATCGCTCGGTATCAGTGCGAACGCGATTTGGTTCGCCGTTGGACTGGCGGTGGAATTGTGTTTCATGGAGAAGATCTGACGTATTCCCTCGTGATTCCCACCAGCGACACGGCCTTTGCTGAATCATCGATATCGATTTATGAAAAGATTCACCAGGCCTTGTGCAATGCGTTGAGTGAAACAGGATGGCGCGCCGTTGTAGCCGGGGTCGTTGACTGCGACCCAGGCAGCGCGACGGTGGCCACTCGGACCGGCATCAGCGATGCCGGCTACAGCTGTTTTGCAAACCCTGTGCGTGCGGACGTGATGATCGATGGCCGCAAAATCGCTGGCGCAGCCCAACGCCGGACCCGCCGCGGTCTGCTACAACAGGGCAGCATTCAGGGAATCGATCTTGAGAGCGATCTCGCGCAACGATTTGCACGAGAGCTGTCCACAGATCGTAGCGAGCGAAAGGTCGACGAAGAAATTTTGAACCGAGCGCGAGAACTCGCTGAACAAAAGTACGGCACCGAAAGTTGGCTGCGAAAACGCTGAGTGCCCCTGGACAAGCTGCCGACCAGTTGGCGCGTGTTCCCTGAAAATTTACGCTCGTGTTGCTTTGACAACACACAACCCGCGCCGCTATTCTCGCCTCGTGGAACTCTTCGCGCGCTCACGGCCGAGCCTGACTGGGACTGCAGCAGCCGCTTCTGCCGCCGGCTCGCTGGCCAAAGTGGCGAAGTTGGTTCAGCCGCATCTTGAAGAAGTCGAGGCACGCATTGCGCAGCAAGCGGCCGCTTTCGATCCGGCGATCGAAGGCTACGTTGTGTACGCAGTCGGCAGCCGGGGCAAACGTTTACGGCCCCTGCTGACGCTTCTCGCTGGTGGCGCAACTGGCGGGATTAACTCGGGACATGTTGATCTCGCCGTCATTGTCGAGCTGATCCACATCGCGACGTTGATGCACGACGACGTGATGGACGAAGCGGAGCGTCGCCGCGCGCAGCCTACTGCGAATGCGCGCTGGGGAAATTCGCTCAGCGTTTTGCTGGGCGATTGCCTCTTTGCACATGCGCTCACGTTATCGACAAATTTTGAAAACGCAGACATTGGGCGGGCGATCGCTCGCACGGCCGCTACGGTTTGCTCTGGCGAAATGATTCAGACGCAACGCAAATTCGATCTCAACCTGGGCGTTCAGGATTATTTGCGGATCGTAGAAATGAAGACGGGCTCGTTGTTCTCAGTGGCGGCGGAGCTGGCTGCCGTAATCAGCGAGGCGGACCCAGGTGTGGTCCAAAGATTCAAGAATTTCGGGTTTCAAATTGGCACGGCTTACCAGATCTATGACGATTGTGTCGATCTTGCCGGGAATGAAAGAGCAACTGGCAAGACGCTCGGGACCGACCTTCGCAAAGGCAAGTTCACGCTGCCGGTTTTGATCTTCCTGCGCTCAGCATCGGAGTTTGAACGGGAACAATGTTGCCAGCTTGTGCTCGAAGAGCGAGTCGAGGAAATGATTGAGCTCTTGAAGAATGGCGCGACTAATGGCGCGCTAAATGAATCTATTGCAGCCGGCAGCGATTTGATTCGGGAGGCGCAAGGCGGGCTGGATGGAATCGGGTCCAATCCTTACGCCGAGGCCCTGTTCTTCCTCGGTGACGCGCTGTGTGAGATGTTTGATCAACTTCGCGTCTGATGTCTTGATGGAGGGTCGAGGTCCTGCGAGACTCGGGCTCGGCGTCGCGGAAGCTCCGCCCTCCAGATTCTGATATGTCGCAGCTGAAAATCCGCGAGATGCCGCAGGATGAGCGGCCGCGTGAAAAATTGCTCGCACGAGGTCCCGATGCGCTGACCAATCCGGAATTGATCGCAATCCTACTGCGCACTGGGCGGCGTGGAACGAATGTGGTAGAGGTCGCTCGCGAACTTCTGAACAAATACAAGTCCTTCGCAGAATTGAGTCGCTGTTCTGTTAACGAGCTTAGGGCAATCAAGGGAATTGGTCCGGCCAAGGCGCTGGAACTGGTAGCGGCGTTTAATCTGGGGAAACGTTTCGCGCAGGAACCATTGTTCCAGCAAAAACTCGATTCGCCGGAATTGATTCATGAATTGCTGGGCCGTGAAATGCGCATGCTGCGAACCGAGTCGCTCCGCGTTGTTTTGCTCGACACGCGTTACCGTTTGATGCGCGTCGAGTCGGTGTCGGTGGGAAGCATGAATGAGAGCATTGCTCATCCGCGCGAAATCTTTCGACCAGCGATTACTTATTCAGCTTATGCCGTCATCGTCGTGCACAATCATCCGTCCGGCGATGCGTCGCCCAGCCAGACAGACCACAGCCTCACGAGGCGTTTGGCTGAGGCCGCCGAATTGTTGCAAATCAAACTGCTCGATCACATCATCATCGGAGCGCCATCGGAAGGAAATCCAGGTTACTTCAGTTTCAAAGAGGCAGGCGTGCTGTGAGGCAGAAAATGATCGAGACAAAGGTTCATCCCACAGCGATTGTCGACCCGAGCGCGAAAATCGGCGCCAGGGCCAAGATCGGGCCGTTTTCGATAGTTGGATCGCAGGTGACGATCGGCGACAAAACGATCGTGCAATCGCACGTCGTCATTGAAGGAGAAGTCACGATCGGCTCTGGAAATCTTATCGGACACGGCGCGATCATCGGTACGCCGCCACAGGATGTATCGTTTTCGCCCCAACGAAAAACGATGGTCGAGATCGGCGACGACAACATCATCCGCGAATACTGCACCATTCATCGCGGCACTGCCGAGGACAGCGCCACAAAAATCGGTGACAAGAATTTTCTGATGGCGGGCGTCCACATCGGACACAACTGTGAGGTCGGCAATAACGTCATCATCGCGAACAATTGTTTGCTGGCGGGCTATGTGCTTGTGGATGACGGCGCGTTTCTTGGCGGCGGCTCGACGTTTCACCAGTTCATGCACATCGGACGACTGGTGATGGTGCAGGGCAGTTCCGCGTTCGGAAAGGATCTGCCGCCGTTCGTCGTCGCAGGTGAACGCAATTCTGTCTTTGGAGTCAACGTAGTCGGACTGCGCCGTGCCGGCTTTAGCGCAAAGGATCGAGAAGACGTCAAAGCGGCATTCAAGCTTGTTTATCTGAGCGGACTCAACATTTCCCAAGCACTTAAAAAAGCGACGACGATGAACTTCTCCGCGCCAGCGCGTGAATTCCTAGACTTCGTCGCGAACGCCAAGAAGCGCGGGATTTGTCCGATTAAACGCGGCATCAGCGAACAGATGTCAATCTAACGAGAAGAAGATCAGCCACCGCGCGAATTACAAGTCCCGTTCATAAAACAGAGAGATGTCCGCATACGGACGGTCGGCGGTTGACTGCATCGCTTGGTTAGATGATTTCAATGATGAACGGAAGTGAGTATCGAGATGCCAGTTAAGGGACATACATCGACCATCACACTACTTGCGTTGCAATCCACCACGTGTTGCCAGCAGGATCCTTGACGCCGCCCCGGCGATCCGGGTCCTCCCCTTTACGCTCGGGGGACTGCACCGAGACTCCACCGGCCTCGAGGGCTCGGTGGTAAGTCGTGTCCACATTGTCCACGTAGACATGCAGGTGTGCCGGAACCGGAGGCCAATTCTCTCCAGCGTCGCCGATCATCACGACTGTGTCCCCAATCCGCACTTCAGCGTGCATGATCGAGCCGTCAGGCATGTCATAGCGCCGCAGTTCACGAGCCCCGAATGCCTTCTTAAGGAAGTCGATGACCTGCTGGGCCCCGTCGGCAATCAGGTATGGTGAGACGGTGGAGTAGCCTTCCGGCTTAAATGAAATAGCCATATCGGTGTTAAAAAATAATTGAACTGTTTACCGTCTAACGAGAAATAGACGAATATTCGTAATCAGAGGCGAACATTTTTTCGCCTAATTCGTAATCGTCGGATTGAGTCCAATCAACGCAAGCATACGGCCGGTTTTTCCTTTTTCAGCGCGGTAGGAATAGTAACGGTCCAGATCACAGGCGGTGCACACAGCTGGATCGTGAGTTTCCTTCACGCCAAGCGCGCGACATTGTCGGACAATTTCGGCTGCGAAATCGACCTCGTAATGCGGCGGGCGAATGCAGGGGCTGAGTTGAACGATCATGTTCGCGGGATCGGAGCCGAAGCGATCAATCATTTGTTTGATTGCGTTGGGAACGACGCCGAGCTCGGTGCCTTTGCGACCGGAATGAACCAGACCGATAGCCGGCGTTTTTGGATCGACAAGGTAAACCGCGCAGCAGTCGGCGACGTAAACGCCGAGCACGATTCCTTGTTGATTGGTGATGATGCCATCGCAGCCGGGGAAAAGTTTGTCATCGCGGCCGACACGGCCTGCAGCATCGACAATTGCGATTTTATCTCCATGAATCTGTTGGGCGGTGAATACGGGCCAATCGCCGACGCCGATTGCATTGCGAATTTCCCGGTGCGCCGCATCGAGCCTCTTCAGCACTTCGACTTTATCATGCGACACGTCGATGCCTGGAATTCTCTGCGCAAAAGCGTGACGACAGATTCCGATCGCGCTAAGCGCGGTAAACTGCTCGAACGGAGACTGCATCATTGCTCGAAGTTCAAAATCCCAAAAACCAAATCGCAACCCGCGATTGTCATCCTGAGCGGGCAAAGGATTTCTTTTTGTTTTTCTTGAGATCGTTGATCCGAGATGTTTCGCTCCGCTCAACATGACAGCGCGAAAGGCATCTACGTTGTTGGAAATCTAAGCCTTCTCCATCGCCTGGAATTTGGAATTTGAGGCCTATTTGGAATTTGAAGTTCGGGATCTTCCAGTCCGAATTCGCGGCGCGTCATCGTCACTTTGCTTTGGCTTTCCTTCCGCGTCCACGCCGGTGCCGGTGTAATAGGTCTTTGTTTTCGTGGCGCGCGGCGCGAGATCAGCAAACATCTCTTGGTACGTGCTCTGCGCGCCCGTGGCGCGATCGAATTCTGCCAACGACGAGTTATATCCGAATAGCGCTTGCAGGCGCGTCGATTGCGCTTGGAGCAGTTGCACCTGGGCATTGAGCACATCCAATTGAACTCCCGCGCCCGCATCCAGACGCGCTTTGGCCAGACGCAACGCTTCGTCGGCGAGCTCGACGTTTTTCTCCTGACTTTTAACCAGCTCCTCGTTTTGCTGCAGATTTGAGTAGGCTTGTTGAATTTCCAGTTCCACCTGCCGAACGTCGTCGTCGTACACGATCTTGGTTTCGGAAAGCAGAGCGCGCTGTTGGATGACCTGGCCAGCGATCGCGCCGCTGTCCCAGATGGGCAGGCTGCCCTGGACCAGTGCGAGCCAACCTTTCGAAATATCGTGCCAGCTGGAATTCTCGGGTGAACTAACCCATTCGGCGCCGCCCGTTGTGGTGATATTGGGAAGCCACTGGCCTGCTGCCGTGCGTACTTGTTGGAGCTGGTTCAATACGTTTGCCCGCGCTTGTTTGAGAAACGGTCGCCGCTCCTTTCCCATCTCGACCGCGTCGGCCAGGTTAATGGGCCGCGGGCTGTATGGCATTTCACCTAGCGCTTCCAAGGGCGGGTCTTCGCCGCGTCGTGGCTGGAAGTAAATACCGAGTGTCTTGGCCAGTTGCAACTTCGATATTCGCAAATTGTTCTGCGCGGTAATCAGTTGCGGAAGTTGGTTGTAATACGCCACTTCCGCTTGCAGCACGTTGAAGCGCGGAACTGTTCCCGCTTCGAAGCGGTTCTGCTGGTCCTTTAACTGGGCGTCCAGAAGCTCCACCGATTGCTGGTTCACCTTGACGAGCTCGCGATTGACGATGATCTGATAAAACTGCGTTTTCACCGTCGCGATGAGTTGGTCCAGAGTACTGCGAAACGCGAAGTAGGTGCTGTCGCGCTGAAAAAACGTGCCGCGGATCTGATTGAAAGTTGTGCCGTTAAAAATGAGCTGCCTCCCGAGAACGGAGATGTTGTAGGACACATCGCTTAGCTCAGTAGCCGTAATGCTTGGAGTTGGCGACGGGGCTGCCACCTGCGATCCTCGCTGCGAGTTACCAATGGATGCGGCGCCGGTCGACGTTCCCGGCGTTGTGCCACCGGTCGTTGTACCGGTCGTGGTGCTTGATCCGAATATGCGGGCGCCACTCAGATTTGGATCAATCCATTCAAATTCCGCGGTCGCGTTGACCTGTGGCAGGGCCTGCGCGCGTACCTGGATGATCACGCCTTTGGAGCGTTTAATCTCCTGTTCCGCTTCAAGTAGGGTGGGATTCTGTTGGAGCGCCGTCAGGATCGCCTGATCAAGAGTAAAAGTTGGAATCTTACCAGCCGACGTCGTTCCCCTGCCGGATCTTGTTTGGCTGCCGGACCTTGTTGTTTCGGTACCGCCAAAACTCTGGAGACCAAGAATGCCGGAGACTGCAAAAATCCCCAGGAAAATAAAAAATCTTTTCATACAGGTTCTGCGATTAGATGCGCGAACACAAGCGTGCGGATTTAACCCTGAGCATTTTACCGCAGTCTGATAGCACTGCCGCCAGGTGAGTGAAAATCATTTCGATTGGCAGTAATCGTAAATTTTAGTGTAGATCTGTAACCACGCTTTTTGCTCATCGCGAGTGAGATGTTCCAAAACTTTCATCAGATTGCCAACCATTTCTTCGCGAATCCGCCGGACGAGCGCCGAACCCTTCGGCGTAATGCAAACCATTACCTTGCGGCGGTCATCTGGCGCAACAGAGCGCACCACGTAACCAAGATTCTCAAGGCGCGCCACCAAACCGCTGGCCGCCGCAGTGGTGTGCCCCATCTTCTTTGCAATCGCAGACATGGTGAGGACTTCTTTTTGATCGAGGAACGCGAGAAGAAAAAACTGCACAAAGGAGACGTTCCCGGGCGCGAGTTCCTTACAAAGACGCAGCAAGAAACAGCGCTGCATCTCCAGAACAATGTGGGAAAGCCTTTCCGCATCCGCACGAATTTGATCGGTCGGACCTCGTGCAAACGCGGTGAGCATTCCCGTATTCAAGCCGAGTAAGCTAGAAATGCGGGCATGGCCTGTCAACCCACTCTGGGCACGAGAATTGGTTAGTCCCAGGTTTGAACATCGACAATTTCACCTGCTCTTAACGACTCACCTACACCAATGCGCAACAGCGCGTTTGACTGGCTCAACCCAAAAAGCGCATGCGATTCCTGGCGCCCGACGGGCACGAATGTTCCGTTCTCGATTCTGCCGCGAACGTAGTGAGGACGATCGCCTTCGTTCGCGAGATCGGCGGTCAATCTTGCCGATGTTTTCGGCAGATTGAGGTTGTTCGCGCCCATCATTTTCAAGATCGCCGGATGCACAAACTGCAGAAAAGTTACAAACGCTGACACAGGATTTCCTGGCAAACCGAATACAGCACATCCACCGGCTTCACCGAAAAGAAATGGTTTCCCTGGTTTAATGGCCACACGCCAGATGTCGATCTTGGCTCCGAGCGTGCGTAACGCTGCCTGGACCAGGTCATGCTCGCCGACTGAGACGCCACCGGTAATAACAAGGATATGACTTTTGATTCCGCGCTGGATCGCTTGGATCAATCGTTCGCGGTGGTCGGGGCAATGTTCGGCTGATTTCACGGATGCACCGCAGTGTTGCACCAGAGCCTGAAGCAATGCCGAATTGCTGTCGTAGATTTGCCCCTGATCGAGCTTACTTCCCAGCGTGACGACCTCGTCGCCAGTAGAAACGATTGTGGCGTTTACCTGGCCGCCGACTGTCACATCAGCAAAACCCTGAGACGCCAAAAGAGCAATCGTCGTCGTACGAATCCTTTCGCCGCGGCCGAGAATTTTCTGGCCTTCCGTTAAATCGCAACCGCGGCGCCGAATGAATTCACCGGGATGGACATCCACATTCACCACGATCTCGTCCCCTTCGCGCGTCGCGTCTTCCTGCATGACAACCGCGTCCGCGCCGGCAGGTATCGGCGCCCCTGTGAAAATCCGAACCGCCTCGCCAGGAGAAATCCGGAGCTGCCGATCCACGCCAGCCGGTTGCTCACCGATCACTTGCGATCGCGCTCCTTTTTTGGATGAGCTGGCCACGATGGCATAGCCGTCCATGGCTGAATTATCGAAAGCCGGCAACGACAACCCTGCGACAAGACCACGTGCGCTGAAACAGCCCAGCGCGCCCGAAAGCGGGACTGTTCGTTCCGGCGTGGGACTGACCGCTTCCAAAATACGATTGCGCGCTTCTTCCTCGCTGATCATCGCCAATCACTTCAATCAGCAATCAGCGATTGGCAATCGGCAATTCTTCGCGATAGTCTCGCTTTGCTTTTGGTGAGGTGGCTGAGTGGTCGAAAGCAGCGCTTTGCTAAAGCGCCGTAGCCCAAAAGGCTACCGAGGGTTCGAATCCCTCCCTCACCGGTTCCCTCGTGAGAAGCGCAGGCTCTCAGATTGAATAACATTTTTGCATATTCTCCCTAGGCAAAGGGAAAGATTGTGAACGTGAGCGTCTTCACGCATGGCGAAGTCGCGCTTTGTCCGTACACCGGCAGAAAGTTTCGCGCGCCATAAAACACGTTCTTAGGTTTGCATTACCGCCAGAGTGACGGACGCGCTGCGGGTTTATCGCGTCCGGAAAAGTAACGGAAACGTTTCTTTTGTTGGCCTTCACAGGATTGGATTATCACCCATATGGAAACCATGCGTACCGAACAGAACAGCCTTGGGTCGGTCGAAGCGCCATCAGACAAACTTTTGGGGGATGGAAACAGCCGGATGGAAATGTCCTCCACCCCTGCTCAGGACGTTTATGAGATCCGCCCCCGTAAGGACCGGACCGGCTTTGATCTAATTAGCGATCGCCTCCGACGCGGCCCAATCTGGTATGCAGGACCCGATGCAGTTCGCAACGCG
This sequence comes from uncultured Verrucomicrobiae bacterium, assembly GCA_963840135.1. Taxonomy (GTDB): domain Bacteria; phylum Verrucomicrobiota; class Verrucomicrobiia; order Chthoniobacterales; family UBA10450; genus Udaeobacter. Next base: position 77,469 of record CAWIXX010000008.1, on the reverse strand, counting down.
GTCGCATTCGCGAAGTACCGCTCTCTCTCGCGTTCACGCTGGGCGATCATCCGCGTGTACAATGAAGCGGGCAAAGTAACCGAGATACACGAGCAATAGGGCGATTCTAAAAGCAGTGGGCGGTTACCGATCGACGATTGATTCTACCGGGGGAAAGTGCGAGTAATCGTCCAAGCCGGAAGAATCTCACTATGGGCGCGTTGACCGATAAAGTGGCACTCATCACCGGCGGTAGCACTGGCATCGGCTTTGCCACTGCGCAGCAGTTCGTCGCCGACGGCGCGTACGTATTCATCACCGCGCGACGGCAAAAGGAGCTCGATCAAGCAGTGAGCACGATCGGCAAGAACATCACCGGCATCGTGGGCGACGTGTCAAAGCCCGCCGATCTCGACCGCATCATGGCGACCATCGAAAAGCAGAAGAAGCGCCTTGACATCCTGTTCGCCAACGCCGGGGTCGCCACCTATCAGCGCCTGGGCGAGATCACTGAGGAGGAATTCGATCGCCACTTCAACATAAACGTCAAGGGGGCGCTGTTCAGCGTGCAAAAAGCGTTGCCGCTCCTTCGCGACGGCGCGTCGATCATCTTGTGTTCTTCGGTGGTTGGCTCGAAGGGCCTGGGAAACAACAGCGTCTACAGCGCCACCAAGGCTGCGTTGCGATCGTTCGCGCGCACCTTTACTACCGATCTCAAGGAGCGGAAGATTCGCGTCAACGTGGTCAGCCCAGGGGCGATTAAGACGCCCGGTCTGGAGAATCTTGCTGGTGCGTCGGGCGACAAACTGGAAGCGTTGTTCGCCAACAGGGTGCCACTCGGCCGGATTGGGCGCCCCGAAGAGATCGCCAAAGCGGTGTCGTTCCTCGCTTCGGATGCCGCCAGCTACATCACAGGGGCCGAGTTATTCGTCGACGGCGGCTTTGCGCAGGTGTGATGCTGCAATGCTTAGCGCCGATGTTAAGTTTGTCGTTGAGCAGCGGTGAGCAAGAGCGCACTAGATGGGATCAAATTTTGCTCCGCCACGTTCTCGGCATGGGACGGCCACTTCGGCCAGCGCGGGGCGAGCAAAGTGCTTTATGTGTCCGCAAGCGGCGCACTTCCAAGCAAGCGACCTTCGCTGAGCAAAGAGCTATGAACTGGGAGATGATCAGCGCGGTGGGGCAGATGCTTGGCGCTATCGGGGTCATTATTTCGATCATTTACCTTGCAGTCCAAATCCGCAATCAAAACAAGGAAAGCCAGCGCGCAGCGATGAATGTTTTGACGACGCACTGGAGCGATTTGAATAGAACTCTTGTCGAGAATCCCGACTTGGCCGCGCTTTGGATTCGCGCCCTGCGATCGTTCGACGACTTGGACGGCGTGTCGAAGCTAAGGTTTGGCGCGCACCTGGGGCGTTTCTTGCGAATGGCGGACAGTCTTTATCTCGGCGTCTTGGATGGAACGCTCGATAACCGATTATGGCGCGGATATGAACGGACACTCGCCGATACCGTCGCATATCCAGGATTCCAAGCCTGGTGGACTACACGAAAACACTGGCACACGGACGAATTCTGCGCGCTAATTGACCGACACATTCAGACCGCGAAACCAAAAATCTACGACGGATATACCTAGGCGTAATGGATCCACCGTCCGCTGTGACAGCGGCACATAAGGCCTCACTTGTGGCGCCTTACCTAAAGGCTGTCTCGGCGTTTCGATTCCAGTGCTACTACCTCTTTCCTAGCCCGTGAGACGGATTCGGTCGAGGCATATGCCTCGGCGTGGCAGTAGCGGTCGGCGTCGCAGTTGTCGCGCGAGTTCCCCGTAAGCGACGCCCGAAATCTCAAAATGTCACGGTCGCTTGATTAGAACAGGTCTGGGTGTCTCTGTTGCATACTTGGTACGTGAAGCTGCCCGGGCCACGACCGCCAATCCGATCGGTATAGAAACCGTCATTCGTCGGCGTGGCGATCAAAACGCCGTTGCGGTAAAGGTCGACGAGATTCGAAGTCGCCCCGCTCCAGGAAAGATCCGCTCTTCGCCGCCCGCTCACCAGGTAGCCACGGGCACTGAGCGTGATTTGGCTAGGCGTAGGCGTGGGAGTTACAGTGGGATGGGGCGTTGCCGTTGGTGTTGGCGACGGCGGCAACGTTGGGCTCGGCGTAGGGGTTGCCGTCGGTGTAGGCGATGGCGTCACTGTCGCGCTTGGAGTTGGGCTAGGCGTAGGCTCGTCGCTCACGAGTGGATGCGGATAAACGTACGGCGTGTATCCCGGCATCGGCGTGTTGTTGAAGTAATCGCGCCCCGCCTGAATCGTGAACCCGCCCTGTGCCGATGTCGTGTAGCCGAACTGCGAGCCGTCGTCCACGTTCGTATTGTTCCACGAGTACATCGGCTCGTTGACCGCGTTCGGCCACGCCGGAGCGTTCCTGTTGATGTGGTTGCCAGCGCCAAGTCCCGGCTGGTCCAGGATGCGCAGCGGCTTGTGAGTTTGCGTGTCGTTCAAGTCCCATGCGTTGTTGCCGTCAGCGAGACCGAACGGCGGCCCGTAAGACTGAAAAGCGCGGTATACTTGCGACGCGATTCCGTATGTGTGCGGCGACACCGTGTTGTCGTGATAGACCGCAGACCCTCCATCCGGGCCGTCGATGCTCGAGTAGTTGTTGGTGTAGCGGAACTGGCAATTGTAAACCTCGTAGGCTCTTCCGCCGCGCCCGGTCGGGAACGTCCTGGACGTGCCGTGCTCGCCGAGGCTGTTGTTGCCGACGATAATGCACTTCCGGACGCATGCCTTGCCGCCGGCCGTCAGGTCCATGCCGCCGTTCATGTAGTTGTCCTCGACGAACAGCCAGTTCGGCCCGCCGAAGCCCGCGGCTGTCTCGAACAAGCTGTCGCCCATGTCGGTGTGCGCGCCCGGCCAGAAGTGGATGAACCCCTCGTTGCCCGTGACGGAGTCGTCCTTGACGCAGTGATCCACGACGCCCCAGTTCTGAACGAATATGCCGATTGTCGGGAAGCAATGCAGCCCGTGAAAGTAACAATGGTCAATCCGAATAGGGTCAGTGCCGCCGTCAACCGTGATTGCCCCGTTATACATCGTGCTGGTAGCTTGCCCGACGAATGCGATGCCTGTGATTCGCTGCCCGCCGTGACCGCCGGTCGCCGCGTCGATGTAAATGATGTGATTGTTACGGTTGGAGATGTTGTCCTTAACAATGGTGTTCTGGACAGCCGTGCCATTCACGGTGTCTGTAGTTGTGTTGCCCTGGAGCGTGACCGCTTTAGTCAGGTGAACCTGTGTCGTCCACGTAAACGTTCCGCTAGGCAGCGTGATCGTGTCGCCGTCTAACACCTGGTCGTGCAAACCCTGCACACTGGCCGCCGACCCGTCGGAGTGATAAACCGTTCCGAGCGCGGAAAAGCCGTTCCAGATCCAGATGACGATGGCGCTTCGGCAGAGCGTCTGAAATTTACCCATGTTTCTCCCTTTCATTGTTTCTCCTCCTTGAATTGTTTCTCCCTTCCCAATCGAAGCGAATGCCTCGATTGACGCCTATGTCAGCATAGGCAGACAATGCTGTCAAAGGCAATCAATCGGATTTTTCTGCTTTAATTCACGATCCGGACGAGCCGGGTACCTCTGGATCTTCGGGAAATTCTTTCAATTCCTGCAAAAAATGACGCAACTTTGGTTCCGCATTTCCGTAGATGTTAGTATGAAGAAGAGTGTGTCCCTCCAAAAACTGGCCGAGGCAAAGAAGGATGCCCGCCTCACAATTCGAATTCCGAAGGAATTAAAGATTAGGATCGATGGGATCGATCAAATCTATGGCGTTGCGTTGCCCAAGATCGCAAATGAATGCCTTAAGGCATTTTGCGAGTACGTTGAACAAAAGAAACAGACGCCAACTTTCCCTCTCAGCATTGGCCCAGATTACCCGGCGCCAAGACGCCTAACCAGGGCTTCAGTTCGCAGGCGCCGCGGACTTCAAAACGGTCAGCGGCAATGAGCCTAACAAGCAACTGAAGAACAGCCTGCTCACGGTAATGAGCGGGGGTTTTGCGCGCACGCACGTCAAAAAAGAAGCCCCGACCAGCCATCGTCATCTGGGAAGCTGTGTCTTGCTGCTGGACGTTGAGCGCCCGCCAAAGGCCATATGCCTCTCGCGACTCGCCGTAGCTTTACACGAAGGCCGGTTGGCGAAGGCGAAGGCTTGAGCGTTTAAACTCTCGCGTGCGCACCGAATCACCGCAGATCCAAAATTTCATCGACGGTCAATTCGTAGAGCCAATCGGCGGGAAGTACCTCGACAATATCGAGCCGGCTACCGGAAAACCGTATTCGCAAGTCGCGGACAGCGACGCGCGCGATGTCGAAGCCGCTGTCGCGGCGGCAGAGAAGGCGTTTGTTGATTGGTCTAAAAAATCCGCGGCAGAACGATCGAAACTTTCTGCTCCGTATCGCCGACCTGATCGAGCGCGATCTCGAAAAACTCGCGCGGGCCGAATCGATCGACACGGGCAAGCCGCTCTCACTCGCGCGCACCCTGGATATTCCGCGCGCCGCAAGCAATTTCCGCTTCTTTGCCACGGCGATCCTGCACACGGAATCCGAAGCGCATATTACCGACAATGTCGCGTTCAACTACACGCTGCGACAGCCGCGTGGCATCGCCGGATTAATATCGCCATGGAACCTGCCGCTTTATTTGTTGAGTTGGAAAATCGCGCCGACCATCGCCGTCGGCAACACCGCTATCGCCAAGCCGAGCGAGCTCACGCCCATGACGGCTTATATGCTTTGCGAGATCGTGCGCGAAGCCGGTTTGCCGAACGGCGTGCTTAACGTCGTACATGGCACCGGTCCAAACGTCGGTTTTGCAATCACGGCGCATCCGAAGATCAACACCATCTCATTCACCGGCGGCACGGTAACCGGTCGCAAAGTAGCCGAGGCCTGCGCGCCGTTGTTCAAAAAAGTTTCGCTCGAGCTCGGCGGGAAAAACCCAAACATCATTTTTGCCGATGCTGATCTGGACGCTGCAATTTCAGGAAGCGTACGTTCTTCGTTCGCCAACCAGGGGCAGATTTGCTTGTGCGGGTCGCGTGTGTTTGTCGAGCGCTCCGCATACAAAGATTTCGTCCAGCGCTTCATCGAGAAGGTGTCGCAACTCAAAATGGGCGATCCGCTCGATGAGAAAACGGACCAGGGTGCGATCGCAAGCAAGACCCAGCTCGATAAAATCAAGTTCTATGTCGACCTTGCGCGGAAAGAAGGCGGGAAAGTCGCGCTCGGGGGTAAAACGCCGGAATCGATCAACGAGCGTTGCCGTGATGGTTATTTCTTCCAGCCCACGGTCATTACTGGCTTGCCGGTCTCGTGCCGCACAAATCGCGAAGAGATCTTCGGCCCGGTCGTCACGATCACGCCGTTCGACAATGAAGAGGAAGTGATTACGCAGGCGAACGATTGCGACTACGGCCTGGCCTCAAGTGTTTGGACACAAAACCTGAGTCGCGCCCATCGTGTCGCAGAACGAATTAACACCGGCACGGTATGGGTGAATTGCTGGCTCGTGCGTGACCTGCGTGTCCCCTTTGGCGGCATGAAACAAAGCGGCGTCGGTCGCGAAGGCGGCGAGGAAGCGCTGCGCTTCTTTACAGAGGCGAAAAACGTTTGCATCGCCAAGTAGAACTGATGCGCAGTATCGGGGCGCATCCGCGACTACGCGTCTGCCTTGGATTGTCGTTCACAACTGAGTTGATCGTTGATCGACAATTGCCGATGGTCGGATATGTGCCGAGCCATCAAAACACTTCATAACTTCAGTCCATCGGCGACGGCGGATGAAATTCGCGCTTCGTCGCTTCAGTTCGTCCGCAAGCTGAGCGGTTTCACGAAACCTTCCAAGGCAAACGAGGCAGCTTTCAATCGTGCCGTCGATGATGTCGCGCACGCCGCGCAACATTTGCTCGATTCTCTCGTGACCAACGCGCCGCCGCGCGATCGCGTAGCCGAAGCGATGAAAGCACGCGCGCGATCGGCGAAACGCTTCGGTTCTCCGCAGGCCGTCACGACCGATCATAATCATAATTGAGGACATGGCTGCGTCATTTTCCGGGTTGCGCCTGCGCCGCGATTCGCCACGAGGTCACAGCCGCGCCGATGACGACGTCCAGAGGTGATTGTTGAGAGTCAGAACACTGGCGTTCCTGTTTGCATTAACCTCGACGGCACTCGCCGTTGGGCAACAGGTATCCATCGCTCAGGAAACCGTCGTTGTTCCGAGCGGAAAATTGCGTCTCAAGGCTTTCCTCTGGAAGCCAGCCGGGCCGGGTCCCTTCCCGGCAGTTCTTTTTTGTCATGGCTCAGGTGGTGCTGACGCAGGTCATACGGCTGGGCTCCCGATTACGGAAGCTGGCGAAAAACTTGCCCCATTGTTTCTGAAACATGGTTATGCATTCATGTATCTCTTCCGGCGCGGACAGGGCCTTTCAGCCGATCAAGGCCCATTCATGCAAAACATCCTGCAGCACGAAGAAACAGCGAAGGGGAAAGAAGCTCGACAGCATTTACAGTTCGTGCTGGCCAGCACTGATCACCTTGACGACGTGATGGCTGGTCTGTCATTTTTAAAAGCCGCACCTGCAATAGACGCCAAGCGTGTTGCCATCGCAGGTCACTCGTTCGGCGGTCAATTGACGCTGCTCGCCGCGGAACGGGATAACACGCTCCGTGCCGCAGTGGCGTTCGCCGCAGCAGCCAATTCCTGGGAGCGGTCATCCGAATTGCGCGAACGGCTCCTAACCGCGGTGAATAAGGCAACGGCTCCGATCATGCTGATTCACGCCGCCAACGATTACAGCACCGCACCAGGTTACGCATTGGCCGGTGAGCTGGAACGTCTGCACAAGCCGCATCTGCTGAAAATTTATCCGCCTGTCGGTCGAACCTCAGAGGATGGACACAACTTTCTTTATCTTGCGTCCCCGAGATGGGAGCACGACGTATTCGAATTCCTCGATGAGCACGTCAAGAAGTGACTTTACGCAGTTCGCCCTAATGTGTGCCTCGGAAGAATGCCGTTCGATTCGAAACGCATAGTTTACGGGCGGATTCAAGGTGATGGTAGACGCCTAGAGGTTAACGCGGCTTGGGCCGGATGTTGTTCCGGTTTCTTACCGGTTAGTGTAATACTCTGCTAATGGAGTCAGGGAACATTGGCGGGAGAAGATTTCGCACCGCCTTTGTTATCATTTTGGTGGTCGCGGTCTCCGCGCTTTTTCTGGCCGTAACCTGGCCCTTCCTGAAACCGCTTCTGCTCGGGGCATTGCTGGCCGGATTATGCCACCCCCTTTACCGGTGGATTACGCGGCTGCTCCGAGGTCGGCGATCGCTCGGCGCGATCGTCACACTCGTGATTCTTTTCATCATCGTAGCTGGGCCATTGAGCGCATTTCTTGGAGTGGTCGTGCAACAGGCGCTGGCGGTGAGTAATCAAGCGCTTCCTTGGGTACAACAACACTTCGGCGCCGCGAGCACTTTCAACGCACACGATTGGCTCGTGCAAAGGTTTCCGGCGCTGGCCGATCACGTGCCAAGCCAGGAACAACTGGTCGAGAGCGTGGGTGCGGCGGCCAAATCCATCGGAGGCTTTCTGGTCACGGTGGCATCGCGAATGACGGCCACGACGGCTGTTTTTCTTTTGAACCTGTTCGTCATGGTCTATGCGATGTTTTTCTTTCTCAAAGACGGCGAGAAAATTCTGGAGAAAATTTTCTATTATATGCCGCTGAGTGACGAGGACGAGGCGCTCATGCTGCAGCGATTTACCTCGATCACGCGCGCCACCGTCAAGGGAACACTCGTTATCGGTATCATCCAGGGCGCTCTCGCCGGTTTCGCGTTCTGGGTCGCGGGCATTGATGGCGCCGCGTTCTGGGGCACGATCATGGCGATCCTTTCGATTGTGCCGGGGATCGGCGCGGCCCTCATCTGGGTGCCGGCCGTGATCTATTTGAGTGTGACCGGTGAACTTCTAGCGGGACTGCTCTTGTTCGCCTGGTGCGCTGCGGTCGTTGGAACGATTGATAACATTCTGCGTCCGATCCTCGTTGGGAAAGATGCCAAGATGCCGGATCTTCTAATTCTAGTCGGCACACTGGGAGGATTGTTTCTATTCGGGCCAATCGGGTTCATTGTCGGACCAATCGTGTGCGGACTATTCCTGACCGTGTGGGATATTTATGGAATGACCTTCAAAGATCTCCTGCCGCCGGTTAAAAGCTTCCGATCTGGAATCGTCAACAAACCAGATTCTGGAGCTTGAACTCGAACCTTGAACCGAATCCAATCATCGATAAATGAGCAAATCATTCCAAAGCTCGCGCGCACCTGAACCCGTCGGTGCGTTTCCGCACGCCAAACGAGTTGGCAACCTTTTGTTTCTTTCCGGCATCGGGCCACGCAAGCGCGGCAGCAAGGAAATTCCCGGCGTGACGCTCGATTCGGCCGGCCACGTTGTCGGTTACGACATCGAAGCGCAATGTCGCGCCGTGTTTGAAAATGTGCGGCTCGTGCTCGAAGACGCTGGCACAAACTGGAACGCTATCGTCGATGTCACCGTGTTCCTGACGAACATGAAAAAGGATTTCCCGGCGTACAACAAACTTTACGCACAATATTTTTCCGGTGACGGCAAACCAAATCCCACGCGTACGACGATTGAAGTCGGAGCGTTGCCGACACCGATTGCTATTGAGCTTAAAGTCATCGCTACGGTCAGCTAACCACGGACTCTCCTTCCTGTCGTTCCGAACCAAGCTTTCGCTATTTTCGATTACGAGCACGAGCATGAACACGACTAAGAGGCCTCCATCTCGCATTCTTGCCGCCGACCACACAGGCATCACGGTCTCGAATCTTGAGCGATCGCTCGCATTCTGGCGCGACGTTCTCGGCTTCGAGCTTTCACATACCGCGCATCAAACTGGCGAAATGGCCAGGGAAATCACTGGAGTCGAAGGTGCCGAGATCAAGCTTGCAGTCGTCAAAACACCGGGCGGTCACAAGATCGAACTGCTGGAATATCTCGCGCCAGCCCAGCGTAAACGGCATGTCGATCTTCGGCCCTGCGATGTTGGCTTCGTGCACGTCGCTGCTCATCGTGGAGGATCTCGGCCCGATTCTCAGCGCGATCGAGACATCCGGTTGGAAAGCTGCTGGTAAACCGCAAACTCTTCGGTCAGGTCCGAACGCCGGAAAGCGGGTGGTATATGTTCGCGATCCCGATGGAACAACAATCGAGTTCATGCAGCCGCCGCCCGAAGCGAACCGCGGATAACGCGGATTCAACCGATTCGGAAGGACGGAAGACGTTCTGTTGCTTTTGATTTCTTTCCTTTGAATCTGTGAAATCTGCGTAATCTGCGGTTAATGCATTTCTCCGCCGACGAGAATTTCGCACTGCAACTGGATACCGAGGATCCGTTGCGGCATTTTCGGGAAAAATTTTATCTCCCACTGGTCAAAAATGGCAAACCGCTGATCTATTTTGCCGGCAATTCGTTAGGTCTGATGCCAAAATCGGCGAGAGGAATCATCGAAGAAGAATTAGACAACTGGGCAAAGCTCGGTGTTGATGCGCATCACGCGACCGGGACGCCATGGTACACTTATCAGGAGGCATTGCGCGAACCGACCGCGCGGCTTATTGGCGCGAAACCGCTGGAGGTAATCTGCATGAACAGCCTCACGGTGAACCTCCATCTCATGATGGCAACGTTTTATCGGCCGACCAAATCGCGGTTCAAAATCTTGATGGAAGAACCTGCGTTTCCTTCCGACACCTATGCGATTAAAACGCAAATCGCGCATCATGGGCTCAACCCGAGAGACGCACTTATTCTCGCACGGCCGCGCAACGGCGAGTTCACGATCCAAACGGAAGATATCGTCGACCTGATCGAGAAGCACGCCGATCAACTCGCTGTGGTGATGTTTGCCGGTGTAAATTTTTTCACTGGCCAATTATTCGATATCGAGAGAATCACTGCTGCAGCACAGGCAGGCGGTATCGTCGTTGGGTTCGATCTTGCCCATGCCATGGGAAACGCCACGTTGAAATTGCACGATTGGAATGTCGATTTTGCTGTCTGGTGTTCGTATAAATATCTAAACGCAGGTCCCGGCGCAGTCGCAGGCGCGTTCGTGCACGAACGACACGCAACCAACACGAAATTGCCGCGGTTCGCCGGCTGGTTCGGCAACGATCCGAACACCCGGTTCCGATTGCATCTGGAACCCGAATTTAATCCAGTTGCGTCGGCTGACGGCTGGCAAATCAGTAATCCGCCGATTTTTTCGATGGCGCCATTGCGCGCCTCGCTCGCGATCTTCGATCAGGGAGGCGGAATGGAACCGCTGCGCGCGAAGTCGATCCAACTTACCGGCTATCTGGAATTCCTGTTAACGGAAATTGGATCGAAAAAGTTTACCGTTATCACACCGCGCAATCCCGATGAGCGCGGTTGCCAATTGTCGATCCTGGCACATGAGCACCCCAAAGAATTGTTAAAGGAGCTCGAAACCGCAGGTGTAAAATGCGATTTTCGCGAACCCAACGTCATCCGCGTCGCCCCTACCCCACTCTACAATACCTTTCACGAAGTCTGGCGTTTTACGAGGATTCTGGCTCAGCATCAATAGCCGGATCTGTCGATTACCAGCCTCTCTACGGATTCTTGCGTTGAAGCGCAACGGCGAATGGGTGCAGCTCCGCGGTCATCAAGCCGCCCGCGACGGCTGGATCTTCCTGCATGAACTTTCTCGCTGCGTCTTCATCGGTCGCCTCAAAAATGGCAATGCCAAACGTCTTATCGCCTGGTTCTGATGTCCGGCCCGCAAGAATCAATTGACCAGACTTGGCGGCCTGTTGAAGCCGAACGAAATGGCGCTCGAGCACGGAATTATCCTCTTTGCTCCAGGCGGAATCCACGTGCAGCCGCGGCACCAGTCTTAACACATAGATAAACTGCTTCGGCTTGACGGCCTTAGGTTCTTGCGCGTTCAGCGATTGCACGATCGCGAAAATGCAAATCAGCGGAATGAATAGTTGGCGAGATCGGTTTTTCATGTGGTGATGTAGGTTTACCGTGTGCCTTGGGCGGACTTTATGCGAGCCTTCTTTGCTTTAAATGCAGTCGCATCAGCAGCACCAGACAGCCAGACGGACTACCCGCCTCCGATTCCGGTCCGCGACTAAGCACGCGGTTGTCGTTGCAATTCCAGTCGAGAGGTGCGAAAAGCCTGACCAGCGAATGAAAATGTTGAAAATGATCCGCCGCATTTTTTGGGTTGTCATGTTCCTCGTTCTGATCCATCCAACGTGGGCCAAAGACGAGCGATCGATCAAGGATTTGGCCAAGGCGCTCACGAAGCTTGCCTCTGACGTCGATCCCGCCGAAGCCGAGCAAATATCAGTGACGGCACACACGACGGCACGCAAGCTCGCACGCGATTATCACGTCGTTTTAAACCCAGAGTTCCAAGCCTTCCTGGTCAACGTCGGCGCCCGAAAACGTGGCTGGTGCGGCCATTGGGCGCAGGATATCGGAACGCGTTTGAAAGAACTGAAGCCCAGGACGCTGGTGCTTCACTGGGGGGTCGCCTACGACCACACGTCGAGCGAAAATAATTGCCTCGTAATAACGGCGCGTAACCAGCCTTTCAAGGACGGCATTATCCTCGATGGCTGGCGGAGGGCTGGCCGACTATTCTGGTGCCCCGTTATTAAAGACGACGAGTACGAGGTCGAACAGCATTACGGCCATTCCGGAATCACGGCATGGAAAGAAAATATGCAATGGAGTGCTTGGCTTCAGGATTACGAACCGGGGAAGCCGAAGTCGAAAGCAGCGACTGCTAACAAAGCCAGTAAAGGTAGCTCCGAACGCAATGGGCGGGTTAGCATCAGCGAGTTGACGCAACCCGCGATGCCCTAAGAGCTGGGCACAAGGCAGACAAAGCTATTCTTCGCGACGGTGGACCACGCTTTGTCGCTATAAGATGCGTCTCGAGAAGCCCGCGCCGTCCGCCACTGTCTTAATATCCGTGATATCCGAGTAAGCCGCGGTTAAGAATTCCCTAATGCCAGCTAAGTTTGTTCTTGTCGGCAGCGGCTTGGCCGGTGGATTGCTCGCAGCATACCTGGGGCGCCGCGGGTATGATGTCGATCTCTACGAACGCCGGACCGATCCACGCGAAGGCAATATTGTTGGGGGACGCTCGATCAATCTGGCAATTTCGACCCGTGGGATTCATGCGCTCGAACAGATCGGGATCGCTGACGAAGCGCTCCAGCATGCGATCCCGATGCGCGGCCGGATGATTCATGATAAATCCGGCGCGCTGCATTTCGCGGCTTATGATGTTGATCCCAGGAAATGCATCAACTCGATCGGTCGGGCTACCCTTAACGCCGCGGTCATTGCGGCGGCGCAGCGTTACCCGAATGTGCGTGTCCATTTCAATCACAAATGCACTGACGTCGATCTGGCCGAAGCGGCGTGCCATTTGGAAACCGAGGCCGGCAAAGTGACCGTGCGTGGCGATGCTGTTATCGGCGTCGATGGCGCCTTCTCAGCGGTGCGCGCTTCGATGCAACGAAACATCGACAATTTCCAATACGACGAGAACTATCTCGCACATGGTTACAAGGAGCTGACCATCCCGCCAGCGCCGGATGGGTCGTGGCGAATGGAAAAAAACGCTCTTCACATTTGGCCGCGCAAAAGCTTCATGATGATTGCCCTGCCGAACCCGGACGGTTCGTTCACTTGTACGCTTTTCTGGGAATTCGAAGGACAGCGCAGTTTCGCCGCAACAAAGACGGATGACGACGTCCGGCGCTTCTTCGCTGAAGAATTTCCCGACGCAGTTCCCCTCATGCCGACACTGCTCGAGGATTTCACGAACAACCCAACTGGCTCACTTGTGACAATTCGTTGCGCGCCCTGGTATTACCGTGACAGGGTCTGCCTGCTCGGCGATGCGGCCCACGCAGTGGTTCCATTTTATGGCCAGGGAATGAACGCCGCGTTCGAAGATTGCGTCGTGCTCGACGAATGCCTGGACAAATTTCCCGATAATCGCGAACGCGCTTTTGCCAAATATTTCGAATCCCGAAAAGAAAATGCCGATGCGCTCGCCGATCTGGCGATCGGTAATTTCATTGAAATGCGCGACAAAACCGCGTCGAGGACATTTCGCGCGAAAAAGAAACTCGATCATCTGCTCGAGGCCGCGCTGCCGGGTATGTATCTGCCACTTTACACCATGGTCACTTTTACGCGCATCCCATACGCGCAGGCGGCGCGGCGTGCTCGCCTGCAAGATCGAATTCTTTACACTGCGCTCATCGTTCTTGTTTTGATCGGAATCCTGGCGCTCGCAGTTTTGCCCAGCCGATCTCAGCGGCAATGAATCAATTTACGCGCTCCAGTCTGATACGCCCGTTTTCTTACGCTTGCGATTCCGTCCAGCGCCTCTGGAGCCAACGCGTTGATGCGCTTCCTGTTCCAGAGTCGCGACGACTTTGTTGAAACCCTTGATATTGGCGGCGCTAACGCGACGGACAACGGCGCGTTCCAATGCAGATAAATGACGCTGGACGCGGTTCGCAAGCTTTCGCCCTTTTGCCGTTAATCTCACGACGAATGTGCGGCGATCTGTTGCGCCAACCGTGCGGGTGATCAACCCGCGTCTTGCCAGGCGATCGAGAATGCTGGTCAAGGTCGATCTCTTGTGCGCGAGGCCACGATGGAGTTCAGCCACGTTGGCCCGGCCGGAATGGGCAAGCAGCCCTAAAACATGCGCTTCCCCCTGCGTCAACCCGCGTTCTCTCAGGTCGTCAAGATAAAGGCCGATTCGGTGCGTCGCACGGTGGACTGGATGAACAAGTCGCAGTGGCATCAATTGAAAGCGGCTTCAAATCCGGCTCTACCCACGAAGTTCGCGCTTCGTCACTAAAAAGCCGTTCGGCCGAATAATAAGCGAGTGTAAAATTCTTTTCCAGCAATTGTGGATTTGCGTGGACGATGTCTTCCAGGCGTTGTGTGCGGCCGGCAGCGTGCGCCCGTGAGAGAAGATGCACCCAAAATAACGTGATGGTCTCGTGATATTTTTCCGGTTTGCCGGCGGCCGCGGCGAATCGGCGCAACGTGTTGCGCATCTTATTTGCAGCTTGCCGCACCGACGAGGATTCGGCGAGATAGACCCACGCTACGTGCAAATGCGAATCGTGATGGAAATCCTTGATCTCACCTCGCTCGAGCGCGCGCGTTAATTCCACGTCAGTCATGGATCCTGGCCTTTGCGAGAGCCTCGTTAATGGCGATTTCCCAATGGATCCGCTGTTGCTCCGCCCAATGTGCGTCCAGTTTGGCAACCTCATCATTCCCCTCCGGCGCCAGCGCGGAACGCCGATACGTGATTGTCGCTTTGGAATGTTGTTCGCCGTCGGGAACAACGCGGATCTTGATCTCGTTAGCCGTGAACGGTGGTGCCATGACTACGTACTCCACCCGGCCGTTCCCAGGGTCGTATGTTGTGAGCAGCCAGAGTCGATCCTTGCCATCGGCGCTTGTCGTAGTGAACACTGCCCCCTCGCGCTGCAGGCCTTGTGCCGGGTGAATGAAACGCGGCGACCAACCTGGCGCCCACTCCGCCTCGCGTACCGGTCCAAAAAGCGGGCGTTACATCGGCGACCGAGCCGTTTAACCCGATCGTGAACGATTGTGTTCGCTGTTCAACCACCGCGCTGCCCCCTTTTCCAGCCAATGCCGCTTGAATCAGTGCAAGGCCGCACGCCCATCTCGTCAAACAGCTCTTCATAATATATTATTATATCGTAATATGCGATATCGTACTATTCGATATCGTCAACTAGTAATTCGATTATTCGATTTTTTGAGAGAAGATTAGCTGATTGCGCGATAAGGCGGCGCATGAAAAATGGCTCGGGCCAAAAGAGAAGCTCAAGGAAGCGCCCTTTCCAAAACCTCAGTCGGTTCATTTGAAATTGTAAGGAACCGGGCGGGCTTGCTATTCTCCTCCGATGCACCCACAAACTCGCCTGTTTTCTATTCTCATTATCAGCTGCCTGCTTTTCGCCCCGCTTCTTCGCGCACAGGAGAATCCGCTGAACGATCCTGACTTGAAGGAGATGCTAAAGGAGGCGCAGGAAATGCAGAAGGAAGCCACGGAACTTCAAAAACAAAACCCGACGTCGCCGGACACAAAAAAGAAACTCGCGGAAATGTTGTCGCAAGCGAAAGAAGAGGAAGCTCGCCAGCAGGAGCAGGAAAAACGTGAAAAGGAAAAAGTGCAGACCGCGCTGAAGAAGCAACTGGAAGCGCCAGGACCGATCGTGTTACCCGATTGGACACCCGCTACCCCCGAGTTCACGGCCGCTGGAGCGCCAGCACGAAAAATCGTGGATGACGACGTAAAAATTGTTCAGACCGGCACTTCTTCGGTTACTCCAGAGAAAATAGCGGACAGCTGGCAAGCGGCAGCAACCGCAGCGAACAATCTCAATCAGAGCCTTAACAAGATTAATGTGAACGGCAAGATCACGAGGATCTTGTTCCTCAGCACGCGCACCGACCCCAGGCAAGAAGTGGAACTCGAGGCCAGCCGCGAACCGGACAGTAAAATCACCCAGGTAGAAATCTCCTCGCCCTTACCAAAGCCGAATATCGAGAGCGAATAAGACACCGCTTGGCATGATGCAGGAACTTGCAATTCGCCTGAGCTAGGATTAACAAAATTATACTATGGCCGATACATACGTTCCAATGATCAGCTCCGGCGTTGCAGGACCGCTTGGAGTTCTTCATCTACCACGTCTCTGGCTCAAAGTTTCGCTTGAGGAGCAAGGCAAACTCGCACCTGGTTATCCGGGCATCGGCAGAGGGTTTGATGCCATGACTTGTGCTGCGCTCGGACTCGAAGAGCAGGCGGTAAAGGATTACATCAAACAAAACAAACCGACTTATCCCGAATTCGAAAGCTGGGTAAAGAAGAACGCCAAGTCACTCAATCGAGACGCGGTTGAAAAGCATAACGCCGCGGTGCGTGGTTACATTCACGATGATGAGACGCGCAAGAGCGTTCTGGGTGCATGCGACATCGCGGATAACGCTTCGGCTCCGAAAGACGCGGTGAACCTCAACAATCTCGACGACTGGTACGAGTTTCATCAAGTGGTCCTCAAGTAAAGAGATCACCTCGGACCTAAGAAAGGTCGCTGAGATCAGTCGGGCGGTGCGTGTGCGATTACCGCATTGACGCAAACGCAGGCGGCGTGGAGCATTCTCAAATGCCATCGATGCAGACCAACGTAGTGCCATCATCTCGCAAGACGACTGACACAGTCACGGCTGGCGCCAAGAGCTTGTCACAACGCTATTTTGTCTCGCCCGAAGTTTTTGCGGAGGAACAAAAGAAGATTTTTTCCGAGCAATGGGTATTGGTTGGGCATCAAAACCAGATCGCACGATCCGGTGATTATTTTATTGCGGAAGTCGCGGGCGAAAGTTTGATCGTCGTCCGGGATAAACGATCGACGATCCGCGCCTTTTACAACGTTTGCCGTCATCGCGGGACAAGGCTCAGGGAAGATCAAAGCGGCCACGCCTCCGCAATTCAGTGTCCTTATCACGCCTGGACGTACGCACTCGACGGGCGACTGGTTGGCGCGCCGCACATGGATGATGTCCCCGGGTTTGATAAAGCCGATTATTCGCTGCATCCGGTACACCTCGGTTTGTGGGAGGGATTGATTTTCGTAAATCTGGCGGATTCTCCTGCTCCGCTGGAGGAATGGTTCGCACCGCTGGCAGGGAAGTTTTCGCATTGGAATTTGCCCATGCTGCGCTCGGCGAAAGCGATCAATTACGACGTGCAGGCGAATTGGAAGCTGATGTTCGAAAATTACTCGGAATGCTATCACTGCCCGGGAGTGCATCCGGAGCTCTCGAAATTATCGCCGTACGACTCGGCAGAGAACGATCTGACAGAAGGACCGTTCCTGGGAGGGTTCATGCGGATCACGAAAGGCAACAGCCTGACCATCAGCGGCAAATCTTGCGCCTTGTCCGTGGGCGCTTTCGGCGAGGATGACTTTCATCGCGTTTTTTATTATTCCATTTTCCCAAATACGCTGCTCAGCTTGCATCCGGACTATGCGATGGTGCACCAGCTTCGTCCCCTGTCACCGACACGGACTTTGATATTGTGTGACTGGTTTTTTCATCCGGAGGCGTTCGAGCGAAAAGATTTCAAACCCGAAGACGCGATCGAGTTCTGGGACATGACGAACAAGCAGGACTGGCACGTGTGCGAGTTGAGCCAGCAAGGAATTGCCTCACGCGCGTACACGCCAGGCCCGTACTCGTCACGGGAGAGCATTCCCGCCGCGTGGGATCGTTATTATCTTCGCTCCATAGATTAAAGCGAAGAGAGGATACTCGATAAAGACCGAACAGAATCGCGCTTTGTCATCCAGTATCCAGCGTCTTAGTATCCAGTTCCGATATGCCGCCGCCGCTGACTTACGCGAGTTACCTTGACCTGGAGAACTTGTTCACGCTTCAGAAACCGCGCTCAAGTCCGCCAGAGCACGATGAGATGCTCTTCATTATCATTCATCAGACATACGAGCTTTGGTTCAAGCAGTTGCTGCATGAGTTCGAGAAAATAAAAAGAGACTTTTCCGCGGGCGATCTTTTCGGCGCGATTCACACATTCAAACGCGCTCGCACAATCATGAAGGTCCTCGTCGCCCAGGTAGATATTCTTGAAACAATGACTCCTTCTTCGTTCTCGAGTTTTCGAGACCGCCTCGAAACTGCATCGGGATTTCAATCCGTACAGTTTCGAGAAATTGAATTTACGCTCGGATACAAGCGCGAATCGACAGTCAGATACCTGAAACCGGATTTTCCGGGATACGATCGGCTGCAACAACTGCTCCGAGAACGTAGTGTGGTCGATCATTTTTACGATTTCCTTGCTACGCGCGGCGCACAAATTCCCGCAGACCTCAAGGATCGCGACGTCACCAAATCAAATGAACCCGACGAGCGTGTACAGGAGCAAATTCTGCAGCTCTACAAGAATTCGCCTGAATGCTCGATCCTTTTCGAATTGATGACCGATTTTGACGAAGGCCTGCAGGAGTGGCGTTACCGGCACATCAAGCTTGTTGAGCGAACAATCGGAGCGAAGAAAGGCACAGGAGGATCACCCGGCGTCCCATTTCTCCAACAATCGTTGTTTAAGCCCGTGTTTCACGATTTATGGGCGATCAGGCTCGAAATGTGAACGAAGGAGTTGAGTTCCGCGATATCGACCGAAATGGAGGAATCTCTGAATTTCGCCGTTTATTTCGCCTTCCCGGAAAATCCGGAATGCCTCGACGTCGCTTCGACACGACGACTACGAATCAAAGGTCAAGAAATTCGCGGGCTGTTCCAGAAAGCAGTTGTGCTTTCTCTTCGGAGGAAAGCTTCATCGATTCGATGAGTTCACCTGGTTTTGCTTCACCTAACGGAAAGGGATAATCGGACCCGAGCGCGACGCGTTGGGTACCAAAAAGCTTGAACAACAGTGCCAACGCGTCGGCGTCGTGGACGAGTGAATCGACGTAGAACCGGGCGGGCGTGGTGCCGCGAGCAAGATACGCACGGGGATTTGTGTTGTTTTCCACAGCGACCAAGTCCGGCCGCACGTGAAACGCGCGCTCGACGCGGCCAACGGTAAACGGAAATGCGCCGCCGCCGTGAGCGAACGCAACGCGAAGCTTGGGAAAGCGGTCGAACACGCCGCCAAAGATCATCGAGCAGATCGACAGCGAAGTCTCGGCGGGCATGCCGACAAGCCAGGGCAACCAATACTTGGGCATGCGCTCCTTGCCAAGCATGTCCCAGGGATGGACAAAAATCGCGGCGTTGAGTTTTTCTGCCGCACTCCAAACAGGTTGAAGCGAAGCATTATCGAGGTTCAAAGGATCGATGCGTCCAGAGTGAGGGTTCGCGTCCACATGCGTGCCGATCTCTGCGCCGCGCAATCCCAGCTCGCGGACACATCGTTCCAATTCGCCTGCCGCAAGATCCGGATCTTGCATTGGAATCGTCGCCAAGCCTGCGAATCGCTTCGGATGTTCACGAACGACCTCCGCAATGTGGTCATTTAGTCGCCGCGAAAGATCCAAAGCGTCAGCTGGTTTTGCCCAGTAGCTGAACATCACTGGCACGGTCGAGAGCACCTGCATCGAGACACCAGTCGCGATCGCATTCCTCGATCCGCTGCAAGGGATCCCATACGTTGTCCGTGATCTCGCGGAAGACACGGTCTCCGATCATCATGCGAGCGCAGCAGGGCTTGTAATGATCAAGCCTGACGAATCCGCTGTAACCGTATTTTGCGTCGAGGTCCGGCCACTCGCGCGGCAGAATGTGGGTATGGAGGTCGATCTTCACGCGTGGAATTGTAGGGCGTTTCTGCAAACTCCGAAAGCGTTCGGAGCTGGCACTGATGCACTACAACGATTCCATTGGCGACGCTTTCTCAACCTTCTTACCGCACTTCTTGCAGGTACGGCGCGCATCGTCATTCCAGAAACTCGAGCATCGCCTGGCTGAAGTGCTCAACGATATCTGCGCAGTCGAAGTGGATGTCTTCCACCAAGGAGCCGCAATTCTCGCAGTAAAAAATAACGTGTTCTTTTTCTCCCGGCGGCCGGCGGCGTTCGACCACGACACCAATCGTATCCGGCGGACGCTGGGGCGAATGCGGCACATTCGGAGGGATAAAGAATGTTTCGCCTTCTCTGACGATATGGTCCACGATGCGGTCGCCTTCGCGGACGCGCACCTTGATGTCGCCCTTTAGCTGATAGAAATACTCCTCCGAGTCGACGAGGTGAAAATCATTCCGCGCGTTCGGACCTTTGATGACCATCACGAAGAAATCACGCCCGTCGTAGAGATAGCTATTGCTCACCGGCGGCTTGAATTTCTCCCGGTTTTCTTCGATCCAATTCTCCAAATTGATCGGCGGTTGCACAGTCTGCATCAGGCAGAGCGTATTGGGACAAACGCACAGCGTCAACGGGGATGGTGATGGCAAATACAATGGCGCGCACCCCCGGGCAGATTGGGGCTGCATAATTTAAGTTGAAGCGGCCTAACTAAACGCGGATAAATATCGGCCCTCATGAACCCTGGCTGTTTTGTCCGTATTGCAGGCGCATGCCTGATCGCGCTAATCATTTGCGGTTGCGAGACTCTTCCAGAGGGTCCCTACCCTCGCGCCACCGAGATCGGTTTTTGGAATGACGAAGGCGCGTCGGGACCGGCCAGGATCGTTGTTCATATCGGCGAGCAGAAAGCCTACTTTTACAGGGGCAAAACTTTGGTCGGTGAATCGACCGTTTCCACCGGCAAACCAGGGTTCTCTACGCCGCCAGGAAGCTATTCCGTTCTCTCAAAGAGCGCGGACCACGTCTCAACGATATTCGGCGATTACATAGATGATTATGGCAATGTCGTGAGATCAAACATTGACGCTCGGAAGGATCGGCGTCCCCCAGGGACGCATTTCGACGGCGCGCGAAATGCCGTATGCCATGTTTTTCCGGGGCGGCTACGCGATGCATCAGGGTTATGTTCCTCCCTTTGCCGCTTCTCACGGTTGTATTCGTTTGCCGAAGGGAATGGCGAGTAGATTTTTCGAAAACGCCCCCGTCGGCACGCCGGTAAAGGTCACAGAGTAGCTCAAATAACGGAGGGTTGTCGGTCCGATGCTTTCAGGCGATTCCGACCGGCCAAAAGCGGGTTCGGTTTAACTGCTTTGCCGATCCCGGCTACAGCTCCAAGACTCTGTGCTAAGGTACAGGCTGCATATGAATCGGAGCATCATTGATGACGAGCGCAGCGGCGCGATGCACTTGAACGTCGAAGAGCTGCAACGCTACTCGCGTCATCTCATCATGCCCGAGGTTACATCCGAAGGGCAAAGTCGACTCAAAGCTGCACGCGTCTTGTGCATCGGTGCCGGAGGACTCGGATCGCCTGCCGCACTTTATTTGGCAGCCGCGGGCGTTGGGACAATCGGCATTGTAGATTTTGACGATGTCGATCTTTCGAACCTTCAGCGCCAAATTCTTCACGGAACAAAAGACATCGGTCGCGGCAAACTGGAGTCGGCCCGCGATCGCTTGCACGACATCAATCCGCAGATCGAGCTCGAATTGCACAAGTGCCGTTTCTCCAGTGAAAACGCGCCTCAACTTGTGTCCCGCTACGACGTGATCGTTGATGGATCGGATAATTTTCCGACGCGATATTTGTCGAACGATGTCTGTGTTTTTGCGCGTAAGCCGAATGTCTACGGCTCGGTATTCCGCTTTGAAGGACAGACAACAGTGTTCGCGCCTCATCTGGGCGGCCCATGCTATCGCTGTCTTTTTCCTGAGCCGCCTCCACCGGAGTCCGTTCCCAATTGCGCGCAAGCGGGCGTGCTAGGCGTTTTGCCAGGTATTATCGGAATGCTGCAGGCGATTGAGACATTGAAACTAATTTTGGGCATCGGCGAGGTACTCGTTGGACGTCTTCTCCATTTCGATGCGCTTAAGGTAAAATTTCGCGAGCTCAACCTGCGACGCGATCCGCAATGCCCTGTCTGCGGCGAGAACCCAACAATCTTCGCGCCGATTGACTACGAACAATTTTGCGGAGTGGGCGACGAAGGAGCGATCCCGGGGATGTCCCCGCACGAACTAAAGCGGAGGATGGATGCAGGCGACCCATTCGAATTAATCGATGTGCGGGAACCGTTCGAATACGAAATTGCCCGGATTGACGGCGCAAAATTGATTCCGTTGGGAGAAATTGCCGAACGATTAGACGAGCTGGAGCGCGAGCAGCCAATCATAGTTCATTGCCATAGTGGAAAACGCAGCGCTCAAGCGGTACGACTGCTACAGCAACGTGGTTTCGCCAAAGTTTACAATCTTGAAGGTGGGATCGATGCGTGGTCGGAGCAAATCGATCCCAACGTGCCGCAATACTAAGAGAGATCTTCGTTAAGGCCGGGATTTCAAACAGGTTGCTGCACGGGAATTTACTTTACCGCGGCGGCCAATTGTTCGGCACTTGGCACTCCACGCCATTGAGCGATCAATTCACCATTTCGGCCGAACACAAAAACGCAAAAATCCGTTGCACCCTCCGCCTCCCCAAGCTGCGACGACACCGACCCATCAAAATCGGTCACAATGAAAATGTCTTTCCGCGCATCACGTTTAATTCCCTTCCCGTCGTATCGGGCCTGAAGCCTCCTGGCCTCCTCGTTAACGCCATGCCGGATGAGCGCGGTGGCGATCCTTCGTCCGATCACAGTATGCTTTCTCGCAAAGCGAATAATTGTGATCATTCTGTAATCCGGGTTGCCCAGGCAATATTCTGGAACGCGATCGGCCACGGTGCGCGCTTTTTCTCTATCTGTAACGGTGGCCAGCACGACGACAGTCACGTGTCCGCCAGCTGTAGAGTGTTTGTTTCCATCAATGTCGACGAACCCGAGCGAGTAGGTTGCCCCGATGGAAAGGGCTCCATTTAGGCGCGCTCCGGGAAGCACAATTAATGTTCCGATAAAGAAAAAGAATTGAAGTGCGCGCGGGGTCACAAGTAAGCACATTGGCGACAATGTCCTGCCCTGACAAGATTCGGCCTGTGTGCTCGATTTTTCCATTGTCGCGGACGACGCGCGACGTCTGTATTTGGCTATCGGTCCTTTTCGTTCTTGGCTTAACAGGCTGTGATCGCATGGGCGCTTCTCGCCGTTCGCAGCTGATGCAGGACGCGGATACCAAATCGGCCCAGGGAGACTTTGCGCGCGCTATCAATTTGTATGAGGCCGCGCTCGATGACAGCCCGCGTTGTGCGGAGGTTCACTACAAGCTGGCTCTTCTTTATGACGACAAGCTGAACGACCCCGTGAGCGCGCTGCATCATTTCAGGCGTTATCTCGCATTGAGTCCGGCCGGCGCTCATGCTGCTGATGTCAAAAACTCGATCAAACATGATGAGATCGCCGCGCTGACGGTGTTGTCTGGCGATTCCGTCATCACCCGGTCCGAGGCGGCCCGCTTGCGAAACGAAAACCTTAATTTGCACAAGGAACTTGAAGCGCGCGCTGTGCCGGCGCGAAGTGTGACGGACAAATCGCAGGAAGGCGACACCAGCTCAAGAAAAACCGCCTCCAAGAAAGGAGACCGAAGCTACGTCGTGCAATCAGGCGATACGCTCTTCTCCATTTCGCGAAAGTTTTATAAATCGCCCAAGCGCTGGAAAGAGATCCTGAACGCGAACAGGAAGAATATTCGCGACCCCAAGAAACTTACGGTGGGCCAGACCCTGGTTATTCCGTAGGTGCTTTCGGAGTGTCCGAGGAATCTAGAACTTCACCTGGAGGGCCACTGCGCCCCCGAGGTTGGCCACTTGGTAATCGAAAACGCTTTGGTTCGATTGGCTTGCCGCCAACGTACTCACCGCGCTCAACGTAAGATATTTGTTCACACGATAGTTTGCGGTAAGCGCGAGAATTTCGCTGATGTCATCGCGGCCTCCTTCGTAATACTGGCGCACTACAAGCGTGCCCACTGCATTGACGAAAAAGGAACGGGTAAGAACCGCGGAGTAGCCAAGATAGACTGCATAATCGCTTCGCTGGGCTGAGATCGCGTTGATGTTTGGCGGCTGTCCGGATTCCTCGGCCGCGATGCTGATATTCAAGTCGGTGCCCAGAGTGAGCGTTTGAGCGCGACCAAATTGAAACGGAACGGAGGCGTCTAGGATGAAGGCGTGGTTTTGAAAGAAAGCTGCAAAACTGTTTTTCTCGGTCAGCCGGTTGTAATCGTACTCGACGCGCAAAAGCAGATTGTGCCACTGCGGCACGAGATACCTCAGGCCGACTTCAACATCAAAGCTTCCAAAATTAAAGTTGTCGAATCGATCGTAATAAAACAGCTGCTCCCGGACATCGATGAGCCCGTACAACGTGTTGGTGATTCGCGGCTCGTAAAAGGCCGCTACTGCCGGGGCAACGACAAAATCGCTCTGCTCCCCGCTCCGCGTAAGGGCAACATTTGACGTCCAGTAAAAAGGCGCGCCAGCGGAGATCGTGAAAGGTTGATACTCGTCGGTGCGCTTGAGGATCTGCTGTTCGCCAAGATCAGCGTCGCCAGGCGCCGCGGCGACATTGCCACCTTCGGCACCGCTTGGAGGGACCGTGGATGGGAAGGCTGACGGAGCCTGCTCACGCGTCAACTGCGCCTGGTTCGCAGTCTGCGCCCAGCTCTCATTTGCCGAGGTAAAAACGAGCACGCACAACGTCGTGACCAACCCGCACAAATGACGGTCGAGGCGAAGTCTCACGAGCGCGACCACTTGCTGTCTGGTTTGTCCGTGACGCCGCTAATCTCCTCAGCCATATCAATGAGCAGGTTGAAAATGCCAGTTCCCTGATATTAGAAAGCTCGCGTGCCGCCACCAAGACGATTATTGACCACTCCGCGATCGCGCATACGCCGAATATCCGTCATGTCGCGGTTTGCTTCCGTCATGCGAGTAACATTGAGGCGATCGGCCTTGCTCGCATTGCGCTGGTTCTGACGCGGAACCCTAAGTCTTCCATCACGGCCGGGAACAGCACCGTCGAGCAGAGATAGCAACTGCCCGCTGTTTGGAATATTGATTACTGTCCTAGACCTCTTCCCGTTGATAGGGTTTCCGGGCGACAGAGCACCAAACGGCGGAGCGTCTGATAGTGGCCGCGGCCTGTTCGCACCCGCGCCGGCAAACGTGCCGGTAGTGGTACCGTTGCCGCCCCACTTTTCCGAGTAATTGGCGTTGTTGGTATAAACATCAGCCGGAGCTTTGCCGCCGATCGTAACCACAACATTGTTGAAAATGGTAACCGAATTAGCCGCGAGAATTTTTGCGGCGTTTCCGCCAAGGGTAACGTTTGAAACGAAGTTGAGCTGGCCATTACTCCCGGGAGCGTAAAGTTTCAACGTCGTATCAGCCGAGAGGGTGCCACCACCGATATTGAGCACGCCGTTTGCGCCGAACACTCCGGCTTTCAATATGTCTGCGTGAGCGCTGGCATTATTGAATGTGATCGCTCCATTCCCGTCGATGTAGTTGAGAAACGTGCCGCCGACGTTGTAATTGCCACCGTTAACAAGGATCGCGCTGTTCGTCGCCCCATCGCTGCCGTAGATCGCAAGTGTCGCATCGTTGGTCACGTTTGCGTTGCCGACGACGTTCATATTGATTCTAGCGTCTCCGTTGATGACACCACCCTTGCTATTGTCGATCAGGGCGGACAATTCGTTGGTCACGTTTGCGTTGCCGGCGACGTTCATATTGATTCTAGCGTCTCCATTGATGACACCACCCTCGCTATTGTCGATCAGGGCGGACAAAGAGTTTGCGCTAATGTTTGCTGCAGCTATCTGGATCGGGACATTCTGACCCATTGTTCCACCCTGGTTTTGGATCTCGAAAATAGCGTCGCCCTGAGCGGTTAGATTTCCGGATACCTCCAAGCTAACATTGCCTCCAGTATCGATTTCTCCCCCATTGTTTAAGAGTTCAATCGTTAGATTGTTAGTCTGAACATTCCCTCCGATCGTACCGAGAATTCTCGCGCCGTTGGCAACTCGGTTGATGTTGTTGACGAAAAGGCTGGTGTCGCCGCCCGAGTCTGTAGTCAGATTATGTCCAACGTTTAAGGTAATATTACCGCCGGTCCCAGATTCTGCGGTCGCCACTGTTAGCAATGCAAGCGATCCGCCAACGGTGAGATTTCCGTCCGCCAGGACATCGATGTTAGCCCCACTCGCTAAGTTACTGATATCAGTAGCGATCGAGAGGTCGCCGCCGACCGACAGATCAGTCCCTGCACTCAGGGTGACATTAAGACCCGAAGTAATTCCCCCATTTCGTCGAATAATGGTCAAATCATTCGCAATGTTAAGCATCTGACCGGCGGAGATACTTACGTTACCGCTAGAACTGATCGCCGTTTCATTAGAGATGAGATTGCTCCAATTCAAGTTCTGCCCAGCGTGTAGACTAATGGTCGGAGCGTGGATAACCGCTTCGCCGTTAATTGAAACGTCACGGCCAACGAATGCGTCTAGAACGTCGGTTGTGATGCTCGACGTCATTGACATGTCGCGCTCGGCAAAAAGGCTGACTTGGCTCGATGTGTTGATATTGGAGCCAAGGGTCAAATCACTGCTCGAACCGCGAGCGTAAATCGTCAAGTCGTGCAGGCCTGAGAACGAAATGCCGGGACCGAGGGTAATCGGACCATTTTGCGTTGCCAGCAAAAGACCGCGGATACCTTCGAAGGTTAGTACACCGCTGGCACCTGCGGAAGTAATGCCGTTAACGGCGATCAGCCCCAGATTGATTTCACCATTTGTCGTGTCGATGGTTGGATCACCGTTTAACTGAAGAGCGGTGAACTTGAATGCTGCTCCCGAGTTATCCCCGATTAGGTCATCGAAGCCGCTTGCGGTGTCAAAAGCCGAAGTCGATCCAAAGGCCCACGCGGAGACCGGACCGTCAATCGATCGTCCGCGATAAATCTTGCCCAAATCGGTCACACCGTTGGTGGTGATGGAGGGGTCAGTGGTAATGACTGTGCCACTCGCTATCACATAAGGATTCGGGGAAGTAATGGTGCTTGGCGTACCGAACTTAGAGGGCGTTGGCGGTGGGGGTGTGGGCGGCGGCGGCGTTGGCGGTGGTGGCGTGGGCGGTGGCGGGGTTGGCGGTGGCGGCGTGGGCGGTGGCGGCGTGGGCGGTGGCGGCGTGGGCGGTGGCGGCGTGGGCGGTGGCGGCGTGGGCGGCGGCGGCGGCGGACTCGACGTCGAATTTCTCACTAAAACAACCGGGTTCGCATTGGCGTTTTGATCAGTCGTGCCAATCACGTCTACCAGGTTTCTGGCAAGGCCCTGACTGTTTAAACCAGCCAATTGCTGCTCTGCGAGTTGGAGGTCCACGACCGCCATGACTAACGGCAGGTTTTCCAGTGGCGGAAAATCCTTAATCAAACGCGACGTCTTGAGAACCTGCTTTACATCAAACTTCGCTGGTTTCGTCATGCGACCGTCTGCCGTCATCGTCATCATTTCGCCGCCATTTACGGTCGCAGCTCTTTCAGGATGACCAGTGGGATAAAACGTGCCGACCCCTTCCAAGACCATGAATTTCGTGGGTGGGCCTGTTGCGAAGAGGGCCGTTCCACCTGTTATCGCCGCAGTCACAGCCGATGTACTGACCTTAACCGCGGGTGCTTTGGGCGGTATCTGCAGAAGAACAGCACCACTCGTCAGATCAAGTTCACGTGCCCCTTGTTTAAAACTGAAAATCGTATTCGCGCCGAGTCGCGTTAACGTCAGATCGGTGAAAGTCAGTTCCGCGCGCGATTCCACGCCTGTGCGTACTCCCATTCCCTGGGTGACTTTGTCGTTCACAGCTGCCGGGCGCGGCCCGCCATGAGTTTCCAGCACTCGCACGTCCTGAATCACCTGAGATACGCGCGCTTGCTGCAACTGGTCTGCGGCAACAAGATGCTCTGCGCCAACGACGCAAAACGGGACGATCAGTCCGCCCCAAAAGATTCGCACAAAACGTTTTTTCATATTGGGGGTCGCTACGGTAATGCGGGAGCTGCGTTAGGACTCAGGCTTTGCACTCGATGTGGCGTCACCAGTGCTGCAGTTTTGCGATCAGTTGTATCGGTCTGCCCCTGATCGGTAACCGACACTTGTGTGCCGCCTCCAAAAATAACCAGGTTCGTATCGGCTAAATTCTTGGTCGATTTCTCGCGCTGCTGCTTCCGGCTCTCTGCCACGATCGACTTCGCGCTGCGCAGCGGAGGAAAATCTGTAATGAAGCGACTGGTTTTCATGAAGCGGTCAATATCGACATCTACGGGATCGCTGAGCGCAGACTCTGGGTTGCCAAACACCATTTGCCCCGGACCGACGAGAACCGAATCGCCAAGATGTCCGGGGCGATACGTTCGCGCAGTGCCCTCCAACACCAAAAATTTGTAGAAGCCGGGATGGTACTCGATCATGACGGTGGTGCCCGCGACGGCTGCAGCGACGCTGCCTGCGTGAATTGTCGCCCCATTTGCCTCTTTTGGAGCCTGAACAAGCACTGCGCCCTCGCCCAGATTCAAACCGCGCGTCCCATGACTGAAATCAAATGCAGTATGGGCCGCGAGTCGCACAACGGTTTCGTCAGAAAAAGTCACCTCA
This sequence comes from uncultured Verrucomicrobiae bacterium, assembly GCA_963840135.1. GTDB lineage: Bacteria > Verrucomicrobiota > Verrucomicrobiia > Chthoniobacterales > UBA10450 > Udaeobacter. The sequence goes on along the minus strand of CAWIXX010000008.1, from coordinate 49,068 downwards.
CCGCGTGAGCCGTCGCCGGTCCGCACAATGGTCTCCCCGTGGACGATGTCGTTTACCAAAGCCCGCCGCCCGGTGTTCTTAGAGTCCCCTAATTGGACATAATTTTTTACTCGAGTAACCCGCGCTTCGTTAGTCGAAGCGGCAACCAATCGGCCGGGAAACGCCATCGCAAGAGACGCGATGATCGTTATGAGGACAAGAAGGCAAAGTTGCCGGTTCATGCATTTTGGTCGAAAAGATCTGCGGGCTTTTTGGCGCCTAAACCTTGTTAGGTCAAGGATTTTTCATACCCCTACAGGGTACTTATCCGGAAACGGCGCAGCGAAGTTTCTTGAAAACTTTAGAATTCTTTTTTCGTCTCTTAAAAACGGCACAACGGCCCGAGCGGCGACTGAACCGTGATTATGAGCAGCGCTGGGCTCTTAACGCCGAACCAGACTAAGGATTTGTGGACTCCTCGTTGCCTAAAACTGAGACATCTAGCAACTCGCGCTGCCACGGAACCAGCAACGCCCCTGCTCGTGTGCCATCCGCAGCGATCCCCTCGAGCGTGCTTCGCGGCGCAATGAACGAAGGTTCCAGTCCGAGTTCTTCAGCGGATCTGTTGCGCCGGCGCCCCAGCTCTTCGGCGCGCTGGACTGTCTCGTTGCTCGGTCGGGTTCCGAAGCGGCGACGCGAAACTGGCCACTCTGATTCAGGCGCCCGCAACGCGGCTTGCGCTGCCTCGCGGAATGCCTCACGGCGGCGGACGGAAAAATGCCTATAGTCAGGAACGCTTCCCGAAGCGAATTTCACTGCGGCCTTCAAAAGCTCCTCATTCCGCAAGACGTGAAACGGAGGGCGATCTGCCTTTTCTGCTTCTTTTTCCCGCCATTGCCAAAGCGCACGAAGTACCGCAGCGGACCGCCCACGGAGTAAACCAGATCCGCAGATACGCCAAAGTTCGTCCTGATCGCGCGCCCGCGCCACCGCCGCCTGCTCAATGGCACGTTGGCATGACTGCCGCAGCCAATCCCCGCGCTCAGAGCGATCCAACTCGGCTTCCAATTTTTCGGCAAGGGGCAGCAAATAATGCACATCATTAATCGCGTATTCCGCCATGCGCGCCGGCAGAGGTCGTTGTGCCCAATTCGCCTTTTGCGAACTCTTCAGCAAGGTGAGACCGAAATAGCGTTTCACCAACGCGGCCAGGCCAAATTCACGAATGCCGAGCAGGCGAGCCGCAATCATTGTGTCAAAGATTTTGCTCGCTGCCAGATTCAGACCGCGGCGCAACATTCGCAGATCGTAATCGGCGCCGTGCAAAACGATTTCCTTTGCTTCCAGCGCCCGACGCAATGGCTCCAGATCGGTATTGGCCAGTGGATCGACTATATAATCGCAAACAGCGCGCGCGGATTCATGACCCGGGGACACGCGTGGCCCGGCATCAGTGACGCCACCTACCGCGCCGGTTGCCGGAACGCTGATTTGGAGCAAACAAAGTTTTTCCCGATACGAATGCAGACTGTCGGCTTCGGTATCGACTGCAACGCGATCGGCAGATTCGATTTGCTGAACTAAACTTACGAGTCGCGCGGCGTCGGTAATCACGTTTCGCGTCAGCGCAATCCGCTCAAGAGCAATTCAGCGTTGGTTTTGGTCGCTTGCAGGTTATCGATCAGCTTTTCCATCGCTTCGAGAGGCGGAAGCGCTGCCATCGTTTTTCGCAGCATCAGCACGCGTTCCCATTCATCGGGATGATACAACAACTCCTCGCGCCGGGTCGCTGAGAGCATCGGGTGGATAGCCGGATATAGCCGTTTCTCCTGCAGAGCGCGATCGAGATGCAACTCCATGTTGCCGGTGCCCTTGAATTCTTCGAAAATCAATTCATCCATTCGGCTGCCGGTCTCGGTCAGAGCGGTAGCTAGCACCGTCAGGCTGCCACCTTCTTCCACGTTGCGCGCTGAACCGAAGAATTTCTTTGGCTTAATCAGCGCCTTCGCCTCGACTCCGCCAGACATGATTCGTCCCCTGCCTGGCTGCAGATTGTTGTACCCGCGCGAAAGCCGCGTAATACTGTCGAGTAGAAGCACCACGTCCTGTTTCATTTCCACAAGACGTTTGGCGCGCTCCATCACCATCTCTGCCACTTGCACGTGCCGCTGCACGCTTTCGTCAAAGTTGGAATGATAAATCTGGCAATCGACTTCCCGCTCCAGGTCGGTCACTTCTTCCGGCCGCTCGTCGACCAAAAGTAATATGAGAACAACCTCAGGATGATTTACCCGAATCGCTTTGGCGATTTCCTTTAGGAGGATGGTCTTGCCGACTCGCGGCGGCGCGACGATCAGCCCGCGCTGCCCGCGGCCTAGCGGTGCCAGCAAATCCACCGCACGCGCAGTTATGGAATTCGTCTTTGGATTTTCCAGAATGATCCTGCCTTGCGGGAACTGCGGCGTTAACTTGTCAAAGTCGGTCGGCTCCGTCCATTCTTCGGTCGCCTGGCCCTCAATTCTTGTGACTTTGTCGAGAGACAGGAACTTGCCGCGTTGCCCCGGCAATTGCACAGTCCCCGCAATCTTTTGCCCGGGCCGCAAATGATGTTGCTCGACGAGCGCGCGAGAGACGCAGACGTCCTCAGGGACAGGTAGAAAGTTCAATTTCGGCCAGCGCAACATGGCGAACGAATCGCCCACCTGGTCGAGGAAACCTTCGGCAGTGACAGTAGCGCCGCTGGCTAATGCCGCGCGGAGAATATCGAGAATATGCTGATTACGCGAGCGGGCGGGGTGCAGATATACATCCAAATCCCGCGCCAATGCCTCGAGCTCTTCGCCTGAAGACTCTTGGAGCTCGTTTACGTCGAGCGCGAGGTCGGTTTTTAAGTTGCGCTCTTCGTTGGAGCGCATCCTCGATGATTGGGGAGCCTCGGCTGCACTTTGACTGTGGGGAGGCAAGGCGCCTGCCTCCATAGTTTCTGTGTGTGAGGCCGAGCCCTTTAGCTTTTCTTCCATGATTGCTCTTGCCAGAGCGCGACAAGCTCCTTCGCTTGCTCCATAAGTGTCACACGGTCGCCGTTATTCCAGACAACATGATCCGCACGTTTGATTTTCTCCTCCAGGGGCATTTGTGAGTTAATCATTTGTTCGGCTTCCGAGCGTTTCAGAGATTTTCGTTTCGCCAATCGGTCTAACTGGACATTTCGCGAGCAGGCAACCACGACGACTCGCTCGCACAATGTTTCGCCGCCGGTTTCATAAAGAAGTGGAATGTCAGCAAAGAAAAAATCTGGAGAATTACGATGCTTTTTCGCCTCCGCCATCCACTGGCGACGAATCCGAGGGTGAAGAATTTGTTCGAGCGCGCGTCTCTTGGCCGCGTCCGCAAACACTATCGCCCTAAGTTTCGTTCGATTCAAGTCCCCATCTGGCGAAAAAACCCCGCCGCCAAACTGACCGAGGATTTCCTGTTTCACCTCCGGAAGCTCGGGAAGTAAACGAGCTGCCAGATCGGCATCAAAAAATTTCGCCGCGGGCACGATCTCGCGCAGGCAGCCACAAAACGTGCTTTTGCCCGTGGAGATTCCGCCCGTGATTCCGACCGCAGGCATGGCGCGAGGGTCACCGCGGGGTGATGCCTTCAGCAAGATCAACGTGAAACGTCTGTTTCATCTTCGTTGTGCCGAAAGTTAACTCCGCTGTATAATCTCCGCTCGGGAGAAGCCGCTTGGGATCGTCACCGCCGTATTCAGCAATTACGTCTTTCGTCGACCGCAGGTCCCAGTTCAATCGAGTAAAACCCGGCGTGCCCGGCGCCTTTAGATTCGCGACTGGCTGTCCGGTCGATTTAGTCACGACGATTTTAATTTCGTCACCGGTAAACTCTCGCACCCAGACCGTGAACAGCGCCCCCTCGGGTGGGTTCTGGCCGCGATAAATCCCCTTGCCGTTCGAATCGACAAATCCGGGTTGAAGATAAGCGCCCGTCAGCGAACGCACGGTAAACAATTGAGCCGGTTTGGACGCAATCTCCGGCGTGAATTCGCGAAACGGGACGATGTCGTCAAGAATGGCGATGCTCCGACCGTGTGTTGCAATCACAAGGTCTGATGTGCGCGGATGAATCTGGATATCGTCCACGCGTACCGAAGGAACATCGCCAATGCGAACCCAATGCGCGCCTTGATCGAACGACGCGAATAGTCCGAAGTGCGTACCCGCGTAAAGTAATTTCGGATTGACCGGATCTTCGCGGACCACTTCAACAGGATCGCCTTGCGGAAGATCGCCTGTGACAGATTGCCATGTTTTTCCCAGATCAGCGGTACGCAAAATCAAGGGGCGATCATCACCAGAGCGATACGCGTTGATCGCGACGTAGGCCACATTCGCATCGACATTGGATGGTTCAATTCGCACGATCCATTGCCCGGGCGCCGTCGCAGGCAAATTGCTCGTCAATTCAGTCCATTTGCCACCGTCATTCTCTGTAATCCAGAGCCGCCCATCATCCGTCCCCGCCCACAAAAGACCAGCGCGCTTCGGCGACTCGGCAAGCGAAAAGACTACTCCGTAATTTTCCGCGCCGCTTCCAGTGGCGTTTGTTTTAGTCGCATCGTTGTACGTCAGGTCGGGACTGATCACAGAATATTTTTCCATCCGGTCGGTGAGCTTGAAAACGCGGTTCCCGCCGAGGTAAATCACGCCCAGGTTATGTCGGCTCATGATCATTGGTGAATTCCAATGGAAGCGATAACGCGGCTGACCTTCGGCTGGCTCGGGACGCAAACGGCGTATCTCGCCATTTCGCAAATTGATCCGATGGACTTCGCCCTGCTGACTTTCCGCATAAAAGGTATCGGGATCAGTCGGATCAAACAGGACGTAAAAGCCGTCCCCACCGGCAAGCGCCGTCCAATCGCAGTTGAGAATACCTTCCTTACTCTGCACTCCACTCGGGCCCACCCAGTTTTCGTTGTCTTGAAGGCCACCTGCAATTCGGAAATACGGTTTCGTGTCGTCGAGCGAAATTCGATAATATTCTCCCGAAGGAATCTTGTTCAGATGATCCCAGTTTTTGCCGCCGGCAAAACTCTGATACAGACCGCCATCTGTGCCGAGCAGCAAACGCTGGCAAACTTGCGGTTTCGGGGGCTTGTTTTTGTCTTCCGGTTTGGGCGGCTTCGGCGGCGGCGCCGTGCCAGGTTGAATCGCGAGCGCGTGACAATCCGGGTGAACCTTCTCGCTTAGATCTTCACGAAAATTTTTGCCGCCATCATCAGACACCAGCAGGGCAAACCCCAGAACATAAACGCGCTGATCGTTTGCTGGATCAATACGAATCTGGCTGAAATAAAATGGACGCGGATCAACGGCGCTCATGCGCGTCCATTTTTCGCCTCCGTCATCGGATCGAAAAACGCCGCCGGTCTTACTGCGCAGATCATCCAGCCTGCCAAATCCTCCCTCGTAACTTTGTACGACTGCCATGACAATCCTCGGGTTAGTTGCGCTGATCGCCAGACCGATGCGACCCGTTTGAGTGGGCAAACCCCCGCCCAGCTTTTTCCAAGTCGTGCCACCGTCTGTACTCTTGAAAATTCCCCCGACATCTTCACCACCAGTCACACCGGGGCCGGAGGTGAAACTCCACGGTGTGCGTTGTCGTGCATAAACCGCAGCGTAAACTATCTCCGCTTTCGCTGGATCGATCATCACGTCGCCACATCCGGTGCGCGCGTCGTTTGGAGCAGCTGCTTTCAAGACCAGTTTCCATGTTTTGCCCGCATCAGTGGTCTTGAACAATCCGCGTTCGCCGCCATCCGCCCACAGGTTGCCCATTGCAGCGACGTAGGCGACGTCCGGTTTTTTGGGATCGACAACAATGCGCGCAATGGTACGGCTGTTTTTCAATCCGACGTTCTGCCACGTTTCTCCTCCATCGGTCGACCGATAAACACCATCGCCCCAGCCAGACGAATTCCGGTCGTTCGCCTCACCCGTTCCCACCCAAATCACATCTGAATCCGATGGCGCAACCGCGACCGCGCCAATCGAGAGCATCGGTTGCTTGTCGAAGATTGATTCAAAACTAACGCCGTTGTCGTTCGTTTTGAAAACGCCGCCGTGTGCCAGGCCAACGTAGAAGACAAAAGGATTATGTGGACTAATCGCAATGTCCGAGACCCGCCCACCCATCACGGCCGGTCCAATCGAGCGCGCTTTCAGATTCTTGAAGAGGTACATCGGCTAGATTGGCTGGAGTCGGTGTCACCGAAGATGACAACAGCGCGTTTGGAGAAGACGAAGCCGTAGGCGATGGGCTGGCGATCGGGGTACTGCCTGACGGCGTGTGCTCTTGTGCCGTCAAAATCGAAATCGACAAAATCCAAGCGAACAGCGCGCAGAAAAAGCCAGATCGAGTAATCATAGGCTGCAGACTTTATCTAACGCCGTCATCTTTGCGATGTCGGAAATGCGCGACATTAAAGGCCGCCGCCTCGCGAACAACAACAATGGTACCGTCGCCGTGTTGAGCAACAGCTCTAGACTGACGGCGGCGGTTTGCGATGCGCGGAATCACTGCAAGGTTGTAACTCTCGCAACTCATTTAAAATCTCTTATGACCCAGCCAGTTTTGGAAGGAAAAGTCGGCCTCGTTTTCGGAGTAGCAAACAAGCGCAGCATCGCGTGGGCAATCGCAAAAGCGTGGGCGACCGCTGGTGCGCGCTTGATTTTCAATTATCAAGGCGAACGACTGAAGGAAAACGTCGAGGAATTGGTGAGCGAGTTTGGAGAGAACATTCCGTTGTTTCCCTGCGACGTTTCCAGCGACGATGAGATCAAAGCATTCTTCGAAAACGTGCGAGGGCAAACCGACCGTGTCGATTTGATGCTTCACTCGCTTGCGTTCGCGCCGCGGGAAGCGTTGGAAGGCGATTTTGTCAGCACAACGCGCGAAGCGTTTCGCATGGCACAGGATGTGAGCGCATACTCGCTCGTGGCGCTCGCTCGCGAAGCAGCACCCTTGATGACAAATGGCGGCAGCATCGTGGCCATGACTTACTACGGATCAGAAAAGGTCGTGCCGCACTACAATGTAATGGGCGTAGCCAAGGCCAGCCTCGAAGCGAGCACGCGCTATCTTGCCTACGACCTCGGGCCGAAAAAAATCCGGATAAACTGCATTTCCGCCGGACCGGTTCAAACGCTGGCCGCGCGTGGCATCAGCGGGTTCACGTCGATGTTGAAGCATTATCAGGAACGCGCGCCTTTGAAGCGCAGTTGTGATCCGGCCGAGTTAGGCGCCACCGGAGTCTTTCTTGCCAGCGATGGAGCCGCGGCGATAACCGGCCAGGTCATCTATGTCGATGGCGGGTATCGAATAATGGGGATGTAACCGGGGTCCTCCTCTCACTCTTACTCTTGCTCATAATTGAATCGTGGTGCGGCGCGCCCGGCGGTCGCGCCCTATTCATCTATGATCATATGATTGCGCGAATCTGGCACGGCTGGACAAAACGAGCAGACGCAAAGACGTACGAGAACATGCTGCGGGACGAAATTTTCCCGAGCATTGCTGCGCGAAACATCAAAGGCTACCGCGGCGCAGAATTGTTCATCCGCGAAGAAGACGATGAAATGGAATTCGTCACCCTGCTTCGATTTGATTCACTGGATGCCGTGAAAAAATTCGCCGGCTCCGATGAGACCAGGCCTGTGATTTTTCCGGGTGTCGAAAAACTCCTTACACGGATGGAGCCGGCGCGGCATTATCGCCTGGCAATCTGAGGAGGAACGCGTTGATAGATGCCAGGCGGCAAAGCCGCATTCATTCGCCATCGTCTTCGGAGAAGCCGATCCACCTGTAGCAGCCCCGAAAGCGTTCGGGGTTGCCCCATAACTCAGGCGCGCCACGTTAGTCCCTATGGAACTCGCTTCGAAGCTTCGGGAACTTTTGGGCAACGAAATTGTCGCAGACGATCCTGAAACCGTCGCAGCCCACAGCGGGGATAAATGGTTTGCAGCTCACGAACCGGATGCCGTCGTTTTTGCAAGATCGACAGGCGACGTCAGCAAACTCCTTGAGTTCGCATCGCGCGAAAAAATTCCGGTCACAGCGCGAGGCGGTGGATTCGGTTATGTGGGCGGATGCGTGCCGGCACGCGCTGGAATTGCCCTGTCGCTGGTGCAGATGAATCGGATCAAGGAAATCAGCTTCTCCGACGCCGTTGCGATTGTCGAACCGGGAGTCTTTACCGCGGACCTGAAATCGGCGGTGCGCGCACAAAAATTGTTTTATCCGCCGGACCCCGCGAGCATGAAGGATTGTACCATCGGCGGAAACGTCGCCACAAACGCAGGCGGACCGCGTTGTTTGAAATACGGCGTGACGCGAAATTACGTAATCGGCCTCGAAGTGGTGCTGGCCAATGGCGAAGTGCTGCGAACTGGCGGTCGCGTGCACAAGAACAAGACCGGATTCGATCTGATTGGCCTGTTCGTTGGATCGGAAGGAATGCTGGGCGTGGTTACTGAGATCACCCTGCGTTTGCTTCCGCTTCCACCGGCGCGCGCGACGTTGTCGGCTGCGTTTGCGACTGCGGCGAAAGCTGCCGAAGCGGTGCAAGCAATTTTTGCGGCGGGGTTCTTGCCTTGTTCACTCGAAATCGCTGATCACTTCACGCTGGAAGCGGCGCGACGCGATCTGGGCAAAATGCTTGTGCCCGAGGGGAACGCACATTTGCTCGTCGATCTCGACGGACAAGAGGAAAGTGTCCGCGTCGAATCTGCCGCGATTCGTAAATTGCTGGAGAAAAGAAAACCAAATTCGCTGGAAACGGCGATCGGTGAGGCGGATTGTGAAAAGCTCTGGGCTCTGCGCCGGCAATTCAGCAATTCACTTCGCGCGACCGGACTGACGAAGTTAAATGAGGATGTGGTCGTGCCGCGCGGTCATCTGGTCGATCTGATAGAATTCGCGGAGACGCTGCAGACTAAATATGAATTTCCGATCGCTTGCTTTGGGCACGCCGGAGACGGCAACATCCACGTTAACATCATGGCCGACCGCTACAATCGCGACGCCCCTGTGCGTGAAAAAGTCGAGCATGCCCTCGACGATCTCTTCGCACAGGTGCTGGCCTGGGGCGGCGTCATTACAGGCGAACACGGGATCGGTTTGGCCAAGAAACGCTGGTGGTCGAAGGCGACCAGCGACGTGGCGCGCGAGTTGCATCGCCGGCTCAAACAAGCGCTCGATCCAAACGGAATTTTAAATCCGGGAAAATTTGTTGACTAATCTGAATCCGCATCGAAGTTCGGCGAGTATTTTACGGCGCATCGAATTCGCCGCGACTGACGCGCATCCGCGTCCTCGTGAACGAAGATAAAGAAAGATGCATTTCTTCCTTTTTCGCGCTGCCTTACCACCACAACAATGAAACCAGGAAAGCTTACTCACACGATTGCGGTCATCCTTTCGTCGATCTCATCCCTTTTTGCGCACGGCACGGGAGAAAAGACTGAACCTGCCAAAACTAAGTTCAGTAAAAAATCCGACAAATCGACAGACGATCGTTCAACCGGGGCGACTTCAATCTCATTTATCCCGGGGCAATTATTTAGAACACGATCGGACGCCGCACAGCGTTATCCGTGGAAAAGCAATATCGTGACAACAGTTTTCTGGATTGGTGAGCAAGCGGGAGGTAATAATCTGGTGCCCAATCGTACCAGCTGCTGGGACAGACAATGGACTAAAAATTATGGCGGCAGTGACGATCCGAATCCTGCCCATCGCAGCAACTATATTCCGGTAAAATTTACGCCGCGACAGAACCCATTCTACTGCGCGCTTCCCTATAACGACAAGGCGCGCACCGGTCATCGTCCGGAAGCATCGCGCGTTGTTCCGTGGTTCAAAGAGGCCTATCAGGGACCCGCCGTTTCAACTTGCAAGGGGCGATGGATCGCCATCCGCAAGGGTAATCGAACGGTTTACGCGCAATGGGAAGACGCTGGCCCATTTCGCACCGATCATTGGCAATACGTGTTCGGCAACGAACGCCCAAAGCCGAATCTGAACAAAGGTGCTGGCCTCGATGTTTCGCCTGCCGTCCGCGATTACCTCGGATTACAAGAAACAGACGTAACCGAGTGGAAGTTTGTAGATTTCAGCGAAGTGCCGCGCGGTCCGTGGTCCACTCATGGCGATAATAACACTTTCGTAGTTAACGAGCGCAAAAAAGGCAAAGCGGTTGCGGAAAAGATGGGCACAATCGCGCGTTAAGCGAGCCTGGACGCATCTTTCGCGCTGGGGAGCATAGGCTGCCAGCCTGTAGTTGCCGGCAGCATCTTTTCGCAGTGTTTGCCTGGGGAATTCCTAACGCCGTCGGGATCGCATTTCATCCCGGCACGAACGAGCTGTGGATGAGCACAAGCGAGCGGGACGAAATCGGCGAGGATTTGCCACCCGACTACATCAGCACTGTGAAAACCGGCGGCTTCTACGGTTGGCCCTGGTTTTATATTGGCAACCATCCGGACCCCCGACACAAAGGAAAACATCCTGAGCTTGCTGAAAGAGTCATTGTTCCGGATGTGCTCGTCGAGGCGCACTCGGCCACGCTTAATTTGTGTTTCTACACTGGTGACCAATTTCCGTCTGAATACAAAGGCGACATCTTCGCCGCTTTCCACGGTTCATGGAACCGCGAGTGTGCTTAGGTAACATAAACATAGTTGCCGCGTTGTTGCCGTTTTAGGTGGCGTTTTGGGTATTTAGCCCGAACAGTCTAACCGTGAGCCGTCGGCGTCAGCTAACACGCGCGCGATTTCATCCGCCGGAGTTTCTGGCTCGATAATCCACTCGACTCGACGGCTAACGAACGGCTCATCAAATCTAAGGTTCAGGCTTCGCGGCACCCCGGGCGGGAGTCTGGAACGTTGGCTTGCCAGTCTGCCGCCTTTTCGGGGATGATTCGCTCTATGGAGCAAGAAATAGATGACAAAATGCCGTCTAATTCTAGTTAGACGCTCCGTGAGCACATCCATGAAGGAATCGGTGACCCACCCTCGGACACGTGTGATCATTGATCGGCTTGTTGAACTGGCAATCGTTTTTGTTGGAGTTTATGCAGCTTTCGCGCTGAACTCTTATCAGATTCACAAGCAGGAACAGCAACGGCGCGGCCAGATTTTAGCTTATCTCGGGAAAGGCGCTGCAGCCGGAGCCGAGAAACTCAAACAAACTATGGTGAGTTATGACCGGAACATGAATCAATTTTTGGATCGGCTCGCAAAAGGTGAAATGCCTGAAATAACCCCGATTAGCTGGGCGAGCAATTACAACCCCAATGAAAACGCATGGTTGCTGCAGGCTGGTGGTTTGGAGCTGTTGGACATCGAGACGATTGCACGGATGCGGGATTTAGACACCGCCGCCAGTACCGGGCTCGCAACGATGGCGCGCTACCAAACATTGAGTGATCAACTGATCGTGCCGCATCTGGGCGATGGCCGCAGTTTTTTCTACGACCCCACCACTAAACAACTTCGCAAAGAATACGAGCAATATCCTGCAATTCTCAAAGAGGGCTCTCGGATTTTGCACGACATCACGGAAAAAACCGATCAGCTTGTTGCGCAACTCCGTGTGGAACAAGAACACCATCATTGAATGAAGTCTAACCAGTCGATGAAGCCAACGGCCCCTCGGCGATACAACTTCAGTGAGCTTGCCACGACTCCCTGCCGTGGCTTATCTCTGTCTCGTTAGGCGCCATCATCCACAGTCATGAAATACCTCGTCGGACTTCTCGCCGTGGGCTTGCTTGGCGTTGTTGCACTGATTTCGGCCGGCTATTGCCTATGGTTGACCACCACGTCTCTCTCGTACCGGCGAGTGGATATCGTGGAGACTGAGCTTTGCTTGTCGCTCGGCGTTTTTCTGATCGCGCTGGCCAGTTCATTGGTGATCATCGTGCGCTGGCGTCAATCACGCCGGACGTGAATTTGGCTGCGGAGTAAATAAAGCAAAAAAAAAGAGCCAAGCGACCGCTCAAAATCGCTTGGCTCACCTTACCAAAGGCACTCCTATGGCGTGGGGTAGTGGGGAGAATGCCTCTAAACTTCTCTCCGGTTTTTCCGGCATGAAGTTACGACAATTGTCGCTTGTCCTTACGATTCACGGCTATTCTTACAAGTTTTCCCTAAGGCCGGAGACCGACGGGAAATGTTTAAAACCCTAGCAGTCAGCTAAATGTAGTATCGCCCGACAATGGCATCCTCAATGCTTTTAAGGGAGGCCAATGAAAGCCTTACCTAAAATTCTACTCGCGCTAACCGCAGTTGCCACCCTCTCAGTTGCCTAACCCGCCAAGGCAAATCTCATTACCAATCCGGGGTTTGAAACGGGAGACTTCACTGGCTGGAACCCCGGGGTCCACTTCTTTGCAGTGGGCCTCTCCGAAGGCATCTCGCCGCATTCGGGGGACCTTCAAGCGCGGGGCTCCAGTGAGGGGTTTCTTCAGCAGACGCTCGCGACGACGCCGGGTCAATCCTATACGGTCGACTTTTGGGCGGCCTCGTCTGGCGAGGCCATCTTTCAGGTTTTCTGGGGTGGCTCAAACGTTTTCAGCCATAGCTTTACGGGGTTAACTGGCTACACGGAGTTCACGTTTAACGTGACCGCCTCGAGTGCCTCTACGGCGCTGGGATTTTTCAACATTCCACTCGGTTCCTCCCTCTACCTCGACGACATCAGCGTCGAACCTGCTGGGGTGGGCGTTCCCGATGGCGGCACTACAGTTTCTCTGCTCGGTTGCGCTTTACTTGGCTTGGCTGCCTTGCGGCGCAAATTGCGTTGCTAAGAGCGGTTTCGTAAGAAAGCTCAGTTCGACGTTGGCGCGGCGCGAATCGCCGCTTCTTTGGCCGTCTGTACCCGCGTCGATGCGCTACTGACAGCCCAACATGCGCCTGCTCTCCACCGGCGAATCCTGCGCCGTTTACGCCTTACGGGTGCGGAGTGGTGCCCGGCGCAAAGGTTGGAAACGCGGTAGCTGTTGGCGCAGGCGTTGCAATCCCACTCGGACTCTGTGTGGGAAGTTGTGCGCGCGCACCAGCGAAGAAGGCCATCAAACCAACTAGAACGCACACGCTGAGGAAAGCGATCCCCGACCGTATTCGCGTGTTCATGGATTTCCTTTTCATTGCTAAATAATTCGTTCGAGGCCTCTCTGTCGGCCCTCTCTGATCCCGTCCGAAATTTTCACAAACGCATTCTAGGCGCTTTATCGAATGCGGACTTATCATTTTGCAGCCTTTTAACGGACACTTCCCTCTATGGAGACAGAAATAGATGACAAATTGCCGTCTAATTCTAGTTAGATGACTAAAGCCCCCCAGCCGCTGAATTTTAATTTCTTTTTAATACCTTTCAGCAACGATTTAATTACCGCTGCTGCCGAAAGTGGGTTCACCTTTTCCCCGGTAAGGGAGGTTCCAATGAAATCGATGACTCGGTTAATGATCGCCGCTTCAATTATGTTCGCGCTCACTGCGCTGCGGCCTGCACATGAGAACGTCAAAGCGACCAACTTAGGCGAAGGGTCGCAGTTCAAAGGCAAGACGACTGAGATGAAAGACAAGGGCGAGGTGGCGTACGTCCTGTCCTTCGCTGCCGGGAAGGAGTTCGAGGCCACCACAGACGGTACGAAGAACACCGACGTGCACCTGTATGTCTACGACGCGACTGGCAAGGAAGTCGGCAAGGATGAATCGCCAGGGCCGAAGTGTTCGGTGAAAGTTACGCCGGAGAAAGACGGAAAGTACAAGTTCGTCATCGAGAACGCTGGCGGGAACAATTCAGTCACCTTCGAAGTGAAGGTTGCCAACTGACGCACGACTAGGGATTCTAGCCACGGGAAACCTTGCCATCACACCTGCCGTGGGCTTATCTCTTTCTCGTTAGATGGTAATCGGGACAGTACTCACACTGATACTCGGCTTGCTCATCGCTGTGCCTGCGGCGTTTTACTGCTTCAAACCCGACATGATTGTTCGTCAAGTCAATGAAACCGCGCATCGTTCGCCTAGGTTGCTGCACTTTGCGCTTCCTATTGCGCCGCGCCAGGGCCGCATCACCGAGCGACAAGTCCGTAGCACCGGCCTGGGTCTGTTTTTGCTTAGCGCCTGGTTTCTGCTCCTTGCATTTCTTGCTATCATTGCACATCACTGATGTTGCGCCGACCATCTAACCAATCGATGAAGCCAACGGCCCGCTTCACAGGATCGCGCCAGAATGCGAAATAACGCGCTAGCGGCCAACAACGGTTCATGGAACCGGGTGAAACGCGCCGGCTACAAAGTCGTGCGTGTGCCATTCGATCATTCAACAGGCAAAGCGCGCGGGGAATATGAAGATTTCGTGACTGGTTTTGTAACGGCCGAAGGCAAAGTCTGGGGTCGTCCAGTGGGAACGACCGTTGCAAAAGATGGCAGTCTTCTTTTCAGCGAAGACGGGAACGGCACCATCTGGCGAGTGAGCTACAGCAGATAAAGACCAGTCCGGTTCAAGAACACCAGTCTCCGGACAGGCCGCGCAGTCTTATTTTCTGCCGCCCCAGACGTGAAACGTGTAAGTGAACGACGCATAACCGAGTACTTCATGCGGGCTATCGTTGGTGACATAGATCGCTGAACTGACCTGAAAATCACGAGTGATGTTCCATACAATTCCGATGGTTGACGCGTTGCCGGAGCCGCTTTGCCAATCGATTTGGAGGCGCCAAGTCTCATTGAAATCGTAGGCGTATCCGACGAGCGCTTCGTTACGAAAATCGGCATGGGTCGCGCCTACGACGAATTCGTGACGATCCAAATAGTAGCCGGCTACTGCGAAGGGTTGCGGATCGACATGGCTGTGCGGCGACCAGTTCAAAAACCCAATGGAGAACAGGTACGGTTCTTTTGATAGCAATCCAATTTCGGTCTCGATAACTGAGTCGTTAGGCTTAAAACCCTGGAAGATATCGATCTCGAACCATTTGGTTAGTCCCATCTCCGCTTGCACTTGATATGGGTTGCCAATTTTCCGGTCTTGCACGTCGAAGCTGAGCGCGAGCGTTCCTTCCGCCTGTACATCCGGCGTTGCGATTTGATTTAGGCCTTGCGTTGTGGCGAATGACGAAGAGGCGCTTACAAGAAAAACGATCATCAGCACGATGATCGTCACGAAGTTGATTCGCTCTTCGCTCGCCGCTCCTCTATGCAAAGAGTTCAGCACTCCAACACAAGTAAACCGATTGCTCAGGAATTTGTCGATCCGTATTGAACGCTCGCCGGCCGATTTCTAAGATCGCCTTAATGTGTAGACTTCCCGTTAGTACAACCACGTGCTCCAACAAAGGCGCCACATTGCCTCCCTGATCCATCATGAAATCTAACAACACATGGAAAACGAGCCTTCTTGTCGCAATCCTAACGATAGGGGTATCACGCGCTGCCCCGACTGAATCCACGATCGAGCCAAAAACCGTTAAACTATTCGCGCGGGAGACGCCCATCACCGTACTTGGCAGAACCGTAAAGGTTGCGGCTCTCACTCAAGCCAACGGAGAGCAGGGTTACAGTCCAGAGCAGGCAAAGGGGTTTCATGTTGACGTTGTTAACCAGCTTCCAGTGCCAACATCGATCCATTGGCATGGCTTGATCCTACCCAACTTGATGGATGGGGTGCCTTTTGTTACTCAGGATCCTATTTCACCAGGAGGTTCCCGCCGATACGATTTTTCTTTGAAGCAGAGCGGAAGTTACTGGATGCACTCCCACTACGGACTGCAAGAGCAGCAGCTTCTCGCGGCGCCGATGGTGATTCGCTCGCCGACACAGTCCAAGGTGGCCGATGCGGAGTTTACGGTAATGCTCAGCGACTTCTCGTTCACGAGCCCCCAAGACATTCTGAAAGATTTGATGCGAGGAACTCAGGCGATGAAGGGAAAGGCGCAGAAGAAAGGCATGTCTGACGGGAAGCCGATGAAAATGTCGGAGCAGAAGCGATCTCTCATCGTCCAGCAATGGGATGACGCTTCCAGAAGGCTGGTCTCGCGCGAAATTCAAGCCGCGCTGCCTGACGTCGATGTGAAATACGACGCCCTCCTGGCCAATCTGCGCACGATTGACGATCCACAGGTATTCGAGGTCAAGCCTGGACAGAGTGTCCTATTGCGCGTGATAGGAGCTGCGTCGGCAACCAACTTTTTCATCGATACCGGCGGTCTGGATGCAACTATCATTGCCACCGATGGAGAAACCGTCCAACCTCTCAAGGGCAATTTCTTCCAGCTTTCCACGGCGCAGCGGCTAGATCTGCTGGTCACAGTTCCTGAAACGGGCGGCGTGTTTCCCATCCTTGCATTGGCCGAGGGAACCTCTTTGCAGGCAGGCGTGTTGCTCGCTACTCGGGGAGCCAAGATTCCCAAGCAGCCATTCGGGATTCGAGCGCAAAAGACGATGGGCGGACTAGACAACACGCAGGAGATCCATCTCATGGCGAAGGAGCCACTGCCCGATAAGCCGGTGCAGCGCACACTGCCATCCGTCCTTGGTGGTAACATGATGACTTATAGCTGGACAATCAATGGCGCGCCCTATCCAAACCGGAACAGCCTGAACGTCAAACAGGGCGAGCGGGTTGAACTTGTGATCTCCAACACAACCGGAATGTCACATCCCATGCATCTACATGGACATGTATTCGAAGTTACAGAAATCGATGGCCACAAAATCGCCGGCGCGAAACGGGACACTATTCTGGTGCCACCGAAATCGACAATCAAAGTTGTCTTCGATGCCAACAACCCGGGTGTTTGGGCGTATCATTGTCACATTCTCTACCATCTCGCGACTGGCATGTTCACGGTTGTGAAATACGAGAATACCGACACAAGATTTTGGAAGCCCGATAAGACATCAAGCGAGCTGGAAAATCCACTGGAGCTCAATAATGCCACCGCGTTTTGGAAGGAGATCACAGCTGGACTTGTTGCCTCGAGTGAACCAGCGATATCGCGGTAGAGCTCACGAAAGAGAAAAAAATATTTAGACCTCCGAACCTTGCCGTCGTCCGTACCTCCGCTCATGCGACTGCGACGACCATAAAAGAAAATTGCTGCAGGCGATGTTGCGCATAATCTGACCTACCGCAGCATGAAGATTGGTTTTGCTCAAATTAACCCGACTGTCGGGGATTTGAGAGGGAACTGCGAACTGATCATCGGCGCTTATCAGCGGCTCGCCGCCGCAGGCGCGGAATTAGTGCTGACACCGGAACTGTCCCTCACCGGCTACCCTCCCCAGGATCTGGTTTTCAAATCGCGCTTCGTCCCGGAAAATCTTGCTCTGCTGGAAAAACTGCATGCTCAGGTGGGAGAATCCGCATTGCTGGTCGGATTCGTGGATCGCAATGAAGAGCGGGGCAAACCGTTTCATAACGCTGCCGCTTTACTCGAGCGCGGCAAACCTATCCGCAAAATGTACAAGTCGCTTTTGCCTACGTACGACGTTTTTGATGAGGATCGTTATTTCGAGCCGGCGACGCATGTCCAGCCATTTGAGGTGCAAGGGAAGAAAATCGGTGTGACCATTTGCGAGGACATCTGGACAGACGAATATCTGCCGCGACCGCTTTACGACGTCGAACCCGTGCGCGCCCTCGTGGAGCAAGGAGCAGAGATCATTCTCAACCTGAGCGCGTCGCCGTTTCGTCTGGGGGCGCCGGCGTGCCGCCTCGAGATGATCGCGGCGCAAGCCCGGACTTATCAACGGCCAATTTGTTATTGCAACCTCGTCGGTGGGAACGATCAACTGATCTTCGATGGAAACTCGATCGCTGTGAATGCTTCGGGCGTTTCTATCGCGCAGTTGGCGGCATTTCGTGAAGACGAGAAGATCGTCGATACGAATTCGATCGACGCGATAGAATTTCACGAAGCCAAGACGGAGGAGCAACTTTTGGCCGCTCTTTCACTCGGACTTCGTGATTACTGTCGCAAATGCAACTTCCGTTCCGCGGTGGTGGGTCTGAGTGGTGGAGTCGATTCCGCAGTCACTGCGGTCATCGCGGTCGATGCACTCGGCGCGGAGAACGTGACCGGCGTTTCCATGCCCAGCCCCTACTCGTCCCGCGGCAGCATCGACGACGCGCGCGCCCTTGCCCGCAACCTCGGAATCAAATTTGTAGAAATCCCGATCGCCGAGGCGTTCAAAGTTTTCAAAGCGCAGTTCAAAGACATTTTCAAAGGCCTGCGCGAAAACGAGACGGAAGAGAACATGCAGCCACGCTTACGCGCCATGACGTTGATGGCGCTGTCGAACAAGTTCGGCCAGCTCGTGCTTAGCACTGGCAACAAGAGCGAGCTGTCCGTGGGTTACTGCACGATCTACGGTGACATGGCAGGTGGCCTTGGCGTAATCAGCGACGTGCCGAAGACGACGATTTACGAGTTCGCACGCTGGATCAACAGGAAGGGCGAGATCATTCCGACATCCACCATCGAAAAGGCGCCCAGTGCCGAGTTAAAACCAAATCAAAAGGACCAGGACACGTTGCCGCCGTATGAAATTCTCGACCAAATCCTGCAGCTTTACGTAGAAGAAAACTTAAGCGCACGCGACATCATTGCGCGCGGGTTCGACGAGAAAACGGTGCGCTGGGTGCAACGCCGCGTTAATCTAAATGAATACAAGAGGGAGCAAGCGGCGCCCGGTTTGAAAGTAACAAGCCGCGCCTTTGGGATGGGCCGCAAAATGCCGATTGCGCAGAGGTACGTGGATTAAGCGAATATCGTGCACCGTGCAGGAATCGAACCGTCACTCTCTGCCCGACTTTCAGTAGTTTAACCGACTCCGAATCAAGATCGCGCTGGAATCGTTTTTGATTGCCGGATAAAAGATGATCCGGACATAACGCCATCAGCGCCCCTATGGAACCTCCAGTGAAAGCGAGTATTAAGAAGGGGTCCAGCATCGTGGGAATTGGATGCGTGCTTCAGGGACTTGGTCTGTTATGCTTCGTTCTAGCTATCTTCATCAGAGAGACCGTAGGCGGAGACAAATCGCCCTCTCCAATTCCAAGAAGGCAGCCAGCTTTTCATCCGCACGCACAACGAACCGCTTTCCGTTGTCCTCAGCGTCGTGCCGTCCACAAAACCACAGCTTCATTCGGAACTGCTGTTTAGCACAGACCGTCACGACGGGAATATCTGGTCGGGAAAAGCGGTATGAATAAGTGAAAGTAACTTTATCGGTCGCTAAGAATGAAAGTTTAATAGAAAGGATTTAAGAATGAAAACCTTTATTGTTTATGATCTAGATTCAAAAATGCCTGTTGCTGTTGGCGAACAAGTAACCGCGGAAACTGCGCGATATTGTGCAAGCGTGGTCACTGGAATTTTCCACGCAAATCTTTTTGCAGAAGAAATTGATTTAGAAAATCTCAAATGTTTGGGAACAACAACCACCTCAAGAAACATATTACCTGCTGATTAATGGCCCCGGGAAATGGTCGATTGACGTGCTTCTAGACAAGCTGCGAACGGCGAAGCGCGGATGAAAGGCTGACTGCTTTTGTGTCACTGATTGATGTACCGCGGCGGCCTCGGAGAAGCAATTCTTACCAATCTTTGAAATCGCCCGCGCGCTCGTGCGTTTCGATTACATTGCCAGCTTCATCGAAAACGCGAAACACAGCAGTGCGAGGCTACATCCTGCGCATTATTCAGGCGTTGGATAATGTTTTTTGCGTGGACAAAGTCGAGGATTCTGGGCCAAAGGTTACAATGATTAAGTCATTCGCAAACCGCCGACTTGGGACAGGATGAGACTCGCCTTTCCAAGTTCGCTGCTGCTTCTCTTTGGGACGCTGCTCGCTCACGCGCAAATCTCAAGTTTCCAACATGTCATCGTGATCGTCCAAGAGAACCGGACACCGGACAATCTTTTCCAAGGTCTGTGCCGTCCTCCCTTTGGTACAAGCGAATCGTGCAGCACAACCCCAAGTGCAACCCAGTACAACATTCAAACCAGCAACTGGCTAGACAAGCACTCGCGGACGGGTGTGACGCAACCACTGTCAGTTCCTTTGGGAAACACCTACGATCTGAATCACTCACACGGAGCTTTTAACAACCAATGCGACGCAAATCCATCAGGAGCATGCAGAATGGACGGGGCAGGCGACGTCTCCTGCGTCGGCACGTGTCCTAGTCAGCCTCAATTCAGATTCGTTGAGAATCGTAGTGGCGGTAGGCGCGGGATTCTGGACCCGTACCTGACGCTTGCGACCCAATATGGGTGGGCAAACTATATGTTCCAGACCAATCAAGGCCCAAGTTTTCCCGCCCATCAGTTTATCTTTGGAGGCACATCAGCTCCCAATGCAGCCGATGACCACATGGGCATCTTCGCCGCGGAAAACGGAAGGGGGCCTATGGCAGTCAGACGCGCGGGATGTCTTGCGGATGCCACGACCAGAGTCGGATTGGTTCATCCGAATCCTAATCCGCCTCCGGCTGGTGTTGAGAACTCCGAGATTTATCCTTGCTTCGACCATCAAACTATTCCGGACATCCTGCCGGCAGGATTCTCGTGGAGATACTATACGCCAAGCGCGGGTTCCATCTGGACGGCGCCGAATGCCATTTCCCATATCTGCCAGTCGACGGGGCCGGGAGGAACCTGTCAGGGTCGGGAGTGGGTAAATAATGTGGATCTCAGGCCTTCGGATGTGCTGGCCGACATCAGGAACTGTAATCTCCGATCGGTGAGCTGGGTTATTCCGGCCGGGCAAAATTCCGATCACGCCGGAAATCCCGACAATACCGGTGGACCTGCTTGGGTGGCAGCCATTGTCAATGCCATTGGCAACAACCCAGCCTGTCCCAACGGTGAAGTTTATTGGCAAAATACTGCGATCTTTATCACTTGGGATGATTGGGGCGGCTGGTACGATCACGAGCCACCAACCATTCTGCCTCGGCCCCAAGGCGACTACCAGTATGGATTCCGCGTTCCGCTGATTGTCGTCTCCGCTTACACGCCGGCAGGTTATATCAGCAATTTCCGGTATGACTTCGGCAGCATTCTGCGTTTCATCGAGCATAACTTCGGGATTCCGGAAGGTCAGCTCAATTTTGCCGACCGCCGTGCGACGAGAGATCTGAGAAGCTTCTTCGATCTGGACCGGGCACCCCGGCCCTTCCAGGGTGTGAGTGCAGCCAAGGACGCAAGCTATTTCCTGAATGACAAAACAGTACCGACGGATCCGGACGATGACTAGTCTGCTGGGCAGCAACCAGATGGAGCGGGATCCCGCCTTCGCTCGCCGTCGCGCCATGACCAGCATTGCCGGACGCGACGCTCAGGGCGACAGCTAGGGTTTTCGCGAGATTCTTCATAGGCCTAACAAGAAAGAGATAAGCCACGGCAGGGCGTCGTGGCAAACACGCTGAACCTATTCCGTAAATGGGGCCGTTGGCTTGATCGTTTAGTAAGACGAACTCGTGCAGCTCCTCTCATTTCGGCGCAGTAAAAACGACTTTGCCATCGCGGTCGAGAATGTGAATACCGGCCAGACGATGCAATTCTTGTGTTCACTCCCACCGGCATGGAGAGCACGTTCGCTACCGGTCTTAACAATCCTCATGGCCTAGCCTTTGACGCGGCGGGTAATCTCTTCGTAGCGGAAACCCTTCGGGATGCAAAGGGTGATATCTTGGAGTTTACCACGGGAGGCGGGGAGATCGTTTTCGCGTCCGGCCTCAACCGCCCGGAATATCTCACCTTTGGGCCTCCGCGATAAACGCGATTACACGCGCGCACGAGGGATTGATGACCGGGCCTTTCGCCTTAGAAGTGGCAAGTAGATGGCAAACACACTTTTTTCATTTGGGATAAATTCGTTGTAAGTCCTTGGCGTTAAGGAGTGCACCGTGCAGGACTTGAACCTGCAACCCAGTGATTAAGAGTCACTTGCTCTGCCAATTGAGCTAACGGTGCAAATCGCCTGTGTGACCTCGACACCGATTCGATTGTCCGCAAGGCTGAGATAAAAATCCGGTGGATCTTCGCCGTCTGCAACTGATATAGCAGAAGGCCCTCCAAGGAATCGCACAAGACATCGGGCTACAAATTCTTCGTCGGGGCGCATTGAGAGTTGTGGCACTTCAATCAGCGCCGAGCTCGCGTATCGGTCTGTGCGAGTGCTGCGATAATACGTCGGGAAACGCACCAAAGCGACTGCCAACTGATTTAAGATCAGATGATTTCAGCTTCCCTTCGCAGCAGGAACGCGCGACGCTACGGACTTCGCAACGGATCAGCAGCTGAGAGCTTTGTACTAAGTGGGCATGCTGAGCAATCAGAAAGTCGATTGAATTACAGGGCAAGAACAATTGAGAGAGGAAGAAAAGCCGCAGGGTTCGAGGCACCCTGCGGCTCTTACTGGGGATCGCCCCCCGCTCGGCTCAATCGACAACAACGTGATCAACCATCCGCTGATCGCCGATGTTCGCGTAATAAACACGTACATGCGTGCCGGCTTTGATCGCGGTTCGAATCACTTCGCCGTTTTTGTTCACAATGTGACCAGACCCGTTGAGAACATAACTTCCCGGTGTATTCGAACGGTCCTCGCGAACAACGAGAGTTTTGGCCGGCTGGTAATTGGCCGCCGACCCTTCCTCTGTCGTCATTTTGATAATCGTTCCCGTTACCGTTATTGCTTCTGTATTACTTGTCGCTTTGCTTGTACCCTTTGAACCTGTCTGCGCAAATGCCAGCGATGTAAGCAGTGCGCAGCAGGTGAGGATGGCAAATAGTTTCTTCATCTGTACCTCCCAGTTGATGTTTGAATGCATGATGATTACTTTCTTTTAGAAAGGGATCCTGGAGCGCGTGCTGCACGAAATTTAGATTTTTTCTCGCCGCTTGCTTTTCTTCTGCGATTTTGATACCGACCGTTAACGTGAATACCCGCGTGAGGGACGGGCACGACCAGAGTGATTTTTTTCCTTCGACCCACTGGAGCGTAGTGCTCGCGGCCGGGAGAAGCCAAACCGAACCGGACATTGCGGGGGCTGCGCTTGCCGAGCTTTGCCAAGGCTATTGGGCGCCGCTTTACAGTTTTGTGCGCGGTCGCGGATACAGTGTGCATGATGCACAGGACCTCACGCAGAGTTTTTTCGCTCACCTGCTCGAACGTAAAGTTTACGCCCGCGCGGATCGGCAGAAGGGTAAATTCCGTACATTTCTGCTCGTCTCCCTTAAGAATTTTCTGGCGGACGCTGCTGATAGAGAACGGACGCTCAAGCGTGGCGGTGGACAGAATTTCCTGCCTCTGCATGAAGAGCAGGCGGAAGAGGCGGAGTCACTTTTCCAGACTCACAGTGGCGCCAGCAACGGAGATCGGCTCTTCGATCTCGCATGGGCGGAGGCGTTGGTCGCTGCTGGATTGGAACGGCTCTCGGCAGATTACAAAGCTGGAGGCAAGGAGCACCTCTTCAACGAATTGAGGATCTTCGTGGCCGGTGGCGCGGACCCGCCGCCAACTTATGCTGAGTTGGCAGATCGGCTGGAGATGGCTGCGTCGACGCTTCGGAGCCATGTCACTCGCCTGCGGACGCGTTATCGGGAAGCGTTGCGCGCTGAGGTACGCCGAACAGTGGATACCGAAACCGAGGTGGATGAAGAGTTGCACGAGTTGCTCCACGTGTTAACGAGTGCTTAAGGAGGGCGCGCCATGGGAACACCGCTGGAATCTGGTGTCGCGGTCTGTTCGGGATGTGGCGAGCCGCTGAACGCAAAGGGCGACTGCCTAGCTTGTCTGCTTCGGACGGGCTTAGATAAAACAATCGTCGAAATTACACCGTCTGCTTTAGCCTTCGGCGATTTCGAGGTCGAGCAAGACGCAGATGGCTCTTTCTGTGAACTCGGTCACGGTGCAATTGGGGTGACGTACCTTGCTCACGACAAAGTGTTACGCCGCAAGGTAGCCCTTAAAGTGATCGAAGTGCCTGCAGCAGCACGGAGCTCGCCAGCCGTGCGCGAACGTTTTTTGCGTGGAGCCCGCGCTGCGGCTGCTCTGCGGCACCCGAATGTGGCTGGCATTTTTCAGTTTGGTGCTTCCCCCGACGGCACTCATTGCTATTACGCGATGGAACTAGTCGAAGGTGAAACCCTGGGAGCTCGCGTACGAAGGGATGGTCCGCTTGATGCAAAAGAGGCTCTGGAAATTGCGATTCAAACCACGCGGGCGCTCACGGCTGCCGCGGCCCACGATTTGATCCATCGAGATCTGAAGCCGGGCAACATTATGCTGACGACGGAGTCGGAAGTGAAAGTCATCGATTTCGGTCTGGCCAAGGCGATCACTGATGCCGGTGGAGAGATGGATCTGACGCAAGGAGAATTTGTTGGCACACCGAATTTCGCGAGTCCCGAGCAATTCGGAACCGATCCGGTCGATGAGCGGTCCGACATCTATTCGCTGGGCGCCACGCTCTGGTTTGCGCTCACCGGACTGGTACCACACTTCGGCAAGACCTTTGAGGAGATTCGCGACCGTAAAACGCGCGATGATCTGCCGGTCGTGCAATTGGCCGCCAGAAAGGTTCCTGGAACCCTAGTAAAACTGCTGCGCTCTATGCTTGCTATCGATCCAGGCAAGCGACCTGCGTCGGCTCATGAATTAATGGAAGCTTTGGAATCCTGTCGCCGAAAGCTTACTCGTCGCATGGGCGTCCCGTACCACAAACCCGGTGTCCGTAGTGACGCGTTTGCCAGAGCGCTAACCGACGCCAAAGCGTGCGCGTTCAATCGCGAAGGTTTACAGGAGGTTTTCGACAAAGCAGCGAGAAAAGCAGCGGCGGTGTCGAGGAAACCATTTAAGGAGAACTGGGCCTACCTTCAAACAATGCTGCGTCTAGTTCGTGCCTATAATCGGGGCGAATACCGTCAAGTTTCGGATGATGCCCTCGTGTGGATCATTGCAGCTCTAAACTACCTGGTGGACCCATTCGATATGATTCCAGATAAGACGCCGTTCCTGGGCTTAGTCGATGATGCAAATGTCGTCGAATTTGTTATGGATAAAACTCGACGAACGCTCGATGATTTCATGACGTGGGAAACAGCACCGCGGTAGAGATTGGGGTTCTTGCAGTCGTTTGATAGTAACGCTTTTACGAAGGCGCGTGCGAATGTGTCTAGTCAGGTGCCGCCTAATCGTGACGCAAGGGACCCCTTCGCTGGCACTTTGTGTAGCTAGCTTGGTAGTTACAGGAAACTGCTCTGAGCAGTTTAGGCTTAATCTACAGAAGCATGCGGATACGACCAGTGTCAGCCGCACTACTGACTTTGAATCACGTGATCCCGAAGAGCTGATTTCGTGTTAGATGTTGCGGCCGTGTTTTTACAAACCGGCCAATTTGTCACGAACCGAGAAAGACCTATGCAGGCCGGCAGTATTGAAACCGAGTCCGCGCCCGCGGGGGCAAGCTACTGATTGTCTACTCCGATTGCGCGCGGGTTTTGCCGGTCAAAAGTGACATCGATATTCGTTAGGAAAAGTTCGCGATTTACTAGGGGCGTCTAACTTGAAATTTCTCGGGAAGAAACACAATCCCGGTCTCCTCGACCAATCTTAGGTAAGCAGTTAGAGCTTCCCTCACAAAGACAAATTCCGTATTGATTTCGATTGGTCAATTTTATCTTATGAATACACTCGTCGTATCACTGCTCGTAACAGTTACTGTTTCCTTGCCGATCTACTCGGCGTCAGCGCAGGTTGCTACAAGCGGTCCAAACGTAACCGGCACCGCTGAAGTGCAATCCCCATCGTCGCCGCATCCAAACGAGCATCGCAAGACGGATAAGAAAACAAAAGAAGTCTCCGCCAACGATGTGCAGGAAAAAACTTGGGCATCTGAAGTTTGGTTTCCGATCATCCGATTCTTCGGGATAGCGGTGATCATCGGCTTGCTCCTTTGGTTTATCGATCTTCCTAAGTTTTTAAGAGGCGACGCATGGCCAGCTCGCACCGTTATTGCCCTGATCCTCGTTTTCAGCTTTGCGGCTGCCACCATGGTCAATGTGGACGACAAGGCACTAACAGCGTTGAAAGATGTTACATTGATTGTCGTTGGCTTCTATTTCGGTGCTGCTAAAGCCGCTGGACAACAGAAAGAGGAGGACAAGAAAACTGATGAAATCATAGGGAACGCACACCCTAAGCAGAACAAACCACCAGAGATTCGGTAGCCCCCCGAATGGACGCGACGCCGCGACCGTGACAACCACACGCCGGGAAAGGTTGTAACACACGAGTGTTTGAAACAATGGCAAATGAATGAGTCGCCCGATGAGGTCGGCGCCGCCCGCGCTGTGGGCTGGTGTCCCGGCCGACTCGCGAAAATCGAGCACCCTATACGACTTGGTGAGCGACGAGCCCAACTGCTGTCCGCACCGTCGGCGAAATTCGCGGCCAGAGACTGCACACTCAGCGCCGCTTTCAGTCTAGGACAGCAAACACGTCGGTAATGGGATCGGCTTCATCGCCGGCATCGATTCGAATCCGGTATGTGCCGGCAGCTAGCGGTGAAAGCTCCAACTTCTGCCATCCTTCGGTGTCCAGGATCATTTCGAACTCACATTCGACTTCCGCCCCTGTTTCGACATTTACCAGCACTGCCTGCATAGGATCAATCGCCGCTTCGCAACGTGCGAGAGCCTGAAATGCCCCGCCTGAGGAGAACACGTCAGCCATCTTTAGCGAGATGGCCTCTGCGCCGGAAGCCTTGATCTCACTGATGTCAACATCCCCAAGCGCAGACCTGATCTGCACGCGCACGGGGTCGAAATTCTGTAATCCCGCATGCGGGCACGCCACGAACGTCTCAACCTTCGCCTTACTGAGTTCGATAGGAGTTGCCGAGAGTCGGGGTACCGTGCCGTCGCCCCCTAGCATGCTCTCGCCCTTGTAGGTCTCTATAGGCTTTATGCCGTCGGGCGTCAGGAGCGCGCTGAGAAACGTCGGCTGGAAAGTTCCGACCATTGGCAGCAACTTATAGCGGGAAGACTGATACACGGCATTTTTCGAATTCGCTTCAACAGCGCGCTCGATCTCCCTGTGGAACTCGATACCAGCGCGGGCACAATCCATGTCCAGTTCGCCGATTTCCTCCATCTCATCTATGTGCTTGAGGTCTTCCTCCGTCTCCCCGACACATGAATAGATGGGCAACAACTGGTAAACGGAGGGACACGACCTGATGAACTTTGTGAGGTCGACAAGAGTGACGGGGCCGAGCTTCTTGCTAAGTCCGTTGACGAGAAAGTCGAGAGCTTTGACAGAGCCACGATGCGGCGTCCCCAGTGTGATCAGCATCTTCGTGTCCCGCCAACCTCCGAGGGCTTCGAGGAAGTAGCGAGCTACCAGCCCGCCCATTGAATGCGCAATCAGGATGAGCCGCGCCTCCGGATAGCGATTCCGCCACTTCTCCAGCCACTCCTTCGTTACTGAGAACAAGCGCTGCGCCGAGATTCTGTTGTCAAGCCGCCAGTCGTAAGGGAATTCAAAGAAGTTCTCGCCGGTCACGACCTCGAACTTAGAGCGGATAAACTCAACGAGACCAGAGTAACCGTCAATCTTCCAAAGGTAAGGAACCATGTGGACATTAGACAGGAGGTGAGTCGGCGTCACGCGGTCGTTGGTCCTGGGGTCGCTGCTCAAGGACAAATCCTGGACGGTGCCACCCAGAGAGAAAAGCGCTCGACCCATCGCCCCCACGCTTAAGTCCCAGATGACCTTGCCGTCCTTTGCCAGCGCGCTCCCCATGATGCCCGGCAGCAGGACGATCACATCTTTCATAGGCGCTGTCATTCAGTCACATTCCTCAAAATCATACACAGCCATACAAGGTGAACCCGAGCCATGTCCCGGGCGGGTCGCCTTGTGCGAGGAGATATTTCTGCGCACTTTGGAAGGCGAACAAGGGTGAATTGCCCGCCACGCGTTGCCGGTGATAGTGAGTGGTTAGGGCGCGTGCGGCTTTGCCTTCAGCTTTCGAGATGCTTACCAGCACCGAGTTGACCCCGGATTCTAAAAAGCCAGCTGGGATACCCAAAATCTCATCCGCGTTGAGCACAAGGTCGCCCACCTCGGCAGCCCGCCAGCCTGTGCTGCAGGCACTCAACACGACTTCGTCGAACGCCAGCCCGGCGCGCGCCACCTCCGCCGCGTCTACTTTCGAATCGCGCAGCAAGAGTCCAGAACTCATTGGCTCGTTAGGCACAATCGTGCCGTGACAGGACATGTGAAGTACATTGCCACGACCAGTGACGCTGCGAGCCATGCTCCAGAACGCCTTCTCGGTGGCTGTGTCATCCAGCAGAGGGGCACTCACCGCGACATCAGCTTCCTTGTAGATGGAGCGGATGTCCTCCATCTCACCGCGGACGCTAGGTAGGTCTCCGATTTTCTCCCCCAGACCCGGATAGGAGGAAACCCCGACCGTGGTAACTAGTCCCGGCTTGGAAAAGTCGTCTGCCGAGGCTAAAGAGCTGAGGTTGGGGAGGAGGCCAACTGGCAGGCGCTCGAAAAGCCGCGTATCCTCGTGCATCAGCCCTCCCCACGGGACTAAGTGGAGCGGTCCGTGTGGAACAACAATAAGGGAGTTAGCCGTCAGTGCCTGCGACAGAAGTGACGGCGGTAAGAGGTGCTCCGCCAGTACCGAGTATTCCACCGAGAGGTCGTGCTTATTGTGATCATACCGTGCTTTCTGAAGGTTCTTTGCATAGTCCGCGAGTTTGGTCGCAGTGTCCTTTGAAACCTTCAGCCGTTCCGCCGTAACCTTCCCGCCGAAAAGTAGGTACAGCGGTCAGATCGGGCGGCTCATAGTAAAGCGTCAGCGCGGCCTGAGATCGTTTTGATAAGCCTGCCATTAGTTCATCGAATTTGAATTCAACGGGCTCTGAGAGGTTGCGCCAGCGCGGATCGCTGATGCGGATGCGTTCGAGGAGATCGGCACGCTTCTCCAATAGCTCTCGGTGCTGCAACCGACGCTGCTGGTTCCATCCCTCCCGGTAGGCTCGATACTCCATCACATCTAGTTGCCGTGTCATCTCATTGAGTTCCCGCCCGAGACCCACATCCGCACCATCGTCCGCCGCCGGAATACTCAATACCGCCGTGAGAGTGCGGGACTTGATGCTCTCAATGAACCGGCAGCAGTCCAGAGGTGCGTTCGCCTTGATGGTCTCTTCGATAGCGTGCGAGTAAAATTCTTTCTTGTCCGCCATGTACGTGCTGTCGAGGCGATAGCCGAGGGGCGCGCGCCGCAGACTCGTCACGGTCTCCAACGCGCTTCGCAAAGACTGCAAAACGAATTTCTTCTCACCTTGGTCGGCGTAGATTCGCGCCTGCAGCCAATGACAGCGCCAAAGCACGTCAGGATCAAAATGCGTTTCCGTCAGATCGGCGATGCTCTCTCCGAGGAGCCGCAACGCCTCCCCCGATTGGCTCAGCGCGTGAAGACACCTCGCTTGAGCACAGTGCAACGCTCCCAGTTTGGGGCGAAAAGAGCCGCGTTCGAACACATGCTCTATTCGCCGCGTTTGCTCAAGTGCTTCACGAAACTGCCCGCGCCCGATTTTGATCGAAGCTAGCTGGTACTCAATCGCCTCGACGGTTCCGAGACCTTGATATTCGGGGAGAACCCGATTGAAGCAACGCTCGGCCTCGTCCCACTCTTCCAGCGCTTTTGCGATGAGTCCGTGATAGAAAATAATCTCGATGGCGGCGCGGTAGAGATCTGCGGTGCGCTCGGCGTCTCCGGAATTCCCGCGCCCCGCCTGGATGCTTGAGATCGTAGAGCCGAGACTTTCCCATACGTCCTTCTGGCTCAGCTGCCTACCCGCCAAGGCGGGCTGGATGATTGCTTCGGCGTGTTCGATCTCTTCCTTGGCGCGACGGTTGTCTCCAAGCCACTGGAGAATGTCCGCGAGATCAATGGTCACCCGCGACAGCGCGATCAGGTCGCCTTCCTCCAGAAACACATCGCGGGCGCCCATCAAGGCCACGATGGCCTCGTTGAACCGTCCTTCCATTGTCAACGCACCCGCCCGCTGGCGCTCCGAATTGGCCGCCCCCTTACGACCTACGTGGACGCGGGAGATTTCCAGCGCCTCTTTTCGCAAGGCTTCGGCAGTTGCCCGGTCGCCCAGGGCTTGTCGGATGTCCGCGTCTACCATCAGCGCGTTGACGAGTGGCTGGGCGATCGGGGGGATTTCCTGGGGTAAATCAGGAAACTGTTTCGTGAAATCTAGGGCAGCTTGCAGGTAAGTACGACTGTCCGCGATGTACGCCTGGTAAACGGAGTGAGCAGTGCCGTAATCACCGGAGGCTTTCGCCGCCTCGGCCTGAAAGAACAGACCACCTACTTTGGTTTGTAGTTGAGCCAGTTTGAGCAGCGATTCGAGTTTTGCATCCATCGTTCACCTCGCAACCTAGAGCCATTCAATCGTGTCGTGGGGATCGTCGAGACGCTCCCTGCCATCTTTGTTAAAGGCGATGAGGTGGTAGGAAAAAGATCTTTCGGGAATGGTGACGTTTGGCACAGCGCTCACTTCAGGACTCCCTAAGGCCGCCGTCTTCGCCCGGCTAACACCGCAAAGTTGCGGGAGGACCTTTTCCCGAGCGGCCACCGGCCTTCAGCTTCTCGCGCACACCTTCGCGCGTCCACATCGGCCAATCGCTCGTAGGACTGGAAGTAATCCTTCATATTGGCAATCTAGTGGCCGCTTCCGATTACGCCCCTGGACTTTAGCAGAGCTATCACTTCATCGCCTTCACCGCGCTGGCATAGAGCCAGCATGTCCTTTTGCAACTGCTCGGCACCGCCCGGATACTGGCCGGTCGTCGTGAAATTGCGCACCGCTTCCAGGACGGTCGCCGTATCGGGACCGGCCGGCTTTGCCGCAGTTGACTTCTTCTTGTCGATTTGCGCCAGACGGTCGCCGGTGATTTTCAAAAGTTCCTTCAGCTGCGCGTCCTTTAGAGAGAAGCTCGTCGTCATAAGCCACTCGATGAAAGTCAGATAATTCTGAAACTCTTGCAGCTGTCGCAGGTAGTCAGGGTCGTGCCCTCCGGTCTGAAGACGCGCCATCTGATAGGCCATCCGGTCCTCGATGAATCCTCCCCAGGCGTTGCCCTCGTTCGCCTCGTGTGCCCTTTTTTGGTCGAGCACGTTTTCGCGCATTTGTTTGAGATTCGCGAAGAAGGCCATGAATTCCTCGCGGCCCAATCCTAAGACGTGCTTCTTCACCGCCTCGACCCGCTGATCGTCATCAGTCATGGCGAGCCACTGATGCGTCAACTGGCGATCGCGCTCGAATTCACTTTGCTCGACGGCGGGCGAAGAAGGCTCATCGGGCACTTTATCGACCAGCGCCGGTATCGCCTCACCGCCGCCACGGACGGCGTCGGCATTTGCCAGCAGTGACTCGATCAGTCCCTTACGCTGAGCGTTCTTCTCTTTGCCGGCGAGCATGGCGAGTGTCAGCTTGAAGCCTCTAAAACTGGCTTCGGACAGCCCTTGGACATATTGCGCGAGCAGGGCGCCGACTTGGCGCGGTTGAGTCTGCTGCGCTTTTTCTACAAACTGCACATGTTCCATGTAAGCAGTGCCTGCATGGATCACTTTGGTTAATCCTTTTAAAAAATCCACGTTACGGGGCCCTTCGGCTTCATAACCGATATGACTTTTCGAGGATTATCTTTTTCATAATCTGCGGATCTTCGCACGCGTCTGGTTTCTTGGGAATACGCAGAATTACGTACGAATGTTTTTGATTCGCCCCTTCGCGCAAAATATTTGGGATCTTCGCCCTCCAGTTGCAGGCGGAGCATTTCGTACCAAAAACCTGTTTTCCATTCGTAAAACGCGTTCGTTTTGAAATGAAAAGCGCCGCTCTGAAATCGATGATTTCGCAATCCTAAGTCTGTCGCTTCGGCAACGCAGCAAAGGCTTCAGCAAGCCGCGTCCGTCCCCAAGCGAGCATCTAATTCAAAGTCAATTGACTTTGAATCACCTGATCCCGAAGAGCTGATTTCGTGTCAAGCTGTTGCGGATCCAGCCTTTCGTAACACAACAAGAGCTTCTGGCGAGACTGGGCATGTCTACGCGCGCCGAAGGGGAAAGAGTCGCTTTACTGCGGGATTGGAGAAAGTGACCGCACAGATTGAACCGATAAACCTGCAGCGCGACTGTTCTCAACAACCAGTAAAGCAGCAGAGCAAGTAGTCGGTATACTTAACAATCGACCGTCACTGCTCCATTCTGCGAACGCGTGCTAGCACTGTCGGGCGCAAGAACGCAGGGCGGCGAACGGAATGAATCGACAAGACGGTTGACATATGAAATAACTGCCTATTCCGTGAAACGACTTTCTGCGTCGAGCGCGCGCTGCCAACGCGTGCAGTTGCTCGTGCTTCTGGTCGGCGCAGTCGTCGCGCCAATGGTGTATCCGGCGGCGCCGCTCGATCCGCAATTTCTCATCGTCGCGCAGTTCACGGACGCCGAGGGGCCAGCGGTGCGGCTTGCAAACGGCAGGGTTTTCCGGCTTGGTAAGCTCGCCGCGCCGATTGTCGTCATCATAATTTTTCTGCGGTGATCCAACAGGAAATTGAATCGCCCGTAAGGATCGTTGCGCTACCTCGTTGCCATCAGGACCAGAGGATAGCCTCAGGGGCACAGGAACAAGGAAGAAGATCCATCGCTGATCCTAATAAATAGCATCCAAGTGTCACGGACTCCGATTTGACACTTCACCGGCTTTCAGATACGATCGCCATTGCCCGAGACTCTCGAACTGAGCAAATCGTTGGTACATATGGCTGCGAACGGAAGCGCTTCGCCGGTTGAACGGCAGACAGTGCAGCTGGCTAGTCCAGAAGGCACGCGGCTTTACTTCTCAGGCCCTCCGGGCGGACTCACGGGCACAATACCGCTGGTCAATACCGGGCCAGATAAACAGAAGATTCGAAACGTTGCGGTCAATACGAAAAAGCTTCAAGGGCCGGCGCGCGTTCCGCTCCGCGAATTCGCTTTCAACGCGCGGCTGTACGGCGGAGAGCAGGTAGACGCGCTCGCAACTATCGTCCTCGATTCCCGAACGCCGCCTGGAACATACGATTTTGAGGTGACTGTTGGCGATAAGACCTTGCCTGCTACCGCACATGTATCTGAAGTCGTCGATCTTCGGATCGCTCCCAATCAGATCACGATTCTCGCTGGCACCCACACTTCATACAAGAGAACGCTCGTTTTCGAGAACGCAGGAAACGTCCCGCTTCCGACCGGAGCACGATGCGAAGCTCCCATCTTTGATTCCTTTGATCTGGTCGGTTCGCTCATAATCGGACTTCACAAAGGGGATAGGGCGTCGGCTGAATCGATGGCAAAAGCCTTTCTAAACGAATGGGCGGATTTACAGGCGGGTATACTCGTCGCCCACCGCAAACCGACAGTCATACGCCCCGGACAAAAGATAGCCGTCGATGTCGAATTTCAGCTTCCGCCGAATTTGAAGCCGCTGCGACATTATCGGTCAGGGCACCAGCTTTATAACGCAAGTGTCGGCGTCGACATTTACACTAGTTTGAATTACGGCTCTACGCGTAAATCAAAAAGCAAAACCATAGAGGACATAGTGAAGGAGGCTCCCGTATATGAGTAAAGGTGGCGGTGTTAACATTCCAGGGCCCGATTACTCGTTCAAAATTGGAGGCACCGGCACTACGCTTGCTGTCGATGCCGATCTCGACAACATTCATATCAAGGAAATCGCGCCGCTTACAGTCAATTCGAACATCGCGGTGACGAAGCCCATTGTTACGCAGTCGACTGCGAAAAGCGACTCGAACGCAAGCCTCGATCTGAAGGTCCAGCCGCTCAAAGTGGATAGCGACTCCAAGTCCGAAATCGATGTCAAGCCGCTGGTAGTCGATTCGTGCCAGACTCTGAAGCTGGCTCCCTTTCCGGCAACTTGTGTCGAGCAACCTTATACCCATCACTTTGGGTTTACTTTTATGGGGATTGAGCTGTGGGGCTTTAATGTTAGCGGCACGTCCGAAACAGCCGTGCGAAGTCCGGAACGCCATCGGTTTCACAGTGTGCATGTAGGCCACCATGGTCATTCTTCCGAAGAGGGCCCCCCTCACCACGGTGGTGGTAACGAAGGGGGTCTCCGCGTGCGAATCGGGCGGAGATAGTTCTAAGGAGGCCATCGAGCGAGGCGATGGGAATCGTGAGCGGAAAGGCAATGAAGGTCTTTTTTCGCGGATCAAGTGCTCGGGACTCGATCGTGTATGATGACGAAGCGCTCTCGCTGGAAGCCGATCTCTGGCTGCAAAGTGGTGGAAGCAAATATCTCCTTTTAGGCCACGCGAATGTTATTTCGCCGGATACCAAGGGTGTGCCGGAAGTTATTCAAGAAAGCGCAGCTTCAATGAATAAATAAAACAACATGATCCAGGAGGATCTAATATGAATGCAAGCCCACCGTACGTGAAATCGCAGCAGCAGACAGATTGGACGCGGGGACCAGCCATCTTCTACGGCTACTGTTCGGAAACAGGCCGTATGCGAATGATGGATTTACCCGACTATGCGGAGAACATTCGGAAAACCTACTCCGACATGTATCAGAACGTGGCAAAGACTACGCAGTCCTGGTTCGAAACCGCGCAACCCTGGACGCCATCCGGCCGGCGCTATCCACATGACCCTTGTTGCGAGCCGCAGAAGGATTGCCATTGCACCTGCTGCATTCGCGATGCTGACGCAGTGGAATACACCCGCTGCGGCGAAGTGCGCATCATTCCGTTCACGTTTGAGAATAACACACGCCGGGAGCGGAATGTGACACTACAATTGAATCCCTTTGCCACTTCATCCGGACGCGAGCTCAACTGGGAAACTTCCCTCTCGCCCACCGAATTTCAGCTTCTCCCCTGCGGAGAGAAAACTGTCTTACTAACAGTCACCGTGGATTGTCGAATGCTGGCTGAGAATCAGGATACCAAAAGAAAGGCGACAGATCGTTCAGTGTCAGTAGACGAATGCAAAGTCGCTTACGCCACGATCAGGGCGGAAGGTTGCCTTATCCGTCCGCTCGTCGTTGCTGTCGCTGTGCTCCCGAACGATTGCGGCGCGCATCGCGCCAAATGTCAATGCGAGTGCTGTTGCTGAAAAAGTGGCGCCACGTCGATGGATTGGACGGCCTCATATCAAGCTCTCACGAATAAGGCGGCAGTAAGCTATCAACGCCTGCTCACGCATTGGCAAGAACTACTCGGCAAAATGTCTCGCGGAGAACTTGCGCCCAATGCAATCCAGGACCGGTTGCCCCAATTCTTCCAAGATCAAAATCAGGCATTTAATCGACGCTTAACGGCGCTCAGTTTTGATTTTTTAAAAGGTCTTTCCGGAGTTCAGGGGGAATACACCGACGATTTTATCCAGGGTTTGCTTGGGGATTCGTTTACAGGCCCACCGCCGCCGTCGCCGCCGTCACCGCCATTGGGCAGCGCAGACGTAAATGAGTGGACGAGTTGGTACCAAGCCGTGACCGTGTACATGTTGGAGCAAACACAGAGCGGACTCGCACGATATCAATCGGTTTTGGAAAGAGTGGCAAGTGGCAGAATCACTCCGTCATCGATTCAGGAATACGCTCGCAAGTTTGCCAGTGATCGCACCCTGCTTTTGTCCCGCGACACCGCGAACCTGCAGCTGAAATTTTTTGAGAACTTGCTCCAGTTGAATCAAGACTTTGCAGACGATCTCTTCGGTTATCTCGCCCGTGACGAAAGCGGTCATGTGAATGGTTCGATTGAATCAATCTCCTTGGATCTGATCGGACGGGAAGGTTCAACAGTGGCCGCCTCTTTGACGGTGGAAAACACGGCTGCGCGAACATCAGAAGTTCACTGCGCGATTTCCGAATTCCGAAAAGCCGATGGAACAGGCCCCACATTCCATGCGCCTCTCGAAGTAGATCCAGTTGAATTTCCGCTAAATCCCGGCGAAACGCGCGTGATTGCTCTCCGACTAAATTTGAGTCCCGACGTATTTGTTCCTAACCAGAACTACGCTGGAACCCTCATCATCAATCAGAAGAAGCAGAGTATCCTTGTGCTTCTCACTGCGCGAGCAATTGCAGAGGCCGAGAAGGCGAAGGCTTCGGCGGCCACCGCGGCACGTGAAGGGCCGCTGCTGGTTACCGAAATC
This sequence comes from uncultured Verrucomicrobiae bacterium, assembly GCA_963840135.1. Taxonomy (GTDB): domain Bacteria; phylum Verrucomicrobiota; class Verrucomicrobiia; order Chthoniobacterales; family UBA10450; genus Udaeobacter. The sequence continues at coordinate 12,737 of CAWIXX010000008.1, read as the reverse complement.
AAACCCCGGCGGACCGGACGCAAAACTAGAAAGAGCCCACAAAAAAAGAAGCGAAATAGAAAGCACTCATAATGAGGCGCGGCAACGGCAACGGTGCGACGAAGTCTCACCGATTGGAGCCAATCGCCATCATTGGCATGCGGGGGCGTTTCCCCGGCGCAAACGACCTCGACGCTTACTGGCAAAATCTGGCGCACGGCGTGGAGTCGATCGCGATACTAACGCGAGAGGAGATGCACGCGGCCGGTATTCCCGATGATATTAGCCGGCTGCCTGGGTACGTGAATGCCTCCCCAGTCCTCGAAGGCGTCGATCAGTTCGACGCTGAGTTCTTCGGATTTTCGGCGCGAGACGCCTCGCTCACCGATCCGCAACACCGCCTCTTTCTCGAGACAGCTTGGGAAACACTGGAAGATGCTGGTTACGATCCGGCAAGCTATTCCGGTGCTATCGGTGTCTTTGGTGGCTGCGAGCTGAGTACCTACCTATATCAGCTCTATTCCAACATCGATTCGCTGAAATACGTCGACAGCATGCAGTTGATGGTCACTAACGACAAGGACCATCTCTGCACCCAGGTGGCTTATCGACTCAATCTTCGTGGACCCAGCGTCACTGTCCAAACCACCTGCTCGACTTCACTCGTGGCAATCTCACTCGCCTGCGAGAGTCTCCACGCCAGACGCTGCGACATGGCACTAGCCGGGGGAGTAACGGTGCGGGTTCCCCAACGTGGCGGCTATTTTTACACCCCAGGTTCGATTCTCTCTCCGGATGGGCACTGCAGACCTTTCGATGCGAACGCGCAAGGCACCATTGTCGGCAGTGGCGTCGGTCTTGTCGCACTGAAGCGTTTGGAGGACGCATTGGCTAGTCGCGATAACGTGCGCGCGGTTATCCTTGGCATCGGGCTGAACAATGATGGGAACGACAAGGTAGGTTACACAGCTCCCAGCTTTCGCGGCCAAGCCGGCGCTATTCGAGCTGCTCATGCGGCATCCGGCGTCTCTCCTGAATCAATCGGATACGTCGAGGCACACGGCACTGGAACAATCCTGGGCGATCCAATTGAGGTCTCCGCGCTAACTGAGGTTTTCAAAGAAAAAACCGACGGTCGCGGGTTCTGCGGGATCGGTTCGGTAAAATCGAATTTTGGCCATCTCTCCTGCGCAGCAGGTGTCGCGGGTTTAATTAAAACAGTCCTCATGCTTGAGCGCAGAGCTATTCCGCCAACTTTGCACTACAATACGCCGAATCCGGCCATCGATTTCACCTCGAGTCCATTCTATGTCGCGAACACACTGCGGCCGTGGAGGCCGAACGGCGCTGCCCGCCACGCTGGCGTGAGTTCGTTCGGAGTCGGGGGAACAAATGCGCACGTGATCCTTGAAGAAGCGGCCGTGAAGCCCGCATTGCGCCAGCGCCGCCCATACCAACTCCTCGCGCTTTCCGCGCGAACCGAGGCCGCGTTAGATAATGCGAGTACTAACCTGGCAACGCACCTGCGGGCTCATCCAAAGTTAGACCTGGCAGATGTCGCATTCACGCTGCACGTCGGACGTCATGCCTTTCGCCATAGGCGTGTATTGACCATGCGCAGTGATGACCGAGACGGCATTATCGCGGCGTTGAGCAAATCCGAACGTACCCTGTGTGGGGTTGCGATTTCGGAGCGAGGGGTCGTGTTCATGTTTCCGGGTCAAGGCTCACAATATCCAGAGATGGTAGCCCATTTGTATAAAAGCGAGGCAGCAGTGCGCAAAGCAGTCGATCGCTGCGCCCACTTCCTTGAACCTGCGCTCGGAGCTGACCTACGACGCATTATCTTTCCGGGACGCCGCCGCCGCAAGGCAGCTGCCGAGGTGCTGAAAGACACGCGTTGGGCGCAACCGGCGCTCTTCACTGTCGGCTATGCGCTTTCGGAATTGTGGCGGTCTTGGGGAATTCGACCTAGCGCGGTGATTGGCCACAGCGTCGGGGAATACGTAGCTGCGACGGTGGCCGAAGTCATGACTGTGAAAGACGCTCTTCGATTGATCGCTGAGAGAGGCCGATTGATCTCAACGTTGCCGCGCGGCTCAATGCTCGCGGTAATGGCTCCTGCGGAAACCGCCGAGCGCTTTGTCGATGAGGAAATTTCGTTGGCAGCGGTCAACGCGCCTAAGCTTTCGGTGCTGTCCGGACCCGATAGCGCTATTCAGCGAGTCGAGTCTGTTCTAGTTAGGCAATCTATTGCGGCGCGGCGCCTCCATACATCTCATGCCTTTCACTCCGCCATGATGGAGCCGATCCTAGCGACGTTTGAAAATCTGCTCGCAGACGTAAAGCTTTCCGAACCGACGATCCCGTTTGTTGCCACCATGACAGGCGATTGGGCGAACGGAACCGTCACGCAACCCAAATACTGGACAGCTCAACTGCGGTCTGCAGTTCGTTTCGCTAATGGTATTCGCACCATCGCTGATTCGGAGGCCGTCTCGCACAAGGATGCGATCTATCTCGAACTGGGGCCAGGGAACACGCTCGTCACGTTTGTGAAGCAAATTATCAATGACAACGGCAAGCTCTCCACGTGCCTTACATCACTCCCCGGCCCCAACGATCACCGTTCTGAAACCGAAGTGATTCTTTCCTCGCTGGGCCAACTCTGGGCAAACGGAGTCGACATCGATTGGGATGGCTTCCATGAAACGGAACGCCGTAGACGCGTCAGCCTGCCCACCTATCCTTTCGAACGTCAAAGTTATTGGATCGGTCCGCGGCCGGACGCAACAGCGGCGGGCCACGAGGCGCGCGATACTTCGAGTTGGTTTTATCGACCGGTCTGGCGCGAGGCCGCCTCGCCTAAAGGTGATCAACGCTCGCTAGACGAACGCCGTCGCATTCTTGTCTTCGACGAGCAAACGGGTCTTGGCGCACGGGTCGCCGAGCGGCTCCGGGCGCTCGGGGCTCAGCCGATCATCGTGCAGCAAGGCGGTCACTTCCAGCGCATCAACGATCACACGTACACTGTCGACCCATCGCAGCCTGACAATTTTCAGCACCTCGCTGCGAAAGTATGCGACCCCGAAACGCGTCTGGCCGGTGTGATTGATTGCTGGACTGCCACGCCGCCGGGCAACACCGACCTCGATGCTGCTGCGACCGTTAGCTTGCTCAGTCCGATGCGTCTGGCCCATGCGCTCAGCAACCATTCAACCGTGCGCCCACTTCCCGTGTTGCTGGTTGCGCGGGGCAGCACACGCGTGCATGAGGGCGATGTCATTGATCCTCCCCGCGCCCTTGGAATCGGACCCGCCAGGGTCCTTCCGCAAGAGCACCCCGGCCTCCGCCTCGCACACGTCGATGTTGATTCCGATTCAAGTGTTGCCGACCTGCTCGTTGCAGAGCTTGAAGCCGATGCATCGGAACCAGCATTAGCTTTTCGCGAAGGCCGCCGCTTCGTCGCCGATTACGAGCCGGTAGCGATCGACTCGATCAATCCGCCAAAGGAGTTACCCGAACATCCGGTAGTATTCATTACGGGCGGTCTGGGTCATATGGGTCTCAGCCTCGCTGAAGCGTTGCGTACGCATCTCGGCGCTCGCCTCGCCTTAGTCGGTCGCGGAGTGCTGCCCGAACCAAGCGAGTGGGCTGCGAAAAGCAACGATCAAACCGTTTCTCCAGAGCTGCGGCGCGTTCTCGCTCGGCTTGCCGCAATGAGAGAGAAGGGCGACGAGGTGCTAGCGCTCACGGCCGACTTCAATAACGGTGCTCAAGTAAAAGCAGCAGTCGACGCGGCGATAGCACATTTCGGTCAGATCGATCTTGTTATTCACGGGGCAGCGAGAATCGACCCCGCAGCCTTTGCTTCAGCTGCGGAAAGTGGTCCCGCTGTCGTAGACGCCCAGTTCTCGCCGAAACTTCACGGTTTGTTCTACCTCATAAAAGCGCTGCGCGGTCGAGAGCCGCGCAGATGGGTGTTGCATTCTTCGATCTCGACCGTCCTCGGTGGACTGGGACTTGGCGTCTACTCCGGAGCGAACGCAGTCCTGGACGCAATTGCACTCGCGGGTGGAGATCATTGGCTCAGCATCGATTGGGATGCTTGGGACAACGCGGGTGAGGCCGGCGCGCCCGGCATGCCTGTGCCGATCTATCCAGTGGAAGGACAGGAGGTGTTTCTTCGGCTTCTTGGCACGGAAATTGGTTCTCCAGCGCTCGTTGTAGTCGGTGATCTAACGAGTCGTTTAAACGCTTGGGTCCGCCACGCCGATGCCGAGCCGGAGAAGACAGCAAAAGTCGAAGGTCATCCGCGGCCAAATCTGGCGACCCCATTCATTGAGCCTCGCACCCCGACGGAACGTGGCTTGGCGGAAATCTGGGGCGCGCAATTGGGTGTGGCGTCTGTCGGTGTTCACGACCGCTTCTTCGATCTTGGCGGCCACTCACTGCTAGCGGTGCAAGTAGCGGCCGAAATCCGCGATCGCTTTGAAATCGAAATACCGGTGCTGAAGCTGTTTCAAGCTCCAACAGTGGCAGAGCTCGCTGTGATTATAGATAAAGCCAAAGCATCAAGCAGTGTCGAGGAAGAACCCGCTAAGCCACGAACCGTCGATACGGGCATGCCAGCGGCTACGTCGCTCGAGGATGATGCAGCTGGCGCTGCCAAGGCAAGTTACCGCGAGTTTTATAATGATGTGACGCGGCGTCTCGAACGTTCGGGTGTAGGCGAAGCTTCTTTTTTTCTCAACTACGGCTACATCAGCAAGGGAGAAGGTGACGAAGCTCGCCAGGAAGTCCCTCCCGGCGTTTTCAACGCCAACTCGGTCAGGCTCGCTTTTGAAGTCATCGGTGCAACCGAACTACGAGATCGCCGCGTACTTGATGTCGGATGTGGGCGGGGAGGCACGGTTGCGCTAGTATGCGAGCTCTTTCAGGCCAAGGCCACTGGTGTCGATATCGCTCCGGAAGCCATCTTGTTTTGCCGCCGTACACATTTGCATGCCGTTGCCTTTGAAGTTGGCGACGCCGAGCACCTGCCATTTGATGACGGTTCGTTTGAGGTGGTTACGAACATTGAGTCCTCGCACACCTACCCGAATCTGCGCGCTTTCTTCGCGGAGGTTCGTCGTGTGCTGATCAGTGGTGGCGAGTTTCTCTACGCGGATCTGCTGCCGGTCCAGCGATGGGCAGAGGTTCAGGTCCTTCTCACTTCACTCGGTTTCACTACGACGCGTGAGCGGAATATCACTGCAAATGTGCTTGCTTCGTGCGATGAAGTAGCGGCCACCCGGGCACAGGCATTCGGCGAACCGAATCCTATGATCGACAATTTTTTGGCGGTCCCCGGCTCCGCCGTCTATGAGCAAATGCAATCGGGAGTATGGGAGTACCGCATCGTCCGCGCGCGGCGCGTGTGAGGAAACGTGATGCTTTGCAGATCGACAGCTGCGCTATTCTTTCTCGACTACGAACTGCCTCATCCGGGCCAATTCATCGGGCTGCTGGCGTAAGCTCATTATGAAGCTCAGCAAGGTGAAATTTAAGTCCGGCGCTCGACGGCCACAGAAGCGGCAAAACCCTCACCTACAATGACGTCCACTAACATCCATCTTGCCTGTTCTTCGATCTCATCCCGGTCATGGACTAGCAAGGGGGTTTCATTGGGAGGTGCCACTGACACGACAAAACTCTGTAAAGGCAGCGACAATCCGAGGCCTTTTGCCTTTACGTAGGCCTCCTTGCGCGTCCAGCACCGGTAAAAACCTGCCAAAAAATCCTCATTACTAAGGCTGGACAAAGCTGCTACTTCCTCCGGTGCAAATAGACTTCGAGCGATGCCCATCGTGGCAAATTCTGGCTCGATACGTTCTAGATCAACGCCTACCTCCCGACTATTGGCAATCACGTACAACGCTAGACCGCTGGAATGAGCCAGATTAAAGCGCAAATCGGGGTAGCACATATGACCCGTCAGCCGCGGTTTTCCGAAAGTGTTATGGTCAAGCGATATTTGTCTTGGATCCACTTTCAGGTAGCGGGTCAGAATAGCACGAAGGGCTGCGCGGGCCACGATAAAGTGCTTTCGGTCCGACACTCGATGAAATCGCTTCGCACGCTCCTGCTCACCTGATGAGAGGATTTCAACCGCTGCTTGTACCTCCGACTCCGGCCATTCAAGCCCGACGCTCCAAATCGAAATCGAATCGTAGCTGAAAGGGGTATCCGTTCTAGAATCGAACACACGCTTAATGATCGCCGCAGGGTAATTCCGTTCAGCCCCCAATCCGTCGCTCGTCGGCAGCGCACAGATTTTGCCGGCATTATCCGTATCGAGGCGGAATACAAAACTCCCAATGGATAAGCCAGTGGCCGACATTGGCATTCACGGTGAGATTCAAGATAGCCGTTCGAGAGCCAGGGCACAGCAAAAAAAACGAGCACATTGGTCGAAGACGTGTCTTGATTGGTCGCAACTTAAAAACTGGCAACTAGTCGTATGATTCATTCAGCCATCAGGGCATACGGCGGGATTCGAAGCCTGGAATAAGTGATAGCGTATTCGGTAATCGAACCCGCATGCTAGGTAATTAGCATGTTTAAGAGTCATTTGTTGTCACCGGATGGGGTGGATTTTAGAACCACGGATTGCTACTTTCCAGCGTAGGGAACTCGTATTTCAACCGAAAGCGCATTTCGCCTGCTGGTCGCATGCGCGACCAGATTCCTTCAAAGATTCCCTGCTTTTCTCCAGCTCGTGCACGCGAAAGAGAGCTTGATCAGCCTGCGCAAAGCATAGACGGCGGTCATCACCTTCCTAGTGCCGGACTTTATTGCGCAACCTTCGCCGTGATCCACTTCGCGTACCAATCAAGACAGCGCTTGTAGCGGTCGATGCGGTAGCTCGGTTTCTTGAGGCTGTGGAATTGGCCGGGATAGATTACGAGTTCGGTGGGAACATTGAGGCTGCGCAGGGCTTGATACATCTGTTCGCTGTTGAGCAATGGGACGTTGAAATCGTTCCCGCCGCACAGAAATAGCGTCGGCGTCTTGATCCGGTCGGCGTGCAGAAATGGATAAGAAAGCTTCAGGTATATGTCCGTATTTTTCCACGGCATACCCAGCTCCTGTTCGTAATCGATGATATATTCGTCGGTCCCGTAACCGGCGAGAATGTTCGAGGCCGATGCGCCGCTGTAGGCGGCTTTAAAACGTGTGGTGCTGGCGATCAGATAGTTCGTGGAAATCCCGCCGTAACTCCAACCGCCCACGCCAAGACGATTGGGATCGACCAGGCCGCCCGCAACCGCGGCATCGACCGCCGCGAGATCGTCCGCGAGATCGACACTCCCCCAGGCCGCGAAGATGCCGAGGGCGAATTCTTCGCCACGACCAGTGGAGCCGCGCGGATTCGGCATGATTACGGCGTAACCGTTGGCGGCAAAAACTTGCATCTCAAACTCGAACTCATTCGCAAATTGCGATGCCGGACCGCCGTGCGGTCGCAATATCCCAGGCGGCTTCACCCCGGCGGCAAGATCGACAGGGTGAACGAAAAAGCCGTGCACTTCGGTGCCGTCTTTGCTTTTGAATTTTGTTTCCTGAACGCGCGCGAGTTTGAACTGCCTCAACCACACATCGTTCTGTTTGGTTAGGTTGCGCAGATCGTTTTTCTCGGCTGCGAAGATTTCATAGGGGCGATCCGGGGTGCTCGAACGCACGATCACTTTTCCATTCTTGCTCACGTCATAAGCGGTGATGCTGCGCCGGCCGCCAACCACCGGTTCGGGCGCGCCGCCGGAGACTGGAACGCACAGTAGGGTTTGCACACTGTCATCCTCCAGCAAGACGAAGATCGATTTGCCGTCGGCGGACCAATGCGGCTGAACAACGTTGCGATCCAAATTTTGCGTGAGCACTTTCGCTTCACCACCCGCCGCCGGAATAACGGCGAGAGTGTGCACGGCATATTCAACTTTCTTTGGATCGCCGCCGTGGATGTAAGCGATAGTTTTACCATCGGGACTCCAAGCCGGCGCGCTTTCCCAGTCAGGATCCGGGTCGGCTTCAGAAGAGGTTGTAATTTGCCGCTCCGCCGCGCCCGGTTTCGCGCCGACCACCCAGACGTCCCAATTAACCGTGCGGTCGGGATCGTCCCCCCGCTTCGTCACGAATGCGATCTCGTTGCCGTTCGGCGACCAAGCCGGCAGAAATTCGTCGTGCCTACCGGAGGTGAGAATGTCGATCTTGCGCGTGGCCAGGTCGAGCAATTGCAGGTGCGACCAGCGATCGGTCAGATAGCCGTCAATATCCTGTTTAAAGTGAAAACGATTGATGACCAGGGGCGGGACAGTCTTCTTCTCTTTTTCCTTCTTCTCCGGCTCGCGCGGATCGGGATCACGCACCACGAGCACAATACGCTTTGAATCCGGCGACCAGGCGAAATCCTCGACGCCGCCTTTCGCGTCCGTAATCTTCTCGGCTTCACCACCGTTGATCGGCAGGATCCAAAGTTGATCGATCTCATTCTCGTCTTCGCGTCCCGAAAGGAACGCGATCCATTTTCCATCCGGACTCCAGCGCGGATGCGACTGGACATTGTTTCCATATGTGAGTGGGCGATTTTCCGAGCCATCCCATTTCGCCAGCCAGAGGTTGCCGGCCAACTTGTCTTTCTCCATGTCCGCCGTTTTCAGGATATAGACGACGAGATTCCCGTCCGCCGAAAACTTTGGCTCGTCCACATCGCGCAACCCGGCGTAATCTTCCGGTTTTAGATTGCGCGGTTGGGCGGCGGTCGCTGATGGCGAAGCCGGCGGACTTGCGGTAGAAATCGGCGAGGGACTGGCGGCGAACGTGATCGAGGCAGCAAAGAGCAGGAACGCGACGAGCGGTCTCGTTTTCATGCGGAAGGAGTTTAGTGGTGGGCGTGTCGCTCGCGCGAATTAATATTGGGGCTGAGACCCGATCATAATCCGCCTTTTGTTTCCAGCACCTTCATCGCCGCATTGTGACCAGGAACGCCGCTGACTCCGCCGCCGCGTTGGGCACTCGAGCCGCAGAGAAATACGTTCTCCAATTCCGTTTCAACCCCCCACGTACCGACTTGTTCTCTTGTTTCGGCGAAGGGAAACGTCAATGCGTTCTGGAAGATATTGCCGTGGTACAGCCCGAGCGCTTCCTCGATGTCGACCGGACTTTTGCTCTCAATGCAAAGACTGCCATCGCGTGCGATGGCAAGGCAATCTTCGAGCGGCTCCGCCAACCAGCCATTTAGTTCTTCGACGAATTGTTGTTCGGTGCGCTGACGCATCGCCTCATTGTTGTGGGCAAACAAAGTCCATGGCGTATCGAGACCGAAGACTGTCATGGTGTGGAATCCCTGCGCGCGCAGGTCTGGCGATAGAATGCTGTCGTCGGTGATGGTGTGACAATAGATCTCCGAAGGAAGTTTGTCAGGCAGCCGTCCCTGCAAAGCTTGCTGGTAGCTAAGGTTCATTTCCTCGTAGCCTTCGTTGATACGAAACGTGCCGCAAAACGCTTCTGCTTCCGGGTGACTCTTCGTTTTTAGTTTTGGCAACCGGCGGAGGAGCATGTTGATCTTGAACACCGAGCCCTCATCTGTCCGATCCGGCTGATACGGTCTGCCCAGCAAGTTCGCCAGCACGTTCCTGCCAAAGTTTACAAGAACGAAGCGCGCCTCGATTGCGTGCGTTTTTCCATCGCAGTCAAATTCAGCGCCTCGCTTTTTCCCGGTCACATTCAGCGAGTGAAGATGGACTCGCGTTACCATCTCCGCCCCGCTGTTTCGTGCGGCCTTCTCCAACTCGCGCACGACACCACCCATTCCACCAACGGGCACCTTCCATTCGCCGGTTTTGTTCCCTATCACATGGTAGAGGAAACAGCGGTTCTGCAGCAGCGTCTCATCGTAGGGATGAGTGAAGAGGCCAACCTTCGCGTCCGTGAAAACCAGACCGCGAAGGAAATCGTCTTGCAAATAGCGTTCCACTACGCAACCGAGTGGTTCTTCAACCAAACTGCGCCAGGCCTCGCGGTGTGTATCGTCTGCGTCGAAGCAACGCCGGAAATCTTCTTTCGCCACGAGCGGCTCCAGCATTGTGTCCCAGACATTTTCGGCAAAGACACGAACCAAGCCGTAAAATTTCTTGAGCTGCTCCGCCTCCGCAAAACTTCCAGTAAGCTCGAAGATGGATTGACGACTCGCTTCCTCGGAGACGTTGCTCAAGAGCAAGCCGTCGTGGCGACCATTTTTCAAATATGGCGTGAACGACCTGGTCGCGCGTCTGCGCAGCTCGAGTTTCAGGCCAAGATCGCGAATAATTTTCTCCGGGAACAAGCTGACCAGGTAAGAGTAGCGCGACAGATATGCATCGTAGTCCGGGAAAACTTTTTGCGAGGTGGTGGCTCCGCCGATGTAGTCATTTTTCTCCAACACCAGGACACTCAAACCGGCCCGCGCGAGATAAGCCGCGGCCACGAGACCATTGTGTCCGGCACCGAGCACAACCACGTCGTATTTAGTTTTCATTGCAACTCTTGTGTGATGGAAAGCGCAAGTGAAGTCATCTTCATTTGGTCACACCCGTTCGAGGGCCAATGCAACGCCTTGGCCAACACCGACGCAAAGACTCACTAAGGCACGCGACTGTTGCTGTGTGCGCAAAGCATAAGCGGCAGTCATCACCAAACGCGCACCGCTCGCGCCAAGCGGATGCCCGAGCGCGATCGCGCCACCGTTACCGTTGACATAATCAGCATCATCGGCCAGACCGAGGCTACGCGTACAAGCGAGCACCTGGGCGGCGAAGGCTTCATTGATTTCGATGCGGTCGAACTCGTCGAGGCGCCGCCCAATCTTGGTTAGCAATTTGTGGATCGCTGGCACTGGTCCGATGCCCATGATCCGCGGAGCAACTCCGACGGCCGACGCGCTGATGATGCGCGCTAAGGGTTGCAAGCGGTGTGTGTTCAGCGCTGCGGCCGACGCCAGTAGTAATGCACAGGCACCATCGTTTATGCCGGAGGCATTGCCTGCGGTGATGGTGCTATCCGTGCCCAAAAGTGCTTTTAGTTTAGCCAGTTGCTCAAGCGTGATCTTAGGGCGCGGATGTTCGTCCTCATCAACGATGATGCTGTCGCCGCCATTGCTGATTTGCACTGCAGTGATCTCTTCGGCCAGCCAACCTTCCGCCCGTGCGCGCGCAGTGCGCTGCTGGCTGCGCAATGCATACGCGTCCTGGCAGTCGCGTGTAATGCCGCGTTCGCGAGCGAGGTTGTCCGCGGTTTGCGTCATCGAATCGACGCCGTACCGCGACTGCATCACCGGATTAATGCAATGCCATCCGAGCGTACTGTCCTCCAGTTTTTGCTCGCGAGTAAATGCAGCTTCAGCTTTAGGCATGACGAACGGCGCGCGAGACATACTTTCGACGCCCCCAGCAATCACAAACTCCGCGTCGCCACCGGCGATCGCGCGAGCGGCTTGACCAATTGCTTCCAGACCAGAAGCGCACAGTCGATTTACCGTCACCGCCGGCACTGTTTCCGGCAGACCGGACAGCAACGTGGCCATGCGCGCAACATTGCGGTTGTCTTCGCCGGCCTGATTGGCGCAACCGAGCACGACTTCGTCCACCGCGCCCCAGTCCACAGTAGGATAACGCGCCATCAATGAGGTGATCGGCGCCGCCGCCAGATCGTCGCAGCGCAATGCGGCCAGCCGACCGCCATATCGACCGAACGGTGTTCGAGTTGCCGCCGCGATGAAAACATCAACCATCATGCGTTCCGGGAAATCGTCAACGGCCGCCAACCATCTCGTGCCATAGCGCTTTCAATCGCCTCACGCGCGCGATGCAGAGCAGGCAACATTTTTTTCCGCGCCAACGCCTGCACATCGTCGCTGTAACGCATGCTGACGTTGAGACCATACACCGCCTGTCCTGTAGCGGAACGAACCGGCACCGCAATCGAGCACAGTCCCAGCTCCAGCTCCTGCGAGACGAACGCGTAGCCTTGACGGCGCACCTTGAGGATCTCTGCTTGAAGCGCTCGTGTCTTGTAGACCGTGTGCGCGGTAATCGAGCGAAACGTATTTTCGCGTAACCAGGCGGTGAGCTCGTCGTCCGATTTGTCCCCTAACAATACCCGCCCCATCGAGGCGGCGAATGCCGGCAATCGCGCGCCTACGCCGAGCGCGACACTCATCAGGCGACGAACCGCCACGCGCGCTACATAAACGATCTCGCTGCCATCGAGCACAGCCATCGAGCACGATTCGCCGACCCGCTGCGACAACTTTTCCATCGGCTCGTGCGCCAAGTCAGTCAGGTCCAGAGAAGAAAGATAGCTATACCCGAGCTCGAGCACGCGCGATGTCAGAAAAAACTGCCTGCCTTGCGCGGCCACATAGCCGAGGTGTTGCAGGGTTAACAAACTGCGCCGGGCGACCGCGCGCGACAAACCGATCTGCGTGGCGATTTCGGACAGGGTACAACGGGGCCGTTCGCGGTTGAACGCGCGCAATACCTGCAGCCCACGGTCCAGCGATTGAATGTAATCGGGACTATTGGTGAACGACGGACGCAACATTATAAAGAGCCCTAAACGAATTGATTGACAGCGGCAGGTTAACGGGTTTTGATGGAGTGCGCAATGCGAATTACTGTTCGATTATCGAACTATGACCCACCCGGCTCGCAAATGGTTTTGCCGATAGTGAGCGAGCGCGA
>CAWIXX010000007.1:0-150157 GCA_963840135.1 uncultured Verrucomicrobiae bacterium | reverse complement strand
CGGTGGTCAATCGGTCTTCGATCCTGAGTGCGTGACCATACTGGAATCAGTCACGCTATTTCTCACCGACAGAGTAATCGCAGCGTAAGCGGCGGACGAAATGATTCTGGCTCTCTGGCATCTGCCGGCTCCTGTCGTCGGCTGCGCGATAAGTTCGCTCATCGGCTTGCTGATCGGGCTGCTGGTGTCCCTCTACATCAAGACGAAAGGATAAACAGCGCGACCGATTATGGTAGCAAAGTTCAGGTCGAGCCTGATGGCATTTTTTACAACAGTGTTCCTGGTGTCGCTCGGCAGTGCGTCGGCCGGAGGTAAGGATCCGTTGTCTCCCAGCCCAGTAAGACCAGGGAATTTGGATCATGGAATTGAGTTACGACCAGGCTATTTAAAGGTCTATTCGGCGAGTGATGAATTTAACGATGGCGCTTACTATGCACATAGTTCCTACGCCATCTATTCCACTCACGGGTGATTGCGTAACGAGTTCAAGCTATTCGTAACTTTTCAATTTTACCAAGACTTGCAGGAGCTCCGAAGCGAGGAATTAGTTTTGGCGTAAAGTACGACGATCGCTTGCAGAAAATCCGCGAAGCGGCCACAGCCGCGATAAGGCAATTAGATCAATTGCGTTCAACCGGACCCACGCCGCGAGAAACGCTCGACGCTGAGGTCGCACGCATTGCACAGGAGAAGCTGCACCCTTACGGATGGGATCTCGTTGTTCATCGGATGGATGATAACGTAACGCGATTTCTGATCAAGGTCCAGATCGGGACGAAATAACGTTCGTTGCGACCGATGGGAAACATTCTGTTGAGCCAGTGGCGGCGGTCACCAACATCGTAGCGGGATAAGTCGTAGTTTTCTTAAGAGTGACTTGGATCCTTGTTATTGGATTCTTTCTTGAGTAAGAGCCCCGTTCAGACGTCTTGCGTTGCTATATCCTATGCTCCTCCAGCAGGCCAGTGTTCCGAAACACCTTCTCACACGGTGGGAATATTAGTTCAGCAAAACAGTATGAATAAGTGAAGACAATGTTACCGATGAAAACATCGCTAAAACCAAATCTCGAAAACACTGATCTTTTGTTCGCTTCTCCTGTTCACCATCAGAAACACCCCGCCGGGCACGTATCCGTACTCTCTCCCATTCTAAAACATGTAAATACAGGCACTCTGACGTTTGCGATGTTCATTGGTCTAGCGCTTTTGAGTAGTCCCGTTCTTGCGCTTCAATTTATTTTTACGCAGAGCAGGGACTCCCAAACAAGAGAGTCAGCTCCTGTTAAAGCGACAAAGACTGAGGTTGCTATCGACAACTTCAGTTTCTCGCCAAACACATTGACGCTATCAGTCGGCGGAACAGTGACCTGGACTAACCACGACAACGTGCCACACGTTGTGTCCAGTGCTAACAATCAATTCAAAAAGTCGGCTCTATTGAAGGCTGGTCAGAGCTTTTCCCATACCTTCGCCACAGCGGGAACCTACTCTTACTTCTGTTCCATCCACCCCCGGATGACAGGGAAAATCATTGTCAAGTAAACATCAATCCCACCGACTATATGAAATCACCACACTGCTCGTCCCTTTTGAAAGGCGCGCTCCTAATTGTTCTGCTGGCCTTGTGCCTTGGCGGTTCAACGGTCGCGCAAGCCGGAGGTAAAGATCCGTTGTCTCCCGATCCAGTAAGACCAGGGAATTTGGATTATCGAACTGAGTTACCACAAGGATATCTCAAGGTCTATTCCGCCACCGATGAATTCAACGATGGCGACGCGTTGTACTTTCCACACAGCTCCTATGCGATCTATACGATCGACGGAAAGCCCTTTAAAAACATCAAGAACCAACGTTTCCCGGCCGATGAAATTCCCGAGGTTGTGGCGTTGCCCGTTGGAACTTACGCCGTCATAGCCCGGTCGGAGAGAGACGGATACGGCCGCGTCCTCGTTGTTATCAAGGAAGGTCAGCAGACGATCGTTGACTTGGATCTCTGGGAGAAGAAGACAAGGCGCTTAGCACACAACTGACCAATGAACTCCGAGACGGGAAATGAGTTTGAGGTGGAGTACCACGATCGCTTCCGGAAAATACGCAAAGCGGCCGCCATCGCGTTAAAGGAATTAGACCAATTGCGTTCAGGCGGACCCATGACGCAGGAAGCCCTCGATGCAGAGGTCGCGCGTATCGCACGAGAGGAGCTCCAGTCGTACGGATGCGATCTCGTTGTTCATCGGAGGGGTGATGGCGTCACGCGATTCTTAATCAAGGTCCAGAGTACTGGGAGAGGATACGATCTAATCAAGAGTTTTTTCCATCGTGACAATGGATTAATTCCAGAACTGGAGGCCTGACTTATGACTCTCGGCTTTAAAGAAAAGAAGGTCGTTATAATGGCTCAGGAACCTGATTGCTCAAAACTTTGGGAATAAAAGCGCGCCGGATTGGTAAAGACAGCTGTGAGGCAATCTGGCAAGCAACCAAAGTAAAAACCAAAATAAACCAACATTGTTATGCAATCTAAAATCTATCACTCCAACAATAACGACGCGAAAGAAACAGAACCATCCCAAACAACACGGTCGCTCTCGGCGCCCAATCGACTCGCCAGACGATCCTTTCTACGAAATCTCGGGTTGGGCGCAGCCCTTCTCGTTCCAGGCGCCGCTCTACTGAGCGGCTCTAGCAAGGCATTAGCAGCTAATGGAAGGCAAAGGCTTACCCCAGGTGATGTCGCGATCCTCCAGCTTCTCGCCGCGGCCGAACTGATCGAGGCCGATCTCTGGCAACAATACAAGGAGCTTGGAGGAGTCGACGCGCCAGATTCAGGGTACAAGGCAGGACTCGTGATTCTGGATGGGGACCAGCCCCAGTACATTTCCGACAACACCGATGATGAGCTGAGTCACGCGGCTTTCCTAAATGCTTATTTAAGATCCAAAGGCGAGCCGCAGGTTAACCTGAGGCAGTTCGCCAACCTGCCACCCAGCCAAGTCTCATTCGTCCCGCAAACTGGTCGACTTACGAACCTTAAGCAGCTTACTGTCGACACCAGCTGGTGGACCCGCTACCGGAGCACCACCAACCCTGATTTCGGTGCAACCTTCCCGAATGCAGTCCCCAGTTTGGACATTGGGCTGCATACCGCGATTCCGAGAAATGACGACGAGCTAGGCGACCCAAATAACCCTAGTGATCATGTTAAGGCGATCGCTTTCACGGCCGGATTTCACTTTGGTTATATTGAACAAGGCGGCACGAGCCTTTACGCGACTCTGGCTCAGAAAGTAACCAGTCTCGAAGTTCTAAGAATCCTCCTTAGTATCGGCGGATCCGAGATCATGCACTTTCAGACCTGGCAGGACAAGGCAGGGAATGCGACTCCGTTGACCGACGTCGACCCAATCAACAATTCAACGGTGACGTTTATCGACCTGACCACAGGGCAGCCGGAGACGTTGCAGGCCAACTTGATCATGCCTGAGCCGTGCGAATTTATCCGCCGAGGCTTGCCGGCCTGTTCAATCATTCGTCCGACCGGTCCCGGACAGCTAGACGCCACCGGCGTTATAAACAGCTTCATTGCGGACGGACTCTTCAGGGGACAGCCGCCTCAGTTCTTGCAGCTAATTGCTTCTCTGGCCAGCGCTGCGGACGCTGCAGAGAGGGAAGTCAGTGATTGATCGTACTTCGCGAATTCAGACGCCGCGCTTCGGGCCGATGCCTGAGCGCGGCGTTTTTGCAAAATTTGCGAATCCCACACCTAACCCTCCAAGATTTTGGGAATAAACGCGAACCAGATTGGTAAGAATAGATGTAAAACAAATACCAATTCATTAAACCGAAAGAAAAAATTATGTCAGATTACATTTCTCACGATCACGAGCACGACGGGATTGACCGCCGCGGTTTCCTAAAATGCATGGCATGGGCCGGCACGGGAGTGCTTTGGACCATAAGCGGCGGCGTCCTTGTCTCAAAGACCCTCGCCGAAGTTGCAAAGACTGGATCGTCTTTACCTACGGCTACTGATCTCAGCTTTCTGCAGATCAGCGATAGCCACATCGGGTTTAACAAAGCGGCGAACAAGGATGTTACCGAGACATTCAAAATTGCTCTCGATCGCATCAACGCGATGCCTACTCCGCCGTCTTTCCTTATTCACACCGGAGATATCTCACAATTATCGAAGCCGGAAGAGTTCGACACGTTCGACCAGATCCTCAAGAGCTGCCGAACTAAAGACGTCTTTTATGTGCCTGGGGAGCATGATGTGATCAATGATGGAGGAAAGATGTACCGTGAGCGGTACCTGAAGAACGTCCAAGGCAAAGGCTCAGGTTGGTACAGCTTTAACAAGAACGGCGTTCATTTCATTGGGTTAGTTAACGTGCTGGATCTCCAGGCCGGCGGTTTGGGCCAGCTCGGCGACGACCAACTCGAATGGCTTGAAGACGACGTAAAAGGCCTCGGTGCCGATACTCCAATTGTAGTGTTCGCGCACATCCCGCTCTGGAGTGTCTATCCAAAATGGGGCTGGGGAACCAGCGATAGCGAACGCGCCTTGGGATATCTGAAGCGCTTCGGTTCGGTGACAGTTCTAAACGGACACATCCACCAGGTCCTGCAAAAGGTCGAGGGCAACGTCACTTTTCACACCGCGATGTCCACCGCTTTCCCGCAGGCCGCACCCGGAGATGCGCCGTCGCCCGGCCCGTTGAATGTGCCGGCGGAAAAGCTGCGCAGCATGCTCGGCCTGACAAGCGTTCAATACAAACAAGGCAAAACGGCGCTCGCGGTCGTCGACTCAACCCTTAGCTAGATCCATTCAAACTATAAACACTCAAACCTATGAATACGTTCATTAGTAAGATTAAAATCGCAGCGCTGTTGTGTGGCATCAGTGGTTTCTCTGTCCTGGCGTTAGCGGGCGAGATGAAGGACACGGGCCCCAGTGGCGCCGGTCAAAACAAAATCGAGATCAAAGATTTCGCGTTTAATCCGCAAACCATCACGGTAAAGTCCGGTGATAAGATCACCTGGATCAATCGGGACGAGGAACCGCACACCGTTGTAAGCGTGGGGAAGAAGTTTCAGAGATCACCCGGGCTCGACACAGATCAAGAATTCACGATCATCGCCGGTGCGCCAGGCACCTATGAATACTTTTGCTCGGTTCACCCGAAGATGACTGGGACGATCATGGTCGTGAAGTAGGGTTAAACGATCCGCTTATCACAGGCCCCGAAGCGATTATGAAACTGTTCCTTGCTGCGTCCCCGAATCCCTTCGACATCAAGGCCGCGCTCCTGGCCGGACACGCCCAGCATCCGGTCATCATTCATTTCCCGATTGCGCTCTTTATCGCCAGCGCTGTCTTCGAAGTACTGGCAACCTGGCGCAAGCAACCGGCTTTTGCGACGGTCGCCTATTACAATCTGCTCGGCGCCGCGTTGACCGTCCCATTCGCAATCGCCACTGGCCTGGGAGCGTGGCAATGGCAGCTCGAAGGCGCGACACTGAAAGGTAACCTGCGGCTGCACTTAATTTTCGCGCTCACTACGGCGGCACTTATTGTTGGTCTTTGTTGGAAACGGTTCCGACTTCGAGCGAAGGGCGAATCGCCGCGTGTCTCTTATTTTCTAGTCGTCGCACTAGGGTTACTGATGATCACTCTTACTGGACATCTCGGCGGAATTCTTAGCGGCGTCGAAGGTCCGTGACCTCCAACAGGCGCGCCAGCACGGTTACAGCAAATACCTGTCGAACCATCCGACTGTTTGTTCCAATCGATTGGATTGGTGCTCGGGTTTGATGAACATATGTCCTTCGCCGGGATAAATGATGAGCTGTGTCGGCACGCTGAGCGTCTTTAACGCGTGCCAAAATTCATAGGACTGCGACGCAGGGCATTCCGCGTCGCGCTCACCGACAATGACTAGCGTGGGGGTCTTTACGTTCTTGATGAAGTGAATGGGCGAACTTTTCTCGTAAACGGCGGGATCATCGTAAACTGACGCGCCGAAGAAAGGGATCATCCATTGCCCTATCAGGTTCTGGCCATAGTAACTTTGCCAGTTGGCAATACCGGCGCCGGCAACCGCGGCGTGGAAACGGTTGGTCTGCGTGACAGTCCACATGGTCATATAGCCGCCGTAACTCCAGCCAGTCACTCCGAGACGCGCACGATCGATTGGATATTTCTTTATTGCGACATCGACTCCGGCGAGAATGTCGCGCAGATCGCCCCAACCAAAATCTTTCACATTGGCTCGGGTGAACGCTTCTCCCTGGCCGTAACTTCCGCGAGGGTTCGGCATCAGCACGTAGTAACCGCGTGATGACAGAGCCGCGATGATGGCTCGCGACATTCCAAAGCCTGCGGGCCAGTCCGGCGTCACTGCGGCTGAAGGGCCGCCATGGATAAGAACGACCATCGGATATTTTTTGCCGGGCTGCACTTTTGACGGTGTTAAAAGCCAGCCCTGGATGTTAAAGCGTTCGTTAGTCCACTCAATGTTCTCGGCTTTGCCCCACGTTGCTGATAATGCGGAGTTACTATTTGTTAGCTGACTCCATTCACCGATCGGTCCGACCCAGATCTCCGGTGGAGTATCAAACGTGCTGCGTTCTGCGGCTGCGAATTTGCCATCTTTGGAAACGGCAAAATCAGGGAAATTCCCGAACGCGTGAAGAGCCTCTGCGCCTTTCCAGATTGTGCGCACCGAATTGTCAGCCAGCGTCAATTCAGAGATCCCGCCGCCGCCGCCAACTATCTCGGTGAAAAGGATGCGATCCGGCGTTAACCAAAAGAGCGAACTGATGGAGCTTTTGCGATCTTGTGTTCGGTTGGTCAGGTCGTGGCCGTCTGCGGAGATTGTGAAGAGGTCGCCGCCGTGAAATCCTTCGTCGCTCATCAATCCTTCGATGAATGCGATCGACTCGCCATCCGGCGACCAGCGCGGAACTGCGACTTGAAGCGAAGGTTTGTAGATGGATGTGGCGGTGCCCTTTGCGATGTCGATCGTGTAAACCTGAGCGATCCACCAATTGTTATCACCCGGTCCGGGTGCCGCGGTTGCGACAAACTTTTTGTCATCCGGCGACCAATCGAAGTCGTAGATGTGAAGATTTTCCGGCGAAACCTGCTGCAACTGCCCGCTGGCAACGTCGAGAACAGCGATCCGCTGATTATGAATAGCAGTGTCGATCACGCCGTTCGTCGTTGGCGCGGCCATGAGCGGGCCGCCGCCGCCTGCGCCTTCGATAAAGAGGAACGCAACCTGTTTCCCATCATGCGACCAACGGGGCCGTGCTGCGTATCCTTTTAGATTCGTAGTCTTTTTAGAATCCGAGCCATCGGCTTTGACGATCCAGAGTTGCCGCTGCTCTCCTTCGCCGCCGCTGGAAAAAACTGCCAGTCTCTTCGAATCGGGAGCCCAGGCGGGATCAAAATCGGTTCTTTCGCCGTTGATCGAAATTTTAACTGCTTTCGCCGCCGCGTTTCCTGATGTTTCGCGGATGTAGGTTTGCTTCGATGTTGAGGCGGCGGTGGACTGCACCCATGCGACATGTGTGCCATCGGGCGAAAGCGCGAGGTCACCGTACAGGACAGTTTTACCCAACTGTTCGGTTAGCTGCTGCATAGTCTGGGCGGTTAACGTCATCGGAAAAAGACAAGCCAGAAGAAGATGCTTCATCCTGTGATTCTGACAAAGGCAAGACGGAGCGGCAAGATCATCGGCCTTCGTTCGGCACTTGCCAAGCGACAGCGTGACGGAGAACCGGATCGCATGTGTAGGAGTAGCGACCGATCGTTCAATGAGCTACCATCGACCGATGGCTCGGGTCCGGATTCGCTTGGCAAGAGCAGATGATTGCCGCGCCCTGGCGGACCTGCGCTATCGATTCCGCACAGAAACCGAACGTCCTACGGAAACCAAAGCGCGGTTTCTGCATAGATGCACATCGTGGATGAAGAAGCGGTTTCGCTCCGGCGCTTATCCGTGGCGCTGCTGGGTTCTCGACGATGGCAAGCAGTTACTTGGCCACATTTGCGTGCAGCTGTTTGAGAAAGTTCCCAATCCGGTTAACGACGAACCGGAGCTTCACGCTTACCTAACGAACTTTTATGTTGTCCCGGAAATGCGGAGTCAGGGACTCGGCAAAAGATTGTTGAACAAAGCGTTATTCTGGTGCAGCGCTCAAGGCACCCACGCGGTCATTCTTTGGTCCACCCCCGGAAGCAAATCACTTTATCGTCGGTGCGGCTTTGTTGAGCCCACGGATATCTTTGAACTGCGAGGTGGCGCTGTTCAACCGCGCTGAGTTCAATGTTGAACCAATTTTGGAACCGTCTGCCCGCAATCCTCCGCGGAATTCTTGTCGCCGAGTTGGTCGTAACCATTGGCACGATTCCATCGAGCATCGCAGTGATCCTGAACATGCGAACGTCGCCTTCGATTCCATGGATGCTCGTTGTAACTGCCGGATGGCTCTTATTTTTTTGGTGGTATGTGACTGGACATGGGTGGCCGCGGAGCACGCAGGAAGCCCGACGGCGCGATCTGCGTGCGCCATCGCTGTCGAAGCCTTCA
The DNA here is from genome assembly GCA_963840135.1 of uncultured Verrucomicrobiae bacterium. Lineage (GTDB taxonomy): Bacteria > Verrucomicrobiota > Verrucomicrobiia > Chthoniobacterales > UBA10450 > Udaeobacter. The sequence goes on along the minus strand of CAWIXX010000007.1, from coordinate 141,558 downwards.
TGGATATGGGCGCTCATTGCCGGGACACTTGGGATTACCGGCACGATCGCGATGGCTTTCGTGACGGCGCGTCTCGCAGGTCTACCGCGGGAAGCGTTCGCCGCACCAATCGATTTCTCAAAGTACGGGGCGCTGACAGTGATCTGGGCGATCGCCTGTATTAGCGCAACCGCAGGCGTTGTAGAAGAAGCTGGCTTTCGTGGTTTTCTAATCTCGCCGATCCAGCGACGACATGGTTGGACGATTGCCATTCTGATCAGCGGGATCATGTTTTTTCTCGATCATCACCTGAGCCATGCCTACGCGACGTTCGTCTTCTTGCCATTCTTCCTGGCGATCAGTGTGGTTCACGGCTTGCTGGTGAAATACAGCGGATCGATTCGGCCGTCTGTGCTGCTGCATGCGCTAGCTGATTTTATTGTGATCCCTGTAAGCTACGGCTTGGTCGGAACGTTTTCGGTTGAGTCGGTTTCAGTCACTGGAATCGACCGTCAGTTCATAATCTGGGTCGCTGTAATGGTGATATGTTTTGGTGCATTCGTGCCTGCCCTCAGGATATTGGGAGCGCGAAGCGAAACGGTGCACTGAAACGGGGCCAGCCGAATCCGATTCAATCCTGCCGGTTGCGACCTAGCTCCGAAGCGCTTTGGTGAAGCGAATCAGTTCGTCGGCGACTTGTTTAATTCGCTCGTCGATTTTTTTGTCGCTGACGTGCTCGCCGTCGAAAGCGTCGGACGTGGCAAAGGCGAACCGCGGAATAATCACGCAACGAAAATCTAGCATGAGACTATTGGCATAAGCCATGACCGACATGTAACTCGTGTGGCCTCCGGCTGCGCACAGAAAGCCGACAATTTTGTCTTCCCATGCGCTTCCCGTCAGCTCGATCATGTTCTTGGTTGCCGCGGCGACGTCGTAATTATAAACCGGCGCGGCGATCAGGATACCATCGGCGCTTTCAATGGCCGCGCTCAATTTCTTTGAGCCGGGCATCCCATAACATTTGTTTGCGTCACAGAGCGGCAGATCCATTTCACGGATATCGACCCAATCGCAATCGACTTTCTTTTTTTGCAAATGCGCGAACGCGGTGCGCCCCATCCTGCGGCTGTTGCTGTCAGGGTTACCGCTGGTGCTGATGACAAGATGCTTTGGCATTGGAACTAACGCTAGAAGCAAACGTCCAACGCTCAACACCGAACGCACAATGTCTGAAATTCAGACGCCTGGTGTGCGGTTGTAAGGAATAATGTTGTCCCATTCGGCGGCGGATGAACGCGCGACAAAGGCGACAACTGGTTCGGTATCGCTCATGTTGAAGACTTCGTGCGGCACGCCGGGTTTGATGTAAATGAAATCGCCGGCTTCGTTCTCAACAACCTGCTTGAGTCCGGGCCCGAATTCGTGGCGCACTCTTCCTTCGATGATGTAAAGAATCACTTCGAAATCGACATGAATGTGCGCATATGCAACGCCGCCCGGAGGGATGGTGGCGATGTTCGCGGATAATTTCTTTGTGGCGACATTCTTTGCGGACATGCCTTGCTTGTAGTGAATGCCGTTCCAATTCCTTTGAGCGCCGCCGCCACGAATGGTGAGGAGCCCCCCATGATCTTCCACGGCGCTCAGTTCGATGTTGTCTTTGGTATCAGCCATTTAGTTTTACGAAAGAAATCGTCGAGCACTCGATTGTAAACCATCCAACCTCTTGGCGTGGGGTGTTCACGATGGGCGATCAGGAAAGCCGGGTCGGCATCATGCTGTTCAAATTCGATCACCGGGAAGTGATATCGCTGGGCGAGCTCCCTCATCCTTTCGTAATAAACTTCGCGAGCTGATGGCGAGACGCCCCTCGCGGCATAAGCATCGATTGGCATGCTTAGAATCAGTGGTTCCGCTTTAAGCTCGGCAAGTGTGCGGAAAAGGAGTTCCAAGTCAGTCCATTCGCTTGCAGCGGTAATTCGCGCGCGAAATGCCGCATCCCTAGCCGGCCGAATTGTGTCAAAAGATTCCGTCTGTTGGTCGTCCCCGTCGGACACCTTGCGAGCATGTACCTTGTGCGGATGGACCGGTCGTAACCAATCGGGGACCGGCTTGCCTCCGCCCAAAATGTAAATGAGCGCTTCGAAGTGGTCTTGCAAATCGAGTATAGTGTTTTGCAGTTTTCCCAATGGCCACATGGCCATGAGAATGATGCGGTCCAGTGGACGGCCGGAAGCGAGGCACCTGGCAGCAAGCTGCAGTAATCCATCCTTTCCCAGGGTGTCTGGGAACTGAAGCATTCGCTTTGCGATATCGGTCTTCAGGCTTGAATCAAGGGCATTGCCAAACAGGGTGCCGCTTGCCGCAGCTAATGAGAAGTTTCCAGCATAAAACTCCGGCCTGAGGGCAGGCGTTAAAAACGAGCTGGCCGATAGCGAGATTGCAATTTTCCGGCCGCGCAACTCGGAGCCCAATGCGACCAACTTTTGCAAAATAATCAGCGACGTTGTGCCCGCCTTGCCCACGGGACACACCTCAAATCCGGTCGGCTCACGGGAAAAGAAATCAGATGCTCTGTTGGGAATAGGGTCGATTAATTCCGAGCTGCCATAAAGAAGCAGGATGTCGGGGGCGCGCGCCGCAGCGCGCTCGAATGCCAGCCCCTGATTCTTGATAAAGAAATCCCTTGGAGCGGTTGAATGAATCGTCCTTTCCTCAAGGTAAGTCGCCAGCACTCTGCCGCCGCACAGGATCGAAGCCGTCAGTGCGCAGGCGATCAGAGCGCTGGACAAGTGTGGCGCGAACGGGCGCCCAGTAGCGCGTCTGATCATAAACATCTGGTAATATTGTGTTCGATCCAGACTTTTCCAGACTGATTTCGGACTGCTGGAATGTAAGATGTGGTCTTACGCGGAGTGTCGTTTCGCCTGTTACTAGCTGAAATAGGCTTCGGTAAGCGGGTCGCCTCGCCCTTGCAGCGAGAGGGGAGGATGAGGGTTTCGTGTGGGCAACTGGCGCGAGTCTTGCAAAACCCCTCGCCTTAGTCCTCTCCTCTTGGCTAAGCGGAGAGGCGAGCAAGCCGGGTTTATTAGCTTATTTCTCGAAGCCGACAATCAGTCGGGAACCGGTTCGAAACCGGCAAACAGTTCGGAGGATTCAGATAACGTGTTGAGCGGGACACACTCGCAAACTTCAAAGAACCGGGTCCACATCACGAGGACATTTGGATTCTTGTGCGCCGCATCGATTGCTTCTTGCGATTTCCATTCCGAGACTTCGATAATTGTGCCGTCGCGCGCGTGCATGATAATCGGTGCGCGGTCTGTCACCAGTCCTTCCTTGTGCAGTGTGGGGACACGACTTCTAACCAGGTCCAGGGTTTCGCTTTCCTTTCCGGGTTTGGGCCGATACGCGACAATGACAATAACAGACTCGATCATTACTAAAAGTCAGCATATTCCGATAAGCGACAATAACAATCATCCGCCCAGTCGGTTCCGCTCAGTCCCTGTCGAATACGTCAGAGTCGCATTAGATTTGACGCGGACGATCAAAACGATTCGTTGAAACGATGATCGATTGAAGCGATGGAAAAGAACGTTGAAGCGTGATGCGATGAAGGGTTGAAGGCATTGAGGACCCAATGGATGTAACGTTTTAACCGTTTAACCATTCAACGCGTCGACGAGTAACTATGAAATCTTTCGAGATCGCTGGATTGCCACCTGACGAAGTGAACCGCTTTGTCAGCGGGGAGCATTCCGATCCCTTTCGAGTGTTGGGCCCGCACCGGGTCGGGGACGATTTGGAGATCCGCGTCTTCCGGCCCGATGCGCGCAGGATCGACATCGTGCTGGATCAACATCCCGAAGAACCGACCGCGGCGCAGAAAATTCAACAGGACGGTTTCTTTTGCGCGACCGTCCGGAACGCAACGCGGGATCTTCCGTACCAAATCCGGGTTACCGCCTGGGACGGATCGCACTACCTGACACGCGATCCCTATCAGTACGGGCCGATCATGGGCGAGGTCGACCTGCATCTCTTCGCCGAAGGACAGCACTGGAAGATCTACGACAAGTTTGGAGCGCATGTGCGCACCATCGGCGATGCTACAGGCGTTTATTTCGCAGTATGGGCGCCTAACGCTCAACGGGTCAGCGTGGTTGGGGATTTCAACGGTTGGGATGGCCGGGTCAATCCCATGCGCAAACTCATCGGTAGCGGCGTATGGGAATTATTTTTGCCTGGCATCAAACAAGGAGCGCACTACAAATTCGAGATCCGCGCTCAGACCGGTACGCTGCTGCTCAAGAGCGATCCGTTCGCATTTTTCAATCAGCACGGAAAATCCACCGCATCGCTGGTGTACGATCTGGACCGTTACAGATGGAACGATGGCACGTGGATGGAATCGCGCCGGACGCGCGACTGGCCGAGAAGTCCGATCAGCATTTACGAAGTGCACCTGGGCTCGTGGCGTCGCAAAGCTGAGGAAGGCAACCGGCATCTCAGTTATCTCGAGCTCGCTGAGACGTTGCTGCCGTACGTGTTGGAAATGGGTTACACGCATATCGAATTATTGCCGGTCGCCGAGCATCCATTCGAAGGTTCCTGGGGTTATCAGGTCACAAATTATTACGCGCCCACGAGCCGGTTCGGCACGCCTGATGAATTCCGTCATTTCATCGACAAATGCCACCAAGTCGGCATCGGAGTGATCCTGGATTGGGTGCCTGCACATTTTCCAAAGGACGCCCACGCGCTGGCTGAATTCGATGGCACCCATCTCTACGAGCACATGGACCCGCGGCAGGGGGAGCAACTGGATTGGGGTACGCTCATTTTTAATTTCGGCCGCAACGAAGTTCGCAATTTTCTTATCGGCAATGCGCTTTTCTGGCTGGATCAATATCACATCGACGGTCTGCGCGTGGACGCCGTGGCCTCAATGCTTTACCTCGATTATTCGAGGAAGCCCGGCCAATGGATCCCGAATGTTTATGGCGGCCGCGAGAACCTCGACGCCGTCTATTTCCTGAAACGTTTCAACGAAGTTTGTTACGAGCGTTTCCCTGGAATCATGACCATCGCGGAGGAATCAACCGCGTGGCCCGGCGTATCGCGTCCGACTTATCTGGGCGGGCTCGGGTTCGGGTTCAAATGGAACATGGGCTGGATGCACGATTTCCTGCAATACATGAGTCTCGACTCGATTTTCCGGCGTTATCATCACGGCAACATCACCTTTTCGCTGCTTTACGCGTTCCAAGAGAATTTCATCCTGGTGCTCAGCCACGACGAAGTGGTGTACGGCAAGCGCTCGCTGCTATCCAAAATGCCAGGCGACGAATGGCAGAAGTTTGCTAATCTCCGGATGTTTCTGGCGTGGATGTACGGGCACCCTGGTAAAAAGCTGCTCTTCATGGGCGGCGAATTCGGCCAGTGGAACGAATGGAACCACGATACGAGTCTTGATTGGCAACTCGTTAGTCTTCCTCCGCACGATGGTCTGCGCCGGCTGGTACAACATTTGAATTATATTTACAAAAGCGAACCGGCACTTTGGCAGCTCGACGATACCTACGAAGGATTTGACTGGATCGACCTTCACGACGCCGACAACAGCGTTGTGTCATTCCTGAGAAAATCGCGCGAAGGCGATGTGGTGGCGTTCGTCGTGAATGCAACGCCAGTGGTACGCTACGATTATCGACTAGGTGTTCCCGAGTCCGGTTTCTACCGTGAGCTTATCAACTCAGACGCCGAAACGTACGGCGGCAGCAATGTCGGAAATTTCGGCGGTATGCAGACCCAGGACGTTCCGTGGATGGGTCGACAACATTCAATCCTCATTCATCTACCCCCACTGGCGACGCTGGCGTTCAAGCTACAGAAGTAATTCGTTGGCTAGCGGCTAGTCCTAGCCGCGTTTTTTCAAAGGTCGATTCTCGCACGCGAAGCGCTGGGCGCAAGGCCAAGCTTGTGGCTGAAGAGAAGCTGCGTACGTGCGCTTCAAAAGTGCTTCGCTTGATTATCGTGTGAGGCTGAACTATGCAATAACGAGGAATCAAACGATGAAGGTTCGCTTGCTACCCGGTTTACTTCTGGCGGGACTGTTTTGCGGTTGCGCTGCAAATACTCCCTATTCGGAGACTGTGGTTGATACCGAGAAGCACACTCAACAAAGAGGGCTGCCTGAAACACCGGTGTACGGCAAACCAGTGTTTACCCCGGGATCAACCGAGCAGCCCGGACTCGGAGCCCACTATTAACTCGATGCTACGGAAGGTGTGATCGGTTCCGTGGCTCTACTGTGTCTCCGAGCTAAATTCGCCGTCGCTGACTCGGGTGCGAATTTTCATCTTTGGCCGGACTGCTGCGATCGTACGAACAATTTTTCCGCGCTCGCTCATCGTGATGCTGTATCCGCGTCGCAAGGTTGCGTCCGGACCCAGCACGCGCAGGATTCCTTCAATGCGCTCAAAACGGTGCCTGGCGTTCTCCAGCAATCGCGCCGGAGAAGCAACCAGGCGCCGATGCAAATCCGCGAAGCGATTGCGGCGCATCATGAGCTCGCGCGCGGGACTGCGTGCTTGTAACGCGCGCGTGATGTGGGCGAGGTTGCGTTTATAGCTGTCGAGCTTGTGCGCGAGGCAACGCTGCAAAGTCTCGCGCGCGTGATCCAGACCTTGCTGGGCGTCGCGGACCCGGTTGAGCAACTGGCGCGAAAGCGCCCGCGTGCAACCGTCGATCCGCCGTTGCAGATCGATAATGTCGGGCACGATCAATTCAGCGGCGGCGCTCGGCGTAGGAGCTCGCAGATCAGCAACGAAATCGCTGATGGTGAAATCGATTTCGTGGCCGACTGCTGAGACGATTGGCACCGCGGAATGAAATATTGCGCGTGCCACGATCTCTTCGTTGAATTCCCATAAGTCTTCGATGCTCCCGCCGCCGCGGGTGACCACGATCAGGTCGAGCGGCGCAAACGCCTCGTTAGGCAAGGCGAGCTCGCGGATGGCAACAGCAATCTCTTGTGCGGCTCCTGTCCCCTGGACGCGGACGGGGGTGATCAGGATCTGCAACCACGGCGCGCGACGGCGTAGCACGTTCATCATATCGCGAATCGCCGCGCCGCTCGGTGAGGTGATGATTCCAATGCGCCGCGGAAATTTTGGCAATGGCCGTTTGCGTTCCGCTGCGAATATTCCTTCGGCTTCGAGTTTGCGTTTGAGCGCTTCGAATTTCGCCTGGAGCAGGCCGACTCCGCGCGGCTGAAGGATCTGGACATTCAGCTGGTATTGTCCGCGCGCTTCGAAAACCGTGACGGTGCCGTAAACCTGTACCTGGCTCCCATCGACAAGAGGCTGTCGTGGCGGTGAGACGGTGTCGCGCCAGATCACGCACGCGATCTGGGCGCGCTGATCTTTAAGTGTAAAATATTGGTGGCCGCTCGGATGTAGTTTGTAATTCGAGATTTCGCCCTGGACCCACACTGCACGAAATTTTGTCTCGAGTGTGCCGCGGATTTGTCGGGTTAGCTCGCCGACAGTGAAAACTTTCGAAGTCTGGGGAAAGAGATCGCTGGTTAGCTGCATTCGCTTAAAACGTCCAACGTCCAACGCTCAACGTCCAACGCCGAATTGTAGGGCGTCTGTGGCAGCAGACGCCATGGCGTTTCACAGAAACGGCCTACAATAGTTCCTGCTGCGCGCCAGTGGGCGGCTTGAGTCCTAGCTTGCGATAAGCGTTCGCGGTAGCGACTCGGCCTTGAGGCGTGCGTTTGATGTAACCTTCCATGATCAGATAGGGCTCGTTCACTTCTTCGATAGTGCCGGCTTCTTCGCCAATTGCCACCGCGAGTGAGTTCAAACCGACTGGACCACCGTTAAATTTGTGAATTAACGTTTCAATGATCCGCTTGTCCCATTGATCGAACCCATCGCGATCGATCTCGAGCATGGCAAGCGCGCGGTCGGCCAGATCTGCGGTGATTTTTCCCTCGGCTTTCACCTGCACGTAATCGCGCACCCAGCGCAAAAGATTGTTTGCCGTGCGCGGCGTGCCGCGCGTGCGCGTGGCGAGCTCGGCTGCGCCCGCCGAATCAATCTCCACGCCAAGCAAGCGGGCGCTGCGAATGATGATTTTCTGCATTTGCTCAGCATGATAATAATCGAGGCGAGCGGTCATTCCAAAACGCGACCGGAGCGGCGCGCTTACCATTCCCGCGCGCGTGGTTGCGCCGATTAATGTGAATTTTGGCAGATTCAAACGGAGACTCCGCGCCTGGGGTCCCTGGTCGATAATGATGTCGAGCCGGTAATCTTCCATCGCTGGATAAAGATATTCTTCGATAGTCGGTTGGAGCCGATGGATCTCGTCGATGAAAAGCACGTCGCCTTTTTCGAGGCTAGTTAAAAGACCCGCCAGCTCACCGGCCTTCTCAATGACGGGGCCACTGGTGTTTTTGATGTTCACGTTCATCGCGTTCGCGATGATATAAGCCAGCGTGGTCTTGCCGAGACCGGATGGACCGCTTAGCAAAATGTGTTCGAGCACGTCACCGCGCTTCTTTGCGGCTTCAACCATCAACTCAAGGCGCTCGCACACTTTCACCTGGCCTGTGAACTCGCTGAATGCCGGCGGTCGCAGCGAAATTTCAAAAGCGGCGTCTGGTTCCGGCGGTTTCATTGAGCGACCGTTAAAAAGTTACAACGTTAAAGCGTTGAAGCGAATGTTGGAGCAGCGCTTGTGTCGAGCGCCGTACCCGAGCGGGCTTGAGACAAACTAGCTTCCCAGATTTTTCGTCAGCACGAGCTCCGTGCCACGGCGTTTGTGAACATAATCGACTTCATCAAAGGCGTTACGAATGAGAAATAATCCAAGCCCACCCGGTTTGATCGTATCGTGAGAGCGACCTTTCATTTGGTTGGGCAAAACCTGTTCGCCATAGTCGCGCACACGCAGGCGTACGCACTTGCGCAGGCCTTCCAAATGCAACGAGATAAATTGATCGTCACGTAGACGGTAAGCGTAGCGAATAACGTTGGTGCATGCCTCATCCACGCCGAGCACCATCAGCAGGCGTTCCCTTTCAGAGAACGGATAACCCTTAAGAAATTTGCGCACGCAGTTGCGCATCAATGCCAGGTTGGCTGTATGACTGCTAAACTCGACTGTCTGTTTCTTCATTAACCGCTCTGGAAATCTGAGCAGATTCATGGGTTCATTCAACTCCGAACGCTAGGAATGTGTGAAAAGCCGATGGACACGCGCTAAAACAGTAGTTCAATTTTGCGTCATGTGGAGGTCTTTTGCTGTTGTTTTGCTTTTCGTCGCACCTGCGCTGGCGCAGCAGGAGAACGCGACGGCTTATGAAGCGTTACGCGTAGTTGGCTCTGAATTGGGACGCGGCGCGCTAAATCACGTCGTGTCGATTACCGGAGTGAGAGGCGATCCACAACCGCGAAAATGGAAAATTATTTTAGAAGACCCCGACGGTCGTGGCGTGCGTGAACTGGAAGTCGCCGAGGGAAAGATTGATTCCGAGCATCGGCCGGGTCGCTCAGTTGCGGGTTCCACCGAAGGCGCAACAATCGACACCTCCCGTTTGAACCTGGATTCGAGCGGGGCGTACGAAGTGGCGACCCACACAGCGGACCTGTCACATGCCAATTTCGCGACCGTCGATTATGCCTTGCGTACCGATGATCGCGGCGAACCGACCTGGATCATCACTCTTTTGAGTAAATCGTCACGTCCTGTCGGCACCATCCATGTCGGCGCGATGGGCGGCACGGTGAAGCGAACAGAAGGAATGTTTGCCGGCGCGACGATGGAAGATGTGGAGAACGATTATGACACGGATGACACAGACGAGGAGAACGGCCCTTTCAGAGGCGTCAAAAGGCGTATCAAGGATACTTTTCACCGGACACAAGAGGAAGCGCGAGACATGTTTGACAGGGTGAAGCGCTCATTTTCCGATTTCATAAACCGCGGGTAACAGCAGTTAAAGTGAACGGTGACATCTGATTCATGGCCAGAGCTGCCTTTTGCAGAGTGGAAAGATACCGCCATCACTCTGCACATGTGGACGCAGATTGTCGGCAAGATTCGGTTGACGCTCAGTCCGTGGACAAACCACTCCTGGCACGTCACGCTCTACGTCACATCACGCGGCCTAACGACTTCGCCGATTCCTCATGGCACATCGACATTCGAAATCCGTTTCGATTTCATCGATCACGAATTGCGCATCCTTAAAAGCGATGGTGCGGCACGAGTGTTGAAACTGCGCCCGCAGCCGGTGGCGAAATTTTACCGTGAAGTGATGAATGCGCTAGCCGAGATGGAATTGCCTGTGACTATCAACACCATGCCTAACGAGATCGAGAATCCGATCCCGTTCGATCAGGATGAAGAGCACCGGTCTTACGATCGCGAATATGCCAACCGGTTCTGGCGCGTGCTCGTGCAGAGCGATCGCGTGTTTAAGGACTTTCGCTCGCGTTTCTGCGGGAAATGCAGTCCGGTGCATTTTTTCTGGGGCAGTTTTGATCTGGCAGTGACGCGTTTCTCCGGACGGCCAGCGCCGCCGCATCCTGGGGGAGTTCCACATTTACCGGACGCGGTCACGCGCGAAGCCTACTGTCAGGAAGTAAGCAGTCTCGGTTTTTGGCCCGGCAACGCGGCCGCGCCGACGCCACTCTTCTATTCGTATGCGTATCCGGAACCGCCTGGATTCGCAGGGGCGAAAATTCAGCCGGATGCGGCTTTCTACGAGACCAAACTGCGCGAATTCATCCTGCCTTACGACGCGGTGCGCACTGCTGAAAAGCCGGATAAAGTCCTTCTCGATTTTGCGCAGAGCGCCTACGACGCTGCCTCGAAGCTGGGGAAGTGGGACCGCGCCGCGCTGGAGGAGAAGAAGCCAGCCTTGCATTTGCCTCGGCAACATTCGTAATTAAGCGAAATGAATCCTGGTTGCGCAGCCGAGCAACATGCCTGGCGTGAAGTCAAAGATGGATGGCGCCCCTTGTACGGCGACGTGGACAAAATCGGGGTGGCCGTTGAGTGGCACGACTTTCGTACCGAGCGTTCCTTTAACTGGGGACGTACTTTCCACCCAAACAGCCTTGAGTTCTGTTTGAATCTGGCCGGCCGCGGAGCAGTAGGCACCGAAAGTGGCGCGCGAAGCGATTATGTTCCGGGCAACTGTGGGTATTACGCGATTGCCGATGAACCGCTGCCGGCATCGCGGCGCGCGCACGATCGTCACCAATTCGTGACGCTGGAATTCTCGCGGGAACATTTGCAAAAACAATTTGTGCGGAATGAAGCTGACCTCGAGCCGGAGATTCGCAGCATTGTGTTTGGAGACAAGGAAGAAAACGTTGTCGCGCCTGCGCGTCCGATGACGATGCAGCAACGCAGCGTGGTCGCTGGTTTGGCGGAGCCTCCCGTAGCAAAAGCAGCTCAAATCCTCTGGTATCAAGGCAAGGCACTGGAGCTCATGGCGCATTTTCTTTTCGCGCCAAAAGACCCGGAATTTTTCTGCATGCGGCAAAAACGCGTCGCGCGCGAACGCGTGGAACGCACGAAGGAGCTTCTGGCTCGCGATCTCGCTAACCCGCCCACGCTGGAAATGATCGGTCAGGAGGTAGGCTGCAGCCCGTTCTACCTAAGCAGGATTTTTTCGCGCGAAGTGGGCCTGACCATTCCGCAATATTTGCGCAACCTGCGAATGGAACGCGCTGCCGAGCTGTTGCGCACGGGACGCTACAATGTCACTGAGGCTGCGACAGAAGTTGGTTACTCGAGCCTGAGTCACTTTAGTAAAGCATTTTGCGAAACGATCGGATGTTGCCCGGTGCTTTATCCGGCGGCCAAGAATGTCATTCTTGACCGTTAAAAAAGTTAAAACGTTGAAAAGTTAAAGCGTGAAGAGTCCGGCGCCGTTTTAACTTTGTAACTTTTTAACCTCTTAACTGTTTTGAAAATTACCCGCGCCCTCATTTCAGTTTCCGACAAAACCGGTATCGCTGCGTTAGCCCGAGCGCTGGAGGGGCAGGGCGTCGACATTATTTCCACCGGGGGGACGGCAGACTTGCTGAGGAAAGAAAAAATTCCAGTGCGCGAGATTTCGAGCTTCACTGCCTTTCCAGAGGTGCTGGAAGGGCGCGTGAAAACTCTGCATCCCCGCGTGCACGGCGGTCTTCTCTACAAACGTGGCAACGAGAAACATGAGGCTGAAGCGCGCGAATGTGGGTTCGAACCGATCGATCTGGTGGTGGTCAACCTTTATCCTTTCGAAGCGACCGTTGCCAAACCGGACGTCACCCTGGGAGAAGCGATCGAGAACATCGACATCGGCGGTCCGTCGATGATTCGCAGCGCGGCAAAAAACTACGAATCGGTCACGGTAGTGGTCGATCCGGCAGACTACGATGCGGTGCTCGAAAACATGCGCGATAACGATGGCGAAACGACATTGAAATTGCGGGAGCGCCTCGCCATCAAAGCCTTTATCAGAACAGCCGAATACGATCGCGCGATTGGTAACTTCCTGAACAGGGAGCAGACAACGGATGCGTCGTTTTCACTTTCGCTTCCGCTGGTAACGCGGTTGCGTTACGGAGAAAATCCACATCAAACCGCCGCGCTCTATGGCGATTTCGATAAGCACTTCGAAAAACTTCATGGCAAGGAACTTTCGTTTAACAACATTCTCGACATCAGTGCAGCGACGAATTTGATCGCCGAGTTCGAGGAGCCGACCGTCGCGATTCTGAAACATACCAACCCATGTGGTGTTGGCTCGGATGCCGATCTTGGCAAGGCGTGGAACAAGGCGTTTGCCACGGATAAACAGGCGCCTTTTGGCGGGATCATCATATGCAACCGTCCGTTGACCGAAGCGCTGGCAAAGGTGATCAGCGAGATCTTTAGCGAGGTAATTATTGCGCCAGATTTTGAGCCGGAAGCGCGCAGCGTCTTGCAGAAGAAAAAGAACCTGCGCTTGATTCGATTGGTGACGCCCGCAACGGATGCGAGACCCGCGGTTGATGTTCGTTCCGTCTGTGGCGGCGTGCTCGTTCAAGACGCGGACCTTGGAGCGGAAATAACACGTAACGTGGCCACGAAAAGGCGACCGACCAAAACGGAACTCAAAGCGCTGTTGTTCGGGTGGCGGGTGGTCAAACACGTGAAATCGAACGCGATTGTTTATTCTCGTGCGGACCGGACACTTGGTATCGGCGCGGGACAGATGTCGCGAATCGATGCTTCGCGCATTGCGATTTGGAAGGCGAAAGAAGCCGGGCTGTCGCTTAAAGGCAGCGCGGTCGCGAGCGACGCGTTTTTTCCGTTCCCCGATGGCTTGATCGCAGCGGCCGAGGCTGGCGCAACGTGCGCGATTCAACCCGGGGGCTCAGTTCGCGACGAAGAAGTGATTGCCGCTGCCAACGAGCGCAACATGACAATGATCTTTACTGGCGTCCGCCACTTTCGCCATTAGTCCGGATCGGACGGGATTCGCGACAGATGTTACGGTGTCACACTTGGAGCGGATGTAGCTGTCGGCGGTCCCTTGGGAAATGGCATTTCAGGTATGGCGTTCGTATTCTGAAAGGCGGCAATCAGCCATTTACCTGCATGCTTCTGCAGGACCAACGTTTGAACGCCTTGCCGAGGTTCAGGTACGCCTTTTGGAGTTCTGGCTCCTCCCATAGACCAGCGAACATGCGCCACAGCAATCTCAGAAGTGAGGAATTTAACCTCAACCTCATTAATATTTAGCGTACTCTCTCGAAAGACGAATGTGTAAGCATCCGTAAGCTTCTGCTCGATCTGTGGACGCCCTTTCCACCACCAGCCCACTACATTGATCAAATCGGCGTCTTGTGTGAACAACTCAGAATAAGCTTTTGCGTCGTGCCGGTTCCAAGCCTCTTGTTGCTGGGTTTGCACTACGTTGCGTATTTGAGCTTCGTTCTCGTTCTGATCGGCACCGAAGATCTTTTGCGTCAAGATTGCGGCTGAGGCCAAGGCAAAAAAAAGGAATAGTCTATTCATATGAAAGTTGAACAGCACCTGAATATGACACCCGGATCGTGTCAAACGAGCTGCGCGGCGTGTGGCCTCCCAACTTGAAGTCGAGCTGCATGATATCTAACTGCGTTCAGCAGCCGCGTGTAATTAATATTGAGGATCTACGATGTCTCGCCAAGCGCCGGCTTCCGCGAGTGATATTTGACTACATCGATGGCGGCGCGGAAGACGAACGGACATTGCGCGCTAACTGCCACGCGTTTGAAGAAGTGACATTCAGGCCGAGGTGCGCCGTCGCGACGCCGGCGTGCGATCTCGGCGTGTCTGTGCTTGGCAGATCCCTGTCCATGCCCTTGATCCTTGCGCCTGTCGGTAGCAGCCGACTCATGTATCCGCGCGGCGAGGAAGCTGCTGCGAGCGCCGCTGGCGCTGCCGGAATTGCGTATGCGCTTTCAACGCTCTCTGGCTGTCGCTTGGAAGATGTTGCCGCCGCATCGAAGGGACCACTTTGGTATCAGCTTTATCTCGTGGGTGGACGCGATTGCGCGCTTTCGGCTATTGAACGCGCGAAAGCCGCCGGCTTTTCAGCCTTGGTTGTCACGATCGACACGGCTGTGGCAGGCATGCGGGAACGCGATCTCCGAAACGGTGCCAAGGAACTTCTGAGCGGCAACCTCCGATCAAAGCTGCCGTTTGTTAGTCAGTTACTGATAAAACCTCGCTGGCTTGCTGGGTTTCTAGCCGACGGCGGACTAATGAAATTTCCGAATGTAGTCATCCCCGGAACTGGGCCGATGCTTTATGCGGATGTTACAGCTGCTCTCGAGCACTCGGTTGTGACCTGGGAGGATCTCGAGTGGATTCGACGAGCGTGGGACGGGCCGATTGTCATAAAAGGGATACACACTCGAGACGATGCCCGTCGCGCGGTGGACGTGGGAGCAAACGCGCTGGTCGTTTCCAATCACGGCGGCCGCCAACTCGACAGTGTCCCGCCGACTCTGCGCATTTTGCCGGAGGTTGTGGCAAGCGTCGGCGATCAGATAGAGGTGCTTCTGGATGGTGGCATTCGTCGCGGGAGCGACATTGTCAAAGCGCTGTGCCTGGGTGCCCGAGCGGTGATGGCCGGGCGCGCTTATGCCTATGGGCTCGGCGCAGCGGGTGGTGCTGGTGTTGCGCGAGCAATTGAAATCTTGCGCGCCGATCTCGTTCGCACTCTAAAACTTCTTGGCTGTCCGTCAGTCGCTGAGCTCGATCGATCCTATGTGGATACGCCGGCTGATTGGCTCGGAAAATGACGATGGCGCTGCCGCGTTGAATCGTTAAAACGCTAGATCGAACTACGATTTAACGTGACTAAGGCGTCGAAGCGAGTCGCCATAGCCAGATGCAGAGAACAGCTGCAATGATGAGCGCCACCCAGCTGACTCCCATCGGGATCTGATGATTGCCCACTTGCACCGGAATCTGATTGATCAATCGGATCAGATGACCAATTGCAAAAATTGCGAAGAGGACGCTGGCGACGCGTAACCCAGTTTTTTGAGGGTTCATGGGGCGATTCTTGCGAGTGTATTTTGACTTGTCAGCAAAAATGCGCGCTCATGCTGAGCTTCTCCGAAGAGACGCCGCTTGAACCATGATACCAATGATCGCGAGCCCGATGAACAAAACGGTCGATCCCGACGGCGGAAGCACGATCGCGCTTTGAATCAGGTGGGCGCCGATAAGAGAGGAGACAACGATCAATGCCCAATCAAACAAAACGAGCAGGAGAATCGCCCCGATGACTCCGCCAGCCAGAAAAATGAAGGTGGAGTATTGCGCGTAGTGAACGAAAAATGCGCCGGCGATTGCGCCGGCGAGTTTGCCGCCCGCCAGGAAACCGAGAACAGCAATCGCGATTTTCTGCAGAAACAGCGCAAGCAGCGCTCCAATTAAGCCAAGAACGAGCGCAACGGTTAAAGCGAGGAGAGGTGATGGCTCATGAACAAGGTGCGGGGCAAGTTCCACGCCTGCTGCGAATCCGACTGCAGCAACGCACAGCCAGAACAATTTTCGACCGAATAAAAGAATTACGACGCCGATCAGCGCGCCAACGATCGCGACAGAGAAGTGCATCGAAGGATTTTGGACGGCCATGTTGTAGAGGCGTTTGTGACAAACGCTTGTTTATTTGATTTCCGTGCTTGATACAAGCGCCGCGATCTCTTCTCCGAGTCTGGCCGACATTTTTATCGGGCTGGTGGGATTTGAATCCACGGCCTGTCGCCGCGGCGACCCCTCTACGGTAGCTTATCGAGTTCATCTCGACCGCCCCGGTAGTACCGCTCGCGTTGTGCTGCTTCGGACCGAGTGGCAAAGCGTTCGCTGTGCGCCAGGACCCATGGTACCCCATGCTTTGTGGCTTTGGAATCGCCAGCGTTGTGGCGGCGGACACGCTCAGCTAGATTTTCGCAAGAGCCGACGTAGTGCCGCCCGGTTTTCCGGCTGAGCAATACGTAACAATAAAACACTCTCCGAGTATCAGTAGTTCATGTCGGGCTGGTGGGATTTGAACCCACGGCCTCCTGGTCCCGAACCAGGCGCGATACCAAGCTTCGCTACAGCCCGAAAGGAATTCGTCACTTTTGTACGCGGCCGATGCGCCACTTACTTCGCGTATTTTAGTGCAGATAGCAAGGAGATCGATCCGTGTCAGAGCTCCGGTGGTTGAAACGACCGGAATTCTGCACATCTGACTCAGTTAGTACCATTGCATTTCCGCTAACGAGTCTGTAGAGTGTAAAAGCGTTCCGACTTGACAAAGAACTGCTTCACTTGGAAAGTCCACACTCGTTTTTACCATGCTTGTCCCGCAACTTACCCCATCCGCCCTTGCGGCCAGGATGCCGGTCATTATTCAATTCCCGACGGAAGCAATCCGCCCCGTCCCTTCCCTGCGCCATATGACGACTCAACTTTTGCAAGAAGCAGCTCAGGTGATCCCAAATCAGCAACTTTTGATCAACGTCGTTTCCAAACGCGTTCGCCAGCTTGGCTTAGGACATCGGCCCATGGTTGAGACGACGCCGCGGATGTCGCTGACCGATATTGCACTCAAGGAAATCATTGCCGGCAAGTTGACCTACGAGTCGCTCCAGGAGTCGCCCGACGGCGCCGCATAGGGAACGATCGAATACTACTACGCGTTTCTTTAAGGGTTTCTGAGATTCGGCTGGGAAGCCGACAGTTTCCCTGTCAATATGGCAGCTGAGTCGATTACCAATCGCAAAGCCCTTCGCGATTATCACATTCTCGAGCGGTACGAAGCCGGGATCGAACTGAAGGGCAGCGAGGTTAAATCGATTCGAGCAGGCAAGGCAAATATCAGCGACGCTTTCGCGCGAATCGAGAATAGCGAAGCGTTTCTTTACAACGCGGATATCCAACCGTACGAACGCGCCAGTCACGAAATTCCGGACGCAAAACGAGTCCGCAAGTTGTTGTTGCATCGGCAGGAGATCGACAAGCTCTATGGCGAGACACAGGTCAAAGGCCGCGCGCTGGTTGTTCTCAAGCTGTATTGGAAAAACGGAAAGCTAAAAGCCGAGCTGGGCGTCGGGCACGGTAAGGAAGCGCGTGATAAGAGGGCCGACATAAAGAAACGTACAGTAGATCGGGAGACGGCGCGCGAAGTTGCGCGTTTCAACCGGAAACACGCAACATAACTGCTTTCGACTATCATGTGGACCACGTGATGTGTGAAAGCGGCGGAGCACCGCCGCACTCCAAAACGCTGGGGTGCAAAATCTCGCAACAATGGCGACGTCGTGGACTGCGGAAGTGCTCTGCCGCTTTTTGTTTCTTGGGCTTCTCGTAATTCCTTCGTTTTCGTCACTCTCATGGATTCACTCTCCTGCTGTTCAGGTTGCCGTGAAGCCCGCAGTGCTGGACTATGGTTTCAAAAATGAGTGTTCGCGTTTTGCTGCTGGCGGGCGCGCTTGTGTTTGTCGCGTGGCTAGTCGTCCGTCTGATTCGAACCGCGGGCTATTCCCTGCGAGGCAAAGTCGCGCTGATCACAGGCGGGTCGCGCGGACTCGGTCTTGTGCTTGCGCGACACATTTGTGGACAAGGGGGTAACGTTGCCCTTATCGCACGTGATCCTGACGAACTGGCGCGCGCTAAGGCTGATCTCGCTCCAAGTGGCGGCGCCGTCCTGACCATTCAATGCGACTTGCTCGTTGCCGCACAAATTGATTCCGCTATTCGTCAAATCATCGATCGCTTCGGCAAGATCGACATCTTGATCAACTGTGCGGGCATCATCGAAGTCGGTCCTCTTGAGCACATGACGCGCGTGGATTTCGAATGCGCCATGCGCCTGCATTTTTGGGCCCCCTACGAATTAGTTTCACGGATCGTTCCTGAAATGCGGACGTGGGGTGGGGGACGCATTGTTAATATTTCTTCAATTGGCGGCAAGGTCGCCGTGCCGCATCTTGCGCCATACAACGTCAGCAAATTTGCACTGACCGGTTTCTCAGATGCGATTCGCGCCGAGCTCGCAGGCGACAACATCCACGTCACCACCGTCGCGCCCGGAATGATGCGCACCGGCTCGCACGTGAATGCGAAGTTCAAAGGCAAACACGATATCGAATTTGCCTGGTTTTCAGCTTCGGCGGGCGCGCCGCTGATCTCCATGAATGCCGATCGCGCCGCGAGAAAAATTCTTGCTGCATGTCGCCGTGGTCAGCCATCGCTCACACTCACATTTGCCGCGCGCGGAGCCATTCTTGGGAACGCACTCTTTCCAAATCTCACCGGCTACATGATGAAGTTCGTCAATCGGTTCCTTCCTGGAGCGGCCGACGAGGCAGGCAACGAATCGCTGCCCGGCTCGCAACTCCACCGGTTGATACCGGAATGGGTGACCCGCCTGCTCGATCGAGCAACCGTTCGAAATAATGAAGGACGCTCGAATTGAGGATTCGTCGCTGGCGTTTTTAGCTCGTGAGTAAACGTCTGTTCGTTGCGATCGACCTGCCCGAGTCGACGCGCCAGTTGCTAGCAGCCCTTGATCCGCATATCCGTGGCGTGCACTGGACCGATCCGGCGCAGATGCATCTGACACTCAGTTTCTTCCGTGAAGTTCCGTATGAAATCGATCCTGCCCTGCGAGAAAAACTTAGCGTGATCGAGTTTGGCGCTTTCTTTCTGTCCATTGTTGGCGTCGGAACGTTTTCTGCAAAAGGTGCGCCGAAAATTATTTGGATTGGCGTCGATAAGGCGCACCCGCACTTGTTTCAAATTTACAAGCGCGTGCAAGAGGCCGCGCTCGCTGTCGGTCTCGAACCGGAACTTCGCCCCTGGCATCCACACATAACCATTGCGCGTTGCAGGAATGTGTCTGCGCAATCGCTTCGAAAGTTTTTGCAGGCGAATGCTGAGTTCGATGCCGGAATGATCCGTGTTGAGGTGTTCCATCTTTATTCGAGTGAGCTCACACCCGCGGGTCCAATTCACACGCGCGAACTTACGGTCAGCTGTAGCCGCGGGCGTTGACCGCGGCGCGCCGGACACATTGTAGGCTCTTTCTGTGAGACGGCGGCCTCCGGCACAGACGCCCTACAATCCCTTGCTCGATAGCGGGGCGGCCACGTCCTCGAGCGATCGTCGCTCGGCTGGGACGCCAATCCACGCTTCAACCACTGCGCCAAAAATCATCAGCGCCGCCGCCACCAGATATCCCACGAACAACGCGGTGGTCGATCCAGTGCCGATAATCCACCCAAAGAGCAGTGGTGCACCGACACCGCCAGCCAGTGTTCCGATTGCATAGAAAATTGCGATCGCCATTGCCCGGATTTCCAACGGGAAAATTTCGCTCACAGTCAAGTACGCCGAGCTCGCCGCAGCTGACGCGATGAAGAAAATAATCGTCCATGCAACAGTCTGCGTTTGTGCCGTGAGGAGGCCTGCGTGAAAAAGCCAGCCGGTAAACGCGAGTAAAATCCCGGCGAGCCCGTACGTAACAGTGATCATCTTCTTGCGTCCGATTGTGTCGAAAAGATGCCCAAGCAACAGGGGACCGAGCACGTTCCCCAACGCAAACGGCAACAGATAACTGCCCACATTTTGCTCGGGAACGTTGTAAAAGCGCATCAGGACCAGCGCGTAAGTGAAAAAGATCGCGTTGTAGAAAAAAGCCTGGGTCAGCATCAGCACAAAACCGAGAAACGAACGGCGACGATGCTCATGTACGATCGCGTCCCAAATTTCATGCCAAGGCGTATGCGTCCGCGTCCGAATGCGCGTGGGCCACGCCTCGCTGTAGCCGCGGTCGCTGACCGCGGCTCCGCGTGTCCCAAAAATCCGTCGTTCGACGCCGCCAACAATTTCTTCCGCCTCCGGATTGCGCCCATGAATCATCAACCAGCGCGGACTCTCCGGAATCCAGCGTCGAAAGAAAATCACAATGAGGCCCAGCGTCGCGCCGATTCCAAAAGCGAGTCGCCATCCAAGCCAGATAGGCACCCGGCGCGTATCGAGAAGCACAAGCGTAGCAGCTGCACCGAGCGCGGCGCCGACCCAGTATGAGCTGTTGATGATCAAATTAACGCGGCCGCGGACGCGAGCTGGAATCAACTCATCGATTGCGGAATTGATCGCTGCGTATTCGCCGCCGATGCCTGCGCCGGTCAGCGCGCGGAACAATGCGTAGCTCCAGAAATTCCAGGAGAAAGCGGACAGCGCAGTTCCGATTAGATAAACAGCAACCGTAATGAAGAACAATTTCTTACGGCCAAACCGGTCGGTACCGTAACCGAAAAGCAGTGCGCCGAGCACCGCGCCAGACAGGTAGCACGTTGCGCTCGCGCCAACCCGGGTAGGCGTTAAGCCGAGTGTTTCGGGGCGCGTTAAAATTCCGCCTAGCGCGCCCGCCAATGTGACTTCAAGACCATCGAGAATCCAGGTTGCTCCCAGCGAGACAACGATCAGCCAGTGCCACGAACTCCACGGCAAGGCGTCCAGCCGCGCAGGCACGTACGACTCGATCGTTTCGCCATTTGCCATCCTGAGAGTCTTTCGCGCAAAGAAGCGTGCGACGCAAAAGTGCGCTTTGGCCTAACGAAACTGATTATTTAGATGCCACAGAGTGAGCGCTTGTCATGTCGAGCGGAGTCGAGACATCTCTCGATGCGCTCTGATTCTCCCGAATAATCCAGGGATTCCTTGACTCCGCTCGGAATGACAAAAGATACAGCGGTGACAAAAATGAAATCAGTCTAACAGTTCTACCGGATCGCCCTTGTGCAGCATGCCTTCCACCAGGACCGCGCCATAAACGCCTGCCATCCCGTCGTGAGCTTGCGCGACTTTCTTCAAAATCGCTGGCGCTTGTTCTCCGGTATCGGGATCGAGCGTGATAATCACGCAGCGCGGGTCGCGTTCCAAAATCGAGATGACCACCTTCGGTCCGATCTTGACTGATCGGCCGACAAGGTTGTTTTCAGCGAAGCCGTTAGCGAACGTTAAATCTACGTAGACGTTTGCGCGGAAACGCCGTTTATCTACGGGTGTGCCTGTCTCTTCAGACAGTTGCCGGGCCGATTGCAAACTGAAGACCGATACCGGACGGCAATCGGTCATGGCGCGTTGAGACTGCATCAGCGTGACCTGATGCTTTTGGTCGACGTCGGCTCGGAGCATTTCGATCAAAACCGGATCATCAATCGCAACAGTTTTTCCATCGGGAGTCTCAACATCGACAACTAGCTCTGCGAGATCGGCTAAAAGAGGATTCGCGTTTCTGCTTTCTGCCTCGATCAAATTGATAGGGCGCGCAGCTTTGTC
Source organism: uncultured Verrucomicrobiae bacterium (assembly GCA_963840135.1). Taxonomy (GTDB): domain Bacteria; phylum Verrucomicrobiota; class Verrucomicrobiia; order Chthoniobacterales; family UBA10450; genus Udaeobacter. The sequence goes on along the minus strand of CAWIXX010000007.1, from coordinate 119,682 downwards.
AGGGTAACGAAAGCGCGGACGATATTGTAAAAGTCTTCGCTGCTCGCGAGCTGTAAAATACGGGAATCCCTTGTGATTCGCAGAACTCCTGAAGGCAAAGACCCGATCGCCATAAATTCCAGAATAACTGGCAAAAGCTTCGTGCAACTCTTCGCCGCGCATGCTTTTGACGGGATAACGCCAAAGGCTGTCCACCTTTCCGATGATGCTCATGTTCCGAATTCCTAGCCCACACTACGACTGATAGCTTGGATAGGCGCGTTTCATCAGCGCGTTTGCTGGCAATGTCGGATCGAGAACCTTCCGTGCGCTTTCCATGCCCGCTACGGGCAGATTTGCGGGATCGATCAATCCGATCTGAACCAGCACGGACGCCTGGTCCCAGTAAATGTGTTCGTGAGCCAGTTTGCCATCCCTGAATCGAACGATGGCGACTAACGGAACTTCCACGCGCTTTCCAGTGGGAGCGACGCCCGGTAATATCCAATCCATACGAATTGTGTGCGTGAACTTGAAAACCATTTCGTCCACCAGTTGGTCTTCGCCGATGGTTCGCGAGACGGGCATCATCTGCGTATCCGGCGGCATCTGAGGAATAAACCGTTTTGAATAGAACTCGCGCAATTGGTCGCGGCCGACGCCGCCGGTCAGCACTGGTATGTGATTTACGTACGCGTCTTCGACCATTGTTGCGAGCGTCTCCTCGGTGTTGCGTGTGGAAAACTCATATCTCACATGCTCATCCCAGAGCTGGCTTATATTTTTTTGGGCGGGAGTGAGATTCGTGTTTGCGTCTGTTTGCTTGGATTCAGCCATGATTTCTTCCGTTCAAGTTTTCGAAGCGTGACAATACAATGGGAGTTCACGAGCCAAACCAAGGCGCGGTCTTAGGTCGCGCGACCAAAAGCGCACTACAAGCAGAATTTCTTACTTCTGCTCGATAAAAGTCACGGCGCCCGTATCGAGGCTGTAGTAGCCACCGATTACCTGTACCTGACCAGAATCAACCTTCGTTTTGAGAATTGGCGTGGACGAACGAAGCTCGTCCACAACGTGGTTGACGTTCGCTTTGATTGTCGCGTCCAAATCCTTCTTCGCTGTGGCTTCGACAGCAGGCTTGATGGCCGTAACTAACGACTCGATGTGCCCGGGTGCTTTGCCTTTAGCAGCGATGGTTTCTTTTGCGGCCTGCACGGCACCGCAACGCTGATGTCCAAGGACCAAAATCAGGTGGCTACCCAAATGATCGACCGCGTATTCAATGCTGCCCAAGCCTTGATCATTGATGATGTTGCCCGCCACTCGGACGATGAATAGATCGCCGAGGCCCTGGTCGAAGACGATCTCAGGTGGAACGCGGGAATCAGAGCAACTGACAATGACGGCGAACGGATGCTGAACGTTTGCCAGTTCTGTGCGCCGCTCGGTCGTCTGACCGGGATGTTGCAGATTGCCGCTTGTGTAGCGGCCATTACCTTCCTTGAGCTTTGAGATTGCCTCCGCTGGAGCTACCGACGGCTGATCCGGATGAGCGGGATCGGCAGCTAGTGCAAATTGGTTGATCGCAACCAAACTAACGAGGGCGAAGCAAGACGCGAGATGTGCTTTTTTCATGTTCCATTTATGAAGGAACCGACTTGTTTGATCAATCCAAAAGTGAATGCGTCAATTCGATTAAACAATCCCAAGGTCGCAGTCGTCGTACTCGATGCAAAAGGGATCCGGACCGACGGGCGCGTTTGGTTTCAATCCCCGTAGGCCTTCGTAAAAGGCACGGGCGCGGCTCATGTCGCCAACGGCGCCGCAAACGAAGGCGATCTCTTTGATCTTCATTGTTCTCTAGCCAATCAGGTGATCTCGAGAAATCGAGGTCGAACTCTACTCTTCGCCTAACGTTTGAACTCAGCCGCGCCCGCTTGTGGGCGTCGGCTGGAGTGAATTGTTAGGTGGCGGCGTTCCCTGGCTCGCCACGATGTCCTCGCACCTCGTAGCAAAGCTCCACCATGCCGCTCTTATAGGCTTTGACCTCCGCCAGATGGAGGGCGATGTCTCTGTCGAGCTTCTCGAAGAACCGTATCCCATCGCCAATCAAGATCGGCAGGATCGAATAACGAACTTCGTCGGCCAGCCCGAGACGAAGGCATTCGCCGGAAACTGCACCGCCTCCAACAAACCAGATGGTATGGAACGTGGGCCGCAAGTGCCCATTCACGAACTGGGCAAGATCGCCTGAGTAGAACTCGACGGTATCTCGGGTTCGCGGTAGATCGCGACTAGTGAGGACGAAGGTGGGTTTGTCGCCGTACGCCCAACCCAACCCTTTGGCTTCAAAACTCAACGCGGTCTCATAGGTTCGCGACCCCATGACGTAGCAGTCGATCGTCTTGAGGAAGGTTTCGACGAATCCTGGGTCCAGGGTGTCCCCGCCTGCGAATTCGTCTGAGGTTTCGAGCCAGTCGACGCGCCCGTCCTTTCGAGCGATGAAGCCGTCGAGGCTCGCCGCCATGTGAATCGTTACGCGAGAATCAGTGTTTGCCATCATGTCGCCGCGTCATCGAGTGCCATGGCTCGCAGCACTGCTCGCCGCCGCCACTTGAGTCCACCTAACGATGCGGCTTAAGTTCAATGACTGCCATTCAGCCTTTGAAATATTGCCCTCATACCGAACCCACCCTCGAGAATTGCGGCAGTCCAACCTTGAGATTCGGCGAAGCCTTGGATTTCTCTCTCCCGCTTTGTCCGCGCGATCTCTTTGCGTGGCCAGCAACGCTCTAAATCATTCTCAAAAACGACGCAAAACGCTCGTTCTTCGAGGCGAGCTGCAATATGTTCGGCAAGCGTTTTCAGAACGATGATTGTCGATGAAGAGATTGCAGGATCAAGTGTTTTACTTCGTGAGGGAGCCACGCTGACACCAGCACCGGGAGCTCTTCGATGATTTATGCGTTTATTTTTCACATCTTCGTAGTCGATCCGGCTCGGGTTTGTCACAATTGCGCATCCGCGAGATTTTGTGATGTCACTGAAGATGTATTCATTGTTCCCCCTTCGGGGTCAGAATAATTGTTTTTAGTCCTGGACAGCCCTTTCGCCGCTGTATATGTTCATGTGAACATGAAAACGCTCTTATGTCGTATTTGGGCGCGCATATCGCGCAAGCTAACTGGTAAACCTCAACAGCTGGAGTTGAAGTTATGGACTCGGCGCTCAAGCCGTTGAAAGCAGCCCTCGAAGCAATTCGAGATATGGCGTTGAATGCATTAACCCAAATCGATCAGTCGCAAGAGAAACGTTCGATGCGATGGGAATGCAAAGAGTGCCGGTATGTGAAGCACTTTACGAAGGCCGTTTCATTGGAAACCGCTGGCAGATGCCCCCGATGCAAAAGTACGGCGTTTAATCCTCTTTTATGAGGCGGCTGCCACGCGCCCGGCCGGTGTCATCACCAAGAGCGCGGAAAGCGCTAATTCGCGCGTGATTCTTTCAAGCTCAACGAAAACAGTCAGCTTTTCATCCGCACGCACAACGAAACGCTTTCCGTCGCCGCGATGGGCGCCAACAATCCAGATCGTTCGCCCGTTGGAATCAATCGCTGAGACACAGCCACAACTCCAACCGACTTTGCTTAATTGGTCTGCAGCCTTAGTGATTATTGTTGACCACTTGCGGCGCAGGTTTGCTCGCTTCAAGCTGAGCGCTCACTTTTTGGATTTGCGCCGCCTGCTCTTTCACCATTGCGGCGAGGGCGGTCATCCCAGATCTTAACTCCGCGATTGTCTTTTCCTGTTCCTCGACTTTCCGATGCTCTTTGAGGAACTCATTGAGCAACATCGTGTTGACCGCTTGATAGCGAACGGTAACGATTTTGCCTTCCTCGTCGCGCGCCACCAGATCAGGATTCACCGCGGCAACGTCCTCGGCGATAAGGCCAAAATCAGGCGAGCGCGCGGGATCAATCTCCTGTTTGTAGCGGAAGCTGACCGGTTTAAGCGCGAAAAGTGCTTCGCTGGCCTTATCCATCGGTTTGATGTCGTCCTTGTAGCGTCGCGAGGAGACTTGGAAGCCAAGTTTGCCGCCAGCGCCTACAGTAACAAAGACGCCGTTAGCCTGCGCCGTCGAGCCGATGTTTCGGATCCTGGTGACGTTGCTCTCGCCAGCAAGACCGAAGATATTCTGGCCGATACAGACATTACCACTTCCAGTGATACTGAAACCGGCTTGAAAACCCAAGGCAACGTTAGAGCTGCCGGTTATGTTCTGATCGAGCGCATGGCCGCCGACTGCCGTGTTGAAGACACCCGTTGTGTTGTGAACGAGTGCGTTATCACCGTCGGCCGTGTTGTGGTTACCGGTTGTGTTGGATAAGAGCGCTTGAAAACCGGCGGCCGCGTTGTGAAATCCGGTCGTGTTGCTAAATAGCGCTTGCACCCCGCTGGCCACGTTCTGAAAACCGGTGGTGTTGCGAAGAAGCGTATTAACGCCGTTGGCCGTGTTAGAGCGCCCGTGGTGTTTAAGAGAAGGGCGCCAGATCCCTCTGCCGTGTTGAAGTCGCCGGTTGTATTGCTACCGAGGGCGGCAAAACCGATGGCCGTGTTGCTAGTGCCGGTGGTGAGGCTGAAGAGCGCATTCTCACCCTCCGCGGTGTTGCCACCAGGGTAGCCTCCGTCCGGTGCTGGGACAACCGCTTGCGCTCTTGGGAAAACCGCAAAGCAGGCCAACGCGACGAAAAATACTGAAGTTACTTTTTTAAGCTGAATCAATGGATTCATGGTTCTTCCTTTCTTATTCCCCGCCCTGTTGATCCTGTTCGTTGCGGGTCGGGAAAAGGCGAAGAACCTAGCGGGGAAATGTCCTCCGCCTGATTCAGATCCGTTTAGCGACGCCGAGTATGCAAAAAATCTCGCTTATCTGTCAAGAAAATTGGCCGCGCTTCCGAATCGCTGATTCAAGTTCCATAAAAACCGTCGGTTTTTCATCCGCACGCACAACGAAACGCTTCCCGTCATCGCGATGGCAAGTTTGTCACGAAGCAACAGTGGAACGAACTGCGAGGAGCCAGGATTCGCAGTCGCCCGTGGTACGGCGAGCCGGACGCAACCGCAACGCGATCGAATACGCAAAGTTTCGCAACCGATCGCATCGGGCTCCGTCGAAATTTGCAGGCGATCAACTTCCCGCGCCGCCTATCTGCGCACTCTTTTTGTGCGCCAGAACGCTGCCAATATGAGGCACATCACCACGGCGAACACGAGATTGTCAGGAAGATCAAAACGATCGGTCACGAGCAGCGTCGGTTTGTTTGCTAAGGCATGGATGCCTACGCACAACATCAGATTGTCGCTTCGTGCATAAAGAACAGCGAACGCGCTTCCGGCGACGAATATCGCCGGTAACCGAGAAAACGCAGCAATTGGCGACAGGCCTCCGCTTAGCAGAATCGGCAAATGAATGAGAGCAAATAGAGATTGCGAGATAGCGATTGCGATTGCCAACGTTTGCAAATTTGTCAGACGCGTCGTTTCAAGTCGCCAGTAGGTTTGGCGAAGCAGGACACCTCTAAAGAGGATTTCCTCGTAAAGCGCATTTCCGAAGAGCTGCGCGAGTAAGGCACCGATCACAGCCGTTACGCCGAGCCCTCGCCATTCTCCACCCCAGCTCACGGCGCCATCGGCTACGGCTTGCCATGCCGCTTCGATCGCGTTCGCTCCAATCCACGCGCTGATTGTCAACACGACAGCAATGGGCACATCGCTGCCACGCAAACCCAAATCTGACAGGCGCAGCCCACCGATAAGGCATAAAACGAGGCCCACGACCACAGCGAGAGAAATGAAATTCGCAACGAGAGTTGCGGTTATCAGACCGCCCGTTGGAGCGGCAAATACCTTGAGGATTCCGCTCGGGAATAAGACGAACACTGCCAGGAGTGCGAACGCGATCTCAAGAGCCATCGCCAGAGCCAGGATCCACAGTGAAAGCGTTGAATTAGATCCGGTCCGCGGGAACATGAGCGAGTCGAGTCGCTCCGCTATTACACCGAAACGGCCGATCGCACATTAGCAAACATGTCGATCTCAGCTCGCCGATGATCAATGGAGGCAGAACACCGAAGGGTCGTGTGCCCAAACCCCGCAGTTGGCCTGCGCTAAGCGGGAACTCAATGGCTCTACCGCGTTCTCATTCAGCAAGACGAATCGCCGATTCCAATTGGAGAAACGCAGTCAATTTTTCATCCGCGATAGTGCGAAGCATTTCCGAGCAAATTCGAGTCACATTTAAGTCACACAATTGTTTGGCAGAAGTTTCTTGCGTGTGTGCGGAAAGCAGCGCAAGAGACGGCGGCATGAAAGCGATTCCGAAAACGCGACCTGGCAATGTTACGCCCTTTGTTCTTGAAGGCTGCTGGACGCTCGATGCCCTTGACCAGCCAACGATGCGATTGCTCAGGAAGATCGCGGACCGAGAACGTGTGAAGGTCGCCGATGTCATCCACGGAGCTCTCGAGTTATTCGTCGCAAAATGCGAAGCTGAGGCCGACCTCGAAAAGAAAATTATCAAATTTCCGAGGCCGCTAAAAACTGATAGTCCGATGGATCACTGATTCGAGTTTGAGAAACGCAGTCAGCTTTTCGTCGGCGTGCACAACGAAGCGTTGACCGTCGCCGCGAGGTGCGTCAAAAATGTCGTTTCATAGGGCAGGGCGTACGGGAATCGAACTCGTTCACCAGCTTTGAGAGTGCTACTACCGTCCATTGTGGAGCCAGCAACGATAATCTCCGCAGCTGCCGAACGTGTGACCGGGAGGAGACCGTGGAGGATTGTGCAGCTCGCCCAACGCATAGCCCTAACGAGACGAAGCTGAGCGACCGCTACTGAGAGCGAGCGTGGCCGAAAGTGAAACTGTTTTATTCATCTGAAATGCAAATGTACGCCGGGCGGCAGTTCGCTCCAGCGTTTGGTTAGGCGACCGGCGTGCCCTGCTCCAAGCGTGGAATGGAGGGGTCAGACGCCATTATGTGAACATGATGCGAAAGCGCAGGCCAGGCTTGCAGCCGAACTGCTGCGGTTTGATGAAGTGCTCGACGAAGATGCCTCCATTCGCTTCGATGACGCGCTGTGACGCGATGTTGTCCGGATCAGTGGTGATCTCCACGTACGGCAGGCCGACTGCCTTGGCTTCCGGAAGTATGAGGCGTAGCGCTGACTTTGCATACCCGCGGTGCTGTTTCCACGGCACGACCGCATAGCCGATATGCCCCAAACAATGGGGCGGTAGCGCCGTAGTACCTGGCTGCCACCGCAACCCGATGCTTCCGCAGAACTCGCCGTCCCAGAGCCAGCGCTTGAACCCCGGGACGCGCTTGGCCGTCGAACCGTCTGGAAGCGTGAGGGGAGGACCCTTAGCTTCGCGGTCTTCCATGGTGGCGAGAAACGCCGCTGCATCGGCCTGGATGCGGGAGAGTTCTTCGCGTGCGGCCTCGACACCGCGCTCGTTGTCGGCAGACCACCCACGCTCGAGCGCAGCGACGTAGCTAGCAAGGTGTTCGGGGCCGGGACGCACGAGCTGCATACCTAAGCGCCTAACGAGAACAAGATGAGCCGCCGCGAGCGAGGGCGTGCGTGGCTGCGAGTTGACGGGTTAAACTCATGGAAAGCTGGATAGTACGGCGGCTCGTGGTCGACTCCATCGTTTGGTTAGGCCTGCTTCAGGAGGCACGCGATGGTAAATCTCGCGACATCGGCTGGAAGCGAACTCCGGCACCGTCAACCACCTCATCGCCCGCATTTCGGAACCCAAATCTGCGATAGGCATCCACTGCATTAAGCGAAGAATTCACGGTAACGGTCGCTCTGCCACATCTATCGGAAATAAACCCTAGCGCCTCGTTCATGAGCTGTCGTCCGATTCCGCTTCGTTGTCGATCTGAACGCACGAACAAGTGATAGATGTGCGAGGGGGGCTTGACCACTGCAATCCCGACAATCGCACCACCTTCCAGGGCGACCCAGTGCGGGAATCCATCGGTCATTCGCGTGATCGTTGAATCTACATCCATACTTCTGAGTAGGTTCTCCAAGCCTTCAATCTGAAGGGTTGCCCCAATGTGCGTCACTGCGAGCTCAGACACGAATCGGCTGATGGCTTCGGCCTCAGATTTCTCAGCGAGACGAATCTTCATTTTGCGGCCTAACGAGACAGAGATAAGCCACGGCTAGCGTTGAACAACATTACGGCGGGAGTGCGTGAGCGTGAAGACGCGAATCACGCCCCTCTGCGGCAAACTAAAAATCGGGCTCATTATTGATGCACTAGCGGGAGCGTAATCGCACTAGGGTAGCCGGGCACCTGGATGAAATCCAGGGTGTCGTGGCAAACACGCTGAGGTTGCACCGACAAGGGGCCGTTGGCTTCATCGCGTGGTTAATGAAACTTTGCAATCTGTCCTGAGCGTCTGCGCACCGTGAGCACGCCGCGGCTCATGCTGAGTAGCGTAAATTCTTCCTTAATCGAATCTCCGTCCGAAAACTGAAGTCGGCCATCGCGAATCCTCCAATACCACAATGGCGGGGTAATTTCCGAGCGTGCGAAAAAAGTTACGATTCCGTGAAGCGCGCGCTCCGGAATCCGTTTGTACAAGGGAAACGGAGGTATAATATGAAGAAACCAGTTGCCATCCTAATCTGCTGTGCACTGCTAGCGCCGCTGGCATTTGCTCAGCCAAGTTCGAATGGTACAAAGCAGGACACAGGTTCGACAGAAGCAGTAACAGTAACGGGAACGATCATCAAAATGACGACTGAGGACGGGTCGGCGACCAATTATCAGCCGGGCAAGACTCTCGTCGTTCGCGAGGATCGTTCGAGTACTCCGGGAAGTTATGTTCTCAGCGGACCTGGTCACGTTTTGAATAAAAACGGCGAAGTGATCCGAACCGCGATAAAACCCGGCGCTCACGTGCGTATTTACTACGCACAGGCAGGTGATTTACGCATGGTTGATCACGTCGTTGTCGATTGAGCGCGCGCGTCCTGCAATATCACCAATAGTGCCGCAGGGTTCCTTTGAATCCTGCGGCTTTAATTGATGGGAACATGTCGCTGTTATGTCCGGATTTTCTTGCAAATTTTTGTAATCAGCCCGCACGACGAGCAGCGACCGACGGATTCTGGCAATATTTTCATGGTGCGCCCTATTCTCCCGCTAGCACCCGAAACAACCAATGCAACTCTCCATCCACCTCGGCTTCCGTGTCCACCGTTCGGCGAACCTCTGCGCGCAACAACTCCCGGTAGCGCGCCCGCAATCGGGTCACGCGGGTGCGCAGAGTGGAGGGCGGGAGACTGAGACGAACAGCCAAGTCATCGTAAGTCGGCAGCGGATTGGGGCTGCTAGTAAGGAAGATTCTTAATTCTTCGAAGAGCTTATGTTTGCCCTCAGCTTTCTGCTCAGCTGCCAGTCGCTCCAGTCCCACCCTGACCAGTGCCTCTGCCCAGGTTCTTTCAAAAACCCGGTCTTCTCCAGCCGGCTCCGCTGAAACGAAATGCGTCTGGAAAAGCGACTCCGCCGCCTTAGCCCGCGTGTCGTCCAGCGGCAGAAAATCGAGGGAGCCGCCGCGCTTCAACGTTTGCTCACGGTCGTAAGCGTGCCCCAGGAAATTCTTCAATGAGGCCAACAGAAAGGATCGGAATTTACCTTTCGTGCGATCGGCGCGCGCGTAGATCTTATGCTCGATCAGGTAGGCGAAAAAGCTCTGTGTGAGATCTTGCGCATCTTCCATGGCGTACCCGCGGCTGCGCACGAAACTGTAAAGCGGCCCCCAATAGGTCTGGCAAAACTCCGCGAGCGCAGCCTGCGCAATCTCCGGTTCCGCCTGGCTTTCCCCAGCCGCGACAACCACGCTCCAGTGCGTCGAAGGAAAGAAATCGCTTTGGCCCTGCCCGTTCCCTGCCTGGGTCTTCACGTCAGCCGATTGTATCAAAACCGCGGAAGACAAGCAAGCCCGCGAAAAAGTTACGATTCCGTGTAGCGCGCGCTCCGGAATCCGTTTGTACAAGGGAAGCGCATCATCATGCGCAACCATTAAAATCAACACGGAGGTACAATATGAACAAAAACAATATCAAGAAAAACAATATGAAGAGACCAATTAAGGAGGCAATAAGCATCATGAAACCAAAACAAATATTTATTAGCATTCTGGCAGTTCTGTTCGTGTTCCCATTGATGGGAACGTTCGCTCAGCAAGCAGCGAACTCAGGCTCTATTGAAGTGATCACCACTTTTGATTATCCCGGGACCGGAAATAACACCTTGCCGCAAAAGATTAACGAGAGAGGCGACATCGTCGGCGAGTTCATCGATCCGAACGGAGTAACGGCCGGTTTTGTCCGGTTCAGCGATGGTAGCTTTGGCGCGCCGATCGTCGACCCTAACGATACCGTGGGTTTTACCGAAGGACGAGGCATCAATAACCGAGGCACAGTAGTCGGTGACTACGCCACCAGCGATGCCAACAATCACGGGTTTTTCCTGTCGGGCGGCACCTTCACAGAATACGATATTCCCGGCGCGCTCAGCACCGATGTGTTTGGGATAAATGATGCCGGCGACTTTACCGGCACGTTTTCTAACGACGACGTGATCGGCCAGGCGTTCGTCAGCGTTGGCGGAACCGTAACGTCGTTTAGCGTCCCGGCAGCTGCCGCGACCCTTGCTTACGACATTAATAATTCAAAGCGGTTGGTGGTGGGATACTATATAGACGGCTCAGGAATTCTTCACGGCTACTACCGGGACGCCAATGGGGCGCTGCACTTCCCCATCGATCCTTCGGGCTCCGTTCAGACAATCCTGTTTGGAGATAACAATAGGAACTGGGTGGTGGGCAGATATGCGGACGCCTCAGGCGTGACTCATGGACTCTTCTTTGTCCCGCCAAACAAATTTTTCACTTTCGATTATCCCGGGTCAACCTTTACATCGCTTAACGGAATCAGTTCGCAGGGAAATATCACTGGTCGTTACGTCGATGCTTCCGGCATTGCCCACGGATTCATAGCCCGCGTCAGAGGCACACCGCCGACAAAAGAGGCGGGCACGGAAATGAAGGCGCGGAGAGGTGCAATACCGGCGCGCTGAGTTTGAGCATCGGGGGGCCCTGCGTCGTCGGGCGCTTCGCGACGACGCAGGGCTTGGATACGTGGCCGGCGCGCTGCGTAGTTCGAGCGCACGATTGCGTTCGATTAAAGGAACCGAACGATGTGAACGGCTCCGCGCGGCCATCCGAGCATTGCAGCAAGCAGTCGAGCGCTTCGCCGATGCCACCGCTTTCATCCCGGTTCGCCGAACGGTGGACACGGAAGCCGAGGTGGATGAGAGTTGCATTGGTTGTTTTGGGTGCTAGCGGGAGAATAGGGCGCACCATGAAAATATTGTCAGAATCCGTCGGTCTCTGCTCGACGTGCGGCCGGCCGATGACCGTGAACAGCGAATGCCTGCCTTGTCTGGTGCGGATAGCGTTTGACGAACCGGCGGAAGCAGCGACAGCGCCTCCGGCTTCGTTGGTCTTCGGCGACTTTGAGGTCGAGCAACGCCCAGACGGTTTTTACTGGGAACTCGGTCACGGGGCCATGGGGGTGACCTATCTCGCCATGGACAAGGTGTTGCATCGGAGGGTGGCCCTGAAAGTGATCGAGGTGCCTGCGACCGCGCGCAGCTCACGAGCGATGCGCGAACGCTTTTTGCGTGAAGCCCGCGCCGCAGCTGCCCTGCGGCATCCGAATGTGGCCGCCGTGTTCCAGTTCGGCGCTTCGCCGGATGCCAGTCACTGCTATTACGCGATGGAGGTCGTCGAGGGCGAAACTCTGGAGGCCCGCGTGCGGAGGGATGGTCCGCTCAATGCAAAATCGGCTCTGGAAATTGCGATCCACATCACGCGGGCATTGATGGCTGCGGCAGCCCACGGTTTGATCCATCGCGACCTGAAACCGGGCAATATCATGTTGAGGCGGGGTGACACTGACACGGCCGAGCCCGAAGTGAAAGTCATCGACTTCGGCCTTGCCAAGGCGATCGCGGATGCCGGAGGAGAAACGGACCTAACGCACGGAGAATTTGTCGGCACGCCGAATTTCGCGAGCCCTGAGCAATTTGGAAGCGGTCCGGTCGATGCGCGCTCGGACATTTATTCGCTCGGCGCGACGCTCTGGTTCGCGCTCACTGGACTGGCACCACACTCTGGCAGCACGATCGAAGAGATTCGCGATCGTCAAACCCGCGACGATCTGCCAGTCGAGCAGTTGGTCGCGAGGAAAGTTCCTGAACCAATAATAAAGCTGCTGCGCTGCACGCTTGCCCTCGATCCCGCTCGGCGGCCCGCGTCAGCTCGGGAGTTGATGGAAGCCCTGGAATCCTGCCGTCGCAAGTTGTCTCATGGTATCGGTGTTTACAAGATCGCCGCCTTGATCGCAGTCGTGGCGATTGTCGCGGCAGCGTTGTTTGTAATCGGGCTAAATCGTCGAGAAATAACGTCGGCCTCCGCGAGGAACGTCGCGCCATCAGCGTCCGCACTGACGCCGTTGCCAGAAAAATCGATTGCCGTCCTTCCTCTGGAAAACCTGAGCCACGATCCGGACAACGTCTATTTTGCCGAAGGGATGCAGGACGAAATTCTGGCCCGGCTGTCCAAGATTGCGGACCTGAAAGTGATCTCACGCACTTCCACCCAGAAATACAAAAGCGCACCAGACAATCTGCGCGAGATCGCGAAACAACTCGGGGTTGGAAATGTTCTGGAGGGCAGCGTGCAAAAGAGCGGTGAGGTTGTGCGGGTCAACGTGCAATTGATCAACGCGCTGACCGACGCCCATCTTTGGGGGGACGTTTATGAGCGGAAGCTGACCGATATTTTTGCGGTAGAAAGCGACATTGCCAAGACGATCGCTGACACGCTGCAGGCGAAGCTGACCGGCGCGGAGAAGCAGCTGATAGCAGCCCAGCCGACGACTGACTTGACCGCCTACGAGCTTTATCTGAAAGGCCGTTCGCTCTGGAGCAAACGTGGCGGCGAAAATCTCCGACAGGCGATCGGATTTTATGAGCAGGCGATTGCGCGTGATCCGAAATATGCACTGGCTTACGCCGGGCTGGCGGAGGCTTACGTTCTCCTGCCAGCCTATACTACGACGGCACCACAGGATGCCTACCCTACGGCGAAAGCTGCCGCGCTAAAAGCGCTTCAACTGGATGAGAAACTGGCGGAGGCACACACCGCTCTCGGATTGTTGCTGTGCAGCGGCGACCTCGATATGGCTGGTTCAATATCGGAATTTCAACGGGCGATCGCGCTAAACCCCAACTACGCGACCGCGCACCATTGGTATGGAAACGGCCCGCTCGTCGCCCTCGGCCGGTTCGAGGAAGCGATCGCCGAGGGCAAACGCGCCATCGAACTTGATCCACTCTCGCCCATTATTAATGCAGACCTGGGTCAGATTCTGTACGCTGCGCGTCGATACGATGAGGCGATCGCACAGTTGCGGAAGACGCTGGAGATTGATCCGACGTTTTATTACGCACATTATAATCTGGGCATGGCTCTTCAGCGAAAAGGCGACTTGCCGGCTGCGATTGCCGAATACACAAAGGCGCAGCAGTTGAGCGACGATCTGTTTGTTCAGGTGCTGCTTGCAGCTGCCAAAGCGCAGTCCGGCGATAAAGACGCAGCTATCCAAATGCTGGCCGAACTGGAAGAGCTCAGCCAGCACCGCTACGTGCCCGAATACCCGCGCACTCTGCTCTACCTAAGTCTGGGAAGTCGCGACGAAGCAATTCGACGGTTGGAGCAAGCTATCGCTGATCATGAGAGTCTAACCATCACCATGATTCAAGATGATCCGAAGCTCGATCCTCTCCGTGGCGATCCGCGTTTCGAGGCGCTGGTGCAAAAAGCGGTTGGTGTTGAACATAAGTCACGAGTGGGAATCCGAAAGGATTCTTCGCTCGAAATCTCAAAGGTGATTGTCAGACCTCCTTGAACTCGCCCTTGTGCTCGTGCGTCTCGATCACGTTGCCAGCTTCATCATAAACACGAACGACGGGCCGCTCAGGCTACATCACGCGGGCTAGTACGGCGCTTTATTCCCAATTTCGGTCGCGAGGTCTTTGAGCCTATCGGCGATAGTTTGGAGTCGGTTCTCACACTTGAGCCACGCGCCGCTGGATTCGATTCGCTGACCATCCATTGCCTTGAGGGCATTGCGCTTAGATTGGTCGCTTTCGTGGGCGGCGAAATTGCGAAGGGCTCAAAGCTTCTCTAAAGCTTCCCTATAAGCTAGCAAGCTCACAGAGATTGTATCGCAACGGGGCCCTTGGCTTCATCGATTGGTTAGGCCCTTTGAGTTGCAGGACGGCAAGACCGTGAGCACCTTTAAATTTCCACTTCGCCTTCTAGGTAAAAAGACGCAACTTCCTTTCAGCTCGACGCGTTCACCGGCCAGTCGGCAAATGATCTCCCCACCGCGCCGTGAGGCCTGATAAGCCCGAAACACAGTCTTGCCTAATCGTCTGGCCCAATAGGGTGCCAACATACAATGTGCACCGCCGGTGACGGGGTCTTCCGGGATGCCCTTGGCCGGGGCGAAGTAGCGGCTGACGAAGTCATAAGGACCATCCCCCGGCGCGGTGACGATTATTCCGTCGCGATCGGCGCGGGCGAGCGCGATCAAATCGGGTGCAAGTGTGCGCACGATCTGCGCAGTTTCCAGGAGAGCCATGTAATTGAAGGCGTTCACAAACAATTCGATCGGAGCGACGCCCAGTGCATCAGCTAGTCCGGGCGGTGTCTGAACCGGCTCAGACGGCCGGGCCGGGAAGTCCATGACGTATTGAGTATCTGCTCGGCTCACAGTCAGCGGCCCGCTCGCAGAATGGAAAACCACCCTACTGCGTCCAGGCTCCAGCCGTTCCATGACTATAGCTGCACTGGCTAGGGTTGCGTGGCCGCAAAGTGGCACCTCTTTGGTGGGCGTGAACCAGCGCAGCCGATAGTCGCCGCCTTCAGGAACTAGAAAGGCCGTCTCGGCCAGATTGTTCTCGGAAGCAATATCCTGAAGCACCGAATCACTCAAAAAGTTTTCCATCGGCATCACCGCTGCAGGATTCCCTGTGAATCGGCGATTGGTAAATGCGTCAATTTGGAATATCGGCGTTCGCATACGAGACCGTAGCTTCTAAGTCGCCAATAATGCGATCCAATTAATGTCACGCTTGGCCTAACGAGAAAGAGATAAGCCACGGGCGGGGTTCGTGGCAAACACACTAGAGTTGTTTTGCAAAACTTGGTTTGAGATGCCGACTACTGTTGTGAACGCAAACTATTGAGCGCCTCTATCGACTTCTTCAAAGCCACGGACGACAAGATAAGATGTATGTGATCCACTTCAGGTATCACTGTCACCTCTGTATCCTAAAAAATCGTCTGCGGAGATATCTCACGAGGTAAAATGGTCGATGGGCAAAGAAACTGCCGGTGGCGAGCAAAACGGCTGTGGTCCGACAGCTTCGCGGCTGGTGGGTGGCTCATTGAGCGCTATCCCAGTGTCCTCATCCAGGCGGACCCGCCTTTTGCGCTCGAGACAACCTGGTCATTTCGCCGGCGCCACCGCGTGACAAGCGCGGACGTCCGCATGCTTATACGTCATAGTACATCGAGAATTCGTACGGGTGGGGACGAAGACGCAGCGCGTCGTATTCTTTTTGTTTCATGTCGATCCAGTTGGCGATGAAGTCTTCGTTGAAGACGTCGCCGCGCAACAGGAAGGAATGATCGGCCTGGAGCGCTTCGATCGCGCCCCGGAGTGAATCGGGTACGCTGGCGACTTGTGCGAGTTCTTCCGGTGGCAGTTCGTAGAGATTTTTGTCGAGCGGATCGCCGGGGTCCATGCGGTTTTGGATTCCATCGAGCCCCGCGAGAAGCATCGCTGAGAAGGCGAGATATGGATTTGCAGCAGCATCCGGTGTGCGGAATTCGATGCGCTTTGCTTTTGGACTTGGTGAATAGGTCGGAATTCGAATCGCGGCGGAACGATTGCGAGCGGAGTAGGCGAGGTTGACCGGCGCTTCGAACCCAGGCACGAGCCGCTTGTAGCTGTTGGTGGTTGGATTCGTCAGGCCGGTGAGCGCTGGTGCGTGTTTCAAAATTCCGCCGATGAAAAACAGCGCCAGCTCCGACAGCCCGGCGTAGCCGTTACCGGCAAAGAGCGGCTTTTCGTCTTTCCAAAGCGACATGTGTGTGTGCATACCCGACCCGTTATCGGCAAAGATCGGTTTCGGCATGAACGTCACGGTCTTGTTGTGTCGTTTGGCGACGTTGCGCAGGATATATTTGTAGTACTGCATGTTGTCGCCCATGCGTTTCAACGGCGCGAACCGGATGTCGATCTCAGCCTGGCCGGCAGTTGCCACTTCGTGATGTTGACGCTCGATCGCGACGCCGGCTTTCTCGAGCTCCAGACACATTTCGTTGCGAATGTCTTGCAGCGAATCCATCGGCGAGACTGGAAAGTAGCCTTCCTTCGGTCGAATTTTGTAACCGAGGTTTGGAAACTCTTCGCGCGCGCTGTTCCAATGTCCTTCGACGCTATCGACGACGTATGACGACGCGTTGCCGGTGTTCGCGAATCGCACATCGTCGAAAATAAAAAATTCCGCTTCCGGTCCAATGAATGCAGTGTCCGCAATGCCGGTGGATTTGAGATAAGCCTCCGCTTTTTCGGCAACACCGCGTGGGTCGCGATCGTACGGTTGGCGAGTGATCGGATCGACGATGGTGCAAATCAAACTCAATGTCGGTTCGGCATTGAAAATATCGATCCACGCAGTGGTCGCATCCGGAATGACGAGCATGTCCGAGGCGTTGATCACGCGCCAGCCGCGAATGCTCGATCCGTCAAATCCAAGGCCATCAGTGAAAATCTCCTCGTTGTATTCGGTGAGCGTGGTCGTGAAATGCTGCCAGGTGCCGAGCAAATCCGTGAATTTGAAATCGATCAACTTCACGTTGCTTTCCTTGATCATTTTGCTGACGTCGGATGGAGTTTTGTCTTTGGCCATATTGTTGGGAGTTGTTAGTTGTTAATTCAGGGTTGGTGGAAAATCATGTGGCGCGGCATCGGTTAGAGGCGTTCCAGAGCCAGAGGCCGATCAACGATCTGGCGATGGGTTGAAAATAGCGGCCGACCCAGTCGAAAGAGGCGCCGAGGGACTCATTTCCAAGTATCGCATCGATCAAGCCCGGAAGATTAAGAATCCCCCAAAGCAGAAATAAATATCCGATGCGTTGGTCCGTTCCACTATTCAAGAGGAGCGCGATTCCGTAACAGAAAAGACCGGCGGTGAACGCTACAAAGAAAAGAAAGAAAAGCGCGTCGTTAACGCCGACAAAAGTGTCGAGCGCGGAGCGAAACGCGCGACGCTGGATTTCATCGGCGCTCGTTTCATAACCTGCGCGCCATGCACGATTTACCGCAAATATCGACAACGAAGTCCTGAGCATCTCGACAAAAGCAAACAGAACGTAACTGCCAAACCCGAACATTGCGATCAGCCGCGATGTGCCACGCAAAAGCATGGGAATTGCAGCCATCGAGATCACGACAAGCACACAATGAATCAGCACGATCCAAAAACGGCCCATGTAAATAACGTTGTGCCGCAGCTGTACGCGCGATTCAAATGTAGTGGCGTTGCTCCACAGATCAGGTAGCCAATGAACCGCGATGGTTGAGACCCCGGTAAGAATCGCACAGATGCTCGCGACCTTCACGAACACAGGCGACACCCGCTCCGGCTTGACGTCGGAGGCCGCTTCGAGTCCCATCACACTGCTTTTTCCCCGATCTCTTCCGTGCGGATACGCACGGCGTGTTCTACTGGGAGAACAAACACTTTTCCGTCTCCGATTTTGCCTGTTTTGGCGGCCGCTACCACGACGCTCACAGCCTTTTCCACCATGTCGTCGGCCATCACGACTTCCACTTTCACTTTGGGCAGGAAATCAACCGTATATTCGCTTCCGCGATAGATTTCAGTATGTCCTTTTTGCCGGCCGAACCCTTTGACTTCCGTAACGGTCATCCCTTCGATCCCAAGCTCGGCCAGCGCCTCTTTGACCTCCTCGAGCTTGAACGGTTTGATGATGGCTTCCAGTTTTTTCATGTCGAAGTGAACTCAGTAACCCGCGGACTCTTGCAATCGAAAGCTAAACGCAGCACGCGCTCTCTTAGCAATGCCGCGATGGGAATGCAATCACGAATTTTTTGGATCAATCGGTAGTGCCCGTTGGTTCTCAATTGTGTTCACCTGGGATGAACACTCGTGCGCCTTTGCGGTCGCCTCTCCCTTCGGAAGGGAGAGGAAAGGGTGAGGATGATTACGGAAACCATGCGTGACGGCCACCAACCCCTCACCTTAATCCTCTCCCCTGGTACAAAGGGAGAGGCGAAAAGAGACTGCGGAGCAAACGAAAATTCGAGAATTGCTCACTTCGCTCGCGATGACATGCTGGGCAAATTTGCCAAAGATTTTTTTTGGCGCTTATACTGAAACCGCAAACAAATGCCTCGCGACTCTTTCGTTCACCTGCATCTGCACACTGAATATTCGCTGCTGGATGGCGCCATCCGGATGAAAGAGCTGATGAAAAAAGCGGCTGAATTCAAAATGCCCGCCGTCGCGATTACCGATCACGGTAATTTGTTCGGGGCGATTGAGTTTTATCAGGAAGCGCAGCGCGCCGGGGTGAAACCGATCATCGGCTGCGAAGCTTATATCGCCCCGGGGTCACATAAAGACCGTCCAGGATCGCGGCGCGATGCGGCGTATCACTTCACTCTTTTGGCGCAAAACGAGACCGGTTACAGAAATCTCGTCAAGCTGATCACGACCGCGCACTTGGACGGTTTTCATTATGCGCCCAGGATCGATAAGGAACTCCTCGCGGCGCGATCGGAGGGTCTGATTGGGCTGAGCGGCTGCCTGGCGGGTGAAATCAATTCCGCTATTCAGTCGAACAACATCGAGAAGGCAAAACAGAGCGCGGCTGAATACCGCGACATTCTCGGGGCGGAAAATTTCTTCATCGAATTGCACGATCACGGCATGGAAGAACAGCGCAAATGCATGATAGCGCTGCCGCAAATTGCGCGGGACATTGGCGTCGGATTAGTCGCGGCAAACGATGTTCATTTTCTCCGCCGGAGCGATCATCAGGCGCACGACGTAATGCTTTGCATCGGCACGGGCAAGATGGTGCAGGACGAAAACCGGATGCGTTATGTGCCGGAGCTGTATTTCAAATCACCGGCCGAGATGTGCGAGCTGTTCCGCGATTTTCCCGAAGCGATTGCGAATACGCTTGAAATTGGCGAACGCTGTCACCTCGATCTCGAGTTTGGGCGCTCCAAATATCCGGAGTATCCCGCGCCGCCAGGGAAAACGCGCGAAGGATATTTGCGCGATCTTTGTTACAACGGTTTGCGGCAGCGCTACGGCGAGCGCGCGGCGAACGATCCAGAATTGATCCGACGGCTCGATTATGAGCTGGGCGTTTTCGAAAAAACCGGCTTCGTCAGCTATCTGCTCATTGTTTGGGATTTCATTCATTTTGCCAAGGAGAAAGGCATTCCCGTGGGACCTGGACGCGGCTCGGCTGCCGGTTCAATGGTCACTTACGTTCTCGGAATCACCGATATCGATCCGCTCCAGTACGGATTGCTTTTCGAGCGGTTTTTGAATCCGGACCGTGTTTCGCCGCCGGATATCGACGTTGATTTTTGCGAAGCGCGTCGCGGCGAAGTGCTCGAATACGTGCGGCAGAAATATGGTGAACGTCGCGTCGCGCAGATCATCACGTTTGGCAAACTCAAGGCGAAGAGTGTGGTGCGCGACGTCGGTCGGGTAATGGGCTTGAGCTATCGCGATGCGGATCGCGTCGCAAAGATGATCCCAAATGAGCTGAATATCACGCTCGATTCAGCCGTGGAAAAAAATCCGGAACTGAAACGAGCGGTCGCCACAGAGGCGCCGACCCGGCAGCTGTTCGACTACGCGAAAATTCTCGAAGGTTTGTCGCGCAATGCCGGAGTGCATGCGGCGGGAGTGGTGATCGCGGACCGCGACCTGTCTGATTACATCCCGCTCTGTCGCGACGTGAAAGGCAACGACGTCATCAGCCAGTACGCCATGGGACCGCTCAACGATCTGGGCCTCCTAAAGATGGATTTCCTCGGATTGAAAACGCTGACCGTCATTGAGGACACACTGGCCCTGATTCACCAGCGCGAGCCAAACTTTTCGCTGAAGGATATTCCACTCGACGATTCCGCGGCGTTTGCTCTCTATAACCGCGGCGAAACGATCGGTCTTTTCCAGATGGAGTCCGGCGGGATGACGAGTTTGTCGAAGCAGTTCGACGTAAAGAAGCTCGATGACATTATCGCGTTGATCGCACTTTACCGTCCCGGCCCCATGGAACTCATCCCCGAGTACGTGAAAGCGAAAAAGGGGATCACACCGATCAAATATCTGCACCCGCTGCTCGAAGGTATCTGCGCGGATACGTACGGCGTGATGATTTACCAGGAACAGGTGATGGCAGCGGCGAGCAAACTCGCCGGCTACTCACTCGCGCAAGCCGATCTTCTCCGGCGCGCCATGGGCAAGAAAGACAAGGAGAAGATGGCGAAAGAGAGAAAGAACTTCATAGAAGGCTGCGCACGCACAAACAAGATTCCGGAAAAGAAAGCGAACGCCATTTTCGATTTGCTCGAAAAATTCGCGGGCTACGGGTTCAACAAGAGCCACAGTGCAGCCTACGGCGTGATCAGTTATCAAACCGCGTATCTCAAGGCGCATTACCCGGTGGAATTCATGGCGGGTCTGCTGAGCAACGAAATCAATAACACAGATAAAATTTCCATTTTCGTTGGCGAATGCAGAAGGATGGGTGTTTCCATCCTGCCACCGGATGTCAATAAGAGCGGCTTGAAATTTATTCCGGAGACTGTAGCCGCGGGCGCTGACCGCGGCAGCGCAGACGGATTCACCATCAACCGGGGTCAGCGACCCCAGCTACGACGGCACGGGCTCCAACGCCATTCGTTACGGCCTTGCCGCTATCAAACACGTCGGCGAGGCCGCCATGGAAACGGCAATTCGCGAGCGCGAAGAGCGAGGGGATTTCGCTTCACTGCAGGATTTCTGCGCACGACTCGACTCGCGCGTTGCCAACCGCAAAATGCTTGAGAGCCTTATCAAGGCCGGCGCATTTGATTTTCTGGCCCGCGACCGTTCCGAACTTTTTAGCTGTATTGATGACGCGGTCATGGCATCCGCTGCAGCGCAGCGCGACCGGGTGGCAGGTCAGGTTTCACTCTTTGATGAAGCAACTGCTCCGACCGGATCGAGAAAGAAGCAGACCACTCCGTGGAGCGAACATGAAAAACTATCCTACGAAAAAGAGCTACTCGGTTTTTACGTCAGCGGCCATCCACTCGATGCGTATGCGGACGTTTTCGCGGTGAAAAACTATCGATCGATTGCTTCATTAGGCGGGTTGGATGATCGCGCGCCGTTCAAGATTGCCGGTGCGATTGTGGAGGTTGAGAAAAAGTTCACAAGAAAAGAGGGCAAACCATTCGCAGTGGTTTGGATCGAAGACCGGGCGGATATGCTCGAAGTAGTGGTATGGAATGAAGTTTATCTGAAAGCCTCAGCGGCCCTGGTGGCGGGGCGTGTTATCGAAATTAAAGGGACGCTGGACAAGCGCGACGAGATTCCTCGCGCCGTGGCGCAGGAAATCAGAACGCTCTCGCCTCGAAAGGCCAATGGAGCCACTGAAGGATCGACAGACAAGGAATCGGCGGTGCTCTTGCAATTCTCTCCCGCTACGACGGGGGATGAATTGCGAGAAGTGCGCAGGATTCTTGGCAGTTCGCCGGGCCGGCGACCCGTTCGATTGCTGTTCGATCGCGCAAACGGCAACGCACTGCGCCTGGACGCGGGCGCAGAGTTTAGTGTGAACCTCACACGGGATCTCGAAGAAAAACTTTCGCGCTGGTTGGTGACCGCGAAATTGTAGCAGTGTCCTGCCGAGCGAAGCGAAGCACCTCACCCAGGAAGATTGGATTACGCTCAGGCCAAGAGTTCTTCATATTGGCTGTGCCAGGTCCCTCACTTCGTTCGGGATGACGCAAGGAAAACGCGGGACGAATTAAAAAAATACGAGGCCCGCACTCGTCACTGGCCTCTCGTCGTTCGTTTTTTTGGGCGAGGCGTTGCAACGGGGTTTGCTTCCGGCCGTGGAAGGGCTGCCAGCACTAATTTTGTTCGTTCCGGTCCAGCACCTGAGAAACACAATGGAAATTCGCGGCTCACGCCGTTGGGATCTGGAGTGTAAAAGGATTCGGCGATGGAGCGGTCTTTCAAACCGATGGTCCAGTTCGGTTGAAAGAGCCCTCCACGAAATTCCAACTCCGCTACAGCTGGCGCGAGAGTGAAGGGCACCGACGTCAATTCGATCTTCTCCATGCAACCGATTGGGTACTGAGTCAGATCGAATATCGGCATCGCTCCATTTACCTTGATCGTTACATTGTTCGTATCCTGAAAATCGATCTCTCCCCGAAGTGAAAGATCCGTATCCTTCGTCGCAACGTTGAGAAACTCGATCGCGGCGCGATTTCCTCCAAAAGCAATGCGGCCGCTTGCTTCGGTGAGATTGATGGGACTTCCTCCGTTGCCGGACAGCTTTCCGTTCACCAGCTGGATGTCGCCATCGATGTGGGGATGTTGCAACGTTTCGGAAAGCGAAACGTTTCCGCTCAGAATGCCGTCGCGGAAAATTTGTGGGTGAAAGAGCTGAGGCGCGTTTGCGAGGAAGATTGATGGAAAGTTGAGCGTGATATTTAGCGGAGACTCCCGAAAGGCGTTCCAATCCGTCCCGATTCCCAAAGCAAAATTGGCTGTGGAGCTTACCGGGCTGGAACTGGGCATGTGGATCACACCGCGTACGTCCCACTTGCTGGAATCGATGGTTGCCTGGACGTCGGCCGGGATTGGGTTTGCTTTTTCACCTGCTCCGCGAGGAATCGGCAGATAATCGAGCAGGTTATTCAGCCGGGCTTCGAGCGTCCCTGAATAGTTGTGCTCGTGCGACAGATCGATTTTGCCCTGTCCGCTGAGGGAATCGTTTTTGCGCGTCATCGCCAATTGTTCGATCTCCAGGTCGGTCGCTTTCAAATTCAGTTTCGCGCTCAAGTTGTCGATGGCGGTCGTGAACAGTGTGAGCGATGCGCCTTCTACCATGAGATGGCCGCCAAATTTTCGATCACGGGTGTCCATCGCTCCATCAATCGTGATTTTCCCCGCAAAGTCGCCGGCGTTCGCGCCAAACAGAGACGCGAAATCGCCCAGCTGATCGATCGATGCAGAAATGTTGCCGCGAAAATCCGGACTGAGCCAGCCGGATGCGCTCGTGGGAAACGCAGCTTCACCGCTTAAAGTGAACTGGTTTGCTTGTTGTTTGATATAGAGTTGCTGTAGTTGAATCTGCCGGTTGTATAGGGCTGCGCCGAGCATGATTTCCTCAGCCGTGCGATTGCGCCAGGTAAGCCCGGTTAGTTCGCTCCAGAGCGATGCGGTGACCCGGTCTGGTTCGGCAAGGTTTCCGCGAAAAGTGAAGTTGCCAGCGTGGAGCAAGCCGCTAACGCGATCGGCGAATCCGAATGCTTCCGAAGTTTGCTCGAGAGAAATGTCGGTCGCACCGCCGGCAATTTTCCAGTTGGAATGTTGAGACCGCCATTCGTGCGAAATATTTCCGCGAATTTTTCCGCCGAACGCGTCGGCATCGAACTGCAATCCCGCGCGCTGGTTCCCCAGACGCGACAAGTCCGCCGTAGCGGACTGCAGGTCGAGACCGTGTGTTAAAGTGAGTCCGGCGATTGTCAGACGATCAGCTTCCCAATGCGTTGCACCGTGTAATTGCGAAAACGTCTGGTGAAACCACGGTGACGCGATCATCACCTCGGCAGCAGTAAAACGGCCCGCTTCGGTCTGATTCGCCGATAGAAATCCGTTTCGCAGCAAAACAAGCGTTGGCCCGTTTTCAATCCGCACCTCCGAGCCGGTGACACTGAGATTCTCTGGAAGCATTCGGTGCAATGTCGCCCAGCCGCGGCGGGTGATTGCTCGCACGGTTGGATTAGTTCGGCGAAGTTCCCCATGCAATTCCCGAATCGACAGGTTGCGAATGGCACGACCTCCTCTGTGCAGGAGGATATGTTTGAAATTCAAGTCGAAGAGCGCATCTGTGATTGTAAGATCGACGCGGAGCGTGTCATCGTGCGCGTTTGTCAGGCGAAGCTGGCGGATCACAACGGGACGCAGAAACGGTGCATCGATTTTATCGACGTTAACAGTGAAGCCCTCCTGTCGCGCCCGCCACCAAATCCACCAACGGACACCATGGGACACGGCAAATGGCGTAAGCCAGACCGCCAGCAACGCTGCGAGCAGGAGAAACAGACTAACGAGGACAAATCGATTTTTTAGGGGCATCTAGGTTGCTGTAGAAATGGCAAAACCCCCGCCTTCGCCAAAGGCTTCGGCGTGCCAAGGGAATGACGAATGGCTACGCCGCGTAAATCGTTGAACCGTAAATCCGATGTAACGATGTGAAGAATCACGCGGCCTTTGTCGTCATTCGAGCTTCGACACTCATTCGTCATTGTTTATTCATTGGGCTTCATTTGCGGTGCCACCTTTGAAAATCAAATGCAGCGGTTGCGGCGCGTGAACGCGTTGCTCGATTTGCTGCTGCAGCGCGCGATCGGCTTCGGCGGGCAAGTCGCTTTCCGTTGCTTTTTCTCGTGCAAGCTGAGGCAGGATCGATAATTCGCTTTGCATATCGTCTCCTGAAATGCGGTTCCACAATCCATTTTCAAACGCGAGCACGTCCACCTGATCCTGCTCGATACCAAGGATCCGGGCGTGCGGCAGCTGGACGATGATTTCATTCGGGCGGATATCGATCGACAGGTTGTGCTGCAGATCGAAGCCGGCTTTGGCAATGAATGTGCCATGCAACTTTACGCGCTTCGAACTACCCACCCAGGTATGGAGGAACTCGTGTTCAACTTCGATGCGCCGTGACAAGACAACCAACTCGCTGACAGGCGTCGTTTGTTCCACGTAGACACGGTTGTTAATCGTGATGCGCGGCTGCAAATGCGCGATGTCGATAAAAGCGGCGCGCAAATCCTTACCCAGTTTCTCCAGCTGAGCGGTGCTTTGTTGCGCTGTGCGGACTGGCCAGGTTTCGATGCGCCAAAAAATGACCACGACGACCGCAGCAATGGTGAGCGCCATTAAAGTAAATGCGAGCGGCCAGGAAATGCGTCCTGATCTTGAAACAGAATGACAAAGCACGAATGACGAATGCCGAATTAATGACGAATGACAAATGGCGAATAAGTGGCCGGCCTTATTCGGTTATTGTTTGTCTGTCATCTTTTCGTCGTCATTCGGATTTCACCCCAAAAAATTACCGCCCCCCACACCCGATAGGCGTGAAGGGCGGCTGTTCCCCCCAGAACAATCTTGAAAAACTTCGAGGCTACTAAACGAGCTTCCAGCAGATCGCAACAAATTTTTATCTGAAAAATTTCAACACTCCGGACGTAGCAAAATTAACCGATGAAATGAATGACGAAGCACGAATGTCGAATGACGCCACTTTCAAGATGCGTTTTGTTTCGCCGCGCCGCGACATGGTCGCCGACCCAAGCTTGCGGAAGCGCGTGTCGCAGTTTCTAGTTTTCACATGCGTGATTTTGAAGATGAGCCATCCTCGCGCAGCCTTGCTGGTTCGTTGCTGGTCGCACATCCGAATATGCTCGACCCGAATTTCCGGCGCACAGTGCTTTTCATTTCCGAGCATGACCCAGGCGAGGGCGCTCTTGGCGTCATCATCAATCGGCCGCTGGACAGACAGGTAGCGGATCTGGTGACCGAGAAACCGCCAGCGGGCCTGGCTGAGGTGCCCGTCTTTCTCGGCGGACCTGTTGGGAAAAATCAACTGATGTTTGCGGCGTTCGAATGGCACCACAGCGGTGGACTCAAACTCAATCACAATGTCGATCTAAAAGAAACAAGCGACGAATTAGACCAAACGAAAATCATCACGGTTTGCGCGTTCGTGGGCTATGCGGGTTGGGGGGCGGGACAACTTGAAAGCGAGATGAAGCAGAAAGCGTGGCTTCTTCAAAAGGCTAATCCCTCGGTGCTTAAAGTTGATCGTCTTCCCAACTTGTGGTTCGAGATCATGCGCGGCCTGGGGCCGTGGTATAAAATGCTGGCTGCGGCGCCGGACGACCCGTCGCTGAACTGAAGAAGCGTGAGAAGTGAGATGTGAGAAGTAATTTGGCTTGATTCCTTCTTCTCGCTAATCACTAATCATTTTCTCGCTTTTCACATGATCATTGGTATTCCGAAAGAAATTAAAGAGCAGGAGCAACGCGTCGCTTTGCTGCCATCGGCTGCGGGTCAGCTCACCCGGCGTGGTCATTCAGTTGTTGTACAAAAGAACGCCGGCATTGGCTCGGGTTATCCGGACGACGATTATGTCAAAGCCGGCGCTGAGATTGTCGATCAAGCGAAAGAGGTTTTCGCGCGGGCCGACATGATCGTGAAAGTGAAAGAGCCCCTTGAGGCGGAGTTTCCATTGTTGCGCAAGGGTCAAATCCTCTTCACGTATCTGCATCTGGCTGCGAGCAAATTTCTCACGGAGGCGTTGCTGAAATTGGGGGTGACTGCAATAGCGTATGAGACAATTCAGGTGGACCATCGTTTGCCATTGCTCGAGCCGATGAGCGAGATCGCGGGTCGTATGTCGGTGGTGATGGGCGCGAACTTTCTCGCCAAATACAATGGCGGCAGCGGAGTTTTGTTGGGCGGTGTGCCGGGGGTTCTGCCTGGACGTGTAGTTGTTGTGGGCGGAGGCACCTCGGGTGTCAATGCGGCCCGAATGGCTGCCGGTCTTGGCGCAGACGTAACGATACTTGATGTGGACCTCGAACGTTTGCGCTATCTCGATCTTTCGATAATAAGCGCAAACACTCTCTATTCGAGTGAGGCGAACTTGCTCGAGCTGATGCCAGAGTGCGATTTGCTGATCGGGGCTGTGCTTTTGCCGGGCGCAAAGGCGCCGAAACTAATCACGCGCCAGATGCTGCGAAGAATGAAGCCAGGCAGCGTGCTCGTGGATATTTCAATTGATCAAGGCGGTTGCGTGGAAACATCGCGACCCACTACGCACCTTGATCCAGTTTACGTTGAAGAAGGTGTGACGCATTATTGCGTGGCAAACATGCCCGCGGCGTACGCGCGCACGGCTACTCAGGCGCTTACAAACGTCACGTTTCGTTATATCGAATTGCTCGCCGATCTCGGTCTCGAAGGTGCCTGTAAAAAACAACCGGCCCTTATTGGTGGCATTAACACCCGCGACGGGCGGCTTACTTGTAAGGCAGTGGCGGAGGCGCACGGCCTCAAATACGAGGCCCCGTTTTAATCGGCGTTTATCAAGCATTTGCTGTTGAAAATAGGAATCGAATGCGGTCAAAAACTGCCTTGCTCCGATTAATGTGTTACAGCAATATGCCTCTTCCAATTAACACTATGAAAAAATACATCTGCATTCTGGCCAGTGCCGCGCTCCTTGCGGCGTGCGAGCAAAAGACCGAGACAACCGAACCCGCGGCAACTCCAGCAGCCACGAGTCCTCCAACGACAACTGAAGCAACCAGCCCGGCTTCGACTATGGAACCTTCCACAGGGACGTCAACGTCTACTGGCGGAACAACTGAATCTCCTGCTGAGGCCTCGCCCACTCCGTAAACTCTGGCTTTCTTTCTTCGCGAAGTCTTCTCCCGAAATCCTTCGGGAGAAGACTTTTGCTGTACAGATGCGCCTCCGTACTTGGAGCGCAGTATTGGCGTCGCAGAGCTCCGCCCTCCAACATTTTTCGGTCTATGGTAGCGAATCGACAGTCAACATGAAGCGGGTGAGTTCGCTTTCATTTCCAAAGCAGCGCTGCCTGACGCGGTCGTCCGAATTCGAGCGCGTAAAACGAGACGGGCTGGTGCGGCGCGGCAAACTGCTGATGCTTAGCACGGCGGCTGTCGAGAATTCCGGGTTGTCTCGCGTCGGCTTTATTACCTCTCGCCGCCTCGGAAGCGCAGTCGTTCGCAATCGTGTCCGCCGTCGTTTGCGAGAGATTGTGCGCCGGCACCAGCATGATTTGCGACAAGACTTTTGGATTGTGCTTGTTGCGAGGCGCGACGCTGCAACCGCAAGTTATCGCGCCTTGGAAGATGAATGGTTGCGTCTCGCGAAACGCACTTCTATTCTGCTGTGATGCTCTGGCTGCTTCGTTCCATAATTCGCGTTTACCAATGCACGCTGTCGCCGCTCCTCAGTTTGCTATGTGGACCTGATTCGGGTTGCCGATTTACGCCGACGTGCTCGGCATATTTTCTGGAAGCGGTAGGGACACACGGCATCGGCCGCGGAAGCTGGCTGGGGTTAAGACGCCTCGCGCGATGTCATCCCTGGGGCGGATGTGGTTATGATCCGGTCCCGACGCCGACGGACGGATGTCAGGCTGCCAGTCTGACCCGGACTGGCTGACCTGCCACGTTGCGTGTGATCGGGCGAAACCGAATTTGTTATGGATCGAACTGCGTGGATTGTCGTTATCCTTTGTGTAATTGGACTCGTGGCGTGGCAGATTTACGTAGCGAAACAGATGCCGCCGCGGCCCGTGCCGATCAACGTTGCATCAGGGCAAGCGTCGCCCACGGCAACCCCGAAAGTTTTTGAACCTTCCCCACCGCCGGCTGTCTCGGAAGCTACGCCGAAGAGCACCGAGCCGGGTCCGAGTTTTGCCGAGAAGATTGAAACACTCCGAAATTCAGATGTCGAGCTTCGCCTAACGAATCGCGGAGGTGGCATTAAGGAAGCCGTTCTCCTGAGGCAAATCGCCGAAAAGGGGCAGCGCGTTGTGTTGAATTCAGCGCAAAGCGCCCCAATTGGCGCAATCATTGAGCAGCCATCAGCGCCAACGCTTCCTGAGTTTACTGCATCGACCGGATCAAATTCGGTTGTGCAATTTGAGCGTACCACGGAGGAGCAAGTCGTCGTTCGAAAAAAATTCTCATTCGAAAAATCCTCGGAGAACAAAGACAACTACGTGATCGACATGGACGTCGATCTGGAGAACCGGGGGACCAAACCATATCAAAGCGGTGGTTACTTTGTGGCGCTTGGATCGGCAGCGCCAATTCATCCCAAGGATTATCCGTCGTACACGCGGCTTGTCTGGAGCATCGATGGGAGAGCAAAAGGAATCGATGTTGGTTGGTTTGGTAGTAGCGGCGGATTTCTTGGGGTGGGCCAGCGCGCCGCGCGACCTTATTACCAGGAGAATATCGCCGGCGCAGAGTGGGTTGCGGTGAGCAATCAATTTTTCACCACGCTGATGGCACCGCTGAGCGCGAAGGCCACTGGCGTATGGGGTCGGAGCTTCGATATCGAACGATCGCCGGATCCGAAGTTACTCGGTATCGAGGGAGCCATGGGCATGCCGGGATTTCAATTACAACCCGGGCAAACGTACAGCGCGCGTTTTGAAATCTATGCCGGGCCGAAACTTTACCATCGTCTCGCGCAACTTCCGCACAACGAAGCCGAGGTGATGGACTTCGGGATCTTCAAGATCGTCTGCCAGTTTTTGCTCAACTTCATGAACCTGCTCAATAGCTGGCTGCACGACTATGGTCTCGCCATTTTGGCTCTCACGACGATCATCAAGCTTACACTGTGGCCAATCCAGAACAGGGCGAACCGCTCCATGCGCCAGATGGCCGCGCTTTCCCCAAAAATGCAGGAGTTGAGGGACAAGTACAAAGACGACCCGACGCGGATGAACCAGGAGTTGATGAAGCTTTACAAACAGTACGGCATCAATCCGGTCGGGGGCTGTTTGCCCATGATGATTCAAATCCCGATCTTTTTCGGACTGTTTCAAAATGCTCGGCCAGGCCGTGGAATTGCGAAACGCAAGATTTCTCTGGGTAAAAGACCTTTCCCAGCCGGACACGATAGCGCACCTGCCGTTGCTCGGCTGGCCGGTCAATATCATTCCACTCTTAATGGCAGCGACGCAGATTTGGCTCATGGCCATGACGCCAAAGACGGGCGATCCCACACAGCGCCGGATCATGATGTTCATGCCGCTGATCTTCTTATTTATCTGCTACAATTTTGCCGCGGCTCTGGCATTGTATTACACCGCACAGAATCTCTTCAGTATCTTGCAGTTTTATCAGAATAAACGACAACCCATGCCAACACTGGAAAAAGTTGCGCCGCCGGGGAAACAGAAACGATGATGACGCCAAAGGATCTGCTCGATACCATTCTGGGTTATCTCGGTTTCGTTGTGCAAATCGAGGAGACCAGGAATGAGGGTGGCAACGCGACGCTGCAGATTTATACCGAGGAAAGCGGTCGCCTGATTGGGCGCAACGGCGAAACGCTCGAGGCCATTCAGTTTTTGCTTAACCGCCTGTTGCAAACCAGGGACAAGGATGCTGAGAAGGTGATTGTGGATTGCGAGCATTACCGCTCCATGCGGGAAGACCGCATCGTGCAACGGGTTCGGGAATTAGCCGAACGTGTGCGCGTTACCGGCCGTTCGCTTCAGCTGGAGCCGATGAATTCCTACGAACGGCGTCTCGTTCACAATGCTTTTAAAGATGATCCGGATGTAGCGACGTGGAGTCCGTCCGATTCGGCGCGCATTAAGCAAATAACGCTGGTCAAGCGCCAACCAAAAAAAGAAGCGGCGCCAAAAGCGCAGATACCATCCTGAGCGAAGCGAACGATCTCTCTTGGAGTCGCAGATAATTTCTTAGCTCCCGGTAATATCGCTGGGAGGAAGGGCCTTGGTCATTACAAATATGCGTTGAAGTCTTCGCACGTCGTGGCGAGTCGAACCGATGCTGAGTGTTGAACCGCCATTCATAAGTTGTACGCCTCCCTTGCTATTTCTGGTAATCTTAGCCCAAGTTTTGCGACAAAAATCCGTTATTTCGAGCAAAGCCTCGGCCACAAGACAGTTACTTTCGATGGCGGAAACCAGTTCGACCGGTGACGCGAAAGAAAAATTAGCAATTATCTGGTAGCGGAGTGCTGAAAATCTGGGAAGGGTAATCGCCACAATATGAAAACACCTACGCTGAAGCCATTTGCTCTTTGTCTAGTCATTTTCGGACTCTGCGGGACTGTTTCCGCGCAAAGTGATTTGAAGATGCCTGATGTCAGCCAGGCTGCGGAGGTAAAACAGCGCATCGCCCTGACGGATATCACGGTCAACTACCATCGCCCACTGGTGAACGGGCGAAAAATTTGGGGCGGCATCGTTCCTTATGGCAAAGTCTGGCGTGCGGGCGCTAATGAAAACACGACGATTGAATTCAGCGATCCGGTGTCGGTGGAGGGCAAGCCGTTGGACAAGGGAACTTATGGGCTGCACATGATTCCGAATCCTGATTCGTGGACGATTATTTTTTCGAAAACAAACACCGGGTGGGGGAGCTACAGCTATGATCAGAAAGACGATGCGTTGCGCGTAAATGTGAAACCTCGGCCACTGGCTGAGCAAAAAGAGGCGCTCGAATTCGAGTTTGAAGATTTGAAACCAGATTCAACGGCGGTGACGCTGAAATGGGAAAAGTTAGGTGTTCCTTTCACTGTCTCCATCAACGATGCGGATCAAACGTTGCAGAATATTCGAGCTCAAATGAAAGGCGGAGGCCAGTTTGCCTGGCAAGCTCCAGACCAAGCGGCGCAATTTTGTTTGACCAAAAAGACTAATCTGGACGAAGCACTGCGTTGGGCCGATCTCTCAATTCAGAATGAGGAGAGGTTCGAAAATCTCAGCACCAAAGCGGATATCCTTAAGGCGTTGAATCGGCCGGATGATGCGAAGAAAACCTGGGACCAGGCACTTCAAAAGGCCACTGCACCGCAACTATATACATATGCTCGACAGCAGCAGAATCAGAAAAAGGGAACTGAAGCAATGGAGATCTTTAAAGAGGTGGCCAAGCGGTTTCCGCAAGGAGTGTTTGGGTATTTGGCTCAAGCGCGCATTAAATCTGCAGCTGGTGATTTCGCCGGCGCGCTAAAAGATGCGAAACAGGCGCAAGATGCCGCTCCTAGTGATGCGCAGAAGCAGGCTATTCAAGGGCTCATCGATCGACTCCAGGCGAAGCAGGACGTCAATAAATAACGCGGCTATCTCGGACTTGGGACGATAGCCTCAATGGGACGCTCACGGGAAAGTGCGCTGCTACGCGTGATGCACCACAACATTAAGCGCTGTTGGCGCGCAGCGGTTGTTGTTGCGATGCTCAGGGTCGCGGGCACGGCCAATTCGGCTGATGCGCCACCGTCGTTGGCTCCTGAGCAGCTCAATGCTTCCGAGATTCAATTGGCACTGCAAAAGCTCAACGTGCTGGGTCGGGTTCTCTACGTCGCGGCTCACCCCGATGATGAGAACACCAACCTCATGGCGCTGTGGGCGAACGGCTCACTCTATGACGCTGCTTATCTTTCGATCACGCGTGGGGATGGCGGTCAGAACCTGATCGGGCCGGAACTCCGCGAGCGCCTCGGCGTTATTCGAACGGAGGAGTTACTGGCAGCGCGACGCATCGATCATGCCAACCAGTTCTTCTCGCGAGCAATCGATTTCGGGTTTTCAAAGACGGCAGAAGAGACCATGCGCATCTGGGATCACGACAAAATTCTGTCCGATGTGGTTTGGGTGGTCCGAAAGTTCCGGCCAGACGTGATGGTGACACGTTTTAGTCCGGAGGATCAACTGACGCATGGCCATCACACCGCGTCAGCCAATCTGGCGGTGGAAGCATTTTCGGCAGCGGGTGACCCAAATCGCTTCCCAGAGCAGCTGGCTTTCGTAAAACCGTGGCAGCCGACACGGTTGGTTTGGAACACATCTCCATTTTTCTTCTCGAACCGCAACCTTCCTTTTGATCCGACGGGTCTGACCGTTTTGGAAGCAGGCGGTTACAATCCGCTTCTCGGGAAAGCGTACACGGAAATCGCAGCAGCCAGTCTGAGCATGCACAAGAGCCAGGGTGTGGGCAGCCCGCCTCGACGCGGAGCGCGAAAAGAATATTTCAAACTGTTGGAAGGTCAGCCCATGAGGACTGCGCTTTTCGAGGGCATCGATACGACCTGGTCGCGTGTCCCGAATTCAGAATCTGTTGCTAACGAAATTCGTCAGATCATTTCTCAGTTCCGTCCAGCCGATCCGGCCGCTTCGGTGCCTGCGTTATTGAAGCTAAGGCAGGCGATGAGCGGAATTAAGGATGACTCCTGGGTCCCTGAGAAAAAAGCCGAGTTGGGTAAGATCATCGCCGCGTGTCTCGGCTTGCATGTCGAAGCGTCGACAACCAATGAAACCGTCACGCCAGGGCAAACGGTAACAATAAAGCTGGAGGCAATTAACCGGAGCGATATTCCAGTCACACTGCAGGAAGCACGTTGTTCGCTCACCGGCGACTCGATGAAAATTGATGCGGCGCTTCCACCAAACGAACTCGTAACGAAGGATCTGTCTTGCAGGATCCCGGAGAACGCTCCTTATTCTCAGCCTTATTGGCTTCGTAAACCAGGGACGCTTGGTACGTTCGCAGTGGATGATCAGCAGCTTATCGGGCTGCCCGAAAATCCTCCCAATCTTCCCGTAGAAATTGTCCTTCAAATCAATGGCCAGGAACTCCGTTACGCCGTCGAGGGGAAGTACCGCACGGTTGACCCGGTAGCGGGCGAACTGCGACGAGCATTGGTTATTGCACCACCCGTTTTCACCAAGATCGGCGACGGCGCGTTGGTATTCCCGACGAGCCAACCAAAACCCGTTTCGGTCCATGTGACTGCGACCACGGGTCCTGTGAAAGGAGAACTCAAACTAGCTGTGCCGTCGGGATGGGGAATCGATCCGCCATCTGTACCGATAGATTTGAAGGGAGCTAATGCGGAGACGACGGTGACCTTTACCGTCAAACCACCAGACCAGGATAGCGAAGGGACATTGCGAGCTATCGTGTCGATTGACGGGCGCGACTATTCGTTCGAGCGCGTGCGGATTTCCTATCCACACATCGGCGTCCAAACGCTCATGCCGCCGGCAGAAGTAAAGCTTGTTCGGGCTGACATTCGCAAAAAAGGCGATCGCATCGGTTACATTCCCGGTGCTGGCGATGATCTTCCAGAAAGTCTCCAAGAGATTGGGTACTCAGTGAAGATTCTGACCGAATCTGATATCACGGCAAAGAACCTCGCGCAGTTCTCTGCTGTCGTGCTTGGAATCCGCGCCTACAACACGCAGGACCGAATTGCGAACTGGTTGCCGGAGCTATTTGCCTATGTAAAGGCTGGAGGAATTGTAGTCGCACAGTACAACACTTTGGCAGAGCTTAAGACCGAGCAACTGGGGCCGTATCCATTGGAAATCTCACGTGACCGCGTCACGGATGAAAACGCAGAGATACGCATTCTGGCGCCGAATCATCCACTCATGACTACCCCAAACAAAATCACGTCGAAAGATTTTGAGGGCTGGGTTCAGGAACGTGGACTTTACTTTCCTAAAAAATGGGACGCCGCCTGGACGCCGATCCTTTCGTCCAACGATCCAAAAGAAAAGCCACTCGATGGCGGTTTGCTGGTTGCAAAAGTCGGCAAAGGTTACTTTATCTACACCAGTTATTCCTGGTTTCGACAATTGCCTGCCGGAGTCCCGGGAGCTTATCGGTTATTCGCAAACATGTTGTCATTGGGAAAATGAACGCAGGTGATGATAAGCCAGATGCGCGTTCCTGGCGCAAAGCGTACGGCCTGGCGCTTTCCCTTTTTGCGGTGGAGGTGGTGCTGCTCTACCTCTTCACCATCCGGTTTTCGTGAACCGGCTGGATTATTTCGTTCTCATCGCCACGATTCTGGCGATCCCGCTCTATGGCCTCTGGCGAACCCGCGGAAGCGCTTCTTTGCGTCAGTATCTCCGGGGCGATGCGAGCATTGGCTGGGCGACGATCGGGCTCTCCGTGCTCGCGACGCAAGCAGGACCGATCACGTTTCTTTCCATGCCTGGTCAGGCTTATGAGAGCGGCATAGGTTTCATCCAGAATTACTTTGGGCAGCCGCTCGCGCTTATCGTCGTGTGCGCGGTTTTCGTTCCGATCTATCAGCGGCTGAAGGTTTACACGGCCTATCAGTACCTCGGCGAGCGGTTCGACCGGAAGACGCAGCTACTAGGTGCCTTCCTGTTTCTTGTACAACGAGGCATCGCTGCGGGAATCACCCTCTACGCGCCAGCCATTATTCTTTCCGCCGCGCTCGGCTGGCGCTTGGACCTGACCATCTGGTTCGCGGGCGGACTGGTTATCATCTACACGGTCGCGGGCGGGACCAAGATTGTAAGCATCACCCAACGGTACCAGATGATCGTGATTTTGGTCGGCATGGCAATTGCATTTGCGGTGGCGGTTTACCGGCTATCGCCCGATCTATCGTTTCATAACACGCTATCGGTCGCTGGCAAAATGGGCAAACTGGAGGCCGTCGACTTCTCGGTCGATCCGCATAAGCGCTACACATTCTGGTCCGGCTTGATTGGCGGCTTTTTTCTCGCGCTTTCCTATTTCGGAGCGGACCAATCTCAGGTGCAACGATATCTCGCGGGTGGCTCGCTCAAAGAGAGTCGTCTCGGGTTACTCTTCAACGCTGTGGTGAAGGTGCCGATGCAATTTTTCATTCTGTTGCTTGGCGTGATTGTTTTCATGTTTTACCAATTCGAAAAGCCACCTCTGTATTTCAACCAGCCGGCGTACCAACGAGCGGTGGCGAACGGCCATGCGCCGCAGTTAGCGGCGTTGCAAACGCAATTCGATGACGTCTTCGTACAAAAACGCGCTCTTATTCGCGCGGTTTCCAGTTCATCCTTGAAGCTGTCGCCAGACGAGCGCGATGTGGCGACGACCAGGCTGCGCGAACTTGACGCCCAGAGGCGCGAATTGCGCGATCGAGCCAAGGCAGTTCTCGAGCAGGCTGGCGTGGATCCAAAAAACAAGGATTCAGATTACGTTTTCATTACTTTCATTCTTCAACAGATGCCGCATGGAGTTGTTGGATTGCTGATCGCGGTGATCCTGTGCGCGACCATGTCAGTGGTGGCAGCAACTTTGAACGCGCTCGGTTCCACCACGGCGATCGACTTCTATCGCCCGTTGATTCGCACCAACGCTACCGACCATCACTATGTTGTTGCGGCGAAAGCGTTGACCGCTGCATGGGGTTTGGTTGCCATTGGGGTGGCTTCGTTTGCCAGTTTGGTCGAAAATCTAATCGAAGCGGGCAACATTCTGGGCTCGGTGTTCTATGGCAGCATCCTCGGTCTCTTTCTGGCGGCTTTCTTTATTCGTCGAGTTACCGGATCGGCCGTGTTTTTCGCGGCGCTCGTTGCACAAGCGCTTGTCTTCGTCTTGTTCACTACGACGAATATCGGTTATCTCTGGTATAATCTTATTGGATGTGCGGCCGTACTAGTCCTGGCGCCGGTTCTGCAACAAACTATCTTTCGCAGTACGGAAGTTCCCCCTGGAGTATGAAACTCATTCTGGGCGATGGATCATCCGATTATTTGTTTCGGTCAGCAACCGTGCGGAATTTTTCCCAAGCGGTTTTTGTTCGCTAAAATTCTCGCAGCCCGGCGTCTCCAAAAGGAGATTGGCGGAGAAATCGTCTTTTTCTTTCACGACAGTGATCACGACGCACGGGAGACGATTACGATTGTGCGAGACCAAAATACCGGTCAGGAAGTGCACCTAAACTTTCAATTCGAGAATCGGATCCAAAAGCAGTTTTCGCCTCTATATGCCAAACGTGTCCTGCCGGAATGGCAGGAAAAAACTGCGCGCCAACTTCCGAATTATGTTGCACGACCTCTGGTCGCACATTTCAAGGAGATCAAATGTTCGAATGTCGCCGACTTCTGTCTCGAGATGTACTCCCGAATGGGGTTGTTGGAAGATGTAAAGGTGGAGCGATCCAGCGCGCCCGAGTTTAGAGCGCGTGCCGTGGCAGTCTCAGACTATTTTGTCGATCAGCGCTATGAAGGCGAAATCGTTCGCGCACGCTATCGCGACGGGAAATTGTTGCTGCACAAGGGAGGCGGCCGGTTTCTGGAGATTCCTGGAAGAGAATTTGGACCGGAGCAGATCAGCCCGACCCGCGATACGCGTTTCCATTGGATGCAGTCGGTGATTCGATGCACCCATTACGTTGCCGGAGCGAGCGAACAGCATTACATTAACAAGGCGGATGCTCCCAACGTAGAATTCATCAAGCGCGACGAAATTTCTGACTTCGACAGAGCTTATACGGAACTGGGATGAAATCGGGGCCGCTGAAAATTGGGATTGCATGTTTTCCGTTAATTGGCGGTAGCGGGATTTTGGCCACGGCCCTTGGCTCGGAACTGGCGCGCCGCGGTCATGAAGTTTACTTGTTCAGTTACGCTTTACCCGTCCGGCTAGATCTGCCGCAGGAGGGCCTTCATTTCCATCGAATCGAATTTGCGGACAACGCTTTGTTTCCGTGTCCCGATTACACTCTGCCGCTCGCAGTGAAAATGGCGGAAGTGGCGCGTTCCCAGCAGCTCGATCTTTATCACGTTCATTATGCGGTGCCACACGCGTTGGCCGCGTGCTTAGCCTCGCAGATTGTAGGACCGTCAGCTCCGCGCATCGTCACAACTTTGCACGGAAGCGATACCACTTTGCTGGGGCAGGACCCCGATTACCGCACCGCCATCGAGCATGCGCTTGTGCATTCCGACGCTGTGACGGCAGTTTCAGAAAGTCTTCGGAGTCAAACCCAGGAAATTTTTTCTTTGAAACGACCGATCGACGTGATTCCGAATTTCTTCACCCCGAACAAACCGAAGAGAAGCCGTGAAGAAGTTCGACGCGATTTGGGCGTAAGCGACAAATTTCTTGTGCTACACATGTCGAATTTGCGCCCCGTCAAACGCATCGACCTTTTATTGCGCACGATCGCTATGTCAGAGAGCCGCTCGCGCCTTCGATTGCTCATTTTAGCAGGCGGCCCTTTTGAACCTTACGAACCGTTGCTCGATGAGTTAGGAATCCGCGACATCGTTATTGTTCGCCAGAATATGTCTGCAGTGGAGGAGTATTTGGAGGCCGCGGACGCGGGACTCTACACGTCCGAATACGAAAGCTTTGGTCTGGGCATTCTTGAAACCGTATTTCATGGTAAACCTGTCGTTGCCTTTCGCGTCGGCGGTATCCCCGAAGTTTTAGGTGACTCTTATCCCCTATATCCTTTCGGGGATGTAACCGCGGCTGCTTCTGCGTTGGATGCGTTGGTACAAGATCCGAATTTGGCCCGCGAACTTGGCGAACAGACTGGCGCTCGCGCGCGCGAAAGGTTCTCAGCAGATCGCGTTGTTCCTCAATACGAAGCGTTGTATCGCCGTATAGTTGCCGGCCGATAAGCGCGAAGATTGTTGACCGAGTGGGGCTTCGCGGCTCGTTTTATCTTAAGGTTTTACAACCACCGGCGTCCCCAGGTGGGCGGCGTCATAAAACTGACGCGCTTTCCAATAAGGCATTCTAATGCATCCGTGCGATGCAGGCTCCCCCGGCAGATAGCCCTGGTGCAATCCGTAGCCCGGCGAGAATTCGAGAAAATAAGGCATCGGGGCGCCCACGAAGTGGGCATGCGGTGGTTTGGAGTCACGCCTGCTATCGACGTTGGCTTTCACGATTCGGCCCGAATTATCAACGTAGTCACCATAGACACTGGAGCGATGATCTTCGTCCTTGCGAATGACTTGAAAACGACCAGTGGGTGTGCGGTATCCTTCGCGACCACTGGATATGCGGGACGACGCGGTTATATATCCCGCGCGGTAGATATAGGCTTCCTGCTTCCGCAAGCTCACGACGATCGTCGGCCGGCCGGAATGACTCTCCGGTAACTTCGACGTGACCAGATCGCTCATTGTGTCGCAGCTGTTCAAAACCATTAAGGTCGCGGCGAGCGTACAAAATTGTGATAGTCGATTCATCAGCGACCCATTCTCCTCAGCGGTCACTAAGCAACAGGAAACCAGTCTCGGCAACCCGTCTGAACGGAATCGCAGTAGGCGAGATACTAATGCGTATTGCTGGAAGAACGCGATCAGTTGCGCATGACTTCAAATCACAATCTACTTTGTTGCTGGCACCTGTGTGGCGTGAAACGCCTGCCAGGCATTCCAAGCGCGTTCCCAGTTTTGTTTCTCGGCCCAACATTGCGCTTCCAAGAAGTGAAAATAGGCCGGGGAGTTCGGCCGTTCTGTAAAATGACGTGCGGTGAGAAGGGCATCATCGACCCGACCATTCTGCATCTGTGCGCGATAAAGCTCATAGCCAATGCCGTAGTTATTGGGCGCGGCGGTGAAGCGGTTTTCTAGATCTTGAAGCGAGAAATTAGTGGCGACTCGCGGAAGCGCCACCGGTTCGCCGTATTGCTGGGTCAACTCGTAAGCAGCGCGAAAATCATTCCTGCTGGCATTGTGTTTCGCCATGCCAAGCCAGGCATAACGAAGCCAGTCGGGATGCTCTTCAACGCCCCGGGAAATCTCCCCGGGGTTGCCGCGTTCGGACCAAAACGCGAAGAGCGCAAGTTTTTCTGTTTCACTGAACGATTGTAAGTTCGGATCGTTTTTCAGCAGTTGCGCGAGAGCGCGATTGAAAGAAGCGTTGGACAGCCGGTCGAGATAGGGCAGCGCCAAATCGTGTTCGCTAAGTCCAATCGCCTCAAGAAACTGGCCGACTTCTGGACTCCTGAGCGAAGCGTCGCTCAGCATGTTTGCGTAGACTTCCGGTCGCAGAGGCCCGGCTCTGCGTAGAGCCTCACGCCACGCTGTCACCGCCAACAACGGACGGTACGGCAGCCAGGCGTTTCCTTCGGCCAGGGGAACTTCATAACCGGTCGGCTCCAGAAAGCGTGCACGGCGGAAATCATCAACTGCGTTTGTCGTCTGTTTGAGTTCGACCTCTCCGATGGCACGCGCGAGGTATAGTTGCCAGTCGATTGGTGCCCATCGAAGCGCGCGAGTTGTCAGTGCGATTGTTTCACTATAATTGCCTTCGCGGTTGGCTACCTCGGATAATTGCTTCGCACTGGAAACACCGACTGACCCGGGAAGGAGTTTCGCACTACGCGCGGCGACAACTAATGACAGGCCCGCCGCAAGTAATACCAATCCAACAAAGCGAAATAAGATCGACGTCCACTGACTCCTCTTCAAACAGAGCGGCCGATGCAATGAGAGCCCAAGCAAAAATATTGCGGCAAACGCCGTACCCACCTGGTGCCCTGAAACATCGACAATCCCATGGATTGCGAACAGGAGCGCCGCGATAAGCGCGGCGAGACGATACCCTTGGTTGGTTCCCACTCGCAGTGGGAAAACTCGACTAACAAACATCGCGATACCAACGATCGTGAGCGCCACCGCTGGCCACCCGAGTTCAGTCCAAAGCCAAAGCCAGTCGCTTTCCGGATGCAAGGCTCGCGGGTCGCCTAGGGACGCGTCACGAAAAATTGCAAAGATCGATTCAAAATTTCCAAAACCGATCCCGCACCAGGGCGAATTACGAATGAGTCGAAACGTGTCATGAAAAATTCGCCACCGGAAATTCATTGAGGCGTCGGCAGTAATGAAATCGCGAAGATGAAATCTCTCGAATGTCTGACCTCCGAAAAGCAGCAGCGCCGTCAGTAGCAGCAGAAGAAGAAGAGAGATTTCAAGCGCTAGTCGCCAGGGAGAGCGTTGTCGGAACGCCAACGCGCCAAGCCAGAATGCGCTGCCGGCGACGAGGATTACGATTTCAGAACGTGAAAAATTCAAAATGATCGCTGCCCCGATCACGACCAGCGCAAGGATCCAGACGATCCACCGTTTTCTTCGCTTGCGGAGATCGTCCTGAACGCAGGCAAGAATCACGATCGCGGTGAGTCCGAAAAGATCTCCGGTTTGATTCCGATTTGGAAATGGACCGAAATCTTGCTCGTTGTGCCAGAACGGGAGCGTGGTGCGTGCCAGGTAAAGCGCGATGCAGATTGCGGCTAAGAGCGCAATTCCACCGGTAAACAAGCGCAGTTGAAAGCGCACCTCGTGAAGCTCAACGTCTTGCGTCGCGACGATATAGAGCCAACTCAGTCCAGCAACGAAGCTAACGAAATAGCTCAGTGTGATCCATGGCTGTGGAGTGAGCGCCGATGGAAGCTGAATTCCGAAGTCATTTACAAGTGCCGCACGCCATTCTGGTTGGAAAAACCAGCGGGCTGGGAGAAATGCGACTGCCGCCAAGATAAAGAGAGTGAGAAGAACGAGGTTCGTGAGCGCGCCGAGCGAAAACCGAGGCGGTCGCATCAGCAGGTACGTCGCAAGAACTGTGATGACAAGTCCCTCTTCCCATTTTTGAGTGGCGCCGCCCAGGAAACAGGCGAGCACGGGCAGCAACGCGACGGTCGCGTTGGCCATCCAACGAGTGGTGGGGGCGGACTTTTGGTTCTCACGCGATTGAAATTGCTGCACGGAATTTCGCATCAGCTAAAGTCAACGGTCATTGTATGCGAATTGCTTTTCGATTCGATAACCGCGGGGCCCAACTAACGTATCATCTTTATCACTGCTCGCAGAGAATCTGACTACGGAGCGATATTGCTTCGAGGCACGTCGATTGAATGGGACCACTTTTGCTACGGACTACTGTTTTCGGATGCTAGCTTAGAGAGGGGCAAAAGGCGGGTTCGCTGCTAACTCTGAGTCGCCAGCCAAACAAACGATTAGCCGCATGTCAGGCGAGCCCCTAAATGAAAATTAGCCGATGCCTGACTAGACAAATTCGGACCGTCCGTAAATGCTTCCCATTAAAAAAGATCTGAATCAGGCGGGGGACTTTCCCCGCTAGGTTCCTCCGCCTCTTCCAGACCCGCAAATTGCAGAAACAACACGGCGGGAACTCGGATGGCACACACAGCGCTCCAAGCCAGAACGGTGGTGGGTGGTGAGTGATGGGCCTGATCAGGCCTCGGGATATGGGATCGGCCCGAGCACACAAAACCGCGCGGTTGCATTTACAACGACTCACTGGAGCGTCGTGCAGGCGGCGCAAGGTGCAACATCAGCTGCGCAAACGGCGCTTGAGAAACTTTGCCGCATCTATTGGCGACCGATTTATGGTTTTATAAGGCGACAGGGTGTCCAACCGGAAGAGGCGAAAGATCTAACCCAGGGTTTCTTTGCATTGTTGCTGGAGCGTCGCGACTTGGAGACTGTCCGCCAAGAGAAAGGGCGCTTGCGTTCTTATCTACTTACGTCGCTGAAACATTTCCTAGCGAACGAGCGCAACCGTGCGATGGCAATTAAACGGGGCGCGGGCCAGCGCTTGATCCCCCTGGAGGATTTGCGTGAGCGCGAGCGCGCCGGTTTTGAGCCGTCAGATACGTTGGCTGCGGACAAAATTTACGAACGCCGTTGGGCGCTTAGCGTGCTTGACCATGTGCTGGCACGATTGGGAGACGAGCATCACGCGGCCGGCCCGGCATCGGCCGAATTGTTTGATCGCTTACAGAAATCGCTTACAGAAGAACCGGATCGCCCTTCGTCAGCGGACATTGCGCACGAGTTCGGGATGACTGAGAGCGCAGTGAGGCAGGCGTCATACCGGTTGCGTCAGCGTTACCGCCATCTGTTGCGTGAGGAAATCGCCCACACTGTAATGGCGGCTGGCGATATTGAGGATGAACTGCACCAATTAGTTGCTGTGCTGCGTTCGTAACCAGCGGTGAAATTTCCGGCATATTTCTAATGAGGCGACCGATGGTTTGACCAGCAGAATGAAAGCTGCCACCGCCGCTTGCGGAAGATGCGGAGCGAAAATCTCCGCTGACGCAACACGCGAAATTTGCCCGGCTTGTCTTTTGGAGAACGGTCTTGGCCTCCTTGCGGACGAACCTGTAGCCGGGGTCGTTGACCCCGGCCGCGAAGATGAGGTTCCAGCACACGATAGAAAAAAACCGCCGCATGCAGCAAAAATACCCAGCGACTTTGGCGACTACGGGTTGCTAGAGGAAGTCGGCCGGGGTGGTCAGGGCGTAGTATATCGCGCCCACCAAAAGAGTCTCAATCGCACCGTCGCACTCAAGGTGATTGGCTTAGGTCCGTGGACCACCGAAACGCACCTGAAGCGTTTTCGTCGGGAAGCGGAAGCCGCTGCCAGCCTGGAACATTCCGGTATTGTTCCAATTTACGAGGTAGGCGAGGAGGATGGCCAGTGCTACTTTAGCATGAAGTTCGTCGAAGGCGGTCAGCTTGACGACGTAGTCAAGCACACGCCGATGTCGATACGACAGGCAGCGGAGTTAGTAGCAAAGGTAGCCCGCACTGTGCATTACGCACACGAGCACGGCATTCTGCATCGGGACATTAAACCAGGGAACATTCTGCTCGATGGAAAAGGTGAACCACTGCTTACGGATTTTGGCCTCGCTCGACTAGTCGAAACTGAAAGCACGGTCACGCGCACGCTGGAGGTGATGGGGACGCCCAGCTACATGGCGCCAGAACAAGCTGCGGGTGAACACACAAAAGTCAGCAATGCGACAGATGTCTACGGACTTGGTGCGGTCCTCTATCAACTGCTCACTGGCCATCCTCCTTTTGCTGGAGGAACAAGCTACGAAACCATCCGGCTACTCCTGG
Organism: uncultured Verrucomicrobiae bacterium; assembly: GCA_963840135.1. Lineage (GTDB taxonomy): Bacteria > Verrucomicrobiota > Verrucomicrobiia > Chthoniobacterales > UBA10450 > Udaeobacter. Next base: position 75,688 of record CAWIXX010000007.1, on the reverse strand, counting down.
ATACTGAACCGCGGCCACCGCGTCTAATAAATCCAAAAGTAGATCGCGATCTTTCCACGATTTGTCTGAAGTGCCTCGAGAAAGATCCACAGCGCCGCTACTCTTCCGCACTCGCACTGGCTGAAGACCTCGAACATTGGCTGAAGCACGAGCCAATCCAGGCAAAGCCAAGTGGATTTTTTACACACACTCGCAAATGGGCCCGACGGAATCCAAGCACGACCGTGCTTGTCACGTTGCTGGCCGCCCTCGCAACGGGTCTGAGCGTGTCCGTTTGGAACCATAAACCCCAAGTGCTAATTCCGAGGAGCGTCGCGGTACTTCCCTTTGAAAACCTCAGCGACGATCCAGATAACTCCTATTTTGCTGAGGGTATCCAGGAGGAAATCCTGACACGCCTAGCGAATATCTCCGATTTAAGAGTCATTTCGCGCACTTCCACGCAGCAATATCAGAGCAAATCCAGAGATCTGCGCGAGATCGCGAATCAGCTTGGAGTGGCGAACATTCTGGAAGGCAGTGTGCAGCGTTCGGCCGATCAGGTGCGAGTCAACGTGCAACTGATCAAAGCGGCGACTGATACTCACCTATGGGCGGACACGTTCGATAGAAAGCTGACCGACGTTCTTGCCGTCGAGAGCGAAGTCGCTAAAGCAATCGCTGAGGCGTTGCAGGTCAAACTTACTGGCGGCGAGCAACGAGCCTTGGCGGTTAAGCCGACAAACAATTCAGAGGCTTACGACGCGTACCTCCGGGGGTTGGCTTTTGAAGCGCGCACTTCGACCGGTGTAGAGAAGGCCATCGGCTTTTTCGAGCGAGCGGTGCAGCTCGACCCAGCTTTTGCGGTGGCCTGGGCCAGACTCTCTCGTGCGAACGCTCAAGTGTATTTCGGCGGTCTAGATAGAACCACAACTCGCCGTGACGCAGCGGAGCGGGCCCTGAACACCGCGCAAAAACTTCAACCGAGTTCACCTGAAACCCTGCTCGCGCAGGCTTATTATCAATATTGGGTCCTGCGGGATTACGAGCTTGCCAAAGCGACGTTAGGCCGCGTCCGGGAGCTTTTGCCAAGCAGCAGCGATGTCCCTGGTGCTCTCGCCATAATCGCTCGACGACAAGGACACTGGGATAAAAGCGTTGCCTACTGGGAGCAAACCCTTGCGCTCGATCCGCGCAACACTGAATGGCTAGCGAACGCTGCAGACACTTACGCGATGCTTCGGCAATTCCCGGCTGCGCTAAAAACTCTACGATAGGTTGTTGGACATTGTTCCGAATGACCCCGACACCATCGCGTCCGAAGCAAAAATTTATCAGGCCGAGGGCAATCTGGAACAAGCCGGAAAATTGCTGGCTGGCGTAAACGCACAGACCCCTTCGTTGGAGGCCTTCGCGGCGAAGATGAACCAATTGTTTCTAGAGCGGCATTTCGATGAGGTCATTCGATTGATTCATAACCGACTCACTGAATCTCGCGACCTGTCCGACATCGAAAGGCTCTTGAATCGATTCTTTCTGGTCCCCGCCCAGCAATATGCCGGCGATATTGTCGGGGCGAGAGTCACTGCTCAACAACTGCTGGGTCCGCTGGAAACGCTCTGCCAAAAGGATCCTGATAACCCGAATTTTGCGAAAGCACTTTCGCTAACTCGTGCTGTGCTCGGCCAGAAGGACGCAGCGATAAAAGAAGCTGAGCGTGCCATCACGTTGCTGCCGAGCGGGAAGGATGCAGTAGATGGGCCTAGCGCCGAGGAGAATTTGGCGTCGGTCGAGGTCTTAGTCGGCGACAAAAACCGCGCGATTCCAAGATTGCAGCGTCTTTTGGAGATTCCGTATACTAACTTCCTTACACCGGCGCTTCTTAGGCTCGATCCGATCTGGGACCCGTTGCGCAGCGACCCTGCTTTCCAAAAACTTTGCGAGGAAATGCAGCCGTGAAAACACGAATTACGCGAATCCTCACGAGACACGAATTGCACAAATTATCACGAATGGGCTGATCAATTAGCGTGAATTTAGTGAAATTCGTGTCTCAAAGTTACTAGTCGGTTCGCCTCGTCCCCTTCTGTTCAAAGCCATCCGGACCTGCCACGCCGTAGTCCTGCGACGGCGGGACAGAGGTGGCTCTCTTCGAAAAAATCCAAACCTTCCGCGTTATATCGCGCCGGATTTCCTGCAGTACCTCTGTGAAAGGAAAAACAAACCCACAAAAAACAAAATAGAGGAACAAATTATGAAAACAAAGCTAACAGAAAATAAATTCATATCTGCGCCTAGGTTCGCCAATCGGTTATTCAGCAGGATAGCATGTTTAGGAGCAGTTATCCTGATCTGCACCAGCGCGTCCGCACAGAACCTGTTTGTGTCAGGAACCGATTCCCGCGGCGGCGAGATCTTTAAATTCACCTGGGACGCAAAGCAAAGCATCTTTGCGTCGGGATTAACTGCCCCTTTAGATCTGGCATTTGACAGTGCTGGCAATCTGTTTGTAGTCGATTACGAAATAGTCACTAACGACCCCCGTGCACCACTCCTTGGCAACGCGGCCGTCTATAAAATTACTCCGAGCGGAACGCAAACCATCTTTGCCTCCGGATTGAGTTACCATTCATACCTGGCCGTTGACAAGGCGAGCAATCTGTTTGTGGCGGATTACGACCAAGGCATCATCTACAAATATAAACCAGACCGAACGCGAGCCACCTTTGCCTCCGGGCTGCACCACCCCGTAGGTGTGACTTTTGACAGCACGGGCAATCTGTTTGTGGCCAATAACGGTGCCGGCAACATCTCTCAAGGCAGCATTTATGAATACCACCCGGACGGATCGCGGGTCACCTTTGCCACCTTGGATCTGTCCGATCGCCCAGCAGATCTGGCCTTCGACAGCATGGGTAATCTGTTAATGGCGGATTTGAGCGGCAACATCTACAGGTATGATTTGGGGATTCTGCGTCGGTATGCTCGAACGACCTTTGGCTCCGTTCCGAACAGCGCAGAAAGCCTGGCCTTTGACAGCGCGGGCAATCTGTTCGTAGTGGGCGCGGGCGACGCGAATGGTAATGCCAATGCCATCTATAAATTCACTGCGCAGGGAGTGCGAAGCATCTTTGCCCCGGGACCACTTCCCTCGGGACAGGCTCCCGGTGAAATCTTTTCACATGTCGCCTTTCAGCCACTAGCCTGTTGCCAATGAAGGACCGGGGTCGAGTGAAATCAGCCGCCACGCTTTCAGAGCGTGGCGGCTTTTCTATCCATCCTCACTCCATTGGCATTCTTGCCATCTCGGCACTGCCACGTTTCAGCGAATGGCCAGCTCTAGCATTGGACACGTAATCAGCTCTTCGGATTAAGTGATTCAAAGTCAATTGACTTTGAATCAATTGTGTGGCGAGTCAGCGACTCTCAGATCCATTATCGCGTTGTTTGATCATGGTCCCCGCGGAAACGCGCGACGTCTACGCTGGCGCCCACGGGTACTTTTGGTCGCCAACGAAATTTTTCCAGGACCGGATTGGATTTTCCATCGACGGCATCGGCAATAATTTCGCCAAGCACGGGGGCAAATTTAAATCCATGTCCGCAGTCACCGGCGGCGATCACGAGTCCTTCTCGTTCCGGGTCGGGCGCGATCCAGAAGTTTCCATCATGCGTTTCGCAATACATACACATGCGCGTATAAACAATTGGCGCATCGGCGAGCTTGGGAAATGCCCATGACAAAAACTTGCGCAGATTCTCTTCTTCCTCGGAAGTAACTGTGCGTTGCGGAGATTCGGGGGACATTTCGCGCCCCGGGCCGTGGTTTGCGATCTTCACAACGCCATCACGATTGAGCGGGAATCCGTAATAGCCCGTCGCCGTGATGTCCGCGCCAAAGACGGGGAAACGCTCAGGTGCAAAGAGATCAGGTCGCGAAGGTTTCAAGTGGAAAACCGGCTGGCCGCTGGGGCGAAAGAACTTTTTCGTGAATGGCAGCAGATACGGCGTCCACGCGCCGACGGCCATCACAACGCCATCGCCTGCGATGCGCTCTCCGCTGTGGAGGACAATTCCTTCAACCCGGTGATCGTGTTCATCCAAGTGGGCGAAACGGCTGCTGCTGCGTAGCTCGACGCCGATAGACTCTGCACGTTGGACTAACGTCGCGACTGCGCGGCCGCTTTCTGCATAGCCTGCTTCAATCTCAAGAACACCATCTCGGAACAATTCAGGATTCCAGGCTGGAAATCGCCTCCACAGTTGCGCTGAATTCATGCGCTCAACCTTGTGTCCGCGACGTTGTAGTGTTTTGAAGCTTTCGTATTCGAAATCACCCGGCTTCATTTCGCGTTGGCGAACGAACATCACGCCGACTTCGTGATACAACTCAATTCCGAATTCTTCGTTCCATTTGCGCCAGAGTTTAATCGAGCGTTCGGCGAGCTCGGTGTAGTCTTCATCCGCTCCATAAGCTGCGCGAACGGCTTTGCTGATGTCGGTGGATGCCGCGAGGGGATGCGGCAACGGTCCCGGATCGACCAGAATCATGTCGTGGCCGCGTTTCTTTAATTCGATCGCGGCCGTAACACCGTTAATTCCCGCGCCAACAACGATGATTCTCGACATTTTCGAACGCTTGAGAAGGTGGATCGGCTTCTCCGAAGACGATGCTAGAACCGATCGCCGAAGGCGCAAGATGATACGCGAGTGATTTCGCACAGAGAGAGTCTCGGCGCGGCAGGCGCAGTCATTTTACCAACGCATTGAGGACAATGCGTTCCACCTTTGCAGATACTCCTGGTCGCAAGCGCCGATGCTCTTTATTTGGTCGCGCGCGAAGCAGGCTTGCTTCTGCCCGCGCTACACTGCTCCTTGCAGCGCGTGTTCCCGTTCGAGAAGGGTCGGATGCGAATAATAAAAGCTACTGTATAGCGGGTGCGGTGTGAGATTACTCAGGTTTTTCTCGCTCAATTTGCGCAAAGCTTGAACCAGTGACTGCTTCTCTCCCATTGCTTCGCGGGCGAATGCGTCCGCCTCATATTCAAAACGGCGCGACCAGATATGAATCAACGGCGAAAACCAGAAACCTAACGTCTCCGCCAGCAGCGCGAACAGCAGTATCGCAGGAACGACACTTGCCGTGGCAAAGGCTGTTTGATGCTCGAACCCGAACGCGCGATAAAACCACTGCTGACGCGCGAGCCATGCGATCGCAGCGAAAGCGACAAACACGCCCGCGATGGAAACGCTGAGCATTTTAATTATGTGGCGCTTTTTGTAATGGCCAATTTCATGCGCAAGGACGGATTCCACTTCCGGCTCGGTGAGCTGTGCGATCAGTGTGTCGAACAGAACGATTTTTCGAAAACGTCCAAACCCGGTGAAGAACGCGTTGGAATGACGAGAGCGTTTGCTGCCATCCATCACCTCGATGCTACGGGTGGGAAAACCTGTGCGTCGCGCCAGCGCAAACAGGCGTTCACGGAAGGCCCCTTCCGCCAGCGGCGTAAACTTGTTGAAGAGCGGCATGATGATTGCCGGCGCAACGAGCAGCACAAGCAATTGAAACGCGACAACAACCGCCGCAGCCCAAAGCCACCAGCTGGCGCCGGTCCATTCGATCAGTTTCAACACCAGTACAAGCAACGGATAGCCAAACAGCACAGCGATCAGCAATCCTTTGAGACGATCCGCAATCCACGTCTTCGTGGTCGTGGTGTTGAAACCGAATCGCTCTTCGATTTTGAATTGCGCGTACCAGGCGAATGGCAATCCCGGTATGCTCAACGCGATCCCCGTGACGAAGAGAAAGCCGGCCATCGCTAATATCGAAGTACCGAAACTTGCACTGAATTTTCCAAACGCCCATGGCAACAGGCCGCTAAAAAGCACTGCGACCAACACCACGGCATCAAATACGTTAACGATGTTTCCAAAGCGGCTCCTGGCCAGCGTGTAATCAATCGAGCGTCGATACGTCGATTCGTCCATGACTCCTCGAAATACTGGCGGCACTTCATTCCTGTTTGTGCGGACGTGGCATTGATTTAGTCGGCTCAACCACAGTTCGGTGACCGTGCGCGCGAGAATTAAAACCAGAGTAATGATGGCGAACAGCTGCATAGGAGCGATCCTACTATGTCATTCTGAGCGAAGCGAAGAATGTCAGTTGATTCACGAAGGCAAACCAACCCGAATAGCGGAGATGCTTCTCTCCGCTCAACATGACAGAGAATTCCCCTTGTGCTGCGGCCCCGCGCCGTGGGTGTTCGCGTCCTTCGTGAGACCTTTGTTTCTCGCCGAATTCGAAGATGATTTCGACACGCAAGACGCGCCGACGGTTTTCTATTCGCCCGCGCTGACGTTATTCGGACCTGTTGCCTTAGCTTCGGCGGTAAGGAATTCGCGGACGTGATTCAATTCATCTCGTGAGCCGGCAGCTTTTACCGATTGCGCCGCCAGCTTCGCGTAATAACGGCGTGCGTTTTCCTTGTCCCCGTTTTGCTCGGCAGCTCGCGCCGCTCCATATAGTCCTCTGAATCTTCCCGGATAGATTTTGAGCGCAGCTTCAAATTCCTGCTGCGCTTCTTTTGGTTGGCCCACCTCGAGGAGAAGACTGCCGAGTTGTTCGCGAATGGGAACGAACGCTCCGGGTGAAACTGGATGCTTGCCTAGAATGTCTTCGGCATCGGCAGCACGCCGCAGCATGTCAACAGCTTCGTTCTTTTTACCCTCGGCTGCTGCCACCCAGGCTGAAGCCGCTTGCATCTGAAGATCGAGATGGTTCTTGAAATAATCGAACTTGGGATCCTTCGTCGCATCACGTAGTTGCTGCATTCGCGCGATTGCTTTTCGCGCGCCGTCGAGATCGCCGGTATGCGCTCGTCCGAGCGCGTGACCATATTCGATCAGGGCCTCCATGAATGGGAACGAGGACCAGTGCGGGAGCTTTGGAATGGCCAATGTTGCCGCCGCCGCCCAATCATTCCGCTCGAACGCATAACGTGTCGGAATGGCTGCGAGAGCGTAAGCCGCGCTGAATTCGAGTTCAGGATTTGTCTTCCGGACTTTGGCGGCAAGATCGACAATCTTCTTCGCTTCAGTGTCCCGGGCCTCCTGCAAATAGGAATAGGCCATGTAATCGAGCGCATGTAACTCTTCGGCTTCGGTGGCGTTGCGATGACGCATGGCCGCGTAGGCGCGCGAAGCCTCAGCCGAAACTCGATTCGCGGCGATCGATTCATCCCACATTCCGAGGCGCGTGAAGATGTGCGACGGCATGTGCAAGGCGTGAGGTACCCAGGGCGCGATAGAAGCATAACTCTGCGCGGCGGCCAGTCCCCGTTGGGCGAGCGGGGGATAGTCGTAGCAATGAATCAAGTAGTGAACGACGCCGGGATGATTTGAATTTTGTTTCCACAGCTTTTCGAAGATAGCGGCTGCCTCGAGCTGCTTCGACAAACTCGTGTCATTAGGCGTGGCGTACCCGACAGCAAGGACCGAGAAGGCGTAGAAGGTTTGGACCTCGAAATCGTCCGGATACTTGTCGCGCAGCTGGTGCATCGCTTTTTCGTAAGCGATCACACGGTCGCGCGGGCCGACTGGTCCGTGACACGATTGTCCAACCGCGCCTGCGCTCGAACTGTCCGGCGAACTGTAATACACATTGAGCGCCGTAATGAATCCCTGCTCTCGGTCCGTTCCGGCGTTCATCGCCACTGCTTTTTCAATTGCCGCCTTACCGGCGCTCATCTCATCGGGAGTGGGAGGTGTCCAAATCGGATGCCACCATGTCATGGCGATTCCCCACTGAGCCATCGCGCATTTCGGGTCGCGTTCGGCGACGGAGGTGAAAACACGCCGCGCCTCTTCGTAAAAAAATGAATGCAGCAACGCCACGCCGCGGGAGAAGTCAGATTGGACGGAAGACGCGCACGATACCGGGAACTCTACTTTGCCGGCCGCGCGTAAGTCGCCGGGTTCAGGAACGGCGGCGCACTGGAGGTGACCTACGGCGAGACTGCTGGCTAGCCCGAAGAGAAAAAATGCGCGAAGGGGAAACGAACGCACCATTTTCGAGGCTACACCCCTGGGACTACGCCGCAAACTCGAAAATGATTTTGCCGCTGCGCTGGCTGCGCGCCGCGTGTGCAACGGCCGTTTTTGCTTCGCTCAATGGATAAGTTTTCTCCACTTTCGTTTGTAGCAGACCCCGTTTCGCCATCTCGAATAAATGTTGAAACGCTTCCATTCGTTGAGTCGGCGTCGCGTTGTCGTACCATTTGTTAATCCAAATACCACGGAAGCGGAGGTCTTTGAAAATGAGCAGGCCATTTGGGATTTTCAGCGGCTGTAAACTCATCGCCCCGTAAGTCACCAGAGTTGATCCCGGAGCGAGACAATTTGCCAGACGCAGCGCGCTTTCGCCGCCAACTGCGTTCAATCCCAAATGAATCGGCGGCCCGCCAGTCGCCTCTTCCACTTCGTGGCGAAGATTTTCACTATCGACCAGGACAACATCGCCGCCCTCCGCTCGCAGTTCGCCGATTAATTCTGAACGTCTCACGACGTTTACAGTCTTGTAGCCCAGTTCGCCTGCGATTTGAATGACCGCGCGTCCTGCAGCTGAATTCGCCGCGTTCTGAATCAGCCAGTCGCCGCGCGCGAGATCGACATAATCGTGCAGAAGACGCCACGCCGTCATCGGATTGATTTTCAACATAGCCGCATCCACGGGTTTGATTCCAGCAGGGACGATAACCAGTTCGTCGGCTTTTACTGCAACGGCGTCGCGCCATGTGCCGCTGTTGTGTGGCAAAATCACTAATGCTCCCACTGCGACACTTGTGACGTTAGGGCCCACCTCTGCAACGATTCCTGCGCCTTCAAACCCGGGCGTTGCCGGAAGTTCTGCTCTCACGGGATATTTTCCTTCGATCTGGTTCAAGTCGGCCGGATTGATCGGCGCTGCGCGCATTTTCACGATGACCTCGCCCGCGGCTGGCGTCGGCCATGGCCGTGATTCAACGTGTAAAACGTCCGCCGGATTTCCGTGCGTTTCGTACACGGCTGCGTTTATAGTTTTCATGATGTCCTGGCCGCAGCATCCTCACGCCTCCGCAAGCAATCTGCAAACGCGCCGGCCGGCTGGCGGGATGACCTCCTCTGCCTGGCAGAAGGGTGCGCGGGTTGCGCTCTTCGGCATGATTGTGAATTCGATCTTCGCGGTGGCAAAGATTCTCGGAGGCGTGTTCGGCCACGCCTATGTGCTCATTGCGGATGGCATTGAATCTGGACTCGACATCGCGGGCTCGTTTGTCATCTGGAGCGGGCTGAAAGTTGCGGCCCGGCCGCCTGATGCTTCCCACCCCTATGGGCACGGGAAAGCGGAGCCCATTGCGGCAGTGATTGTTGGAGCCGGAGTCCTGGCCGCCGCAGTGGGTCTCGCCATTCAAAGTGTGCGCGAAATTTTCCGGCCCCATCACACGCCGGCGCCGTTCACGTTGGGGATATTAATTGTGGTGATCGTGATAAAGGAAACTTTGTTTCGTTATGCGAACCGGATTGGACGCGACGTGGAGAGTACAGCCGTGCAAACCGATGCCTGGCACCATCGCAGCGACGCGCTCACGTCCGCCGCTGCATTCATTGGGATTTCACTAGCTTTGATTGGTGGTAAGCGTTGGCAGAGTGCCGACGATTGGGCTGCCATTTTCGCCTGCATAGTCATCGCCGCGAATGGCGTGAGGCTTATGCGCCCAGCGTTTTTCGAAATCATGGACACCGCGCCGCAAAAAATGGTCAAATCTGTTTGCTCAGTTGCCAGCACGGTCCCCGGTGTCATCGAAGTTGAAAAATGCCGCGCTCGCAAAATGGGTTTGGAGTTTTATGTCGATCTTCATGTCGGAGTGGATGGCAAGATTTCTGTGCACGAAGGCCACGAGATCGCGCATCGGGTAAAAACCGCAATCCAGCAAAGCGACTCACGTATTGCTGACGTGCTCGTTCACATCGAACCGGCACAACTGTAGCCGCGGTCGGTGGCCGCGGCTGCCGGAGTCAACGACCCCGGCTACCGCTTTCCCACGACAGCGACCAGCGCATCCGCTAAAACCTTTCGTGCGAATGCAATTCTCCTCGCGAACCGGATCAGATGCGGAATCCGATTCGGATGCGTAAGAAAATATTTTGCCAGTTTCGACAGGGGAGTTCGCTGTCGTTCGATGTCGAACAACACATCTGCCGAAGCTGGAAAAAGGTCGCGCGGCGTATCGCTGATTACTCGAAGTGAAAGCAGGGGAATCCCCTGAGCGGCACAGGTGCGTGCAATGAATTGGGTCTCCATGTCCGCTGCCACCGCTCCCGATGTGAGCGCGAGTTTGTTTCGCTTCTCACGGGAATCGATCAACGCAGGGACAGTCAAAAGATTCGCGATATGAATCGGCAAACCTGAAAGCGAGGCGCGCGTCTCACTCAGGTCAATTGTCGAGAAATTCTCAGCCAGAAGAAGGTCGCCGATTTGCAGATCATCGTTTAGTGCCCCTGCAAAGCCGCTACTGATCGAACAGGCGAATTCCTGATCGTCCAGAAATCTTACCAGTCGTTGTCGGCACACCTTTTCTCCAACGCCCGTATGAAGAACTTCGATCGTCCGATGATCGATCTCGCCACGAATTATCCCAACGCTATTGCGCTCGATGCAAGTTTTGTTTGTCAGGCAGCGCAAGAACTCCGCGCTTTCGGCTGGTAACGCAAACGTGACTGCGATCATGAAGTCAGTTAGCTCACAACAACTCGTCGCGACTAATCGGACTTTGCCGCCGCCTCGACGATTTGCACAACGAAACTCTTCTTCTCGTTTGCAGCAGCTGCTGTAGCCGGAGTCGGCGAGCCCGGGGGCGCTTCCCCAGTGATCGACGAAATCGCTGCGCGAAATTCTGGCTCGCGACTTGATGGAAGATCAACAAGAACACTGAGCCGGCCCTTGTCCGCGAGACCTTTTGTAGCAGAACCGCCGGATCGAGTTGCGATGGTGACCACTTCGTCAGCAACTGTCTCCAGTTTCCCAGTTGCTGCGGGAACCATAATTTCGCCAACACCCAGCGGCGCAGGTGTGAAGGTCGCGGCTGCGTGCTCCAGCGATTTTGCGATCTGCTCGCGCATTTGCGATTGAAGCAGGGACCGATTCGGATTCTTCGTTTCGTGTCGCGCGATTAACCAAAGACCAATTCCAACGTTAACAACCATAAGAACGATAAAGGCTGCTCCTACACGAAGGGCCATTTTGCGTCCTTGCTCCGTAACATCCTGTGTGGGCAGCAACAGAACCTCCCGAGAATCGCCGCGCATACCCGCGTGAATCTGACGCGCGACCGCCAGCTCACGTTGCAATTGTTTGTCCGAGATCAATTGTTCCTCCAGCGCAGCGCGCTCCGCTGGAGGTAAATTGCCCTCGAGGTAATCAAAAAGCTTGTCCGGATTCATTATTCGGGAAAGTGGAAAGCGTCACGTCATAGGTGTCTGCACGCAATGGTGAAGTCGGGGGTCGGCGCGGAATCTGATATTTGCTCTCTCAGAAGGCGGCAATACAATCGCTCTGGTGGCCGAAAACGATCAGAAAGAGGTGCTGCGCCCCGGTCGGATTTGGCATCGTGTGTTGATCGGCCTCGCTGCGTGCGTGGCGCTCCTGATCATTTTTCATCGTCCAATCTTGCTGGCAATCGGTCGGCAGCTCGTACTGCGCTACGCTGAGCGAGAAAATCTAAAGATCGACTTTCGGCTCGAAGGCAATCCTTTTAGTCATCTGACTGTACGAAACTTTCGCGCCTTGCCGACGGGGGCATCAGCGATCGAATCGATCGACATCGACCAGTTCTACGTTGATTACAGTTTGTTCGGATTGACGCGACATGGGCTCTCTCATTTTTTGGAAGATATCGAAGTGCGTTCTGCGCAGATTGTGTTGAACCCGGCGAGAGCGCCGCCACGCAAACCGCGCCCGAAAAAAAGGCTGACGCTGCCTTCGGTGTTTCCGGAGCGGATTCGATTAGCAGACGTAACCCTGGTTATCAGAAATAAGCCTAACGACTTCGTCGTCGAACACGTCGATGTTGATTTGAATCCGCGCAGTCCAGGCGAGGTGCGCATCGAAAAGCTGCAGCTTCCATCCGGTGACAGTTGGTCCAGAATTTCCGGGCAAGCTTCTTATGCGAATAAGAACCTTGTTCTGCGTGATCTGATTCTGAGCGACCAGGAACAGATCCGTCTCTTAAACATCGATGCATCGCGCATCGACGACAAAACGCTGGGACTCAAACTCGATTGCGCTATTGGCGGCGGCCAACTATCCACGTCGGCTGCGTTGACCGAAACAAGTTCTTCGTTGACCGGAAAAATAAACGTGGCTGCACAGCAAATTGCAGCTGAATCGTTGAACAAATTCTTGTTTTTAAAGGAGGATTCTCTTTCCGGCAAAATCGAGCGACTCGCTGTTGATGGAGCGGGGACGATCGATGCTCCGCGCACGTGGATTGGGGCGATTTCGTTGCAGATCAGCAACGTGGATCGGCCTGAAATCCATTTCGATAGCGGTGTAGTTGAAGTTTCCGCAGAACAGGGCAGAGCGACTTTGCGGTCCGCGGACATCGTCCAGGACAAGAACGAGCTTCACTTTCGTGGAACGATGGAGTTGCCGTCGGTTATCGAGGATTTTGGCCGGACTCCGACGACTCTGGAAATCACAGGAACGGCGCCTGACCTTCAGCGGGTAACGACAGGAACACCTGTACAATTGACTGGCTCGGCTCAGTTCACCGGCAAGATCGATATCGTTAATGCGAAGATAGAGGCAACTCTTGGCATGACCGGAGAGTCAATCGGGTTTCCGGGTGGAACAATTGAGAAATTTAGCTCCACGCTGCGCGCGTCCAAGATGATTGCGAGACCCGATACTAGGCCGGGGTCGGCGCCCCCGGCTACAGCTAAAAGACCGTGGTTTGCAGATCTTCGCACTGCGATGGAGTTCGATTTGGCCGCCATACGTTATCGAGATCATATCATTGATTCGGTGCAAGGATCTTTAAATGGAAGCGATGATATTCTCGGGCTGGACCGATTGAGTCTGCGGCGAAATCAGAACGAACTAAATGTTCGGGGGCGCTACAAGCTACCGGAGGAAGTTGGCAAAGCTCCGTCACAACCTGCGGATTTGGATGTTGCGCTCAACGCGCCGGAACTTGGCGACTTCTGGGTTGCGGATTCTCCGAACAAATTGAGTGGGCCGTTGCAAATGACGGCGCAAATCGAATGGAGACAACAGACCGCCAACGGCCAGGTTTCGATTTCCGGGTCAAATCTTAAAATGCGGGACTTGGTTTTCCACGAACTCAGCACGCAATGTTCGATCTCAAATAACATCGTGTATTTAAACGATTGCCGGGCGAGTCTGAACGATTCGGACTTCTTTTATGCGACCGGGAGGTTGAATTTGCGGCAACCTCATCATTACAATGGCAAGGTTTCGGCGAGTATAGCGAACTTATCGACGCTTCAACCGCTGCTTCGCACTTTTGGTAATCAGAACGAATTGGCCGGGTCAGTTAGGCTCGACTGGGAAGGAAACGGTGACGCGCAAATCTCCAGGAGTTCAGGGAACCTGAAAGTCGTGCTCGAGAAGGGACGCTACGGAAAGACACAATCGCTTCGGGCGAATATCGATGCATCCTACTCGCCCGACGGTCTTGATGTGCCGATCATCTTTTTCGCCACCGGCAACACGGATTTTCAGGCAGTCGCGCAGGCAAAAGGCGAGACGCTCGAGATAACCAGGATTCAACTCGATCAAGGGCCGGCGAGGTTCGCGTCGGGATACATCTCTTTCCCGCTGGTGTGGAGAAATCTTGGAACGAACGCCGCGACCATTCCGGCGTCCGGCAAAGTATTTGCCACAATTCAGTCTGAGAATCTGGATCTAAAAAAATTGTTCAGCGATCTCGGGATCAAAGCGGGGACATCCGGAATGCTGAGCGCCAGGCTCGACGCGGACGGGACAATCGGAGATTTGAATGCGCGTCTCGATCTGCAGATGCGGGATTTGCGAAATGATCGTTGGCCGAAAATGGAGCCAGCAACATTTGTTCTCAACGCGCAGGCCGTGCACGATCGCCTGACAATTTTGGGCAAACTACAGCAGGCGCGAATCCAACCGCTCGAGCTAAACGCGGACATGCCTTTTGATATTCCGAAGATTGCGCGTGCCCGGAAATTGCCAGACGACACACCCATCACGGCAAAAGCGCGTCTTTCACGCAGTTCCGTGAATTTTGTTCGGCAATTTGTTCCGGCACTCGAGCAACTTGATGGCAATCTTGGATTGGATGTTGATGTAAGCGGAACGATCGGCAAACCGGTTTTTAGCGGGGCAGGCGACATGACGGTCAACGTTGCGCGTTTTACGAACGCGACTCTTCCGGCGCTAACGAATTTTAGTGCCCGTTTGAGCTTCGCACAGAACGCTCTTAGCCTGGAACGATTCGGTGGCGATCTAGCCGGCGGCCCTTTTACCATGAGTGGCCGCATCACTTTTCCAAAGCTGACTGAGCCGACTCTGGATTTACAATTGAAGGCCAACAGTGTGTTGGTCGCGCGAAACGACACGCTCACCGCCCGCGCGGACGCAGACATCAAAGTGACCGGACCGTTCGCGACCGCAACGGTCAGCGGCAGCGTTGCAATGACAAATAGTCACATTCTAAAGAATATCGACCTCATCCCAATCGGCCTGCCAGGCAGACCAGCGCCCGAACCGCCATCGGAGCGTCCGCAATTTTCCTTTCCGGACCCGCCACTCCGCGATTGGAAATTCGATGTCGCAATTAAAACAAAAGATCCGGTGCTGATTCGCGGGAACCTGGCGACCGGCGGCGCGATCGCTGACATAAAGCTCAACGGGACCGGGCTACATCCAGAATTGCAAGGGACGGTGCGTCTGGAAAATGTAGAAGCAACGCTGCCTTTCAGCCGTCTGGAGGTTTCCCAGGGCTTTCTTTATTTTGACCCGAGCGATTCAATGAATCCGAGGCTGGAACTGCGTGGTACCTCGGTGATCCGCGATTACACGGTGCGCGTTTATGTTTACGGAACTGTGCTCGCGCCGGAAGCCATTTTCACCAGCGAACCGCCCCTGCCGCAGGAGGAAATTATTTCTTTGATCGCCACCGGCGCCACCAGGCAAGAGTTGTCCGGTCGCGGCAATGTTCTGGCCGGACGAGCCGCCATGTTACTGGTGCAACAGCTTTACCGGAAAGTTTTCAAAAAAGGCGAGCCAACTCAGAGCAACGAATTGTTTAATCGTCTCGATTTGGACGTGGGCGCTGTCGATCCTCGAACCGGCCGTCAGCAGGTTAGTGCCAGATTCAAAATAAGTGATCAGTTTGTGCTGGTTGGCGATGTCGGGGTCGGCGGCGACTATCGCGGGATGCTTAAGTATCTAATTCGTTTTCGTTAGGAGCCTAAGATGCGGCACAGGGTCCTGTTCTGGCTTGGCAGTGTGACCCTCGCATTTAAAGTCGCAGCGCAAACTGCGGTCGATGTGACGCGGCCCGAAGAGCAGCAAAAAGCGCGGCAGGCCGTTGTGAAAGAACAGGAAAAGCGCGCGAAGCACGCGAGCATCATTGAATTTCGCGGTGACCAAGCCTTCAAGGAAAAGGAATTGCGCACCGCGCTAAAGGAGGAAATCACTACTATCGAAGACTTCGGGCTAAGTCCGGCGCGCGGCGACGATCTCGCCTTTTTTCTTGAAGTCTTCTATCGCAAGCATGGCTATGCAGACGTAAACGTCCACTACACGATCGAATCCCAGGACCGGTTGCGCCTCGATATTACAGAGGGTCCGCGTTATACGCTGGGGACGATGGTCTTCGACGGGAATGTGCGCGAGCCAAGCGACAAACTCTTTCAGTACGCGGTTGGACCGACGCGGGAGCGGTATTCCAGGGCGGAGAAAAGATTGCCTTTCGTTGCCTCTGACATGCAGGAAGGAGCGAACCTGGTGCATCGTTTCTATCTCGCCGAGGGTTTTTTGGATGCGGTGGTTGATGCGCCACGTTACACCTTTCACCGGGAGAGCAGCGAAGCGGACGTGGTTATCCCGATCCACGAGGGACGTCAATATTTCTTCGGCAGCATTTCGTTTCATGGGCGCACGATTTACGATTCAGAAACCCTGCGCGGGCAGATGCTGGATCTGTTGCAGCGGCCTTACACTGATATGCGGGTCGAAGACATTCCGCGACGTCTACAGGCGTATTACAAGACACGTGGTTATTATGACGTGAAGGTCGTCGCCAGTGGCCTGCCGGAGGATTCAGTCAATGGCCGCGTGCCGGTGGACATCACGATTTCGGCAGGACCGGTTTACTACTTCGACGGCGTTACCGTAAGCGGGCTTGATCGACTACGCCCCAGTTATGTCACCAAACGTTTCACCAAGCTGGAGGGAAAGGCCTATAGCCCAGAAGCGCTCGACGAGCGATTTCGCACGCTGATGCGCACAGGGCTTTTTAACGTTCTTCAAATCAAACCCGTTCCCGTGGACGGACATCTTTTGCGTCTGGATGTTTCAGCCGAGGAAGCCAAGAGCAAGGAATTCGGTTTTTTAATCGGCTACGGCACCTTCGAGGGCGCTATTGGCGGCGTGCAATGGCGCGATCGCGATCTTTTCGGTTATGGCAGGCCGCTCACGACGTCGGTGGAGGTCTCACAACGCAGCTACAAAGGCGAGATCCTCTACGAGGACCCGTTTTTTCTGGACACGGATTTTTTCTTCAGAGCTCGGCTTGCCGCGTTCACTTTTGATTGGGATGGCTACACGAAATTCGAATTAGGCGGGCGATTCGAACTCAATCGTAAGATTACCAAATATGACGAAGCCGGCCTGAGTTTCGCGGTTCGCCACGTGAAAATCACCGACTCTCAGATTAGACCGAGCTTCCTTCTCGGGCCGACGACGAATTATTTCGTAAATACGATCGGACTTACCAACACTCTGGATACGCGGCAAAGCCCGTATGTGAACCCCCGCGGGTTTCTAATCAAAAACACCGTGGACCTGGCATCGAATGCTCTGGGAAGCGATATCGAATATATCCGTGGTACGATGAGTGCAGGCTATTATCTGCCATTTTCGCCGAAGGTCACTACGCCTGGCGTGACGGAAGACCAGGGAGGCACTTCATTGCAGCGTTGGTTTCAGCAGTCCGCGATCGCTTTCGGCGCGCGTGCCGGTATTATTCATTCGCTCACAAACAGCGGCTCTGGCGAAGCGACTGCGATTCCCATCGACGAACGTTTTTTCAACGGTGGCGCCGATACCGTGCGGAGTTTCGGCGAACGCGAACTCGGCCCGCATGATAATCACGGGCACCCCGTCGGTGGTGAATTCTTCACCGTGTTCAATGTGGAATATACGTTTCCGATTCTGGGAGAATTGCAGGGCGCAATCTTCACCGATGCGGGCAATCTTTTGCCGACATCAGAGGACATAGGCGTAAGCGATATGCGTTACGCCATTGGCGCGGGCTTGCGTTACAAGCTGCCGGTCGGTCCGATCCGTCTCGACTACGGCGTCAACCCGGATCCGCGTCCCGACGAAGATTTCGGCGCGTTTCATTTCAGCTTTGGCTTTGCGTTTTAGCAGGACCCGCGAATCACACGAATGAGGAATGGCTGCTGATCGACAATGCCGATGCTCTGCGAAATCATTCGGCAATTAGTGTAATCGCGTGATTCGCTGGCTAATGATTTTCAACGAATGAAAAATCGACAGAATCTTGGTGATACTTCACCGGAGGAATTCCGCAGACAGTTGCATGAACTGGCCGATTGGATTGCAGATTTTCGGCAAACCTTAGGATCGCTGCGGGTCGCGCCTAACGACAAGCCGGGCGCGATTCTGGCTGCGCTCCCCGCCGAGCCGCCCGAAGAAGGCGAGTCGTTCGAGAAAATTCTTGGCGATGTCGATCGAGTCATTGTTCCTGGCATGGTGCACTGGAGTCATCCGATGTTTCTTGGTTATTTCGGCTGGACAACTTCTAGTCCTGCAATTCTTGGAGAAATCATTACTGCGCCGCTTAATGTGAACGCGATGACGTGGCGCACATGTCCAGCCGCCACCGAATTGGAAACGCTGGTGGTCGATTGGATCCGGCAATGGATGGATTTGCCGCGAGAATTTGGAGGCGTCGTGTATGACACTGCGTCCGTAGGCGTGATGCACGCCCTGGCCGTGGCTCGCGAAGAGGCTGCGCCATCGGTTCGCAAACGCGGTTTAATCGGCGCAGGCGCGCCAGTGTTCCGTATTTACGCTTCCGAGCAAGCGCATAGCTCGGCCGAAAAAGCGGCGATTGCGCTCGGCTTGGGTGAAGAAAACGTGCAGCGCGTTCCGACGGATGCGCACTTTTGTATGGATCCGAGCGCGCTGCGCGAAATGATTGCGCGCGATGTTCGCGACACCTTCAAACCATTGGCGGTCATCGCGACAGTCGGCACAACTTCAACCGCGAGCGTTGATCCTGTTCCTGAGATCGCAAGAATTTGCCGCGAAAACAAGATGTGGCTTCACATTGACGGAGCTTACGGCGCGGGTTTCGCCATTCTCCCAGAGAACAAGTCGCTGACTAACGGTTGGGGCGAAGCGGATTCCATCGTCGTGAACCCGCACAAAAGCCTTTTCGTCCCGCTGGATTTCAGCGTGCTTTACGTGCGCGACCTAGAGCGGCTGCGACGCGTCTTCACACTCGTGCCTGAATATTTGCGCGGCGACACGGTCGAGGCGCAGAAGAATTACATGGACTACGGCATTCAGCTTGGTCGCCGATTTCGCGCGTTGAAAGCCTGGGTGATCTTCCGCAGCTTTGGTCGCGAAGGAATGGCGGCCCGTCTTCGCGAATGTGTGCGGCTCGCGAATCTTTTAGCTGAGTGGATCAAAAACGACGATCGCTTCAAGCTCGCCGCGCCGGTCAGCATGGGCGTGGTTTGCTTTCGCTTTGTGGGACCTGTAGCCGGCGTCGTTGACGTCGGGCCAAGGTCAATGGCCCCGGCTACAACGGAAGACAAAATCGATCAGTTAAACAGCGACATCGTCGAAAAAATCAATGCTAGCGGCCGCGCCTATCTAACGCAGACGAAATTGAACGATCGAACGGTGATGCGAATTGGTCTGGGTAATGTGCTCACGACTGAGGATCATTTGCGCAAACGTTTGGGAAATGATTCGAAAAACAGCTGAAGCCCTGTAGCCGCTTCGCTGTGCGAAGCGCCGCACTGACATTTGCATAGATCGCGCGCGACGCGCCGCTCACAGAGCGGCGGCTACAGATTTGCGGCTAAGGACAGGCGCCTCTACAATTTCTTCCGTTATGATGAAGTTACTGCGCAAGCACCGGGACTGGCTGATGATCGTCATCGCGATTCTGGCGATCCCGTTCGTTTTCTATTTTGTGCAACGGCCGGATTACGGCGCGATGCGCGCCGACAAGTTTGCTCACATTTATGATCGGGATGTTTCCATGTTGGAGGCACAGCAGATGGTGCGGCTGCTTACTCTGGCACAGGCCCTCGGCATGTCAGATTTTGTTGAGACGTTGACGGCAGGGGCAGGCATGAATCCGAACCAGACTGCCGTCCAATTCGTTGTTAATCTCGTGGTCCTTCGGCACGAAGCGGCTCGGCTCGGTATTCGTCCTGGTTACGCTGAGATCGCCAATGTGGTGCGCACGTTGCCCGCGTTTCAAGGCAACTCCGGGTTCGACATGAAAAAGTTCACTGATTTTGCACAGAACGCGCTGGGGCCGATGGGTCTTGGTGAAGAGCACATCGAGCAACTGGTCCGCGACCAGCTGTCGTTGAATCAAATCAAGCAGCTTTTAGCCGCTGGCGTTACACTTCCCAAAGGCGAGCTCGATGAAAATTTTCAGCGTGGCCACGACACCTTGTTTGTGACTGTTATTCGATTTCAGTCCGCTGATCTTGGTAAGGACATCACGGTCAGCGATGAGGAGATAAAAAAGCATTATGACGCCCATAAGGCCGAGCTTAAAACTGATGAAAAACGCAAAGTCGAGTTTGTCAGCCTCGCGCTTACCGATGAGGAAAAGAAATTAACCGGCAAAGAGCGTATCGACGCTTTGCAAAAGCTCTCCGACCGCGCGACTGATTTTACGCAGGCGCTGTTGGAGAAAGGGGCAGATTTCAAGCAGGCCGCTGCGAAATTCCAGTTGCCGGTACATGAGACTGGCGAATTTGCCAAAGCGGAGCCTGACCCGCAGTTGAAAGTCGATGCGCAACTTGGCCCGGCTGCTTTCAAGCTCTCAATGCAGGAGCCGAACAGCGATCCTGTTCAGGTAGCGGACGGATTTTATCTCTTGCATCTCGCAGGGATTACCGAGGCGCGTCCGCTCACACTCGAAGAAGCGAAACCGAAAGTCGTGGAGACGCTCAAAAAATCGAAAGCAAAGGAGCTGATGTCGACGAAAGCAGCGGAGGTGGTTCAGCAATTACGTGAAACGAAGCAATCCGGGCAACCGCTCGAGGCGGCAATTCAAAAGACTGGTGGGAAGGTTGAGAAGATCCCGCCGTTTTCGCTGATCGAAGAGGAGAAACCAAAATCGGAAGACAAAGAACCGAAGAAGAACGAACCAGCTGATCTTTCAGCCATTAAACAGGCTGTAGCATTTCTGAACCCGGGCGAGGTGAGCGATTTTTTACCAGCGGGTGAAAATGGATTTGTGGCAGTTTTGGAAAAGCGGGAGCCATTAGCCGAAGCCGGTGCCTCGGAGAAAAAGGCTGCCTACGAGAAAAGGCTCCTCGATAACAAACGGCAAATTGTCTTGATGGAATGGCTGCGTGACCGTGGGCAAGCTGCTGGTCTGCAATTTAGCAAAGGCTAAGCCTGTAGTGGCCCCGAACGCTTTCGGGGCAGCGCCTCGCCCCTCCGATGGATCAATCCGTTGACGAAATTTTTGACGACGCGAACGGCGATCTGGCCGTCGGCGACCTGGACAGTGCTGTGGAAAAGTACAGGCGCTGTGTGCAGATAGCCCCTGAATTTTTTGACGGGTGGCACGCGTTTGGAATGGCGCTGATGAAACTGGGCCGTTTTACCGAGGCAATCGAAGCGGGAAAGAAAGCAGTGGAGCTTCGGCCCAATGATCAGATCGGCTGGACAAGTCTTTCGCTATTTTACAATCGCGCCGGCAATATCAAGGAAGCCGAAGCTGCCGGGACGAAAGCGAAGATCCTGAGCTGGGGCGGAAAGGTGTCGAAAGAGTAGGGTCGTAGGGCGTTTGACTCGTTCGCTTCCCGCGCACTCGGTCTGCGACCTGCCCGTCTATGTCGCTTGGCGCCGGCCGGCTCCGTTCTGTGAAACGCCGATCTCTAACCGTTGGCGTCTGACACAGACGCCCTACAAAACCGGTTCACCAAATATTGACCCTCTTGTCTGCGGGCCTAACCATTGGCGATCCGTCGGGAATGTTGAACGCCTGTTGAAATTCCAGCATGTTGGAGATCGGACCGTTGCACCGGTAATGAGTTGGTGAATGCGGATCGGTGTTGAGGCGCAATAACAAGTCGTCTTCGCGCTGATTCGCCCGCCACACCTGGGCCCAGCCGAGAAAGAAGCGCTGTTCCGGCGTGAACCCGTCGATCTTTTGTTCGCGCGCCTGTGGGTTCTTATCGAGCGCCTTTTGCAGCGCCGCGTAAGCCAGCTTTATACCGCCTACGTCCGCGATGTTTTCGCCTTGCGTCAGTTCGCCGTTAATATGCTTGCCTGGCAGCGGCTGATACTCCGAATATTGATCGACAACTGCTTTGCGACGCCTGTCATATTCCTCCGCTGATTGCTTCGACCACCAGTCGCGCAAATTTCCGACTTCATCAAATTGCCGGCCTTGATCGTCAAATCCGTGCGTCATTTCGTGTCCGATTACCGCGCCCATGCCGCCGTAGTTAACAGCGTCATCGGCTTTAGGATGGAAGAACGGTGGTTGTAAGATTCCCGCCGGGAAAACGATCTCGTTCATCATGGGGTTGTAATAGGCGTTCACTGTTGGAGGCGTCATTCCCCATTCGCCGCGATCGACTGGTTTGCCGATTTTCTTGAGGTCGCGATTTACCTCAAAATTCGCGGCTCGCATGGCGTTCGAGACATACGAGTCCCTGTCGATCTTGAGCAGCGAGTAATCGCGCCATTTATCCGGATAACCGATCTTGACGTTCATAGCCGCGAGTTTTTTGAGCGCTTGCTGTTTGGTCGGTTCGTCCATCCAGTCGACGGTTTTAATGCGATCAGCCAGCGCAGCCTTCAGGTTGTTAATCATTTCCAAGGCGCGCGCCTTGGCTTCGGGTGGGAAGTAATCGGCAACATAAAGCTTGCCGAGTGCTTCGCCCAGGGCGCCGTTGGTAGCAGCGACCACGCGTTTCCAGCGCGGCTTGATTTCCTTTGTGCCGCGCAGAACGCCCTGATTGAAATTAAAATCTTCGTTTACAAAATCGTTCGATAATTCCGCTGCGGCGTCAGCGATCAAATGCCAACGCAGATAGGTTTTCCAATCGTCGATGGATGTTTTGGTGAACATCGCGTTGGCTGCCTTGAAGAACTCGGGTTGGCCCACATTAATGTTGCCCGGCTCGGCGAGATTGATCGCTTTAAAATAATCAGCCCAATTCCAGTCCGGCGTGAGCTTTTGCAGATCGGCCTGTGACATCTTGTTGTAGTTCTTTTGAGGATCGCGCAGCTCCACGCGAGTGCGGGATGCCTTGGCGAGAGAAGTTTCCAGAGCCATGATCTTCCTGGCGGCATCAGCAGCTTTGCTCGGCGCCTCGCCGAGCAGCGTCAGCATCTTTGTGACGTGATCGACGTACGCAGCCCGTTTCTTTTTCGAGTCCTCATCAGTCTTTGTGTAATAATCGCGGTCCGGAAGGCCAAGCCCGCCCTGGTGCGCCTGCGCAATGTCGCGCGTGCTATCTTTTGCATCCTGACCGGAGCCAAATTCGAAGAATGCATCGACGCCAATGGTGTGCAATCGCGCGATCGCGTTCAGCAGGTCGGCGCGATCTTTGATCGCGTCGATGCGCTTTAGCTCGTCTTCGAGTGGCTTGGTTCGCGCCGCGTCAATTGCTTTTTCGTCCATGCCGCTCGCGTAGTAATCGCCTACTTTTTGTACTTCCGGCGCCGCGTTTGCATCGACATGGGTATTTGCAGTTTTCTCGGCGATCTTGTGGAGCGCTTCGTTATTTTTCTCTTCCAGCTCAGTGAAGCTGCCCCAGCGCGCATATTCCGGCGGTACAGGATTGCGCTTTAACCACCCGCCGTTGGCGTAAAGATAAAAATCATCCTGCGGTTTAACGGCTGTATCCATGTTCTTCGGATCCAGCGGCGGGGGATTGTGGGTGACTGGCGAGACACCTTGGGCCGGCTGGGCCGGCGATTCTGTTTGAGCCTGCAAACTGAACGCGCTCAGGAGCGCGATGATGACGAAGGATGATTTCATGATTTATGAAGAAGACGAATAGTCCGGTTATTTAATGCCAATTAGACGCTCAAAACGCAGTTCCGTTGAAAGGCGCTCGCAGCGAAAGCCAAAAAAATGGGCGGTGTTCGTTACTCGCATCACAATTTTTTCGCAAAACGGCAAGGCTGGGGCGTGGCTACATGAGCTATCGGCTTGGGTCATCCTGAATGCAGTGAAGGATCTCACGCTTGGTGCTTGACTACTCAAGCTAAACCGTGTGAGCCAGGATCGTGGGTGAAGTCCCTCGCTTCGCTCGGGATGACATTCAATGTCGTAAGTGGCACTTTGAACACACAGCTATGTTCGTAGATCGAATCAAAGTTTTGGCCCAAGCTGGGAACGGCGGGCGCGGCTCCGTGAGTTTTCGGCGGGAAAAATTTGTGCCCAAAGGCGGACCGGACGGTGGCGACGGTGGACGGGGTGGCGATGTGATTCTACGTGCGGACCGGCATGTGGATAATTTAGCTAATCTTTTTTATGAGCCGATTATCAAAGCGAAGAACGGCAGCCACGGCAAAGGCAAGAAAATGGCTGGGCGCGCAGGCGCGGATAAGATCGTGAAAGTTCCCGTCGGCACAATCGTTTGGCCTGCTGAGGAGAGTCAACGTCCAACGCTTAACTCCGATAAATCGGGAGCAGGCGCACAACATCCAACGCTTAATTCAGATCGACCTGCAATCCAGCCGGTTGTCGATCTCGTGCGAGACGAGCAGGAATTCGTGCTTTGCCGAGGCGGAGGAGGAGGAAAAGGCAATGTCCATTTTAAGAGCTCGCGTAATCGCGCGCCGCGGCAATACACCGAGGGCGAAGAGGGCGAGCATGGATATTTTCTACTGGAGCTGCGAACAATTGCGGACGCTGGCTTGGTTGGTTATCCGAATGCAGGCAAATCGACCTTACTGCGGAAACTTTCAGCTGCGCGGCCAAAGGTCGCGGCATATCCGTTCACCACGTTGCATCCAGTTGTCGGTGTGATGGAGCTGCCGGGTTATCGCCATGCCACGATCGCAGACATTCCTGGTTTGATCGAAGGGGCGCATCGTGGAATTGGCCTGGGCCACGAATTTTTGCGCCACATCACACGCTGCCCCCTTTTAATATTCGTGATTGACGTTGCCGGAAGCGAAGGACGCAGTCCGGTGGAAGATTTACAGAATCTTCGGAAGGAAATTGATTTGTACGATCCGGCGCTTTCATCGCGTCCATGGTTGGTCGTCGCAAACAAAATGGATTTGCCCAATGCGAATGAGAATATCGAGATGCTGCGAGAGAGATTTCCCAAGATCAGCATCATTCCGATCTCGGCCGCAAAAGGAGAGGGAATAGATGCGTTGAAGGAAACATTGTCAGGAAAGATACGACAGTCGTCCGGGACATCACTTACCCAATAAAAGGTGGACAAGCCCGGAATCTCTGGCGAGACTGGCCGCGTTTATGGGCAGGCGGGTCGTAGCGAGCTATTGCTCCAGCTTTCTGAAGCCGGAGATGTTGCATATTTACCGGCAGGTGAAAGCGCTGCGGGGCGTCGATACCTTCGTTGTCACAAAAGAGGTCCAGAATGCGGAACGATTTCCGTTTGCCGCTGTGGAAGTTATACCGAAGCGGCGCACAAACCTGCTCGTGCATGGCTGGCTGAAATTCGTGCAGCGACGCCCGCCCATTGTCTATCGGGGCGAGTATCAAACGCTTGATTCGTTGTTGGAACGGCATGGCGCCGACCTGATGCATATCTACTTTGGACATACGGGCGTGCACCTTCTCCCTTTCATCGAACAATGGGACAAGCCGTGCGTGGTATCTTTTCATGGCGCGGATGTCGCCCACAAAAAAGACATTAAGGATTATCCGGCAAAGCTGCGCCGTCTTTTCAAAGCGGTTCCGCTCGTGTTTGCGCGTTCCCAATCACTGGTCGACCGATTGATCCACCTGGGCTGCCCGCCGGAAAAACTGCGAATCAATCGCACTGGGATCCCGCTCAATGAATTTCCATTCGTTGATAGACAACCACCCGGCGATGGAAAATGGAGAGTCGTGCAAGCGTGCCGGTTGATTCCGAAAAAGGGCGTTGCGACGAGCTTGCGCGCTTTTGCGGTTTTTAAGAAAGACAATCCCAAAGCGGAATTTTACATCGCTGGCAAAGGACCTCTCCAATCAGAACTGGAGATGCTTGCCGACGGATTAGGAATTCTTAGAGACGTGCATTTCGTTCGATTTCTGTCGCAACGGAAACTGCTTGAGCTTTATGCGAGCTCGCATCTGTTTTTGCATCCGAGCGAAATATCCGCGAATCAAGACCAGGAAGGTGTGCCGAACTCGGTCCTGGAAGCGATGGCGACCGGGTTGCCGGTAGTTGCGACGCGTCATGGTGGGATACCGGAAGCGGTGGAGCATGGGCGCAGTGGGTTCCTGGTAGCTGAGGAAGATCACGTCGGATTGGCGAAAGCGATGCAGTTAATTACGCGTTCGCCGGGCCTGTTAATGCAAATGGGAGCCCGTGCACACGCCACTGTGGTCGAACGATTCGAGCAGGACACTCAAATCGACCAGTTAGAATCGTTCTACGAAGAAGCGATTAGCCTCAATGGTGCGTCCGTGCCGGTGAAATCGAAACCAGTGGCGCAGCTTGCTCCGCGGTTTGCCGAGGGATTGCCCGCGAAATAACGCTTCAGCCGAAGAAAATTTGTTTGTCATTCGGGTAAAACGCGCTTTGGTATGCGCGTCGAGTGGTAGCGGGGGTTAACCTTCCGCCATAGCACTTGCTAAGGCGGTAGACCTCGGCAGGCCGGCATCACCCCGATGTCGGTTAGGAGTACTTATAAAATGCGCAATCGTTGTTTACTGATGTCGATCCTGGCGTTGGCCTCCAGCGCAATGCTTGCCACTTCGACCTTTGCTGCGGAAGCGGCCGCGACCGAGCACGAGGGCGTCACGTTAAAACCGCAGATGCTCGTCCAGTTCGGCGGCTTCGGAATCACAAACTCGATGCTGGTCACCTGGCTCGTCGCCGCCGGCATCATCATTTTTTCACAAATCGCGACCCGGCGGGTTAAGGCCATCCCCAGTGGGATTCAAAATTTTTGGGAGTGGCTAGTTGACGGTTTGCACAATTTTTTGGAAAACATCATCGGCCGTGAGTTAGTGGCCAAAGGATTTTGGTATTTTGCGACGATTTTCATTTTTATTCTGTTCGTGAACTGGTTTGGACTAATTCCAGGAATCGGAACTGTTGGTTGGGGCCATTACGGCGCGACAGGAAATTTTCACGTCGATCGGCCGTTGCTGCGCGGTGGCAACGCGGACCTGAACATGACGACCGCGATGTCGGCCATATTTTTCGTGATGTGGTTTGTCTGGGCGATTCAGGCCAACGGCGTCGGAGGATTCTTGAAAGAATTGTTTGGCCCAAAAGGTGAGACGACCGGAGTCGTGAAGATCCTGATGGTCGTCATTTTTTTCGCAGTCGGCTGGCTGGAAGTGATTTCGATTCTATTTCGACCGATTGCGCTCAGTTTTCGATTATTCGGGAACATCTATGCTGGCGAAAGCATTCTCGAAGCGATGTCCACGATGAATCCGTGGCTGTCGCCGATCTTGCCGATTCCGTTCTATTTCCTCGAAGTGCTCGTGGGATTTGTGCAGGCGCTCGTTTTCATGCTGCTCACTGCGGTTTTCACAATGTTGATTACAGAACATCAGGAGGGACCGGAGCACGCGCACTGATTTTTCGACGGTCTCGTGACGAGACCGCAAAACCAACTAAAAAAATATGATACTACCAATACTAGCAGAACTGGGCGGAAGCATTCACGTCGGGCTTGCCGCGATGGGCGTCGGAATCGGAATCGGCTTGACCGGCCTCGGAATGACCACCGCAGTCGGTCGCAATCCCGGCGCGTTCACGCAGGTGCTCGTGCACGGAATTCTCGCCATCGCGTTGACCGAGGCGATCGTTTTCTACGCGCTGTATCTCGTTCACTAATCTTCACCGGGAAGGCAATCAATGTTGCGCCCGAAACTTAGTTTATGAATCTGATAATTGCCGCCAGCAGCGGAGGCGTAACCGACATCTTGCGCGAAACAGCCGACACATTCGGCTGGAATTGGAAGTTGTTTCTGTCGCAGGTCATTAGCTTCTGCATTGTTGCGTTCCTTTTGCAACGCTTCGCCTATAAGCCAATCCTGGCCGTGCTCGAGGAGCGACGCCGGAAGATTGAAGAGGGCCAGCTCAACGCGGAAAAAATCAAGAAGGAACTCGCGGAAGCAGAGAAGCGTTACCAGGAGATTCTGGCAAAGGCGAACGCGGACGCTCAGAAAATGATCGATGAAGCGCGCGAAAGCGCCGCGCATCTGTCTGAGCGCAAGCAGCAGGAAGCGATTACAGCCGCGGAACAAATCATTACCAAGGCGCGCGAGGCCAGTGCAATTGAGCACGAGCGCACAATGGAATCCTTGAAGCGCGAGCTTGGGCGCCTGGTAGTTGATACCACGGCAAAAGTGGCCGGTAAGGTGTTAACGCCGGAAGACCAACGGCGTTTGCAGGAGGAAGCAGCCCGTCAGGTGAGCTGATGAAGATCAACAAGGAAATTCGCCAGCTCTCGCGTGAAATGCTTCGGGCCAGCTTTACGGACGGTCAACTCGATCCCGGAAGGATTACATCGCTCGTCGATTCACTTATCGCGAGAAAACCGCGTCATTATACCGAGGTCCTAAAGAACTACAGGCGTCTGCTTCGGCTCGAATTGGAAAAGCGCCAGGCAAGAATCGAGACGGCGAGCGAAGTGGATTCCGCGACCACTTCCGAACTGGTGGCTAATCTAAAAAAGAAATACGGTGGCGACCTGACAACGGAGTTCGTCGTTAATCCGGACCTTCTTGGCGGGATGCGTATTCGTGTGGGAAGCGATGTGTGGGACGGAACGGTGCGCAACCGACTCGAACGTCTTCAACGTGAACTTTAATCAAACCCAAAATCATGAGCAGCATACTTGAAGAGATCGAAACGAAAATTGAAGGGCTAAAAACCTCGACGACCAAAAGCAATGTGGGCGTCGTGCGCGAAACGGGGGATGGCGTTGCGCGCATCGAAGGTCTGAGCGACGTCATGCTCAACGAGATGATCGAATTTCCAAACGGAGTATTCGGTCTTGCGTTGAACCTCGAAGAAACTGAAGTCGGCGCAATTCTGATGGGCGACAACACGTTGGTTGAAGAAGGCGACGAAGTTAAGACGACCGGCCGACTTCTTTCCGTTCCGGTTGGCAAAGCGCTCCTGGGCCGTGTGGTAAACACACTGGGCCAGCCACTGGATGACAAGGGACCGATCAAAGCCGAGACATTTTATCCGCTGGAAAAAATTGCGCCGGGCGTCATCAAGCGCCGCAGCGTGAATCAACCGGTGCAGACCGGCCTCATGGCGATCGACGCCATGATACCGATCGGTCGCGGCCAGCGCGAGTTGATCATTGGCGATCGCGCAACTGGTAAAACCACCATTGCCATCGATACCATCATCAGCCAGGCCCGATTGAACAAAGCCGCAGAAGACGCGAAGGACACCAATTATCGGCCGCTCTACTGTATTTACGTCGCCGTCGGCCAAAAAAATTCCAACGTCGCGCGAGTGCTCGGCGTTCTCGAGAAAGAAGGCGCAATGCCTTACACGACGATCATCTCTGCGCCTGCATCCGACACGGCGACTAATCAGTATCTGGCGCCGTTCGCTGGCGCAGCGATGGGCGAATGGTTCATGGACAATGGAATGGATGCGCTCATCATCTTCGACGATCTATCGAAGCACGCAGTAGCTTATCGGCAGGTTTCGCTGGTGCTAAAGCGTCCGTCTGGTCGTGAGGCTTATCCGGGCGATGTATTTTATTTGCACTCGCGATTACTCGAACGCGCCGCACGCATGAGCGACGAATTTGGTGGCGGCTCCTTGACCGCGTTGCCGATTATCGAGACCCAGGCTGGCGACGTCTCTGCCTACATTCCCACAAACGTGATCTCAATTACGGACGGGCAAATCTATCTTGAGACTGATTTGTTTTATCAGGGTGTGCGGCCGGCGATTTCAGTAGGACTTTCTGTTAGCCGTGTCGGATCGGCTGCCCAGATCAAGGCGATCAAACAGGTCGCCGGCAAGGTGAAGCTCGATCTGGCGCAATACCGTGAACTGGCTGCATTCGCGCAATTCGGTTCCGATCTTGATGCCGCGACAAGGGCGCGACTCGATCGCGGTCAACGCATTGTCGAGCTTTTTAAACAAAAACAGTACAACCCGATTCCGGTGGAAGAGCAGGTGGCGGTGATGTGGGCGATGCAGAATGGGTACTTCGATGCTGTTCCAGTCGATCGCGTCAAGGAATACCAACTTAAGCTTCAGGATTGGCTGCAAACGCGGAAAGCAGGATTGCTGGTAGCGATTCTCGAGAAAAAGGAGATCGACAAAGATCTCGAGTCGCAATTGAAAGCGGCGCTCGATGAATTCAAGACGACCTGGCGATGATTTGTCTGGACCAGTTTGATCAAAGCATGAGCTCGCATCACAGGATCGCTAATCTAGAGTGCGCGATCCATTTGATTCGAGGTCACCGAGTGATGCTCGATTCCGATCTGGCGACCATTTACAGCGTCACTACAAAGAGGCTTAATGAGCAGCTGCGCAGGAATCGTTCGCGTTTTCCCAGCGACTTCGCGTTTCAGCTTACGACTGAGGAGCTTACGAACTTGAGGTCGCAAATTGCGACCTCAAGTTTTCATGGAGGGCGCCGGTATCGGCCTTGGGTTTTTACTGAGCACGGAGCTCTTATGCTCGCGAACGTTCTGAACAGCGCGATCGCTGTTCAGGCAAGTGTACGGGTCGTGCGAGCGTTCGTAAGACTGCGGGAAATGGTCGCGGCAAATGCGCAGCTCGCTGCGAAACTCGAGGAACTCGAGCGGCGTCTCGATTCTCATGACGAGGGGATTGCCAATCTTTTTGCCGCACTGAAACAGTTACTTGAACCGTCCGAAGCGCCGAAAAGGCGAGAAATCGGTTTTCATGTCCGAGAAGAGGCGGCTCGCTATCGCGTGCGAAAAGCGCCGAGAATCAAAAATCGAAATTCGAAAATTTCCTAGATGGCGAACACGCAGGACATACGGCGCCGGATCAAGTCGATCCGCAACACCGCGCAGATCACCAAAGCGATGCAAATGGTGGCTGCCTCCAAGATGCGCAAAGCGCAGCAGCACGCGCTGGCGGGACGGCCTTACGCCGCCTTGATGAATAGGGTTCTCGTTTCCTTGCAAAAACGGACAGACCCGCGATTTCATCCACTGCTCGCTGTCCGCCCGCTCAAAAAAGAGTTGGTCTTAATTATCAGCACAGACAAGGGACTCTGCGGAGCGTTGAACACGAACCTGTTTCGTGAAGCCGCAAATTTTGATTCCTCTAAAACAGAGTTCGTGGTGACAGGAAAAAAGGCGCGACAATTCACCGCCCGAACAAAGCGCGACCTGTTGGCGGATTTTGAATTGAAAGACTCGCCAAGCTTCGTTGAAGCAAAGCCGATCTCGAAGTTTTGCATGGAAAAATTTCTGAGGCGCGAGGTCGACAAAGTCTCCGTGCTCTACACGCATTTTATCAACACAATCAGCCAACGTGCGGTAGTACAGACGCTGCTGCCGATCAGTAGTTTCGATTTGCCGAAAAGCGAAGCCGCCCAGGCTGAAAGTGAAGGTCACGATCCAATGATAGGATACGTGTTCGAGCCTAACGCCGAGGTCGTTCTGGATTCGATGCTTCCGTATTATGTCTCCTACGAGGTTTTTCAGATGATTCTCGACGCGCGCGCGTCCGAGCACAGCGCACGGATGGTGGCGATGAAGAACGCTACCGATAACGCGAATCAATTTATCAAGGATCTCACATTGGAATACAACAAGATGCGTCAGGCCAGCATCACAACCGAGTTACTCGAGATCGCCACAGCGCAGATGGCGCTCAGTGGTTAGTCAGGATTTATGAATAAAGGAAACATAGTTCAAGTCATCGGTCCCGTAGTGGATGTGGAATTTCCGGACGAAAAGACGCTGCCGAAAATCTACAACGCGCTCGAGATTGAGTACGAAGTGAACGGCAACCCAACGAAGTTGACGCTCGAAGTGCAACAGCATCTCGGCGAAAGCTGGGTGCGCTCCATCGCAATGTCTTCGACGGAAGGGTTGAAGCGCGGAATGAGTGTGAGCGACACTGGCGGTCCAATCACCGTACCAGTAGGCGACGCCGTGCTTGGTCGGCTTTTTAACGTCACTGGCGACGCGATTGATAACCGTGGCCCGGTGAACTACACGAAGCGTTACCCAATCCATCGCCCGGCACCGACACTCATGGAGCAAGACACTACGGCAAAGATTTTGGAAACGGGGATCAAGGTCATCGATCTTGTTTGCCCATTTACAAAAGGCGGCAAAGTAGGCGCATTTGGCGGCGCAGGCGTCGGCAAGACTGTTGTGATCCAGGAGTTGATCAACAACATCGCCATGAAACACGGCGGCGTTTCCATATTTGCCGGAGTAGGCGAACGGAGCCGCGAAGGCAATGATCTTTACAAGGAAATGAGCGAGGCGGGCGTGATCGATCAAAAAGACCTGTCGAAATCGAAAGTAGGGATGGTTTTCGGTCAGATGAACGAACCGCCGGGCGCGCGTTTGCGCGTTGCGCTTTCTGCTCTTGCAATGACCGAATATTTTCGCGACGAGCGCAACCAGGACGTGCTTCTTTTTATCGACAACATCTTTCGATTCTCACAAGCGGGCTCGGAAGTATCGGCGCTGCTGGGCCGAACGCCCAGCGCGGTTGGTTACCAACCTACGCTGGCTGCCGAGATGGGTGATTTACAGGAACGAATCACATCGACAAACAAAGGGTCGATCACTTCGTTCCAGGCAGTCTACGTTCCAGCGGACGATCTCACTGATCCCGCGCCGGCAAACACTTTCGCGCACTTGGACTCGACTATTGTGCTTGAGCGTTCGATCGCCGAGCTCGGAATTTATCCCGCGGTAGATCCGCTGGCATCAACATCGAAAGCACTGGCGCCGGAGATTGTCGGCGAGGAGCATTATGACGTTGCAAGCGGCGTGCAGCGTGTTTTACAGCGTTACAAGGATTTGCAGGACATTATCGCGATTCTCGGAATGGATGAATTGAGCCCGGAGGACAAGGTCACTGTTCAGCGCGCACGCAAGATTCAGCGGTTCCTTAGCCAGCCCTTCCACGTGGCAGAGGTTTTCACCGGCTATAAGGGGCAATATGTTCCGGTTGCGGAAACAGTCCGCGGTTTCAAAGAAATTCTGGATGGCAAACATGATGATGTACCCGAGCAAAATTTCTACATGAAGGGCGGCATCGACATGATCAAGGAAGGTTAAAGCGATGGAGCGATTAAGCGATTAAGCGGAAAAGGATCGGCGCGACCGGAACGCTTCAAGGCTTCAACGTCTAACGAATCACAATGGCCACACTAAAGCTCGAGATTGTAACGCCCGAGGAAAAAATTTACTCCGAAGACGTGGAGATGGTCACGTTGCCGGGTTCGGAGGGGGAGCTGGGAGTCTACCCCCAACACGTCCCGCTGCTAACCACCCTGGTGCCAGGTGAGCTGCGTGTCCTGAAAAACGGTCGCGAAACTGCAATGGCGATAGGCGAAGGGTTTGTCGAAATTAGAGGCGACGCAGTCTCGGTTTTAACTGACATGGCGCTTGAATCCGAGAAGATCGACGTTGCTGCGGCCGAGGCAGCGGTCGAGCGCGCCAAAGCGGCGATGAAAGAAGATCAAACGCCTGAACAGGTGGCCGCCATTCAAGCGTCGTTGCATAAAGCGCTTGCTCAGTTACACGTCAAACGCCGCCGCCACGGGTAAATGAAGCCCCGTCATTCGGAGCGAAGTCGAGGAATCCCGTGGCGCTATCTTTTGGGTTTTGAAGCGGGATTCTTCGAGTTCACTTCGCTCCGCTCAGAATGACGAGTCCTGACATTCTCGGAATCATCGCCGGAAACGGCGTGTATCCTCGGCTGCTTGCTGATGCAGCGCGAAAAACCGGTGTAAAAAAGATCATTGCGGCTGCGTTTACTAACGAGACCGATCCCGTCCTCGCGCAGCATGTCGATCTGATCGAGTGGATGCGCGTCGGACAACTCAATCGGCTCTTGACGTTTTTTAATCAAAACAAAGTCCATCACGCGATCATGGCGGGACAGATCGCGCCGAAAAACCTGTTTGATCTGCGGCCGGATGTAAAAGCGTTGATGCTGCTGAGTAAACTCAAACAACGCAATGCGGAGTCCATCTTTGCGGCGATCGCGGATGAATTGGCCAAAGTAGATGTCGATCTATTGCCGGCGACAACATTCCTGGAGGATTCTCTTGCGACTACAGGATTGATTGCAGGAGCGAAGCTCAGCCGGCAGGAGGAGGATGACGTCGATTTGGGTTGGGAAATCGCCAAAG
The DNA here is from genome assembly GCA_963840135.1 of uncultured Verrucomicrobiae bacterium. Taxonomy (GTDB): domain Bacteria; phylum Verrucomicrobiota; class Verrucomicrobiia; order Chthoniobacterales; family UBA10450; genus Udaeobacter. The sequence goes on along the minus strand of CAWIXX010000007.1, from coordinate 41,646 downwards.
AAATCGCACGACTCGACATTGGGCAGACTGTTATCGTGAAAAATGGAACTATCGTTGCGGTGGAAGCGTTTGAAGGAACGAATGAAGCAATCAGGCGTGGCGGGACGCTCGCCCGCGAAGCCGCGGTCATGGTTAAGGTTGCCAAGCCGAATCAAGACATGCGTTTCGATGCACCGGTAATCGGTGTCGAAACAATCGGCGTCGCTGCCGAAGCAAAACTGCGCGTAATCGCCATTGAAGCTGGAAAGACTTTGCTTCTCGAACGCGATGCGATCTCGAAGCTCGCCGATCGCTCGAAGCTATCGATCATTGCTCGTTAGTCATTCCCTCTGGTTACGAAGAGAATTGTTGCCAATCGATTCCGGATGGTGACAATGGCACCGGACGCTGCGAACAAATCCGGTGCGATCAAAAGGCGACTAAAAAATAACTGCGTAACCAAACTAAACGTGTTGCCCTATGAGTGCGCAGGGAAAGGTGACCTCGATGACGAAGCTGCCGCCGGAATTTATCCGAAAGGCCTTTCCACGCACCTGGTTCCATCCTAGGTGGCACCTCCTCACTTGGTACCCTCTTGGGGTGCTCAACGAGGCATTCGCAGATCAGGTGATCGAGTTCATCGAAATGGAAGAAAGCATCCAGGAAGCGCCTTTCGATCGGTACGCTGACTTATCCGGACTAACTCACATCCGGATAGGAATAGATCATCTTATCCATACTGCACGTCGGCGCCGAAAAGTGAAACAACCGGCGAAGTCGGCATTGTTCGCGGACAACCCGATGACCTTTGGCGTCGCGCATTCTTACGAGTTGCTGATGTCCGACGCAATGATTGAAGTCCGCGCTTTCAAAGAACGCAGAGCAGCAGCGCAATGGCTCGAGGTACCGCTGAAGAAGCTTGAATGCCCATCGTGAAACGAAGCAACGGTAATTACCCAACTACCATCGACGATCGTCACCCAATGAAAAAAACGAACCCACACCGATGAAAATGAAACCGATCCTGATTCTACTCACTCTGCTCGCAAGCATTCTTGGCTCACCGACTACCATCCTCGCGCAAGCGAAGAAACCGAACATTCTCGTCATGTGGGGTGACGATATTGGTATTGCCGATGTTAGTGCTTACAGCGACGGTCTGATGGGGTTTGAAACGCCTAACATCGACCGCGTCGGTAAGGAAGGAATTCGTTTCCTTCAATATTATGGCGAGCAGTCGTGCACGGCAGGTCGCTCAGCATTTCTTACGGGGCAACATATCATCCGCACCGGACTGAGTAAGGTCGGTTTTCCAGGTGCGCCGATGGGAATGAGCCAACTGGATCCATCGATCGGCGGGCTGCTTAAAAGCCTTGGCTATGCCACCGGGCAATTCGGTAAGAACCATGTTGGTGATCGCAATGATACGCTACCAACCGTCAACGGCTTCGATGAGTTCTTTGGCAATCTGTACCATTTGAACGCGGAAGAAGAACCCGAGCTACCCGACTATCCGAAGGATCCGGCGTTCAAGGCCCAATGGGGTCCGCGTGGCGTTCTAAAATGTAAAGCCACCGACCGCGATGACCCTACGGTCGATCCGCGTTTTGGTAAGATTGGTAAGCAAACGATCGAAGACACCGCGGGACGAACCAGCGGGCGAGAAGAAGGAAAAGACGAGGGAGGGGAACAACTGATGTGTTGTCGTGCGACCAGTGCGGAAAAAATCCACCGGCCGGCAGATCGGGCCCCGGGAACAAGCGCCTAAACACAACCCGCCGACCACCACCGCCGATGCTTCATCTCGCGGCCAGTGGATTCGTGGTTCGACAAGAGCTGGAAGCCGGGAGATTTTGAACTGGTGAAATAGCTTGAAACTTCCCGCTCACGTTCTGTTCCGTAAAGATCTGTCTCTTATTCTTTGGAGACCGCGCGGCATACTGGATGAATCAGCGGTTAACGAAATGGTGGAGTTCACTGAGACTGTCGAAAAACGAAAAGGCCAGCCGCTCAACCGATTCGTTGACTTGTCAGCCCTCGACGCGGTTGATCTTAATTTTGAGTTTGTCTTTCACGTTGCTCTCGGTCGGCGTCTCTCGGCGGCGCCTAAGCCTGCAGTGAAATCCGCCTTCTATGTCACCGGCCCCGACACCGCGCATTATGCCAAATTGCACGCCATGCTAACGGACCATTCGCCGCTCCATGTCGCCTTGTTCACGGATCGCGCCGCCGCGGCCAAGTGGCTCTGCGTTCCGCTCGCGGCGTTGTCCTCATGAGCGATGGCATCTCAAAGGAATGTTGCTCCATAAAATCAACGATCAACGAACCTCAGCCTAACGAATCGTAGAAACATTAAGGGGAGCCAACGATGAAAGCGAAAATCCCGATACTCGCGCTAGCTTTAATCGTAGGTATACCCGCCGCACCAATCCTCTGGGGGGAGACCTTATCGCCGGAAGAGTTGGAGAAACGCGCGGTCGAGCGGCGCGCGGTGGAAGCCGTCATCTGGGGAATGCCTGCGGTCAACTACGATCTGATGTATCAGGCGATGGTGCGCGACGCAAAGGCAGGGCCGGGCAGCAACAAGATCGTTTACTGGTCGCGTCCGTTCGGCTGGAAAAACCAAACGCTCACGCCCAACCCGGACACGATCTACTTGATGCCCTTCATTAACACGAAGGAAGTCGGCCCGGTCGTGCTGGAGATTCCACCCGCGGATCAAGGAACCATCGTCGGCTCGGTGGACGATTGCTGGCAGGCGGCGCTCGAAGACGTCGGCCCAGCGGGCGTGGACAAAGGTAAGGGCGGTAAGTATCTCATCCTGCCTCCCGGTTATAAGGAGAAGATTCCGGATGGTTACATTGCGATGCCGTCGGAGACTTATCAGTCGTATGCGCTTCTCCGCTCGAACGTGAAGAGCAAGAGTGACGCCGATATTGCCGCAGCTGTAGCTTATGGGAAACGGGTGAAGCTCTATCCGCTCTCGCAAGCGACGAGCCCGCCGGCCACGACGTTCATCGACGCGATCGACGTGGTTTACGACGCGAACATCCCTTACGATCTGCGCTTCTTCGAGTCGCTGAATCGCATGGTGCAAAGCGAGCCGTGGCTGAGGCGCGACATGGCGATGATCGATCAACTCAAAACGATCGGCATCGAGAAAGGCAAGCCATTCAATCCCGATGCGAAGTTACAGCAGACGCTGAAAGAGGGCATCGCGGAAGCTCACGCTTGGCTGGATAACCAATACGAGGAATTCTATACCACCACCGCTGAGTATCCTGACCGTCAGTGGGCCTTGCCCGCCTCGAAAGACCTTATCAAGGCTACTGAGAGCCATTTTGCGGATACAAGTCTGTATCCGACCGACAGCCGTGGCGTCGCGTATTCCTACGCGTTCTTTAGTCCCAAGCATCTCGGAGCAGGCCAATACTACCTCTTCGCTTTTCGGGACAAAGACGGGAACACTTTGGATGGTGCCAACTTCTATCGTCTTCACGTCCCGCCGAATGTGCCGGTTAAACAATACTGGTCGGTCACCGCCTATGATCGCGCTACGCATGGCCTGATTAGAGACACCAAATGGTCGAGCCGTTCGTCGCAGACACAAGGTCTGCAAAAGAATGCCGATGGCTCGGTCGACATCTACTTCGCGTCTCAACCGCCGACCGGTAAGGAATCGAACTGGGTCCCGACCAGCGCGAACGGCAAATTCGAAGCGCTCTTCCGCTTCTATGGTCCGGAGAAGGCGCTCTTCGAGAAGACCTGGAAGCTGCCGGACATCGAGAAGGTGAAGTGACCTCCATACCAAAGAAAAGGAATCATCATATGAAAACCAAACTAGCCCACATCGCGCTGGCCTTATCGCTAGCGTTACTCGCATCCTTATCCGCCCAGGGCGCGGATAAGAAACCCAACATCCTCGTCATCATGGGTGACGACATCGGGTGGTTTAACCCGAGTTGCTACAACAGTGGCATCATGGGTTACCGCACTCCTAACATCGACCGTATCGCGGCCGAGGGCGCGCGCTTTACCGACTGGTACGGGCAGCAGAGTTGCACCGCTGGTCGCGCAGCGTTCATCACCGGACAATCGCCCATCCGCACCGGCCTAACGAAAGTCGGCCTGCCCGGCGCGGATATCGGCCTGCAACCTGAAGATCCGAGCGTCGCTGATTTCATGAAGAACCTCGGCTACGCGACGGGGCAGTTCGGGAAGAACCATCTGGGAGACCTGAACAAATTCCTCCCGACCGTCCACGGTTTCGATGAATTCTTCGGCAATCTCTATCACCTCAACGCTGAGGAAGAGCCGGAGAATCCCGACTACCCGAAGGCGCCTGAGTTCCGGAAGAAGTTCGGCCCGCGCGGGGTCATGCACACCTGGGCGACCGACACCGACGACGCCACGGTTGATCCGCAGTTTGGCAAAGTCGGCAAGCAGAAGATCGAGAACACCGGCCCGCTTACCGTCGAGCGAATGAAAACCATCGACGACGAGTTCACTGATGCCGCCCTGGCGTGGATGGACAAGCAGGCCAAGGCCAGCAAGCCGTTCTTTTGTTATTACAACTCGACCCGCATGCACGTCTTCACGCACCTCAAGAAAGAGAGCGAAGGCAAGACGGGCCTTGGCCTTTATCCCGACGGCATGGTCGAACACGACGGCCACGTTGGGCAGCTACTTAAGAAGCTCGACGACCTCGGTATCGCCGACAACACCATCGTCGTTTACACCACCGACAACGGCGCCGAAGTCTTCACCTGGCCCGACGGGGGTACCACGCCGTTCAAGGGTGAGAAGGCTACCAACTGGGAGGGCGCCTTCCGCGTGCCGACGCTCATCCGCTGGCCCGGCGTGATCAAACCCGGCCAGGTGATCAACGACGTCTGTGCCCATGAGGACTTGATCCCCACCTTTGCCGCCGCCGCGGGCGAGCCGGACCTGGTCGCCAAGGTGACTAAGGGCTATCAGGCTAATGGCAAGACCTTCAAGGTCCACCTCGATGGCTACAACCTCATCCCGTTCCTCAAGGGCGATGTAAAAGTGTCGCCGCGGAAGGAGTTCATCTACTGGTCCGACGACGGCGACCTGATGGCTATCCGCTACGAGAATTGGAAATCCACGTTCCTCGAGCAGAATGCGGAGATGTCCCCCAAAACGCCGGTCGGCGTGTGGCAGGGTCAGTTCACCAAGCTGCGCGCCCCCAACTTGTACAACCTGCGCGCCGACCCATTCGAGCGCGGCCCGACGAGCATCCTCTATGGCGACTGGATGGCCCACCGGATGTTCGTCCAAGTCCCGATGCAGGCCTTCGCCGCCAAGTGGCTGGAGAGCTTCAAGGAGTTCCCCCCGCGCCAGAAACCCGCGAGCTTCAACCTCGATGAAGTAATGCGGAAGATGTCGGAGCTAGGCGGAAAGGACTAAATGCCGACCTTAAACAAATTTACGGTCGTGAAAAACTACTCTTCGATACGACGTCGAAGCTACCGGACATCGAGAAAGTAAACGCGAATGACAAGTGATGAGAAGAGATATGAAAACGAAACTAGTTGCGATCTATTCGTTAGGTTTAGTGCTAGCGGTAAACACCTCAATTCGGGCGCAACCCGTATCAATGCCAACGGGACCCATCCCGGTCACAGTCGATAATTTCATCCGGGCCGAGTCCGATCTCTATTTCAGTGTCGTCGCATTGAAAGAAGGCGGCTTTGGAAAGTTCGAACATCATCGCGAGCTCTCGCCTGTCGACGCCCAGACGGTCATCCGCATGAACCGCGATACGCTTTACTCGGCGGCGGTCTTCGACCTCGACGCCGGGCCGGTAACCGTCACCCTGCCCGATGCCGGAAAGCGCTTCATGTCGCTGCAAACCATTAGTGAGGATCAATACGCGCCTCCGACGATTTACGATCCGGGCCCGCATACTCTAACTCGCGACAAGGTTGGCACGCGTTACGTAATGATAGGCATCCGCACCCTGGTCGATCCCTCGAATGCTGCCGACATGAGGGCGGCCCGCGACTTACAGGACGCGATCAAGGTCGAGCAGTCCGGAGGCCCGGGTAAGTTTGAGGTGCCAAAGTGGGACCCGGTTAGTCAGAAGAAAGTGCGCGACGCGCTCATCGTCCTGAGCACGACGTTGACCGATACGAGCGACTCCTTCGGGACGAAGGATCAGGTCGATCCAGTCCATCGCCTCATTTCGGCAGCTGCCACCTGGGGCGGCAATCCGCCGAAGGACGCCACTTATCTCAATTTCACTCCGTCGAAGAACGACGGGAAGACTAACTATAAGCTTACGGTTAAGGACGTGCCGGTCGACGGCTTCTGGTCCATCAGCCTCTACAATGACAAGGGCTACTATCGGAAAAACGACCTCGACGCTTACTCGCTCAACAATATCACGGCAAAGAAAAGCGCAGATGGGTGGACGACGATCCAGTTTGGAGGATGCGACGGCAAGATTCCTAACTGCCTCCCGATAATGCCCGGCTGGAACTACACGGTGCGGCTCTATCGCCCGCGCACAGAAATCCTCGACGGAACTTGGAAGTTCCCAGATGCGCAGCCGCAGTGATACATTCCTAAGAAAAAGTAATTTATAAAGGAGGTTATGAGGAGCAATGAAACTTCCGCCTGACATTGAGTTCCACCAAGACATTCGTCTGCTCATCTATCGGCCGAAGGGTTCGATCAATGAGGCGGAGATTAACAGAGTCATCGGTGTTATCGAAGGTATTGAAGCCGCATCGCAACATCCCTTTAATCGATTCTCTGATACATCGGAAACGCACGAAGTTGAGCTCAACTTCCACTACGTGATTCAAGCTTCTCTTCACCGGCGCCTTGCTGGCGCGGGTCGTGCGCCGGTTAAATCAGCGATTCTCGCCACCGATTCTACTCTTGTTCATTACGCCCGGTTGCTTGTCTTACTGACTGAAGGTTCTTCGATCAAGGTCCGGGTGTTTCAAGACCGCGAAGAAGCCGCGCAATGGCTCGGTGTCCCGCTCGAGCTGCTGGCGGCGAAGCCACCGGCCGCGAACCACTCTCGGTGAATCAATGGAATGAACAACATGAAGTTTCCACCAGACGTCGAGTTTTACGAAGACATTCGTCTGGTCGTCTGGAGACCGCACGGTTTGGTGAATAAGGAGGCTGTTAACAAAATTATAACTGTCCTCGGAGAACTCGAGACCGCGTTGAAGGAGCCTTTCAATCGATTCTCCGACACAGTCGCAGCCGACGCAGTTGATCTGAACTTCGAATATATCATTCACGTTTCTCTCTATCGGCGCTCCTTCTACGGCAAACGCCCGCCGATCAAATCGGCGATTCTCGCCACTGATGCTACCCTTATTCATTACGGTAAGGTGCACGCCTTACTGACTCAAGGTTCTCCAATCAATGTCCGCGTATTCCAGGATCGCAAAGAAGCCGCGCAATGGCTAGGTGTACCAATCGCAACACTAATGGCGGACGTGGACCAGTATCAGTGAATCAACGACCAATGAGAGTAACGACGTAAAAGTGAAGTTAATCAACTAGTTGACGAAGGGAGGAACATGAAAACCAAACTCATGGACGCAGGCGTTATCATCAAACGATTCAAAAACGGTTTCGGCATCGGCTTTGTCGAGAGCTGGATTCAGCAGGTTACGGACGATGAAGGCACTGCGGCGAATGCGCTCAACGGTTTTGTCGGGCGTGCTTTTGGCATCGGCCCAATTGTTACCTACTCCACGAAGTTGGGTAAGAGTCACCTCGATTTTAGTGCGCGCTGGATTCACGATTTCGACGTCAGCAAGCGCGTCGAGGGTGACGCTTTCAACTTCAGTGCGAGCTTAAAATTCTGACTCCCTAAATCGGGAGCAAATAGAACAATGAAGCTGCCTCTGCCGCCTGATGTCGAGTTTCACGAAGACATTTGTCTGATCGTCTGGAGACCGCGCGGTTTGTTGAACAGAGTGGCTGTTAACAAACTCATAAGTGTAATCGGAGAACTCGAATTCGCGTTAAAGAAGCCTTTTAATCGATTTTTGGACACGGTTGCAGCCGATGCAGTTGATCTCAATTTGGAATACATCCGCCGCGTTTCTGTTTATCGCCGACGCTTCTACGGCGATCGTCCGGCGATAAAAACGGCCATTCTCGCGACCGACTCTACCGTCGCTGACTATGGCCGCCTGCATGCCTCACTAACTCAAGGTTCCCCGATCAACGTTCGCGTATTCCAAAATCGCAAAGAAGCCGCGCAATGGCTCGGTGTCCCGCTCGAACTGCTGGCGGCGAAAGGAACTGGTGGTGAAACAACTCAATTGTGAAAGGAGCGTTAAACACCAAATCTAGCTGACCGTGACGCCCTGTGGGGCGTTGCCACTCATTGGACTCCGTGTCCCGAACGGCGCACAGCGCCGTGGCTACAGCAGAACTGAGCGGATGGGATCGCGGTTCATTCCTGCCATTCAATGATAGTCAATTGACAAGTTCTCTGATAAACCTGGCGACATGAACAAATACATCGTGGAATTCATCGGAACGTTTTTCCTTGTCTTAACCGTTGGGTGCACCGGCATTGGCGCCGGCGCGGGCGTGATTGCGCCCCTCGCCATCGGCGCGGCCTTAATGGTGATGGTATACGCCGGCGGCTATATCTCCGGCGGTCATTACAATCCTGCCGTTACACTGGGCGTACTGATTCGTGGCAAAGTAAAACCTGCTGATGTTGTGCCTTACTGGATTGCGCAATTTATCGCAGCCGCTATTGCCGCGTTTCTCGTGATCAAGTTTCTTCGGGCGGGGGCACCGGTGACCGCGATTGCGCCTAAGATGGGTCCAGCCTTGCTTGCCGAGTTTCTGTTTACCTTTGCGCTTGTTTATGTCGTGTTGAACACAGCGACAGCAGAAGGCACCTCAGGAAATTCATTTTACGGTCTTGCCATCGGTATGACCGTGATGGTGGGCGCGTTTGCAGTCGGCGACATTTCGGGCGGCGCTTTCAATCCGGCCGTTGCTCTCGGAATAACGGTAATGGGTATCTCAAGTTGGAATAATATTTGGATGTACCTGGTTGCGGACCTTGTCGGTGGAGCTGTCGCAGCGGTTGTCTTCAACATGATTAACCCGCCCAGCTCAACTTAGGTCAACTCCGCCGGACGAGGCGCGCTACGAAACGCCGGAGTAGATTCGACTTATCACGTAGAGGGTTCATTTTTTCGACGCCACGCGTCCTTTGGCGTGGAGAAGAAAGAGATCGTCTTGGCTTCGGCTGCGTGATCGACGAAAAGCGTCGAGAAGTGGACAATTGCCAAGCTGAATTGACACATATTCGTCTTGACTCAGCAACGCCGCGTTGCGTCTAATGGTCTGCTTTTCAGCTTTGAAATCCCTTCTCAAGCTTGATGCGTGGCTTCATAAAATGATTCGATGAAGCTTAAGTTTTATGGTACGCGGGGATCCATCCCCATCTGCGATGCCGGTTTTCAGCAATTCGGCGGCAACACCACGTGCCTGCAAATCACGTTCACCGATACGAACCGCATCGTCATCATTGACGCGGGCACGGGACTGCGAAATCTGGGCAGAGATCTTCGCGCCATCGGCCACGAGCAGGAACGAATCGTCATCGCGTTTACGCACTTTCACTGGGACCACATCCAGGGCTTTCCGTTCTTTGCTCCGGCTTATGATTCCAGGCAGAAAATCACGCTGCTGGCGCTCGGCAGGAACCAGACAGTTGGCAATTTGCGGGAGATTTTCGAAGTCCAAATGCAGGTCGAATATTTCCCGGTCCAATTGGATCACATGGGGGCCAATTTCGAGTTCCTGCAAATCGCTGATGCCAGCGAACACTTCACCGGCATCAACAATGTGGAAACCGTAGTCACCGCTCAAAGGCATAACCATCCCGGCGGAGCGTACAGTTTCCGGATCGAGCGAAATGGGAAAGTGCTCGTCGTTTGCATCGATGTCGAGCATGGCCTGCAAATCGATCCGCACCTGGTGGAGTTGGCTCGCGGCGCGGACTTGTTAGTCCATGACGCGCAATACACGGCCGAGGAACTGCAGAAACGGCGCGGATGGGGACACAGCAGCTTCGATCAAGCCATGCAACTTGCGGAAATGGCCGGATGTGAAGCGCCTGGTCCTGACGCATCACGACCCCGAACACGACGACGAGTTCCTTGAGCGCATCGAAAAATTGTGTCAAGAACGGTTCTCCAATGCGGTGCTTGCCCGCGAAGGAATGGAAATCGCGATCTAGCAGACAACCTGAGGCTGCAGTCGCGATCGGACAGAGGCCCAGAGCGAACTCCGACTCCGGTACACCGGCTCTAGCGATTGGGAATATCGTGCTTACCTCTTGGGTCCAGTTTTGGTCGTTATGATCTCGTAGGTCGTCCGCGCCAGCAGCCTCTCCGTCACGAGTCCGCACATCTCTCGTGCGCGATGGTTGCATCTGGTGAAGATGGAAGAAGCAGCTCATGTGTCACACGACTATCACCGTGGCGCGTTTGCGCGACTATCGGACCTTGGTCTTATCGACGCTGCTGATATTTCTTCATAGCATCCCTCCAATGACCGCGTCGCTTTTTGCCGTTGCACCCAGCGACGAACATTCGCGAGTACCCTGCTAAGCTGAAAGGAATCATGCGCCTTGTCACTGCGGCCGTAGGCACGTTCATTTGCGTGCTGGGCATGACGCTCCATGCGCAGGATCTCGAGCCGCGCGCTTACAGCAACTCGCCGATCGGTCTCAATTTCGTGATCGCCGGATACGGTTACGCATCGGGTACCGTGCTCACCGATCCGTCGCTACCGCTGGAGAACGTGAGCAACGAATCGCACGTCGGCGTCCTCGGTTTCGCCACGACCTTCGGCGCGTTTGGCCAGACCGGGCAGTTTGGCCTCATCGTGCCCTACGCCTCGATCGCCGCGAAAGGTCTCGTCTTCGGTCTGCCGCATACGCGTTACGTCGACGGCTTTGCGGATACGGCATTCCGCCTTTCGATGAATTTCGTCGGCGCACCCGCGCTGACGGCGGCGGAGTTCAAGGACTACCACCAGGATTTCATCTTCGGCATGAGTCTGCGCGTTACCGCGCCGCTGAGTCAATACGACGGGGACAAGCTCGTGAACATCGGCACCAACCGCTGGTCGTTCAAACCCGAGATCGGATTCTCGAAAGCATTCGGGCCATGGACGGTTGAGCTCGCTCCTGGCGTCACTTTTTACACGGATAATCGCGATTTTTTTGGAGGCAAGACGCGCGAGGTGGCGCCGCTTTACGCTGTGCAATCAGGGCTCAGCTATACCTTCGCGCCCGGCGGCTGGGTGGCTCTGAACGTTGGTTATTTCAAAGGCGGCACGCACGACGGTCGATGAGGTCGAAAGCGACGTTGAACAGCAAGGCATTCGCTTCGGCGCGACGCTCGTGCTGCCGGTGAACCGTTATCAATCCGTGAAGCTCTACAGCATCAGCGGCTACAACGCGCATCGCGAGCACGACTTCCAAGCCTTCGGCATCGCGTGGCAATACCGCTGGGGCGGCGGGTTCTGAGCCGCTCCGGCGAGTCTGTTGTCGGCGAAATTTGGCTTCAGCGAGCGCGGGCATCGCTCGCCGGTCATTCGAGAAACCGAACGAGGCCCGTATCGATTTCGCAGATCGCGCCGACGAGCTTCACGACGCCTTCGGTCTGGCGTTCCCGGCCTTCAGGCGTTTCGAGAATCTGCCGCATGCTCCAGCGCACGTTGGCTTCGACAGCTTGCTCGAGGAGTGTCTCCCGCGTGAGTTGCGAATCGAGATCGGACAGTCCGGGCAGGATGGAATCAACGAGAAGCTGAATCCGCGAGTGTTGCCGTGTGCCATGGACGCGCGCGTCGACCGCTGCGGCGACCGCGCCGCAATTTGTGTGGCCGAGGACGATGAAGAGCGGCGTCTGCAAATGGCGGCCCGCGTATTGCAGACTCCCCGCGATTTCCGGCGAGAAGACATTTCCCGCGACGCGGATGATGAACAACTCGCCAAAGCCGGCGTCGAAGATCAGCTCGGGTGGCACCCGGGAGTCGCTGCAACAGAGGATGGTGGCATAAGGATGCTGGCCCTTAAGGAGATCTGCGAGGATCTCCTTTTGCACGGTGGCGAATCGCGCGGTCCCGGCGACGAATCGTTCATTGCCCGCTTTGAGGCGCAGCAATGCTTCGTCGGCTGAGAGAGTGGTTTTCGTGATCAGCCCTCGAGAACCGCGGCTTTGCCGCGGCTCCGCACGACCGGTTGATCGGTAATGATGACTGTCGTCCCCGGTGTGAGCGTGTCGTAAACCTTGGCCGCAAACTCGGGGTTGATGCGCAGGCGCGACGCGATCTTGTCGGCAGGAACGCTGCGGCCACTGCTCGTCACGGTCATCCACTTTCGCGCGGCCCGGCCGGGAGCCAGCGAGCTTTGCTGGCCGGTCGTGCCTTCGAGGAGCGAGTAGACATGATTCCCCAGCGAACCGCGGCCACTTACCTCCACCGGTGCGCGCCCGATGACATTGCCGTTGCGATAGACGTAGATCGCTTTATCGGCCGCGCTGACTACCATCGTGATCGGGCCGCTCGCGCTGCGTTCCGGCTTCCAGTCGTACTCATTGCTCGCGAGCGGACGCACCATTGCAGATGAGAGATCCTTCGGCGCCAGCAGTAGTCCGGGGTTCGAGGCGAGGTGCGGCACCGGGACCTTGCCATCGCCCACCACGACGGTCCCGCCCTGTCGCCGTCGCGCTGAAAAGCAACTGCGAGAAATCATACGGCATGCGGATGCAGCCGTGGCTGGCGGGGTAGCCGGGGAGATTCCCCGAGTGCATGCAGATGCCGGTGTCGGTGAGCCGCTGCATGTTGGGCATCGGCGCGTTGTCGTATTTTTTCGAATAGTACTCCTGACTGCTTGCCGAGAATGCTGAAGACGCCGCCCGGCGTGGAGTGGCCCTTCGAGCCGGTGCTTATGCTCGAGCGGCCAATGAGGATGCCGTTCCGATAAACGTGCATGGTCTGCTCGGGAACGCTCACGAGCACCATGAGCGGACCGCTCGGCGAAAGCTGCGGTTTCCACCAATACTGGCCTGGCTTGAGTTGGCCGGTCGGCTTTTCCGGTGGGCGTGCCTTTGGTATGAGACGACGGTTGTTGCATCGCCTGCACGGTGGTGAGCAGAGCGACGGAGACAGCGAGGATTTTCAGTAATTTCATGGGATGATTAGAAACGTAAGCGGCAATTAGAGCAGAAACCTCCGCATTCTCAATAAGACTTTTGTCCCATGCCGGCCTGCGCAGACGATCTCAGCCGCGCTGATTGCTTCGTCCAGAAATGAGGAAGCCAGCTTAGGCCGGAACACGCTAGAACCGGTCGGGTCCTAGGTTTGGAGAAGATAGGACCAAGGTCCTATTTCCCCGGCAACGCAGATATGCGACAAACTTAGGTGACGTTGGATGAAATAACGCGACTCGCAAAGAAAGGCGGAAATTTATGAACTTACGAGACCCTCGATCCGGATTTCCCAGACAAGCACTTTATGGCGTGATCGCCATCGTGTGCGTGGCATCGCTCCCATGGAGTTCTCCTCTGGTTCTGGCGCAGGAGGCGCCGCAGGACCAATCGCAGGAAACGACGACTGCGGAGGAAGCTCCCAAGATTCCTAACGAACAATTGGATTCTTTGGTGGCGCCGATCGCGCTTTATCCCGACGCGATGTTGGCTCAAACGCTGGCCGCTTCCACTTATCCGTTGGAAGTCATGCAGCTAGACCAGTGGATGGATAAGAACAAAAATCTGAAGGACAAGGCACTAGCAGACGCCGTGGCCAAGCAGCCGTGGGACCCGAGCGTGCAGTCGATGGCCGCATTTCCAGACGTGGTACAGCGGATGGCGGAGAATATTCAGTGGATGACAGACGTGGGAAATGCGTTTTTGGCGCAGCAAAAGGATGTGATGGACGCCGTGCAACGTATGCGCGCAAAGGCGCAGGGCACCGGGAATCTCAAGACCGGTTCGGAACAGAAAGTGGAGACCAAAACAACGCAAAGCGGTCAGCAGGTGATTGTAGTTGAACAAGCTAACCCTGAGGCAGTTTACGTCCCGTCATACGACCCCGCGGTAGTTTATGGGGCTGCACCTGCCGAATATCCCTACTATCCTTACTCCTATCCCGGATACCAGCCGGGGACAGCACTGGCTTGGGGATCGGCCATCGCCGTGGGTGGCGTATGGGCCCACAACAACTGGGGCAATTGCGATTGGGATAACGGCGATGTGACCATCAACAACAACAACAATTTCAATAAGAACTACAACAAGAACGTCAACAAAACCGGTGCTGGCCAGGGCAACAGCTGGCAGCACAACCCGCAACACCGGGGAAACGCGCCTTACGCTAACAAACAAACAGCGAATAAGTACGGCGGCAAGACAGCTGGCGGTGCTGGAAAACCCGGCGGCGCCGGTGGCGTTGGTGGCGCCGGGAAACCCGGCGGTCCGGGCGGTGCGGGTGGCGTTGGCGGTGCTGGAAAACCCGGTGGTCCCGGCGGTGCGGGTGGCGTTGGTGGTGCCGGAAAACCCGGTGGTGCGGGTGGCGTCGGCGGTGCTGGAAAACCCGGCGGTCCCGGCGGCGCTGGCAGTGCTGGAAAACCCGGCGGTGCAGGTGGCGCTGGAAAACCTGGCGGTGCCGGCGGCGCTGGCAAGGCAACAAGCGGCGGTGCTGGTAAGGCAACTGGTGGCGGCGCTGGTAAGGCAAGTGGGGGCGCCGGAAAAGGAGGCGCAGACAAGGTCGGTGGCCATAAGCCATCGTCGGGCGGCGGCGGCGGCGGCGGCGCTTCGCTGGCGGGAGTGGGGGCTCTGCTAAAGCCGCGAGCAGCCGAGGTGGCAGTAGCATGAAAGGTGGCGGCGGCGGCAAAGGCGGCGGTGGTGGCGGCGGCCGCGGCGGCGGCGGCGGTAAAAAAGGCGGCGGTGGAGGACGCGGTAGATGAGCAAACAGTTGATAGAGGAAGATCCAATGAAAAGAAAATTAAACATCACGACTTCGTCGAAAATTCTCGCTTCTGCGATCCTTATGTCGGGCTTCGTAGCTCTCGCCTTGCATTCAGCGCTAGCGGCCAAAACAGATGCGGCCGCGACATCGCAGGTAAAACAAAAAGAATTCGATACACCGCAACAGGCGGCCGACAGCCTTGTTCAGGCGGCGGAGTCTTTCGACGTGCCTGTCCTGAAAGAGATCCTCGGACCAGACAGCACAGACCTCGTCAGTTCCGAAGATCCGGTCGAGGACAAAAATCGGGCGGCCGCATTTGCTGCGAAGGCGAAAGAGAAGAATTCAGTTGCCACGGATGCGAAGAATCCGAACCGCGCTGTTCTCACGATTGGAAACGACGATTTTCCTTTTCCGATTCCAATCGTGAAGCAAAAGGGCAAGTGGTACTTCGATACCAAGGCGGGCCGTCAAGAAATTCTGAATCGGCGTGTCGGCGCCAACGAACTGGACGCGATTGCCATTTGCCGTGGTTTCGTCGAAGCGCAGCAGGAATATGCTCAGGAAAAGCACGACGATTCCAAGGTGAACCAGTACGCCCAGCGAATCATCAGCACGCCTGGGAAACATGATGGTTTGGCGTGGCAGAACGCGGACGGAACCTGGGGAGGTCCGGTTGGAGAAGAAGTCGCCAAAGCGCTGGAGCAAGGCTACACGGAGCGGAGCCAGCCGTTTCACGGCTATTATTTCAAAGTTTTGAAAGGGCAAGGTCCCGCTGCGCCTTTGGGCCAAATGGACTTTGTCGTGAAAGGAGCAATGATCGGCGGATTCGCCCTTGCAGCAGCACCGGCCCAGTATCGGGTTACCGGAGTGCAGACCTTCATCGTTGGCCCCAACGGAGTCGTGTACCAAAAAGATCTTGGGGCCGATACGCTGAAGACGTTTCAGAGCATGGACCGGTACAACCCCGATAAAACTTGGAAAGTAACTGAGGATGATGTGGTGGAGGACTCACAAGATTAAGGTTCCTCAAATCGGAAGAACAAAACCAGCCTGACAATTTACCACTGAGCTTAGCTGGCGGCATTGAGTCCTCCCCGTCTCATGCGCTTAGTCGATGGTAGGCGCTAACTCGTCGTCGCCGGGCGCCGGTTTGGGCGCGGCGGCCGCACGCGGGCCCAGTGGTGCTGGATGACGACGACCTGGGTGTAAATGATCCAGGCCAGCATCAGCGTTGACAGCAACGCAACTAAGTTGAAAACGAACAGCAGCCGCGACTTGCGTGTGTCCAGCCGGACGTGCAGCGCCGCGATGTCCGCCTGCACCCCGTCAATGTTGGCCTGCACCTCGCCAAGCCTGGTGTCGATGCGCTGCGCGATTCCTTTGAGCGCAGCAACGGTCTCAGGGGCGATGTCGCTCTTCTGCTCCGCCACCAGTGCGCGCAATGTGCCGCGCAGTTGCGTCGCGTCCGCGGACAGCTCTTCGAGCCGGTTAAAGGCGTCGTCCAGCGCCGCCAGCCGCGGAGCACGGTCGGCCATCATCGGTAGCGAGTTCAGCAGACTCACCGCGTTGGCGACGTTCCCCACCGCATCCCGCACAGGAGCCAGCACCTGCTGCATCTGCGCGATGCGTGGCGCCAGACTCGTCTCCAAGCGCTCGTTCAGCGCGTTGAGCACGGGGCTGTTCGCCTGCGCCTGTGCGCCGGCGGCGGTGATGGTCTCGGAAGCCTGCCGCACTTCCGTCCGGCTCGTCGCGATGAGGTCGTCCACCCGGCTCACTCCGGCATCGACCACTCCGATGCCGACCTCGATGAGACCAAACCCCTTCAGCGCGACGTCGGTGGCCTTGCGATCAACGAACCACGCGCCAAAGATGCCGAGCAGGCTCAGGCCGATGAACAGCACCGCAAGCGCAATGGCGGCAAAGCGAATTGTCTTCTCGATGATTGGCATCCTGGGTTCCGATGTTCTTTTCAGGTCAAAGCATGGCTATTACCTAACGAGAGGTGGGCGGGATTACCCCGTCTTCTTTGCCAGGAGAATTCCGCATAATCCGCTTGCCCAGCTGGGACGGCAGGGAGGAAACCTGTGTCATCGATTTGAGTTTATGCGCCGTGGTTTTCTCGGGCAATCAATAAATAGCTGAAGCGTAATGTCCGCCACACTTAGCCGCTTTGTCTGGCTTACGCTGCATCACTTTTTCGTTTTGTTAAGTCCTTGTACTTGGCTCATCAATCAAGTCGTCATCGTAAGGACACTCGCAATAAAGCGCGTGACCTCCACAGTGAGAACATCGCTCCAATAGGCGAACGATCTGGATTGCAAACGCATCGAGCCGACCGGCCAACGGCGGATTAGGCTTCGCTGGTTGATTCGAAGTTGCATGTTGAACAACCAAAGTCGGACCTTGATAAACAACACCGCCCTGCTTGATGTACATGTTTGCGAACCCGCACAGTACGATGAATAGAAGAAAGAAGACCTGAAAGAGGTTCCACACGCGGTGTGGCAACTCGAACATGACTTTCGTTGTGGCCCGCGGGAGACCGTCGAGAGACTTGGGAGCTTTTCCTGAACGAAGAGCGGCCTCAACCAGAATGGCGATCAGGTACAGGTTTGTCAGACCGACCAGGATGCCGCTAAGTAAGGCTGGTGCACCGGCCCACAAAGCGATTCCGCTCAATACCGCACCAGCGAGTCCGAAAATGAAATGGCAGACGGTTGGCATATCTGTGATCCGGGAGAGCACTTTCAGTCTGCCCAACGGGAATTAGACTGCATCTTGCAATCTATTTCTTGCCGTTGCGAGGGGAAAGCGATTAAAAGGCTGCACGGCGCGAATTGTGCCGAATTATTCGGGATTTAGGAAGCGGAATCGCAATGAACGAGTTTTTGCGCCATAGCTAAGTTAGACCTTTTTTCTTACACGTTTCAGTAGGCGCGAAGCGCACTCTCTTCCACCCTAATCGCTAGGCTTGCTCAAGTGCGTCTTGAACGGCAGCGATGAATTTTTCGTTATCCAAGGGCTTGATGAAAAAACCAGAGGCACCAGCCTGCATCACGGTGGCTTCGGCAGCGCGATCCTCATGACCCGTAATGAAAATCACACGAGTCCCGGGCCATCTCGCACACAGGTGTGCCAGTACTTCCATCCCCGTCATTTGTTGCATCCAGATATCCAGGACAACAAGTCGCACAGGATTGGTCGCCATTTGATTGAGAAAATCTTCTGGATCGCCAAAGGCGCGTACCTTGAATCCCTCCAATTCGAGCAGGCGAGTGATGGATTTGCGCACCGATGGATCGTCGTCAACGACATAGCATATCTTCGCGGACGTAGTTGGAGAAGAGTCAGGCGCCAGTTTTGTTCCAGTTATCTCGCTCATATATTCGAAGAACGCTCCCGAATTAGACAGCATCAGTCAGGCAAATGGCAATGAGACCTTGGTCTTATACTCTGCTTCGACGGCACACCAGCTCTTTGCAGCAACTTCACGAGGCATCGTCTGGTTAGGCGCATGCGGTTGATATGGTAGTCGCCCAAGGCTGGAAACAGGCTACTTCTGAAAAGGAGTGCGCTGGAATGGTCATCGTCGATCACGAACACCGATGGATCCGACGCCATCATGTTTTCTTCGTTACCGGTAAAGTAAAATAGAAACGCGCGCCGCCATCGGCCACATTCTCCGCATGGATTTTACCGCCATGAGATTCTACGATGGAGCGCACAATTGCCAATCCCATTCCCAACCCCTGCTCCTTGGTGGTAAAGAAGTGGTCGAACAATTGTTCGTGCACCTCACTGCGGATGCCTGTGCCATGATCGCGCACACTCAAGCGCACTTCGCCGTCGCCATTGCCTGCCGTACTAATCTCTACCTTACGTTGGTTCGGTGGTGTCTGCCGCATGGCATCAAGGGCATTACTAACCAGGTTCACCAGGACCTGCTGAATCTGGATCGGATCTACCTCGATCAGTGGCAGGTCCTTGGCCAGCGATGTTTCAATCTCGCAGGAATAAGCCACCGCATCAGGCCTGACGACATGCACCACATTAGTGACCAGCTCATTCAGATTAATCCGGCGCCGGGTAGGATCGCCTTTCTTAATTGTGTTGCGCACGTTGTGGATGATATCGTGGGCGCGACGCCCGTCTGCCTCCACGTCGACCAGGATCTCGCGCAACGTTGCAGGGTCTTCCTTACCTCTGTCGATAAGCCGCATTCCAGCATCTGCA
The DNA here is from genome assembly GCA_963840135.1 of uncultured Verrucomicrobiae bacterium. Taxonomy (GTDB): domain Bacteria; phylum Verrucomicrobiota; class Verrucomicrobiia; order Chthoniobacterales; family UBA10450; genus Udaeobacter. The sequence continues at coordinate 22,431 of CAWIXX010000007.1, read as the reverse complement.
TTGGTGACGATGCCCGAGAGCGGCTGGTTAAGCTCATGAGCGAGTGAGGCAGTCATCTCACCAAGTACGCTAACGCGGCTAAGCAGGTTAATTTGTTCGCGATGATGGCGTGCCTGCTTTTCGGCCTGCCTTAAGGAACGCTCCGCCCGGTGGCGTTTCACGAGATTGGCCAGCAAACCGGTGATAAGCAGTGCTTGCAGAATGCAGATCGAAAGACCGCCTATGATCCACGCCCGGTAGCGATCCCAAATCGTCGGCTCGCGGAACAAGATGGTGCTTCCGGCCGGAAGGCAGTGTCTCGTTGATTTTCCATCGCTGGAGCTCGCGCCAGTCGTAACGCGGAGGCAGACGCTCGATCATGATTGGAGGAAAACTGGATGCCGGTTCGCCGCGCAGAATACGAATCGCGATCCGCCGCAGCCTCCTTCCCGACGCGCTCGCTCTGGTAAAGGCGCCCACCGACAATCCCGATGCCCAGTTGATGATCGAAAATGGAATTGATTGGAGCGTTCGCCACCGGCATGGAGTCGTTGCAGCGCTTCGTCGGCGTTGAGGGTCACACCTGCGGCATCGCGAAGTAGCAGGAGAAAAAAAATGTAGGAGTCTGGCGGCAACGTCGAGACCCGCTCCTGCATTTGGTTGAAGGAGAGATCGCTGTAGTAGGTGAAGTTAATCCGGTCTGCGAATGGTTCGGTTGCCTTTTGAAACACCTCCTGCCAAAGACGTTCGAGCGGCGTCGCACCCACTATGACCACGATATTTTTTGTCGCGGGCGCAATTTGCAGCATGTCTTCAAGCAAGCCGGGAATTTCATATACCTGCCCGACGTAGGCTGCGTTCTTCTCCAACGCGCCCGGCGGCAGTAACCGGCGATCGGCTGAGGCGTAAAGGATGGGAGTTTCCGGAAAAAGACGGTCGCGATAGGTTGCCACGAAGATAGATGCGGGTGCTCCGATCGGCACGACGAGGTCGGGCTGCCATTTAGCCTGGCGCTTTTGCAAATAATCAACAATCGCCTCCTGCATGTCGCGGTCGGCATAACGCGCCATGTCCAGCGAGACCTCGTCGAGATCGACGCGGTCACCCATCTTGCCCACCAGCTCGGTCTCGAACGCCAGTGGACTCGACCGTGAAAGGCGGCGAAGCGCTGCCAAAGGAATGGACAAGGAGAACCCGCTTCGGCTCCGCTGCCGACGCGTTGTTCGTGACCCGAGGAACGCCATCGCCGCGATCGCGACAAGGACAGAGAATTGCGCGCGCCGCACTTTCCAGATGTCACATAATTGTAACCTGCGAGGCAACGGCACGCTTTGACGCTACCCCTGTCGCAGCGCTCGCCAGCGGCGCCCCCAATACCCAGAGACCGGCCGCCCAAGCGTGATCGTTCCAGTTCACGAAAGGCTGTGATGTGCCTTATCTGTAACACGCCAGGACGGGCGTGAGAAGCACGCTTTGCGGTGGTATCGACTTTCGTCCTCCGAAAACTCGCTCGATGCGGCTCGCCCGGCATCATGTTGTCTTAATTACCGGCAAGGTAAGATGGAAGCGAGCGCCGCCATCGGCAACGTTCTCCGCGTCGATTTTACCGCCATGAGATTCCACGATAGAGCGAACAATTGCGAGTCCCATTCCCAGACCATGCTCCTTGGTGGTAAAGAACTGGTCGAACAAGCGTTCGTGCACTTCCGGGCGAATGCCCGTGCCATGATCGCGCACGCTCAAGCGCACTTCGCCATCGCCATTGCCATCCGTGCTAATTTCTACCTTGCGTCTGTCCGGTGGTGTGTGCCGCATGGCATCAAGGGCATTACTGACCAGGTTCACGAGGACCTGCTGAATCTGGACCGGATCTCCCTCAATCGACGGCAGGTCCTTGGCCAGCGATGTTTCTACCTCGCAGGAATTGGCCACTGCATCCGGCCGAACGACATGCGCTACATTCGTGACCAGCTCATTCAGATCAATCCGGCGCCTGATAGGATCGCCTTTCTTAATTGTGTTGCGCACGTTCTGGATGATGTCGGTGGCGCGGCGCCCGTCTGCCTCCACGTCGACCAGGATCTCGCGCAACGTTCCAGGGTCTTCCTTACCTCTGTCGATAGACCGCATTCCGGCATTGGCATTGGTAACGATGGCTGAAAGCGGCTGGTTCAGCTCATGCGCGAGCGAAGCAGTCATCTCACCGAGTAAGCTAACGCGGCTAAGCTGGTTGATTTGCTCACGATGACGGCGTGCGTCCTCTTCAACTTCGCGCAACGCTTGCTGTGACCGCTTTTCGTCCTCCAGCAACACGCTTAGGAACATGAGCGGAGTGCCCGTGACGATAAGAAACATTTGTAAGGCGAGTGCATTTTCTGCCGGGCTCTGCTGCAGAAACGGACCATGTCCGTGCATCGCCCCCCAAATCGCTTCAAACGTGACCACCAGCATGGCCGCGCTGATTCCGCTCAGTCCAAAACGCAACGCCGCCCAGATGAGCAGCGGGATCGGCGCGTAGAGTAAAGCCGGCGAGGTATCCGGTCCGGCCGGCACAATGGCAAAAACATACGCGCCGACAATAATGATTCCCAATGCCAGTAAACTTCCCTCGATCAGGCGCGCCGTCGTCGTTCTACTTCCGCGACGCGACAAACGCTCGGCGACCAGCAAAAGTGCCGGGACTAACACGACCGCGGTCACTCCGTTGGAAATTCCGAGGTTACGCCATTCAACCCAGTAATTAGTTCCGAAACCGTTGGAGATGGTAAAAGCCGCGCCCCAGAATGCCGTCCCGAAAGGAACGATGATCACGGCAATCAAGACGAAAACAATGGCGTCGCGCAGCGTAATTTTGTTTAAAGGTGACTTGATGAAGAGCCGAATCCCAGCCGCCGCCAACACGTTTTGCGCAGTATCGAAAGCCTCGCAGTGCAAAGCGTAAAGCACCGGCCAGTGCGCCTGCTGCGTGGCCACGAAATGAGCGACGATTGTGGCGAGAGTGTACGCCCACCAGTGCCGCACCGGCACCAACAACAAGATAACCACCAGAACAGCGTGCGGCGGAAAAAGAAGCGAAACTTTGGTATTGGGAAAGCAAAGGGCCCACGCAATCTCTGTCGCCACATAATACGCGACGCCAGTCAGGAAAACCTGGAGTGCGATCCAGCCGTACGATCCGGGTTTTTTCTTCTGCAGGCTGTTCATTTGATCCTATGGCTCATTTCCCCTGGAAGCCTAACGAAATACACAAGACACTGCTGGTGAAGAATAACGGGATTGCCGCAACTGTCGCACGACGACAAAAAATTGCGTGCGCCGCAATTTCCAGACGTCACATAATCGTAACCTGCCAGTCAACGGCAGCTTTGACGCTACCCCCGTCGCAGCGCTCGCCGGCGGCGTCCTCGATACACAGAGACCGGCCGCCCAAGCGTGATCGTTCCGGTTCACGAGAAGGCTGTGATGCCTAATGGCGAGGCGCCGGTTTATCTTCGAGTTTCAAAATCTCCGCCGGCACATCCAGCCAGACGGCTGCGTTCGCGCGGTCGCGAAATGCGCGCGCATCGATCGGCGTTTCCTTCATCAGATTTTCGTACAGAAGCGCAATGCCAAAACCGACCCAATCTTCGCTAAACAAGGCCGACTTCACCGGCGTAACCCCGGCGAATTGCTCTGCCCGCTTCCGCGCAAATGCAAAAACATGCTTGGTGCGAACTGCCACGCTCGTTAATCGACTGAAATCAACGAATCTCTTGAACGGTGCTGACGCTTTTTCGATATGACAGAGCCATTCACCAATCTCGTCTAGCAGCTGATCATCCAGTACACCTTGTGGTTGCCAGGCAACCAGATTATGAGCGGGATATTGCCGCAGGTCAGCCGGCCCAGGCATAATCCTGGAAGCCGGCAAAGGTTCCGAATCATCAGTTGGATTGCCAGGCATAACGGCTATTTATCCTTCCATTCAACCTTGCTGGTGTCGAGATTGTAATAACCCGCAATCGCAGAATCAACAGGCGGCGCTGCTACAGATCGTTCCAAGTTTTAAGGAAAAATCTTGTCTAATTCTTTTACCAACCTATGGCTGCCTTGAATCTTTAAGCGGCCAGTCAGGTATGCTAATGGGACGTTGAGGGTTTTATTTGACATAGCAACCCAATCTTCATCGCTTGCTACAAACGTGACATTTGGATTGTGAATCTTTCCTCTACCCATTGTGTAGGTTCCATCATTTACAATCAACCACCAGTCGCCTCCGTTGGGACCACTGAGCTCCCACTGGTAGCTGGCATGCACTCCTTTTGCCTTGTCTCCTTGAAAAGCGTCCTGCCTCTTATCCAACGCCTGTTGCGGTGTGGAATTGTCCTGCCTACTAGTGCCTCGGTGCTGCGCTTGGCATGGTGAGGCAAGCGCGAGCGCTGCGAATGCCAACAACATGTAAAGCAGGACGTGCGCCGTAAGTTTCAATTTACCTCCGGAAGTATTACACCGCCACGCTGTCGATGCCGGTTTAGTCCCTGTTCGCAAGGCGCGATGAGGCACGTAGACGATTAGACTCGCTTGGATTCATCCCTTCGCGTCAAACTATCGAGTGATGTTCGCATGAGGCACATCAAGGATTCGCCATTTGGCTCGACCCATTCGGGGTGCTGGATTGCGGAGGCATACGTCGTGAATCTGTTGCCGGAGTTCAGATGGTAAGTGTATGGGTCTTGTGTGAGGCACGGCCATTGACTTGGTGCGACTAACGAAGTTCATAAACCGCCTTTCATTTGGGGTTGACTGCTCCAAATCCGCGCGGAACGAGGAACCATCTTCACGGGGCGCTTTCAACAGCGGCCTCGCTTCAGGTGACTCGGGGCTCCAGTTGAATCTGGAGATCGCGCTAAGCGGTGTCTCAGCGAAGGTTAAGCCTTTCAACCGGTTTCAGGTCGGCCGAAAGTGCGTCGAGGCGTCGGATGACGTAATCGAGAATGATCTTACTACCAGTGCCGACAACCGCAAATAGGACTAAGGTCCCATATACGGCTCTCGGCCGTGCTGGTAAAAATGTCTTAGATTACATTAACTTTTATCAGGAGGTTCAGATATGCGCTTGAGAATACGAACTATACTTTGTTGCACAGCGATCTTTTCCGCTGTCAGCTTTTTCACAATAACGTTTGCCGAGACAACTCCATTTAACAAGGCTCAGGTGGGCGACCGCATCCGCAAAGTGGAAAACGGCGTGGATGATTTCGAGAAGTATCTGACCAGCCGCGGGGAAAACGCCAAGGATCAGGCCGGATCGGCGAAGAGCAGCGGAGCAGCAAAGCGCGGCCAGGGTGCAAACTCCGCGAACAAGGATGCGCGGAAGGATCAAGCCAAGGATCAAGGCAAGCAATCAAAAGACGACCTTCAGAATGCCATGGACGATCTGAATCGCACGACAAACCGTCTGCGGCGCAAGTTCGATGAAACGGCGAATTATCTGGAGACCAAAGTGCAAATGGAGCAGGTCATGGACAGCGCGCGCCGCGTTAATCAGGTGGTGGGGAAGGGGAGTAATGACGGCCAGGCACAACGCCTCTGGACTGCTTTGCGCGCGAGTATCAATGACCTGGCGCGCTGCTACAACCTGACCCCCATGGGTGCATAGGGAAGGGCATACGGTGCCGGGTTACGGTCCATTTAGGTATTGTGAGCCCATAGTGCGTTTGTTGAAGGATGGGCATTCGATCCACAATGCCGCGAAGATCGCCGGTAAAGGTGTATCGACGGTTTGGCGTGTGAAGCTGGCGTTGAAAGCGTAGCGGCACGGCCCTTTTACATTCGTAGTAGATTCCACTCGCGCCCGCGCCAGAATCCTGACGCACTCCTCCACTGTCTCCCTTTTACACTGACGTTCTGTTTTCGGGTCGCAGTGTCCACTGGGACGAGTCCCGTTACCGGGCAAGCGTCCGGAGGCAGACGGTCACTGTTGTGACATACGCCCAGAATCTCAGCCCGGTGTTGGTTTGGCGCATTGCCTCACTGTTGACTCGAAAGCCAGACTTCTCAGACTTGCTGAACCACTGGGGAAGATTCCGGAGGTGCCACGCCAGCACCAACCTTGTCGCCCTGGGTCTCACCAGCCCATAGCCGGTAACGACATGCAAAGCGAGCAACGAGTTCGCGCAGCCTCTAACGAGAAAGATATAAACCACGGCAGGGTGTCGTGGCAAACACGCTGAACTCGCTTTGCAACGGGGCCGTTGGCTTCATCGATGAAAGCTACGGACGCGGTGCCGGGAAGTGATAGGAAGTGTTGAAGACTATTTTTGCGTCGTCCGTTACGATAGAAAATGTGACGCTCCCGCGGTCACGTGATGACGGTGTTGCCCTCCCAAGCACGATATGAGTTCTGCCGTCTTTGTGCGTGACGGCCTGACCGGTAAAGTTGATGGCTGTTCCCGCCTGCAGCTTCCGAACCGCATCATCGGATGCCGCCAGGAGTAAACTGCCTTTCTCACTCTTAAAAAAATAGGGCCTCACCTTGAGCTGATAGTCACCCACATAATTTCCGTCTCGATGTGTAAGCGGACTGACGATCAGGCTGGCTTTCCCCAGGGCGACGGAGGCGGAGCTTGGATCAATAACCAGTTTGCGCGTGCCCGCGCTCGATGTCCCCGCCGTCGAATCAGGCCTCTCAGCGTGAACAACACTTGTGACGCCGAGCATTTGAAAAACGAAAACCGCGATCGTCAATCTCGCGATCAGGGAGTGCCCGCACATCAGCAACTCGCGTTTCTCGTTTGTGCTTGCGCCGCGGATTTGGTGAGGCACGGCCATTGACTTGGTGCGACTAACGAATTTCATAAACCGCCTTTCATTTGGGGTTGACTGCTCCAAATCCGCGCGGAACGAGGAACCATCTTTACGAGGCGCTTTTAACAGCGGCCTCGCTTCGGGTGACTCGGGGCTCCAGTTGAATCTGGAGATCGCGCTAAGCGGTGTCTCAGCGCAGGTTAAACCTTTCAACCGGTTTCAGGCCGGCCGAAAGTGCGTCGAGGCGTCGGATGACGTAATCGAGAATGATCTTACTACCAGTGCCGACAACCGCAAATAGGACTTTAGTCCAATGCGTTTAAGAAGCAGCAACAGACGGCAAGGGGATCGGCGAAATCGCCAGATGTTTTTGAAGCAACCGGGGGTCGAGCCTGTCTTTTTGGAGAAGGCAGCGTGATGTGAACGGCTGAAAAACTTTGCGTAGTCGATTGCGATAGCCGCCCTGCTGCTCACCCAGCGCGCCCAATGATAGGATACCTCGCCAAGTTCTGGTCGGTGCAGTTTTGGGCTGGCAAAATCCCCAAGCGTTCAAGCTAAATTCATTTGCGTTTCTTTCGATCTATCCACCATAACAATAGAAAGATCGCAATAGGTAACCCTACCCAGAATAAAATTGCCTGATAACCGTAAAGTAGCCAAGCGAGATCCATTAGTAATTACGTTGCTCGGTCGAGTCTATATCACATTGTCATTGGTGTGGAGATTAAAAACGGCATGATTTCTCGCGTGAAGTAATCGGAAAGCATCGCCGACAATCTCAGCCGAGCCGGTTGGAGTTGGGGCTGCGTGTTGGAGAGCTCTCAAAGAAGTTTTTCATTTCGAGCGCGCGTCAATCAATTGACCAGGTCTTTACGACCCATCCTGCCTGCGTGTGTCTGAAAGTAATTTTTAAGTCGATGTCATCATATTCCCAAACCAGATAGTCACCAGACGAGTTCCCCTCATCCGGATTTCCCTCAGCCTTATTTGGCATTCCAAAAAGGCTCACGACCTCCCGCTGCGGCAATCCTGGATATAGTTGGACGGATTTGCGGCGGGCTTCTCTGTGGTTTGCGCATCCGAATATGGCAAGCGCAATCATCAACAAAATAGTTCGTTTCATAAATCGGTTCGGCTATGGGCTCTGGCTTGAAATCCGTGCTTCAATTTTTCCGTACTCGTAGCCGTAATCGTGAGCACAGCTGCTGAACGCGATTGCCCAGAACAGCAGCCAGCCGACACCGCCAGAGTACGCACAGACGAGCATGTTAAAGAACAGCACGATTAGCAAAAGTTGCGAGCCTACGACTTCACAGTCTGTCAGGTTTTTCATTTGGACTTTTGCTTCCCTTTTTGCTCTGACGCCGCATCCCTGCGGGCAATTCAGCCAGTCAGTGGGTTTCATCGGCGCGGTCTTACACCGATCACGTTGTCGCCTTCGAACATCAGTCCGTTACGGTAGATATCGATCTCGCGTTTACCGATGATCAACCGGGACGTGGGTGTGCCTGACACTTGGCCGGCTTCCTGCCGCCGCAGGATGTAGTTGCGGTTGCGATGGCGCGGCTCGGCTTGGGTCATCCCAAGCGTCACCGCGATTAGCACTGCTATTGCGATTGTTCTCATGTGTTTCATTGGTTTTCCTCCGATTGCGGGCTGCGAAAGTCGGCAACCCACGCCCTGATCTCGAATGCCTCCTGTTTTCTGCCGTTTCTCTCATGGACATCGGCTTGCCATAGAAGCATGACGAGCTGGTGATGCTCATATTCCGCCACCGTCTGCTCACTTGTTGTACTCATGTTGTATAAGTCTACGGGCCGCTTACTACGTGCGCCTTTTATGCGTATTTCTAGCGCGTTTCACTTCCTTATTCGGAAACGATGAGCCAGAGTTCTCGAGAAAGTTAAAATTTTCGTAAACCGCCGATTCGTCGGAAATCGCACACTGCGTTACCCACTTATTATGCAGTTAGCCATTCTTAATCCAGTTGAGCAACGCCATGTAGCGCCGGTCGATAATCATGTGCATGTAAGCGCGTGAAGCGCTGTAACGGTTGAACCGGGTCGGCCTGCCTATGTCCGACGCTTTGCGTGAGTGCGGCATCAGGGCACGCTTTTTGATGTTGTTTGTCATTGTTGGCTGTCCCTTCCTAATTGAGTTTGGTTAGGCTACCATGTCGTTCTCTCTGTCTGCGCTGTTACGATGTAAGCCTTGTTGTTTTTTGCTTGTTGCTGTTGGTTAGTCTGCCTGAGTAACACCAAAACATCGAACGCACATCCAGCCACGATAGCCAGTTCGATGCGAGCGGAAGTACACGCTGTCGTGCAGTTCCTCGCAGTCGCACCACTGATCTTTGACCAGTTTGTAATTGCGTGCCGCTGCCTGCAACGCCGCCCGGCTATCATCGTTTGCCGATGGGTCAGGGAATTGCGACTCTACCTTGCGGATTGGTCGCACCCGTTTCTTATTTGGTTGGTCCATCTTGCAGGCGACACTCAGGCAGTGCACATGTGCGGGGTGAACTTCATGGCCGCATGTTGTCAAGTTGTGTCTGCGCTTGCTTCAACCGTTGGCGCAAGCCCTTGATGTATTCAGCGTCCGGCTCGCACTGTTGTTGGTGCATTTCCAGCAACGCCCGCAAGACTTCGACGCGGTGCTTTTTCTCCATCACACGCTCAGCGTGTTCAAACTCGCGTGCAACAGCTCTGTATCGGGCTTTTGTCCCTGCTGGTCCTTGGTTGTTATCTGCTGTTTTAATATTCACTTCGTTCATTTGCTTGTAGCAGCTTGATTTGCTCATTCATTTTGTTCCGAGCCATTTACTCGGCTCATTTGGGTTTTTTACGCGCCACGCTTCTAGGCGCGGGCGCTTATAATATACGGCTAATATACGTATATATGGCGTATGTCAAGCGACAAATTTGACGCCGACGTTTTTCTGGCGTATAGAATCCTTGCTTTCAGCCTGCGTGATCGCCTATGAACGAGGTGTAAAAAACTGCGAATGCCAAAGTCCAAAAAGAACAAGAACAAATCGAAGCTCAACCTGACGGTGCGTGAGGAGCAACGAAACAAACTGGAACAAATGGCAGCTTTAGAGAGCCGTTCCGTCTCCAATCTTATCGAGATTATGGCCGATGAACGTTGGGAGCGATTGGCCGAGCAGCAGGGCATTGCTTATGCCAAAACCGTCGCGGAGGCGATGAACCTTAAACTCGACATGGACAATCCAGCAGACCGCGAGAAATTGCGCCGGACAATTCTCAATCTTGTCGCCGAGAAAAAAATGCGAAAGTAAAAACGGCATGGTTGAAATTCTCTCGCTGTGAGTTTGCTCGACGTTTACGAAACGCGGCGTCGGCGCTGGATGCGAGACATTGCAAACTCCAACCCCAAACGCAGGATTTTATAATTGATGAATTTGCGAGACTTCCGATGAGCGCCGAGGTGAGGAAGCCGAAAAATAAAAGCTAGATCGGTGCTACGCGCTCGCGACTACGGAAAGCGTTTCGTTATGCGTGCGGACGAAAAGTTGACGTCGTTTATTGAACTCGAAAAAATCACCCGTCATGCTCGAAACTGAGGACTGATTCACTTCGACTTAAACTGAAACAAAAGATACGATCTCCATAGGTAGACAGAAAAACAGTCACAAGGAGATCACGACATGACCACAAAAGCCTTATTTGTTAGACTAGAGGCTAAAGCAGGCAAAGAAAACGAAGTCGCTAAATTCTTGCGCGATGCGCAGGGTTTGGTTGCACAAGAGCCCGCAACAACTGCCTGGTTCGGCATACGACTTGGCCCAACCACCTTCGCCATCTTCGACGCATTTTCGGACGATGCCGGACGCGACGCGCACCTGTCGGGAAAGGTTGCCAAGGCGCTGATGGAGAAAGCGCCCGAGCTACTGGCAGAGCCGCCAACGATTGAGAAGGCCGACGTATTGGCAGACAGGTTGCCGGGTTAACCGACCTAAAATTACGGCTCTTTGGTTTAGGCGTCCCCGAAGCTCTCGTTTTGGGTTGTTCACCTTTCAACCGTTCGCGACTATCGATCGATCACGCCCTCTTTGTTTCGTCTTAATTCCTCAGCGAGCTTCACGCTTTTTTTGCGACCGTTGATGACGAACGTATTGTTTTCTCCAAGAGTTGACCACGGCCCCCGCGGCACTTCGCTAAACTCCACAAACCGCCAGTCGGTGACGTCCGTTTGCTTCAGGCCGAGAAAGTCTCGCACAGCAGGAGAGATATCGAGGCCTGCGCCCTGGTTCAGATTGGGTTTTGGGCGTTCATCGCCAAACACGTATTGCCAATGGTCCGTTCGGAATGGTCCGGCGTCTTCCCATTGCGCAAAAGCAATTCGATTGCCTTTGCGGATTGCGACCCATCGATCTTTGCACGTGGAAACAGCCGGGCCCTGGTACGCCTCTTTGAACCACGGAACAACGCGAGGCGCTTCCGGCCGGTGGCCTGTATGTGCTTTGTCGTTGTAGGGGAGTGCGCAGTAAAATGGGTTCTGACGCGGTGTAAATTTTACCGGGATATAATTACTCCGATGGGCAGGATTGGGGTCATCAAAACCGCCGTAGTTTTTTGTCCATCGTTTGTCCCAGGCACTTGTGCGATTCGGGACGAGATTATTTCCACCTGGCTGTTCGCCGATCCAAAAGACTGTTGTAACGATACTTATTTTCCACGGATACCGCTGCGCAGTCCGGGAGGGGGACGATTTTCTGATGAGGGGCTTGCCTTTTCCAGTGACCGCTTCGGTTTGAGCAGCAAGGGCTGGATTATATGCGATGAAGAGCGCGAAACAAAAAAAGCCAAGTAAGCAGCGTTTCTCCATTACTTTCGAATTCGTTCCCGTTCAAAGATTCCCTGGAGCCAATGAGCAGTGACTTCGCGTTTGACGATTACATTATCACTTTAGAACGTAGATTAAAAACAATAATTTTTTAGAACGCACCGGACGCCGTCAGGAACGCAATCGGCTACAGTTGTCCCGTGAGCTTCGCCGTTGCGACCTGACCAAACAGAGGAAATAACCATGAACTCCTTCTTTCCAAACTATTTCATTCACGCGGCAAACGTGCTGCTATTGATAGCTTATAGCGTTCGCGACATTCTGTGGTTGCGCTTGTTCGCGGTGGGAGCCGCGCTCATCTCGATCCCGTATTTCGTGCTACAGCCGACGACACTGTGGGCGCCGCTCAGTTGGAGTGTCGTGTTTGCGGCGATCAATCTGCTCCAATCATGGCGTCTCTTCATGGAGCGCCGTGAAGTTAAACTGACGCCCGAGGAGGAAGATATTCGACGGCTCGTTTTCCGGGATTTACCTCCGCGGAAAGTGCTGCAGGTTCTCAGCATTGGCTCCTGGACCACGCTTGAGGTTGGACAACGGCTGATAGAAAAAGGTAAACTTCCCGAGACGGTGTCGCTCATCGTCCGTGGGAAAGTTCGGGTCACGCGAGATGGCCGTGTCCTGGCTGATCTCATCGCGGGCGACTTCGTAGGCTCCGCCCTGATTCTCAGCGGCATTCCGGCTGAGGCTGATGCGGTTACAGTGGAGCCGGGCCGCGCGATGCGTTGGGAGGTTGGGGTATTGGAGCGGTATCTCACCGCAAACCCCGAGACGCGGACCGTAATGCTGCAGCACGTCGCTCGTGACCTGGCTGCGAAAGTGGAGCGTGTGACCGCGGCTTCATCGAAACCGCTCGACAAGCAGCGATAGCGATGCGTTATCCCGGCCCTTCTCGCAGGGGTAGCAATTACAGTGTTAGTTCAATCGGAGCGGTGTTTTAACCCTTAAATCTGCCATCCGATTAGGGAATCATTTCAGCAATAGTAGAGGGTTGATGAAACCCCGATGCGCACACCGGTCTCTTCGAACCGAGACGAATGTTCGGTCGTTTGGTTTGCTGTCCGGCTTTGTTTATGTGCGGGGCGCCTGCCTGTGTTTACGGAGCCACGCTACATTTTTCTGTATCACACGGCCTCCTTTTACAAGTTCGCGTGTTCTTCCGAGTTTTGGATCGAACACAGCAACATCGGCAGGGAGTGCTGTCAGAAATCCACAAAAATTTGCCACTTCATTGTATTTGAATGCTGCCTTGCGTACGGCTTTCGGGGTGAGCGAGCGGCGCGCATTTGCTATTCGTGAATCGCGACTAACAGGTGCGGACGATGATTCGCGGATAGGAGAAGGAGCGGGTGAGGGTGCGGGCGATGCTTCGACACTGGGCGCCGGCGTCGGAATGCGCACGGCTTCTTCATACGGATAAGGCGCCAGGGACTTTGATGCTCGGGATTGCCGCGTCAATTTTTTGGACCGGGAGAGCAAGCAGGACCGTTAGTCCTGTGGCGATTCCGATAATTCCGATCAGTGTTGAGGCGTGGGTTCTTTTCAAATTCGAAGCAATGATCCCCCATTTCATTCTACGGTAACGGCGGAACTAAGTTCTCGAAAAAACTGCTATTCTCAATCCAAAATTCTCCAGCCGTTTTTGGCCAACGAGCCAGAGATAAGCAACGCCAGGGTGTCGTTGCAAACATGTTGAGTGCCCTCGGTGAGCTGCGAAGAACAAATCTGACCGCGGTGGCAACTCGCACGAGGATGCGGAAGCCATCTACAACCGCGCGGTAGCTGTCCTCGATCAGGAAGCGGCGGCCCAGCCAATGCAACGATGTCGGGCTTGGAATTGTCGGAAGGGTTTACATTAATTGGAACTGTCGGAAGCGTTTACATGTAAAAATCGCGTTTATTCGGATACAGCAAAAATCGCCTGAACAAAGCAAGATCCGCAGCGCGCAGAGGCTATAGGACTTAGTCCCATAGACAGCCGTCGGAATTTCTTACAAACTCGTGTCGTCTGGAACGGGGTCAAGGTAGAAAGCCTTCCTCCCGGAGCTTTCTTCCCCTCTTTCGGGCCTGCTGCCAAGGGTCAACCTACCGGGGGCAACCAAGAAAGAGAAATGAACATGAAACCTCAACACTTAATTCATATTCTCATGGCGATTGTCTGCTTTGCGCTTTTGCCAAGAGCGCAAGCGGCCTGTGACTCGCCTGATCCACCTTGCCCGGTAGGCAACTTGGCCGAGGGCTACCTTTCCCTTGCAAGCCTTGCCAGGGCGGTATTATAATACGGGAATTGGCGCATATTCGCTCCTGAGCGACACCACCGGCGGTTTTAACACAGGTGTCGGCGCCGGGATGCTCTTTAGCAACATCACCGCGATTAACGATACTGCCGTTGGCACTGGAGCGCTGTTTAGCAGCAACGCTGCAAACAACACGGCTGTTGGCTCATTCGCGTTGTTCTCCAGCACGACAGGCGAGTTCAACAATGCCGTCGGCGCTAATTCGCTCCTGAGCAACGTGGATGGGAGTAGCAACAACGCTCTTGGCGAGAGCGCGCTTTTTACCAATGTCATCGGGGCTGCCAACACGGCCATCGGCGATGCTGCGCTCTCCAACACCACCGGCAATGCCAACATCGCGTTAGGCGCGGCCGCCGGAATCAATCTTACCACTGGCGACGATAACATCGATATCGGCAATAGTGGTGTTGCTGCCGAATCAAGCATGATTCGCATTGGCGACCTGGCAGTTCATGCGGGGATATTTCTGGCTGGAATCACTGCGATGAGTCCAGCAGCACCGAACCAAGCAGTGCTCGTGAATCCTGCGACCGGCCAACTGGGGAGCGCGGATGTCGGTAGCTTTCCACCGGGTCCAACAGGTCCAACCGGCGCTACTGGCGCAACAGGCCCCAGTGGGCCATTAGGTCCAACCGGCGCTACGGGTGCAACAGGCCCCAGTGGTCCACAAGGTCCAGCCGGCGCTACGGGCGCAACAGGCCCCATTGGGCTACAAGGTCCAACGGGCGCAACAGGCCCCATTGGGCCAATAGGTCCAACCGGCGCTACGGGCGCAATAGGTCCCATCGGGCCAACCGGTCCAACCGGCGCTACGGGCGACATAGGCCCCATTGGTCCAACAGGTCCAACCGGCGCTACGGGCGCAACGGGAGTCGGGGTGGTTATTACGGCTTTGGCCAACACTGCTGTTGGCGATGGTGCGCTCGTTAGCAATACGGGCAATTTCAACACCGCTACCGGCTTTTTGTCGCTCATTTCCAATAGCAGCGGCAGCTCCAACACGGCCACCGGTGCCTTGGCTCTCGGTTTCAACACCACCGGAACCTCCAATACAGCCACTGGAACGTTCGCCTTGTTTGTTAACACGGAAGGCGAAAGCAACACGGCAATCGGATGGAGTACGCTCGCTGCAAACACTACCGGCAGCTTCCACACGGCCGTCGGTTTCGGCGCGCTCCAGTTCTGTATCGCCCCTCCCGATTTCGCGGGGAACACGGCCATCGGTAGTGAAGCGCTCAACAGCGATACCACCGGCAACTTCAACGTGGCAGTCGGTGACGCGCACTCAAACTCAACACCACCGGCGGTTCCAACACGGCCATCGGTTTGGATGCCCTGGTTTTCAATGACACCGGCGCACAAAACACCGCCACCGGCGCTAACGCGCTCTTTAACAACACCGAGGGTATCAGAAACACCGCCACCGGCACTGACGCCGTCTTTAGCAACACTACCGGCAACCTAAACACAGGTGTCGGTTTGGCGGCCCTTACCAACAACATCACCGGAAGCTCAACACCGCCATTGGTGCCAACGCGCTCTTGAATAGCACCGGCGACGGTAACACGGCCTTGGGAGCGAGTGCCGGCGGTAGCGTCACCACGGCCAGTAACGTTATCTGTATCGGCTAGCGTCGCGGGCGCGGACGTGGACAATACTTGCTTTATCGGCAACATCTCGGGTGTACGCAGTCACCGGTGACTCCGGTTGTCGTAGATGCAAACGGCCAGCTTGGCGTTGCTCCTGCAGGGTCGCCGCTGTCGGCAAACGAGTTGCTGAAACAGCAGCGCGATGTGCAAGAATTGAAGGCCACAAGTGAAGACAAGCAGCAGTGATCGCTTTGCAGCAAAAGCAGATCGAGGCGCTTACCGCGGGCCTGCAGAAAGTGAGCGCGCAGCTTGAGACAAGCAAACCTGCGCCGCGAGTGGTCAACAATCCCTAGAGCCGCGCCCGCCTCAATACAGCAGCATATTACAATCAGCCGTCACGCTTCACCGCGTGACGGCTGTTTTGCATTAACATTTCTCGCCTGCCGAGGCTCTTGCTAGAATCGCCCGATGCTTGAACGCATTCCGGTCACGCTGCGCTACAGAAGTTTCGCTTCGCTGGGTGCACTTGCGTTGTTCATCGCCCTCCTCGCGGCCTACGCGAACCATTTTCACAACAGCTTCCACTTCGACGACGCGCACACAGTTGAAAACAACGCGGCCATCCGGGAAGTGCGGAACATTCCGATGTTTTTCCGCGACGCGACGACGTTCAGTTCGCTGCCGAGCAATCAATCGTATCGCCCGCTCGTGTCGACGCTGCTGGCGATCGATTACCGTCTCGGCGGACTGCAACCGTTTTGGTTTCATCTGTCGATATTCGCGCTCTTCGTCGCGCTCACGCTGCTGCTTGCCTTTGTCATTCACCGCTTGCTCGAGCGCACTGCAACGTCATCTGCCAACCGTTGGATCGCGCTCGCCGCCGCAGCGTGGTACGGGCTGCATCCGGCGAACGCGGACACAGTCAACTACATCATCGCATCGTCTGAAGTGATTTCGACCCTAGGCATCGTCGCGTCGTTTGCCGTTTACCTGGCCTTCCCGCATCTGCGCCGTTATTATCTCTATGTTGTTCCAGCGGCGATCGCCGTCCTGGCTAAACCGACCGCCGCGATCTTCCCGGTATTGTTTGTGATGTACCGTCTGCTGTTTGAATACCACGAGACGCGTCTCGCAGAGACGCGGCTACAGCGAGCCGGACAGATTGCTGCGCCGTTTGTGATCTGCGGCGCGATGTTGTTGTTCGTTCAACACATGACGCCACACACTTGGATCGCCGGCGCGGCGAACGCGCACAACTACTTGATCACGCAACCTTACGTGGCGTTGCTCTACTTCAAAACGTTCTTCTGGCCGAGCGGGCTCTCCGCCGACTACGACCTCATTCCTTTTGCAATAACTGATGATCCGCGTTTCTGGGCAGGCTTCGCGTTCAGCGTCCTTTTCATTGCCGTCGCAGTCGCGGTGTCCGTTTTTAAAAAGACACGCGTAATCGGTTTCGGTTTGCTTTGGTTCCTCATTGCCCTTCTGCCGACGTCGCTGCTGCCGCTCGCGGAGGTGATGAACGATCACCGTACATTTCTTCCTTACATCGGGCTCGTGATCGCGGTGGCTGGCGCAGCGGCGTTGCTCGTCGCCCGCTTAGATCGACAACCGACTTGGACGAAGATCGCCGCCACATGCGCCGTCGTGCTGTTCCTATGCGCAAACGGGTACGCTACGTTCCAAAGGAACAAGGTTTGGAAAAGCGAGGAAACGCTTTGGCACGATGTCGTGATCAAGAGCCCGGGCAACGGACGCGGGTTGATGAACTATGGCAACACGCTGATGGCCAAAACGGATTTCACCGGCGCTCTCGATTGTTTTCATCGCGCCCGACAGCTCACGCCACAGTATTCCGTGCTGTTGATCAATCTCGCCATTGCGGAAGATGCCACCAACCAGAGCGCGGCAGCGGAGCAACATTTCAAGGACGCGCTGCGGCTGGCGCCGACGAGCCCGGACAGCTACACCTACTATGCGCGGTACTTGCTCTCGCACTCGCGCGCCCAGGAGGCGCGCGCGTTTCTGCGCAGCGCGCTGGAGTTGAGCCCAACCGATCTAACTGCGCGCGCACTTCTCGCGCAAGCGGATGCTCAGGCGGTCAATCAACCGGCGACGCAGACTCCGGAGTATTACCTCGACCTCAGCCTTCAGCATTATCGCGAAGGGCGTTACGCGGAATCAATCGCCGCATCGCGCGCCGCACTCAAACTGCGGCCAGATTACGCGGAAGCATGGAACAACCTCGGAGCAGCTTACAACAAACTAGGCCGATACGAGGAAGCCGCCGCCGCCTGTGAGGAAGCGCTTCGTCTCAAACCTGATTTCCAACTGGCCCGAAATAATCTCCAGCACGCGCGTGAAATGGCAAAGACGTCGGGGAAGTAAGCGAACAAGGTTGCGGCTGCCGCTGCGGTTAATCTGAACTCGAGTGCACTTGGAGTCGGAGCCTATCGCGTTGACATCATAATCAACGGTCAAGTTGTGGGCAGCGGTACTTTTCAATTTTACAATCAGCCGTCATGCTTCCCCGCGTGGCGGCTTTTTGTTTCACGCGCGTTAAAGTTCAGCACTCTTTGAATGTCGCGGAAAGCGTTTCGTGGTGCGAGCGGATGAAAAGTTGACGGCATTTGGCTCCGCCCGTTGCAAGATCGTCTAATCTTCTTATCTCGAAGGAGGGAGTGAGGATCACCTCATCAGTAGCACTAGAAAATACTGCATACGCGAACTGGCGGCGGCGTGATGGTCGCCGAACTCTTACCGATGAAAACGAGCACTTCTTCAGCCGACAAGCCCAAAGAATTTCTCAATCACGGTGCACTGTTCGACAGGCACATAGAGCGAGAGTTTGCCATGAATCCGTTCATTCAATTCAGAACTGCGATTCTGCCATTTCTCATGGCATTTATGCTTAGCTGTTTTGGGCTTTCAACAAAACTACTGGCGGTCGTCCCCGCACCGGACGGCGGCTACCCTGGTGCCAACACCGCGGAGGGTGATAATGCGCTCTTCAGCCTCACCACGGGTACCAGTAACACGGCTGTCGGTTTTGCCGTCCTCGGAGCAATACAACCGGCGACTTCAACACGGCGGAGGGATCTGGCGCCCTTCTCTTCAACACCACCGGCAGCTCTAACACAGCCAACGGCGTTAATACGCTTCTTCGCAACACCACCGGTTTTCAGAACGTGGCCAGCGGCGTGCAAGCGCTACTTAGCAACACGACCGGATTTCACAACGCGGCCGCCGGTTTTCAAGCGCTCTTATCCAACACAACCGGTAACCACAACACGGCCGACGGTGATAACGCACTCGTTCACAACACAACGGGTGTCTTCAACACGGCAGTCGGCGGCCATGCGCTCGATCAGAACATAACCGGCAGCTCTAACGTTGCCTTGGGTTTTCAAGCCGGTTTCAGTATCACTGGAAGTGGTAATGTCTGTATCGGCGAGAACATCTTTGGTGTTGCCGGCGAGAGCAACGTCACCCGGATCGGAAACATCGGCTCGACGGCGCAGGCTAACGGCGTCTTTGTTACTGTAGGCGCTGGCGGCAAACTTGGCTTCCAAGTCTCCTCGCGACGCTACAAGGACGACATCAAACCTATGGATAAGGCCAGCGAAGCACTTTTCGCGCTTAAACCGGTCAGCTTCCGCTACAAGCAGGAGATTGATCCCGCGCGCTCCCCTGATTTTGGCCTTATCGCTGAGGACGTGGCCACCGTAAATCGTGATCTGGTGGCGCGCGACGATGAGGGCAAGATCGTTACCGTCCGCTATCAAGCGGTCAACACGATGTTGCTCAACGAGTTCCTTAAAGAACACAAAAAAGTCGAGGATCAACAGGCAAGCATTGCGGAGTTGAAGTCAACGGTCGCGCAACAGAAGAAGGACTTCCAAGCAACCGTTGCTCACCAACAAGAACAAATCGAAGCGCTCACCGCGGGCCTACAGAAAGTGAGCGCGCAGCTTGAGGCAGGCAAGCCTGCGCCGCGAGTGGTCAACAATCCTTAAGAGCCGCGCCTGCCGCAACAAAACAAAGCAGCATTTCACAATCAGCCGTCATGCTTCGCCGCATGGCGGCTTTTTGTTTCATTCGCGTTAAAGCTTGGTACTCTTTGAACTGCCGCCCGGAAATCAAAGACGATTCCTGCGCGATCCTGAGCGCCGGGCGCGGCAGTGTGGGATCCGGCAATGCACTTGAATAAAAGCTATCGGGGTTGTCACACAATCGTCACTTGGCAGATGTAATGACTCCTTCGTAATCTCGTTTTGCTTACGATACATGCACTATGAATCCTGCGGAGCTTTTTCGTCAAGACTCTGACGCGCTGCAACTCGCGCCCGGAGATTTCCTTTTTCGGGAAGGCGACAAGCGTGACAAGATGTACGTGTTACTGGAAGGGGAAATGGACATCCGGCTTGGTGATTATGTGTTCGAGACCGCAGGGGCAGGCGCGCTGATCGGCGTGATCGCGTTGATCGATGACAGTCCGCGTCCTGCCAACGCTGTGGCGAAGACCGCCTGCAAACTTGCACCAGTCGATCAACGGCGGTTCCATTTTCTCGTTCAACAGCACCCGTATTTCGCGACGCACGTGATGAAAGAGCTTGCTGCTCGCGTTCGCCGCTTGGCAATCCAAAATGATTCCAGCGCGATCCTGAGCAGCGAGCCTAGAACTGCAAATTGAGCGTTG
The DNA here is from genome assembly GCA_963840135.1 of uncultured Verrucomicrobiae bacterium. GTDB lineage: Bacteria > Verrucomicrobiota > Verrucomicrobiia > Chthoniobacterales > UBA10450 > Udaeobacter. The sequence continues at coordinate 2,218 of CAWIXX010000007.1, read as the reverse complement.
GCCGACTCACGAGCAGGGCCCGGCAGTCATCGGCGAAAACGTCGTGTAAACCTCCACGACAGCGGCTACCTACAAATATGCGGGCGGACTCCGTAAACGTGTTGTGGGCTAGTCACTGCAAGCCCCTCTGTCGATCTGGCTCCTCAGCCTGTCGTCGCATGACTGTCAACGCGTCACTCAAGTCGATACCTTCCCTGGAAGCCCAACGTAAAAGCCCGCTTAGAGACTCGCGGTGATCTTTAAAGACAACAGATGTTTCTCGATGTCGAGGGTCTTGTAGTCCGTAATTGACGATTCGGCGGCAAAGGCGAGACAATTCACGCTCACTGAGTTCCGCAGCCCCGACTTTCTGAAGCATTCCCAGACGCCAGAATTCGTCAGTTTGTAAAACGAGGTTTGCCTGTGCATTTGCAATGTAGCGATCAAGCATTCGCCTTATTCGCCTTAATTCAGTGAGGCGTTCTTCCAAAAGGCGAACAATATATCCCATGACAGCTCCTAAAAGAACGCACTCGAACAAGTACGTGCTGCTTCGAGGAAACTCTCCGAGAAAATTGACGAATAACAGCACCCCGGAAATCAGATCGACGCCGCGCTTGCTTTCGGACTGTTTACTCACGCCTTTGGAGCGCGGGGCGGTCTCTATTCTTTGGCCGGAACGCCATTTCCTGTCCTGCCATACTTTGAGCGCGAGGAGCCGTTTGTATGATTATCGTTTACCGAGCGCCCTTCATCAGCGTCAATGAATTGAAACATTGTCTGGATCTCCGACCTGGAAACCATGGCTTCTTTTTTTTTCTCGCTTTCCAGCATCTCGGAAAGTTCGTCATTCCAGCCTCGTTTTCGCATGAATTCATTCCACATATAAATCTCACCCTCGGTCGGTCGATGTCCCATCCCAAAACACGACTGCAAAATTGCCGCGTCGTTGAGGCCGTGGTTCACGTACTCGACTACCAGCTCGTATCTAACTCGGAGAAAGGTCGCGCATTTTTCGTCAAAACCTTTTCCGAGGTTCACTTCATATTCGAGAGGCAATTCTCCTTTGTCGTGGCGACGGATTTTGTCCAGCATTCGGCCGAAATAAAACAAGCCGCCTACCTTGTCGTAGGGACTACGAAGACCCATGTCTCTGCAGCGACAACCCATTTTCACGAACCTCCCGGAATTATTGCAAGTTATTAACAGTTCTTCACAAACCCTTGCAAGACTATTTTTCAGCCGCAATCGCGCTGGCCTCTGCAGACGCAGTCGAACGTTCGTTCTTTACTGCAATGGGCTATGCCGCGAGCATCTCGAGATTGGCAAGATGATTCAAACGTGATTGGCGGCGACTTGGTTCGCCACACTCAAAGAAACGCAACCGTGGCATTTCGTTATTGCCGTGTAGAGATTAAAAAAGGCACAATTCGCCGCGCGTGAAATCTTTGGAAATCATCGCTGAACCTGCAGAACCGTTTTCGTCGGAAGTACCTGATTTCTCGCTGATCCTCGGCGGACCGCTCTTTCAACTCTTGCGGCGTGCGCATCTTAGCGGCGATGTGGCAGACTTGGTGTGGCGTCGTGTGATCGCCCTGGCGCTCATTACGTGGCTGCCGTTGCTGGTTCTCTCGATCGTCGAAGGACACGCATGGGGCGACAGCGTCAAGGTGCCGTTCCTCTTCGATGTGGACGTGCATGCCCGGTTCCTGATCGCGCTTCCATTGCTTATCGTGGCGGAACTGGTGGTCCACCGGCGGATGCGCCTCGTGGTGGGAACGTTTGTGAAGCGCGGCTTGCTGCCCGACGAGCAGCGCGGGAGGTTTGACGCGGCCATCGCCGCGGCAATGCGCCTGCGCAATTCCGTGCTGGCCGAGGTGCTCCTGATCGCACTCGTCTACGGAGTCGGCGTTCTGTTCATCTGGCGGAGGAACGCGGCCATGGATTTGCCTACATGGTATGGGATGACAGTGACTGGGAAACTGCAACCGACGCTGGCCGGTTGGTGGTTTGGCTGCGTGAGTCTGCCCCTCATCCAGTTCATTCTCCTGCGCTGGTATTTCCGGCTGCTTATCTGGACGCGGTTTCTTTGGCAGGTGTCGCGGATCGACCTACGTCTCGTGGCTATTCACCCCGACCGCGCCGGCGGCCTCGGCTTTCTTTCCACCATCACCTACGCCTTCGCTCCGTTGCTGGCGGGCCAGGGCGTGATGCTCGCCGGCGTGATGGCGAACAAGAT
>CAWIXX010000006.1:0-191079 GCA_963840135.1 uncultured Verrucomicrobiae bacterium | reverse complement strand
TGAATCGACCGTTGGTAACTAGGAAGCATACTGGTTGGTGGGTTGATTGCTAAGGGCAGGGCTAGGGACTGCTTGCCGCTTTGCCAGCGACGACTTTCCGCCGAACTGCGGGTTGAGGCAGCCGAGACAGACGGTCATCCACACGGCTAGGACGAACCCAGAATAAAGAGGGGCCGTAGGCACGTAATAGCTAATCTATTTGTAAAGCCACGTCGCGAACAGCCAATTCTTACATGCAATCGGGCGAATTGCTTAACCTATTCCTGAAAGCCGTCTTCTAATCAGTCAGTCAGTAGGAATGTTTCCTGCAGCCCATGAAGTAATGGGAAGTCATAGCTGACAATCTCAAGAAAGCGGTTGGGGCTGTGCCTCAACGGTTGATTCCGAACGGCGAACGATCTGGATTGTTGACGCGCATCGCGGCAACGGAAAGCGTTTTGTCGTGCACGCGGATGAAAAGCTGACGGCTTTTCTGGAACTTGAATCAATTTGTGGGTTCTATCGCGGGTTTAGGCGGCGGCGCTGGTCTGAATTCCCCCGATTTGCTCACGGCAATTTCCGCCTTGTAACGGCCCGCCTCCTTTAGACCGGGTGGCGTGCCCAGAACTCTGTTCAAAGATCTGCAAGACGAGAGATCAACAAGGGAAAAATCCCGGCTAGCAACAACAGATCGGTTGCCAGCTCCCAGATCACGAGCTTTCGCGCCTGTTCGGTTGCCGGCACGAAATCGCCGTATCCCAGAGTGGCGCTCGTTACCATACTGAAGTATACGGCATCGAGCCGACCGGCCAACGGCGGATTAGGCTTCGCCGGTTGATTCGAAGTTGCATGTTGAACAACCAAAGTCGGACCTTGATAAACAACACCGCCCTCCTTGATGTACATGTTTGCGAACCCGCACAGTACGATGAATAGAAGAAGGAAGACCTGAAAGAGGTTCCACACTCGGTGTGGCATCTCGAACATGACTTTCGTTTTGGCGCGCGGGACGCCGTCGAGAGACTTGGGAGCTTTTCCAGAACGAAGAGCGGCCTCAACCAGAATGGCAATCAGGTACAGGTTTGTCAGACCGACCAGGATGCCGCTAAGTAAGGCTGGTGCACCAGCCCACAAAGCGATTCCGCTCAATACCGCACCAGCGAGTCCGAAAATGAAATGGCAGACGGTTGGCATATCTGTGATCCGGGAGAGCACTTTCAGTCTGCCCAACGGGAATTAGACTGCATCTTGCAATCTATTTCCTGCCATTTCCGGGGAAAGCGATTAATAGGCGGCATGGCGCGAATTGTGCCAAATCATTCGGCATTTAGGAAGCGGAATCATCCGGGCAACGTGGGCCGCAAGTGTTCTACGCTTCTTGAACCTGCCCACCTGCTCGTGCGTTGCAATCACGTTGCTGGCATCGTCAAGCGGCGATTGAGCTTGACGAGCAGACCAGATTTTCTGCAAACTCGGCGTCGCTAAACGGATCTGAATCAGGCGAACAGGAGGAGCCGAAGCGTGAAACAGATAATACTACTAATAATAGCCGGCCTTGTTGTGGCAGGCTGTTGTTCGACGCAGAATGAAATTCAACATTTATCCACTTCCGATCTGGAACTGCGGCGCTACGAACTCAATTATTGCTTGAGCATGACACGCAGGAATTGGGACAAGCAACCGTGGCAGAGCAACGTCCATGATGATGTCAATGCCGATCTCGCAGAAAAGGAAGCCATCGAGCGCGAAATTACACGCCGTGGCGTGACGGATTATCACTGGCCACCTTCGGGAACATACCGATACGTACATGATCATTGTCACTGCCAATGTTGGGTTGTTACCCTTTGAAATCGGTAAAAGAGAGCTGTTCTTCCCGGCGGCGGCTTTCCATCGTACGGCATTTCCGCCCTTACTTGTTAGGCTGTTGCCCAACGAGAAAAAGATAAGCCACGGCAGGGTGTCGTGGCAAACACACTGGACTTATTTTGAGGTGGGGCATTGGCTTCATCGATTGGTTAAATGCCTTTGTCGTCGCCATCACTCTCGGTTCGTTTCGTGAGCAACTCGCCCGCAATGATGAACAATCCTACCGCACACCAAATGACGGCGAGGAAAATGACAATCATCGCGATGCCGTGACCGAGGGATGGGAATGCGTGAGCCGCAATGCGACCGAGAGCCACAAGCAGCACGAGGCCGCCCGGCAAGTGCCAAGAGAAACCGAAGGATCAGCCGCAATGCCGGGCTCGTTCTTCGGCGAGATCTGAGGAGGTGCCATCCCGGCACCGAGATTGTCGCTTCGACTCTCGGCACTCCATAGCCGGCAGCGATAAGCGAGTCGATCGAGGAGGTCACGCAGCATCTAACGAGAACAAGCTCAACGACCGCTGGCGAGAGCGAGCGTCTTTCTTTCATAATTCTTAATTCAGCCTTCAGCCTTGCCGCACAGCGGCCAGCGGTTCGCTGCATCGCCTGGTTAGATGACATTTCCGATGAAGATGAAAGCAATGAACGTCGCAGCACCCAGACACAAAGTGTAATGTGTAGCGCCGTCACGCCAATCCTGATAAGTGCGAGGAGGCCGAGAGCGATGAGTGACAGGAGTGTCCCAAATCTCAAGCCTATCCAGCAGAGCGGGCACCCTCCGATGAACTCGCCGGGGTAGGCCGTGAAACACCCCAAGTCAGCATCATCTTCGCGGTCCTCTTTAGGCGATCGTTAGGACTAAGACCAAGGTCCTATAGCGTCCCGACTGGCAGGCACTTAGAATCATGGGCAAAAGGAGTAAAGTAATATGAAGATAAAGATACAAAAACTGACAGCGTTTTTCGTTGTCGCCGCGTCCGCCGTCCTACTGGGGACTGTGGGCAACGCGAGAGCTGCTGACGAGTGGTTTGTGATGGGCGAGCAGGCGCTCAAGTCCGCCGATTCCAGCGCGGAGATTAAGTCCGAAGGGGGTCGATGGAAGAAAGACGTCAAGCAAGTGAAGCTCTCTGTCGAGGGCGCTGACGTACAGATCCTAAAGGTCGTCCTTGGCTGGGACAATCGCCCCGACACGACGCTCAACGCGGTCGGAACCGTAAAGGCAGGAGGACAGACAGCTCCGACGGATGCTCCGGGACGCAAAGGGCGCCTCACATGGACGAAGATCCAGTACAAGATCCTCGGTAAGGCACCGACGGCCACAGTCAAGGTCTTGGGACTTGATTGATCGGGGCCGACCAGTCCCAATCAAAAGTTCTGCTCGTACCAGTGTCGCTGGGACAATCGAGCGGAACTACGGACGCATAAACGAAGGTCTACCAGCGAAGGGGAGAGCGGCCTGCAATGAACTGGTGTAATGACGAGTTCGGCAGCGACCCAAGATAAGATAGTCGCGTTCTGCACGGGTGGGACGACAAAGGCAATCCGGTTTCATTCTCGCTCAACGTGCTGAACATTGGCGCTTGCGGCATAGACGCAAGACGCGACGACACAGGCGATCCCGTTTGATGTCTGCAATCACATCCGTGCGTTCAGCCTACTTCTTACCGATGCGTGGAATGACTGCGATCGCTGCGCGAGGAAGCACAGGCTGCGGTGTCGGTTCATTTAGCCTGGCCGCAAATTCTGGGCTCGTCGTACCACAGTGGCAGCGCATTGAAGATGAGATCGACGCCGCGTTTAATTTTGCGCGGGCGTACTTCGTAAACGTGATGGAGGCTCAAACCGAAAGTGGTGTGGTGGCTCGGATGATGTCTTCCCGTTCTCTAGCCAAACCCAATCGGAGCCAAACCTTGCCTGGGCTTTCCCAAGCACGGGCGAAATGACATTGCGTATGGAGTCGAGACTGTCCGCCTTTACCGTAATGATAAGATTTATAACCTCATCGGATGTGATGTGCTCCGATCTGTGGGGAAAAGAAGCGCGTAACAACTCTGCGATCTTACGAGCGTGGGATGGACTGTCGCAGTTTCGGACGATGATAGTAAAAATTTTAGAAGTCGTCGAGTTCATAGAAGGTTAAGCCAACTCCTGAATGAGATCGTTGCCCAGTGCAACCGTTTCGATGCTGAATTGCGTGGTTTATTATCACTTTGTCATAGCCGTGTGGAGAGCAAAAGAGACAGAATGCGGCGCGAGTGAAACGTTACTGGGAAATCATCGCCGACAATCTCAGCAAAGCCGGTTGGAGTTGGGGCTGTGTTTCAGCCATTGATTCCAACGGGCGAACGATCCGGATTGTAGACGCACATAGCGGCGACGACGGTAACTCACGCCTCGGGCCGAAGCCCGAAGATTTTCGGCACTCCACGATAGGCCCCGAAGGGGTCACAGCTTAACATTGATACTTTGCATGAAAGGCTGGGATGAAGAGTAATGACGACGATCCCACCCACCATCGTTGCGTTGCGCCAGGGCTGGCAAGACTTCCGCTCCGCTTGGAAAGCAGCGACGGGCTTTCTACTTTTCATTACCGCGCTTGACTGGGCGTTGCTCTCACCGTTGATCGCGTGGGGGCTGGAGGCGATTGTCCGCAGCGCGGGTGCCGTCGCCATAACGAATGCAGATCTGACCGGGTTCGCCCTTTCGCTACGCGGTATTGCTTTCCTGTTCGCTGTCGGCACGGTTCAACTGGCTCTGTTGCGGATACGTGCCGGGGGGTTGACGTTGCTCGCCGCTGAGGTCGCCGCCGGGCGACGGCCCCGCTTCTGGGATGTGGTCGGGGGCAACATCCACCGGCTGCCGGCGTTTTTCCTACTAAGCCTGCTGCAAACCGCGGCCGTGTTGGCGACCGTGGCAATTTTCGTCGGGCTCCTCGCTGGAATTTACGGAGGGCTCTTGGGAGGACACGACATCAACTACTACCTTAAGGAACAACCGCGTGAATGGTGGATTGCGGTCCTTCTCGCGGGGGCACTGGGTGCGTTGTTCGCACTTGGACTACTCTGGCTGACCGCGCGCTGGCTGTTTGCCGTGCCGTTGTTAGTCCTTGGGAATTTGAGGCCGCTCGAGGCTCTGCGGATGACGTGGCGGGCAACCCGAGGCGACTCGATCCGTTTAGTCCAAGTCTTCGGCCTGTGGTGGACTGGAGTAGCGATTCTCTCCGCGACCCTCAGCGCTCTAGGTTGGTTCCTCGCTAAACCGTTGTTTGATTGGGCGGGTGACTTTCCCGGACGGGTCCTTGCTGTTGTGGCCGTGGTCTTGGTGACAGCTTTTGCCGGTGGCACGGCGATCGGAGCGGCGGGGTTGGGCGTTCACCAATTCATGGCGACTCGCATGAGCCTGCAGCACCTGCCCCGAACACGGAAGCGGCCCCTTCGGATGATCCCGTTGAGAGCCAGACGGCTCGCCGCAGCTTTGGCGTTGGCCGCGTTGCTGGTGATCCTCGCCATTTCAACGGTAGCGAATTGGCACGAGTTAGCACATAGAAACATCGTGGAATCGGTGAAAGTTACGGCCCACCGGGGCAGCTCGGCGCGTGCGCCCGAGAACACACTGAGTGCGGTGCGGGAAGCGATTACCGACAGTGCTGACTTTGCCGAGATCGATGTGCAGACCACGGCCGACGGCGAGGTAGTGGTGTTCCATGACGGCGATCTAATGCGCATGGCAGGCGACAGTCGGCGATTGAGAGACCTGACCCTGTCGCAGGCGAAGGAGCTGGACGTCGGCAAGAAGTTTAATGCAGAGTTTGAAGGCGAAAGCATTCCCACGCTGGCCGAGGTCATCCGTCTTTCCCGCGGAAGAATCCAACTGAACATCGAGCTGAAGTACAACTGGCCGGATCCGAGTCTCGCGGGGAAGGTTGTTGAACTGTTGCGTCGGGAAGGTTTCCTGACCAACTGCATTATCACTTCTTTGGATTCGGCCGCGCTGGCGGAAGTTCAGCGATTGGCGCCCGAGCTGAAGGTCGGTCAGATCGTGACGGCGTCGGTGGGGAACGTGACTCGTCTGCCGGGTCAGATTCTGAGCGTGAACCAGCATGCAGCAACCCGACGGTTCATTCAACAGGCGCGCACTGCGGGCAAGGAGGTGCATGTCTGGACGGTGAACCAAGCGGGCGACATGCTTCTGATGATCGAGAGGGGCGCGAACAACCTGATCACGGACCATCCCGATCTTGCCGTTAGGCTGTTACGTGAGCGGGCGGAATTATCCGACGCCGAGAAGCTGGCGCTCTCGCTTCGAGCGTTGTTCGGCAAGGAGGAAGCAGCACCTGGCGGCGCCAACTAAGCGCTCGAGCCAATGATTCGCTCGTTGATTCCTTCGCGCTGAGGGGGATTGATGCCTGGCAGGCCGAGGCCGGGGAACTCGCGTCTGCCAGGCGACCTTTGGTTGACCCGGCAGATAAATCCTGGCCACCGCAGACTCACTCTGGTATGAGTCGCCGCCATGAGCAGAAACATCTTTTACATAATTGGCGTGATTGTCGTTATCGTGATCGTCCTCAAACTCCTCGGGCTGTTCTAAGAGTCGGCGTTGCTAATGGTTCGCAGCGATCGATTCCAACGGGCGAACGATCTGGATTGCAGACGCACATCGCGACGACGGAAAGCGTTTTGTTGTGCGTGCAAATGAGGAAGGTGACTGCGCTTATCCTTCCTTTCGCGTACCTCGGCGCTCTTCCATAGCTGCTATCTGCTCCTGCACTCGGCGGCGAAACATCATGGGATCGGCAATCTTATGAAACGATTCTTTGGAACCACCCGTACCGCTGATGACGATTGTGCCGAAACCCAGTATGCGACCGAGAATGCTCTGAGCAACCCCTATGCCTTCGATCTTGCTGAGCAGAGTCTCCAATGAGTGGCGGCGAATCAGACCTGTCTTAATCACCACACGCTTGTTTGTGACGGCGAACTCAGAAGTCCGGCGCTCGATTACTGGGCCGAGCGCGGTCACGAGCGCTCCGACGATTAAAATGAGTGCGAAAACCCTTGCAATGTCGCCGCCGACAAAGAAGAGCCAAATACCCGGGATAAACAGGAGAATCGGTAATAGGAACACCAACCAGTGAAGGTTTGCCCGGTACTCGATCTGCTCGCCTGGCATCAAATGCTTCTCAACGTAGCTCATGCAGTGCGATTTGGAGGTTCTAATTCGCTTGAGTTTGATTCTGGTGCGGTCAACATCGGGGCGTCAAGCCAATTCACCACTCTTTGAAATCGCTGGATCCCATGGATTCGGCGATTCATATGCCGGTGTCAGGCCTCTGGCCTAACGAGTTATTCTTTGTCGTAAACGGCCGTGTTCGTAAACCTTTTCCCCTTCGCTGTGGTTCCGTTTAGAGTCACGACCCGGCTTTTTCCATCGGCAGCCACGACGATCCGCCCCTGGGATACGACCTTGCCGCCCTTTTTGCTGATCATATTCAGGGTTTGATCATTTACCTTCGTGTATGAACGCATATCCGAAGTGGGATCGCCGGTTACTTCGTAATCTTTGCCGTTGAATCTTCCTTTCCACTCGATGTGGACAGGCTTTCCGTCTGCATCGACGCCGTCACCCGTCACCGTCACCTTGTCGCGGATTAGACGACTGTCATAGACGACCTTGGTATTCTTGCCGGTGCCGCGTGTCAGCTTTGACTTCGATTCGTTTAGCTTCCACGTGCCCTCGAAAGGATCAGCCGCGTATAAGGTCCCAGCGGCCAAAATTAAACCCAGGCTCAGTGCAATGGTTTTGGTTTTCATGTCTCTATCAAGCAAAAATTTCGGGAAAAGGTCAATGCTTTTCTTAGGTAAGGCTCCGCCAACGGGCGAACTTCGCAGGCGTCGATGCTCATAAACAGCCTGATGTCCCTCTAAAGGGATAGCACTAAGGTCCAATAGGCAGCGATTGGAAGGAGTGTTAAAGTTGCCTTGATCACGTCATCCGACGTCCCAACGCACTTTCGGCCGAGCTGAAAGGCTCGGTTGGGGGGCTTAACCTTCGCTGAGGCACCGCTTAGCGCGATCTCCAGATTCACTTGGAGCCCCGAGTCGACCGAAGCGAGGCGGCTATTCAAAGCGCCTCGTGAGGATGGTTCCTCGTTCCGCGCGGATTTGGAGCAGTCAACCTCAAATGAAAGGCGTTTATGAAATTCGTCAGCTTTAGAAAAGAGCAGACTCACCGGCAAGGCAAGTTAGGGAAACCGTCCAGGGCCGCAGTTAAATTTTTTACCAAGCCGATGGCTCTGCCTCATCAAATCCACACTTACTCCGAGCTTCAGCAACAGATTCACGAAGACCTCCGGATTCAACATCCCGAATGGGTCCAGTCAAATGGCGAATCCCCCATGTGCGATGCCTACGAGGTGCGCCTCACGGAACTCCTGGACACATTGACGCGAAAGGCCCCTAACGACTCGCAGCGGGCAAGAACCATATGAAGCCAGTGATTCAACTGAAAGATGAGCAATGACGGCGATTCTAGTTCAGTTCCCGGATGAATCTATCAAACTCGACGACGTCGAGGAGCACAAGGTCCTGACGACACTCGAAGTTATTTATGACGGCGGCTCGCTCCACAGCAAGACCGCCGATTTCCCCACCCGCGATCTCGAGCGCCTGGCGGTTGGCATTCACCGGCGTAATTGGCATTTCTTCGAAACTTACGAGCGCACGATCTGCGTCGACATTCGCAGCGGACGAACAATCTTCCGGTACGCCGGCATCACATCTAAAGCCAATAACAGCGCTTGGTGGAAGAGGCTGCTCGCGGGGCTTGGCATCCGCAAATTCAGGACCATCGAAATATGAAGGGCCTGCAAGGCTAAGAAAGATACCTTCGTCACCCGGTATTGGCCGAGTTGAAGCTGAAAACCTCTGATGTGCTCAATGCGCTCCTGCGATCATGTCCTTCATGATCTGGCGGCCGGTCGCCTGCAATGGCCCCATGCCGCTCCCTGGCAGGAACCACATGCCTTTGTCTTGGTCACGACAATAAACAATGTTGACGCCGTCGCTCGTGATCGCGTGATGAAATGTGGCGCCGGCGTTCTCGGCAATGAATCGGAAGAAAGTCTCGCGCCATGGGTCATCGGCATAATGGAAAATCTCTTCGCCGAGCTTCTTTAGTTCTTCAGCGCTGATCGTATGAATGGATTTGGCGATGGCTTTGCGGCGCTCCTTGTCGAGGCTCTCAAGATCGAATTTTTCGAATGGCATAGGTTCAGGTTATTCTGTTGAATATTGTTCGTTAGGCAATGGAAGAGATACGGATGAGCCGTAACCGCAGTGTGCATGAATCATTTTCGTTGGCGACGGTACATGTTCGATCAAGCGTTCTGTCAGAATGCATCGAGCGATTTTCTCGTTTAATCGAGTCCGTTCAAGCAGCCCATTGGACTTTAGTCTTATTGTTCATCGCAAGCGTTTGTGGAAACTGAATCATGGTGCCATGAAGCTGCTCCTTCAAGAAATCCGTCGCAACCCACTGCTTTGGCTGCTTGTCTTTGTCCCCATCGCGCTGGCAGCGGAAAAACTCAACCACGAAGCACACACGGTGCATTTCGTTCTTTCGGTGCTCGCGATTTTGCCGTTGGCTGTTCTGCTAAGTCATGCGACGGAATCTGTCGCGGCGAAAACGGGCGATTCAGTGGGAGGTCTGCTTAACGCAACGCTTGGCAATCTAACCGAGCTTGTCATCGCTATAGCTGCTTTGCAGGCGGGACAATATACCTTGGTGAAAGCATCGGTCGCCGGCGCGATCGTGACGAATTCGTTGTTCATGTTGGGCGCGTGCTTTCTGCTCGGCGGACTCCGGTATCACGTTCAGGAATTCAACCGTGTCGCAGCGCGATTTCAGGCTGGCTTGCTTTTTCTCGCCACAATAGCGCTTCTAATTCCTTCCGCTGTGGCCGAGCACGAGACATTAGGCAAAGCGGGATTGAATCAAGAGTTAAGCCTAGCGCTTTCGTTTTTGCTTCTGGTCGGGTACGCTCTCGGTCTCTGGTTTTCGCTCAACACGCATCGCGAATTGTTCGCGAGCACAGCCGAGGAACATGAAGCGGCGTGGCCGATCGGTCTGGCGGTCGGCACGCTCGCGGGTGTTACGATTTTGGTGGCATTGGTAAGTGAAGTGTTTGTCGGATCGGTTCAGTACGCGGCGACCGCCTTTGGAATGAGCCCTGCCTTCGTTGGGTTTATCGTTGTGGCCCTGGTCGGCGCAGCTGCCGAAATGGCGGCTGCATTTTCCGCCGCGCGGAAAAATCGTCTCGATTTGAGCGTCAGCATTGCACTTGGCAGCGCCGCGCAGATTGCGCTCTTCGTTGCTCCGGTTCTGGTACTGCTGAGTTATTTGATCGGCCCCGCGCCGATGGATTTGAATTTCTGGCCCGGTGCAGTCGCAATGATTCTGTTCGCAACGCTCACAGCGTCACTGGTGACCACGTCTGGCCGCTCCGCCTGGTTCGTCGGCGTGCTCGCGATCTTGGTTTATCTGATATTCGCTACGGCGCTCTATCTTTTGCCACCCCAGAATACTTGAATTAGGCGATCAACGCGATTACTCACCATGAGACCCCGCTGGAAAGTTATTATCAATCATTGAGAGCTAATGAAAACAAAAGAAATCATCAAAACAGCCGGTGAACTGGCCGAGCCATTCCGTATCAACAAAGGCAAAGACTTCCGCCTCAAAGACGTCGATCCAGACGACACGCTTGATTTCACCAAAGAGGCAGACAAACCGAGAGCCAAGGAAATGCTGGCGATGGGCGTGACGGCCCTGGCCGAGTTGCAAGACAAGCTATACGCCCAGGACAAGTGGGGAGTGCTTTTGATCTTTCAAGCAATGGACGCGGCAGGCAAGGATGGCGCCATCAAGCACGTCATGTCTGGCGTAAATCCACAGGGCTGCCAGGTGTATTCGTTCAAATCGCCCTCGGCCGAGGACCTGGACCACGATTACCTCTGGCGCTGCATGAAATGTCTGCCGAACCGCGGCCAGATTGGAATTTTTAATCGCAGTTATTATGAAGAAGTGCTCGTCGTCCGGGTGCATCCCGAATTCCTGGCAAAGCAAAAGCTGCCTCCAAAACTCGTAGGCAAAAAGATTTGGGAAGAGCGGTTCGAAGACATCCGCAATTTCGAGCAATATCTGGCGAGGAATGGTGTAGTGGTGCGAAAATTCTTTCTTACACGTTTCAAAGAAGGAACAGAAGCGACGATTTCTGGAGCGAATCGATGATCCGCTGAAGAATTGGAAATTCTCATCCAATGACGCTGCCGAGCGCGATTTCTGGGACGATTACATGGAAGCGTACGAAGAAATGATTCAGGAAACCGCAACGAAAGACGCGCCATGGTATGTGGTGCCGGCGGACAACAAATGGTTCACGCGTGTCGTCGTCGCCGCGGCGGTCATTGAAACCCTCGCCTCACTTGATCTGGCATATCCCAAAGTGGATGAAGGAAAACTCAAGGAACTAGCGGCAGCGAAAAAGAAATTGGTAAGCAAGTAAATTTTGCCGTCGCGCAAAATGGTTTGGCTTCGCGCGCAGGTGGAATCTGCCCTGTCTGGTAATTGAGTATCTCATTCCCCGCGTAACAACGAACCTAAAGGCGGATCTTCGCAGCTCACGACTGCTCAGGTGATGTGGGCAACACCGAGACTGTTTTCCAATTGAAGGCAATGGCGAGCATGCGAAAGACAAAGCAACAGCCAATCGACAGCAATGCTGCTGTTGTCGCCGCCATCTTGAAGTACAAGATAAGCAACGTAAACAGGCTTGCTCCAATCAAGGCGGCGAGCACGTAGAGCTGTCCCGGTTTGAACAGGAGCGGTTCGTCGCTCACCAGCACATCGCGCAACAGCCCGCCGCCGCAGGCAGTCACGACGCCGATCATGATCGCGGTCAGAATCGGGAGCTGGGCGTTGAGCGCGTGCTCAACACCAACGACCGCGTAACAACCCAACCCAAGCGCATCGGCAAACAGAAAGGCAGTTTGCAAACGAGCGAGGTGATTGCGAAACAAAGCCGCGGCAATACAGCCGAGAATAACAACAGCAAGATAACGCCCATCGCTCATCGCAAGGGGCGGTCCGTGTTGAATGAAAATGCCGTCACGAATCAAACCGCCGCCCACTCCGGTCACCAGCGCCAGCACGAACAAGCCGATCACGTCATAGTGCCGGCGAATCGCGAGCAAGGCGCCGGTCATGGCGTAGAGGCATGTCGCGGTTAGATCGATGTAAATCGGAAGTGTGAAATGGCTCCTCATAACCAGGCATCCTCCCTGGTCGTCGCGTGTAGCTCGGATGACGGTGAATGTTCACCAGGTGAGGCCGCGCTGCGGATCTCCGAAATCGAGCTAATGAAGACTGTCAACATCTGGAGAGTCGAAGAAGGGAGGATCAGACGGATGCCGCTTTGCCGAGCGATGCTCAGACGGTGATTTGATGCACAGCCAGCGAGAAGGAGCACTGAAAACATAAAGAATAAAGTCGTTGTTCTCACGGGACGTGAAGAATTCCCTAACGAGGCATGTGAAGCAATTATTCCGTCCGATCCGCCTGCGGTTCTGGTGGTAAACCGATACGGGCGGAGGCATGGGGAATGGTCCTGGCTGGAAGCGCGTTGCCGATAAATTACGTGATAACTCACGACATCGCAACGCATCGTCCGCTGCATTCACCACGCCTACAAAAATGCAGGAGGATCGACAACCCCATGCTGGCACAGAACCACCTACGTCATCATGGCGACCAAAACTGGTCCCCATGCCGTGAGCACGATATTGCCAATCGCGTAGGGCACGGTGTAGCCCAGAGCCGGGAGGTCACTATCCGCCTCTTCCTGGACCGCGCGAAGCGCAGCGGTGATCGTCCCTGCGCCGCAACAAGCACCCAGGACAATCACGGGGTTCATCCTCAACACATAACGACCGAACAAGATAGACACCGCGTGCGGTAGAATCGCGATCACAAGGCCGACGAAGACCAGGCTGATCCCCGACTTCTGGAGTCCCGAAAAAAAGCTGGGCCCTGCAGCAAGCCCCACGCAGGCCATGAAGACGGTCAAACCCACGGTGTCGAAGATCCACATGGCGGACCCTGGGATCCGACCGAATGTCGGGTGAACCGCGCGCAGCCAGCCGAATATCAGACCCATGATCAGCGCGCCCCCGCTGGCGGTGAGCGTGAGCGGCAGCCCGGCAACTGTAAGGGTGAGCAATCCCATGAAGCCGCCGAGGACGATCCCCAAACCGACGAAGATCATGTCCGTCATCACAGTCTGGCGATCGGCGTAGCCGAGCTCCTTGGCCGCCCGCTCGACGTCGCGCGTAGCTCCGACGAGAGTCATTACATCGCCCCGCTCCACCCGCGTCGCGGGAGAGAACGGCATCGGCTCGCCAATCCTGGTCAGCTTCTTCAAAAACACACCCCGGGCGAACTCCATGGCCGCCAGATCTACAATAGTTTTGCCGACGAGAGACTTGTTGGTGATCACCACGTCGAGCACCTCGATCGGAAAACTCAGGAGTTCCTTGTCATCTACTTCGGCCCCGATCTCTGCCCCGCGGGCCGTATGCAGTTCCGAGCGCGTCAGGACCGCGATGACGTCACCCTCGCGAACGACCGTGTCTGGCTCGGCCTCGATGATCTTGCCCTCCCTGCGGATCCGGGAGATGAAGACGCGAGCTTGTTTGGGACGCGCCTCCAGTTCGGCCACGTTCCGATTGATCAAATCCGGGTTCGTGACCTGGTACGCGCGAACCGCCAGGGCTTGGTAGGCTGACAGCAGTCTCCGGCTCGCCACCGCCCGAGGCTGCGATCTTCGCACGGAGTTTTCGGGCCTCCTCCTTCAGGTTAACGCGCATTAGCTTCGGACCCACGTTCGGGAGAAACCAGACGATAAACGCCGTGCCGATAAGATAAGTGACGGCGTAGGCTACCGGGATGTTATTGATTAGGCTGGTTTTGTCCGCGTCCGGTATGGTGGCCACGCGATTGATAGCGTCGCTGGCGGTTCCAATGACGGTCGATTCTGTGAATGCGCCGGCGAGCATACCAGCTGCCGTGCCCACGTCGTAACCGAGGAGTTTCGCAGCGGTATACGCGGCGATCAGGCACGTGAGGCAGAGGACGAGCGTGATGGCAAGCTGCGGCAACGCATCCTTCTTTAGCGCGCGGAAGAACTGGGGTCCGACCTTGTAGCCGGTGGTGAAGAGAAAGAGATCAAAAAAGACATACTTTACCACGGCGGGAACCTGGATGTTCATTTGCCCGATCGCGACTCCCGCGAGCAACGTGCCCACGGCCGTGCCCAGGCTGAACGTCCCGATCTTAAGGCGGCCGATGAAGAAGCCGATCGCCAGGGTTAAGAAAACCGCGAGCTCCTGATGCTCCCTAAGGGCTTGGGTGAGATAGTTCATGGTGGGGCTGCCTTTCAAAGTTGTGGTTGTTGATCACAGGAGTCGTTAGGAGCGATCGACATTCCTCCGTGCCGGTCGGCTTGTTAGAACTTGATCACGTAGTTAAAAATCGCACGGAAATCGGTAAGGTTGTGGACATCTCCTCCAAACTGCTGGACGACCGCATAGCGCAGACGCAGAGACAAGCCCTCCAGAACGCCTTTTTTGGGGCCCCACTGGAGATTAAAATCGAACTCGTTCTGCCGAAACTGCCCCGCTAGATCCGGGTCCGTGCCAAACACCGCCAAGGCATAGGCGTTCAGCCCGTCGACCCAGGGAAAGTCATAACCAGCCCGGAGAAGAAACGCGCCCTCACCCGCTCGATTGAAGTCTTGAACCTGAACACTCGTATAGCCGGGATAGCCGCTCCACGGGTTTTGCAGGTTGGCAGTCCCCCAGGCTTGGGTGAAAGCCGCGGTAAACAGCGCGTTCCGGATGGGCAGGTCTACTTTGATGCCGAATTGATGGCCCGAGAAACTGTGGCCCTGCAGGAGGTTATCCCCGACACTGCCCTGATCCACATACTGGCCAGCGAACTTTAGCTTCCAGTCATCGGCAAGCGGGACTTCCAGTTTCGATTCGGCATATGCGATATTGATAACGTCGTCACAATAATACTCGATCGCACCGATGGAGAATTTTCCTTTCTCGTAGAGGGCTCCGGCTGACCACACGCCGTGCTGAACATCAGCGCCCGCGTCTTGTGCCATCGAGACAAATTCGCTGTCATTTCGCTCTTTGATTGCGTAGAAATACCCGAGTCCGTACTTGATAGACGCGACGTCCTCGGCCGGGGTTGGCGACGGGACCGCGACCTCTTTTCCATCTTTGCTCAGGCCCACGCCGTCGTCGGTCACGGCGGCGTCGCTGCTGCTCGTGCCAAGCTTGATGCGGCCCTGCAAAACGACCGCCTCAAACGTATTTGGCGTCATGCGGGTGTCGTTGCGGTTGATAAAAGGCGTGTCGTAGCCCTTGGCTCCGACAGTAATGCCCACGTCTTTGACGATCCGGAGTTCGGTGTAGAACTCGCCCAGGACCGTATACCCATTCTGCCCGGGCGCCAGGAGGAGCGTTCCATCCCTGTCGTCAGGGGCATATATCGGATTGGAAGTGTAAACCGTCGCTCCGAACGCAACATGGTCGAGAAAGTAACCGGTCTTCACTCCCAGCCATCCGCCGATGGCCCACGCCTGTTTCTCTGCGCCAGTGAAGTCGCTGCGATCGAAATAGAAGCTGCGCAAGTTGAATTCGAACTTTGTATCTTTCAGGGCTTGCCGGCGCTTTTCCAATCGCCATTGACGGAAGTCAAATGAGTCAACCAGAGGTGTCCGCGCCTTGCTCAACAGATGTTAGCGCGCTGTCGGTGGGAGCGACCTGCGTCACCGTTAGGACGGGAGGGACTTGCGTCACCGCGAAGGAGAGATCAGACGGAGCCGGCCGTCCAGATGTCTATCTCCTTCTCCTGCTGACCGAGGGTGGTCTCCGCACCGCTCAACACGGTCAGTAGTGCCACTGCGGTGCATGCGTAGTCACGAAGAGAAGTTCGTAGACTCATAATGGTTTGCTGGGGCTAACCTTCACCGGAGCCTGCTAGCATTGGCTTTCTCCCCGTCAGGGGTAATATTTTTTCACCCTTCTTTCCTTTCTATTTGCGACAGCAGCATCGCGAAGTAACCGAACTAGCGTTTCGTTTTCGTCGGGGCTGGCGGGGCAGTCTTGCCTGTAGCTGCCTCATAAGCCTGCCTGTATCCGCGCGCGATGGCGCGCACCGCCCGACCGATGTCGTCGTAGACATGATTCTCCAAGTTTGCGAAGGATATGCGCACCGACCAATCGGGAGCGGCAAAGCCGCCGCCGTTGAGCAGGACGATGCCGTGGTCCTCGGCCAGCCGGAACACGATGTCGAGCGGGTGCACGTTCGCCTTCATCCACTTGACGACGTCCTCGCCCAGGTATTTGCGGGCAAAAAACTCGAAATCGATCAGGCCGTAATAGTAGTCGAAGTACTGATTCGGACCGACTTCGATGTCCAGTCCTTCGATCGTTGCGTCGACCCGCTTCTTGCAGATGCCGATGCAGGCTTTCTGATAGGCCTTCTTTTCGTCCATCAGCTCGCTGAGCGAGAACAGTGTCATCATGACCTGCTGCGGAAGCGACAGCCCGGCCGTGTGATTGAGCGCGATGTCGCGGCTGTCGGCAACGATGCGGTCGATGAAAGCGAACTTGCGCGGCTCGAGGGTGAGCCCGCCGTAGCGCTTGTCCAGCAGTTTCTTGATCGGCTCGGGATGCGCGGCGATCATCTTGTCGAAGATGTTGTTCTCGTAGACCGCGATCGTTCCGAGCCGCCACCCGGTGCAGCCGAAGTACTTGCTGTACGAGTAGACGCCGATCGTGTTCTCCGGGAACTCTCCCATCAGCGAACGGAAACCTGGGACGAACGTGCCATAGACGTCGTCAGTCAGCAGGATGAGATCGGGCCGCTTCTTGAGCACCTCCCCGATTTTCTTAATCGTGTCTGGAGAAAGCGCGACAGCGAACGGATTGCCAGGATTGACGATGAAGAACGCCTTGATCTTCGGGTCGAGGAGCTTTTTGATCTCTTCATCCGGATACTGAAACCGATCCTCCTGCTTCGCATGTATCTCGATGTAGTGGAGGTCGTAGTCCTCCAGATGCGCCATCTCGAGGTAGGGCGTGAAGATCGGCACGCCGAGCGCTATCGTGTCGCCGGGGTTGAGAATCCGGTTGCTTTTTAGCGACTTGAAAATGTAGCACATGGCGGCGGTGCCGCCCTCGACCGCGTAGATCTTGAACTTGCCTTCCGGCCGCGGGTTTCCGCACATGGCCCACTCCAGGTACTCGTGAACGATCTGTTCGTTGTGCACCAGCATGCGGTCTGGCACCGGGTAGTGATCGCCGATGATGGAATCCACCAACTCGTGCACGAACTTGTCGGGGTCGAAGCTGAACTTGTTCACCGCCCACGGCACCATCGCCTGCAGGAAAGACGCACCTGGCATGTCATCATGTTCCTTCAACCAGGCTTCAAGTCGGCCGGCTATTCCCGCTGCGCTAGGCATCCCGCCCACGCCGGGTGGCAGGTCGAGCACCCGCTTGCTCTCAGTAACTGCGAACTGCCCGAGGAGGAAGAACGCTTCGCGCGGCTCAGTGGCGACCCAGTTTGGGTTGCCACGACCGGCGTTCAGGTACGACAGGGAATTTTCCAGCGCCGTTTTCGATGCCACTTTTTGGACGAAATCCTTGATCTCGAACGGACCGAGTTTGTCGAACTCTTTCAGTTTCGCAGTATCTGATAATGGGCGACTGCCACGATGAGCTTGTCCGTTAGCTTTTCCAGTCCGAGAGGGTTTGCTTTTTGTTGTCATAGTTTTCTTTGTTGTTGAATCATGTTCGGAAAATGTGTTCTCACGAGAGTAACATGATGATGATCATGCCCCAGATGGTGAGCAGGGTGTTACCCACGGCGTAGGTGACGGTGTAGCCGAGCGCCGGGATCTGGCTCTTGGCCTGGTCGCAGACCAGACCAAGCGATGCCGTCGTCGTGCGCGCCCCGGAAACGATGCCGAGGTTGAGCGCGTCGTGGAAGCGGAACACGTACTTCGCGACGAACATGCCGAGAACCAGCGGGACCGTGGTGGCGACCGCGCCCCACAGGAAGAGACCGATGCCCTGCGTTTTCAGGCCGTTGACGAAGCCCGGGCCGGCGGAGATGCCGACGATGGCGATGAAGATGTTGAGGCCGACCGAGTTCATGAACCAGACGGTGGGCGTCGGAATGCGGCCGAACTTCGGGCGCACCGAGCGCAGCCAGCCGCCGATGATTCCGGCGATCAGCGCTCCGCCGGCAGTCGACAGCGTGAGCGGCGCCCCGGCCACCTTGAAGACCAGCGCGCCGATCAGCGCGCCGACCACGATCGCCGCGCCGACGAACGCCATGTCGGTGACATCGGTCGGACGGTCGGCGACACCCAGCATCTTGGTGGCGGCGGCAATATCCTCCGTGCGGCCGACAAGGGTGAGCAAGTCGCCGCGATTGACCTCGGTGCCCGGCAGGATGGGGATATCGGTGGCGGTAGCGCCGCGCGTGATCTTGCGCAGGAACACGCCGCGCGCCGCCGGGCGCGTCGCCAGCTCCTCGAGCGTCTTGCCGTCGACCTCCTTGTTCGTTACCAGGACGTCGACGCCCTCCACCGGCACGGCGAGCAGTTCGCGGTCCTCGACTTCGACCGCCGCTGCCCCGAGGATGTTCACCAGCACTTCGCGCTCGCCCGCGACCGCCACCACGTCGCCTTCCTTCAGGACGATGTCCGAGGTCGCATCCATGATCTCGCCCCCGCGCCGAATGCGCAGGATGAAGAGGCGCGCATCGGGCACCAGCGACTCAGCCTCGGCGACGCGCAGACCGGCGGCTTTGCCACCCGGCTGCACCTTGTAGGCGCGCAGCGCCCAGCGTGTCCAGGCCGTGCCCGGACCGCCCAGCTGCTTCTTGCCGCCCCCATGTTTCTCCTCGTAGTCCTTGCAGGCGGCGACGAGATCGATGCCCAGCAGCTTCGGGCCGATGACGGCGATCACGATCGCCGAGCCCATGGTGCCGAACATGTAGGTCACGGCGTAAGCGATCGGCATGTTATCGAGGAGAGCCTTGGTTTGGTCGGCGGCCAGGCCCAGCCGGTTGATTGCGTCGGTTGCGAGGCCCATGGAGGCAGAAATCGTCTGCGAGCCCGAGTAGAGTCCGGCCGCGTAGCCGAGGTCGTAGCCGGCGAACTTTGCGACCACCACGCAGGCGACCAGGCTGAATACGCACTGCACCACCGAGAAGATCGCCTGCGGCAGGCCGCTGCTGGCAATCCCGCGCACGAACTGCGGCCCGACGGCGTAGCCGACGGCGAACAGGAACATGAGGAACGAAAACGCCTTGAGCGGCTGGTTGACCGTGATCCCGATCTGCCCGATCACGACGGCGGCGATCAGGGTGGCGGTCACCGACCCGAGGCCGATCCCCTTGTAGGTGAACTTGCCGAAGTAGTAACCTAAGGCGAGCGCGAGAAAAATCGCGATTTCCGGGTAGGTCTTAAGCGTCGTGAAGAACCAGTCAATCATGTTATGCTCCGTTTTTTGTTGGTTGGGCCCGGTATTCGGATTTGAGGGTCATCAATTTCGTTAAGGAGTGTCAAGCGCGAATCAGCCTACTTCCTTGCTTTCCTTTTGGCTCCGCCAAGCTTTTCCGGCTTGATCAGTTCCAGGCCCAAGGCTGCCTGGTAGCCGTGGATTTCCTTCACATCGAGCTTGCGCATGAAGTCGATGGTCTCCTTCGTAATGACCTGGCCCGGCACCATGATCGGGAAGCCCGGGGGATAAGGGATAACGAATTTTGCCGAGACAGCCTGGCCGCTTTTGACCATGTCATCGATCTCCTTGCTGTTGAGCCTCACATGCGTGCAGTTCTCCGCGTCATAGGCGAGGAAGAAAGGTGTGCGCATGTCCCCTTCGTTTGTCTTGCCGCGGGGATCTTCGCGGAAGGCGTCATGGAAGCGGCTGAAGTTGGGAAGATCGGGAACGTCGGTAACCAGGCTCTTCACGCGGGCGTCAAACGCCGCCTTCTCCTCGTGATCAATCGAGAGCCTGCGATCCAATTCGCGCGAGATATCCGCGAGAACCTTGATCAGGTAGGCAATGTCACTGCGGGTGTTGTTAATGTTGGTCTGGAGCAGGACGCTGTTGCGTGAGGTCTTGTTGAGCTGGATGTCGAACTTACTTGCCAGCAACCCCTTGAACTGGGTGCCATCAAACCCGGCGGAACCGCACAACAGAGTGATACGAGTGGGATCCAAAACAAACTCGTCGGTCGCCCAGGCGTCATAGATGGTTTTCCAGCTCACACCATCCGCATGGAAGTCTTCGAATCCGCTGGCCCGGTGCTCGGCGGGCACCATCTGGGCGTTGGTCGCGATGCGGAAGTACTTGGAGATGAGCGGATGTTTGTTCACCTCACGGCGTAGGATCAGAGAAAGCTCGATCGAGCGGCCCACCAGCTCATACCCTTCGAGTTCTGCTTGTCGGCGGGCCACGTCGAGTGACGCGATCAACTGGAGATTGGGTGAGGTGCTGGTGTGGGCAAAGAACGCCTCTTTGAATGACGCCTCCGTGCTCTCCCAGCAATCATCATTCACCATGATGTAGGACCCCTGACGGAAGCAGGAGAGCGACTTGTGGGTCGAGGTCGTCGCATAAACTCGGATCTTTACCGCATCCGGATCGGGCAACAGATGCGTGTTGAGTAGTTGCTTCTCATTCTTCGGGTCAATTTTACCGTGCTTCTTCTTGAATTCGTTATACTCAGCGCGGTATGCCTCGCTGGCATACTTCTCGCGTAGGGCTTCGCAGGCACCCATGGCCGAACGCATGCGGTGGAAAGGCGAGAAGCGGTTGTAGGCATACCAGGCCTCGTCCCAGAGGAAGACCATGTCTGGTTTGATTGCCAGCACCTCTTCCATGAAACGCTGCACGTTATAAACGTGGCCATCGAAGGTGCAGTTCGTGAGCAATAGCATGCGCGCGCGGTCGAGGCGTCCTTCCGCCTTTAGGTCGAGCAGAGCCTTCTTGATCGTGCGTAGCGGCACCGCGCCATACATCGAATATTCGGTCAGCGGATAGGCTTCCACGTAGAGCGGCTGACCGCCGCAAAGCACGAGACCGTAATGGTGCGATTTGTGGCAGTTCCGATCCACGAGCACGATGTCTCCCGGCCGTACGATGGCCTGCGCCGCAATCTTGTTAGAGGTGGAGGTGCCGTTCGTTCCGAAAAACAGTTGCTGGCAACCAAAGGCCCGTGCTGCCTTTTCGTGGGCGACTTTAATATTGCCCGTCGGTTCCAAGAGCGAATCCAACCCGCCAGTGGTGGCGGAAGATTCAGCCATAAAAATGTTGGCGCCGTAGAAGTGACCGAAGTCCCGAATCCAGTGTGAATTGAAGACCGACTTGCCGCGTGCCACCGGCAGGGCGTGGAAGGTGCCGATCGGACGGCGCGCGTAGTTTTTCAGGTTATTGAAATACGGCGTGTCGTAGCGCTGGTTCACCCCCTCCATGAGAGCCAGGTGGATCTCCATCAGGTCTTCGATCCCATAGAAGACGCGCCGGATGTTTTTGGAATCGAGATGGCTCGCCATCTTTTCCACCGCGCCATCAATGATTAGATAAACGTCCAGCTCGGGCCGGATCTTCCGAATAGCCCGGGCGAGAGCTACTCCGTGATTCTTCGGCTCCATCGAGCCGGGTTCCAGAGAAAGATGCTGCTGCAAATAAGCGCGCAGGAGAGGCGCGTCGAATTGGGATTTGAAGCGGAAGTTGTCCCTGATCACCACCGCCTGCACATCGGCATTCATCACTACGCCGAGGACGCCGTCTTCAAAGCTCGGCACTGTGACCGCTTCATACACAAACGGATCTTCCGGACGCCGAAGCTGTCGTAGTTCTGCACGTCCCTGGCGCACCTGTTCCGGCGATGGGTCGTCACTGACGATCAACACCTCAAAGTAGGGTTTAGTGAGATCGCCTGTATCAAAATAGTCCTTCATCAGGCGATCGTTTCCTTCCTTCTCTCCTTCCTCGCCCACCTTCCAGGCATTCGCGGAACGACGATACGATCCGGTAATGATTGCCTTCGCGATGCGGTTCGTGATTCTCGAGAAGCTGGAATAGTCACGCCGGCCGAGCGCATCTTTCAGCGCAGTCATCATCGCCTCCCCCGGATAAGCGCGGAAAGTCTCCAGGGCACTAAGCGGCGCAAGCAGAGCTTCCACTGTGGCGAGCGTTTCCTTAGTCGAAGAGTCGGAGGAAGATTGGGCGACAAGAGTTTGGCCAGCATGAGCCAGATCCTGCCAGCGATCACAGCGAGCCTCGCCGGCGCTAAACATACCGACAGAATAACGGGATGGGGACTTGGATGTTTTTGACGATTGAGTAGGCATGATTTTTGTGAAGTGAATTAATGGTTAACCATTTGCGAGGTCCGTTTCTTGTGGCGCAGAGTCTTGCGTCGAATTCCGCGAATAAATACCAAGTATTTGGTCCAGGACGCCATGGGACTTTGGTCCAATAGGAATGAACCGCTCATCCATTGTCGTAGCTTGGAACCTCCAGCCCGGGTATATAGAATTCGAAAAAACCAAGCAACCAAAAAAATCCAAAAGTGAAATATTTAAATCATACGAAACTCGATGGCCTTCGGATTTTTAGCCTGAGCGTATTGCTCATCTCAGCTCATTACCTTTATGCTGCGAGCAGGGCGGAGATGCGACGCCAGTCGCGTGAAGCTCTTCCCGGCGATGGTTTTCACGCGCTCCGAGATTCACATTTCAATGGAATGATTTAGCGCAAATGCACAGCCCGGAAGATGACGAGGCGAAGAAAAAATGAAGCGTTTTGTGCGCAGATACCTCGATCCGGCCAGCCGATTAGGCGAAATTCTGTTTGGCTTGATCATGGTGCTAACTGTCACGCTGACTGCGGGACTGACTGTCGATGAGGGAAGGGCGGGTGTTCGTCAGCTGCTGTTCGCAGCCATTGGCTGCAATATCGCCTGGGGAATTATCGATGCAGTCATGTACATCATGAATTGCATAACCGTGCGTAGCGGGAAGGTGCGACTGGTAAAGGCCGTGCAACGTAGCTCCCGATGGAAATGCGGCTCTTGCTCTAATTCAGGATGAAATCGAACCGGAATTACAAGAGCTTCTTACTCCCGAGGATGCCGAAGCGTTGAGCCGATCTGTCCTGAAACATATTGCCCAGGCGCAGGTCGCAGAGAACACTTTGACGAAAGACGACCTTTACGGTGCGCTGGCCTGTTTTTGGCTGGTCTTCGTCTCGTGCCTGCCAGCAGCAATTCCATTTCTCATTTTTTCCCAGCCGCATTTTGCGTTGCGCGTCTCTAATTTTCTCTTGATCGCGCTCCTCTTCCTGGTTGGCCAAAAATGGGCCCAATACGCGGGGACTAATCGTTTGGTTACGGGATCGGCGATGGTAGCGATCGGCCTGGTGCTCGTCGGTGTCGCGATTCTGCTCGGAGGCTAAGGATGAATCTACAAGGCGCAGTTTTGGCGGCCGCTCTGGCTTCCGTAGTTTCCGTGTCGTTAGGCGGAACTGAGACAAATGTTCGGCTGGAAGTTGCCGACGAAACAGCGGAAAACGAATGGGAGTGCTCGTTCTCGACTTCCACTTACCTTGTCCAGAACGGACGCGACTATGCTAACCCAACCCTTGTGGCAGATCGCGGCTGGCTGCACCTCGAAGCGCGCTACAATTATGAAGCAATCAAAACAGGATCGCTCTGGCTAGGCTATAATTTCGGTTTTGGAAAGAAGCTGGCATTTGAGGTAACACCAATGTTCGGCGGCGTGTTCGGAGACATCACTGGAATCGCACCGGGTTATACGATCTCGATCAGTTACGAGCCAATCGAGTTCTTCACTCAAGGCGAGTATTTCTTCGATGCTGGAAATCGTTCAGGAAATTTTTTCTACACCTGGTCGGAGCTCAGTTGCGCGCCTGTAACCTGGTTTCGTGCGGGAATAGTACTTGACCGGACCAAGGCCTTGGGGAGCAACTTTGAGATCCGACGCGGCCCGCTGGTCGGATTCAAATATAAAAAGGTCGATTTTACAACGTATTGGCTGAGTCCCGGTTCGCGAGATGCGACGTTCATTTTTACCGTCGCCCTGAATTTTTGACCGATGGCGCTGATTCTGTTCACGGCGGCAGGCAAAAGAGCTAGTGAAAGATAGCGTGCGGCCAGTGTAGGGCTAAGGTCCAATATGCAGATACCACGTTCAGCGACACATTGGAAAGGCTCCGAGGAGGGTTGAACCAGCAGGAGAACTATGAGCAACACATCCTCAGCGAAAAACGATAACCGGTTGCCGGAATTATCCGCTGAATCGAATCTTCCGGAGAATATCGATCGGCGCACTTTCTCATCCGCAACGTCGTCATTGACGCGACGGCAGCGACGACCGGAACGGTTTGGATGAGCGAAGCGCGCGCCAAACAGACTGCGAAGGAAGCAGCGGCGCCGAAGATGGGTGCGACGCTCTCGCCCGATCTCAACGTCGTAAAGCAGTCGAAAGGCCCCGTGATGACACTCGCGGATGAATTCTACAAAGTGGGCCCCGGCCCTTCGAGTTCGCACACGATCGGGCCTATGCGTATCACTTACGATTTTTACCAGCGCTGCACGAAGCTGCCAGCCGACCAACTCGCCAAGGCAACCGGGCTCAAAGTCCATTTGTTCGGCAGCTTGAGCGCGACCGGCAAAGGCCACGGCACAGAGCACGCCGCGCTGGCGGGTCTGCTAGGCAAGGAACCGGCTACGGTTGATCCCCTTTTCCTCGACGAGATGAAAGCTAAACCGGAGCAAGCTTATCCGGTGAAGCTGGGTGACAAAACATTCGATCTGTCGCTGGCCGACATCATTTATGACGTAACCAAAGGCGACTTTCCGCACCCAAACACCATGACGTGCAAATTGATGGGCCGCGGACAAACCGATCTACGTGCAGGAGTATTATTCGGTCGGCGGCGGCTTTATCGAATGGAAGGGCTACCAGCCGCCGAAGAAAGGCCAGCCAAAATATCTCTACTCGACAATGAAGGAACTGCGTCAGCACGCAGAGAAAAACAATCTTTCGATTGCGCAGGTAATCATGGCGAACGAAGTGGCCGTTTCTGGAAAAACCGAGAAACAAATCAACGCGTTCTTGGACAAGATTGCGAACGCTATGCTTGCTACGGTGAAGTCGGGCTTGTCGGTGAAGGAAGGCGTTTTGCCCGGCCCTATTAAACTGCATTCCAAAGCAGCGACTGTTTGGGAGCGCGCGCAGGATGAAAAATATGAGAGTGACCGCGCGATCGCGATGGTTGCCGCTTGCGCACTCGCTGCGTCTGAGGAAAACGCGCGTGGCCACTTGGTTATCACTGCGCCGACCAGCGGTTCGGCCGGCGTAATGCCTGCGGTTGTATATGCGCTCGTCAATAGCAAACGGCAGGTGCCCATGGAAAAAATTCGCGAGGGTCTGCTCGCCGGTTTGGCGGTCGGTTATTTGTGCAAACACAACGCCACGCTCGCCGCAGCGGAAGGTGGCTGCCAGTCGGAGATTGGCGTCGCGTCGGCGATGGCCGCTGCACTCATCGCTCAAGTGATGGGGAGCAGTCCCCAGACTCTCGAGAACGCCGCCGAATCGGCCCTTGAGCATCACCTCGGCATGACGTGCGACCCCGTCGCCGGCTACGTGCAGGTTCCCTGTATCGAGCGTTGCGCCTTCGGCGCAGTGAAGGCGTGGACCGCTTTCATGATCGCCACCAACGAGATTGAGTCACGGCACCGTGTTGATCTCGACACGACGATCAAGACTCTGGCCGACACCGGCAGAGACATGAACGCGAAGTACAAGGAGACGAGCGAAGCGGGCCTTGCTCAGAACCTTACAATTTGCTGAAAAATTATCCGAGGACGCGCGCGCTCGAAACGCAACATGGCTGACAAACTCCCGGAACGTCCAGCTTACGCGCGCGGCGCAATCGGTGGAATACGTGAGCCGGCGTGTACGCACGAAAGTCCAATAGATTCTTTGCCGGAGGACACTGCGATGATTCCACGCATTGGACTACGATGTCGCCGGATACGAATACGAAGCGATGGGCGGTCGAGTAAATTTACGGCGTTTCGGAACAGTAAGGCAGGAAACGATCAAACTTTTTGGCCTCGCCCATGAATAGCAACCTCGTCGTTTTAATTTCGCCTGGCGGTGGGATTACGGTGGCCAGTCTCTTCACTTTCTGCGAAAATTCGACCCATTTTCTGGCTCGGATAATGGATGTGATCTCGTCACACGAACACATCCAACACGAAAAAAACAAATGATTGAAACATGAAACTACAAGATTCAGCTCATCCAATCCTCTGCATAGCCCGCGTCGGCCTCGCGGCAGACGTTTCGTTCTGTTCGTTGCTTTAACGTTCCTGGCACTACCGTCGCGCGCCCACGCCTCGTTTCTCCACGGTGAGACGCTCGATACAGTCGCGGGCGCCATTGCGTGGTTCGCGTTCATCCTCGTCCCGCCCGTCTTAATCGGGGCCTTCCTGCTGGTCCATATCCTCCCCGAAAAGATTGCTGAAAAGCGGCACCATCCGCAGCTCGGGGCTATCAAGTGCCTGTGCCTGCTCTCGCTTTGCTTCGGCGGACTTCTCTGGCCACTCGCGTGGATCTGGGCCTACACTAAAGCCGGTTCTGCACAAGATGGCCTACGGCACGGATGTCGATGACTCACACGGAAAACCGGTCGGAAAAGAATCCGCCATCAAAGAGCTCGAACAACTGCGCGCGCGTGTCGCGGAACTCGAAGCGGAGATTAAAGGAGGGAAGGCGTAATGGAAGTCATTCTGCTTGGCATCTACGGGTTCTTCGTCTGGCTCATTTTCTATAAATTCAAGTGGCTGCCCATGAACTTTACCGCCGCGTTCATTGTCATCACGCTGCCCATCGTGGCAATGATGGCTCTTTTCCTCCTTCTGAACATTGCCGCGCCCGCGACTGACGACGTGCGCGCGATGAACTATGTCATCCCGATCGTTCCGCGCATAACCGGTCAGGTGACCGAGGTGCCGATTCAACCAAACCGGCCGATCAAGAAAGGCGACGTGCTTTTCAAGATCGACCCGGTGCCCTTCGAGGCGGCGGTGAAAGCCGCCGAAGCCACGCTGCGCGGATTGCAGGATCAACTCAAAAACGCGACGGCCAAAAAAGCGGCATTGACTCCGCGGATCGATCTGGCGAAAAAGCGCGTCGAGCAATTCACGGCACTCGCCGCGACCGGGGCCGGGAAGCGGGCCGA
The DNA here is from genome assembly GCA_963840135.1 of uncultured Verrucomicrobiae bacterium. GTDB lineage: Bacteria > Verrucomicrobiota > Verrucomicrobiia > Chthoniobacterales > UBA10450 > Udaeobacter. The sequence goes on along the minus strand of CAWIXX010000006.1, from coordinate 163,807 downwards.
CCTCGAGCAGGCGCAAAGCGACCTCGGCAATCTTGAAAGCGAATTCCTCGCCGCCGACGCGACGGAAGCGCAGGCCGGGGCGCAGATTCTCAAGGCCGAAGCCGACCTGCGCGATAAGAAATTCGACCTCGAGGGCTGCGTCCACCTTGCTCCCGCCAACGGGCGCGTGGCCAACCTTTCCCTGCAACCCGGCGTGCGCGCGACCCAGTTCGCGACAATGCCCGTGATGAGCTTCATCCAGGAGGACGATCCGTGGCTGCTAGCATTCTACCGGCAAAACGAACTGCGCTACGTCGAACCCGGCGACGAAGCGGAAATCTTTATGAAGGTGTATCCGGGCCGCATCATCAAGTGCAAGGTCGATTCCATCCTTTGGGCGACGGCACAAGGCCAGCTGCCGATCAACGGCAACCTCCCCAACACCGCGCCCATGTCGGCACCCGAACAGCGCATCGCAGTGCGACTCCTCACAGATGGGAAGGATAAAGACGTCTTCCTCGCTGCTGGCGCCCGCGGTGGCGGAGCGATCTACACGAACGATATTACGGCGATCCAGATCCTCCGTCGCGTGATCGTCCGCATCGCGGCCAAGTTCGACTGGTTCGTCATCAAACATCTCTCCGCTCTCTTCGGCGGACACTAGGACGAGGATGAAACGATGAACGCTTGGCGCTGCATCCTGCTTCTTGCTACCGCCAGCAGCCTCGTGCTTGCGGGCTGCGCTCTGAAAAATCCGCCCTTTGGCGCGGACATCATGCCTGAGTCGGCTCGCGCGAAAATCCGCGGGAAGCTGGGCCGGCCCGCATCGCAGCGGCACCGTGGTGCCGAACTGGATCCGCAATTTCGGCGACCGGGAGCTGAACGCGCTCGTTGCGGACGCCGTCGAGCGGAATCCCGATCTCAGGGCAGCCGCCGCCCGCGTGGAAGCATCGCGCGCTGCTGTGCGCATCGCCGCATCGTCGCTCTACCCACGGATCGCGATGAAGGGACTGGGCTCACGCCAGGGACAGGAACTTGGTGGCGACATCGGTCGCGGCATCAATCCGCCGAGCTTCGGGGGTTCGGGAACGGAGGACAGCGGCGGCTCCAACATCGACACCAGCACGGATTCATCATCACGGCGCTGGGTATATGGCATCGCCGCCGGTGCCGCATGGGAGGCCGACGTGTGGGGGCGCATTCGCTCGAAAAAAGCTGCCGCGAAGGCTGAAAGCGCCGCGCTGGAAGCCGACTACGAATTTGCCCGGCAATCACTCGCCGCTGCCGTGGCGCGCGCGTACATCTCTACCATCGAGGCCGCGCAACAGGAAGCCAACGCACAGGAGACGCTCGATATCTACCAGGAATACTCAAAGCTCACTGACGTACGCAAAGAGCAAGGCTTCGCGAGTGACTTCGATGTGGCGCAGATCAAATCGAAAACCGCCGCCGCCGAAGATGCACTCTACGCCGCACAGGCCGCGCGGGCGCAGACGATCCGCGCGATCGAGGTCGTGACCAGCCGCTACCCCGCTGGCACGTTTGATGTGCGACGTTCCTTTCCCGGCCAGCCGAAAGGCGTGCCCGCCGGTTTGCCCGCGCAAATCCTCGAACGCCGTCCGGACCTCATCGCCAGTGAGCGCCGGTTCGCCGCCGCCTTTCATCGCGTGAACGAGGCGCGCACCGCACGTCTGCCGCGCTTTGTGCTCAGCGCCGGGAGTGGGCTCGGAACCGCGGAACTCGAGGGAGTCGGCACGCTCAATGCCCTCGTCTGGAGTTTCGCCGGTGGGATCACGCAACCGATTTTCTTTGGCGGTGAACTCAAGGCGGCGCAAGATCTCCGCACCGCCGAGCAAAAAGCCGCCGCCGCAAGTTACGTGGGCTCCGCGCTGCACGCGTTCCAAGACGTCGAAGATGCTCTCGCTAACGATTATTATCTGCGTAAACGCGAAGGCGCGCTGGGCGACGCGGTTTCGAGCAGTGCCGATTCGGTGAAGTTCGGAAGGTTGCAGCTTGAACAGGGCCAGATCGATATGTTCACCGTCCTGCGTCTCACAGGGGAACAACCTGGCCGCGAAAGTCCAATTCACACAAGTCCGCGCCTCCCGCCTCCGCGAGCGCGTGAATCTGTACCTGGCCCTCGGCGGTGATTTCGCGGGAACTGGCGCGCCAAAATGAGCTCGACACGCACTTAGCGAACTGCACCGGGCAACGTGCGAACATTTACGATGGAAGTGAGTTCGCAGCTTACGACGATGAAGAAGTCAGACTTCAAGTAACATACGCAGTGTTTGTTGTTGCCAATGAGCCACTCCCAAAGAGCTGCCCCAGAACCACGATAAGAGGATCAGCTAATGCGAGCGATTACCAATAATTATCGGGATACTCACATATTGAATCTAGGCTCCGGCGACGAACGCGGTCCTTATCTCGTGACGCAAACGGGCGTCGCTCCAAGCGATCCGTTTGCAAAGGAGCGGATGTTTGTGCTTCGTCCGGATGGACGCTGGGTCGATTTCAACGCGTACGCTTGTCAAGACAAGCCGGAAGCCATGGACGAGATTGTTTTTTCCACCACGACGGAAGTCATGGAGACATTCGGCAAATTAATGGGCCGGCCTCAGGTTCTCGACCTGCCTGTCGATGAGGCTGGACTCAAGGCCTGGATAGAACGTCAGAAAAGCGGCAATCCGTTGGAAGCGGCTCACGAATGGGCGGTCGGATATCGAGAACGCCGCCGCAAAAAGCGTCGTGGCCAAAGCGAGTCGACACTATGGGCAAGGATATTGCCGCAACGAAAGAGACTCCGGAAAATCTAGAACCACCGGAGTCTGAGTCGCAGCCTGCGGCTCGCCGCGCGTGGTATAACATATTTCCAGTTCTGACATGGTTGCGTACCTACCAACCTAAGTGGCTCCGAGCGGATTTAATCGCCGGTGTTACTCTCGCGGCCTACCTCATGCCTGCCGGGCTAGCGGATGCTTCGCTTGCTAATCTGCCGGCCGAAGCTGGGCTCTATGCCTGCCTCTTCTCCGGGCTTGTTTTCTGGCTGTTTTGCAGCTCGCGGCACACAGCTATCACGGTCACGTCCGCAATCTCAGTGCTGGTTGGAGCATCGCTCGGTGATCTCGCTGGAGGCGACGCCTCACGATTCTGGGCTCTGGCGTCGTGCACGGCGTTGATTGTCGGCGTGCTCTGGGTTTCATCGCGTGGCTGGCTAAGGCGGGAGTAATTGTAAACTTCATTTCCGAAAGCGTCCTCGTGGGGTTCAAATGCGGTATCGCTTTGTTTATAGCCAGCACACAGTTGCCCAAGCTTTTCGGCTTCAAAGGATCGCATGGCGATTTTTGGGAGCGCTCGGGTTATTTCTTTTCGCACCTGCGGCGAAACAAATATGGCGTCGCTCCTGCTCGGTCTCGGAGCGCTCGCGGTGTTACTATTAGGTAAACGATTTCTCAAGAACAAACCGGTGGCCCTGTTCGTCGTCATCGCCGGCATCGTCGTTGCTGCGAGTATGGATCTCGGCAGCCTCGGCGTGAAACTGCTGGGCCAGGTGCCACAGGGGCTGCCGCCATTCGGGCTTCCAGCGGTCCATGTGTCGGACCTTAACGATCTGCTACCCCTCGCGCTGGGTTGTTTTCTTCTTGGCATGGTGGAGACCGCGGCCCTTGGTCGCATGTTCGCGGCGAAGCACGGCTATCGTTTCGACCCGAACCAGGAACTGCTCGGCATCGCCAGCGCAAACGTCATGGCCGGGCTGGGTCACGGCTTTCCCGTTAGCGGCGGGATGTCACAGTCGCTCGTGAACGAAAGCGGCGGTGCGCGCACGCCGTTGTCGGGATTCATCGCTTCCTTACTGATGCTGCTAATCGTGTTATTTCTGTCCGGCGTATTGCGCTACCTCCCGCAGCCGGTCCTCGCAGCCATTGTGCTCATGGCGGTATTGGGTCTCTTCAATGTAGCAGCGCTCAGACATTTTTGGCGCGCAGACCGCAGCGAGTTCGTAGTGGCGATTGCGGCACTGTTAGGCGTGCTCGGGTCCGGCCTGTTACGCGGCGTTCTGATCGGCGCAATCATTTCGGTGGTTCAACTTCTGCGTCGTGCTTCGCGGCCGCATGTGGCTTTCCTGGGACGCATCCCTGGAACATGGCGATTCTCTGATATGGCCCGCCATTCGGACAACGAACCTGTCCCTGGCGCGCTCCTAGTCCGGGTCGAATCCAGCCTGCTTTACTTCAACGCCGAGCATGTCCGCGACAGGATTGCGGCGCGGCTTCGTGCCGAGGCTACGCCGCCAAAAATTGTGATCCTCGATCTTTCAGCGTCACCGTTTATGGACATTCAAGCGTGTGGCGTAGTCATGAACATTGCTGACGACATCAAAGCAACTGGCGCGCGTCTGCAGATTGTCGAGGCTCGTTCCTCTGTGCGAGACCGGCTGCGCGCGGAGGGAATAGAGGAGCATGTTAGCCAGGTCAACCGCTTCACTTCGGTCGCGGACGCGGTCGAAGATTTTCAGAAAACCTCCGATCAATAGCCATGAGAACATTAACACCGCGATGATCACTAACCTTTTAATCGGCTCGGGCCTGGTTGCGATAACTGTAATAATTCACGCCATGGGCCTCGGCATGGTGTTAAGCCACGTGTTGCACTCCAGCGCGCGACCGGATACACGCTTCTGGCCAATTGCATGGCTGTTGATTCGCATCGCGTGGTTCCTGATTGTCATTCACTTCCTTGAGATCGCCGTCTGGGCGCTGTTTTTCTGGTTGCATAAATGTCTGCCCGACCTCGAATCGTCGTTCTATTTTTCCGGTGTTACCTACGCCACGATCGGTTACGGGGACTTGGTACTGCCACAAGAATGGCGACTATACGGGCCAGTCGAGGGATTGACTGGCATTCTGATGTGCGGCCTCTCGACGGCATTCTTCTTCGTTATAGTGAGCAAAAATATTCTTCAACGTATGGACGATCATGACCCAAATCTGACTGCGTGAAAATGCGATCTGATCCGGCGGGTTCGCCAAACCGAGAGCCACAGGAAAAAAAGAGATGGGTTGAGCCTGTCACGGCTTTGCTGATGGCGCTGGCGACACTCAGCACGGCATGGTGCTCGTATCACTCAGCGGCGTGGACGCGGAAGAGTAATCGGCTGATGAATGAATTTAACTCGCTGGAGCGCCGTGCGGGTCTGCAGACCATGCAAGGGATGGAGCAGGCGACGATTCACGTGGCGATGTTCATGGAATTGCTTGCGGCGCAGCAGGCCGGCAACGAAAAGTTGGCGAACTTTTATGTCGAGCGTTTTCCACCCGATGTGCGCAAGGCTTACGACGCATGGCTGGCGCAGAAGCCGTTTGAAAATCCGAACGCCGATCCGCACCCTTTTGTGCCGAACCTCTACGAAGTGCGGGGAACGCGCGAGGCCGCCGAGGCCAACGCCAAGGCTGCAAGTAGCCTGCAGGCATCGCGCAACGCCGGCAATGTTTCCGGTCAATATCTCGCGAACACTGTTTTGTTTGCCACAGTGCTTTTCTTCGCCAGTGCCTCGGGAAAGTTCGAGCAGCGCAGGGTGCGTGTCGTCGCGTTCGCTTTCGCTGTGGCGGTATTCCTATTTGCGGTTATCCGGACGGGGATGCTTTCGCGATGAACCGGTACACAAACTGGTCGCATCGAAGTACGAATTCCACGGCAAAAACGGCTCCGGTAATCAGACGACTTGGTACGGCAAAGCTAGGGCGCGAGTCAGCATTGGTAAGCTTTTCAATTGTTATAGATCCGTTAAAAGATCTTGCTTTGAAAATATCAGGCTTTCCCGATGGGCTCTCCGTTGTAAGTTCGGGCATCCGGGAAACATCAGCGCGTGATTGAATGGTCCCTCCAGGGCGGAGTGAATTTTTAGACTTCACGGGAACCAAAAACATGAAACTACAGCTTCTATTAACCCAAACCTATTGCACCTTCGCTGCCGCGCTTATCCTAACGATTGTCTCAGCTGCGCCAGCTGCGCCAAATCCCGAGCGTGACGTGTTCTTTGGCGAGACACACGTCCATACCAGCTGGTCCTTCGATGCTTATACCTTCGGCAATACCGTAACTGGTCCGGAGGACGCGTATAAGTATGCGCTCGGCCAACCAATCAAGCATCCGGCGGGTTATGATGTCAAAATCACCCGGCCTCTCGATTTCATGGGCGTGACCGATCACGCCGAGTATGCCGGCGCCCTAACACTCGCTAACGATCCCGAGTCTCCCATCAGCAAATTGCCCATCGCTGAAAAACTAAAAGTGCGCACACCAGCGGACATTCAAAAGGTTTATCTTTTCCTTGGAGCTTCGCTTCTTAAAAAGGAGCCAATCAAGGAACTCGTTAGTCCGGAGGTAGCTGGGAGCGTTTGGAAGGAAGTCATCCGGATCGCTGATAAATACAATCAGCCGGGAAAGTTTACCACCTTCGTCGCGTATGAATGGACATCCACACCGGACAATCGGAATCTGCATCGTAATATCATCTTCAGGGACTCAACCCACGTCCCCGACGCACCCTTTACTTCGATCGACTCCGATCACCCCGAAGACTTGTGGGCGTGGATGGATGCGCAGCGCAAGCAAGGCAACGAACTGTTATGCATTTCGCACAACGCGAATTTAAGCGATGGCATCATGTTCCCGATCGAGGTGGATAACAAAGGCCGCCCGATCGACGCGGCATGGGCGCAAGAGCGGGTCAATAACGAGCCCTTAACGGAAATACATCAACTGAAAGGAACTTCGGAAACTACCCCGCAGCTTTCGCCTAACGACGAGTTTGCAAATTATGAGCTTCTTACTTACCTGCTCGGCGGAGTGGAGCGAACGCCCAAGATCCACGGCAGTTACGTGCGCGAAGCGTGGGAGAACGGTCTGGCCATGCAGCAAAGCCGCGGTTACAACCCTTACAAAATGGGCTTGGTCGGCGCGAGCGATTCTCATAATACCGCATCGGGTTACAGTCAGTCGGACTATTTCGGTGGCCATGGCCTGTTGGACGCGAGCGATAAGACTCGCTTGAGTGGCAAGAAGGAAGCAGGTCTGGATGTCGCGCAGCTAAGCACCGCTGGCTTGGGAGGCGTGTGGGCAGAGGAAAACACGCGTGCTTCGCTTTTCGATGCCATGAAACGCAAGGAAACTTTCGGCACCAGCGGAGTGCGTATCAAGGTGCGGTTTTTTGGAGGTTACGATCTGACCGCTGACATGCTGAATGACAAACAGTGGGTAAAGGCCGCCTATGCCAAAGGCGTGCCTATGGGCGGCGATCTACCGCCCGACCAGGCTGGAAAGCCGCCATCGTTTCTGGTATGGGCAGTCAAGGACCCTGACGATGGTAACCTTGATCGAATCCAGATCATCAAAGGCTGGACGAAGCAAGGTCAGATTTTTGAAAAGGTTTTCGATGTCGCGTGGTCGGGCGATCGCAGGCCGGATCCGCAAACCGGCAAGCTGCTGCCAGTCGGCAATACCGTCGATATCAAGGACGCGAGTTACAAGAATACGATTGGCGCGACGGAGTTGAAGAAAGGCTGGACCGATCCTGAATTCGATCCGAGTCAGCACGCATTTTACTATGCGCGTGTCATTCAAATCCCGACTCCCCGCTGGACAACTTATGATGCAAAGAAACTGGGCGTCCCGCCGCTGAGCAATGTTCCGGCCTCCGTACAGGAGCGGGCTTGGACGTCGCCCATCTGGTTTTCCCCAATAGAGGATGCCGCTAAAAAAGCGGCTGGCGGGATGACGGTATCGCAGCTGAAGGAGCAAGGTGCCACTGCCTTGGACGACGATGCGTTGAAGGCGTTGATTGTAGGCAAAACGCTCAAGGTTCGAAACAATGTCACTAAACAGGAGTACGAAATCCTTTACGGCACAGATGGGCGCCGCCTGATTACCAAAGTCGACGGCAAGCAGCCGGAAGCCGGGGAGATGTGGGACGTCTGGGGCAGCGGTGAACCAGGATCGCCAGCGGCTTATGAGATCAAGAATGGGCAGGTCGTGACGACGCTCTCGGGAACTCCGTTCGAAGTTATGGTCTACAAAATAGGCAACAAATACATAGCCGCTCGTAACAACGAGTTCGGCTATGCCAACTACGAAGTTCAAGTAGCTAACTAACGATAGGGACATCAAGACTGGGGAAAGGTGCCATTCCTTGTATGAAAAGAGGAATTTCAGTTCTTTATGGTCGGCTTAGTCGCTGGGCTCGCGAGCCGCTTCTGCATTTTCTACTGATCGGAGCGGCCCTGTTTGTCATCTATCATTGGCTTAATCCAACCGCAGCTAACTCGGATACCTCGCGAAGAATTGAGCTGACTAACGATGACATTCGGCAGCTTGAAATAAGCTGGACGGCGCAGTGGCAACGCCCACCGACGCCGGAAGAGATGCGCAACCTGGTGGAGGATAAGGTGCGCCAGGAAATCCTTTACCGTGAAGGACTGGCGCTCGGTCTGGATAGAGGCGACACGATCGTCAAACGTCGTTTGGCACAGAAGATGGAATTTCTGGCCGACGATGTATCGGCGTTGCGCGATCCGTCTCTCGATGAATTGAAGAGATGGTACGCAAAAAACCGATCACAGTTTTCGCTGCCCTCGCGAATTACGTTCAGGCATCTTTACTTTTCACCGGACAAACGCAGCACGCAGGCGCGTGATGCGGCCGCGAGCGGGCTGGCAAAAGTGGCAGGTAAAGGAGTAGATACGATCGACCTAACGACTTTAGGTGATCCATTCATGTTTCAAGACCACTACGGTGATCGCACATCCGACCAGGTAGCGAATGTGTTCGGCACAAAATTTGCGAAAGAGTTGTTCAAGTTAAGGCCTGGTGAGTGGAACGGACCGGTGGAGTCCGGTCTCGGCTGGCATCTTGTCTGGGTGGATTCGATCACTCCGGAACGCACGCCCGAATTCGAAGAAGTTGATATATCGCAAATAAAATCGCAATGGCTCTCGGCGCAACGCGCAGAAACCAAACGCGAACTCTTTGCGGCTATGAGAGCGCGCTACGAGATCGTCCTCCCGCGTGGGCAACAATCAGTCGCCGATACGACCTCCTGGCACGGAACGCGATGAACGAGGCAATTCGACATCCGGCCTGTCGCTGTCGATTACTTATAAATCTGTTTCTCGGTATCATCGCTTTCGCCTCAGCCGCGAATGCGCATGAATCGCGTCCAGCCTATCTCGAAATCGACGAGACAGCACCCGGTCGTTACGATGTGATCTGGCGCACACCGCTCAACGCCGGGATGCGTCTCCCGATTGCATTGAAATTTTCCGAAGGCGTAAGCAATGTTACCGAGCCTGCGGTTCGCGAACTACCGGACTCACTTGTCGAGCGCCGCATCATTAAGGTAAGCGACAGTATAGCCGGGAAGCGGATCGATTTTGTCGGATTGCAAGCAACCATCACTGATGTGCTGGTCCGGGTGCGGCTGCTCGACGGCAGCGAATCGACAACAGTGGCACGGCCCTCAAAATCATGGGTGGAGATCACCGGCTCGCGAGGCCTCATCGCTGTAGCCAGCAGTTACGCATTGCTCGGGATCGAACACATTCTCTTTGGCATCGATCATCTGCTGTTCGTGCTCGGGTTGCTTATTCTGGTTAAAGGATGGCGCAGACTCGTCGGGACCATCACCGCTTTCACGGTCGCGCACAGCATTACACTTGCAGCAGCAACGTTAGGATTCGTCCATGTCCCAAGCAAGCCAGTCGAGGCAACGATCGCACTTAGCATCGTTTTTGTGGCTTGCGAGATCGTTCATCGGCGCCAGGGACGATCCGGACTTACGGAAACGTGGCCGTGGGTCATCGCGTTTAGCTTTGGTCTTTTGCACGGACTCGGCTTCGCAGGTGCGTTGCGCGAGGTCGGCCTCCCTCAAAATGCCATCCCGCTTGCCCTTCTTTTCTTCAACATCGGCGTAGAACTCGGGCAACTCCTATTCATTGGCGCAGTCATGGCGGTAATCACGATCGCAGTTCAAGTCGCGAGGAAGTTCAATCGATGGAGCATCGCACCGCAATCTGCCTTTTCTTGGTGCGAGAACCTTTCTGCTTACGCGATTGGCGCCGTCGCGGCCTTTTGGCTGATCGAACGAAGTCTCAGTTTTATTGCATGAATAAGCGCCTAGCACCTGCCTTGATTTCCTTCCATCCGAATCTGAAGTGGCAGCGCGTGCGAACTGCCATGCTCCCGCGGTGAAGGCATGCGCGAAGCCCGCACCGACGTAAGACCGACGTCCGATTGCCACGTAATCTCACATGGCTCCGATGCAATGAAGCTCCTTCTTCCAAGCACCGTCCTGCTGTTGATGGTCTCCGTCGGCATGAGCCTGAATTGGACTCAGTTCCTGGCGAATTGGCGGCGCCTTACCCTTGCGACGTGGGGGAAGCTACTGGTAGCAACATTCATCATTCCACCAATCCTCGCGCTTGCGCTTGGGAGTTTGCTGCCACTGGATCGAGGAACGTTGATCGGTTTGTTCCTAATCGCGGTCGCGCCCGGTGCGCCGCTCATGACTCGCGCGTGGCAAAGCGTGGCTTCGACATGGAGCTGGCCGCCAGCTATCAGCTTTGGGGGGCGTTTCTGACTCCTATCATGATTCCACTGCTCGTCGGCGCGGCGGGGTGGGTCTACGGGCGCAATATCTGGGTGTCACCGGCTAAGGTGTTGGCGGTTATCGCGACGCAGCAGTTCGTCCCACTGCTCATCGGCGTGGCGTTGATGTATTTCGCGCCAGGGTTCTCGACAAAAATACGGAGCGCACTCAACGTGATCGGGAACGCCTTGCTGATGGTGACGTTGATCGTCTTGCTCGTGAAAATGGGGCCGGCGCTAACGGAGGTGAGTCCGTGGATAGTCATTGCGGTGCTGCTGCTCGCAGTTGGCTGCATTGCTGCGAGTTTTGCCATCCTCACTGGTGGAACAGTGATGACTAAGACACTCGTGGTCTGCAATGTGAATCGGCACGTTGGCCTCGCTCTGCTCCTTTCCGGCGTGTACTTCCGCAACCAGAAAGCACTCCCGGTCATCGCCGCTTATGCGCTTGCAGCGCAATTCATGATCTGGCTCTACTCAAAACTGGCGAGGTATCGTCCGATTGCCACGTAATGAAGGGGATCATATTGTGTAAATCCGCCAGCTAACGTATTTTCTTTCGCGCGGCTGATCCGATGAGCAGCCGTGGCGTTTTTAAAAAATAAAGCCAAGTAGATAAAGAAGCGACCATGCCAGGTCGTGTCCTAATTTGAAGTGAAGATTTCTGAATCAGATCGTCAGCTAGTTTTGGGAGCACTCGATTCCTTGACGGTAACGCTCGCCGATTACGACCACGAATGGACGGTCGGCGAGCGAACCATTTACGATGAAGCGCTAGAAATTCTCACCGCTTCTGCCGAAACCGCCGTCAAAATAGCGATTACGGCTAAAGGCCGTCAGAAATGAGACAAATCGGTGGTATTGTGTTGCTGGCGGATGGTGTTTGCCTGTGCGCGTTGGTCTATTTCACGAAGCAGATCTTCCCCTTAGGATACATTTCTGCGGTTTTGGGAATTGCGTCACTCCTTGTCGGCGCGGGGGCACTTTTCAGCAAAGATCAATTTTAATCCAAATTAGGACACCATCCCATGCCAGTGCAAATCCAATACCAGCCTAATGACATCTGCGTGCTACGTATCAGCGGCATGTTGAAACGATCCGAATTTGGCGCTGAGGAAAAGGCACTCGCCCGTCATATCGACACCGGATCGAAACCTTGTTTGCTCGTGATTCTTGAGGAGAACTTTGAAGGCTGGGAGCGCGGCGCGGATTGGAATGATCTCGATTTTTATATCTCGCACGGGCGCAAAATTTCCAGAATCGCCATCGTCGCTGAGCCGCGTTGGGAGGCTCTCGCACTCGCTTTTGCAGGCGCGGGAGTTCGTCGCACGCCAGTGAAGTTTTTTCCGCCTAACGAGCTCGAGCAGGCGCGGACTTGGTTGGCGAAATAAGTTAGCGGTCGGCATGAGGATGTCAGAGCCTCTCGCCCGAAGAAACTTCGGCCAAATGATTCGGCCGCTGGACGCGTAATACTTCAAGCTATTCAGTTGTCTGCCGTGCAACACTTCATTGGAAATGAACACGCTTTCGCCATCGCGGAAGAAAATAGGATAGGGGAATCCCGAGAAGAGTCGCGATAAGGCTGAGGAAGAAAATCAGAGCTGCATGCCTGATGAGAAAGAAAGGCGAATAGCTTTGGTACATCGCGAAGCCCGCAAGGTACCTGTGCCATGGGACGAGAAGTAACAAGAGTAGCCCAAGCCCAGAGCAAACCAGCATTCCCAATGCGTTGTACGCTCGAGTCCGCAACCACCGGGCGCCGCTAAGGCCAATGGACGCAAGAAATACCACGACGAGGCATAATCCAGCCACACGGCGAAATGACGCGCCACCGATCGGGGTTGAAAAGCGGCGAAGATCTTTCTCAATCAGGTTGGATGTTGCTTTAACCTGATCTTCAGCGTCGCCCGTGACCGACACGTGCCGCGAGTAATCGCCCAAGTCAATTATGACGGATGAGATCGGCTTATCGGCTCGAGAATAGGTGTAACAAAACCTAAAAAGTTCCTTCGGGAACGCAACGCTGCTCGCAAGGGAAAAGTGGGCTATCTCGATTTCGTGGCCGCGGACCCCAAGTTTCACACTTTGTCGACCAGAATCTTGCTCGATGGAAGGACCGTTGGACGCGGCAATAAGTGATTGAGTCTTGAGCAAAATAGTGTCGAGGTTGGCCGCCGCCAACCTCAGGGGAGGCAGATCACGACTGTCTGAAAATTCCCGGCCCTCAGCAGACCGCATCAGTGTCGCGAGCGTTAGGTATACGAGAACAGCCAAACGCATTGTGGCATCCCTCGTTTCAGGATGTGATACATAGAAGGGGCTATTTTATGCTTTCCTTCTCTTGAGGATCGCAATCGCTGCCCCGGCAATGGCCAGAAGGATTAATAAGATCACTGGCTGCGGCAGGGTGCGCTTGGCTCGCTGAGATGGTGGACGGTTCGCAAACTCTATTGGAATCTTGAGTTGCGACACTGCCACTGTTCTTGGGTCGAAACGCCACTGTGAATACGCTTGCAGCGCAGCGCCATCGAGTTGTTGGTTTCCTGTGCTCGTCAGCATCTGTGCGCCGGTGACGTTGCCTGTCTGCTTGTCGATAGTGACCAAAACAACGCCTTTTCCAGTGAGTCCCTGTTTTGCCCATTCAGCACGATACACAGGATTGGGTGTGTAGATCGCTCTGGGTGGAGGCGGTTGTCTTACGGGACTCGCGGATTGGGCGTGTAGCGATAAAACAGAAGCAAGAGTGATAACAAAGACAGGTATCACTCTGCACATCGATGACGGCCATCTCCACACCCATCGGGCTGCCGTTGCGATCTCAATCACGGCGGCGGGTGAGGAAAGCTCGTCCATTCGAGCAATTGCTGCGCGCGCCGTCAAATGACGGCGCGCGCAAATTTATTTCTCAGGCAACGCGCGTTACTGGAGTTGCATGTCCATGCCGCCGCCAGTGGCGTTGACAGCAACGCCTTGTTGCGTGGAAGAAATGCGAACTATCACACCGGCCTGATTTGACATGATGGTCCCGGTTCGGCCAGAGCCAAGAGTCACGCCCCGCGTTCCCGCGGCACCCACGTTATAATGGCCGTTGAAATCTTGAAGATGCCTCAGGTTGAAAACGTCACCATTAGTGGAAGAGCTGGTGATCCCGACCCTGCCTACGGACAGTCCTCTTACTCTAACCGGATAGTTCTTGCCTCTGTAGGTGAGCGTCCCTGACCCCCAGCTGGTACCAATTCCAAGAGCGAACGAACCCGTGCTCAGCCGCAGTGTCGCGTCCGGTCTAGATTGTTGCTGTCTCGCCTGGGCGAATCCTGTCATTACGCCTAGAATTGTTAGCAGAACTGCAATTTTCTTAATATTTTTCATAATTGTATCTCCTTTGGTTGGTTTTGCCGCACAATAAGAATCTTTCTCAGGCGGTTTCGAATTAAGGAGGGTCGTATACCCGAAGTCGCAATGGTTAGTCAAATCATTTATGAATGAAGACGATGGATTATTGAAGGCGGAAACAACAGCGTGGTACCAACGAGGGCAATTGGGTTCAGACATGGCCCGGCAAGAGGTGGAACACCCTGGTCCGGCTCTACGGACCGCTGGAACCCTGGTTTGACAGCAGCTGGAAGCCCGGAGATTTCGAGTGGTGAAGTAACGAGAAGACGGTGGCCTCTAGTATTGGAATGATTTGAAACTTCCCGCCCACGTTCTGTTTCGGAAGGATCTGTCTCTCATCCTCTGGAAGCCACGCGGCATCCTGGATGAATCAACGGTCAACGAGGTTGTCGAGTTCATTGAGGCCGTCGAAAAAGGTAACCGCGAACCGCTCAACCGATTCTCCGACTTGTCGGCACTTGATGCCGTTGATCTTAATTTTGACTTTGTCTTTCACGTTGCGCTTGGCCGGCGTCTCTCGGCTGCGCCCAGGCCCGCAGTGAAATCCGCCTTCTATGTGGCGACTCCGGCCAGCACACATTATGTCAAACTGCACGCCATGCTGACCGATTATTCGCCGCTGCACGTCGGCCTTGTTTACAGATCGCGCCGCCGCGGCCAACTGGCTCGGCGTTCCGCTCCAGGCGTTGTCGGAATAAGAGCCGAGGAAAGTCCTGCCTCCAAAACTTGATCCGGAGATAGCCCTAAAGTCCTATGGAAATCTCACGCCGACATGACAAAATCTTGTGCCTCTCGGCGGCGCTAGAAAATTTCAAGCCAACTTTACGATAATGGATTATTTCGAATGATACGCATCCTCGAAGAGAGTGAAGGGGCCGCGCAATGGCTGGGTGTGCCGGTTGAATTGCTAAAGCTTTAGTCCTATCGGTAGCTAATAATGAGTAATCCCACCGCCAGGGAACGCGACCACCAGCAAAGTGAGGAGCAGCTGGATCTGCTTCAGACGATCACGATGGAGGTTGCGGCAGCCAGCGATCTGACTTCTGCGTTGGAAGTTGTGCTTCGTGAAGTTTGCGAGAAGACCGGCTGGGTGCTGGGCCACGCATGGGTGCCAAACCCAGATGCGACTATTCTTGATTTCGTTGCGGCGTGGTATTGCGGCGATGGTGAACTGAAACCCTTTCAGGGCCGTCTCCGAGGCCTTTCACTTTAAACCGGGCGTTGGACTTCCCGGACGCGTATGGAAGTCAAAGCAGCCGAGCTGGGTTGAGGACGTCATCAACGACCCTAACTTTCCGCGATCGGCTGCGGCGCAGACGGCCGGATCTGAAAACGGGCGTGGGAATTCCCATTTTGTCGCGCCGCAAGGTCATCGCTGTTCTTGAGTTTTTCATGCGCGAATCACGTGAGCAGAGTGAACAGTTAGTTAAAGTAATCGTGGCCGTTGCCGGGCAATTGGGTCGGATGATGGAACGAAAACGGACCGCGGAACAACTCTCAGATACGAACGAAATCCTACACTCCATTTTGTCGAATATGGGCGATGCAGTTATCGTCGCTGACAAGGACAACAACTTTCTCGTCTTTAATCCGGCAGCCGAGCGCATGTTCGGAAAAGGTGCAATGCAAATGCCATCTACCGAATGGTCGCATCGCTACGGACTTATATTTGGCGGACAAGATAACTCCGTTTCCGCACGATCAATTGCCTCTGACACGCTCGATCCGTGGCGAGGAGGTGGACAATGTCGAGATGTTCGTCCGACATGAAAAGGCGCCACACGGGCTCTGGACGGAAATCACAGGTCGCCCTCTGCGTGGCGCTAACGGCGATGTGTTAGGTGGTGTGATCGTTTGTCGCGATATCACTGAACTCAAAGAGGAAGAATTTTTTCGCGCCGGTCAAAGCCGCGTGCTCGAGATGATCGCTGCCGATGCGCCGCTGGCGGATGTTCTGACCAACCTTGTTCTTCTCATGGAAGGCCAGGCGGACGGACTGCGTTGTTCCATTCTTCTCTTGAACCGCGACGGAAAACACGTGCGTCACGGCGCAGCGCCGAATCTGCCCGAAGCTTATGTGAAAGCGGTGAACGGTGCACCGATCGGACCGCGCAATGGTTCCTGTGGCACCGCCATGTACACGCGACGACCAGTCGTCGTGACCGATGTGATGACGGATCCGCTTTGGACTGATTACCGTGAGTTGGCGCAGATTAGCGGACTACGCGCCTGCTGGTCGACACCGATTCTCTCCGCGCAAGGTGATGTGTTGGGTTCGTTTGCGATGTACCGCCAGGAAAATCGCGGACCGCGGCCAGAGGAAACGCGGCTGACGCAAATCGCCACGCACATTGCCGGGATTGCCATCGAGCGGCAACGACAGCAGGAAATTTTGCGCGAGCGCGAAGCGCGTATCAGTCTTGCGGCCGAGTCGGCCGATCTCGCTTTTTGGATTCTGTATCCGGAACAGAACACCGCGTGGATGAGCGAAAAAGGCCGGCTGATCTACGGCTTCGATTCAAAGTTACCGCTGACCTGTGATTTGATCCTTTCCCGTGTCCATCCGGACGAGCGAGCGGCCGTCAAGGCGGCTTATGATCGTTCGTGTGCCCTATCTGGAACGTTCGAAAGCGAGCACCGCCTTCTTTTGCCCTACGGAAAAACGCGTTGGGTGATTATGCGCGGACGCTGTTTGAAGGATGAGGAAGGAAATCTTGTGGAGACGATTGGAGTTACTCTGGACGTCAGCGCGCAAAAACAAGCCGATCTTCAACTGCAACATCAACGCGAAGAGATGGCTCATCGAAACCGCGTCTCGCTGATGGGCGAAATGACCGCGTCATTTGCCCACGAACTCAATCAACCGCTCACAGCCATCGCGAACAACGCCTCTGCCGCGCGTCGTTTTCTCCAGCGCGGAAATATCGACCCGGCGCTGCTGCAGCAGTTGTTGCAGGACATGGTGGCCGACAGTCAACGCGCCGGCGAAGTGATCCGCGGAATTCGAAGTTTGGTGCGCAAGGAGACGAGCGTGCAAACTCTGTTGGACCTCAATTCCGTTATTACAGAGACCGTGCGGCTGGTCAGCACGGACGTGTTGAGTCGCGAAAGCGTCGTCACCACCGAGCTGGATCCTCAACTTCCGCAAGTCAGCGCCACCTTGGTTCAGATCCAGCAGGTTCTGCTTAACCTGATTATTAATGCTCTCGACGCCATGGAAGGATTGCCGCCTGCCGAACGCCGCGTCATTGTTAGTACTCGCTCGGATAGGGGCGATGTCGTCGAAGTAAGCGTGCGTGATTTTGGAACGGGATTGCCAAAGGATCAGCCGGACAAAGTCTTCGATCACTTCTTTTCCACCAAACAAAAAGGAATGGGAATGGGCTTGACCATTGTTCGATCGATTATCGAAGCGCACGGTGGGACGATCGTGGCGGAAAACGCTCCCGACCGTGGCGCACGCATGATCGTTCGCCTGCCAGCCGTGCGCGACCAACGGCAAACGATCGCGGCCGCATGAGCAATCCAAACGACGCGGAGGCAAATGAGGTCTGTCTAGTGGATGACGACCCTTCTGTTCTGAAGTCGATGCATTACTTGCTCGCGTCCGAAGGGATCAAGGTTCGCACGTTTAGCAAAGCGGAAGATTTTCTAACCCACGCCGGCACCCACTCTGTGCCAGTGGTGGTGACTGACATCTGGATGGATCAGGTGACTGGCCTGGAAGTGCTGGCCCGTCTTTGCGCCATTTCACCCAAGACTCGTGTAATTGTCATTACCGCGCGAGAGGATCTGGCCGCCCGTGCGACCGCAATGGCCATCGGCCCGGTCGCCTTTTTCATGAAGCCGTTCGACGACGAAAAATTCATCACGGCAGTTCGCGACGCTCTCAATCAAAGCACGGAAGTAACAAAGTGCCGAAATGAGAGACGCGGTTTAAGATACGATATCTCAAAGCCATCCACCCTGATGGAAATGCAATCACAACCGCTGCAATCGGAGTCGATTGTTACGGTTCTGTTACAAATATCCTAACGACATATCAGGCCTTTTCCCCATGGCCCGGGCAGTGTAAAATGCAGGGTGCCGTGGAAAAATATCGCTACGTTCGAGCACGCATCTTGCGGTTGTTGGCGTACGGCAATCGCGACAGTCACTTTAGGTGGCTCTCGAAACCATAAGGTTTGCTGGAGATGAAAAGTGTCTCCCAATCTTTTGAAGCCGCGAGCGTTCAACCAGCAGCGCAGAACGTAAACAGTTTCAATGCGCCTTTTGAGTGGCGACTGCCGGTGATCGGGTTGTGCGTGTTCGTTGGATATTATCTTGCTGCCAAAGTTGGTTTTGCGCTCACTTTCAAGCCGTATCCGGTTTCGGTCCTTTGGCCTCCGAATTCGATCCTGGTGGCAGCGCTTTTGCTGACGCCACGGCGCATCTGGTGGTTCGTTCTCCTGGCCGCGTTTCCGGCGCATTGCGCGGCACAAATACAGAGTCACGTTCCGCCGCTGATGATTTTGTGCTGGTTCGTCAGCAACTCCTTCGAAGCGGTGATCGGCGCGGGTCTGACGCGCTACCTGGTACGTGGACCGATTCAGTTCACAAGCCTTCGTAACGCGGGCATTTTTTGCCTCTGCGTCGTGTTCGCCGGTCCGTTTCTTGTCGTCGTTCCTGGATGCGGCGTTTGTCAGATGGAATGCCTGGGGTCAGGGCAGCTACTGGGACCTGATCCGAATACGATTTTTTTCGAACGCTCTGGCGGCATTAATAGTGGTGCCGTTGATCGTAACGTGGGCGACGAACGGAATTCTGACCGTGCGAACAGCTGGCCGCGCACGCTTGCTGGAGGCATGCCTTCTCCTTTTCGGTCTGCTTTCGATCAGTTTCGCTGTTCTTTATAAGTTCGGACCGGGAGCGGATTCGGCTCTTCTCTTTTTGACTCTGCCATTCCTCCTTTGGGCAGCGGCACGGTTCGGCTCCCTGGGAACAAGCACGGCTCTCTCGATCGTCGGTTTCGTGGCCATTTGGAGCGGATCCTTAGGTCATGGCCCCTTCTCCGGCGGAACAGCCGAACAAAACACGCTTTCAATCCAAATATTTCTAATCGTCTTATCGATTCCGATGTTGTTCCTCGCTGCTGTGATCGAGGAACGCGCAACGGGAGAGACCGAGCGGCGCGAAAGCGAGTCGCGTTTTCGGATCGTGGCGGATTCTGCGCCGGTCCTTATCTGGATGGCGGGTGTGGACAAACTCTGCACTTTCTTTAACAAACCGTGGCTGAAGTTTACGGGCCGTAGCCTGGAGCAGGAAATGGGAAATGGCTGGGCCGAAGGCGTCCACCCGGACGATCTGCAAAGGTGTCTCAAGATTTACGCGGAGGCATTCGATGCGCGCAAAGCGTTTGTGATGCAATACCGGCTGAGACGTTATGATGGCGAATATCGTTGGATTTCGGACCAGGGAGTGGCGCGCTATGACTCGAATGGAAAGTTTTCGGGATATATTGGATCGTGCGTGG
This sequence comes from uncultured Verrucomicrobiae bacterium, assembly GCA_963840135.1. GTDB lineage: Bacteria > Verrucomicrobiota > Verrucomicrobiia > Chthoniobacterales > UBA10450 > Udaeobacter. The sequence goes on along the minus strand of CAWIXX010000006.1, from coordinate 144,279 downwards.
ACATCACTGATTTAATAAAAAAGGATGAGGCCTTGCGCGAGTTCGAGGAACGAGTCGTTCTCGCAGCGGAGGCGACGCATCACGGAGTTTGGGAGTTGGACACCACTACGAACGAGCTTTGGATGTCTGATAAGGCACGCGCTTTGTTTCAATTCGATCCCGAGGCGCGCCTCGACATGGCGATCGTTCAACGCCGTGTCCACCCAGACGATCGTGCGCTTCGGGAGTGTGCCATCAAACAAGCAATAGAAACAGAGGGTGATTACGCCCTTGAATATCGCCTCTTGCTACCGGATGGAACTCTTCGTTGGATCAGCGGGCGTGGACGCTGCGTAGCCGGGAAGCACGGCAAAGGCAAACGGCTCATCGGTGTTTCCGTAGACATAACGCAGCAAAAGGAGGCACAAGACCTGTTCCGCCTTGCCGCGGAAGGGTCGCATTTGGGCGTCTGGCACTGGGATGAAATAGCAAAGACACTGACTTGGGACGGCGCAACGCGGGACATGTTCGGCGTCTCGGCCGACGCAGAGATAACAATCGACACATTTTACAGAGCCTTGCATCCAGATGACGCAGAGCGAGTAAAACAGACTTGGCGTCAGGCACTCGAGTTGCGGCTACCATATCAGATTGAATTCCGGACACAGAGAACGGACGGCAGCATTCGCTGGGTCGATGCTCGTGGCCGCGGTTACTACGATGAGGCGGGGAAGCCGCTGTGGATGAGCGGCGTGCTCTTCGACATCACTGATCGGAAAGAGGCGGAACTCCAGGCCCAGCAAAACCGGGACGAGCTGAGCCATCTCAGCCGAGTGGCAGCGATGGGTGAATTGACGGCATCGATCGCCCATGAATTGAATCAGCCGCTCTCGGGTATAACGAGCAACGCCGCAGCTGGACAGCGCTTTATTGATCGCGGCAAAGTCGATCTTCGCGAACTTCACGATCTGCTCGGTGACATCGTCGCTGATGGGCGCCGCGCCGGCGATGTGATTCGCGGCATCCAGAGCATGGTGAAAAAAGATGTCTCGGCCCACCGGCGAATTAATCTAAACGATATTGTAATCAGCGTGGTGCACATGGTAAAACCGAGTGCCATGCTTCACTCCTGCGAGTTGGGTACTTTTCTGGACCCGGATTTGCCAATGGTTGAAGGCGATCCAGTTCAGCTGCAACAAGTCCTGCTCAATCTCATTATTAATGCGTTCGATGCGATGCGCGACACGCCATTGAGCCGCCGCAAAGTAGTAATCGCCACAGAGCGAGACGCCGATGGTGTCACTCGCGTTAGCGTGCGCGATTACGGAGTTGGTATTTCCGAGGAAGCGCGCGAGCGACTTTTCGAACAATTCTTCACCACGAAGGCCAAGGGATTGGGGATGGGTCTCTCGATCGTGCGTTCAATCGTTGAATCACACGGCGGCACAATCGCGGCCGAAAATGCGGATGACGGCGGCGCGCGATTCCAGTTTACTCTTCCGGCGAGCGCCAAAACCTCAGCTGTATGATGATCCCTCCAAACAGCCTGGTCTTCGCAATCGACGACGACTCGTCGGTGCGAAAGGGTCTTACTCGACTACTACGCTCCGCGGGTACCGAAGCGAAATTTTTGAATCGGCATCTAATTTTCTCAAACGCGAACAACACGCTGGACCCGCGTGCGTCATTGTCGATGTGCGGATGCCGGGTTTGAACGGGATGGATCTGCAGGAAACTTTGATTCAGCGCCGCCGGGAGGAACAGCTCATTTTTATTACCGGTCATGGCGACATCTCGATGTGCGCCCAGGCGATGAAGGCAGGCGCAGTCGATTTTCTTCCAAAGCCGTTTCGCGATGATGAGTTGCTTGGATGTGTTGAGCGTGCCCTGACTCGGTCAGCCGAACAGCGCCAGCGCAATGTAGAAGAGAATGAAGCTCGGACTCTTCTTGGCCTGTTGACGCCTCGCGAGCTTGAAGTAATGCAGCTTGTCGTTACCGGCATGTTGAACAAACAGATTGCTGGAGAACTTGGCACGGCGGAAAAGACAGTAAAAGTTCATCGCGGCCGCGCGATGCGGAAGCTGAATGTTAGTTCCGTTGCGGAGCTAGTGAGGTTGACGGAAAAAGCGTGCCTCGCACCTGCGGCCAACATCTAAGACTAAGGTCTCATAGCTTTAGTCAGATTGGCTGGTGTAATCTTAGGCCTTGCGAATCACCACTGCCTTTGTTGTTTGCCTGCTCGACGACGACCCCTCGGTGCTGAAGGGATTGGGCCGTCTTTTCTCGTCGGCTGATCTGGACGCAAAAACATTTGACGATCCCAGGGAGTTCTTGCGCTATGCGCAGACTCATCGCCCAGCGGTTGCGTTGATCGATGTTTGTATGCCCATTATGAGCGGCTTGGAAGTTCAATCGCGGCTTGGCAAGATCTCGCCTTCGACGCGCGTTATCATCTTTACGGGAAAGGACGATCCGCTGGTTCGTTCCACCGCCCTAAACGCAGGAGCTTCGGCCTTCCTGACCAAACCTTTTGACGATGAAGAACTTCTCACTGCCATCAGGCTCGCGCTCACATCCGCGACATGAAAATCTCGTTTCCAAAATATGGCATCGACGAATTGCTAACGCAGAAACGGCTTGCGACATGCATTATTTCGTTTGTCGCGCTCGCTGTTTTCGCTGGTGCGCTCGGAAGTTACCTTCTTGGAAATAAGTTCTGGCTGTTGACGGTCGCCGTGCTTGGCATTGCCGGCATCCTGCTTCTGCCTTGGTGCAGCGCGCAGCTATTTCTCCTTAGCCAAAGTGAGGTCAACGAAGCACCCAGCGCTCCCATCGAGGAGAACGCGCCGCGAATTACATCGCAGTGGGATTATCGGCCGAGAAAACCAATTCGAGCACGCGGGGTTCTCGACAGACCAGGCACAAAAACGTCCGATGATCTGAGTTCTGATGTTTTCGTGACCAATGACAATGTCCGGTGGAATGACGACTCAGATGAAGGCGCAACTCCTACTTTTATTAACGATCCATCCCGCGCTGAAGAACCGATACCGAAAGCGCTCTCGCAAACCAGTGACCCCGGGTGCGCGTCGCCCACTGTCGATGATCAGGCGTCCGGGGTACGACGAAAGTCCCATAGACAGTCCTCCCGCGGTCGCTGAATGCTGGCTCCAGATCAGACGAAAATTTAATAAAAATAAGTATTGCCAAATCGGCATGTATCAGTTATCACGCCTATTGTTATGAAAAAATCATACGCCTTAACTACACTTCTAATTGGACTTCTCACCATTCCGTTGCAAGCCGGAACGGAAACCTACAAGCAGGTTGCGCCGCCGCCGCCACCACCAATGTATGGACTCGGCTTTTACGGTGCGATCGACGCGGGGGCCAATGTCTATCAAGACCGTGGCGGAAACCGAAACTTTATTCTGACACAGATGATCCGGATCGAGATCCAAGGTTTTTCGGAAGCACTCTCGAAGTGAACCCGAAAAATGACGTCGGTTTTTTTGGCGGCGTCAAACTCGGTTACGTCTTTGGTTCGGGCGTAGTTCGTCCAACCGTTGAAGGCGATTTCTTTTACAATGGCTTCAGGGGTGGGGCTGATTTCACCCTGAACGAGGCGTTCACGTCCCGTGCCCCCGTTTGGCAGCCTCCGATCGCGATTTTCAACTCGCACAGCGCAACGTGACCACTTGGATCAATACCGGCGCGTTCATGGCGAACTTCATCTTGCGATTCGCACCTGGAAACCAAAGATTCCAGCCGTATGCCGGCGGCGGGGTCGGCGTTTACTATGCCGAATCTGCGGGGGTCGAGGTCGAGACCCCGTAACTGGTGAGGTCCCTGTCAACACTGGCGGGGGGAGAAGTCATGCGGACCTGGCGTGGCAGGTTGTTGCCGGCTCAGATTACTTTTTCCGTCCGAACATGAGCGCGTTTATCGAATACCACTACCTCGATTACACCAGCACCCAGATCAACACCCGAACCAGAGTCGCGATCTGGGGCAACACTTGGTTGGCGCCGGTGTGCGGTTCTTTTTCCACTAACGCTGGCAATCTCGGATTTGGTTAAGTCGATCGGCCTCCTTTAATTGGGAGGCCGATTTTTTTTGAAATCGCAAATGATGGCCGGCCCTGGCCTCCAGAGCTCCAAGATCATGAGGCTCGACTAATCGATAATTAATTTTCTGGGATTTGCACGTCGGCGAGGGTAAAAATCGCTTCATGAGAATGAAATTGGAGGGTTCGGAGTTGGTATGGACTTGATGTGGGAGGTCGAGACCGCGGTTGGTATCAACCTAACGCATTGCATCTTTACCGAAGTTGGTTACCGGGCACTCGGCGGCAATTACGAGAACGACGGCTTTCGTTTTGATTCCGTACTTCACGGGCCGCAAATCACCACAGGGATTACCTTCTGAAGCGATTCGGTAGGGACCTATCATCAATAATCAGATTGCGACTTATTAAACCATTAAAATGTATCTTCCTAACCGGCATCGCGGCTGTATGCACAGCCCTGTTATTCGGCTGCTCCACTACACAGACCAGCACGCAGAATAGAGAGAGCATGCTGGTGGCATCTGGCTTTAAGGCGATCACACCCAAGACGGCGAAGCAGCAGCAGAAACTCCAGAACCTTCCACCGGGCAAGGTCACCATGATCCAGAAGGGGAAGAAAACATATTACATTTTCCCGGACCCCGTTCAGAACCGCGCCTATGTTGGCGGCCCCAAAGAGTACCAGGCTTACCAACAGCTCCGTGCTACAAATAAGCTTGTTAAGGAGAATCTCGAAACCGCCCAGATGTACCAGGATGCGCAGATGGACTGGAGTTCATGGGGCGGATGGGGAGCAGGCTGGGGTGCGAACGTTTTCGAATGATTGAGAGCGTGTGCCAAATTCATTGACTCACTTTGGATCTATCGCGGCAGCGGGGGTATCTAACAAGCAGCAATGAATTCCACAATCATAGCCGCACTCGTGTTCGCATGTCTCTTTGGGGCCGGCTTATTGGGTGTGCGCGTTCGGGCTGCCCTTCCCGAAGATCACCTGAGCTCGGAGACGAAGGACGCTGTCAAGGTTGGGATGGGATTGGTCGCGACGATGGCAGCCCTGGTCCTCGGACTATTGGTTGCCTCAACAAAAGGTTCGTACGACACCCAGAAGAACGAGGTTACGCAGATGGCGGCCAAAACCGTTTTTCTCGACCGGGTGCTGGCAAATTACGGTTCTGAGAGCGCGGAAAGCCGTGACCTTCTCCGTCGCTCTGTCGCGAGTACGATCAATCACATGTGGCCGGACAAAAAGTCATCTCAAGGTGCGGAACTGGATCCGAGCGCATCCTCGGGCGAGGGGATCTTTAACTCGATCGAGAAGCTCTCGCCTCAGAACGATGTACAGGGCTCTCTCAAGTCTCAAGCCGCCCAGATCGCCACCGATCTCGGTCAAATGCGCTGGTTGCTGTTCGAGCAGACGGAATCGTCAATATCCGTCGCAATGCTGATCGTTTTGATCTCCTGGCTGGCGATCATTTTCATGAGCGCAGGCCTGTTCGGGCCGCCGAATGCCACGGTCATTATTGCGCTAATGCTGGCCGCGCTGTCAGTATCAGGAGCGATCTTCCTAATCCTGGAACTGGACATGCCATTCGACGGGGTGATCCAGATTTCCCAGAAGCCCATGTACAACGCCTTAACTCATCTCGGGCACTAACACGGAGAGCAACGATTCGGGAGTGAAACTGTGAGATGAGGCTGCTGCGACATTTCTTGAAGCTTTGACATCGCAGATCAGTTTTGGGCATACGATGTCGGTGCCGGCAGCGGGTACAAAAGAATGCAGCAAAAAAGGATTGTCTTACCGGGCGGCCAATTGGTATTTCTGGTGAGCGCGCGCCGAAACAATTAACTAGGAAGACTGCACCGCTATGAATCAATCAACATTGATCCACCGAATCGTTAAACGTCTCCTGACCGCAACCATGCTCCTTTCAGCCGCGGCTATTTTCGCCGGACCGGAGCCGTACGACATCTCGAAGGAAGCGCCGCCTCCGCCGCCGCAGCCTTGGTGCGAAACGCCTGCGACGCTCGAAATCCGCATCGGTGTACCTGGATGGTTGGCGGGCGTGTCCGGCAATAGTGGAGTAAAAGGAGTGGTCACCGACGCAGACGTCAGCTTCGACCAGATTTTCACGCATCTGACTCACGTCCCCCTTTCGCTGTCGGTTGATGTTCGCTATCAACGATGGGAGTTCTTCGGAGATGGTCTGTACATGGAGGTAGGTGCTTCTGCCACGCTACCCGGTTTGCTTTTTACCAACGCCAATATCCACCTCCAAGACGGGGCTTGCAGAAGGATTCGTCGGTTATCGATTGATCAATTGCGATAAGGCCACGCTCTCTCTCTTCGCAGGCGCGCGCTACAGCTATCAGGGAGGCGATATAAGCATTTTCAATAACGGTGATGCGCGCCTGGTCAGACTCCGTCAACTACTGGGAATCCGCAACAAGTTGGACTTCTCCGATTCGACCGGTTGGGTCGATCCCGTGATCGGCGCGCGCGGGAAAGTGAAGATCTGGAAGGCCATATCGCTTTATGCGGAAGGCGATGTAGGTGGATTTGACGCCAACTCCGGCTCTGCGTTCGAAATCCGCCGCGAAGGGCGGACGATTGCGCGAGAACCGGTGGACAGCTCCGATTGGAGCTACCAGGTGCAAGGCGGTCTCGAATTTCAAATCAGCCGGTGGTTCTGGCTGCAGGTTGGCTGGCGCTACTTAAAGTACGACTACAACCAAGAGGGGTTCACTAACAAGACCGCATTGAATGGTCCCCAGGTTCAGGGCGGGATAAATTTTTGAGCAACACACGGCCCGCAAATCGCCACCGGAATTAGCTTCTGAAGTATTCTTTCCTACTATCAACAACCAGATTAAAACTTATGAAGTCATTAAGACATATCTTACTCGGCACTATCACGGCCGCATGCACGGTATTGTTACTTAGCTGTGCCAGCACACAGAGCACGCAGAACAGGGAGAGCATGCTTGTGGCCTCCGGGTTTAAGGTGATCACGCCCAAGACGCCAGCGCAGCAACAAAAGCTGCAGAACCTCCCGCCAGGCAAGGTAACCATGATCCAGAAAGGCGGGAAAACGTACTACATTTTTCCGGACCCGGCTCATAACCAGGCCTATATCGGTAGACCTAAGGAATACCAGACTTACCTACAGATGCGCACTGACAAGAAGCTCGCGAGAGAGAGTGTCGAAACCGCCGAGATGTACCAGGATGAAGAGATGCAGTGGGGTGTATGGGGCGGATGGGGAGGAGGCTTTGGACCATGGGGACCAATGGCCGGGCCGTATTAGCGCACAAGTCAAAAATGGAACCATGCTGGTTGGCCACGTGGGATTTGGCCACAGTTGCGCGGCTTTGTGTGTCACACGCAGGCGCCAGCTGGCCGGATTGAGGCAAGCGTGCTCGCCCGAGTACCGACTAAAGTCTTATTGTCAAACTAGCGTATGTATTGAAAGAATGCTGGCGAAATAACGACCAACTGTTAATGCTACTCTGTAAAAACCAACCAAAAACTTCAAAACCATGAAAACCAACTTCATCAATTCCGCCTTTACCGGTATCACAATCCTCCTCGTCGCCGGATGCGCATCAATGACTCAGGCCCCGAGTACGCCACCCTCGGCCACTGTGAGGATTCATGAGTGGTCGGCTGCCTATTACGCTCAGGCCGAAGCCGGAAAAGGTACTCTCTATTACAACGGCCGGACGCATCGTTTCACCATCTCTGGTGGCGGCGTTGGCGGCTCGGGCGCTCAAAAGGTCAATGCCACCGGCAAGGTCTATAACCTAAATAACCTCTCCAGCTTCTCCGGAACTTACCATGGCATCAGCCGCGGACTCACCCTGATCGAGGGGAAGATGCATGCCAAGCTGACCAACCAGAATGGTGTGACCATGTATCTCGCCGGCGACACCGAAGGCCTGGCCTCCTCCCTCGGAGCGCAGGCGTTTGAAGTCAACTTAACGAACTGAGTCGAACCAAACACCGAGTTACTTAGAAGCCATCTCGTAAAAAGCGAGGTGAGCACCGTAGGACGATGCCCTACGCACTAAAGTCCTATAGACATTTCCACATCAATCTGAGAAGATTCGTAACTCATCACACCCTCTTATGATGTCATGGCATAACTGCATTCAAAAAGCTTTCGCTGTGATTGAATTCGTAATCATTTTTGCCCTCATTCTGATCTCGCTGATCGCCATTGTGCCTGGTCTTTGCGGGCGCGAAAGCGCTCCCAGACATCTCCGTTTGTAACATTGCCATTGTCAGCTCCTGTCGTAACGGCATCGACGGTCCGGGTCTAGCGTCCCGTTTCGCACGCGACACGCATGCCACCACAGTTTTGGAGGCAGGCTTGTCGGCTGCGGGGTTCCACCTGTATAGCCCTAACGTCCTATCGGCATTTTGTCGGAGACGCGACAAAATTGCGCTGACTCAGATGAGTCAGCGTGTGAGCTGCGGAAGTTATGTTGCACGGCGCCGACACGCTCAAGTGTGGCTTAAGTTCCTATAGACTCGTTAGGTTTAGGGCATAACCCTACGTCTTAAAGAGATTTGATCCGACATAGGATCACTTGACATCCGTCGAGGCTTTTCTGTATAAGAACGAATCATTAAACTGGAGAACCGCCTTAACCCAATGAAAAAATTATCACTTCTTAGCTTAGCGTCGGCTGGATTTCTCACCATTTCGGCCCAAGCCGGACAGGACGTCTACAAGCAGGTTGCGCCGCCGCCCCCACCAATGTATGGACTCGGCTTTTACGGTGCGATCGACGCGGGGGCCAATGTCTATCAAAACCGCGGTGGCGACCGAACGTTTACGGACGATAATCCGAATTCGCAGTTTTTCGGATCTACTCTCGAAGTGAGCCCGAAAAATGACGTCGGTTTCTTTGGCGGCATCAAACTCGGGTACGTCTTTGGTACAGGGGTAATTCGGCCGACGATTGAAGGCGATTTCTTTTATAATGGCTTCAGAGGCGGGGCTAACTTCACCCTGAACGAGGCGTTCACGCCGTGCCCGGACTGCCCGACGCAGCTTACGACTCGCCAGGCCAACGCGACGACCTGGATCAATACCGGCGCGTTCCTGGCGAACTTCATTTTGCGATTCGCGCCTGGAAATCAAAAGTTCCAGCCGTATTTGGGTGCGGGAGTCGGCGGTTATTACGCCGAATCTGCGGGTGTTGAGATCCGGGACCCTGTAACTGGAGACGTTCCTGTCAACACTGGCGGTGGGCGAAGTCACGCAGACCTGGCGTTCGATGCGCTTGCCGGTGCCGATTACTTTTTTTCGCCCAAGTTCAGCGCGTTTGTTGAGTATAAATACCTCAATTATCAGAGCACCCAAATTGATACCAACAAAAGCCGCGCGCTGGGCCAACAGTTGGTGGGCGCGGGTGTCCGATTCTTTTTCCACTAACGCTGGCTAGCACTGTCCCGGGTCTCCTGCTCATCCGTAAACGCTCGCAGACGTCCAAGATTCTGACCTTTGCTCGATCATCAAATCGGCTCGCGACTGCATAAGCAAGCGGTCGAATCTCTCGGCAATTGGTTTAGCAGCTGCGTTTTAACCTTATAACCTTATAACCCAGATCTATAGACCTATTGCCCTAAAGTCCTATAGGCAAATCACTGCAGGTACGACAAAATGCGTTTAGTCAGATGCGTGAGATGAGCAACAACAAACCAGATTGAGACCTATGAAATCAGCAAAACAGATCCTTCTTGGCGGGATGCTCGCTGCCGCCGTCATGGCGGTTGCGCCTTCCGCAAGAGCACAAATCCAAACCACCGGCACGCCCGGTTCACCCGGCGCGACGACGACCATTGACGGGAAACAACTCCCGCCGCCACCGATGAAGTTCGGCGGCGTGATCAAGGAAAACGCCGCGGATTCCAAGTCCTACTGGCCGCCGCGCATCGTGCCACCCAAAGGCGCGCCGAACGTGTTGCTCATCATGACAGATGACCAGGGATACGGCGTGTCGGGCACCTTTGGTGGCATCATTCCGACGCCGGCCATGGATCGCATTGCCAAGGCAGGGTTGCGCTACACGCAGTTCCACTCCACTGCGCTTTGCTCGCCGACCCGGGCCGCGCTGATTACTGGTCGCAACCACCATTCCGTCGGCTACGGCGTCATCGGCGAGATGTCCACTGGCTTTCCGGGTTATGACTCCGTCATCGGTCGAGGACAGCGCCACAATCGGCGAAATCCTGAAGGAGAACGGTTATGCCACGTCGTGGTTTGGAAAGAACCACAACACTCCCACCTACCTCTACAGCGCGGCCGGGCCTTTTGATCAATGGCCGACGGGCATGGGGTTCCAGTATTTTTACGGGTTCATGGGCGGAGAGACCGATCAATGGACACCCTACCTTTATCAAAACACGACCCCGATTTTTCCATGGATCGGCAAGACCGGCTACAATCTCACTACCGACATGGCGGACGAGGCGATCAAATATATGAGCAGCTTGAACGCAGCCGCTCCTGAGCAGCCATTCTTCGTTTATTACGTGCCCGGCGGCACGCACTCGCCGCATCAGCCGAAGGCGGAGTGGAGAGACAAATTCAAGGGCAAGTTCGACATGGGCTGGGAAAAGCTGCGCGAACAAATTTTCGCCAACCAGAAACAGCTCGGCGTGATCCCAGAGGGCACCCAGCTTACCCCGTGGCCGGACGGTCAGGCTGACTATGGTGGCGCAAAATTGCCGAGGTGGGACTCGCTCTCGCTGATCCAGAAAAAACTCTATGCCCGCCAGGCGGAAAACTTTGCCGGCTATGCTGCCTATACTGACAATGAGATTGGTCGCGTGATCCAGGCGGTCGAGGACATGGGCAAGCTGGACAACACTCTCATCATCTACATCAGCGGCGACAACGGCACGAGCTCCGAAGGCACCGTCGAAGGCACGTTTAACCAAATGACTGCCTACAACGGCATCCTAACCCTGCCGGAAGCCGTGCAGATGTTGCATTACGAAGGCTGGGGTTCTGACACGACTTATCCGCACATGTCGGTCGCATGGTCGTGGGCGTTCGACACGCCTTTTAAATGGACCAAGCAGGTAGCATCTCACTTCGGCGGAACGCGGCAAGGCATGTGCATTTCGTGGCCCGGCCACATCAAGGATGTGGGCGGTATTCGCACACAATTCCATCACATAATTGATATCGTGCCGACCATCCTTGAAGCTACCGGCGTCAAGGCGCCGGACATGGTCAACGGTATCAACCAGAAACCGATCGAAGGCGTGAGCATGGCATACACGTTTGACGCAGCGAACGCCAAGGCACCGTCGAAGCGCGACACCCAGTATTTCGAAATGTTCGCCAACCGCGGCATCTACCACGACGGCTGGTACGCGTGCACCACGCCGCCCGAGGCGGTCTGGCTCCTCGGAGCCAAGCCCCTGCCGCCCGTTAACGAATACAAGTGGGAGCTCTACAACATCGCCGAGGATTATTCGCAGGCCAATGATCTCGCCGCCAAGAATCCCGACAAGTTAAAGGAGCTACAGTCGGTCTTCATGACGGAGGCTCAGAAATATCAGGTCTTGCCTCTGGATAACTCGATCCTGCCGCGCCTGCTTACACCGCGTCCGAGCGCGGTCGCAGGGAAAACAGAATTCACCTACCAAGGTGAGAATGCCAACATTCCCGTCGGGAATGCTCCGAGTATTATGAACAAGGACTACACCATCACCGCCGAGATCACCGTTCCCAAGAGCGGCGCGGAGGGAATGATCGCGACGATGGGCGGTCGCTTCGGTGGCTACGGCCTCTATCTGCTTAAAGGCAAGCCGGTGTTTACCTACAATCTCCTTGATCTCGAACGCTATCGCTGGGAAGGCGGCGTGGGTGCGCGCGACTGGTTAGGCCGGACGCTCGAGCCGGGCAAGCATACGATCGTGTTCGATTTCAAATACGATGGCCCCGGCCCTGGCAAAGGTGGAACTGGTGTGATGACAATCGATGGCAAGGAATTTGCCCGCAAGACAATCCCTCACACAATTCCGATGCTCATGGCTATCGACGAGAGCTTCGACATCGGAAGCGATACGCGCACAGGGGTGGACGACAGTTACAAGCTGCCGTTTCGCTTCACGGGCGCGATCGACAAGCTGACCTTCAAACTCGGCCCGACCCAGATGACGGCGGCAGAACAGCGGGCCATGAAAGAACGACTCGCCCTCGTTACGGACTAAGCGGGCCAGCAACAGCAGCAGGGAAAGACAAGCCATAGGCGCATCGAGATGAAGAAACTGCTTACGGTCGCCGCCATCACCGAAGCCGCCACGGGTTTGGCGCTGTTGGTGGTACCGTGGCTCATTGGCCGATTGTTACTCGGCGCGGAACTGACCGGAGTCGCAGGTACCAGCAGCCCGCGTACTCGGCATCGCGCTGGTGGCATTAGGGGTCGCCTGCTGGCCGGATCGGCCAGCGCTGTGCGGCATGCTGATCTACGGCGTTCGAGGCAATTGGGTCGGGCGGCTCTTGTGGCCGGCAGTTGTGTTGCATGCAGTCCTGACGCTGCTTCTCGCGCGGGCTTGGTTCACCGACTTGCACAGCCAGGATAGCAATGGGAAATGAAACACGAATCGAGTTGGCATAGACTGCGTGTCCAAATACGACAAAAATAGGAACGCCGCGGGAATGCCACGGCAGCGAGTAACAAAACGACATTGAAAACGCACTACAGCAAATTACTGTTCGCAGCTTTGGCACTCATTCCCATCGCCTTGTTAGCTCAGAGTCTTGCTCCAACGCCTTCTTATTCTGACCAGACCGAACTTTCCAAAACGGAAGAATGGGTGCTGTCTCAAGGCGCTGTAGAATCGATAGCTCCGGAGCTGGCGGCCATATTGGGACTTGGCAGTGATCGTCTTCCAGTGAAACTAAAGTCGTATCGCACCTCGGACGGTATGAGTATCGCATTTGCTGTCAGCACCAACCCAAAGCAAGAGGGCATCGTGCTTTCTGCGCTCAAAACAATAGCAGATAAGATGAAAATCTATTCCGTAGGCACTGCCTGGCTTACGGACAGATCAGGAACTCTTCGCCGAACGATAGCGGTAGATGCTTTGGGCGCCAAAGTCCTTCCAGATAGCTCTCGCGCATCAGAATTCAAAAACATCAAGGCCTTCTTCCTCAAGAAACTTCAGGCTACCAATCCCAGTAAGACTGCATCACCCTCTCCCAGAATATCTGCAACAGCCGCGGCTGGGAAAAAGGGAACCAAGTGACAAGAGTTCAACAAATTGTGAAACACTTGCGAGCTGCTGAGCGCTCTTAATCTCACCCTGCACACGCCGAACACCGTATTGCATAGCCCTAAAGTCCTGTAGGCAGATCACATCAGATGCAGCAAAATTGGGATTACTCCACTGATTTAGGTGATCCAGCCTGCGACTTAATCGTCGAAGGCGAATCAAAATGAACCAAATGAGAAAACCTGGAACGAACGTCGTGAAAACAATATACCTAAGTATTATGGGCCTGGCGTTTGCCACGGCTAGTCTAACAAGCCACGCCGAATCGATTTCTCCCGAGGAAGCGCATGCTATCGGCGTCGAGGCATACCTGTACTTTTACCCGATCGTGTCGATGGACATCACCCGCAAACAGCTCACCAATGTCGAACGCGCTCAGGGTATCAGCGCCCCGATGAACACCTTCGCGAACATTCCGGCCTATCCGACGGCAGACATGAAAGCAGTCGTCCGGCCTAACTTCGATACTCTTTATTCCAGTGGCTGGCTCGATCTCACGAAAGAACCCGTGGTAGCCTCCGTGCCGGACACCGGCGGGCGTTATTATCTGTTCCCCATGCTCGACATGTGGACGGACGTGTTCGCGTCCCCGGGCTGGCGAACAACTGGAACGCAGGCCGCTAACTTTCTCGTCACGCCGCCAGGTTGGACGGGGTCGGTGCCCGCCGGCATGCAGCAAATCAAGGCACCTACGCCTTACGTATGGATCATCGGCCGCACCAAGACCGACGGTCCGCCGGACTACGACGCCGTTCGTAAGATCCAAGCCGGCTACAAGATCACCCCGCTGTCCGGATGGGGAAAAAGCCCCGAGGCCATAACCGGCAAGGTTGATCCGTCTGTGGACATGAAAACGCCGCCGAAAATTCAGGTGGATACCATGTCGGGCGACAAATATTTCACCTATGCCGCCGAGGTCATGAAGGTTAACCCGCCGCACATCACCGATGAGCCAATCGTCGCTCGTATGAAACGGATCGGCATCGAACCGGGAAAGAGTTTCGACTTTGCGAAGCTCGATCAAGCGGTCCAAAAAGCGCTTGCCAGCGCCCCGGCGGATGCGCAGGCACTCATGAAATGGAAAGTGCCGACGCTTGCAAGAGTCGTGAACTACTGGTCGATGAACACCGACACGATGGGTGTGTACGGGAACTACTACCTCAAACGCGCCATGGTCGCACAGTTGGGTCTTGGCGCGAACGTACCCGAAGACGCGATTTATCCCCTGAATCTCGGCGACGAGACCGGCAAGTCACTCTCCGGCGCGAACAAATATGTGCTTCACTTTGACAAAAGTCAGTTGCCGCCGGTCAACGCGTTTTGGTCTGTCACGCTCTATGACTCTGACGGCTTTCAAGTCGCGAACACCCTGAATCGCTTCGCCGTCAGCAGTTGGATGCCGTTCAAACATAATCCAGACGGATCGCTTGATCTTTACTTTCAAAACGAAAGCCCAGGCGCTGGCAAGGAAGCCAACTGGTTGCCCGCTCCCAAAGGAGCGTTCAACCTGACTATGCGTCTCTACGCTCCAAAAGAAGACGCGCTGACGGGCAAGTGGAATCCGCCGCCGATTATGAAGGTCGAAGGCCGGTCGGAGGTGATCCCCCAGTAACAACGAGAAAAGGAGAACGCCCGGGGCGAAACAAGATACCTGCGCGCTACACCTTCAGATCAAATTGCAGGGTCACGGCATGCGATTTCGGATTTGCGGACTCGAAATGAATATTGCCCTAAAGTCCTATGGACGACGAAATCCCGCAGCGGCGTGATGCAAGGAACTATGAGAATAATCAAACGCATATTCCCTAGCTCGGCGTTGGCCAGTGCCATTGCTGTAACCATTTTGACTGGCAGTGCGACGCTTACCACCGCCCGCGCTGCGGACATGACTCCAGCTGAAATCAAGAATATCGCCGAGGAAGGGTTCGTCTATGGCCTGCCGATCGTGATGAACTACGGGGTCATGTACGAGTATGTAGTGGACAAGAACTCCAGCCAATACAAGGCGCCGTTCAATCAAATCAACAACGAAGCGCGCGTCTTCACCTATAAGGATACTGCCGTAATCACGCCCAACAGCGATACGCCCTATTCCATCTTGTGGCTTGACCTGCGCGCCGAGCCGCTCGTGCTGTCGGTACCTGCGGTGGAAAAGGGCCGCTACTACTCGGTCATGCTGTGCGACGGCAACACTTTCAACTACGGTTACATTGGCAGCCGGGCAACCGGTAACGAGGCTGGCGACTACCTGGTGGCTGGGCCGAACTGGAAGGGTGAAGACCCCGTCAGGTATCAAGAAAGTGTTCCGGTCCTCCACGCAGTTTTCGGCGGCAGCCTATCGGACCCAACTATTCAACGCGCAAGACATGCCGAATGTGGTCAAGGTTCAGGCCGGTTACAAGGCGCAGCCGCTCTCGACGTATCTCAAGCAACCGGCCCCGCCCACAGCGCCCGCGATCAACTTCCCGAAGATTAACAAGGACATGGTGAAGACCGGCTTCTTCGACTACCTCGACTTCTCACTGCAATTTGCTCCTCCCGGTCCGGACGAAAAGGAAATTCGCGCGAAGCTGGCGAGCATCGGCATTGGAGCGGGAAAGAAATTTTTCTTCAAAGACCTCTCGCCAGAACAGCAAGCGGCAGTGGGTTCAGGCATGAAAACCGGTGAGGAAAAAGTGGTGGCGGCAATCGCCAACACCGGCAAGAACATCAACGGTTGGCGGGTCGGAGGACTGGCCGGGGGAGATCGCGCCTTCTTCCACGGCGATTGGCTGAGTCGCGCCGCCGTGGCGCAGGCCGGTATCTACGCGAATGACCCGGTCGAAGCGATGTATCCGCTGACCCGCACGGACAGCACCGGCCAGCCGCTCGACGGCAGCACGCACAACTACACGCTCACCTTCGCAGCCGGACAGTTCCCGCCGGTGAATGCCTTCTGGTCGGTGACGATGTATGACGGCAAGACGCAGCTCCTGATCAAGAACCCGATCAACCGGTATCTGATTAACTCGCCGATGCTGCCGAACATGAAGAAGAACGCGGACGGTTCGCTTACGCTTTACATCCAGAAAGATTCGCCTGGCGAGGACAAGGAGAGTAACTGGCTCCCTGCGCCTAACGACTTGATCTATCTGGTCATGCGCCTCTACTGGCCCAAAACGGAACCGCCGTCCATCCTGCCTGCTGGCGAAGGCACGTGGAAGCCGCCAGGTATTGTGAAGGCGAACTAATAACATCACCCACCTAAAACCGAGGGCCGTCTCCCACAAAGCGAACTCCAAACAAGAAAGCCAATGAGTGACTTGAAACTTCCCGCCCACGTTCTGTTCCGCAAAGAGTTATCGCTCCTGGTCTGGAAGCCGCACGGTATTCTGGACCAGGCACTCGTGAATGAAATCATCGCGTTTATCGAGGCTGCCGAAGAAAAAGCTCAAAAGCCGTTCAACCGGTTCGCAGACTTATCGGCGCTCGACGCGGTCGATCTCAATTTCAGGTTCGTCTTTCACCTTGCCCTGCACCGCCGCCTCGCCTTTGAGTCGCATCCACCGGTCAAGACGGCCTTCTACGTCACGAGCGCCGCCGCCACCCACTACGCAAAATTGCACGCCATGTTGACTGACCATTCGCCACTGCATGTTTCGCTGTTTACGGAACGCGCCGCCGCCGCCAAGTGGCTTGGCATTCCGGTTGAAGCACTGGAGGTGTAGGATATTTGGACGCGCAAGCAGCGTTCTTCGAGATGCGATTCGGGTTTAACGGCTCGAAACGAATATTGCCCAAAAGTCTTATTGACGAGCAAATTGTTGTCGGACAGGATGGGCGCGCATTTAAACGAAAGGAATCCAAAACATGAAAAGATATAGTTCAATTATTTGCATCCTCAGTCTGGCCTGTGCCGGCCTGATCTTCACCGGGTGCGCAACCAACCAGGCGACCGCGCCAATACCTGCGAATTCAGGGCATGTGATCATTACTCGGGTCGCAAATTTTGGGGAAAATATCGGCCTTGTCGTGAACATCGATGGCAGGGACGTGGGAAGCTTTAGCGAGGGCCGAAGTTACTCTGGCTACTTGCCGGCAGGTCAGCACACCATAATCGTCCGGGGCGATCCCCGTCAACCCGGTGCCCGTCCGGGGCGAAAGACCCTGACCGTACAAGCTGGCCAGACTTACTCCTTTACTGCAGCCTGGTCGGGAGGGAATTTGGTTTTGGTAAGAAATCCGTAAATAGGAAAGTTTATCTTGTCGGGGCAGGGACTCTCGCAGTAGCGTGCTGGAGATAGTCGTGTGCTGGCGGCAATTGGCGCCAGCTTGTGGCTAACGAGAAAAAATGACTCCAGCGAAAATGATCACGCCGAAAATAATTCCCATTGAACGCCCACCGTCAAAAGAGAAAATGCCGGTCGGCTCTCTTTACTTGATACCGTCACATCTTTTTTGGGCAAATCGCCGTCTTGGATCGGCAGTGCGTACTATCAGTATCGCATTTGCCACCGCCTTTCTTGTTGTCTTATCCTCGCCAGCGTTCGGCGCCAATCCAGCAGAAGAGTTAGCTAAACACGGAACCACAGGCGGCATAGATCCCAAGGGGGATTCGTGGGTATCGATCCAGCAAAGCGTCGAGCAGTTCGGACATCCGGAATTCATTTTACGGCTCTTCCTAAGCCTTAGCCTGGCAGTAGGCTGTGCATATGCAATCGCGTGGCATCCGCGTCGCGCATCACTTGCCGATCCGCTAGCCGATCTGGAGGAGCGCAAGGCGCTCATCCTCCTTGGTGTGGTCGGCGCGGTTGTTGCTGAACTGAGCGGGACCAGCCAGACGCTTGCGTTTGTCATCTTCGGTATCGGCGCGCTGCTACGATTTCGGACCTTGCTCGATAATCCAAAACTCACCGGGAAAGCAATCATGATCGTGGTAGTCGGGCTTGCGTGCGGCATGGGATCGTGGGCGATGGCCGTGTTCGTTACCGCTTTTGGTTGGGTACTCGTCTACTGGCTTGATTCGCACTCGAGCTGCCGCATAAGGGTCCGACTTGACGACGGAGAAGATCCAAAGCCGGTCTTTGGCACAGTGCAATCGTTGCTCGTGTCCCACAAGTGCCGGCTTCAAAGTTCCGCGCTCTATGAAGACAAGGGACAGATGGTGTTTCTGCTCTATATCCCGAGCGGAGTTGACCCAATGCAGCTGGAGGCTGAAGTGCGAGCGAGCTTGAAGAAGCACAACGTCTCCAAGATCAACGTTGACGTGGTTTAGGCGCGTGAGAGATACCCTCCCACTGGGAGTGGGACATCGGATGGATTCCAAGCTATAATCGTTTTCCCCGAAACGCTTTCAGGTATTTGTTTTCGCGCCAAAGGCGCAGCATTCACCGCGAGCCCGGGGCAACGCCCCAGGAATGCTTGGCGACAGTGAGCCTGCGGCATCCTCGAAGTGGATCCTGGGAGGTTAATACTGAGCGCTCCTCTGCCTCGCCCCGCTAACGGGGAGAGGATTGAGGTGAGGGGTATTCATAAACGGGTTTTCTGAAGACGCGTTAATAGTTAGAATCAATCGTTGTGGATCGCGCTCGATTGCTGCGAAAGAAGGCGACGCAGCCTGAACGTATTCTTTGGCGACACTTGCGGAACCGAAATTTCGCAGGCTACAAATTTCGCCGGCAGCATCCGTTCGAAGATTACGTCTTGGATTTCTATTGTCCCAGCGCAAAGCTAGGTATCGAATTAGACGGCGGCGGACATAATTATCGTGCAGGCCAAATTCGTGATCGCACGCGGTCGGAATTCCTGGCGCGCCATGGAGTCATTGTGTTGCGATTCTGGAATCATCAGGTTCGTCAGAGAACTCGATAGCGTCTTGCGAGCAATCTGGTTCGCACTCGGGGAGCGACAGCAAAACAAACCCTCACCTTCATCCTCTCCCTTTGGCAAAGGGAGAGGCGAGGTCTAAAGGCGTTCAATTTGAGATAATTTATGCGAGTTGGCGATGTGCTCCTCAGGCTTGGCAGGCACCAAGCAACACGAATTTTTCGACGGTATGTACGCGATACGCGGCACCATTCCGCCTCGCCCCGCTTGCGGGGAGAGGATTGAGGTGAGGGGGCGTGCTCAATCCGAGAGGCGAAGTCTAACGCACGTTCTGTTTGCAAAGTAACCAGCGCGTATGGAATTGGAAAACTACACGCTGAGCTCACCCAGGCTTTGAGCGCCTGCTTATCTGTGGGTAATCGGATTCCTGGGGCGCGCTGCCCCAGGGTTCGCCACGGCGAATGGAGCCGCATGGATGCGAGCGACATGGATGGGTTAAGCCGAGAGGCCGAATGGAGCTTTTTGGGGAAAGCGACATAGAAGGTAAAGCCGCGATGGGTAGTGGCGAGCGAGCTGGGAAGCGAACGAGTTTCAAAGGAGCGGGAGCGAGTAAGTCAATCCGTCCTGTGGCGGACTAGCATTGAAGAGCGCCTTTGGCGCTAAACGTTAAAAATTCCCTCTATTGGATCCTCGCTAACGCGCATATTGACATTCATCCCAGCCACATCAACGATGACATTCATGCATACGCGCCTTTTCATCGCGATTTTTTTTGCGTATGCGCTGGTGTTCACAGCGCATGGGCAAGACGGGCCAAAGAATTCCGTCGTGCTGATTATTCGTCACGCGGAAGACGCCGGTAGCGGCGACGGTATCTCGCCCCTCGGCGAAAAGCGGGCTGAAGCATATAAGAATTACTTCCTAAATTTTACCATCGATTCGAAGCGGCTGGAACCCGCTGTCATTTTTGCCGCCAAAGACTCAAAGAAAAGCCACCGGCCGCGTCTAACACTGGAACCGTTTGCGAAGGCGGCAAATTTGAAAATCGATACGCGTTTTGGCAACAATCAGTCCGCTGAACTGGCCGCCGAGTTGCGTGCGAACCAGCAGGGAAAAGTGATTCTGATAGGTTGGCGTCACCCATACATTCCGGCTCTGCTCGGTGCATTGGGAGCAGACCCCAAAACCTTTCTGCCAAATGGCAAATGGCCCGGTTCGGTCTACAATTGGGTCATCCAGCTTAGCTTCGATCAGGACGGCCATTTGATTCCGTCGAGCTCGAGACGGATCGACGAACACCTGATGCCGGGCGCCTCTCAGTAAACTCCGACGAGTTTGCTAGGAATCTTAAGCTGGGGGAGCACACATATCCTCTTAGAAGTAACAACGCGGGAACGGAGTTGTCCCATCTCTTACAGATCGCTTTCCATCCCGGCGGGATGTTGGGACGTTAGCCGGTGGTGTAAACCACCGGTTTATTATGTAAACAAAACAGCCAAGCCCCGGCAGGGGCGTCGTAAACCAATCCGATTATGTCATCAACACACCTGAGCCTGCATTATCACATCGTTTTCGGAACGAAGAATCACGAGGCGATGATCCAGCCGGCTTGGCGCGGAGATCTTCACGCATATCTTGGCGGAATCATTCACACGGCGGATGGAATTGCCGAGAGCATCGGCGGCGTCTCCGATCATGTGCATGTTACGTGTAATTTCCGTGCAAATAATTTGGCTATGCTAGAGTCGGTGGGACCGCTGGGCTATGTGATTAGAAAACTAACTCAAGTGCGCGAGAACGTTTCTTCTTCTCAGTCCCGTTTTGAAGCGATTGAAATTATCGAAGCGGTGATCCTTGCCCTCGTTGCCGTGGCCACGGCATGGAGCGGGTACCAGGCAGCAAAATGGGCCGGAATCCGCGCAGAACAATACGCCGAAGCAAGCCGGCTCCGAGTTACTGCTGAAGGTCTTGCCACCCTGGCAGGACAGGAGCGGATCTACGACAGCGATACCTTCAACAGCTGGCTCGCTGCGAAGCTGGATGGTAAGGAGAAGGCGGCGGAGTTCTTCGAACGACGCTTTCGTGACGAATATCGCCCCGCATTTACGGCCTGGTTGCGCACCGATCCTTTTAACAACGCGCAAGCGCCACCCGGCCCGATCTTCATGCCCGAGTACCACAATGCGAAGCACGAGCAGTTTCTTGGTTTGAATAAAAAAGCTGCAGACGTAGCCGACCAGGGTACAAAATCCGGAGAGACCGGAGATCAGTACGTGCGCATCACCGTTCTCCTGGCTACCGTGCTTTTAATTACGGCCATTGGACAGCGCTTTCGTTTCAAGGCTGTGCGTGTCGTTTTTATGATTCTTGCGTGCCTGTTGCTTTGCCTGCCAGTCTTGCAACTGCTTATGTTGCCTCGCATCTGATCGTCATTAGCATAGGTCGGCGACCCATCGAAAGGACTTCGCTGGTCGTCAGCCTGAGACAACGGTACGTAGTATTCCGTCCGGCACTAGTACGACCAAAGTCCCACTGTTCGGAAAGACGCGCACGGGCAAGAATGAGCGTTCGATGGCATTAGTTCGGACGGATCCAAGGGCGAATCGGTGGCGTGCGTGCTTGCGAGTGGCCGTCGATGGCAAATCAAAAACAAAGCAACCTGGAAGGAACCAAGAATCATGAAACAGATACGAACTTCATTCAACACAATCAGCGTCATCGCTCTGTTGGCGTTGATGGCTGGGTGCGCCACCACGTCGACCATGACACAGGACAAAGCGAACATGCTCGTAGCCGCCGGCTTTAAGACGATCACCCCCAAGACGGCTGCGCAGCAACAAAAGCTCAAACAACTTCAAACTGGCCAGGTCGTCACGATCCAAAAAAACGGGCGAACCTTCTACATTGTCGCGGACCCGCCTCAGAACCTGGTCTATGTGGGTGGACCGCACGAGTATCAGGCTTATCAACAAATGCGCGCTCAAAGGCAGCTTGCACAAGAGAACCTCCAAACTGCTGAGGTGTATCAGGACGCAGCAATGCAGTGGGATACATGGGGTGGCTGGGGCAGTTGGCTGGGGACGAATGGGTTATGGGGTAGGGGTAGGACCGGATAGGTGGCGTTGGGCGGTTTTAGAGCCGCAAGATTGCTTAAATTTTCTGAATCACCATTTAATTCAACTATCCCTCCACAAACGCAAAACAGAAACAACAACAGCAAGCCAAAATGAAACGAAACTTAATCCATAACGGCTTGTCGCTGCTTATAGCCACGGCTGCGTTTTTCAGCCTAGTCGGATCGGTTGGGGCGGCGGACAAGAAACCAAACATTGTCATGCTCATGACCGACGACACCGGCTGGGGTGACTTCGGCTGTTACGGTGGTGGCGCAAACCTTGGCCATCCGACTCCGAACATTGATAAGGTCGCTAGCGAAGGAGCTGTGTTCACGAACTGGTATGGTCAGGCGAGCTGCACGGCGGGCCGCTCTTCATTCATGACCGGTCGTTATCCGATCCGCTCGGCCCTCTCAGTCGTCGTAGCTCCGGGCGACCCGAACGGTCTGACGAAATCCACGCCGACAATCGCCGAGTTCTTCCAGAAGAACGGCTACTCGACCTATTTTTCCGGCAAGTGGCATCTGGGTGATCAGCCCAAATTCTACCCGATTGAACATGGCTTCGACGAAATGAAGGAATTCGCCGCCTATTATCCGGGCGTCTATACCTATGACGACACGTCGTGGTTCGCTCATCCGTGGTTCCCGAAGTTCAACACGGAGTATTGGGACATGTATCAAAAGGTCGTGAACCTCTACGAGTGGGAAGGCGTGGCCGGCCAGCCCGCAAAAAAGGTCGCGCGCATCGACTACGACTATCTGCATGAGTTCGATGTCCGGCAGGCCGCTTCGGCGGTGGAATACATCAAGGCGCACGCGAAGGGCGACAAACCGTTCTTCATGGATGTCAACTTCATGAAGATGCACAATCCGAACATCCCGGCGAAGGCGTTCATCGGCAAATCGCACCTCGGCAATTATTCGGATGCCCAGATGGAACTGGACGACAACATCGGCAAGGTCATGGCGGCAATTCGGGAAGTGGCGCCCAACACCATCGTCATCATCACCGCCGACAATGGCGCGTGGCAGGATGCGTGGCCCGACGCGGGCGTGACGCCGTTCCGTGGCGAAAAAGGTTCGCCCTTCGAAGGCGGTTTCCGTGTGCCCGGTATCATGTGGGCTCCCGGCAAAATTCCGGCCGGCTCGCATTACGGTGAGATGATGTCGCACATCGACTGCTGGTCAACGCTGGCCACGATGGTCGGGCTCACGCCGCCGCCCCATGGCGCATGGAAAGACAACGACGGGAAGCCCATCTATTTCGACAGCATTGACAACAGTGCTTATATCGATGGGCAAGTCCCCGCATTCAGCGCGAGCCGGATGGATCTATATGGATGGCGAAAGCTTCGGCGGCATGCGCGCCGACATCGGCGGCGATCCCGAAAATCCCGATCTCCACATCGCCTGGAAATATCTCTATACGGCCAAGGACACCTGGCTCGGTCCCAAGCAGGATCTGGGTGGCATCGGTGCGTGTTACAACCTCACCATGGACCCGTATGAGAAATACGACATGACATTCAATGGTGCGGCCCCCACGCGCATGCCGACGACCTCGCCCGGCCGCTATGCCGGTTACGACAATGGCTGGGCGCTGTCGCTGTTGTATATCCCGCTGATGGAGTTTGATAAATCGCATCGTGGATTATCCGAACATCAAACGCTTCCCCGGCGGGGCATCGAACGACATGCAGCCGAATCTTCAGCATCCGGAAAATCCATTGCCCTTGATGGATATTCACAAAGCCGTACAAATCATCGGGTCGGGCGACTAGCCAGTTAATTCGATTGTGAAACACGCGGGCTGTCTCTTGCGAGGCGACCCGCGAATTCACCAGTGAACGAAACCTTTCCCGAAACGGGAAAATAATATGAACAAACAAAAAAAGATAAGAACCACGACGATCGGAGCACGGACACCCGCCGCGTCGGAAATCCAAACAAAAACAAAACCAAACCATGAAACGAATACAAAAACTATTATTGCTCACACTATCGATTGGGCTGGCCGTCAGCGCGGTCGTTCCGGCCCAGGCGCAAGACAAGAAACCCAATATCCTGTTCATCATGGGCGATGATATCGGCTGGATGCAGCCGAGCTGCTATCATCGCGGCCTGATGGTCGGGGAAACACCGAACATTGACCGGATCGCAGCCGAAGGCGGCATCATTCATGCACTTACTACGCCGAGTCGAGCTGCACCGCCGGGCGCAACGCCTTCTTCACCGGAATGCATCCGCTACCGCGCGGGCATGATCCTGCCGCAGTTACCGGGCGCCATTTCGTATCTGCGGCCCGGCACGCCGGCGCTCGCCCAGTTCCTGCTAGATCTCGGCTACACGCACCGGCGAGTTCGGCAAGAACCATTTGGGCGATCATCCCGATGGCGCTGCCGACCGCGCACGGCTTCCAGGAGTTCTGGGGTTACCTGTATCACCTGGATGCGATGCAACAGGTGAGCTTCCCGGACATCAACAAGAGTCCGACCGAGCAGGGCGTCGTGCCGCCGTGCAAAACGATTCCGATCCCGGGATCTCGAACCCCCCGGGCGGTGTTGATCCCGAAGATCGGCACCTGCATGACCCCGCCGCGCCCGGTCCTTTGGATGAAGTCCTCCGACGGCACGGCCAAGAACCAGACAGGCAAGGACGAAGGTCCGCTCACGCTCGAGCGCTCGAAGACGGTGGACGAGGAAATCTCCTCCCACGTGATCGACTTCCTCGACCGCAACGATCCCAAGAAGACCAACAAGCCATTCTTCGTCTGGTACAACCCGGCCCGCATGCACATCACGACCGTGCTGTCGCAGAAGTATTTGGACATGCTGGGCGACAAGGGCGGTAAGGACTGGGGCATCAACGAAGCCGGCATGAAGCAGATGGACGACAACATCGGCTACGTCCTCAAGAAGCTTGAGGACATGGGTGCAGCTCGACAACACCATCGTCGTCTTCACCACCGACAACGGCGCCGAGGTTCAAACCTTCCCGGACGGCGGCGTCACCCCGTTCAAAGCCGGCAAGCTGACCACCTGGGAAGGTGGCATGCGCGCTCCGTGCGTCATCCGCTGGCCGGGCGTCATCAAGCCGGGCACGATCTTCAAGGAAATGTTCGCGTCCCTGGACTGGGTGCCGACGTTAGTTGAAATCGCCGGCGGTCCCAAGGGCGACGAACTGAAGAAGCAGATCGAGGGAGGGCAAATACAAGGGCATCGTCAAGACGACGCTGGATGGGGTCGACCAGAGCGACTACCTCACCGGAAAGTCGGAAAAGTCGAATCGCGATGTACTTCTTCTACTACCAGGGCCGCCAACCCTCGGCGGTGCGCTACAAGAACTGGAAGTTCTACTACACCATGATGGGGTCGACCGGCCTCGGCGCTTGGTGCCGGCCGAGACGTATCACTGGACCCAGATCGAGAACATCCTGCGCGATCCGTTCGAGAATAACGTCGGGGCAGATGCAGAAGGGCGCGTTGGCTATCGGCGGCGCCCTCGCCGCGCCGAGCTACGGCTTATCTTTACGACTGGAACCTCCTGCCCATCGGCCAGCTGCTGTGGCTGAAGGAGCTCACGTCCTACGTGGAGTTCCCGCCGCTCCAGGATGCAGCGAGCTACAACCTCGAACAGGTGCTCGCAGCGGTTAAGCGGGAATGGCGCTCACCAGCCGAGCGACTAACCGCAAGAGACAAGCGCATATTGATGACTAAGCGGGCGGCTCGCAAGGGCCGCCCGCTTCGCTCTCAGCAAATAGACATAGCCAGTACGATCGGAGAAGAATCATGAGAACAAACCCAAAACCAAATAACAAGAAACTCAAAATGAAACGAAACTTAATTCATAACGGCTTGTCGCTGCTGTTGTGCCACTGCTGCGCTTTTGAGCGCGGTCAGCTCCAGCCCAGGCGCAAGACAAGAAACCCAACATCCTCTTCATCATGGGCGATGACATCGGGATGTGGAACATTGGCGCCTACCATCGTGGCATGATGGCCGGGAGGACGCCGAACCTCGACAAGCTCGCCAAGGAAGGCATGCTGTTCACCGACTACTACGCGGAGGCAAGTTGCACGGCTGGTCGCGCGAACTTCATCATGGGCGAACTTCCGATTCGCACCGGTATGACCACCGTCGGTCAGGCGGGCGCCAAGATCGGCATACCGGCTGAGGCTTGCACGATCGCCACCGCGCTCAAAGCGCAAGGCTACGCCACCGGCCAGTTCGGCAAGAACCACCTGGGCGATCTGAATGAGTTCCTGCCGACCGTCCACGGCTTCGACGAGTTCTTCGGCTACCTCTATCACCTCGACGCGATGGAAGACCCGGCACATCCCAACTACCCGCAGGACTTGTTGGATAAGGTTGGCCCGCGCAACATGGTCCATTCCTGGGCGACCGACACGGACGACGCCACCGTGATGCCGCGATGGGGCAAGATCGGCAAACAGAAGATTGAGGACGCCGGCACGCTTTATCCCGAACGGATGAAGACCGTGGACAACGAGATCCGCGACCTCGCCTTGAAGTTCATCGACAAGGCCAAGACGGACAACAAGCCGTTCTTCTGCTGGCTCAACCCAACGCGCATGCACATCGTCACGCATCTCTCCGAGAAGTACGAGAAGATGCGCAACTCGGAGAATGGCTGGTCGGAAGAAGAAGCCGGCATGGCCCAGCTCGATGACGACGTCGGCATCGTGATGCAGTATCTCAAAGACCACGGGCGTGGACGACAACACCATCGTCGTCTTCACCACCGACAACGGCACTGAACTCTTCACCTGGCCCGATGGCGGCACCACGCCGTTCGCGCAAAGCAAAGGGACGGTCATGGAGGGTGGCTTCCGTGTGCCGTGCATCGTGCGCTGGCCCGGCCATGTGCCGGCGGACTCAGTGCAGAACGGCATCTTCTCTGGCTTGGATTGGTTCCCCACCTTCCTCGATGCGGCCGGCAACCCGAATATCACCGACCAATTGCTCAAGGGTGTGAAACTCGGCGACCGGACTTACAAGAATCACCTCGATGGCTACGATCAGATGGCTGCCATCACTGGTAAGGGACCATCGAACCGTCACGAAATCTTCTACCTCGGAGAAAGCACCGTCGGCGCGGTGCGCATTGACGACTACAAGTATCGTTTCATCGATCAGCCGCGTGGCTGGCTGGGTGAAAAGACGCAGGTGGACATTCCCTACCTGATCAACCTGCGTCTCGATCCGTTCGAGCGCCAAGGCTGGCCCAACAATGGGACGAAAGAAGGCGCGCAACAATACTTCGACTGGTTCAAGTTCCAGTTCTGGCGTTTCGTGTTCGTCCAGCAGGTCGTCGGCAAGGAACTCCAGACCTTCATCGAATACCCGCCGATGCAGAAGGGCGCGAGCTTCAACCTCGAGGCCGTGAAAGCGGAACTGGCGAAAAAGATGGCCCAGGCAGAGGCGGCCGCCAAGGGCACTGGCCAGTAACGGCTGGAAGGTACACGCAAAATTCGGAACGACATTCAGGCGAGAGTCGAAGCCTGGTGTGATGAAGTGTGTGCTGTCGACGCGCGAAGTCCTACGTCGGGCAATTCCTGGCCACGTTCAAGGAATTCCCGCCGAGCCAGAAGCCCGGCAGCTTTCGATTGACGACGCGCTGCAAAGTTTGCAGAACGCCCCGAAAGCCACCGGCAACTGACAAATATAGGTTTTAGCACAGAGGTGGTGTCTCTTTTGCCTGGCGCATCGCCTCCGAAATTGGGATTGCCGATCATGAACAACGCTGAAAGCGCGTTTCAATCGAAGTAAAGCGTCATGTCAGCCACTCCTACTGAATCGCGCTTTCAGCGCTAATGCGTTTCGATCACGTTGCGCGCATGACATGCGTATACCGCGAATCACCGCGTGAGCGGTCCCATGACATCTTATGGGACTTAAGGTCCCTATAGGCGCAGCCGCTGAACCCTGCAAACTTGCATCTGAACGCTCCCCGGCAGTGAAACCCACTGCGCCAATCTTCGTCGCGGCGCTTCAACCATCGTATGTCGCGCAGCTTCAACTTCTTGATGCTCTCACATTGCAGAGATCGCCAAAAAAGGATGGCACGGCCGGCAGCCGCAAAGGCCCCAGCCAGTAACACAAAGGAGCTTCTCTCTCCTCAGCCGAAAGGAAGTCACCTCAATCACTTTCCACGAACGCAAGCTAACGACCATCAGAAACAGCCCAAAGGAGCAACCATGAAACCTAACAACTACATCCTCGCATACGCAATTTTCGCGGCCGCCATCTTCGCGGCTGCCCGTTCCGCCCCGGCCCAGCAAATCATCGGCACGCCGGGAGCGCCAAACGCCACCACGACCGTTGATGGGAGGTTCCTGCCGAACCCGGCGCCACCCTTCGGCGGCCGTATCGGCCTTGATGCCCAGAACTCCAAGCCGTGGTGGCCGCCGCGCGTCGTGCCGCCCAAGGGCGCTCCCAATGTTCTCCTCATCATGACGGACGACCAGGGCTACGGCATTTCGAGCACCTTCGGCGGTGTCATCCCAACGCCAACGCTGGACCGGGTCGCGAAGGCCGGGCTTCGATATACCCAGTTCCATTCCACCTCGCTCTGCTCGCCCTCACGAGCGGCACTGCTCACCGGACGCAACCATCACGCCGTGGGATTTGGTGTGATTGCTGAACAAGCCACCGGCTATCCCGGATATGACGCCATCATTGGGCGGGACAACGCGGCCATCGGCGAAATCCTCAGAGAGAATGGATACGCGACTTCCTGGTACGGCAAGAATCATAACACCCCAGGCTACCAATACAGTTTGTCGGGACCCTTCGATCAATGGCCGAGCGGAATGGGTTTCGAATACTTTTACGGCTTTATGGGGGGCGAGAGCGACCAGTGGCGGCCGTGGCTTTTCCGGGATCATACCCAGATTTTTCCGTGGGTCGGGAACCCCGGTTACAACCTCATTACCGGTATGGCGGACGACGCGATAAAGCACATCACGGGACTGAACGCCGCCGCGCCCGATCAACCATTTTTTGTCTATTACGCTCCCGGCGGCTCGCACGCGCCGCATCAGCCGACACAGGAGTGGATCAAGAAAATCAGCGACATGCATTTATTTGACAAAGGCTGGGAAAACCTGCGCGAGCAGATCTTCGCCAACCAGAAGAAGCTCGGTGTGATCCCGGCGAATACCCAGCTCACACCCTGGCCGGATGGACAACCCGAATTCGGAGGAGCCAAACTCGCGAAATGGGACACGCTTTCCGACGAAGAAAAGAAGCTCTTCATTCGTCAGGCGGACGTCTTTGCCGCCTACGCGGCTTACACCGACCATGAGATTGGCCGTGTTATCCAGGCGATCCAGGACATGGGCAAACTCGATAACACACTCATCATCTATATCTGCGGCGACAATGGGACGAGCGCGGAAGGCTCGTTGGTCGGAACTCCTTTCGACATGGCTGCACTTGAAGCCATCACTATTCCAGTCGCAGACCAGTTGAAGTATATGGATGTGTGGGGTTCGGACAAAACCCAACCGCATATGGCAGTAGCGTGGGCCTGGGCCTTCGACACGCCGTTCAAGTGGGTGAAGCAGATCGCGTCGCACTTCGGCGGCACCCGGCAGGGACTGGCCATTTCATGGCCCGGTCACATCACGGACGTGGGTGGCATCCGCACGCAGTTCCACCATCTCATTGATATTGCGCCGACGATTCTCGAAGCCACTGGCATTCCGGCACCGGACATGGTCAATGGCATTGCTCAGCGACCCATCGAAGGCGTGAGCATGACTTACACCTTCGACAAAGCCAACGCGAACGCCCCGTCCAAGCGCCAGACGCAGTTTTTCGAAATGATGGGAAATCGGGCGATCTACCATGATGGCTGGATCGCGACTACGACGCCGCCTGCGGGACCGTGGCTGATGGGCATGGGCAAAATGCCGAATGTGGTGAACGGCTACAAATGGGAGCTTTACAATCTCGCGGAGGATTATTCGGAGTACAACGACCTCGCTACCAAGATGCCTGACAAACTTCGCGAGATGCAGGAACTCTTTCTGGTCGAGGCAGCGAAATACAATGTGTTTCCGCTCGACAATGATGTTCTCCTGCGTGCGCTCAGTCCACGACCGAGCGCGGTAGCCGGCAGGACCGTCTTTACTTACTCCGGGGAAGTGTCTGGCACGCCTGAAAGCAGCGCACCCAACACACTCAACAAGTCCTACACCATCACCGCCGAGGTAGAGATTCCCGAGGGCGGCGCTGAGGGGATGCTTAACACGATCGGTGGCACATTCGGCGGCTATGGCCTCTACCTGGTGAAGAGCAAGCCGGTTTTCACCTACGTCCAACTCACCGCGGAGAAATTCCGCTGGGAAGGCCCTGAGCTCGCGCCCGGCAAGCACACCATCGTGTTTGACTTCAAAAGAGAGGAGGCCCGAGGTTTCGGTAAGGGTGGCACCGGTGTCCTGTCGGTGGACGGCAAGCAAGCCGACAGCAAGAAAATGCCATACAGCATTCCGTTCATGGTCTCCATGGACGAGTCGTTCGACGTCGGGGTAGACACTCGCTATGGGGTGGATGACAACGATTACCAACCGCCCTTCCCGTTCACCGGCAAGTTAAACAAGCTGACTGTAAAACTCGTCCCGCCGAAGATGACGGCTGAGGAAGAGGACGCGCTCCGAAAACAAACACAGGACGCCAAGAATCGAGGCCAGTGATCGTCGCTTCGGCCGGCGGTGCCCGACGCTAATAACCATCCGAAACAACCCAAAGGAATAAACATGAAACCAAACAAGCACATCCAATCCACCGCCTGCGCGATCGGCACCGTTCTCGTATTGCTGGTGGGAAACCTTCAAGCGCAGCAAGTCCCTATTCCGCAGACCGCCGCGGAAGTTCCGGGCCCCACACTAGGACCGATGACAAAGCCGTATGTGCAGATGGTGGGCCGCATGGCCTACGTCTGGGGGTGGCCTCTCGTCTATGTCTTAAACCAGCGGACGGAGCTCACCAAGGTTCCCGAAACCGGTCTCCTCGCCGGCGTGATGCCCATCAGTCCCGATGAATCAGATGGGGATGCTGACCGGTTACATCGATCCTGGCGAGACCTTCATCGCAATCCCGAACCAGGATGTCGTGTACGGGTTGGCGCTATCTGTCGCTCGCGCAGGAGCCGGTGGTCCTGCAAGTGCCCGACTTTGGTAATCGTTTCTGGACGTTCCCGGTGTACGACGCGCGCACGGACGAGTTCACCCAGCTCGGCCAGCAATACGGCACCAAGCCCGGCTTCTACATGGTCGTGGGGCCGAACTGGAAAGGCACGACCCCGGCGGGCATCGCCGGCGTGGTGCGCTCGTCCACCGACTTCGCCGTGGCGATGCCGCGCATCTTCATGGATGACACCGCTCAGGATCGCGCGGCCATCCAGCCCGCGCTGAGCCAGATTCTGAGTTACCCGCTCTGCCAGTTCGACGGGAAGATGAAGACCAAGGACTGGAGCAAGCTTCCGACTTTCCCGGCGCCAAAGAGAAAGGCAAGCCCCTGGGTTGAACCGGCGAAGTTCTTCGACGAGCTCCCGATCGTCATGAAACAAGTGCCTCCGATGCCCGGAGAAGAGGCGCTCTACAAATGGATCGGCAGCGTGCTCGATGCCGCCGCGAAGGACCCGGAAGTGATGAAGACACTGCAGGAGACTGCGGTCGCAGCCGACCAGGAATTGGTCGCGCCCATGATGCAGTGGCGCTACAACGGCCAGGACGCGGGCAACGGCTGGACATCGGAGAACGACAACGCCGCGTTTGGCACGGACTACTTCCACCGTATGGGCGCAGTGAAAGCCTACCCCTACTCCAACAAGCGTAACGAGACGGTGTACTTCTACACCTCCAACGACTCGCAATCGCAGCCGCTCGTGGGCACATCGTCGTACGAAGTCACCTTCCCGAAAGGGCAACTGCCGCCGTCGAAGGGCTTCTGGTCGTTGACGCTGTACAACCCCGAACATTTCTTCTATCCGAACGCGTTGAACCGCTTCGCGCTCGGCACCAAAAACAAGACGCTGAAGTACGCCAACGACGGCAGCCTGACCATCTATGTCGGGAACCAATCGCCCGGCAAAGAGAAGGAATCCAACTGGCTACCGGCGCCATCGGGAAATTTTGCGATCTGGATCCGCTCCTATTGGCCCGACCAGGCCATCCTCGACGACACCTGGAAGCCGCCAGTGGTCAAGAAGGGTAGCTAGCAGACACGACCCGCTTGAGTGATTGGAAGCTTCAAACCTTGATGCAGTGAAAGCGGAAATGGCTCAAAGGATGCAACAGGCAGAGGAAACCAGAAGGCACCCATCCAGTAACACAAAGGAGCTTCCCCTCCTTAGTCGAAAGGAAGTCACCTTTATCACTTTCCACTAACGCAAGCTAACAACCATCAGGAACAACCCAAAGGAGTAACATGAAACCAAACAAATACATCCTCGCGTACGCAATGTTCGTGGCTGCCATCATGGCGGGCGCATAGGGCTGTGCCAAGATTAACAAGGTGACCGTCAAGCAGGGCGAATCCAACCTCAGCGAGGAAGTATAGAAGGCTATCGAAAAAATGAGCATCGAGAAAGCGCTGCAACCGGACAAGTAATCGTGCCGTTGAGGAAACGGGAATAATCTGGCCGGTCTATGGGCGGTGGACTCTATAACAAAGAAGCAAACTCGATGAATAACAAATTGTAACACGGCGACATAATGAACAGATCAACTTTAATAGGTCGGCTTGCTTGTTCAATGTCTGTTCGCAGTACCTCATCGACTTCGTGGATTCCAAGGGCGATTATTTGATGCCAGCAAAACCTCTAAGGTCACCCTGTTTCCAAACAAAATTTCGGCTGAAAACAACCGATGTGGCGATGGGGAGGCCATCAAAAAATAGAGGGCTGGCTAGGCCGTTGCTGAGGTACGGCGAACAGCCGACGACAGCATGACCCTGGAGATTCCGCTAAAGATCAAGCTGATCCCGACCAATGTTCCGATAACCCAGACCGAGCTCGACGGCCAACGACGCCAGATCAACAATCCGAGAATCAAGGTGATAATGCCGTCGAACAAAACCCAACCAGCGTTCGCGGCCCCGCGGATCTTGAAATAAAAAATGATCTCCACGACTCCTTCGAACAGGAGAAAGACGGCCAGGACCAGCGTAAGAGAGAGCACGCCCAAAAGCGGGTTCATCAGCATATAAATTGCTGCGATCCCGTACACTAAGGCGAGGAGCACCTCCCAAAGGAATCCGCCGACGCCGTGAGATTGGAAGGCAAAGATTAGATGGCAAATTGCCGCGAAGAGAATTAACCAGGCAAGCACAATGACAATTCCAATGGAGGACGCCAGAGGCAGGCTAATGGCCAGAATTCCACAGATAACCATCAGGATGCCCCAGAGCACCGACCAGCCGCTGGCTTTTCTCACCGAACCGAGAGTTATTTTAGAGTTCATTTTGTCGTTCTCCTTTGTGTGTTTTCTCGTCAGGCTAATGAAAGCTGTACACCAATACAAGACTTGTTATTTCTGAGACACGCGAATGCCCTTAATAGCGGATCGAAGAAAGCCCATAGAACATGTTGTCCTCAATGCGTTGTGCCGCTTGGAGGGCTCGAACCCCTCACCTTAATCCTCTCCCCTTGGCCAAGGGGAGAGGCGAAACAATGGGACCACAATCGGCGAACACTACCGTATTGCCCTAAAGTCCTATAGGAAGTTCATTGCAGGCGGCGCAAGATCGCACCGAGATCAGCACAATCCCACCGATGAAAACGCTCCGGAGGTTGAGCAAGTGACGGCTCACCGGCGTGAATCAAACGAACCAAACAAGCGATACGAGAGAGAAAACGACAACGTCAACCCAGCCAATGATTGAAAGTCAGGTCCTAATTGCACTGTGGACGGGAGCCTTTCTCCTAGTCCACCTCGGCGTGATTGCCAGGGTCATTTTGCGGCCGCACCGGGAGCCGGCTTCACGAGTTGCATGGATCGTAGTCATCATTGTTCTGCCCGTGATCGGCATCCTGACTTACATCCTTCTGGGTGAAACCAATATCGGCCGCCGGCGTGTGAGTCGCCTGTGCGCAGTGCTTGCCGGCATGCCTGACCTTAGCAAGGCCCCGGGAAGGGATTCGCCTAATCTGCAACCGAAAATTCCAGAGACTTACGCCCACCTTTTCCGGCTCGGACACTCGGTCAATGGCTTCGAGCCCGTCGGTGGCAACTGCGCGAGCCTGCTGGCAGATTCCAACGCGTCCATCGAGTCCATGGTCGCAGATATTGATGCTTCGCAGGATCATGTCCATCTGATCTTTTACATCTGGTTGCCGGATAACAACGGACTCAAAGTGGTCGAGGCACTGAAACGGGCGGCTACACGCCATGTCACCTGCCGGGTGATGGCCGATGGATTGGGCTCGCGCATCATGATCGAATCCCCACATTGGAAAGCCATGCAGGCGGCCGGCGTTCAGGTGGCTACTGCCCTGCCCATCGGCAATCCCCTCTTGCGTCCGTTGCGAGGACGCATCGACTTGCGCAATCACCGCAAGATTCTGGTGATTGATAATCGGATCACCTATTGCGGCAGTCAGAACTGCGCAGACCCCGAGTTCCGGATCAAGGCAAGGTTTGCTCCATGGGTAGATGCGATGATGCGTTTTGAGGGGCCGATTGCGCGGCAGAATCAGTATCTTTTCGCGAGCGACTGGATGGCGCAAATGGATGGCGATCTCACGCCCTTGTTGCGTCAACCGTTGCCGCCCGGCGACCCTGGGCTGACAGCGCAGGTCATTGGCACCGGGCCGACGGTATATAACTCGGCCATGCCCGAAGTCTTCGAAACCCTCGTTGTACACCGCCCGACGGGAGCTGGTCATCACGACTCCCTATTATGTGCCCGACGAAGCCATGCAGACCGCCCTTTGTGCCAGTGCCCGGCGCGGCGTGACGACCACTATCATTTTCCCCGCGCGAAACGACTCATGGATCGTGGGCGCGGCCAGTCGCAGTTACTACAGTGACTTGCTCGCCGCCGGGGTCCGCATTTACGAGTACGAAGGCGGCCTCCTCCATACCAAGTCACTCACATTGGACGGGGAAGTCACGCTGATCGGCTCGGCCAACATGGACCGGCGCAGTTTCGATTTGAATTACGAAAACAACATTCTGTTCTACGATCCGACTTTAACTGTCGAAATGCGCCGCCGTCAGGACGCCTATCTTGCCTGCTCCCATCCCGTCACCGCCGAGACGGTGGCCCAATGGCCGATGACTCGCCGGCTTTGGAACAACACCATTGCGATGCTGGGGCCAATTTTGTAAGAATCGTCTGCGATTTCGTCACCGCGCTGAATAAACTTTCTGGTGGGACATTCACCGTCTACGATCGGAGTGTCATGCACAAGATACTCGACAAGATTAAGGAGGAATTCTTCGCGATTCTGCCGCCAACGATTTTTTTCTTTGTTGCTCTGCACATACTCACGTTCATTCGCGTGTTGATCGCGAGCGGTTCCCATTTTGAGCCTTTGTCCACTGCCTCGATTGCAATTGCATCGCTGGTCCTGGGCAAGGCCGTGCTGATCGCGGACATGTTGCCACCGATCAATCGGTACCCAAACAAACCACTCGCTTACAACGTCGCATGGAAAACGACGATCTATCTACTGATGGCGACGTTCATTCACTATTTGGAACGCCTTATCGATTTTTCCCGACAGGCGGGTGGCCTTGCCGCGGGTAATGCCAAGCTACTTGCGGATATGGTTTGGCCGCATTTCTGGGCGGAAGAGATCATTCTGTTCCTGTTGATCCTTGTGTTACTGCACAGCACGTGAACTGGTGCGTGTAATTGGCAAAGAAAAAATGCAGCGGTTATTCTTTGGGCCGATGCCGCTGCCGGCATTTTGAGCGAGAAGGCCCTCGCTTGGAAAAGACGAAATGAGTTAAACACAACCGAGAACAACATGAAACCTACAATTGTAAAATCATCAGTCGTTGCCGTCGCACTGACGGTACTGAGTTTGGGTCTTGTTCGCGCACAGGACCCGCTACCGTCGTGGAACGACGGACCGGCGAAGCAAGCCATCGTAGAATTCGTCAAGGCGACTACGACCCAAGGCAGCCCTCAGTTCGTACCGCCCGAGGAGCGTATTGCCACGTTTGATCAGGACGGCACGCTGTGGGTCGAGCATCCGATGTACACGCAAGTTGTGTATTGCCTTGAGCGCGTGCCGGCGCTCGTGAAAGCGAAGCCAGAGCTGAGAGACGTAGAACCCTTCAAGACCGTGCTCTCCGGGAACCGTGAAGCGATGGCGAAGCTGTCGCAGGACGACCTTATGAAGATTCTCGCCGCCACGCTGAGCGGCATGAGCGTGGACGATTTCAGTGCGGAAGCGAAGAAATGGATTGCCGAGGCGAAGGATCCACGCTGGAAACGTCCTTATACCGAGCTGACCTATCAGCCGATGCAGGAAGCTGCTGCAATACCTGCGTGCCAACGGTTACAAGACCTACATCGTAACCGGCGGCGGACAGGACTTCGTGCGCCAGTATTCGCCGAGCAAACATACGGGATTCCGCCGGAACAAGTCGTTGGCACCGCGGGCGGAACGAAGTTCGGTTATGACAAAAGCGGCAAGCCGTTCCTGACCAAAGAACCGAAACTGCTTCTGAACGATAACAACGCCGGCAAGCCCGAGGGCATCCACCTGATGATCGGCCGTCGGCCTTTCGCTTCGTTCGGCAACTCGACCGGCGACCGGCAGATGCTCGAATATACCAAAGCGGGCGACGGCACGCGGACTCGCGATGCTCGTCTTGCACGACGATGCAGAGCGAGAGTATGCGTACGGTCCCGCTCATGGGCTTGCCCGACACGAAAGTCGGCACATTCACGCAAGCGCTCTACGACGAGGCGAAGAAGAACGGCTGGACAGTCATCAGCATGAAGAACGATTGGAAGAAGATTTTTGCATTCGAGCAGTGAACGCGAATCGCAGGTTAGAGGGGACGTAGGACAAACAATGCGCCACGCGCCCGCGCGCTGCCAGATCTCTTTGCCATCGTGCGCGCCTCCTTCGCCAAACACTACAGTTCTTCTTTTGGCATGAGTGAAGCGACGATTTTGTCGAAGCGCGGGTCGCCACGGAGCGGGTCCCAGAAGGGGTGCAACTTCAATTGGCCGTAATTCACTCTTGAGGGGAGTCGAGCGGCGATCGTCAGCTGTTCGAAAGCCAGATCCTTTTCACCCGTCCAGGCGGCGATGACTGCAAGATACTCGATCATGTGCACGCCATTGACCGCATCTTTCGCGACCGGCAGCAGCTCGACCGCCCTTCGTCCTTCCCGCAAAGCGTCCTCCTTTCGCCCCAATCCTGCATCGATGAGGCCAAGCACACATATTGCGGGACCGTAATCCGGCTGCGCTTGCACAAGTTGCGCCTGCTGCGCGCGAGCCGCGGTAAAGGCAGAGCGCGCCTTCGCTTCGTCTTTCGTCATGCGCGCAACCAAGCCCTCGCCGAAGGCGCGGTGGAATTGCACTGCGTCGCCGCCGAAGATATTTTCGCCCAGCGCCGCCAAAGCATTGCCAGCCGCAGCAGCGTCGCGCTCGGCCAGCGCACAGAGAAACCAGTTATCTGCGACATTCTGGATTGCGGCGGGGGTTTTCCCCCGGAGGGAATCGATCATTTGATGTAAAGGCCGCGTATCGGCTTTCCAATCCAATTCAAGTACGGCGCGGGCTACCTTTGTCTCGACGTCATCGGGCTTGATCTCTATCCCGCGATCCAAAATCGCGGCGGTGTCGGCATAGCGCCGCAAGTTTTGATAGCTGAAGGCAATCTGTTGCAGCGTTAAAAAATTGCGCGGGTCCAGCTCAAGCGCGCGCTCGAGGCTGTGCAATCCCTGTTCGTGTTTGCCTTGGCGACGCGCGATGTAGCCGGTCAGTTCGAGGACACGGGGATTATTTGGTAAAGTTCGGCGAGCGATCTCGAGCTCAGCTAGAGCTCCACCATAATCGAGATGGCCGCGATAGAGATTTTCGGCGCGAGCCAGATGCGCTTCTCCAGCATCGGGTCGTAGCCGAAACGCTGCCTGCACCGCCGCTTCCGCCAATGCCAGCCGCTCGCCGGTGTGATCCCCACCGATGAAATAGAGCTGGTCGTGCGTGTAGGCGAGCTGGCACTGCGCGAGAAAGAACGAAGGATCGCGCGCCAGCGCCCGGTCCAGCAACTGAACCGCTTCCAGCATGTAGTCTTTCGCCCGCGCGTCGTAAGAAGGGGAAGCGAGAAGCGATTTTGCCCGGAGGTAAAGATCGTAGGCAGCCAAATCGGTGGTAGGTGGCTTTTCAATGGCGGCTCTCTCGACCGATGAGAGTTTCGCCTTCAGCTGGCCTGCGATTGCCGCGGCGATCTCGCTTTGAATCGCAAACACATCAGCCAAATTGCGATCGTAGTGTTCCGCCCATTGATGCGCGTCCGTACGGGTGTCAATCAGCTGGGCTGTGACGCGCACGCTATTGGCAGCGCGCTGCACACTGCCTTCCAGCACATGGGCCACGCCAAGTTGTCGCCCGATCTCGCGCATGTTGTGTTTTGCAGCATCCTTGTACTGCATCACGCTGGTGCGGCTGATGACTTTGAGATCTGCGATCTTCGCGAGGTCGGTGAGAATTTCATCTTGCACCCCGTCCGCAAAAAACGCGTTCTCTTGATTTGCGCTCATGTTTGTAAAGGGGAGAACAGCAATGCTCTTTTCGGTAACGATGGGCGCGGCCGCTGGGGCTGATTTGGTCCTGTCAGAATCGGTCGATCTTGAGGCGGAGCGGTGTGAAAATCCGAGAGCGACGACCACGATCGCCACGGCCACAACGATCAATGCGACCAACAGCGCCGCAGGCTTCGCCTTCCATCCAGAAAAGAGGATGGAATGCGTCCTTTGTTTGCCAGAGTTGAATTTCTCCGGCGGCTCGGGATTGCCAAGCTCCCCGGTATATAGGTTAACGGCTTGGACAAGAACACCGTGCTTTACTTCGCACTCGCCGAGGTCCTGCAAGTGCGGCCGCCAGTGACCGTATTGCTGCAAATCTTCGGCGACGCGTTTCGATAGCAAAATGTGTCCCGCATCGCCGCAGTCCATCACCCGTTGCGCCATGTTGATACCGGCGCCAGCCACATTCGCTCGCCCATTCACATCGACTACGCCGCTGACCGGGCCGCTGTGTATGCCCATTCGCAAACGGAGCTCGGGATGGTTCTTGAGCGCCCGACTCATCTCCAGCGCGCATTCGACAGGTTCTTCCTGACTGTTACGGAAGACCAGCGCTATGCCGTCGCCGGTCGGGATTTTGATTAATCGGCCGGCTGCTTCCGCGTTCTGGAATTCGTCCGTGCTGCGAGCGACTTTATTTAGTGTCTCGAGCAAGGCCCGTTGCTCGTGAATCATTAACTTGGAGTACCCCGCTATGTCTACAAAGAGGACATGCGCGATCTCCAGCTGGATTTCTTTCTTAACTTCGCCGGCCACTTTGGATGCTTATCGGTCTTCCTTGGGCGCGAGCGAGGCGACAATCTGATCGAAGCGGGGGTCGCCACGGAGTGGATCCCAGAATGGGTGCAGCTTTAGTTGCCCATAATTTAACCTTGAGGGAAGTCGGGCAGCGATCGTCAGTTGTTCGAACGCCAGATCCTTCTCACCGGTCCAGGCGGCGATGATTGCAAGATACTCGATCATGTGCACGCCATTGATCGCATCTTTCGCGACCGGCACCAGCTCAACCGCCCGCCGTCCTTCTTGCAAAGCTTGCTCTTTTCGTCCGAGCGCCGCGTCGATAAGGCCGAGCGCGCAGATTGCAGGGCCGTAATCGGTTTGCATTTGCACCGCCTGAACTTGCTGGTCGAGAGCGGTGGCGAAAGCAGCGTGAGCCTTGACATCGTCGTGGGTCATCCGCGCAACCAGACCTTCGCCGAAGCTGCGACTAAAATGAACCGCATCCTGCACAAAGCTATTTTCTCCAAGAGCGACCAGTGCTTGTTGGGCCGCGTTCGCATCGCGTTCGCACAGCGCGAGGGTGACCCAATTATCCGCTACGTTCTTGGCGGCATCCTGGTTCTCCGACAAGATCGATTCGATCGTGGCATGCAGCGGTCGGGTGTCGGCTCGCCACTCGAGGTCCACAAAGGCGCGCGCTACCCTGGTATCGACATCCTTCGGGAGGATAGCGAGAGCACGATCCAGGGTCGCGGCTTCTTCCGGATAGCGGCGCACGAACTTGTAGCTGAAGGAAATCTGTTGAAGGAGATAGACGTTGCGCGGATCCAGCTCCAAAGCCTTCTGCAAATTGCGTACGCCTTCCTCGTGCCGCCCTTGCCGACGATCAATATAGCCGGTCAGCTCAGAGATACGCGGATCGTTCGGCAACGTCCGTTGCGCAATAGCGAGCTCGGCCAAAGCGCCATCGTAATCGAGGTAGCCTCGATAGAGATTTTCGGCGAGCGCCAGGTGTGCCTCGCCTGAATCGGGCGATAAGCGCAGCGCATTCTGGACGGCGGTATCGGCTAATGCCCGGCGCGCAGGAGTATGGTCGTAACCTAGCAAGTAAAGATTGTCGTGTGCGTAAGCCAGCTGGCAGTAGGCGCCCAAGAACAACGGATCGCGTGCCACGGCCTGATCGAGCAACCGGACAGCTTCCAGGAGGTTATCTTTGGTTCGTGTGCCCAGAGAAATCGAGGCGAGAAGTGACTTTGCCTGGGTGTAAAGATCGTAAGCCGGCAGATCGCTAGTAGGTGGCTTTTCAATCGAGGCTTTTTCGACCGGGGAGAGCTTCGCTTGCAGCTGGTCGGCGATGGACTTGGCGATCTCGCTCTGGATTGCAAAAACGTCCGCCAGATCGCGGTCGTAAGTGTTCGCCCAGAGATGCGCGTCGTTGCGAGCGTCGATCAACTGCGCAATCACCCGCACTTTTCCAGCAGCGCGTTGCACGCTGCCTTCGAGCACATACGCGACGCCCAGTTCTTTCCCAATCTCACGGACATCGTGTGTCGCCGCATTCTTATACTGCATCACGCTGGTGCGGCTGATCACTTTGAGATCCGCAATTTTCGCGAGGTCCGTCAAGATCTCATCCTGCACGCCATCGGCAAAAAACGCGTTCTCCTGGTTCGTGCTCATGTTGGCAAACGGAAGAACAGCGATGCTTTTTTCCGGCACCGCGGGCGGTGTAGAAACTGCGGTCTTCGTGCCAGTCGCACTGGCCAATCTCGCGGCAGGTCGCTGTGAAAAGATTGAAAAGGCGGCTACGACCGTTATCACTACGATGATGAGCGCAAACACCGGCTTCCAGAAGCGAGCGGTTCGCGGCGCACTTGCTGCAAAAATCGCGTCCTGCGCTTTTGCCTTGCTTGGTTTACCGGATTTGAATCTCGCCGGGGGCTCGGGATTACCCAGCTCCTCGGTGTAGAGATTGACTGCGTGGACGCGGACGCCGGGCTTCACGTCACATTCGCCGAGATCATGCAAGTGGGGCTGCCAATGAGGGTATTGTTCGAGATCTTCGGCCGCACGTTTCGAAAGCAGAATGTGCCCCGCATCGCCGCAGTCCATCACGCGCTGCGCCAGGTTGACGCCGGCGCCGGCTACGTTCGCCATCTCGTTGACATCGACTACGCCGCTGACCGGGCCGCTGTGTATGCCCATCCGCAGGGGAAGTTGCGGGTGCTTCTTGAGAGCCCGGCTTATCTGCAAGGCGCATTCGACCGGCGCCTCCGGACTGCTGTAAAAAACCAGCGCCATGCCGTCACCGGTTGGGATGCTAATCAACCGGCCGGCCGCTTCCTCGCTCTGGAATTCATCTGTGCCGCGGACGATTTGGTTGAGCACCTCGAGCAAGGCTCGTTGCTCGTTAATCAATAGCTTGGAGTACCCTACGATATCCGCGCAAAGGACGTGGGCGATCTCAAGGTCGATTTCTTTCTTAACTTCGGCAGCCATGTCTATCTTCCCGTCTAGAGTCTAGCATGGCCGTTGCCCCACGGATATTGCCCTAAAGTCCTATTGCTATCGGCAGCCGTGTCGCACTAGGATCAACGCGGTCCAATATCATCAAAATGAAATCGCTTAACACTTCTTTGCTCCAGCGCATGATCGTTATCGTGGCGCTTTCTGCGTCCCCTGCTGAAAGGGCTTCCAGCACTGCGGCGCCCAATCAGTCGGGCGACCCGGGCTGGCCACGCGAAAAATATAGCAACGGCACCCGGCTCATTATTTATCAACCACAGGTGGATGATTGGCAAAATTTTCAAAACCTGAGCTGGCGAATGGCGGTTTCGCTTACGCCCAAGGGTGGCAAAGAAGTAGTGGGTGTCGTGGAAATGAAGGGAAATACGGACATCGACAATGTCGCCAAGGTCGCCATCATCACGAATCCGCAGGTTACGGGAACCTACTTTCCTTCGTTGGACAAAGCCACTGCGGAAAAGATGGAGCAATTGTTTAAGACATTTGTGCCATCGACCTTTTCAATCTCTTTGCATTCTTTGATCGCGTCCACGCCGAAGAAGGAGGCACCGGCCGGGGCGCAGTTGAACAACGAGCCGCCCAAGATTTTTGTCGGTTACCGGCCGTCGATTCTGCTGAGCGTGAATGGTGAGCCTGTCCTTTCTGAAGTTCCAGATACGAATTTGAAGTTCGTTGTTAATACGCAGTGGCCATTGTTTTTCGATTCCGGGAATTCCACCTACTACCTCGCAGTTGGTCAGCAATGGCTGACTAGCAATAGCCTTGAAGGTCAGTGGTCGGCAACGAATAAGCTGCCGCCGGAGATGTCAAAGGTACCGCAGGACAAACAATGGAGCGCGCTCAAGAAATTCATCCCGCCACCAGCCAAATCGGGAGGAGTTACGCCAGACGTCTTTTACAGTGACAAACCTGCCGAGGTAGTCCTGTTCGATGGTCAGCCCGTTTATTCGCAAATTCCAGATACACAGCTTCAATACGCGACGAACACAAACAGCGTGGTGTTTGTCTATACGCCGACGCAGCAATTCTACTATTTGACCGCGGGCCGATGGTTCAGCGCCAATGACTTGCAAGGACCCTGGACTTATGCGACGCCAAACCTTCCTGCCGATTTCGCCAAAATTCCACTAAGCAGTCCCGCTTCAGGGATACTCGCTTCAGTTCCGGGAACTGAGGAAGCGAAAGATGCGGTCTTGCTAGCGCAGGTGCCCACTACGATGACCGTCAACGCGAAGGCAGCGGCATCCAAGGTTAAGGTCGATTATGCCGGTAATCCAAAGTTTGAACCGATCAAGGGGACCTCGATGGAGTATGCCGACCAACACTACCGACAAAGTAATCAAGGCCGGGGACGTCTATTACCTTTGTCTCCAGGGGGTGTGGTTCATGTCTCCCAATGCGACTGGGCCGTGGACTACGTGCACCTCAGTTCCGCAGGAGATCTATACGATTCCATCCAGCTCGCCAGTTTATAACGTGACGTATGTTACCCAAACCGGGAACCCCGACGGCACTGTTACATCTAACTACACAGCGGGATATTTGGGCACGTTTATCCTGGGTGCAGTCACAGGAGCGATCCTTGCCGATGGGAGCGGATATTGGTGGCCGCCATACTGTGGTGGGGGCTATTACTATCCCTACCCCGCGACGTACTGTGGCGCTTACTGGGGCTATGGTTATCATCCCTATGCGACGCCTTACTATGATTACAACACGGGAGCTTACGGCTGGAAAGGGACGGCTTACGGTCCTTACGGATCGGCGACGGCCGGCGCTCGTTACAATCCTTACACGGGCACGTACGCGCGAGGCGGTACGGTCTCAACACCGTATGGCAGCCGAAGTGCAGCGCAGGCCTATAACCCGTACACAGGAACATACGCGCAGACGCGACAAGGTTCGAGTCCGAATGCTCAATGGGGTAGCTCCTACGTATCGCGAGGGAACCAAAGCGCGACCATGGGTCATTATTCGACCGCTAATGGAACAGTGGCAGGCGCCGAGACTTCGCAGGGAGGAAAAGCGGCCGCCTCGAGCACGAAGTGGGGAAATAGCGCGGTTGGTAAAACTGCCAGCGGCAACATGTATGCCGGGCACGATGGTAATGTGTACAAGAATACGGGTAATGGCTGGCAGAAATACGATAATGGAAGCTGGAATTCTGTAAACAAACCTCAGCCGAACTGGCAAGGAGCGGAAAGTAGCCAGCAACGGACGGGATCCGAGAATTATCAACAACGGGCGTCCGCAGCGAGCAGTTCCAATCGGCCCAGTGAAGGCGGCGCTGACCGATCAGATTTTGATTCGCAAC
Source organism: uncultured Verrucomicrobiae bacterium (assembly GCA_963840135.1). Classification (GTDB taxonomy): domain Bacteria; phylum Verrucomicrobiota; class Verrucomicrobiia; order Chthoniobacterales; family UBA10450; genus Udaeobacter. Next base: position 99,642 of record CAWIXX010000006.1, on the reverse strand, counting down.
GACAGGATTTGGACCGCGAGGCCCAGAATCGATCACGTAGTGATTTTTCAAGCCAGCGCTCCCAGGATTTTCAACGCGGCGGGTTTGATCGGTCTGGTGGCGGCGGGGGATTTGGGGGTGATCGCTTCGGCGGAGGTGGAGGGTTTGGCGGAGGTGACCGCTTCGGTGGTGGTGGATTCGGCGGTGGCGGATTCGGTGGTGGCGGCCGCTTTGGCGGATTCGGTGGTGGCGGCGGCTTCAGGGGTAGACGATAGGAATTAAGTCTTGAATTAAGTTTTAATTTTCAATACAAGCCAAAAAATCAACCGACCCATTCAAAAACCAAAACATATGAAAAAACCACTACTAACGAGTATCGCCAGCATGGGTGCGGTGCTTGCGCTAATATCCCCATGCCAAACGACTGCCGCAGACGCGGGTGAAATTGCCCGAAAAGAGGCCTTGCTCTCGCAGTCGGGTTTTAAGGTCATAACGGTCACGGACGCCAAGCAGAAACAGGCGGTCAATGGACTTGCCCAGGGCAGGTGTTCGGCCGTGACGTACAACGGGAAGCTGTTCTACGTGTTTCCCACCGCGAAGAAGGATAAGATCTACGTCGGGAAACAAGCCCAATTCAACAAGTATAAGAAGGCGATCGCGGCTCAGCAGGCCAGCCAACCAGCGAGGATGTAATCTTCAATACAGCCAAAAAATCAACCAACCCATTCAAGACCAAAACATATGAAAAATCTAATAACATTAACAGGTATCGCTAGTATCGGTGTGGTCCTGGCACTAATATCCGCATGCGAGAACTACCGGCACCGGCGGGGGTGTAGCGAGCCAGCAGGGTCAAGCCGCTGCTCAAACGGGTGGTCAACCCGGCCAACAGCTGATACAGGGACAGTCTCTCTACCCTACATTAGAGACCGCCGGACCCAACAACATCGAAGTCCAGCAGTTCGGTGGGTTTGGGCCAATGGGCACGGCGGCCTTGGGTGATTGGTAAGCAAGTCATACAGACGCAATGTGAAAAAGCTATTAACACTGACAACTATCGCTATTGCCATGGCGACGTTGGCGCTAATGTCAGCCTGCCAAACCGTTGCCACCAACGACGCAGAGCTCGTTGCCTCCAAGAAAGAGTTCCTGCTTGCGCAGTCGGGTTTTAGGGTGATAACGGTGACGACACCCAAGCAGCAACAGGCTATCAATGGACTAGCTCAGTACAGGGTCTCGGCAGTAAAATACAACGGCAAATTGTATTACGTATTTCCCACCGCGACAGAAGGACAAGATCTATGTCGGGAGACAAGAGCAATTCAACGGCTATAAACAGGCGCTCGCGGCGCACCAGGCAAGCCAGCCAGCAAGCCAACAGGCTCAGCCGGGTCAACAGCTGATGAACCCGGCACCTACGATGGCATTTGAGACGGCGGGTCCCCAGCACATTGAGGTTGAGCAGTTCGATGGCTTTGGTCCAATGGGCACGGCGGCCATGGGGGATTGGTAGGCGGCGACATTTAATGCTTGGAATTTCGTCGTCTTGTTTCTATAAAAGTTAAACACAAACAAAAACAACCAACCCAAACATATATGAAAAAACTATTAACACTAACAGGTATCGGCAGTGTCGGGGTGGCCCTGGCGCTATTAGCAGCGTGTCAGACCACTGGTACAAGCGACGTTGTCGCCCAGAAGGAGGCCTTGCTCACGCAGTCGGGCTTTAAGGTCATAACGGTCACGACCCCCAAGCAGCAACAGGCAGTGAGTGGACTTGCCCAGGGCAGGTGCTCGGCTGTGACGTACAACGGGAAGACGTATTACGTGTTTCCTACTGGCACGAAGGACAAGGTCTACGTCGGGCGACAAAAGCAATTCAACGCCTATAAACACGCGCTCGCGACGGCGTATGCCAGCCACCCAGCCAGCCAGCAAGCAAGCATGGCCCAGCAAGGTCAGGCGCAGATGGCAGGACAGTCTCTGATGCCCACGCTAGAGGGCGCCGGACCCGAACACATCGAAGTTCAGCAGTTCGGTGGATTTGGTCCGATGGGCGTCAACGCTCTCGGAGATTGGTAAAAGAATGACAGAATCAACGAGGGCAGCAGCCTGTTGGCTGCTGTTCTCGTTGATCCAGAACTAAAAAGACAAAGGAGAGAATATGAGACAGTCGCCACTCGTTTTTGGAGTCACCGTTCTCACATTGGGGATTCTTTCAGTGACTCCGGGCATTTGCGCGAACGAGGCTTCGGAGGTCGATACAAACAGCAAGGCAACTCCAGATCCTTTTGCTCGTGATTCGCGCGTTTCCCTCAGCTTGCCTTTGCAGGGTCGCGAGGATTTAACGTACGGAGCGGTCACCGAATCGCCTGCTGGAGAACCTGATCGCGAGCGAGCTGAACAGGCAGCTCACTAACCCGGTGAGCAGCCTCTGGTCCATCGCGAATCAGTTCAACAACTTCGAGCTGAACAACGGCCAGTGGAACAACAACTGGAATTTCCAGCCCGTGATGCCGGTGAGCCTGACCAAAGACTGGAACCTGATCACGCGGCCGGTGATGCCATTCTACAACATCGTTCCGCACGAGACGTCCCCCGGCGAATTCGCGCGGGACGCCGGGCTGGGCGATCTGGCTCTGGTGGAGTTGCTGTCGCCTGCGCACTCGGGCAACTGGATTCTCGGAGCCGGGCCTACCGCCATCTTCCCGACTGCGACCTCGTTTTTCACCGGCCAGGGCAAATGGCAGCTCGGACCCACTGTCGTGGTAGGCTACCTCACGAAGCAGTTCTTCATTGGCGTGTTTCCACAGCAATGGTGGTCTATCGGCGGCGAGCACGGCAAGCCCGACACGAACCAGATGAACCTGCAACCCATCGCGAGCGCTCTTCTTCGGCGATGGCTGGAGCGTCGGGTACTCAGGCAATATCCTGGCTGACTGGACCGCGCCGTCTGAGGACGTCTGGACTGTCCCAATTGGGCTGGCCCTGAGCAAGGTGGTAAAATTTGGGCGGTTGCCAGTCAAGCTTCAGCTCGCGGTGCAGTACATGCCGGTGCATCCCCGGATATCCGGGCAGGAGTGGAACGTGCAGGTCTCGATCACTCCTGTCCTTCCGAAGCTTATCAAGGGCGTCTTGTTCCAGTGACGCGGAGAATCAGCGCTACGACCCTAACTGGGGTGTGCGCTTTAACTTCAAATCGCTCTATCCAACCGGTAGGCATGAGGCCGTTGAGAGCACAGCTTTGGCAAAGTAACGATTGACCCTGTTCAACATCCAGCAGATTCGTTCCCACGAATAAATCAAACCTAAAGAGGAACCAATCGTATGGACAGTGGTGCGGTCTCCTATCGGGAAAGCTTGAGCCGATGAACACAGTTACAACGGTATTCCTCAGTACCTTCACAACGTTGCTGGCGATTATCAACCCACTCGCAGCGCTACCGGTGTTTCTGAAGCTCCTGGAAGGCCAGGACAAGGCTGCACATCGACGCATTGCGTGGAAGGCCTGCTGCTACGCCACGCTTCTACTGTTCTTCTTTCTTATCTTCGGTGCTTTGCTGCTGAAGATCTTTGAGGTGCCGCTCAGCATGGTGCGGATCGTCGGTGGCATTATTCTGATGCGGATCGGCTTCGCACTATTCCTGCCGTCCAGTGACACAGCCTCCATCATCCCAAACGCTCCAACGGGTGCGGGCGATACCGTTGCATTTGTGCCGCTGGCGATGCCACTAATGTTTGGACCGGGTGCGATAGCTACCGTGCTCGGCATGGCGTCATTTGTCCGGCATCCTTTAGCTGAATTTCCGTCACTGGCCGCGATCGTCGCTGCCATGCTTGTGACGATGGTCACAACCTATCTGATCCTTGGCTACGCCGACACAGTCGTACGCTATATCGGACCGCACGGCATCGATGCGGTGACACGCATCGCCGGCTTTTTTGTTGCTGCCATCGGAATGGGATTGATCTTCCATGGCGTGATGGAGGCGATCCAAACCTATTTGTTGGAGAAAACGCACTAACGAGAAAAGGTGGCTCAATGCAGCGAAGTGTGAAGTCGTTAAGAATGCCAAGATTCCATCGCTTCTCCACAGTGCAACTTCTCATTGCGCTGCGCTCTCTTTTTCATCTGGGCGCCTTTTGTCGAGGAAATTGAAGGTGGCGAACTCATTGTATCCGGCTTGTTTTCGCTGGTCCTGCTTGCTGGCGTCGTTGCGGTCGCAGATCGCAAACGCGTCATCGTCATCGCGATCGTGCTTGCGATTCCGGCGATCGCCGGCAGGTGGATAAATCATTTCCGCCCGGACCTGATTCCACCTGCAGTCTTCCTCGTCGCCGGACTCATCTTGATTGCTTTTGTCGTCGGAGAATCTGCTGCTCTTCGTTTTTCGTGCGCCGTCGGTCAACACCGAAGTGCTCTGTGCGAGCATCTCCGCCTACCTGATGCTCGGTTTGATGTGGACGATGGCGTACTGGCTCGTAGACCAATTGACGCCAGGAGGAGCCTTCGCTTTCAACACGATTACCGGGACGAAAGAGATCAATGAAGGGCTTTCAATGCTTTCTACTTCAGCTTCATCACACTAAGCACAGTCGGCTACGGCGATATCACGCCCGTCTCAAAAATTGCGCGCTGGCTTGCGGCCATGGAAGCGATGACCGGGCTGCTCTATGTCGCAGTCCTCATCTGCACGCCTGGTCTCCCTCTATTCGATTCCAAAGTCGGAATGATTCCTAAACGCCCAGTCTCTTATCGGGAAGCCAACCCAGTGGTTTGATCTTCTGCGTCCCGAACGGCGCATGGCGCCGTGGCTATAGCGCGACTTCCGTGCCCTCAATGCAGCTTGTCCTGGTTTAGTTTTAGAGTGTCCGGGGCCTTGGGAACACGAACCGGCTGAGAAGGAGCAGGCGACCCCTTCTGCATTCAAGGGAAAATGCATACGGTAAAGAGCGCCGAACATCGCTACCGAGTTATCGCTCCACAATCCTCCGTGACCCCAAATGATCTCCTTAGGTACGCGCACTATCCAGCAGGGCACACGCGCATTGCCGCTGTAGACAAACTCCCAACGTTGCCAGTCTTCGTTTCCTGTGGGAGGACGCGTCTCATCTGGATTGTAATCCGGACCGCGACAGAATTGTTTTTCGTGACCATTATTCTTTTCGCTGGTGAAAAAGGTTCGGCCGCGCACGTTTTGTCGAATATTGGCTTCGAAGGCCCGGTTCTCATACGTCTTTAGATCCGACGGCGCAGTGGCTTCTCGCCAAGGGAACAACGTTAAAATTTACCAGATACTTATCGTTGCCGGGCGTGTGGGTCTGGAACTCTCCCTCCGATACTTTTTGTCCGTTGCCGCCGGGCACTGGAACGTTGTCCCAGTGGTAATGAAGATTTACGGTGTTGGCCAGACTCTGGCCTATTGGAAAAAATTTCCCCGTCGCCTGATCGTTCTCCGATTGCAGAACGATGAGAAGGGGACGGTTCTCGTTCGTCACGGCACCCTCTTCGGCCCCGGGCGTCCTCCCTACGTAAGCGCCACGGGTCGGGTCATACTTATAAAGATAATCTAATTCGGACATCAACTGGCGAGTGCCAATGGCATCATCCGCGGGATTGAATGCAACCGCCATGTCCCACGGACTCGCGTTCCGCGCGCCGGTGCTGCTGGCATCGAGGATGGAGTGAGAAATAGTATTGCTCAGGACCAGTCCGCCAAACGAGTGGCCCATTAGTACGCAATGGTGGACCTGCTTGCCTAGGCTCTCGCGCAGCCAGTGCCAGTTCGTTAATAGTAGCCAGGCAGCTGTTTTGCGCCGCGACCGCACCGCCCGTCAACTTGCGGTTCCAAAACGTCAGCAGATCCAGACCCGGCAGAGTAAGGTCCTTGCCGCGCCACGCGATATAAACACCGATCACATTAATCTTTCCGTGGGTCACCTCGGGAAGACGCGAGACCATATCAATGAAGTGCTCAAATCGGCAAACATCACCGGAGTTGGCATTGTTCATCCAGCCGTGGATGTAGACAAAAAGAAGAGGGCGCTGCGCCTGGCGAATCACGTTGAGCGCAGCCGCTCGTTGTGATGTATCCAAAGCCGAGCCTTGGTCGCCGAATTCAATGAAAGCGAATTTGTAGCGTCCGTCGCTCGGGTCTTCGTATTGAGTTGAGCGGTTCTGTCGCCGTGTTGGGGTGGAACGGGCCATACGATTCGCACGAAGCCAACAGCAGCGCGAAAACAAGTCTAACGAAGGTCTTCATTGAAGCTTTTGTAGGAGCGCTACCGAGGCATCGTATGAAAACTTCTCCAGGCGCAATCAAACCCGAATCTTAGGCGTCGGGATTGGGAAGACAATAGGACCTTTAGTCTTGTAGGGTTCCATTACGATCGGATCGAGCCGACACCTTAGCGACTGTACTGGCACAAGATTTCTGAACGCCAAAAGTCTTACGGAAGGCGCAGCGAGACCTCGGTAAGCTTCTGCATCGAATTTGCCGACGTCTGAAATGCTGCGACAATTCTCGCTCTGACTTGCTTCGATGATTACCGACGAACCAAGTCACCAGGTAAATCGCGTGAATCCTAAACATTCGAAAACATCTATCCGGATTCGCGTGATCGCGGCCATAACGTGTCTCGCGTTTTTTGCTGGGTGCGCGACTACGCCGCAAACAGCAGGCCGTCTTCAATACGCGCCTGCCGCCGGCATTATGCGCGAGGCGCGGTCTTCGCAGGTCCCTGTTGAGAAACGAGGCGCCGATTATTTACAGGCCGCTGCCATGACCGCTCCACTGCTGGGCACCGGCGCTCAAGAGACTACCAGCCCGCAACACTTACAATGCGGCCTGCGGTGAACTTACCATTCTGCTTCGCTCTGGAGAAGGAGGTCGATTGTGGAATAATTCGCTAACCGTCTATGCTAACAATCAGACCTACCATTTGCGTCTTCAATCTGCCGCTCCCGACGTTTGGGCACCAGATTACTTCACCTCATTCGAGCTACCCGGCACGATAAAAGAGAAATTGATAAAGAAGGAGAACATTCAACAAGGCGTCGGTGGCGCGCTTGTTGGAGTGCGCAGTGTTACTCCGCGTGAAAATTTTGCGCCGTTTCATGGCATCACAGCTCCAGTGACAGCGACGCTGGACTTTAGAGGCAATGACGCGACTCTCGCCTTGCGTCGTCCTGCCAAGCAACAAACGGCAATTGTTGAAGGAAAAATCCGCCCACTGGCGGCCGATTATTCCGCCGCCATCAGTTACTACCAGCCGCCGGGCAATATTCTACTTCTCGGGTTAATGGCAGGGTTTCGATCAAGTCGTTACCTGGATAAGACTGGTTTGTATTTCCTGCAGCCTTACGATCCCGACCGGATCCCTCTTGTTCTCGTGCACGGTCTTTTCTCATCGCCGTTCAATTGGGTGCAAACGATCAATGGACTTCAAGCCGACCCTGAGATCCGCAAACATTATCAATTCTGGGTCTTTGGTTATCCGACCGGCAATCCTATCCTCTATTCCGCACTTCGATTACGCGAGGAACTGGCCAGGGTCGACAAACTTTATCCGAATCATCGCCCGTACGTCGTAGTCGGCCACAGTATGGGCGGGATGCTTACTCGCATGCAGGTGGTTACGGTCACAAGGGCGATGTGGGAGAAAGCTCTGGGGGAAACCGCGAAAAGCATTTTTAGGGAAAATTCCAGCGATAGCTTGATTGTTCGCGCCACAACATTTCAGGCCAATCCCCGGATTAAGCGCGTCGTGTTCATTTGCACGCCGCACCGCGGGAGCGAGATGGCCAGCAGCGGATTGGGTAGATTTGGCACTAGCTTGATCGCTCTTCCACTTAACATTGCCTCGGCCATGAAAACCGCGCTCACCAGCGCAGAACTTGTGCGACTGACCGGAACTTCCAAACGTCTCCCGAACAGTATCACTGGCCTGAAACCGTCAAATCCAGCGTTGCCGGTAGTCAACAGCGCGCCGATCACCGTTCCTTATAACTCGATCATCGGTGATCGCGGCAAAGGCGATTCACCAAACAGTACCGATGGCGTGGTTCCTTACTGGAGTTCTCATCTCGATGGCGCGCAATCCGAAGTGATCGTTCCCGGCCCGCACGGGGCATGCGAACTGCCACAAACCATTGCTGAGCTTGACCGGATCTTGCGTTTATATCTCAAATCCAGCAGTGGACGAAGCACTGGCATACTAGCGACGGCGGATTGATGGCAGCGATCAAGTTGATTTTGGCTATCCCCTTAGCCATCATCGCTATCGCCTGGGCATTTGGCGCCGTATGGTTTGACGCTCCATTCGGAGCGGGCAACCGGTTGGCAGCGGTACTGCTCGCGATCGCGTTTGTGGTCGTGCTGCTATTCGTTAGGCCATTCTGGCGAAAGCTGGTCATCTTCGTCGTGCTCTTTGCCGGCGTGCTGATCTGGTGGCTGACGCTTTCTCCAACCAACGATAGCGACTGGGAATCGGACGTCGCTCAGACAGCCTGGGCCGACATTCAAGGCGACGAGGTGACGTTGCATAACGTACGCAACTGCGACTACCGGACCGATACCGACTACACCCCGCGTTGGGAGACGCGCACCGTGCGACTCTCGCAGATCACTGGCATCGATCTCGCGATCGATTACTGGGGCTCGCCATGGATCGCGCATCCCATCGCCAGCTTTCAATTCGCTGACGCGCCGCCGCTGTGCTTCTCCATAGAGATACGCAAGAAGCTTGGCCAAACCTACTCGACTATTGGCGGCCTCTATCGGCGCTTCGAACTCATTTACATCGTGGCCGATGAGCGCGACGTGATCCGCCTGCGCACAAACTACCGCAATGAGGATATCTATCTTTACCGCACGACGGTTTCGCCAGCGCAGGCGCGCGAACGTTTTCTTGAATACATCCATTCGCTAAACGCTCTGCGGAACAAGCCGCGCTGGTATAACGCCATCACCACCAACTGTCCTACGAGCATCCGTACGCAGCACCCGGCCAACGAGCGCGTGCCATGGGATTGGCGCATCCTGCTCAACGGCAAAGGCGACGAAATGCTGTATGAACGCCATGTCATCGTCACGAGCGGACTTCCCTTTGCCGAGCTCAAAACCCGAAGCCTGATCGACACCCGCGCCCGCGCAGCCAACGACTCTCCCGATTTCTCAAAGCTGATCCGTGTTGGGCTACCTTTTCTGTCTAAACCAGAGACCGCGCAATGACTTGCATTTTGGTTCAGCACGAGACCGAGCTATCGAATGGATGTCGCGGTGACGTAGGCCTAAAGTCCAATATCAAGACGGGCGTCAGCCGGTAGATTCAGACAGTTTCTGACCGCAATGTCGCTCTCATCAAACGAGTTCGCAGTTGTCGAACGTTCCAGCATGAAGAACGACTGGAAACAGATTTTCCCGTTTGGGACCAAGTGAACCGATTTCCAACGTGTGCAAATGAAAGAACAGAGATGAAAAGCAACAAGACCCGATAAGAAAAGATTCCCATGAAACATTACTTCCACTCTTTGCGGCTCGGCCTGCTGCTGGCGTTGGGCTTCGTTTCGTCCTGCACGCCTGCCAAACCGGTCGCGGAAGCAGATTACGGCGTAAAAATCGTGGGCAACTGGCTGGGAACCGTGGGTAACATGAAAGAGTCGATTACCTTCAACGGCGACGGCAGCTTCATCGCCCAGTTGCGTCCCCAAGGGTTCATCAGCAACACACTCTCCCAGGGCGTCACCGGCACGATCCGCGGCACATGGGCCATCAATGGCAAGACCATCACGTTAAAGATTACCAGTGCGGAAGATGAGCGTGTGAAGAATAGCGTGACTTCGAGCACCATTCTGGCCTTCAACCAGGACGAGCTTTCGATGAAGAACGACCGGGGCGTCTCAACGTTCACTCGAGCGATCTCCCCGTAGGCCGAATGCCGAAATTCAAAGCAACAATCTCCGCTTATGCTATGTAGCCCCGTGTCCAATTTGAAACCAACACGAAAGAAAAACGTGAAACCTAGAAATCACTGAGGACTAATTGCGATATCTAGGTTTTCTGCATATGACGTTGTTTTCATTCATTGGGAAAGAGCTCGTTCTCAAAGCGCTGAATTGTGTTCTGGACAAAAAGGTCACCGGCAAACTCCTCGTAGCTTTCCTCGCTCTTCATGTCGCCATCAGTCATGCGGAGACCCCCGCGTCGTCAGCGTTTGCCCCGACGATTCCCAACAAATCACCGCGCCTGGCCACGCGCCCGAAGGCATGGTTTGGATTCCCGGCGGTGAATTTTCCATGGGCGCCAGCGTGAGCGGAAAGGGCAGCGCCGAAATGCCAATGGCGTCGAACGACTCGGGCCCGATTCACCGGGTTCGAGTGGATGGTTTCTGGATGGATACAACGCCGGTAACCAATGAACAGTTCGAGAAATTCGTTAAGGCAACCGGTTATATGACGATCGCGGAGCGCACTCCAACACAGGAGGAATTTCCCACCGCGCCGGCAGAAAATCTCGTTGCCGGCTCGGTCGTTTTCGCGCCCACCGAGCAGGAAGTTCCGCTGAACAATCATTACCAGTGGTGGAGCTATGTGAAAGGCGCTAACTGGCGCCATCCAGGAGGACCGGACACCGACCTGAAGGGCAAGGGAAACTATCCCGTCGTACACATCGCTTATCCGGATGCGGAAGCTTACGCGAAATGGGCGGGCAAACGTCTCCCGACCGAAGCCGAGTTTGAGTTTGCGGCCCGCGGTGGTTTGTCGGGAAAAGTCTATGTATGGGGCGATGAGTTTCGCCCTGGCGGAAAATGGATGGCGAATACATGGCAGGGAAAATTTCCGGTCAAAGATGCGGGCGAGGATGGCTATGCTGGAATCGCACCAGTGAAATCGTTTCCGCCAAACGGTTACGGTGTTTACGACATGGCGGGGAATGTTTGGGAATGGTGCAGCGATTGGTATCGCCCTGATTATTATACGATCCTGGCGGATAAAGGTGGCGTCGCGCACAATCCGCAAGGACCGGATTCACCTTTCGATCCATCCGAGCCTAATGAGAAAAAGCGCGTGCATCGTGGCGGCTCGTTCCTTTGCAACGATCAGTACCTGCTCACGCTACATCGTTGGCACGCGTGGCAAGGGTGAGGTCAACACCGGCACAAATCACCTCGGTTTTCGATGCGTTCGATTGCCGGAGAATGTCACGCAACAAACAACGCGAAATTAGGTTTCTTAATAAAAGGGGACCCTTGATCAAGCATGATACAAAGCAAAAACTCCAGCTGCCAACGCGATCTTTGGGCCTTGGACCGGCGAATGCTGGATTTGTCTTGCTCTTCGGGGCAATGCCTGCAGCCTCAAGGTCTGATTTCACTGTTGTCGACTCAAAAAATATATTTGTCCACCGCTTGGGATGAAGTAAACGGTATATAGAAAGTAGAAAGCCAGTAAAACCTATGAAGCCACTAACTCTTCAATACAAATTCGGTAGGGAATTGTTTCGCGGCGCGACCGCTATTTTATTCATTGGGCTATGGCAATCGACCTGTTCGATTTCGCTGGCACAACAAGCCCAGTCGCAGGAGATGACTACCACGACGACCTCAGACACGGAACAGGCTCCCAAGTTGCCTAATGAGCAATTGGATTCCCTGGTTGCGCCGATTGCGCTATATCCCGACCCGCTGCTGGCTCAAACGCTCGCTGCTTCGACTTATCCACTCGAAGTCATCCAGCTTCAACAGTGGATGGCCAAGAACCCAAACTTGAAAGACAAAGCGCTAGCAGATGCTGTGTCAAAGCAGCCGTGGGACCCAAGCGTCCAGGGACTCGTAGCTTATCCGGACGTCGTTACGCGCATGGCAGACAATATTCAATGGACGACAGATTTGGGAAACGCATTCCTGGCGCAGGAATCTGACGTGATGGGCGCAGTGCAGCGCATGCGTGCGAAAGCTCAGGGCACAGGAAATCTAAAAACCAGCGCCCAATCGGTAGTGAAGACCGAGACAGTCCCCAGCGGCCAGCAGGTAATCGAAATTCAGCAAGCGAACCCCGACGTTGTCTATGTGCCTTCTTATGACCCAACCGTGGTGTACGGGGCCGCACCTCCCGCCTATCCTTACTATCCCTATACCTATCCGGGCTACGTGCCGGGAACAGCTTTGGCGTGGGGCGCGGGAATTGCGCTAGGTGCTGCCGCTTGGGGCGCTTGGGGCGGTAACTGGGGCAATTGTGATTGGAACGGTGGCAACGTTAAGATCAACAACAATTATAATTACAATAAGAACAACAATTTCAATCGCAATGTCAGCCGCCAGGGACAAGGTAATTGGCAGCACAATCCGCAACACCGCGGAAATGCTCCCTACGGCAACAGGCAAACGGCGAATAAATTCGGAGGTCAAGGTGCTCGTGGAGCAGGGGGCGCGGGTAATCGACCAGGCGGCGTCGGGGGAGCCGGTGGCCTAGGAGGCGCTGGCGGGGCTGGCCGCCCAGGTGGCCCAGGAGGCGCTGGCGGAGCTGGTCGTCCAGGTGGCCCGGGAGGCGCTGGCGGAGCTGGTCGTCCAGGTGGCCCAGGAGGCGCTGGCGGAGCTGGTCGTCCGGGTGGCGCCGGTGGTGCCGGAGCTGGAAACCGCCCCGGTGGTGGCGCTGGAGCTGGTAATAGGCCCGGCGGTGGGGCCGGAGCTGGTAATAGGCCAGGTGGAGGCGGAGCTGGAACTCGTCCGGGTGGTGGGGGAGCTGGACACGTCCAGGTGGAGGCGGAACTGGAGCTCGTCCGGGCGGCGGTACCGCTAAGAATCAAGTCGGTAATCGCAGCGCATCATCGCGGCCTAGTTCCGGTTCTCGGGGCGGAGGATTTAGCGGCGGAAGTGGAAACCACGCGCGAGCCAGCAGCAGTAGAGGCGGTCATAGCATGGGAGGTGGCGGTTACAGCCGTGGCGGAGGCGGGTATAGCCGTGGCGGAGGCGGCGGAGGCGGACGTGGCGGTGGCGGTGGCGGCCATGGCGGTGGCGGCCGTGGCGGAGGCGGAGGAGGAGGTCGGAGATAAACGAGTGATCGACGGAGAAAAACTATGAAGACAAAGCGTAACACCATGACATCATCGCAAATGATCGTGCTCGCCGCATCGATCCTCATAACAGGCTTCCTCGGGTCAGCCTCGTTCGCAGCGCCGGAGAAGAAAGAGGCGGCCGCGAAGCAAGAAGCCCAAGGAACGCCCCAACCAGGGCAAAAGGAATTCGATACGCCGAAACAGGCGGCCGATGCTCTTATTCAAGTAGCAGCGAATTTCGATGTCGCTGCGGCGAAAGAGATTCTGGGGCCGGCCGGCGACGATATTATCAGTTCGGATGAACCGGTGCAGGACAAAAATCGGGCGACCGAGTTTGCGAACAAGGCAAAAGAAAAGACCTCGATCGAGTTAGACAAGCAAGATCCGAACCACGCAATTCTCCTGGTTGGTAACGATGATTTTCCGCTTCCCATTCCGATCGTGAAACAAAAAGGGAAGTGGTTCTTTGATACGAAGGTAGGCCGTGAGGAAATATTAAATCGGCGAATCGGCGCGAACGAACTGAATGCTATTGAGATCTGCCGTGGCTTTGTTGAAGCGCAACACGAGTATGCCCAGGAAAAGCACGACGATTCGAAGGTAAACCAGTACGCACAGCATGTTCTCAGCACGCCTGGGAAACACGACGGTCTGGCGTGGCAGAATCAAGATGGCACGTGGGAAGGTCCAGTGGGAGAAGAAGTCGCCAAAGCGTTGCAGGAAGGCTACAAGGCGGAACGAGGCACACCTTATCACGGTTACTACTTCAAGGTCTTGAAGGGGCAAGGACCTGCGGCGCCCATGGGAGAGATGGACTTCGTGGTTGGCGGGGCCATGATTGGCGGATTCGCCCTCGCAGCTGCGCCGGCCGAGTATCGAGTGACCGGAGTGCAGACTTTTATCGTTGGTCCCGATGGAGTCGTTTACGAGAAGGATCTCGGGCCCGATACATTGAAGACGTTCCAAAGCATGGACCGGTATAACCCCGATAAGACTTGGAAGGTAACTGAGGATGATGTGGAGGACGACTCACAAGAGTAGGGGCCGAATCGCAAGAACGACCGCGGCCTAACAAGTGAGCTGTAGACTTAGCGGCGCTGTACTAAGTCTCTCTTTTTGCAATTGATGTTGGGTCCTAACGGTCGTCAGAGTTTCGGTTAATCGCGGTGGCTGGCTGCGCCCTTTTCCGGACGACGCATTTATTGTCAAACAGCTCGATATGATGACGCAGGTGCGTTGGCTTGGCCTTCACCGGAATTCATAAAGCTGCTCAACAACTCAAGTGGCCCCGCACGTCTCTGAAATGTTTAGGCGACGGTTTGCCGATCTCCTTCTTTTCTGTGTCACCGCAATAGAACTGGTAATCCTCTTTGTACTGACGCCCACCTTCACGATCACAGACTGGATCTACGTCCTTCAACATTTCATCGTTCTTGGGATCGCCCTAACACGGCCTCAACCGAAGCTGCGGGATTACTCCATAGCTTCCAGCATGGCGGTCGTGGTCGCTTATGCTTATCCCTATGCCCAGGTCATCTACCTACGGTGGTCGCCTGGCCATGTGGTGTCGCCCGCGGCCGGCCTGGTTTTGGTAACGCTCGCGGCTGCTCTTAGTCTTGTTAGCCTTCTCACTATGGGAAGACGCTTCGGGGTACGCCCGGCTTTGAGAGGTTTGGTGACGAGCGGGCCCTATAGATTCGTCCGCCACCCGATGTATCTTTCGTACATAGTTGCAGACATTGGTTACAACCTACAGGAATGGAATCTCGTCACGCTACTCCTGGTATTGGTTGGTTGGATGTCTCTGTTCTACCGCATCCACGCTGAAGAGCGAGTTCTCTCTCAACATGCCGAATGGCCTGCCTATATGATCTTGGTGCGCTACCGCCTTTTCCTCGGTATTTGGTGAAGCTCGCTCGTCTGCCATTCTTCCAGAGTCCGGGCCGGCTTAGGCACGCGAACTCTCGCGTGCATATTGCATCAAAAAGAGATTGACTCGGGCAAACCCGATCGAAATCATCGTCGAAAACCAACTACCTATAGGATTAACTACGATGAAGTTTTTGTTATTTATCGCCTTTGCCGCTGGCCTGCTCGGTCTTGAGCGGCCACTCATTTTTGGGGAAACTTTCACTGAGGGCGTACGCGTGTCTCCGGAAACGGTGACGCTGAAGCCGGGGCAATACGTTTGGGAACCGGAGCGCGCCCCGGAAGGACCTTTACTGATCGTAGCCAGTGTTACTGAGCAGGTGGCATATGTGTATCGTAATGGTATCCGCATCGCGCGGTCGAGTGTTAGCACGGGCCGGCCGGGTCATCCAACTCCGACGGGTGTTTTCACAATCCTGGAAAAGGAGGTGCATCATACGTCGACCATCTATAAAGGAGCCGAGATGCCTTACATGGAGCGCGTAACCTGGGGCGGGATTGCGCTGCACGCAGGCGATCTGCCGGGGTATCCAGACTCGCACGGCTGCGTGCGACTCCCGTTGGAATTTTCCAAATTGCTCTTCGGCGTCACTATGAAAGGCGCGACAGTGATCATCGCTGACCAGCATTCCGCACCCGCCGAAACGGTCCATCCGGGTCTGTTCTTCACGCAAAGCGGCGAGGAGAGCGAGCCGATTGCTGCTGGCAAGTTTGAATGGGATCCTGATAAATCTCCCAGCGGTCCAGTGTCCATGATCGTCAGCAGCGCGGACAAGACAGCTTATATCTATCGCAATGGTGTCGAAATCGGCCGAGCGGGCGTTGCGAATCCCCAACTCGTTTTGCCACTGAACGATCGCGTTTTCACCGCGCTGAATGGACTGGATGCGGAAGGACATCTGCGCTGGGTGGAAGTGACGTCAGCAGGGAAGGAAGGCTCAAACCAGAGCCTGTTTTCGGCGGCGCAGAAGAGTGGGGTTCCGAGTGAATTCCTAGGGAAGGCGAGAGGGGTCATCGCGCCAGGTGCGACAATCATCTTCACCGACAAGCCGGTAGATCCTACCACGCAAAGTCACACCGGCTTCCAGATTCTTGTCGCGCAAAAAGACAAGCCCTCCAGAACGACCGATTAACTTAAAGCTGTGCTAACTAGCTGATCGCAACCTCAAATGCTATCAGCTAAACCGTGCTGTGAAACCCAAGAACTCAAAGAGCTAATCAGTGGCCATATGTCTGAACAGCGTCTTTGATCGCCTGCTGGCGAATTGCCTGTAGCTTTTTGTACTGTTCTTCCGACAGAATAGACTTCATCTGCGGGTCAGTCTGCTGATGGATGGCTCTGAGCTGTTGTATTTTCTGAACCTTTGAAAGCGAATTATCATTTTTGATCGCTTCCACCTTGGGTGCTTCATCGGTAAGGATCGGCAGAATCTTGATCTTCTGTTGAGGCGTGAGATCAAGCTGTTGCGCTATCGCTTGAACCTTTGCAGCCTTGTTTTGAGCAGATGACGACGCTGCAGGCAGTACAAACACGCCAAAGCATAAAGCCGTTGCGACTATCCGGATGTAATGTTTCATATATTTCTCCTTATTTGTTTGGCGGTATCGTGCGCAAGGCCGGCAAGCACGTCAAGTCCAATCAGCGCGGGAGCGAGTTCAGGGGCGAGAAGACAACTATTGTCTTGAATCGGCCCAAGTTTCTTTGTAGAACCAAGGACCCAAAGAAGACGCCAAAATAGGTATGACGAAACTGAAAGCCGTTACTACAAAGAAAGCCGTCGCTAAAACAGGTTACTAACCCCATCTCCAGCGAACAGGTCACGATGATTCTTGTCTCCGTCATTTTGTTTGTGGTTCTTGTCGGGGCCGCATTATTCGGGAGGCGTGTGCATCGTTACCTTCCTGAGGCTCATCTGAGCGCTGACTCCAGGGACTCTGTGAAACTTGCCATGGGCCTTGTTGCTACCATGACCGCCCTGGTTTTGGGGTTGCTTGTCAGCTCGGCCAAGGGCACCTACGACACTGCGCGAAGTGAAGTGATCCAGATGGCCGCAAAGGTCGCGTTCCTCGACCGCGTGTTGGCCCTCTATGGACCCGAAGCTGCCGAGGCTCGCACCGAGCTTCGCGCCGCTATCATCGACGCTGTTCAGCGTATTTGGCCGGGCGACCGAAGCGAGCCTGCTCAGTTGGCCCCGAACCAACAGGCGGGTGACGCGCTTTATATCACTGTCCAGCGACTCTCCCCGCACGATGACGCACAACGCACACTTAAGGCACAGTTGGCGACCCTTATGGTGGATCTCGGTCAGCTTCGGTCGCTGCTGGTAGCTCAGTCGATTCCGTCAATTTCGAAGCCGATGCTGATCATCCTTGTCTCGTGGCTCGTGGTCATCTTCTTTGGCTTCAGCCTGCTCGCGCCGCCCAACGCTACGACCACGCTAGCCCTGATCGCCTCTGCCTTCTCAGTTGCATGCGCAATTTTTCTGATTCTTGAGCTGGATCAGCCTTTTGGAGGCCTGATACAAATTCCCAGCGAACCCTTAACAAACGTCTTAAGCCATCTGGAAAAGTGAGCCGTGTTAAATCCACGCGGATCGACTAGGACCTTACCCTGTTCTTGTTTCTCAATTTCGCACAGCCCTGGCAAAGCGCTCTAGATACGCGCGCTGTAGATCCGCGGCGCTGGTCTTGGCGGGACCAAGGTCGAACTCCACCTTTTCAATTGTGCCTCTGAAATACTTCGGTAGCACTTTAGCGTATTCGAATTTTGGAACGACTGGCAGTCCGTTGTCGGTCCCAATATCCATTCCAGCATAGGAGGCGAACCGGAACGGCACAGTGTGCTCGAGTTTCCCTTCTGCTTGTTGTTTGCCATTGATGAAAAGACGGCTCGTGCCGCCGGTGGCGAACTCCCCGGGTTTATCGGCGGTAAACTCATAACGCACATTCACTTTGCCCTTGGGCACCTGCATCACGTGAACTGATGGTATCCAATTTGAGACCGAGCATGCTATAGGTGTGCTTAAGGTAGCCGTTTTCGACATAAAGCGAGAAGCCGCCAAGAAAGCTGCCCTCGGCAACAATCACGCCGGCGATACCGGGACGCAGTCCCAAGCCTGATCGACCCGGATTGTCGAGATCCGCGCTGATGCTGTAAGAACGATTGTAAATCGGAGGAATCATCCCGGAAGAGATATTTTCCGTGCCGTTGTAATAGGTGAACTTCGTCTGGTCCGGTAAACCTTTTGGAAAGCCCCACACAGTCGCCATCTCTCCGAGTAGTGGCAGCACCTGATATTTCTCGGCCTCCGCCCAGAACAGCGCCGTTAGGTCGCGCACTTTATCCGGATACTTGTCGGCGACATCATTAGCCTGCGAGAAATCCTCGTCGAGATTATACAACTCACATTTGTCGTTATTGGGGTCCCACTTGCCTGGTGCGAATCGCGCGAGGGTTTCGGGATCAATCTTCCACGGAATTCGATCCAGCCGCCAGCATGCCAGCCAGCCGTCCTTGTACATTGCGCGGTTTCCCAAAATCTCGAAATACTGTTGGGTATGTCGCGAGGGTGTATTGGCGTCATCGAATGTGGAGAGAAAACTTACGCCGTGCATGGGCATCTGCGCGACGCCGTTCACTTCCTTCGGCTCTGGCAGGCCAACAGCTTCCATGATTGTCGGGGCGATGTCGGTGCAATGAGTAAACTGACTTCGCAGACCGCCTTTGTCCTTGATGCGTTTGGGCCAGCTAATGACCATTGGGTTACGAATACCGCCGAGATGTGAGGCCACCTGCTTGCCCCACTTGAATGGCGTGTTACCAGCCCACGCCCATGCAGCTGCGTAATGCGGAGCCATGTCGGGTCCGCCCCATTTGTCCAGGCCGCCATAGGCTTTTATTGCTTTTAACTGCTGGTCGGTCGTGAGTGGAACGCCATTCAAAGTAGTCATTTCGTTAAAGGTCCCGCTCTCCGTGCCTTCCATGCTCGCGCCGTTATCGCCGAAGATGTAAATAATCAGTGTGTTGTCAGCGAGGCCCATATCCTCAATGGCTTTCACGACCTGCCCAACGGCGTGATCGGCGTTCTCTTGGTACCCCGCATAAACTTCCATCTGATGCGAATATAATTTCTTTACTTCCGGTGGTACGCTGTCCCAGGCGGGGAACGCTGGATCACGCGGAGTAAGCTTGGCGTTGTCTGGAATTACGCGGAGCTGCTTCTGCCGCGCAAACGTCTCCTCACGCAACTTGTCCCAGCCCTGCTCAAACTTGCCTTTGTATTTGTCGCTCCATTCCTTCGGCACTTGGTGCGGCGCATGAGTTGCTCCAGTCGAGAAGTAGAGAAAGAAAGGCTTGTCCGGCGCCTGCGCTTTTTGATCGCGAATCCAGGTAACGGAGTGTTCTACCATTGCGTCGTTTAGATAGAAGTCCTTCTCTTTCGGCACGCCGATGATGCTGTTATTCTCTGTAAGAACCGGATCAAACTGACCGCTTTCTCCGCCGAGAAATCCCCAGAAATAATCGAAGCCAAGCGCGTTCGGCCAGCGATCAAAAGCGCCTGCAGGCCCCTGTTGCGCGTCAGGTGTAAGATGCCACTTGCCGATCGCAGCTGTGTTATAGCCGTTGCCCTGAAGAACCTGCGCGATGGAAGCGGCGCTCGTTGGCCAGTTCGTGCTATAGCCGGGCCAGCCGCCGATCAACTCGCAAATAGAACCAAAACCGACCGCGTGATGATTTCGCCCCGACAATAACGCTGCTCGTGTCGGCGAGCAGAGGGCGGTGACGTGGAATCGATTGTAACGAAGTCCTTCGGCCGCCAGTTTATCGAGGGTAGACGTGGCGACCGGCCCACCGAACGTCGATGGATTACCGAACCCCGCATCGTCAATCAGGACAAGCAGGATGTTTGGCGCATTGGGTGGCGCCTTCACTGGCTGAGTAAAGGCCGCCACGGATCCTTCAAGCGTACGCTTCGTCACACCCTGAAACGGCTGAGGTGGACGCGGCAGCACGGTTCGATCCCACGCCTCCTCGGCAGCACCGGATTTGGTTGTTTGCGCCGCCACTACAATGGCAATCGCAATGAAGCATTTTATTGAGTTGAGCATACTAGTTCCTCCGAGAAGCACCGCGAGCGTACACAAAGCCGTTGGTCATCACACGGTAAAAACTGAGCAATTCAGACTACGCTTTCGTCGTTGAACGATGGAGGCGTTCTT
Source organism: uncultured Verrucomicrobiae bacterium (assembly GCA_963840135.1). Classification (GTDB taxonomy): domain Bacteria; phylum Verrucomicrobiota; class Verrucomicrobiia; order Chthoniobacterales; family UBA10450; genus Udaeobacter. Next base: position 79,459 of record CAWIXX010000006.1, on the reverse strand, counting down.
GGAGAATAGAGGATAAAATGGGGTTGGAGCTAAAAAGTGAATGCGAAAAATGCGGAGCCACGCTTGCACCGGGCGGAGCCGCATACATTTGCAGTTACGAATGCACCTATTGCGCAAGTTGCGCCGGGCAAATGAATTTCGGTTGCCCAAACTGTCGAGGTGAACTTGTGCGGCGACCGCGTCGCAAAGAGACGCCTAATTCCGGCGCCGGCGCTGATGCTTGATTCGATAAGTAAGAAAACACTCCTCACCAACGGTGCGCATGTCGCTCAACGAACAATGCACGCTGGCGGGCAGAAAATCCTTGCTCACTCCGGTCAGCGTCGGGGCCTTTGCTCCGCCGAACATGTAAGGCGCAATGGTTAGATTGAGCCGATCGATCAGACCTTGTTCCAATAGGGCTCGAAAAAGCGTCGGCCCACCTTCGCATGCAACCGTCCGAACCTTGTATTTATTGCGCAATGTTTGCAGCATGCCGGCGAGATCAATATTTTTTGTGTCGCTCAAATGGAGTGTCGTCTTCTTCTCCAAAGCCCGCTGATATTTTTGAGGCATTCGTTTCGTCGAAAAGATGATGATCGGGGAAACGTCTGACTGAAAAATGTTCAGACGATGGTCGATCCTGCCTTCGTTGGAAACGATTACGCGTAATGGGCAGCGGCTTCGACCGCGTTTCACTCGGCTCTCCTGCATTTCAGTTGGCAGCCCGAGCCGGACATTGTCGCGTTTCAAGCTGGTGTGGCCAATTAGCACCGCATCGGCCAAAGCGCGCTGCCGGAACAAATGCAATTTGTCTTCGCGCGAAGTGAAATCGACTGGCGACAAATTCTTTGTGGTAACCTTGCCATCGACAGTCATGGCGAAGGTGGCGACGACAAGTGGGCGCTTGTGTTTCATGAGAAAGGTTGAGATGTAAATCGTTGACTCGTTACATCGTTAAACCGAATCACGAATTACGATTTACGAACCACCGGCCCTCATTCCGCTTCGCCTATCTCATGTTCCAGCGCGATGACTTCGTGTTCCATCTCACGCATTTTCACACGCGCGACCGCTCCACTCGGCTTGTAAAACAGATAAACGATTGCGCCTGGCAGGGAGCAAACAAGAATAATGAGGAAGCTAAGAGAGCCAATGAGAATGGCCTTTGCTTCGGGCACTCCACAGAGGCCGCTGAGCATGATCTGTAAAACCTTTTCCCGAAGGCCGATTCCCGCGAAACTGATGGGTAACGCGGAGATAGTGCGTTCCACCGGCATCACGGCGAAGAAGTTGACTACTGGCACGCGTGCGCCCAGGGCGTAAGCCGCACAGAGAAAAGTGGCGAACGTGAACATGTGCGCCACCAGAGACGCACCAAACGCGACGAGCGTCGCGCGCCAATGATGCGCGTAAAGATGATAGGCGGCGGAAATTTCGATCAGTTTGTCGCGGCCCGGGAACTTCTCCGGCAATGAATGGAACAGGTTAAATCCGCTGATTACAAAAGTGGATATCAATGTCAGGACCGATGTACCGAGGAGAAAGAGCAGCAGCCAAAGCAAATTTCGTGTTTCGGTGGTCTGCGCGAGAAAATCGTAACGCAAGCCGATGAGCGTGACAGTAATGGCGACCAAGGCAACAAGACCGATGAAACGATCAAACACGACGGCGAGTAATGCGCCCGCTTTTTTGTCCGGCGTTTCCTTCAGCAGGTAATAGCTTTTCATGATATCGCCGCCTGTGCCTCCCGGGAGAAACTGGTTGTAAAACATTCCGATGAAGAACAAACCCACGAGGCGCGGAAGACTCAGATGGATTTTTTGGACCGTCAGCAAAACGTGCCAGCGAAAAGCGGCGGCGATTTCCACGACCATGTATGCCAGGATTCCCATCATGACCCAGTGGTACTGAGCGTTTCGGATGGCCTCAACCATCTGGGCGCGCCGGTTGGGATCGTGAAAAACCCTCAAAGTAAAAAGGCACCGCAGATTTTGGTGACGCAAAGCGACCTGACCGCCCTGAAAAAGGGTGATTAGGATTTTTTTCATTCGCCGAAGCGTTCCTTCCACATTTGAACTGACTGGCGAATTGTATCGGCTGCCCTATTCGGGTTCATCTCCCAAACAAATAAGCAGTTTGTGGAAAGGAGCGGAACAAGTTTCTCAAAGTCGACCCCTCCGGTAAAAGGCGGTTGATGATCTCGCGCAGGCCAGATGCAGTCGTGCACATGGCAGCCAAACGCACGTGGACCGACTGCGCGCAGCCACTCGGCGTGATCGAGGAACCCCAGGTTCTCTTTGATCTGCGAGTGACCGAAATCATGCCAGTAACCCAGGATCGGCGAGTTCATCTCGTCAAGTAGGTTCGCCAACTCGCGCTCAGTTGGAATTTGTTCATAATCGCGCCGGGCTTCCAAACCAATCCTAATATTTTTCGCAGCGGCATACTCAACGATGCGGCGCAGGCAATTCTTCACCCGCTGCAGGCATTCAGGCGCAATTTTCTCCCGTTCTTTTACGGCGCTGATTTTCATTCTCACGTATTCGCGAGACAAGTATCCACCGGCTTTCGCCATCGCAATCAACCGCTCGGTAATTGGGTTCATGTTCACCTGTCCCAGATGTAATACGATGAACGAGGCGCTTAATTGCCCGGCGAGATCAATCGACTGAAGTGTTTGCGTGACAGCGCCTTCGCGTTCCTCGGCTGACGCGGCGGAAAATTTAGAACAGTCGATCGAAGTCATTGGGGATCCGGCAGGTGACGGACAAAAATTATGCAGACTGCTGAAGCGGATTTCTCCGGTATCAAACATCTTTTGAATTCCTGGCATTAGCGACATGCGGACAGAGTGGTCTAGTTCAATCAAGTCAAAACCAAGTTTGCCTTTGATTTCACCCAGCATTGCATCGCCGGTGGCATGGCGTTCGGAGTTCCAACACGTGGAAAACGAAATCACACTAAATAGCAGCAGCCATTGGCGGTGCCGGCTCGGCAGCAGGCTTTTCAGGCGCCGCGGGTCGCGAGCATTCTCGCCGTACGCGAGCAAGTACGATCAGCGCAATCACGGCGTAGCACACTGCCGCAATCTTCAGCGCCGTGGGCATACCGATTAGATCAGACAGCCCGGTAACGCCCAACCCCGCGACCGGCATCAGGCCAACGAAACTCAGCATGAACACGGCCGAGACGCGGCCGCGCAGATAATCGGGCGCCCGTTCCTGTACAATCGTGTTCGCCAAGCCGAAGTTCATGGCCAACCCGAGCGAATTCAGAATGAGTAACCCCGTCGCGACGTAAAAGCTTGGCGCGCGCGATAAACTGAAAATCGCGCATGCGACGACGCAGACGTTCAGCATCATAACTGGCACACGTTTCCGGTGCGGAATGCTGATCAGGAAAATTGCCCCGATCACTGAGCCGACTGCCGACGCGCCCATTAAAAAGCCCAGTTGATTCGCGCCAAGGTGGAGCACCAGTCGCACATACAATGGCATCATCACCGTAATGATCGGGAAAATGAAAACCGTGGTTGCTGCGATGAGCCCGATCATTGCAAGACTTGGTTTGTCTTTCGCGACGTAGCGAAAACCTTCCTTGATTCCACTGGCGCGCTTCTGTTCTTCCTCGGCCGTGCCGCGCGAGCGCGGCGGGATCATGAATAAAGCGATAATCAGTGCCCCGAACGAAAATGCGTTGCAAAAAAAGGCTGAAGCTGCGCCCCACGCGCCGATGAAAATTCCGGCGAGCGAGGGACCGACTACGCGTGAGCCGTGAAACACAGCACGGTCGACAGCAATGGCGCTTTGAATTTCATCGCGTGTCACGAGTTCCGGCACGAAGGCGTTGAGCGTCGGCATTTCAAATGAATTCGAAATGCCGAGCACGACCGCGAACGCCAGGATGACGGCGATTGATCGCTCTGCGTGCGACTTCTCGATATTGCCGCTCATGATCAAAAGACCCATGGAAATTGCGAGCGCGATCTGCACGTACTGTGTCGCCAGAAGAATTTTTCGTTTATCGAAACGATCAGCCGCCGAGCCGCCAGCCATTGTTAAAAGGAGCATCGGCAGACCGGCAGCGAGGTTGGCCATTCCGAGCATGATCGCTTTGTTCGTGAGCGTGCTCATCACGTATCCTTGGGCCATGACCTGCATCCACGTTCCCGTATCGGAGATCGAGCTGCCGATGATGTAACGGCGAAACGGCCCCGGTCGCAAAACGCGCAACGCGTGGCGAGTCGATACTTTCAATTCCTCGCTCATTGCAAACACTCATCGTTGTATGGGCGTTTGTGTCAAACGCCTGGGCGCTCTTATGCTTGCTCTTGCGCGCACAGCGGTCTTCGCTGTCCGGGAGATGCGGATTGGCAGCAGTACCAGAGGATGCGCCAACAGGACGCTAATTATCGGCTGTGATAGAAATAAATCACGATGCCGATACGTATTTCGGCAGGTTTAATAGATTGTCAGTCTGATCGACGTTCGGCTCGAAAGGCTGCTCGTGGTCTCGGTAATACACGGTCACTCTTCCGTCTCGATGCATTGTTCTGATGTCGAGTTTGCCCAGGCCAAGGGTCAGAAATTTCATTTTCTGAAGGTCCGCGAACTCGAACGGTTCGAGGTCGAATTTCATTCTCTTGTCCAGTTCCTTCTTGAGTCTGCTGGGGAAAGCGATGGCGACAGCCTGGTCCAGTTTAAAATTAACTCGGTCGTTGATCTCGTCGTCAGTTGGAGGCCGGCCAAGTTCTTGTTGCAGTTCTTCGATTGCCTCCTGTCGAAACGTAGCCCCGTTTTGAGCCCGCAACTCGGTTCGAAGCAGTCTTCGCGTGATTTGCTCGATTTCCGCAATCTCAGTCAACGAAACAGTGAGCATTTTGTAAATCTGATGTTTGATCACGTGCGCCTTTTTGGGCACATATTGAATCTTCTCCAGGTGCTTGTCCTTTGCGCCCTTGTTTTCGCTCACCAATCGGTCCTTGATTTGGTCAATCGTAAGCGACACGCGGAAGGATTCGATGTCGCCCTGAGGACTGAGCAGTTCGACGAAAGGCATTCGATCGACAGCGGGAAAAATGAAGGTGAGATCGGTATCGAGAAAGGGTTGCAGGTTTGTCGCGCGGTACAAGAGACCGTTTACAGCGCCGTCATCGTCCCGAGTGGGCGCGCGGATGACCATGTCGGCCAAGGGTTCGAACTTTTTCCCAATGAAGAGGTCATTCGCGCTAAAAGCAAAGCCGGAGTCGTTGACTGCCAAATCGTCTACGGCTGCCTCCACACGGTGCGTGGTGAAATACAAGGGATCCCACCGTCTTTTTTCCACCGTCAGTTTGTTAGGAAGCGTGTCCAGGAACGATGTCTTATCCAATTGCGATTGAATCACGCCGGCGGCAGCGTCTTCGCCCACCTTCTCGATAATTTTGATGATGAGGATCGTGGCGAATAACAGCGACAATCCCAGTTTCGGCAGTAACACCGTGATCACCGTTTCCAAAAAAAAGACGATGATTTGCCCTAAAGCGCTTAGTTGCAGATCGAAGTCCAGGTCGAAATCAAGCAACCCATTATTCTGAATTGGGACGAGCCTAATCAGGAAATGGAAGTCGGGATCGAAAAAGTCTTCTATGGCGTACTCTCCGTGTACGTCGATAACCAGAACGTTAGTGAAGATCCTGGTACCGCCTGGTCCACCGGTAGTCCGCGTTTCCGGATAAACGCTTATGCCCTTGATCTTCCCCTTTTTTTCTCCGTCCTGGACCAACGGATATTCAAATTCATCCGTCGTCCCTTCCTTGAGCACGGCCATTTTTTGGAACAAATCGTCGCCGAGCCGACGATAGGTCTCGCGCGCGAAACCAAAGGCCATATGAGAGTCTTTTGGCAGGAAATTTTGCGCGTCATCTACATTGCCGCGATCCGGCAGTAAGTCCGTACTTTTCGGACCATTCTGCAGTATCAGATTGATATAGATTCCGATGGCATTAGGCGTTTCATCATCGGCAAAAAACTTTTTTAACGCGATGGCGGCAATCTTTCCACCTCCTGCAACCGAGAAATCGACCGTCCGGTCAATCTGTCTCTTCATCGACGCCAGCGTGTCGGCTTTTGAAAAAACCGGATTGCCGTCGTCATCTGGCGGGAGGTTTTCAGCCGCGTCAATCAAAGGCCCGTTGATGTCGAGCAATTCTAGCTTCAGGCCGATATTGCTCAGGAGACCGTCGGCGCCGACCGTGGAGGTGAGCTCGAATTTAAGGTCAAGATTTACGGAAGCGACGTTCGAAATGATTACTCTTTTCTCGGGATGATCGAGGTTGTTGATGATCGTCGGATAGAGTCTCAGCCTGATGTCGGCTCCGACCGGAGAATCCTGCAGCAGAGTTACCGTGAATTCATCGGTCCTCGCCGAATACGCCGTGATGCCTAGATCGAGAAACGGATTCTCGTGTCCCAAAAATTCCGGATGGACTGAATAAAGCCTCTTTTGGTTCAACTCCTCAGGCGGATGAGTAGCCGTGGCGTCTGTGCGGACGTGATTGCCTTGGGCGTCTTTGACCTCGGTTTCCGAAAACCACGGAATGGAGCCGGTTTCCATGGAGCTGAGCAGAAAGTATTTGATGTACTCTTCGCCCATTAGAAACTCGACATCGAACCCCGAGGTGATTTTGTCCTGTGCGACCATGTGTAAACGCCGACAGTAACACGCAGGGCTTATGTCTCGTCGAGGAAAATTGAGGTGACGTCCACCACTCTTATGCCGAATTGCTCAGGCAATTGCATTGTCTATCTTTGATAAATGCGCATCGATAAATTCACGCAGAAGATGCAGGAAGCGTTGCAGGCGGCACAGGATCTCGCGTCGCAGGCTAGTCATCCGGAAATAACCAATGAGCATTTTCTTTCGGCGCTTTTAGACCAGGGCGAGGGGATAACGCGGCCGCTCCTCGAGAAGTTAGGCGCGAATGTGGACCAACTGCGCGACCGGCTGCGTTCAGAGTTGGAACGCCGCCCGAAAATTCATGGCGCCTCCGCTGATGTGCGTCTCTCGAACGAACTCCGCAACGTCCTGGATTCTGCGGAGAAGGAAATGTCGAAACTGAAAGATGAGTTTACCAGCGCCGAGCATTATTTGCTGGCGTTGGCTGGGTCGAATGTTCCAGCCGCAAAATTACTTAAGGAAGTCGGCGTCACGCGCGACAAAATCATGCAGGGCCTTCAGCAGGTGCGCGGCTCCCAACGGGTCACCGATCAAAATCCCGAAGGCAAATATCAGGCGCTGGAAAAATATGGGCGTGATCTGACCGAGCTCGCTCGACGCGGCAAGATCGATCCGGTAATCGGACGTGATAACGAAATTCGGCGGATCATGCAGGTGTTGTCGCGCCGGACGAAAAATAATCCCGTGCTCATCGGCGATCCGGGCGTGGGCAAGACAGCGATCGTGGAAGGATTGGCCCGGCGAATCATCAGCGGCGACGTCCCGGATTCGTTAAAGAACAAACGAATCATCGCGATGGATATCGGTGCGATGGTGGCCGGCGCAAAGTTTCGCGGTGAATTTGAAGATCGCCTGAAAGCGTTCTTGAAAGAGGTAACCGATTCGCAAGGTGAGGTCATTTTGTTCATCGATGAACTGCACACCATAGTCGGAGCAGGCGCAGCCGAAGGTTCGGTCGATGCATCAAACATGCTTAAGCCGATGCTGGCGCGTGGCGAGCTGCGCACGGTCGGCGCGACCACGATCGATGAGTATCGCAAATACATCGAGAAAGACGCGGCATTGGAGCGGCGTTTCCAACCAGTCTTGGTGAATGAGCCGACCGTGGAAGATACAATCGCAATTCTCCGCGGACTGAAGGAACGCTACGAAGTGCATCATGGTGTGCGCATCACTGACAGCGCACTCGTTGCAGCAGCCGTGTTGTCGCAGCGTTACATTACCGACCGGTTTCTGCCGGATAAGGCGATCGATCTGGTCGATGAAGCAGCGTCGCGTTTGAAGATCGAGCTCGATTCAATGCCCACGGAGATCGACGTGATCGAACGCGAGATCATGCAGTACGAAATGGAGCGCCAGGCGCTCAAGAAAGAAAAGGATCCGGCAAGCAAGGAGCGTTTGAAGAAGCTCGAAAAAGAGTTGGCCGGACTAAAAGAAAAATCGAATGCGCTCAAAGCCGAATGGCAGAAGGAGAAAGCAGTCCTCGACGAGCAGCGAAAATGGAAGGCGGAACTTGATCAACTCCGCACCGAGCTCGAGCGCGCGCAGCGTCGCGGTGAGCTGGCCAGAGCGAGCGAAATTCAATATGGCAGGATCCCTGAGCTGGAAAAGAAATTGGCTGACGCGACAGCAAAAAGCGCAAAAACAAAAAAATCGCTCCTTCGCGAAGAAGTAACCGAAGAAGACATCGCCGAGGTTGTCTCGAGCTGGACGCACATTCCCGTCTCGCGATTGCAGGAAGGTGAACGCGAAAAACTGGTAAAACTGGAAGAGCATTTGCATTTACGCGTTGTCGGCCAGGACGAGGCGATCAAGGCCGTCTCCAACGCGGTGCGCCGTGCGCGTGCCGGATTACAGGATCCAAATCGTCCACTCGGATCATTCATTTTTCTCGGACCCACTGGTGTCGGCAAAACGGAATTGTCTCGCGCGCTAGCGGAATTCTTGTTCGACGACGAGAACGCCATGATCCGGATCGACATGAGCGAATACATGGAGAAACACACGGTGGCGCGATTGATCGGCGCCCCCCCTGGATACGTTGGCTACGAGGAAGGCGGTCAACTCTCCGAAGCCGTTCGGCGCAAGCCGTACTCAGTGGTGCTCTTCGACGAAATCGAAAAAGCGCATCCCGATGTGTTCAACGTTTTGCTGCAAGTGCTCGATGACGGCCGGATCACGGACGGGCAGGGAAGAACGGTTGATTTTAAAAACACGGTCATCATCATGACCTCAAACATCGGTTCGCAATACATCACCGAAGAGGAATCAAAAGAAGCGCGCCGTCGACTGGTGACAGATGCATTGCGCGCACATTTCCGTCCTGAGTTTCTCAACCGCGTTGATGAGATCATCATTTTCGATCGGTTGAGCGAGGACGACCTGAAAAAGATTGTCGAAATTCAACTTAACCGCTTGTCGAAGCGTCTGGAGCAACAAAAGATTACGCTCAAACTCTCTGATTCAGCCAAGGAACTTCTCGCGCGCGAAGGTTACGATCCCGTTTACGGTGCGCGTCCGCTCCGGCGCACCATTCAAAAGGAAATTCTCGATCCTCTCAGCATCGACATCCTTGAAGGCAAAGTCCGCGAAGGCCAGATCGTCCAGGTCGATGCTAAAAATGGCGCCCTGGTGTTTCGCGAGAAGTGACTTTACCAGCCGATTGGATTAGATCGAAAAATTCGGTCTAATTCTCGTTAGATGCGCGCAGTAGCAGCGACCGCAACCCAATGACAAACATGATTACCTCAATTCATACTTTGATTTATTCCGACGATGCTAACGCAACGCGGAGCGTTTTTGCGTGACGTGCTCGGATGGAAATACGTCGCCGAGGATTTCGATAACGATTGGCTCATTTTCAAATCGGGGCCGTGCGAGATGGGGGTGCATCCGACGCACAGCGAATGGGAAGGCCAATCGTACGATTTCTCGCGTCATCACTCCCTCGCGTTGATGTGCGACAACATCGATACGACGGTCGCCGAGTTGCGGGCGAAAGGAGCGCAGTTCCGAGGTCCTATCGAGCAGCGCGAGTACGGCCACGTTATCATGATGATCGTGCCCGGCGCGGATGACATCCAGTTGTATCAGCCGACTCACAAGCTTGCGTACAATCTTTAGAGCACATACAACCACGTCATCGGTGGCTTCTCTCTTTTTCGTTGGTTACGCTGAAAGTTTTTTGCGATTCGATACCGATTTTCAGGAATGCATCCACGAGCTGCTGAGTTGATAACAGCATTGGATCTGCAGCCTCACCCAGAGGGCGGTTTTTACCGCCAGATATTCCGATCTGCACTTCAGGTTGCCCCGATGGATGGGCGCAGTCCGCGTGCGGCGTTGACGACGATCTATTTTCTCCTCCCGAAGGGCAGCGTCAGCCGCTGGCATCAGGTGGCATCGGACGAGGTCTGGCATCTCTACGAGGGTGGACCGCTGGAGTTGCTGGAGCTGAATGCATCGGGGCAGACAGTCCTGCGTCACGTGTTAGGTCCAGTTGGCAGTGGCACAGAAGCGCCGGTTTGCACGATCGGTGCCGGGATTTGGCAAGCAGCGCGGCCGCTAGGCGAGTACGCGTTCGTCGGCTGCACAGTTGGCCCTGGGTTCGACTTTGCGGACTTTCGATTGCTCGCAGATGATCATGTACGCGCTGCTGCCGTCCGAGCGGCATTGCCCGATTTGGCAATGCTAATTTGAGAAGCCTTTAGGTCTTTAAGATAATTTACGCCCAACGACACCCTCATATGCCGCGCAAGTTCCTTTTCGTATCGCTCGAAGGCCTGATTGGCGACACCGCGTGGTCGGTGGCAAAGGAGGGCCACGACGTCAAGTACTTCATCGCCAACGAGGAGGAACGCCAGATTGCCGACGGCTTCGTCGAGAAATCAGACGACTGGCGGCGCGACGCCGACTGGGCCGACGTCATCGTTTTCGACGACGTCCTGGGGCAGGGCACACACGCGCAGCGTTTGCGGCAGGAAGGCAAGCTCGTCGTCGGCGGCACGCCCTACACCGATCGGCTCGAGGACGATCGCGCGTTTGGCCAGCAGGAGCTCCGAGCGGCAGGCGTAGGGATCATCCCGCAAAAGGACTTCACTTCCTTCGACGAAGCGATTGAATTTGTGCGCACCAATCCGAACCGCTACGTGATCAAGCCGAGCGGTGAGGCCCAGAACATGAAAGGCCTGCTTTTCGTCGGCGAAGAGGAGGACGGCCAGGACGTGCTGCAGGTCCTGGGGGATTACAAAAAGGCTTGGTCGGATAAGATTCGCCATTTTCAACTTCAGCGGCGGATTCAGGGCGTCGAGGTCGCAACCGGTGCGTTTTTCAACGGCCGTGAGTTCGTCACGCCGATCTGCGTCAACTTCGAGCACAAGAAGCTGTTTCCCGGCGACATCGGGCCGTCGACCGGCGAGATGGGGACTGCCTTGTTCTGGAGCGAGCCGAACAGGATTTTCAACGCGACGCTCAAGAAAATGGAATCACGTCTTCGGGACGAAGCCTACGTTGGCTACATCGATGTGAACTGTATCGTCAACGCCAACGGCATCTATCCACTGGAGTTCACCGCGCGTTTCGGTTATCCCACGATTAGCATCCAGCAGGAGGGCCTGCTCACGCCGATGAACGAGCTGCTGCACGGGATCGCCAGCGGCGAGCTCTCCAAGATCCGAGCGCGAGGTGGCTTCCAGGTGGGCGTGCGCATTGTGGTTCCGCCTTTTCCGTTCACAGATCCTGAACGCTTCGAGTCGAGCTCGAAGGATGCCGTCATCCTTTTCAAGACCCCGTCACGCGAGGGGATTCACATAGAGGACGTCAGGCAGCTGAATGGCGAGTGGCTCGTCACCGGCACGTCGGGCGTGGCGCTCATTGTTTGCGGCGTCGGTCCGACCATGCGCCAGGCCCAGCGACAGGCGTATAACCGCGTGCGCAATGTGATGATCCCGAATATGTACTACCGTGAGGATATCGGCGACCGCTGGTCGGAAGAGGATAGCGACCGCCTCCACTCCTGGCGATATCTCCGCGAATCCTGACGATACGACCGGACGGTCCAAGTTTGATGAACGGCCGCTGATTCATGTCTTCACAGCCCGCTCCCAGAGTGGTTGAGCTGTCTTCGTAGCCCGCCTATTAGTTAGGCCATTACTTCCCGAAACGCCGACAGAAAGGTTTCCATCTCGGATTTCTTGCCAATGGTCCCGCCTTCGCCAAGGGCTACGGCGCGGCAAGGAGGCGTCAGTTCACGCGACGACTTCTCGGAACGTCACCAGGAAAGTTTCCATTTCAGATTTCTTTCCAATGGTCAGACGCATGTGATTCGGCAGCGCGGGGAATAATCGGCCGACGCGCACATTGCGCTCCTTCATCGCTGTAATGAGCGGGACGACCGGTTTCTTGCAATCGAACATGATGAAGTTTGCTTGAGAGGGAATTGATTTGTAGCCCATCTTCTCGAGCTCGGACGTCGTGAATTGTTTCGCTTCTTTGTTTAAACGCTGGCCGTTTGGGACGTGATCTGGATCGTCCAGGCTCGCAGTCGCGGCAGCCAGTGCCATGCAGTTGACACTGTCCCACATTTGATTTCGGCGCATGCGTTCGATCGTTTCCTTTTGCGCCACACAATAGCCGCAGCGTAATCCTGCCATTCCGTAAATTTTTGAAAACGTGCGAGAAACAATCAGGTTCGGATGCTCTTTCACAAGTGGGATTACACTTTCGTATTCAGGGCTGTCCGCGAAATGGAAATATGCTTCGTCCACCAGAATCATTGTCTCGGGCGGAGTTTTTGCGATGAAGTCGCGTACTCCATCCTTGGGCGTGATGCTCGCAGTGGGATTGTTCGGATTACAGACGTAAATCAAACCGGCCTTCGCACCAGCAAGCATTTTCGGCAGATCATGCGCAAAGCTGCTGGTCAGCGGCACCTTTACTACTTCAGCACCATTGGCGCTGGCGTTATTGAGTATCGCTTCAAAAGTGGGGTCTGCCGCGATAAGTTTACCGGTCTGAGGCCCGGTAAATGTTTCCGCGCATAGCTTGAGAATCTCGCCGGAGCCGTCGCCCAGCAGGATTTGGTTGCGATCGACATTGTTCAACTTCGCCAGCTTGTCGATTAGCACGTTATTGTGTTCGTCCGGATAACGACAGGCGAGGCCAAATGAATCCGTTATCGCCTGCAATGCTTTCGGACAAGGTCCATAAGGATTTTCATTCGAGCTCAACCGCACGGTGCTGCCCGCTTCCGTTAAAGGTGTGGTAACAGACTGAGTCGGTTTTGCGAAGGAAACTGGTGGCCTAACGACTACCGTTGCTGCGCCTATGCCTAATAACTGTGCAAATTTACGTCGAGAAATAGACATCGTATTCATTTTTGAACTCCTCCCTAGTCGATTGTTAGGCTAATCCGAACCAAATGCCAGAGCGAATTGCACCAACCGCATTTTTGCTGGCTGTCTTGGCCGTGCTCGCAACGCAGGGATGCGACAACTCACGGGAGAACGAGCACGCGCAGCAGCTCGCAGCGCGTGTAAGAACTGAATTTCTGCATGCCTGGAATAACTACGAGCGTTATGCGTGGGGCCACGACGCGTTGCGGCCTTTGAGTGAAACGGCGCACGATTGGTACGGACAGTCGCTGTTAATGACACCAGTTGATGCACTCGACACGCTGATTCTGATGCATCTCGACGGTGAGGCTGAACGAGCGCGATCACTGATCGTCAGTGATCTCTCATTCGACCGCGACATCTACGTCAAAAATTTCGAGATAACGATACGCCTGCTCGGCGGGCTTCTCTCGAGCTATCAACTGACGGGCGACAAACACCTCCTGAGATTGGCCGAGGATCTGGGCAACCGATTGCTTCCAGCTTTTAATTCACCTACCGGGCTCCCTTATGTTTATGTCAATCTTCGTACTGGCCAGACGCGCGATCCGGTAACGAATCCGGCAGAAACCGGGACGCTGCTGTTGGAATTTGGCACGCTAAGTAAATTCACTGGCAGACCTGTTTTTTACGAGAAAGCGAAACGCGCTCTGGTCGAAACCTTCAAGCGACGGTCGTCGCTCGGGCTGGTCGGAGAGAGCATCAACGTTGAGACAGGCGCCTGGACAAACACCGATAGTCATATCAGCGGTGGCATCGATTCGTACTACGAATACCTCTGGAAGTGCTGGCTCCTGTTCGGAGATAAAGATTGTCGCGAGATGTGGAACGCGAGCATACCCGCGGTGAACAAATATCTTGCCGACGAATCCGGCGCCGAACTGTGGTACGGCCACGCGGATATGCAAACAGGCAACCGGACCAACACGACGTACGGCGCGCTCGATGCATTCTTCCCCGGCTTGCTGGCTCTCTCCGGCGATCTGACTCGCGCACGGCGTCTGCAAACATCATCGTTCAAAATGTGGAACCTGCACGGCATCGAGCCGGAAACTCTCGATTACAAAACGATGCGCGTGATCGCTGGAAGTTATCATCTGCGTCCGGAGATCATTGAGTCCACTTATTACCTTTATCATTACACGGGTGGCCCGGAGTATCAGCGGATGGGCGAGAAAATGTTCCGTGACTTCGTTAAGTATTGCCGCGCCGAGGCTGGTTACGCTGCGCTCGCGGACGTGGTCACTAAACGACAGCTCGATGAAATGGAGAGCTTCACCCTGGCCGAGACTTTCAAATATTTCTATTTACTCTTCGCGCCGCCTGAAACCTTGCAATTCGATAAAGTTATCTTTAATACCGAAGCGCATCCGCTAAAACGAACGTGGTGAACCGTTCTGCTCACATTTTCATATGATCCTTGAGCTCCTGAAGCAGCAAAAGCGACGTCGCCTGCGAGCGCGGCCGTTTCCGAAGGAATGGCTGGCGGTGGTTCAGCGTCATGTTGTCTTTTTTCATAAACTGTCCGGGAGCGATCGCTTCGAACTGCTTGGTCACATTCAAGTATTCCTTGCGGAAAAACGATTTGAAGGATGCGGCGGTTTTGAGATCACCGATGAGGTCCGCGTCACGATTGCGGCGCAAGCGTGTCTTCTGTTGCTACATCGCGAGACAGACTATTTCCCCGGTCTCCTGACGATTCTTGTCTATCCATTGACATACATGGTACAGGAAGACCACCAGATCGGTGAGCATGTTTGGGAAGAGAGGACTGTGGGTCGTCTTGGCGAGACCGGCCGTAGAATGGGTTCGTTGGTCCTCGCGTGGGGCGCCGTTAAACACGGCGCGGCTGATCCCTCCGATGGTAAGAACGTTGTCCTTCATGAATTTGCTCACCAACTTGATTACGAAAATCACGCAGCCGACGGAGTGCCGGGATTAGCGACGCGGGAACAGCAATCGGCTTGGAGCGAAGTGATGAAAACCGAGTTCGCGTCCCTGCGGGCGGCCGATGAAAGCGGGATACCAACGCTGCTCGATACTTACGGAGCCACTGATCCCGTTGAGTTTTTCGCTGTATCGGTCGAGGCGTTCTTTGAACAGCCACGCGCGCTGCGCGCGCGTCACCCGCGGCTATACGAAGAATTGCAAAAGTATTTTCAGCAGGACCCTGTGAACTATTCTGCTGAGGCCTCAACAGATTAGCAGAATCGAATGTGATGGTCGTCCTGAGCGCAGCTCGTAATGACCGCTCGTATTCGCGGAGGGCCTGATGCGTTTGGGACTATTGCGGCTGCGGTACGATCCGAAGATACGGCTTTGGTGCCTTCCACCCTTGCGGATAACGCTTCTTGGCCTCGTCGTCCGAAACCGAGCCCGCGATGATCACATCATCCCCTTGCTTCCAGTTCACTGGCGTTGCTACCTGATGCTTTGCCGTCAATTGCAGCGAGTCGATCACACGCAGCACTTCGTCGAAGTTGCGGCCTGTGGTCATCGGATAAACGAGGATCAACTTGATCTTCTTATCCGGGCCGACGACGTAAACATTGCGCACGGTCGCGTTGTCCGCCGGCGTACGCTTCTTCGGATCGCCCGCAACGTCCGCCGGAAGCATCCCGTATAATTTTGCGATCTTAAAGTCGGCATCACCGACGATTGGATAGTTCGGCGCGTGTCCTTGCGTTTCTTCAATGTCCTTCGCCCAGCCCTCATGATCGCCAGTCGAATCGACGGACAATCCCATGACTTTTACATTTCTGCGGTCGAACTCCGGCTTAATTTTAGCCATGTAACCTAGCTCGGTGGTGCAGACTGGAGTGAAATCTTTTGGATGTGAGAATAAAATAGCCCAGGAGTTGCCGATCCAATCATGGAAACGGATTCGGCCTTCGGTGGTTTCCGCCTCAAAATCCGGTGCTGCATCGCCGATTTTCATAAGTTTTCCTCCGCTGATGTACTACGGCTAAGGCTTTCTCAAGTTCTGAGGGAAAAGTCAATACTGATGTGGCGATGGTGACAATTCCTAGTTAGCGGTCAATTCGCAGAATTTGGTAAGATCAATGTTACCACCTGAGACGATCGCGACGATCGGGCCTTTGCCGGCTTTCCCACTCAAAGCAGCAGCGAGCGGCAACGCGCCCGCGCCTTCGGAGATCACCCGTGCCTTTTCCGCCATGAGCCGCATCGCTTTCCTGGTCTCCTCAAGGCTGACAACGAAGTAATCGTCGACGACGGGTTTCATTCGTTCCCACATTCGAGGGAACATGCTTTGGCCGCCGGCGCCATCGACGAAGGAGGCTTTCCAATCTTTGAATACTTGCGGCGATCCCATCTTGAACGAGAGCGCGGCGGGTGCCGCTGTCTCCGGTTCAACACCGAAAATTTTTACATCGGACTTGACTGCCTTGATCGCACTGGCAACACCAGTGATTAGACCACCACCGCCAATACTGGCAATGACCGCCGTCACACCCGGTACATCTTCAAGAATTTCCAATCCCATCGTTCCGTGGCCGGCGATGAAATTGTTGTCATCGAAAGGATGAATAAATGTTCCGTTGGCTCCCGGAAATGAACGCTCCTCCAGTGTTTTCCATGCGACGTCGTAGGATACCGGAATGAGTTTCGCGCCGAGCGCGCGCATCCGGTCCAGCTTCGATTTCGGCGCGGTCTCAATTACCACAACGGCGCATGGCACGCCTGCTTGTCGCGCTGCGTAGGCTACCCCTTGTCCAGCGTTTCCCGCACTGATTGTCCAGACTCCGCGCTTGCGCTCGGAATCGGAAAGGAGTGCCACGGCGTTCGCTGCGCCGCGCAGCTTATAGGCATTAATCGGCTGCAGGTTCTCCAGCTTGAGTCGAATGTCAGGAAAACCCGGTCCGAGCTCCAGACGGATCAGCGGCGTGCGAACGATCGTGTCGGCAATTCGTTTGCGCGCCTCTTGTATTTCTGAAAGGCGGATCGGGCGAACCGGGTCAGGCCTTGTGGGCATGGCTTGTTAGTGTAGAGGTCGTTGGCATACTCGCAATCAAACGTGTTGTAGGACGACCGCTTCGGTTGCCAATGTAGGCAGGCGGAGCGCCTGCCCTACAATCTTCCGCGTGAGAGCATCGCCCAAATATTGAACGCTTTCCGCGGTCCGGCCATCTGAGGCTTCACGATGATTAAACTTACCACTACAGCTCTAGTTGCAGTTGCAATGCTTATGGCATGCAGTGCGTTCGCGGGAGACAAGGCGTGTTGCGCCAGCGGCGTCTCGAAGGCGGATTCGATGGCGTGCGCTAACTTGGCAACGCTCAATCTCACGCCCGACCAAAAGACAAAAATCGAAACGTGGCAGGCCGAATGCGTTAAGGCCGGCTGCACAAAGGAAAGCCGGAAGACATTCCTCAACCACGCGAAAGGCATCCTTTCAGCCGAGCAGTTCGCTCAACTGAAAGCGCAATGCGAGAAAACCGCGAACGCGAAGAAGACGGAAGCCTGAGTCTTTCTGAGAATTCTTAAGAGAAATCGCGCCATCCCGAGCGAAATTCCCGGGCGCGATTTTTTTTCGCCTCGCGTCCAAATTTCGCCGAAGTGCTTTGGGTAAATGCGAGCTTCCTCGCATCGCTTTCTTGGCTCGACGTTGCCATCACCGAGTGAAAAACCGAGGTCGAATACTGCTTTTTAAAAGCGACGGGAGGACGCTTGCGCACTTCCTAAAGCTTCGCGAAACCCGGCGCAACAGCCGGATTTTGTAACCGCCTTGCTCTCGTTTGTCCCAAGCCCGGCAGCAACCCAACGCGCCGCGGCTGAAAGCGAGGTCCTCCCTGATGTAGCTGGGTTTAGAACGTTTTGTCAGAATCCAGGAGGATTGTGACCGGGCCTTCATTGACCAATTCTACAGACATCATCGCCTGGAAAACTCCTGTCGCTACGGTGACTCCCAACCTGCGCAGCGCTTCGCTGAACTCTTCGTAGAGCTTCTTTGCCTGTTCCGGCGGTGCAGCAGCAATAAAGCTGGGTCTGCGTTGACCGCGCGCGTCGCCGTAAAGAGTAAACTGCGAGACAACCAGCGCGTTGCCTCCCACGTCCAGCAGGGAGCGATTCATTTTTCCCTGATCGTCTTCAAAGATCCTCAGGTTTGCGACCTTCTCGGCCATGCTGACCGCGACGGCGGGTGTATCATCGCGCCCGATGCCGAGCAAAATCATGAGGCCCGTCGTGATTTCTCCGGTGACGCTGCTCTCCACGGTTACACGTGCGCGGCTCACACGCTGGACAACGGCTCGCATTTTTAGTTACAGAATTTTCTCCAGCAAATCGGCAAGCCGCCAACCCGCCTTGTGTAGTTCCTGCCGGACAACACCTGTTGCCCAGGCGCGATAGTTCATTTGATTTTCAATTGGTTTTTCGACTGCTTCACCCGCTGCAACAATGCCGGCCTCCTCTTGTTGCGAGTGCACATCTGTAAATTGCAGACGCGCATACGCCTCACCAGCGACCGGCAAGATTTCATCCGCCCATATCTCGGCGTAACCATCGACGGCGAGATTTGGTGGCATTGGCGAACTGTTTGGTTCATGCGTCGCCATTTCGTGAACCAATTGTCTCTTGTGCGGTTCGATGAGCGCCTGCAATTCACCTTTTCGTAACATGGCAGGCACCTGGGGAAAAAGAGCGTTTACCGCGTCATAGTCCCAAAAGCCATGGAGTTTCTTCTTATGGATACCGCGTCTGCGCGGCGGCTCGTCGCTCAGTTCAAGTGTAAACGTATTTCCGCCTTCATCTCCAAGCGCCGACTTATCTTTATCCGGATCTACGACTCGGCCCTGCTGATCGAAATATTCCGCGCCTACGTGAAGGGGTTGGTGAATGTCGGCCACGTAATGCGCAAGCAAGATAAGCGCTACGGGCTTGGTAATCTTTCGCTCATTTTGTTCAGGCACTCGTCCCTGTAAAACCTGAATGCAAAATGGAATCATATGGACTATGTCCCACTTGCTGCGACCGGCGCGGCCGTCACGGTATCGTTGCGCCGGCACGACGGGGACGTCGGTGTAGTGGAACCAATGATGCGAAGGCGCGTCTGGATTTAGGCCGGGCGTTGGCGGATTTGCTCGCCAGAAATCGCGCAACTGTCTGTCGATATTTCGATGCGCTGAATAATGAAATGACCTTGGATCATCAACACCCTTCTTGTCCCAACCTTTGATCTCGTCGGCAATGACCGCGGCTTTTTCCAGAGTAAATCCGTCCAGCAGCGCGTGGATTTTTGTGCCCGTGGGCGTGTTTGCCAATCGTTCGTCCGCGATCGCACCGACGATCTCATGTCCAAGCGGGCCGTACGCGTGCGCCGCAATTCCGAATCGAACCGTAAGAACAATTGTCAGCAGAGTGCGCCGAAGCCCGGATTTCATTTTCAGAAGGGCGACGATACAATTGAATCGCGTCTTTCCCAGAAAGTTCCAGCGCGTCTCTCAGCTCAGCTGTTAGAATTCAAGCGGATTTGCTCGATACGCTTTTGAAGTTTAGAGAAGTGCGATCCCGGCCAATAGATTTGGCCGCAACCCGTGCAACGCCGGAACTGTTCGTAGTAGATTTTCGTAAGCGGTTCGAGCCTCTCAATTATGTCCGTCTTGGACACCATCCGCAGCGGCGCATTGCAGCGAACACATCGCGTAAATGGAGCGAGGGAACCAAGGAGATCAAAGCGGCGGATTACTTCGACGGTTTGTTCGTCAGCATTTTGTGAACGCGGGCTGTAGCCGGTCCTCACTACAGCGTGCATGAGCAACCGCCGGTCGCGCGTCAGCAGCGCGCGATTTTCGCGTTTCATTGTACAGAGCAATTGCCGATCTTCCGCATTAGGATCGTAAGCGACATCAAAGCCGAGCAGGCGCAAGTTGCGTGTGAGTCCGCCAAGATGTCCATCTACGACAAACGCTCTATCAGTATAGATTTGTAATCGTTTCTCCTTAAAAATAGTAGATCCGGTTCCTACTGGATAAAGCTCGATATCCGCGTCGCTGGCAATCGCGTAACCAAAATCCACCGGCTGTCCATTCACCAGGATCAAATCAATTTCCGGGTGCGGGACGCCGCACGCTTCGATCACGTCTTTCACCGATGCCTTTTCACCCAGGCTGCGTTCGATGCGTCGACCCCGCGCTCCCGAGCGGACAAAGAAATCAAGGTCTCCGTGCAAATGGAGTCGAACCGTAAACGCCCTCACGTCAATTGGTGATTCGTACGTTGGCGTACCCGTATTCGAAGCTAGTCGCGCGCGGCCGTCCCATGAACTTGCCGGGCCCGAGAGGCTCATCTTCTCCGTAATAACAGTCGATCTGCCAGCGGCGCAGACCGCCGCCGGTATCCATAATCTTCCATCGATTACTGCGAAACACCTTCTCCACATCCGGCGACTCAGTCTCGACAATCGCGCCATGGCGCAGACTGGCGTGAGTCCACTTCATGGCAGCAGAAAAGCGCGGGACCAAAACCCCGCCTCCGCCCGTAGGGTTCGAAGCGAACGCATACGAATCTCCGCCGTTGTAACGAATGTAATTGCGCCCGTCGACCGGTGTAACGATCCGGCCGAAGCCTTCCTTCTTCACCGAGCGGAGAAAGTCACGCGGGTATTTTCGCCCGCGCAAACCGCGTTTTGTAACCGGGGATGCGTCGAATCCGCGTTCAAACGTGAAGCCGGATTCCTTCGGCGTGTAATAAAGGGTACAGACTACGAAGTATTCGCCGTTATGTCCTTGAGGGCGTCGCGCCAATTTTTCATTCTCAGACGCAAGCCGCTGGACAACTTCAAACCACGGGATGTCCGCTCGGAGCCCGGAACAAGCGAGAACGCTGAAGGCCGCAATCCCGCTGATCAAGTGCCGAAGAGCGATTCGATCGGACCGCCGATCAAAACTTCGATGGGAAGTCGTTTCCATTCGTACTCGTAGGGCGGTCGCTTCCACGCGAATTGCCCTGGGTACAATTTTCGGAGCATGCGAATGATTTCAACGCCTGTTTGAAACGGGTGAAACGCGTTTCGATCGGTGACGTGCAATTGCGCACCGCTACAAAGTTCAACAGCGAACTTGTGAAAGGTCGGTTGGAAATAGTTCTCGCGAAATACGACACCAGGCAATCCTAGCGCGTTGAGCTCGCGGCAGAGTGCTTCAGCTTGAATAAACGGTGCGCCGAAAATCTCGAATGGACGCGTCGTGCCGCGGCCTTCGGAAATATTTGTTCCTTCCAGAAGACACATGCCGGGATAAACGGTTGCAGTATCTAGCGTCGCCATGTTGGGTGATGGCATCACCCACGGCAGGCCGGTTTGATCGAACCACATCCTGCGATCCCAGTTTTTCGTCGGCAGGATCGACAATCGGCATTGCGGAAAGGCCTCGTCTCGAAATTGCCGAGCAAGTTCGCCGATCGTTTTTCCGTGACGCACCGGGATCGGGTGAAGACCGACGAACGATTTGTAATTCAGATCAAGCAGCGGTCCCTCGATAGTGGCGCCATTGATCGGATTTGGCCGATCGAGAACGACGATTTCTACGCGCGCTTTTTCGCAAGCGCGCATGCAGAGATACATCGTCCAGATAAAAGTGTAGTAACGCGCCCCGACGTCCTGCAGATCAACGAGCAAGACGTCGAGATCTTTCAGCATTTCCGCAGTCGGCTCGCGATGTTCGCCGTACAGACTATGAACCGGAATGTGAAGACGCGGATGCTCGTAACTTCTCCATTCCACCATGTTGTCCTGCGTCTGGCCGAGAAACCCATGTTGCGGGCCGAAGAGCGCTGAGAGACGAAAAAGATCGCCATTGTGTCGCTCGAGAATCCGCGAAGCATGCTCGAGCTTCGCTGAGACCGACGCGGGATGAAGCAACGCACCGATACGCGCACCGCGAAATTTTTCCGGCCAAAGGTCGCTCAGATGATCGGCTGGAAGTAGCACGGCCATGGATCAGCCTTATCACACAGGGCGGGATCACGCGATGCAATAGGCGCTCGCCGCGGCAAACGCCTCTACAACTTTCTGCGCAAGGCGAAGACTGCCAATGTGGCTATCGCGGTCACAGCCGCGCAGATTTTCGCGAACAACTCACCATGGCGCGTGTAAAACGTTAGCACGTGCTCGGTTGGGACCTTTACCTCGCCTGTCAGCACACCTTCGGTAAATGTGCTGCCCGTATCATCCTGCAATTTCTGGGTGACACGTCCGAATTCATTTACAAAACAAGTCACTCCAGTGTTCGCGGCACGAACCATGGGGCGGCGTGTTTCCACGCAGCGAAAAATGGCGTTCGCCAGGTGCTGATGCGAACCGGCGGAGTGCAAAAACCATCCGTCGTTTGTTATGTCTACCAGTAAATTCGCCCCGGGATTGTTGTCGCTTGGAAGCACAAAGCGTCTGGTCAAGTCGCCAATTGTGTCTTCGAAACAGATCAACGGCGCCACTTTCACGTCGCTATTTGTCAGCTCGAACACTGTGTGGTCTTTGCCCTCTTTGAAATCGCCGGGCACCTGGTCGCCAACAATTCGCGCAAGCAGGGGCACCCGGTGCCGCCCCGGGACGTATTCACCAAACGGGACGAGATGCAGCTTTCGATAGACCTGAACCTGCTCACCTCCATCGGAAACAAGCAGCGCGGCGTTATACACATCGCCGTTCTCTTCGTCGATCGTGCCCAAGAGAATGTCGCTCTCTGCCGACGCCGCAAGATCCATCACGAATTGGTAGCTTTCCCGGTCTGCCAGGACGGGCCCGGGCATGGAGCTTTCCGGCCAGATCAACAAATCGGGCGGAGGATTAGAGCGTAGCGCAATTTCGCTCAAGCGCTGGAATTGATCGAAAATCTTGCGCGTAAACTGCGGGTCGAATTTTTGATTTTGAGGCACATTCGATTGCACGGCAGCAACCCGGAGCGGCTTTGTAGGTGGGGAAACCTGAGTGGCGCGCAGGCCAAAAGTGAGAACGCCCACGATTGTTGCCAATGTTAGCGTCAGGTCAAAGTGTGGGCGCACGGTGCGTGTGCTCGCCTCAAGAGCCAAACGGCGCACGGTTGCGACTGCAATGACGTTCGCAAACGCGACCATGAAAGATAAGCCAGCAACACCGGTCAGCTCGGCAATCTGAATCAGCGGCCAATTGCCATGCAGCGCGACGCCGAGGCCGTTCCAACCGAAACCGGAGAACACCCAACCGCGTAACCACTCCTGTGTCACCCACGCCGCAGCGATAAGAAAGGCGAGGAGCAGATTATTTGTTGATCTTGTCCACGGCGATCGCGGCGAAGGCGCGGCGCTGCGCGCCTGAGTCAGCATCCGGTCCCATTTCGTCGAACGTGATTCTCTCTTTTTTTCTCGCGGCTGGAGCAGCCCGCAAAACCATGCCCAAAGGGCGAAATAAATCGCCATGTAGAATGCAAGAACAAACCAGCCGGGAACAGTGACGGTTGTCAACCAGGAAAAAGCCGTCCAAAAAAATGTCAGTCCAGCAATGTAACCGAGCAGGAGATTGCGAAGCCAACGATGCCGCGACTCTTCTCCTGAAAACCAAATCGCCGCAATGAGCGGCGTGAGAGCAATCCAGCACAGCCAAGTAAAATTAAACGGCGCAAAACAGCCCGTGTAGAGAAGCCCGCTACAGATCGCTGCCAGCCACGGCCAAAACCGCAGCACTCCGGGTAGCGGCTTCGGCTCCATTATTTGGTCAAACGTGACTGCGCATCCTTCTGTAGCCAGTCCCAGAGACGATCGAGTTTCTCTTTCACTTCGGTCTTGATTTGATTGAGTTCCGCGGAATTGAATTTTCCGCTTTCCGGTCGGCGATGCGCGAAGAGGTAATACTTGATCTTCGGTTCCGTCCCCGACGGGCGCACTGCAATGCGCGTTCCATCTTGTAACTCGAACATCAACATTTTTTCCTTTGGAATTTGGTCGCCTTCCACGTCCTTAATGTCGTCGGTCTCGAAGTTTCTAATGTTGGTGACTTTTGAGCCGAGCACTTCCTGGAACGGATCGGTGGCGTAAGATTTGATGAGACGCGCGATTTTTGTTGCGCCTTCCGCCCCCTCGAAAACGAGAGAACCGTTTTTTTCAGCGAAATAACCGAACTGGGAATAAATGTCATCGAGTAACTGATCGACCGTTTGTCCGTGTACCTTTGCGTAAGCGGCTACTTCGCAAAACATGATTACGGCGCCGTTGCCGTCTTTATCGCGCACAAAATCCGCGCCGCTATAGCCGTAACTCTCTTCGCCGCCGAAGACGTAAAATGAAGAATGTTCCAGACGTAGCTTCCGTGTTTCGTCTTCGGAAAGATCAACATAATTTCGTCGCAGCTGTCCCGGAATTGCGCGTTCATAATTGCCGAGCTTCGCGCCAATGTATTTGAACCCGGTCAACGTCTCGACGCAGCGCAAACCGTAATGTGCAGCGATCGCCTTTTGCAGATCGGTAGTAACAAAAGTTTTGATTATGACTCCGCGGGAAGCGTTCTGTTTATTCAGCACGCCTTTCTCAAATAGGGTCCGGGTTCGGTACCAGGCAATCAACGACCCGATTTGATTCCCGGTGAGCAATTTCATTTTTCCATCTGTTGCACGAACTGCCGCGCCCATCCGGTCACAATCCGGATCAGTCGCGACCACCGCGTCGGCATCTTCCTTTTCCGCCAAATTGATTGCCATTATTAAGGCCTCGGCGTTTTCCGGATTCGGTGATTTCACCGTCGGGAATCGTCCATCGAAATGGTCTTGTTCCGGCACCACTTTGAAATTGAAACCAAGCCGTTTGAGCATCGGTTTGATGATCACGCCCCCGGTTCCATGCAGAGGCGTATAGATAACCTTCAGCGATTTCGCCTCACGAATGACCGTTGGATCCAGAACGAGCGTTTCAAGTCGGTGCATGTACGCTTCGTCGATCTCTTTGCCAATCATTGTTATCTTGCCCTGTCGATTTTTTGCTAACGGCGGCTTATAGGCTTCGGAGGCGATCGCGGTCACTTTTGCAATGATCCCACTCGCGTAGGGCTCGATCACCTGCGCGCCGTCGCTGAAGTAAACTTTGTAGCCGTTATCGTGCGGCGGGTTATGACTCGCCGTGATCATCACGCCCGCGCTCGCCCTGAGATAACGGACCGCAAATGAAAGTTCAGGCACGGAACGTGGGCTCCCGAATACAAATGCGTCGCAACCGTTCTCGGATGCGACTCTTGCGGCCAACTGAGCAAACTCGTCGGAAAAAAATCGAGGATCGTGTGCTATTACAAGTTTCGGTTCGGCTGAGATGTTCGCGCGGGCGTTCCAATCGTGTAGATAAGCAACAAGTCCCTGCGTCGCACGACTGATATTAAAGAAATTCATCGCATTTGTTCCGACGCACGGAAATTCGGGTCGCTCCCCTGGGCGCGCGTTGCCGCGTTCTGCGGCGGTGACAATTTTGCCAATGGTCCGCCCGCGCAGACCGCCTGTTCCAAATGCGAGCGTCTTGTAGAAACGATCGTTTAATTCCGACCATTCGGCGCCATCAACAAGTTCGTCGACAGCGCGCAAGTAAAGATCAGACGGCGCTCCGGCCAGCAACGCGTGAATGTTTTCCGCTGCCGATTCCATTAATTGTCGATCGGTAACTGCGAGCGCGAGTTTCGAATCAAGTCGTTCAGAATGGCCAGGCATTGTAGCGAACTGTTCCGCTATTCGCGGTTGTAGGGCAAGCGCTTCGCTTGCTGGGGCACCGGGCAACCGAGGCCGTCGCCCTACAATCTACTGGATTGAGGACCGTGATTCTTCCGTAACTGCTCGATAGACCAGTATTGCGGCGGTAATATCCTCCACCGCCATGCCTAACGACTTAAAGATCGTGATTTCGCCCGCATGAGATGGAACCTTGCCAGCGAGCGCTTCGCCCAGTTCCGCATAGATCTTCGCTCCGGAAAGAATCAGGTCGCCGGATTCTTTCAACGCGCCGTCGCGCGAATCGACAAACACAACACTGCTCATTGCTTCATCGTCGAGTTCGCGCCAGTCGGGGCGGCACGCGCCGATCGCGTTCACGTGGCAACCGGGCTTTAGCCACGATCCATTTAAGACTGGTGTTTTCGAGTTTGTCACTGTGACCACAACGTCCGCGCCGCGCACGGCTTCTTCAGCAGACACCGCTATTCCACCAATTTCTTTGGCGAATTGCTTTGCGTGTTCCCGAGTCGGACTCCAAACGCGAATTTCTTCGAATTGCCTAACAAGTCGCAACGCTTCGAGGTGACTGCGCGCTTGCACACCGCTTCCGAGTATACCGAGAATTCTCGCGTCTGGCGCCGCGAGAAGTTTCGTCGCGGCCGCAGATACCGCAGCGGTGCGCATCTCTGTAATCAACCTTCCGTCCATGATTGCGAGCGGCGTGCCGGTCCGCGGTTCGACAAGAAAAATTGTGGCCATGTGCGTTGGAATTCCACGCTCCGCGTTGGATGGATAGAATGTCACCGCCTTTAAGCCGAGTCCTTCGGGAGTTAAGGCTGGCATCAGGCCGAGGAATCCACCCGGAGGATCCACTTTGATGACCGAGCGCACCGGCTGAGTCACTTTGCCGGCAGAGAAAACGATCAAGGCTTTCTCCATCGCGGGAATCAAGTCCGTCATCCGCAAATGCTGGCGGACTCGGTCTTCGTTGAGAAAAAGCAGCTCGTTAATCACCACCCAACAGTAATGCACACTAATGAGGGCAACCAAAGTCGCGCCTATGTGTGCGCATTAGTGGTTGCGAATCCTTATCCGTGCTATCCGTGTAATCGGTGGTTGAAAGACTGCAAACGCGCTGCGTGATCGTGGGCGGCGGGCCGGCGGGGATGATGGCCGGTTATTTACTTGCACGAGCCGGTGTGTCTGTGGCCGTTCTTGAAAAGCATGCCGATTTCAACCGCGACTTCCGCGGCGACACAATTCATCCGTCAACCTTGGAACTGATGTATGAGCTTGGGTTGCTCGATGAATTCCTCAAATTGCCGCACCAGGAGCTGCGCGAATTGCGTGCTGTGGTTAACGGCCAGGTCGTGCCGGCTGCTGATTTCAGCAAGCTTCCCACCCATTGCAAATTCATCGCGTTCATGCCGCAGTGGGATTTTCTAAATTTCCTTTCAAGTCAGGCCAAACGTTTTCCGACGTTCCAATTGTTCATGGAAGCAGAAGTCGTCGATTTGTTAATGGAGGATTCACGGGTGGTTGGCGTACGCGCAAAAACAGCCAGGGGCGAGCTGGAAGTTCGTGCGGACCTTGTTATCGGCGCTGATGGGCGGCGTTCGGCTATTCACACTCGTGCCGGTCTTGAGCAGCGCGAGTTCGGTGTGCCGATTGACGTCCTTTGGATGCGGTTTTCCAAGAAACAGGGAGACCCGAAACAAACGCTCGGCTTTTTTCAACACGGCAAGTTGGTTGTGTTACTCGACCGCGATGATTACTGGCAATGTGGGTTTGTAATTCCCAAAGGCGCTTTCGACGAGATCAAAGCGCGTGGGCTGACGCAATTTCAAAACGACCTTGCCAGCTTCGCCGATTTTTTACGCGACCGTGTCGCGGGACTGGACGACTGGTCGAAGATCAAACTGCTCACCGTGCAAGTGAATCGCCTGCGCGATTGGTGCTGCCAAGGATTGCTTTGTATCGGTGATTCTGCGCACGCCATGTCACCGGCTGGCGGTGTGGGAATCAACCTTGCTATTCAGGACGCAGTCGCGACTGCGAACTTGCTGGCGGAAAAGCTCCGGCACGGTCCGGTTGACGTTGACGACTTGCGACAAGTACAGGCACGCCGCGAATGGCCGACACGCCTGATCCAGGGAATGCAGATCTTTGCTCATCGTCGAATCGTCACTGGTCGAGCATCTGGCGAGGAGAAGACTTCAATTCCGTTCGTGCTTCGTCTGCTGAAATGGTTTCCAATTCTGCGGCAAATTCCCGCGCGCTTCATCGGCATGGGCCCGCGGCCGGAGCATTTCCATAGTCCAACTGCAGCCTAAAAGACCGATGGTTTTTCAAAATTCTCGAATCCAAGCGCATGGCGCGTCCGATGTGAAGAACGAATGAATCAGAACCGTGCGATGGCACTCGAAACCGAAACTCCATTTCCGTCTACCAATCCAGTTGCCTCGCGAGCGCTCAGCGCGTTCGAGCTGCTGTTCGGCGCATTCATCGTTATCGGTCATAACGTTTTTCACATTGTGCCCAATGAAGTCATTGTTTTGTTTGTGCTCGGCTTGGCGTCGATCTGGCTGCGAGATGGCCGCTGGTCTGCAATGGGATTCAAGCGGCCTGTATCATGGCGGCGCATCTTCCTGATCGCTTTGGTCGCGGCTGGCGCGCGGATCCTCCTTGGACAATTCGTCATCGAGCCGGTTACGGGGTTTTTCTGGCCAGCGCCGTCCGCGCCAGCATTGGCGAATGAGATTGGCGGAAATGCAAAGGTCGCGCTTCTTGCTTTGCTGCTTGTCTGGACGTTTGCCGCGTTCGGTGAAGAAATCGTGTATCGAGGATACCTCCTTACGCGCGCAGCCGACATCGGAGGGAGATCGAAATTAGCTTTCTGGCTTGGGATTGTGTTTGTCTCGATTTTGTTTGGGTACGGGCATTATTATAAAGGGCCGTCAGGAATCATTGATTCCGGGATTGCCGGCCTAATTTTAGGAGCGGCTTACATGCTGGCGGGGCGAAATCTTTGGGCCTGCATTCTCACTCACGGATTTATTGACACATTTGCGGTCATCGACGCTTTTTTTGGATGGTCAAAGTAGGTATGACTCTCGACCTTCCGACTATCCGTTCAGCCCACGAGCGGATTCGACCATATATTCATCGAACGCTTGTGCTGACGAGCTCGCGACTGGATGAGGCCAGCGGAGCCTCTCTCTTCTTTAAGTGCGAAAATTTTCAGAAGATTGGCGCGTTCAAAGCGCGCGGCGCCACAAATGCCGTTTTTTCGCTTGACGATGTGACGGCCCGGCGCGGTGTGGCCACGCATTCGTCGGGAAACCATGGAGCCGCGGTCGCGCGAGCGGCGAAGCTTCGCGGTATTCCCGCGCACATCGTCATGCCGTCGAACTCGGCGAAAGTGAAGATTCGCGCAGTGGAAAGCTACGGAGCGCGCGTTGTATTTTGCGAACCAACGGAAGAGGCGCGCGAAACCGTATGCGCGGAAGTGATCGCGAAGACGGGCGCAACACTGATTCACTCTTTCGAAAGTCCAGACGTCATGGCGGGGCAGGGGACGGCGGTAGTGGAATTGCTGGAAGACGTTTCCGATCTCGATCTTGTGATGTGTCCGATCGGCGGCGGAGGATTGCTGTCCGGCACAGCTGTCGGTGCAAAATCGATGCGACCAAACATCAGAGTGATTGCGGCTGAACCGGAAAATGCAGACGATGCAGCGCAATCATTTCGCGCGGGACGAGTAATCCGCACA
The DNA here is from genome assembly GCA_963840135.1 of uncultured Verrucomicrobiae bacterium. Taxonomy (GTDB): domain Bacteria; phylum Verrucomicrobiota; class Verrucomicrobiia; order Chthoniobacterales; family UBA10450; genus Udaeobacter. Next base: position 49,922 of record CAWIXX010000006.1, on the reverse strand, counting down.
GAAAAGAAATTCACCATTGCCGACGGACTGCGGACGAATGTTGGCGAGCCAAACTTTGCGATCATCAAGCGGTACGTGGACGACGTTGTGACTGTAAGTGATAAAGCAATTGTCTCCGCCATGCGCACGATTTGGGAGACGATGAAAATCATTGTCGAGCCATCAGCGGCTGTTCCGTACGCTGCGATCATGGAAGGGAGGATCGATGTCGGTGGGCAGCGAGTCGGCATCATTCTCACCGGAGGGAATGTCGATCTCGACGCGTTGCCGTGGAATCTGTAGCCCCGATTGGCGATCCCGACCGCGGTCGTGGCCGTTAAGAATCGCTAAACCGAAAAACCGCCTGGATTACTTAAGGGTAATCTCGCGCATGGTTTTTGTGCCCAGAATTTCGCGGATATCGAGCCGTTTTACGGCGGTGGTGCGACGTTGCTCTTCGGTGCCCATGACCTTTGCCACGATGGGGTCCATCTTGTCGCGCAGATTATCGAATGCGGCCCAGTTCGGATATTCAACCAGGATCAGGATATTGAAGTCCTGAGGACTGGCGGCCTCGCCATTCAGGATTTTGTAGTCGAGGATGATTTTTTGCTTTTTCTCCTCTTCGTAGACAGGCTTCACGGTTTCGGTGATCTGTTTGAGGTATTCATCGGCTAGACCGGTCTTGGTTTTTATCATCGTTAGAGTCCACACTGGGCCTTCGTTATAAGGCGCGCTGCTTCCGTTCGTGTTCGTAGCGTTTGTCTCTGCGAAGCAGGCGAAAGCAACAGTCAGCGATGTGATGGCGATTGCGTGAATCTTGATGGTCGTCATGCGGGCACATTGGTTCGGACTTGCTAAAGGGGCGAGAAGAATTTGCCGAAGATGCTTCACTTCCGCGGACGACCGTACGCGGTGCCCGCCCGTATGAAAGTGAAACTCTGGTGTCCGATTGCGACTGCAGGGCGTGGCTGACTGGTATTGATCGGAGAGCAGTCTTCTTATGTGCAGTAGTTCAATTGTCGTCTAGATATCGGTCGTGGCCCAGAATTTGCGGAACGCGGTTGGCCAGTTCCGATCGACGACGCTTTTTCTGGCGGCTGTGCCCATGCGTTCTCGCAACGCAGCGTCCGTAGCCAGCGAACGGATAGCTCGCGTGAGATCATCGACATCGCGGGATCGAGTGATCATACCGTTGGTTCTGTCCTCAACCAATTCCTTGGGCCCACCAGAATCGGAAACAATTACTGGCACGCCGCAAGCCTGCGCTTCCAGAATGACGTTGCCGAATGTGTCGGTGGTGCTCGGGAACACAAAAATATCCGCCGAAGCGTAGGCGGTCGCCAATTCTTTTCCCGTGAGGTAGCCGGTAAAAACTGCCTCTGGTAGTGACTGTGCAAACTTCTCGGAGTACGGACCATGACCGACGACAAAAAGCTGCACTGGAAGACCGTCATCGCGTAAGCGGCGATAGGCGTCTGCCAAAACATCGAGATCTTTCTCCCGGGATATGCGGCCGACATAGAGCAAACGGATATGGCCGTTGGCAGCAGTAAACCTTTCCCAGAACGCCGGCTCGCGTCGCGCTGGTGTGAAAAGCTCGATATCGAGGCCGCGTGGAAGGATTTTCAGTTTCGCGGAATCGAAGCCACGCTTGATCCAGCTTTGCCGATATTCTTCGGAGTTAACGAAAACGGTGTCGAGCTGGCCATAAAACCAGTGCATGTAGCCCCACGCGAGGCTTTCCAGGAAGCTGTCCTCGGTAAGAATCCGGACGTATTGCGGGAAATCGGTATGATAAATGCCGCTCGTTTGCAAATTGAGCATTTTGGCTGCAAGCAGCGCGGTAAGCCCGACTGGCCCGGGTGTGCTGATGATAATCTCGGTAAATTTTTCGCGCTGGATATAGTCGAGCATCTGAAGGACCGGCGGGAAGCTCAATTTTTGGAGCTCATACTCGGGCAATTCGAATTCGCCGATGGGCGGGAAGTTTTTGATCGGAATATTATCGATGTGCAATTCGCTGCTGGAGACAACCACCACCAGTTCCTTTCCGGCTTCAGCGCCGGCTGCCGTCATTTTGCGGATTGTGGTGGCGACGCCGTTGACATCATCCAGTGTGTCAGTGAACCAGGCGCGTTTGCGGTTTTGCAACGCTACCGGAATTTGGCCGGTCAAGTCCAGGAAGATAGACCGCAGCCATTTTCGGGAAGGCGCCTGGCTATGAAACCCGTAGATGTAAGGCGTAAGAATCACCAGGATCGGCGCAATCGCACTCAGAGCCTGCATGCTCTCCACCATGTTGCCGCTACGAATTTGCTGAACGAATTTCTGGAAAAACCGAAAGGTCAACTGCTCGGCCACCATGTTCGCCATGAGAAATGTGCGGCGCTCCGGTTCGTAGACCCCGTTTAATTGCGCGGCCAGTTTCGCTTTTACTTCCGGCCGCGCAAAATAACCTGAAAGCTCGTTCCACAGCGACACGTTTGCAGGCTTGACGAAATCGAAGATTTTTCCCGACAAAGCGCCCTGCACGATGAATTCCATTTTTTCTTTGAGAGTGAATTCAGTCGGGGCTCGGCCTTCCATGAACCGCGAAAACATTTTCTCCAACAGGGCTGCGCCCGGCCCGAGCTTTTCATTGAAACGGTCCTGAATGAAACAGGCGACTGTGTTATAAAAACCGTGGGAAAGGAGCAGCGGCGTGCCACCGTGACCATGCGCGCTGCAGTCGCCCTTGCGGACGCATTCGAGAAATGTTTCCGCGGATTTCGCCGAAGGAGTTTCCGTAAAAACCGACGCGGCGAATTGCCCGCCGTGATCGTCCGACCCGCCGACAAAAATCTTCTTCCACGGCTCCGCGTGTGTAGGCGCCAGGTTATTGCGATTTGCGAGCGCCTCGATTTTTTCCGGCGTCAGTTGCTTGAACAGTGCCTGGGCCAGATCGCTTAGAAGCGCATCGCGCAAACCGTTGATGCCCTCGAAATGCTTGAAGAGAAGAATGAGCAACTCCAGATGCCGGGAATCGAGTTTGCCGTTAATACTGTAAAGGGGATGCGCTACCGCGTGCGCGATCTGCCCAGCCTGCAGGTAGCTTTGCAGCTCAAAAATATTACCGCGTATTTCATCGATCTCGCGATGCTGGTTCTCTGAAATTCCCCAAACGAGAATATGCAGCTTGCACGGATCGTTGGGGAAATAGGTGGTGACTTGTTCGCTGATAAAGGTGCGAGGCCGATCACTGATTTGCAGGCAGCCTTCGATCGTATCGTGGTCGGTAATGGTGACATAGTCCATTCCCCGTTCGAGCAATTTTTCATACAGTTGTTTCGGGTTGGAATAGCTGTCGGGGAAATCGAAACGACGAAAGAGCCATTCTTCAGAGCGCGCGCTGTAGCGCGAATGAATATGAAGATCGCACCTGCTCACGTCTTACATTCCCCGTCTCAATCTTTGTTGCGCGATCCACTCCTGGTAGGTCGTGGCTGTCCGCGACCCAATCGCCCTCTCGATCATACCCGTGACTTGCCGCCAAATCGTCGGGTGCGAATAATCGGGCGGATGAATGCTAATGCGCAAGAGTGGCTTTCCCTCTAAATATCGAAAGAGCGTGGCATTGCAGATTCGGCTAATTCCGCGGCGCCAGTTCTGTCGAACGCTGTAAACAATCGATCGGGCGGCGAACTCATCGCCGGCCCGGAGATCGCACACTTTGTGCAACCGTGTGGTGTATTCCATCCCCGCATCGCGCGCGGCGCGCTCAGCTTCCTTGCTGAGCAGCCATGCCGGAGCCACAAAACCTCGCGACTTAAGACCGGACGCACGAAACTCGTCTCGCGCCCTCGTAATGCGAGACAAGGCTTCGTCGTAGCCTAAGTCGTAGAACTCGCCTTCCTGTTCGGTGTAGAATCTTGTCAGGAACTTGGCGTGCAAACTTTCCTTCGCGCGCCGGGGGCGTTCGTGAAAATACCCGTGAATAACGATTTCGTGACCGTCCGCTTCCAGGCCACGTAGCCAGGACACAAATTGTTGGTTTCTGGTGAACAGCCCCTGATGATGATAATCCGGGACGGCCAGAAGAGAACAAACGCTTACCCCGCGCCGAGCCAGTTCTGAAATGATTGTGTTCGCGATTTGCTGATTGGGAGGAGCGACGTCGTGCAGGGAGACGACCATAAAATCTCTCGTTGCAGCGCCAGTTGCGACGAGGGGGAGGAATTCCGTTGCCGCAATTGTACTCATTCGGGAATTTTCGGCCCCGACACAGCTTTGAACAAGGCAAAAGGTGGAACGCGTTATCTCACGCGTTGCCAATCAAGCCGCGGCTTTGCAGTCTAGTATTTTGCGCCTTTGGCGACTGTTTACCATCGGTCCGAGCCGGACTGGCACTTTCCGGAGAGCCGATCCACCTATTTTCCCATTTTCACAATTTCGCGAAATGCCGGCTGCGCCAACGGCATAACTGACAAACGCGACTGGCGGACCAGCGGTATTCCTTTCAGAGGGGAGTGGCTTTTGATTTCGCGAAGCGTGACCGGCTTGCGCAGTGGTTTGACGGGAGCCAGATCGACAGTGGACCAATCGCCTTCCTTTGCAGTCGCATCTCGATATGCCGTCCGAATTACTTTCGCGATCCCGACAACAGCTTTGTCCTCGCCGCTATGATAGAAAAGGACTTCATCATTCTTCTCCATTCTGCGCAGATTGTTGCGCGCTGCGTAATTGCGCACACCAGTCCAACTGGTTTGGCCCTCCGCGACAAAGTCCGACCACGAATACGACGACGGTTCCTGTTTCACGAGCCAAAAATTCTTCATGCGTATATAAGTACTGCGCGCATCATCGTCGTCATTCTGAGCGAAGTCGAGGAGTCCCCTGGCAGTCTTTGGGTCATTCTACGGGATCTCTCGACTTCGCTTCGCTGCGCTACGCTTGGGATGACAAGTGCCGCGAAAGCGGAGGTGAGATTTGGAGCTTGAAAAACACGATTGCCGCGCGCATCTGACATCATGCGGCGGCTGCCATTCATCACGTTTGAAGGATCGGAGGGTAGCGGAAAATCGACGCAGGTGCAGCGATTGGCCGCGCGACTGGAGCGTTCCGGTGTGCCGTATCTGGTCACCCGCGAACCCGGTGGCACGCCGATCGGCGAAACCATTCGTGAGCTACTGCAATTTGCTTCGCACAATTCCGGTATGACCGGGGAAACCGAGCTGCTTCTCTTTGAGGCCAGTCGCAGCCAGCTCGTGCGCGAGATCATCAAGCCGGCGCTTGAACAAGGCATGTGCGTGATCGCCGATCGTTTCTTTGATTCCACCACTGCTTATCAAGGGGCGGCACGGAAATTAGATCGTGAGACGGTCGAATGTTTGAATGTATTCGCGGCCGGCGATTGCATTCCGGACGTTACTTTTGTTCTCGATATCGATGCAACCAGCGCGAAGTCGCGAATGCAGGAACCGCGTCGACAAGATCGGATGGAGCAGGAGCCCGACGAGTTCTACGAGCGCGTTCGCCAGGCGTATCGCGACCTTGCGATTCGTGAGTCAAATCGCGTTGTCTTAATCAATGGCGCGCGCAATGCGGATGAGATCGAGAATGAGATCTGGAAAATGCTTTGCAGTCGCTTCTCAAATCTGAACACTCGCACCTGACAATGGTGGACGAAACGGCGAAGCGGCGAGACGGAGACAGGCCGACTTCGCCGATTCGCCATTTCTTCAATCCTTTCTGAGTGACATGCCTTTTTCCCGCACAACAGCTCTCGAATATTTGCGTCGCGCCCATGACCAGAACCGATTGGCGCATGCCTACTTAATTTCGGGGCCGCCAGGCAGCGGGAAGCTGCAACTCGCCGCGGACCTGGCCAGTCTTGCGAATGGCACACCTGCCGGTGACGTATTTTCAGCCAAGGCCCGTGAAATTTTCGTTGCCCGGCCGGAATCGAAATCGCGGCGTATTGTTATTGCGCAAATTCGCGATCTCGAGCATGCCTTGCAAATGCGCGCACGTAATGGCCGACGCAAAGTGGCAATCATTTCCGATGCCGATCGGCTACAGCCACAGGCTGCAAACGCGTTTCTCAAAACATTGGAGGAACCGCCCAAGGATTCTTTGCTGCTGCTGCTGAGTGCTTTGCCGGAAGCGCTACCGGAGACAATTCTTTCGCGGTGCATTGCGATTCCCCTTGCGCGAGACGGCCAGCTACAAGCGAGCGACGAAGAAAAGAAGCTCGTGAAATTATTGCAACAAATCTCCCATGAACCAAGCTGGACAATTCAGTTTGCCTATCGACTGTCTCAGGAATTTCAGCGTTTGCTCCGCTCGGTTCGTGAAGACGTTAAGCGCGAAACAGATGAAGCGCTGAAGCAGGAACAAATACGTTACAGGGATGCAACTGATGGTGCGTGGCTGGAAGACCGCGAACAATACTACAAAGCCCGTGCCGAAAGTCTTTACCTGCAACGGCGGGCGGAATTGATCGAGACATTATTCGTCTGGTGGTCTGACGTTCTGCGCTCCAGTAATGGTGTGGCGCAACGTAGCCTTCCTCGTGCAGGAGAAGAAACCGCTGCACTGGCAGGCCGATTCAGCACAGCCGAAATCTTGAAACGCATCCGGTGTCTTGAAGAGTTGCGCGATCACCTGAATCGGAATATTCACGAAGCACTCGCAATCGAAGTGGCTTTCCTCACAATCTTCACCGATGAAGCTGTAGCCGGCGGTCGCTGACCCCGGCCGCAAGCGAAGGAAGCTTCGCGCGCCGTGGCTTCGGCGAACGCGGGTTGACAAAAAGCCGTCCAATCTTATCCAGTATGCTCGTATGCGACATATCTTCCGATTGCTCTTGCTGTGTGCTGGCGGTTCACTCCTGCTGCTGACTGGTTGTCAAACAGGCCAGGTGGCCAGCGGGTCCTATCACGTAACGGCATATCGCCCGCACGATCCATCCAAGGTTAAAGTGAAACTCTCGACCTCGACACAAAACCTGTTTGTGATGGAAGGAGACGACCGGCTGTTAATGGCTGTTCAGGCTAACGTGGGCAAGCCTGGTGCGCCAACCCCGCACGGCCACTTCACGATTTACAGCAAACAAAAAGAGCGCCGCCGGCAGAGCGAGCCGGACAGAGGCTATCCGATGGCTTACTGGTGCGAATTCGCTCCTGCCTACGGTTTTCACGAAGGGTTTGTCTGGCCTGTGCCGCATACTCATGGCTGCGTTCGTCTCCATCGCGAAGCGGCTGCTCGACTATTCGCCCTGACCCGGATCGGCACGCCCGTGGAAATCGAGAGCTCGCTTCCCGAGGACAAGAAATATGGCAATTTGGTTCGCCGACTCGATCAGAGCCGCGACCCGGACCCGCCGCGGGCGCAAATGATGTCCCCCAGTTGGTTTAATGATCCTCCCGGTCCTCTGCTGGTCGATCAGTGATCGTCTGCACATAAGGAGATTTCGGGCCATGGGCGGCTATTGGAAAACCGCCGGTTAGGGTTACGTTGACCAAAGCCATGAGTACGAACCTTATTTCCAGCGGCACAACAGCGCGGGAGAAAGTGAATCTCCGTACGCCTGATGTAATGGCTGCTGTGCAGCAACAGGTTGAGTCACATTACCGGAGCGATATTGTCGAGAAGGTGCGCCGCGCGGGTGGGACCATTTCCGTGGGCGACACTACGGTGCGCCTGGCGAAAGAGTTTGGCTTTTGTTACGGAGTCGAGCGCGCGATCGATCTTGCGTATGCGGCGCGCAAAGTTTTCAAAGATCGCCAGCTTTTTATTGTCGGCGAAATCATTCATAATCCCGAGGTCAATCATCAAATCGCGTCGTTAGGCATAAAGAACCTGACCGGTAAAAACAAGGAGGCAGACATTTCCGATCTCGGCCCGGAAGACGTGGTTATCGTCCCCGCGTTCGGCACCGAATTATCGATCCAGCAACAGATCAAGGACCGTGGCTGCCAGATTGTCGATACCACATGTGGAGACGTGATGAGCGTCTGGAAACGAGTGCGCAAATACGCCAGCGAGTCTGCCACTTCCATTATTCACGGCAAAGCCGAACACGAAGAAACCAAGGCAACCAGTTCGCGCGCGCTTGGCGATGGAAGCGGACATTATGTCGTAGTTCTAACGCTCGAAGATACCGATTACGTTTGCGACTATATCAGGCACGGCGGCGACAAGAACGCGTTCCTCGACAAGTTCAAGGGCGCACATTCGCCCGGGTTCGATCCGGACGTGCATCTGCAAACCGTTGGTGTAGCAAATCAAACCACCATGCTGCGCGGCGAGACGGAAGAAGTGCAGCGTCGCGTTCGGCGGGCCATTGTCGATCGAGACGGGCCCGAGCTTGCAGAGAAAAATTTTCGTTTTTTCGACACGATATGCGGGGCCACACAGGAGCGGCAGGATGCGTTGCGCGAATTGCTCGACGTGCCAATGAATCTGCTGCTGGTTGTGGGCGGTTATAATAGTTCAAACACATCCCACCTTGCCGAGATGGGCGAAGAAAAATTGCCCACCTATTTCGTGCTCAATGCTTCGAGGCTGGTTTCCGCCACTGAGATCAAGCATTACAACTTGCACGAAAAACGCGAGGTCGTTTCCCATTTTTGGTTGCCAAACGGATCCGCCGTCATCGGTATTACTGCCGGCGCATCATGCCCGAATAATTTGATCGAAGAAACGCTGATCCGGCTTTTCGAATTGCGCGGTATTTCGCGCCAGGAACTCGAGCTAGCGGCGTAGATTCGACAATTCCCTACGGGCTAAGTGATCGCAAACAACCGCCCGCGGTTCGGCGCATCCGCCCTCTACTTGCACGCAAAGTGCACGTGCCCTGCGAAATAACCGTGTATGGCACGCGCAATCTGGAAAGGCAGCATCAGCTTCGGCCTGGTTAATATTCCTATCGCTCTGTATCCCGCCACAAGACGCGAGGAACTGAAGTTTCGATTACTGCGCAAAAGCGATTTGAGTCCGGTAAATTACAAGCGTGTTGCCGAAAAGGACGGCAAGGAGGTCGCGTGGGACCAGATCGTCAAAGGTTACGAGTATGAGAAGGGGAAATACGTCGTGCTGAAGGATGAAGATTTTGAGCGCGTCGATCTGGAGGCCACACAGACTGTGGATATTCAAGACTTCGTTGATCAGGAAGAGATCGATCCAATGTTTTTCTACAAGCCTTACTATTTGGAACCTCAAAAGGGGGGCGACAAAGCTTACGCGCTCCTGCGCGATGCGCTAAAGGACAGCGGCAAGGTTGGTATCGCCAAGGTGGTCATCAAAACTCGCCAATATCTCGCCGGCGTAAAACCGGAAGATGGCGCGCTTGTTCTCGAGTTAATGCATTTCGCCGATGAACTCGCGGATCCAGGGAAACTGCATGTCCCGAAAACGACCGAGGTCGGCAAACGCGAGATAAATATGGCCAAATCACTGATCGACAGCATGAGCTCGAAATGGCATCCGGAAAAGTACAAAGATGATTATCGCGAAGCGCTGATGGAAGTAATCGAAGAGAAAGTGGAAGCCGGCGGGAAAGAAATCGAAGAGAAACCGAAGAAAGCGCCCAAGCCGACCAAGGTAATTGATCTGGTTTCCGTGTTGCAGAAGAGCTTGGAACAAACCGGTGCGAAGAAAAAGGCGACGGCCAAATCGCGCAAGAAACAGAAGCAACCTGCCAGCAAAGCAGCGTGACGGTTCGCTCGTCATTGGTGCTTCGTCATTTTAATTGACATGCCAACTCGATATCATTCAGCCTGAACGATCATGAACTCTCTCAATCGCTTTTCAGATCCATTTTATTGCATCATGCGTTTAGTCGTCGGCCTGATGTTTGCCTGTCATGGGCTCGACAAGATTTTCGGCGCCTTTACCCCGAAAGGCGAAGCGCTTCCGACCTTGATGGTCGTCGGCGGCTGGGTGGAGATCGTTTGCGGATTTCTCGTTGCGCTTGGTCTGCTGACGCGAGTCGCCGCGTTCGTCGCCTCCGGTGAAATGGCGGCGGCGTTTTTTATGATGCATGCGCCGAAAGGTCTGATTCCTTACGTGAACAAGGGCGAACTGGCAGTGGTCTACTGTTTCGTGTTTTTCTACATCTTTCTGCGTGGTTCCGGCAGTTGGAGCGTCGACGCTCTGTTTACGAAAAAGACCGCAGGTTCTGCCACTTAAGATCGGCACATTATCATTTCGAGCGAAGTCGAGAAACATCTAGCTCCCATGAACCGCATTATCTCCGGGTTAACGTTCATCCTCGTCGCACCATTGATCTACGCACAGGAATACAAAGATTTCGGCAAGGACCGCCTGAACAATTCGCCACGCCACGGCGAATGGGTCGATATCAAGTCAGGCGACCGTACGATTAAAGCCTTCGTCGTTTATCCCGAACGTAAAGACAAAGCCCCTGCCGTGCTAGTCATTCAGGAAATTTTTGGCCTGACTGACTGGCTGCGCAGCATGTGCGATGAGCTGGCGGAGAATGGCGTGATCGCGATTGCGCCCGATTTTCTCAATGGTCAAAAGTTTGAAGATGCCGATAGCGCGAGCAAAGCGGTCTCGGCTGTGACGCAAGATCAGATCAAAACGGTTCTTGACGCGACGGCCGATTACGCGCTCAAAATTCCGGCGTGCAACGGCACGCTTGCTGTCTGTGGGTTTTGTCGGGGCGGGGGATGGGCGTTTGTGTACGCGAATGAAAATCCAAAACTGAAAGCGGCTTATTCGTTTTACGGTACCGCGCCCGATGAAGCTTCCAAAGTCGCGAATATCGCGTGTCCAGTTTACGGCTTTTACGGCGAGAACGATGAGCGAGTGAACGCAACCATCCCCAAGGCCGAAGAGCTGATGAAAGCCGCCGGCAAAAAATACGAACCGGTGATCTACAAAGGCGCCGGCCACGGATTCATGCGTTCAGGTGAGCCGTCCAATCCCGCAGTTCGCGAAGACGACAAGAAAGCGCGCGACGAAGCCTGGGCACGATGGAAGACGTTACTGAAGCAATTGCCATAGACGTTTCTCTCATTCCGATCGGAGTCGAGGAATCTCTAATTTTTTCCGTGACTCCCCGGCGCCGTTGACATCCAGAGATGTCTCGACTTCGCTCGACATGACAAATGTAGCAAGCGATTAGCCTATTTCCCGCTCAGCAACTCATCCACGAGCGGGCTCGCATCATAAAGCTTGCGCAGCGCTTCGGTGATGGCAGCGGAATCTACTGACACGGCACGTGATTGTGTGTCGGTGTAAACGCAATCGAGGACCAACGACTGAATGTTGCCGTCGAAAATAATGCCCACGAATTCATTTGCCTTATTTACAACAGGGCTGCCACTGTTACCGCCGATGATGTCAGGGTCGGACACGAAATTAAAATGCGTCGCCAGATTCAAGCTGGCTTTCTTGTCGATCCAACGCTTCGGCAAATCGAACGGCGGCCTGTTGTCGTGCTCGGCGGAACGTTGATATAAACCAGCGAAATCGGTAAAGGCGGGAATTTGTTTCCCGTCCTGTTCGTAGCCGCGCACTGTTCCGTAGGAAAGGCGAAGCGTGAAAGTTGCATCCGGATAACTGCCCGTCCCCTCGGTGGCAAATCGCACTTTGGCGATTTCTGAATAGGCCTGTTTTTTGATCTCATCTTGCGTGTCGTAGATTTTCTTCGCTTCTCTCGCCGGGCCGTCCACGAGCCGCGCGAGATCGATCATTGGATCACGCGCTGCTTGCAACGCGGCGGCATCCCGTCCGTAAAGATCTTTGCGTACAGAGACATCTTTAAGTTTGGTCCCAGAGACTAACTCGACGGCGCGATCGTGCGGCGATTTTCCAGCGAGCACCTTCTTTACGAGCGGATCGTCGGCACCAAATTGCGAAGCGAAATCGGTCAACGAGTCCGTTAGGCGCAATATTTCATAGTCGTCGTAAATAGGTTCGGTCGAAAAAAGTTCCAGCTCCAGTGAATCGCGTGCGCTGTCGCGAAACTGGGAAATCCGTTCGCCATTCGGTTTGGCACGTTCGTCCAACGCGCGAACCAGCAAGCGCGCGTATTTGAAAAGATTTCCGAACAACGCGCGCGGGCCGCGGTAACCGACCGGGCTCGGTCGTTCCTGTTCAAGATAGTTGTATAGCGGCGCGTTTTTGGCCATTTCGGCCTGAGCACGTTTGATTCGATCGTATGCAGCGATTGTCGATCTCAACTTGGAATCGCGCGCGATTGCGTCACGCAGTTTTTGTTCGCGCGCCTGAAGGGCCGACCAGATTTGCGGATCAAGCAGGCCGGCAAGATAACCGTCATAACGTTTCCGGTTGTTTTGGTCGCCGAAAAGATCGTCGCGTGCCTTTCTTGCGTTCTCAAACGACCGAGCACCATAAGCCAGCCCCAGCACTTCGCGCCGGTTAAACATGCGCAGCACATACGGTAGAAAACGATCCCGCATGTCGGCCAATTCATCGACGGTGAGTTGCCGGTCGGTTTTGCCCGGGCTTCCGCTCACGAAGATCAGCTCGCGATCGCTCGGCCCGCGTGAATTCCATTTAAGGTAATGATCGATCTTCGCCGGTTGTCCATTTTCATAAACGCGGAAGATGCAGATATCGAGGTCGTATCGCGGATATTCGAAGTTGTCTGGATCACCACCGTAAAACGCGATCTGTTGCTCGGGCGCGAATACAAGCCGCACATCGTCGTAACGTTTGTAGCGATAGAGATGGTATGCGCCGCCCTGGTAAAGGGTAACCACGTCAGAACGCAGTCCGGTCTTATCCTTGCTCTCTTTCTCAATCGCCGCGATGACTGAGCTGCGCGCGCTGGAAGCCTGCTCGTTCGTCATTCCCGGTTTCACCGCTCCATCCACGCGCGCTGTCACGTCCTCGATTGACATCAGCACGTTGAGCTCGAGATCGGTCGATTTGATTTCGTCCGCTTGAGTTCTGGCGTAGAAGCCGTCTTTTAAATAATTGTGCTGTTGATCGCTGATTTTTTGCAGGGTGTCGGCGCCCACATGGTGATTTGTTATCACAAGACCATTCGCAGATACGAACGAGCCGCTGCCTCCGGAGTTTAAGCGAACACTCGCTTTTTGCAGATGCTCCAACCACTGCTGCGTCGGCTCGAACTGATACTTCTCTTTGAGCTGCTTGAGCGGTGGCGCATTGAAAAGCCACATTCCTTCATCGGCGGCGGCAGACGCAACAAAGGCAATTACGCACACGACGGCAAGCGGTCTTAGGTTTCGCGAAATTTCGGAAGCGGTGAACATCGCGCAGCATAAAATGCTGATCAGCGCGCGACAACCCTGGTTATGTCACCTGGAGATCAAGCCGCCCCGCGGGTGAGGATTCAATCGATTAAACAGCACGCCTGAAATTTCGGACGGACGGTTCCGTTTGCGCGCCCCCAGGCAACCAAGGGCAGCCAATGCAGCAAGCGATGCAATAAAGAGGACGACGATAGTGATCTCGAAGAAAGTCAACGTCCCGCGCGTGAACACCTTCAAAGCAGCGGCCATTGCTCCTTAAGACAGGGAACCCAATATCGAAGTTACAAAAAAGATCGACAATCTCAGTGTGGCCTCTTTTCTGGAAGATCAATTGCGCGATGGGGTTAGCGGTTCTTGATTCATGACGATGTGGAGGCCCAAGCCGAGAAAGATCCAGCGGCTGGATTTCGTTCTGGCCGGCGCGCAAAAATCCGGCACGACTGCGCTGCATTATTTTCTGAGCAAGCACCCGAACATCACGATGGGTGATCAGCAGGAAATACATTTTTTTGATAACGACGCGTTGTTTGTTTCCGGCGTCGATTACGAGGAATTACACAAACATTATCCGCCCCTTGGTCCATCAACCGTCGCTGGTGATTGCACGCCAAGTTACGTTTATCACAAACCAGCGGCCGAAAGGATTTGGAAATACAATCCGAAAACCAGATTGCTGATCCTCCTGCGGAATCCTGTGGACCGGGCCTTTGCTCACTGGAACATGCAACGATTCAGAGGTCGCGAGCCGCTGGATTTTTTCGATGCCGTACGAGAAGAGAAAGCACGTATCGCCGGCGCGCCGCCTGACGAAGCTCGTCGTTTTGCTTATGTGGATCGAGGTTTTTACGGACAGCAACTCGAGCGTCTGTTCAAATTCTTCCCGCGCACCCAAGTCAAGGCGGTGAAGTTTGAAGACTTTAAGGAGAAACAGCGTGAAACGCTCACTTCCATCTTTGCATTTCTCGGTCTCGAACCACTCCGTTCGGTTCGCAGTAAAGATAGAAATATTGTGCCCTACGATCGGGCGATGAATTGGGAAGAAAAAATTTTCCTCTACAATCTGTTCGAGGAAGACATCGCCAAGCTCGAGCAGTTGTTGGGCTGGAATTGCGCAAACTGGAAGTTGTAAGATTCGCTACTGTAGCCAACGCCGCCAGGCGATGCGCCTGCCCTACAATTTCTGAATCTGCCTAAACCGTGGGCGTTGATTTGGGTCTGCTGCAACAGCGCTTTCCAACGGAAAATGCGCGCGCCTTGCGACTCAAAGAAAACGCGCAATTCATCCGTGAAAAATGAGGACCCATCCTGCCGCCGATTAAATTCCAGCAGGAGACGCCCCTCGGGTTTGAGAAATCGTGTTCGGATATCCTTGATAAAAAATTCCCAATCGGCGTGTGTCCATTCGAGCCATTCTCCGTTCTCCGTGCGCGCGAGACGGTGAAAACAGACGCGGTGTCCGGTCACGAGATCGAATTTTCTTCCGAGATCGGGCAAGGCGTTTGCGGTTCGATACGCCCGATCACACGGCGGACCTTGAAGAAGTCAGTTGTTCCGCGAAAGAACGGCTCCTCATCTGTGTCAAACCCGAGTCCCTCGTGACCAAATAGCCGGCAGAGGTAGAGAAAGTAACCGGCGCCGCAACCGAGATCGAGAATCTGCAGTGGTGGAGAACGATCGAGCCAAAGGTCCTGCGCGCGCTTAACATTCACGCCGATCCAGTATGCTGCGTCTTCGTAAGCATTGATCTTCCGCGCATTTGGCCGGTAGGGATAACGCTCGCGCAATCTCTCTAATTCGGTGCGATCAATCGTCCCAAGAATTCGTCGAGCGCTCACTGGGTGAGTGCCGCGGCAAACGTGCTCCCAGAGGCTTTGGCCTGCGTCGAGTGAAAGGAGTTTTCGAAATTTCCGCGAAAGTCGCACCCGATAACGATGCAGCGAAGTGCGTGACAGACAAGGCCGACCCAGGGAGCGACAGCTTGGGCAAGCCGTCGAAATAAAGGCCACGGCTAGGAAGCCGTTACTCCTTGATAGCAACCTGGATCAGACCGGTAGAACCTTCATGGGTCATGAATCCGCTTCCCCAGCCGTTGCCTGGAATGAGCTGTTGCCCGTAGAAGAATTGCTCGTAACGCCAAATCATATCGAGTGTCGCGCCGGTATTTTTTTTCCAGCGAAGCTCGTAATACAAATGGCGTTTCCATGACGGCGAATGGCCGGTCATGAAATTGAAATCGAATGGCGTTGGCCAACTCAGAATGCTCCGACGGATTTTGATGGAAGTGTCGTCGCCCGCGGGCGGCACGGTAGTAAGGTTCTCCGCTTCTGTCCGCGCCGAACCGAAAGGGAAAACTTTTCCGCCGTCTGCCAGGCCAAGCTGATCATTCTTCGTTGTGCCGATGTTCGGACTCGGACCGTTCCTGTCGTTCAGACTTAGCGCGAGATCATTAACGTGAAGGATACCGCCGGTCCCGCTTCCCTCATACGCGATCGAATTGATTCGTGCTGAGGTCATCTCAATGGTCCCGAAACGATCGAGAAAAAGTGAAATCTGGCGGCCGGCGAAAATCCAGCTCGCTACTATGGCAACAACAAACGCGACGAGAATTCCAAGCGTGATCAGGATTTTGCGCATCTTGGCTTCTTATTGTAGCCACGGCGCTATGCGCCGTTTCGGGCAAAACAAGGCACATTAAACGGCCCACAGGGCCGTGGCTACAGCTATGCCTTTTTCCGCTGAATGTAATCGTTCACTTGTTCTTCCAGAATCTCGAGGGGCAACGCGCCATTCTTGAGCACCGCATCGTGAAACTCGCGCTGATCAAATTTTTCTCCCAGTTCTTTTTGTGCGCGGGCGCGCAATTCCTGAATCTTTAACATGCCGATTTTGTAGGCGCACGCCTGACCAGGTGCGACGATGTAACGTTCGATTTCAGATTTCACTTCTTTCTCGCCCATGCCGGTTTTCTCGCGCATGTAAGCGATCGCCTGTTCGCGCGTCCAGTGCTTCGCATGAATGCCCGTATCGACGACCAATCGCACCGCGCGGAAAAGTTCGTCACGAAGCCGTCCCAGATCTCCAAATGGATCGTTGTCGTACCAGCCGACTTGTTTCGCCAGCCATTCGCAGTAAAGCGCCCAGCCCTCCATGTACGCCGTGAACGGAATCACTTTGCGAAATTGCGGGACGACCTTTGAGTTCCTCCGCGGTGGAGATTTGCCAATGATGTCCGGGCACGCCCTCATGATACGCGAGTGTCGGCATGCTCCACTTGGGCACTTCATTCATGTCGCGCAGGTTCGCGAAGAAAATCCCCGGGCGGCTGCCGTCCATGGCGGCCATCTCGTAATAGGCTCCCGGCGCAGTTGCTTCCTTAAACTCTGGAACGCGGTGCACTTCAATCTTCGCGCGAGGAGTAGTGAGAAAAAGTTGTTTCGACGAACGCTCTGTCGCCTGCGTGATCAACTCCGTATACCTGGCCAACGCGTCGGCACGACCCTTGTCATCGTTCGAGTAAAGAAAACGCGGATCTTTGGTGAGTTTATCCATCGCTTCTCCGATCGGCTGACCTGCAAAGCCGTTTGCATCGAGAATTGTCTCGCATCTCACCTTCGATGCGAGCCACTTCGCGCAGACCAAGCTCATGCACCTCATCCGGCTTGAGCGTAGTGGTCGTGTTTTCATGCAACTTGTAGGCGTAGAAGGCATCGCCGTCCGGCAATTTCCAGACGCCATCGTCCGTTGTCGTTTTCGGCAAAATTTCACGAAAATAATCGATCAGTTTTTGATACGCCGGATAGACTTTGTTGGTTATTGCCGATTCCACACGCGCTTGAAAATTGGTGCGATCTGCCTCGCTTAACTTGTCGATCTTGGCAGCGCGGGTTTTGAATGAAGTCGCCAGAATATTTTCCGAAGCAGGTTTGCCGATAAATTCGGTCATTTCCTTGAGCACTTCCTCAACCACGAAACGCGGCGGCAAAATTTGTTTTTGTTCGCGGATCTTCAGACCATCGAGGACTTGATCGAACTTCTTCGGCAACGCATCGAGCCGCATCACGTAGTAATCGCAATCCTTCCGGTTCAGCAGCCGGTGCGTATTCGCCATGAACGACGGAAACTGGTTCTGCACTCCGAAGAGCTGATTAACGGGATAATCGTGCCACTGCCATTTCTCGCCTTCGGCTTGGACCTGCAAAAACCAATCCAACACGTGCGTGGAAAGCTTTTGCGAAGGCGATTGGCGATCGAGCGGATATTGGCGAAGCTGCGCCAGATCGCGCTTCCATCTGTCGAATTCGCGTTGTTGATGCGCGGGCGATTCGTCGTCGAGTTTTCCATTGTGACCTGTAATCCCGAATTGCTCGACCAAACCGAGCGTGGAGAGTATCTCCGGGTGATCGAAGAGAATTTCGGCAAAGACCTTTTCGTAAAACAGATTCAAGCTCCATGGACGAAACCAAATGAGATTGATTAAGAATATTGCGATCGCGATTACGGCGACTGCAGTAATCGCGCCAAGCCATTTGAGAATGCGCTTAAACATCTTTTATATATCAGTGTGGAAGACGCAGATGATAATATGATGCGTAGTACACTCCAAATGGATTCAACATCGAGTTACGAGAGCATAATCTCGAGGGTTTACAGTGGTTTACGGATACCAGGCCGGTCAATCAGGGTTTTGAGCTATTTGGGTTAACCCGATAACTTATTCTCGGGAAATCCACTATTCCGTTTTCGCAAATCGTTCCAAGACTCTTTGATGGCGAGTGCCGGGTCCAGCAGAGTCTCTTGCACCATCGCCTTCATCTCCCGAACGGCACGCCGGAACCGTCGTCTGACAGTCAGTCCGGAACAGTTTTCGCTGAGCGGAGGTCGCACTGGATTCAAGCCGCTGCTCGCGCAAATCGGAATTCTGGCTATAACCCGAATTAATGAGCGCTTCGCCGCAGCACATAGATAAGCCCGAACCGCGAGGACAGGCGGTGCTCGCTGCGCTGGCGATCGGCGCGATTTATCTGGCGCTGCCGCATACTCTCGTTTTGGGCCCGATTTGGCTGTTGCCCACTTTGATCGTCATTTTACTTGCGCCAACAGTGCTGAGTCATCGCGTGGGCCGATATTCACTGAATCGCACCCTCGGAATGATTATCAATGGAATCACAACACTGGCGCTGATCGGATCTGTGATTCTGCTCGTGCGAACGCTGCCTACACACCGTAGTTCGCCGCTACAACTGCTGCGCTCAGGTGGATTACTGTGGCTGACAAATGTAATCGTCTTCGCACTCTGGTATTGGCGACTGGATGGCGGCGGACCGACAGTGCGCCACAAGGAAAAGAAATTCGGAAGTACAAGTTTTCTTTTCCCGCAGATGCAAATCCCGCAGGAGGAGCGCGCCCAATTTGCGTGTGCGCGCTGGCGGCCGCGCTTCGTTGATTATCTGTTTGTGGCCTTCACACAGAGTTCTACATTCGGCCCGACCGACTCGCCGCTGCTGGCGCGGTGGGCAAAAGTCCTTGCGATGATTCAGATTTTGATTTCCCTCACTATCGTCGTGCTGCTGATCTCGCGCGCAATCGGCGTCTTGTAAGGCAGGCCGCACGCTGATATCGGAAGCTTCTTACCGTCACGAACCGCGTTCCCCGTTTCTTACGCCTGCTTCATGCCGCCTTCTTCTGTTGTATCGGAAATAACATCGGTAGAGTGAAAAGTGACCCGGATTATTTCGCTTTTGCCCGCTGCGACCGAGATCGCCGCCGCGCTCGGATTGATGGAACAGGTGGTCGGTGTTTCGCATGAATGCGATTTCCCGGAGGAAGCAAAGGCGCGGCCGCGGGTCACGCATTGTCCAGTGCATAATGCTGGCCTGGCGAGTGGCGAAGTCGACCAATGGGTGCGTCGTGCACTGCGTGATAACGGCACGATTTATACAATTGATGAGCCGCTTCTGCGTGAGTTGCGCCCCGATGTGATTCTCACCCAGAAACTATGCGATGTCTGCGCGGTTGGTTATGGCACTGTTGCCCGGCTCGCCGAGACCCTGCCAGGCCCGCCACAGGTAGTGAACCTCGAGCCAACTAGCCTCACGGACATATTCGATGATATTCGACGCGTCGCGGACGCCTGCGGTGTGCCGGAGCGTGCGCGGAGCATCATAGCCAGGTTGTCGGAGCGTGTCGGAGCCGTGCGACTCCGGGCCGATCGCATTTCGCATCGACCACGCTGTTTTCTGATGGAGTGGGTGGAGCCGCCGTTTTGCTCGGGTCATTGGGGACCAGAGCTCATGGAGATCGCCGGCGGCTGTGATTCGTTAGGCCGAATGCATAAGCCCTCGTCGCAAGTCGACTGGCAGGAAGTAATCGACAGTCGCCCCGAAATTATAGTGCTCGCTCTGTGCGGCTACGATATCGATCGCGCACGACGCGATTACAAGTTACTCCGGAGCCTTCCTGGTTTCGATTCGCTTCCGGCGGCACATCGACGGCGAGATTTATCTCGTGGACGCGAGTGCCTATTTCGCGCGTCCGGGACCGCGTGTTGTCGATAGTCTCGAGATTCTCGCTGGAATCTTGCATCCGCGAGAATTTCCGGAATTCGCTTCGCGCGGACCTGACGACCCGCGCGTTGTTCGCGTCGGCTAACGAATCTTCTGTAGTGGCAGCCGTGGGGATTGCGGGCGACACGCCCGCCGCTACACCTTACTCGCCGCTCTGTTTCGCAGACTCGGGTTGATGCTCCGGCCACACGGCCGCCAGCGCCAAAGCGACGACTATTCCAACGGAGACTTCGAAGAAACGGTGAAGCGCGACAATCCACGCGGGGTTAGAACGCGGGATGAGGACAATAATGGCGAGCGTGATACCCGCGTAACGATAGGCAGTTTTTTCCATCCGAAGTGCGATACAGACAATTCCGATCACAAACACTGCTGCCGCAAACGCAAACACATTGCCTGTAAAGTAGGTCGCCAGGAGCGCGCCGACGAGCGCGCCCAACGCAGTAGCCGCGATGCGTTCAACTGAAATTATCAATGTCGCGCCGAGCGTTGATTGCATCACCACGAGCGTTGCGATCACTGCCCAATAAGCTTCCGGTAATCGAAAAAGCCGCGCGACCATGAATGACACAGTGACTGCGATGGTCACGCGCGCCGAGTGTTTAACAGAAGGAAGATTTTCTCGTTCCCATTTCCAAACTTTCACAAGAGCGATCTTTCTCACCCATCCGAAGTCCGCAACATCAAATTTAAGCTCATGGCGGCAAGGAGCGCGGCGGCCTCGGTGAGCACTTTCTTCGACAGAATGTACGAGCTACTGCTCGTTAGGCTCAATCGCCCGGACCATGCTTGCAATTGCAGCGGGTCAGGCTTTCTTCGCGCTCCAGTGCAAAGCCAACGCCGGGACCAAAAAGAAAAAGACAATTACGATCCGTACGTTCGCGAAAAAGTTCAGAGTAATCGCTCCAAGTTCTTTTTCATCAAGTTTAAATCGTTCGATCAGCCAAGGAACATAGGCATGCCACAAAGTCAGGGTGACAATCCAGTAGAACAACGCGAAGAGGACACCAACGACAAAGGCGCGCAGGAAAAAGTTCCGGAAGAAAATGATTTTTTCGCGTTCCACGATTCATTAGTTATTTCGGACGGAGGGATTGATGCGCGCTTATCCGGCCCACGAAAATCTGCGTGAATAAGCGAAACCAATGTATCAGTTTAGGGCATGCGAGTCAGCGAAATGAATTGGATGATGGTGGAGAATTATCTGAAGCGCGACGATCGCGCGGTGTTGCCGCTGGGCAGTACCGAACAACACGCATACCTGAGCCTGAGCGTGGACAGCATTTTGGCAGAACGCCTGGCCGTCGAAGCCGCGGAACCGTTGGGTGTGCCGGTTTTCCCTGTGCTGGCCTACGGGATCACGCCATACTTTCGCGCGTTTCCGGGGAGTATCACGCTGCGTGTCGAAACGTACCTGTCGGTCCTGCGCGATATTCTCGATGTGATGGCAGAGCAGGGATTCAAACGAATCCTGATCGTCAACGGACATGGCGGCAACACCCCTGCCCAAGGACTGGTAGGCGAATGGATGGCAGACCATCCTGGCGTGAGGGTCAAGTTTCATAACTGGTGGAACGCGCCGAAAGTTTGGGCACAGGTGCAGGCTATCGATCCCGTGGCATCGCACGCGTCGTGGATGGAAAATTTCCCGTGGACGCGTTTGGCAAAGATCGAGGTGCCGCGCGAGCAGAAACCGATGAGCGATTCGGATAAACTGCGCCAACTGGACCCAAAATCGCTGCGAGAATACCTGAAGGACGGGAACTACGGCGGTCTTTATCAGCGCGACGACGAGGAGATGATGAACATCTGGCGCGCAGGAGTGGAAGAAACGCGCACACTGCTGACGGAACGGTGGGATTGAAAGCGGCAGTGCGCTGCCGCACTCCGGACGCAAGCGCCTAAGGAGGCCAGCGATGACGGACACGCTTTGGAGTGCGGCGGCCCTTCGCCGCTCTTAATTCAAGACAATCGACCTTCTTCGCCGATGCTCTCTTGCGTACCAATGCTCAGCGATCAGATTCGATCTCTTTGATTTCGTCAGGCGTCAGGTGAAAAGTGCCGGCACCGATAATGCCATCGACCTGTTTTGCGTTTCGGGCGCCAACAATTGCGCCCGTGACTGCTGGGTGTCGCAATGTCCAGGCGATAGCGACTTCGGCCGGCGATTTGCCGTGACGCGCGCCCACAACGCGAAGCCGTTCAACTAGCGAAAGGTTTTTCGAGAGCTTGGGTTCCTGGAAATCTGGATTCGCTGTGCGCCAATCGTCAGCCGGAAGCTTTGCGATGCGATCGCGTGTCATTGCGCCAGTGAGCAGGCCCGATCCCATGGGCGAATAAACGATCACGCCGATGTTTTGGCGTTGGCAAAAAGGCAGGAGATCCTTTTCAATATCGCGACGAATCAACGAATAAGGCGGCTGCAGCGATGTGATCGGTGCGATGTCCTTTGCTTTCTGCAATTCCGGCAGACTAAAGTTTGAGACACCGATCCAGCGGACTTTGCCGCGCTTTTGCAACTCGGCCATGGCTGCCCAGCCCTCCGCAGTCTCCGCTAAATCATCCGCAGGCCAATGGATTTGGTAGAGATCAATTACGTCCACGCTTAGCCGGCGCAGGCTAGCCTCGCATTCGCGACGAATCGATTCCGCCCGCAGCGAGTAACCGACTTCCCGCGTCCCACTCCAGATCATCCCGCATTTCGTGAAAACATAAGGACGTTGTCCGTTCCACTCGCGCAACGCTTTTGCGACAACTTCCTCCGAATGACCAAGCCCGTAGACCGCTGCGGTGTCGATCCAGTTGATGCCGAGCTGCAGCGCCCGGTGAATCGCGGCGATGGAGTCGCCATCACTCTGCTCGCCCCAGCCGAACTGCCATGGGCCGCCCACCGCCCATGCACCGAAGCCGATCGGCGTGATCATCAAATCGGAGTTACCGAGCTTCTTTGTGTTCATAGCTTTTAATTTCGAGGTTCGATGTCTTCCTGCGTGGATTGAATGGTGTGTTTGTTTGATTACGTTCGGCCAGAACGCCAAAGACACGCAAAGGTGGATCGCGTTCTACTGAACGCGATGCTAATTTCAGGCGCGCAAGGCGCAATTACATTGGCAACGCGTTGAGGACAACGCGTTTCACCTAGGATCGCCCTAAGACTTCTCGCAATTCGTCTTTTGCCCGCTCGAGAATGCGCCTTTGGTTCTGAGGCAAGTTTTTCCCGGCGCGATTGATGTAAAAGTTTAACATCGACATTGCCGATTGATAAGGTGTGCCTTTCCGTCTTTTGCTCCGCTCGGCAGAGCGTTTCAATGGTAGTGCAATACGATGTGGGTCGTTCGCTTTGAAGACCTCCGGCTTTAGATCGAGCGCGTCGCTATGTATTGTAACTTCAGACGACCATCGGCCGGTTTTCGAGGATTTTTTCGGCGCTTTACTCATCGATAAAGTGAATTTGTCGAGTAGACGGTCCGCCTGCTAAACGCATCCGGGAACCGAAGCGGTTGCCCTACAATTCCGGATTCTTCACGCACACATAATCAATCGCCGACGCCCATGCGCGTTGCGTTGACGAATTCTTCCGTGTGATGATCGATCTGCCGGCCGGTGCGTCCTCGATTGTCATGGATGTAAAGCGCGCCGCGCTGCACGGTGGTAACGGAAGGCGGTGGCAGGCTGATTTCGTATTTCACCGGTTGACGGTGATCGGCTAATTGGAGTTCTGGGTTGTATACGCTGTCGAACTTCCAAAGCATTCGGATAAAATTGGTCTGACCGCGAAGCAACTGGCGGGCAACGATACGCGCGCAATCGCGCAGTGCCGCCCAGCCCAGGTGCTTGCGAGAAAGCACGCGCTGTGTATCGACAAGTTCTTTGTAAAATTCCGGCAGTGGCAGTTTGGTTGGTAACACAGTGTGTTGTATGTCGAATAGCCGGTAGTCGCGCGTCGTTAGGCGACGCGATTCAGTGTGCCATGTTTCTGTGCCGGGATAAGGCGTGTTAATACTGATGTTGACGACCTCGGGGATTTCCAGGCACCAATCGCGTACTACCTTGAATCGTTCACGATCCCACGAGGGATCGGCAATGATATTAACAGCCACTGATATGTCGAGCGAGCGGGCAAACTCCAGTGCTTCGAAATTTTTCGAGAGCGTCACGCGTTTGCGGTAGCGCTTCAATCCTTCTTCGTCGATCGCTTCAAGACCGAGGAACATGGTGTTCATCCCAAGCCGCTTCCACAGCCTGAAGACCTCCTTGTTACGCAACAACACATCGCCGCGCGTTTCGAGGTAATAGCGTTTTCGAATTCCGCGGCGAGCAATCGCTTCGCCGAGCTGCATGACCGTGCTCGGCTTGAATGAAAGCTACGTCGTCTACGATAAAAATGCCGGGCTCGCGGATTTGTGCCAGTTCCTCAACGGCACGCTCGGGTGTCTTTACGCGGTAGTTGCGTCCGTAGAATGTCCACGCACTGCAAAAGACGCAATCCCACGGGCAGCCCCGGCTAAACTCGATGGATGCGGCCGGGTCCAACTGGCCGATGAAATACTTGTGACGATGTTGAACCAGGTCGCGGGCTGGCGACAAATCGTCGAGCGACTGCACGAACGCAGGCGGCGGGCCGCGATGGTCGAGTGTTACGCAGCCGGGAACGTTTTTCAGGTTCGTCCGACCTTGAGTGAGAGCATCCAACAGCCCGGTAATCGCCGTCTCACCTTCGCCGGTCAGCACGCAATCCACAGCGCCGCCGGCGTGCCGCAAAATTTCTTCTGGAATAAACGAAACACTGTGTCCACCAACACAGATGAATGTCTCCGGCGATAAGCCACGCGCAGCGCGAGCAAGATCGATGACTTCAGGAACGTTAGCGAGGTAATTGACGGAGAAGGCGATCACGTCCGGTTGCCAGCGCTTGACCAGGCGTAAAAAATTTTGGTGCGGCTCACATTGCAAATCGATCAAGCGAACCGTGTGGCCGGCGCGCCGCGCCGCTGCGGCGACAAGTTCGAGGCCGAGCGGTTCGAGTCGAAGATAAATCTTCGAATACATCAGGCAGCTGGGATGAACGGCCAGAAATTTCATTTGTTCGATGTAACCGTTGATCTGTTTGATCCTCCGAAATCAATTCTGACTCTCGAAATAGCGACGTAAAGCCGTTATTTCTTCGTGTGATCCTGGTTGTCCGCGCGTATTTTCAGGTGCGCTTGCTGTAGCCGGTGGTCGTCGACCCCGGCCCAAAGGGATTGCACTACCAAGCCGGCATCAACGATACCAGCGGTGCTTACGAGGCAGGTGATTTCTGAGCAGGTCGCAGACGAATGTTGATCTCCGATGTGAGCGTGCGATGAACCGGACATTTTCCGGCAATCTCCATTAGCTTCGCGTGCTGTTCTGCGCTTAATGATCCTGTCAGTTCGACTTCAACTTCAATTCTGTCCAGCATTCCCTCCTTGGTTTCGCATTCCTCGCAATCAATTGCATAAATGCGCGAGTGCGAGAGCGAAACCGTGATGTTCTCCAGGGGCATTCGTTTCCGGCGCGCGTATAAGCCGACCGTCATGGAAGTACATACCCCCAGCGCCGTTAGCAGATAATCGTACGGGTTGGGGCCGGCATCGCTACCGCCTGCGCTCACTGGTTCATCCGCGACAAGAATGTGCTTACCAGCGACGACCTCTTGTCTGAAGCTGCGCGCACTGCCGTGCACGACAACGTCCGGTGCTTTACTCTGTTGTGCGCTCACGTCGAAATCAGGGGCGTAGAATTCCCGCGAAGCGATCGCGATACGACCAGACGAGAAACAATTCAAGAATGGTAACGACGACCGCCGGTGGCAGCCCCTCGGGCGCCATCAACAGGTGGAACGCCCAAATGTTTACTATGATCGCGGCCAAAATTGTCAGGCCGAGCGGAACGAAGCGGCCAATCAAGAGAAGCAAGCCGCCCAAAACCTGGAATCCACTGATGACGTAAACGTAGCCGCTGGCAAAAAAAGCGTGCAAATATTCACCAGTCACACCTTGCGGGAGAGGTGGCATCGGAAGGAAATGCAGGAATCCATTGGAACCGAAGAAAACGAAGATCAGTCCGAGAAGGATCCGGGCGATAATAGTAAGAATTTTCATTCGAGCACAATGACGTC
Source organism: uncultured Verrucomicrobiae bacterium (assembly GCA_963840135.1). GTDB lineage: Bacteria > Verrucomicrobiota > Verrucomicrobiia > Chthoniobacterales > UBA10450 > Udaeobacter. The sequence goes on along the minus strand of CAWIXX010000006.1, from coordinate 23,982 downwards.
ATCGGATGCAAATTCCAATAGCGAAGTGGTGAAACGCAACCGTCCGGGCCGCGACGAATCACGATTTTTCCCGAAACAATTCGTTCAGATCGGCTGGTCTTGGCGTCATTGGCCAGAAGGTTGAACGTGCCGTTTGTCTTGATGTCTTGCGCGGCGCGCAGGAATGCACCCCAGGCAGCCAGGGCAAGGCCAGAGCCGACAGAGATGCGACGGACGCCAAGGTCGGCCAACTGAGAGAGTGAAAGCTGATGATTGAATCCTGAAACAAGAATATTCACAGGCTTTGGAGAAACAGTCTTCACGATCTGCGCAATCTCGTCAGGTCTACTAACACCGGGTGCGTAGAGACAATCGGCGCCGGCTTCAGCGTAAGCAGCGAGCCGGTCGAGGACCGTATGGAATGGGTCGGGGTCGTGCACCAGCCAGGCTTCGCAGCGTCCGGTTAAAACGACGCCACTGCCCGAAGCGTCAATCGCCGAGCGCGCCGCTCGAATACGATCGATTGCCAGGTTTTTCTCGTAGAGCGGTTTATCGGTGCGACCCGTGTTGTCTTCGATTGATAAACCGGCAACCCCGGTTGCAACACAAAGTCCCACATTCGTTGCGACGCCTTCCGGTTCGTCGGCGTAGCCGGCGAGAAAGTCTGCGTTTACTGGAAGCAGCGTTGCTTCGACGATTTCGCGGATGTGCGCGAGCATTTCATCGCGTGGAACGCCGCCATCGAAATTTCCACGCGAGAAAGCGAACCCTGCCGAAGTGGTGGCGAGTGCTTCGAAACCGAGATTCTCCAAGTAGATCGTTGTTCCGATGTCCCACGGATTTGGAAGCACAAAGCATCCTGACTCGTGCATCTTCCTGAACTTTGCGGTGACAGAAGTTTGTTTCGCTGAAGTCATCTCGAGAACTTATGCCGTGTTGGCTCACGCGCGAGAATGGAATGGCAAGCGAGGCGCCTGCCCTACAATTTGTTCATCTCCGCCGGTGAATTACTTCGAGCTTGCACCAGCGTCTTTCCAAATTCGCCGTAACGGACCTTCGGCTCCGTAGATCGGATCGTTCTCCGGCATCGGCAAAGCCGCGATGTTATGATCTGCCTTTGGTCGTTCGCCCGGAAAACCCCGAAGGAGATCCCACTCGCGTCCGTTGGGATATGCTCCTACAACGCCAAAATCCTCACTGGCGCCGATGTTTTGGTGCGCAACTCCAGCCGGGATGACAATCACATCGCCGGCGTGCACCTCGACGTTCCTCCCACGTTCGCCGCCGAGTCGCAGAGTCGCTGTGCCGGAATAGACGCCAAGCACTTCATGCGACGTGCTGTGGTAATGAGGAAAGAAATAGACTCCGTTTCGCCACGAGTTGGTCCAGTCGTTCTCGGCGAAACGTTCTTCAAAAATGGACGCCGGATCTTTGGCCTCCGTTGTGATTGCCTGGTGATAGAACAGCAAGGGCAGGGGACTATTTGGGAAAATGCCGTCGTCCTTGAAATTCAATTGCTCCGGCTGAACGAAGTCGTGTTGTTGGATCATAGGCGCATCTCCTGTCAAAAATAACGCAAGAAGACCGCAAGCTGGTCTTAGTGACAGTGAGATTTCTCAGAACCCGTCTCGCAAACGTTGTAGCCGCCTCGCTGTGTCGAGGCGTTTTGGTGGTGTTGCGCCTTCCAGTACGGCGACACAGCGCCGTAGGTGCAGGACTTGGCTTTTGGGTCTGCCTAAAGGATCGAGCGAAGCAAGCCGCCTTCTACACGCAGAGCTGAACCGTTTGTAGCGGATGACAGGGGACTCGCTACGAATGCAACCAATGCCGCTACCTCCTCGATGGTGGCAAATCGTTGCAGGAGCGAGCTTGGTCTCACTGTTTTAAAGAAATCTTTTTCTATTTCGTCAGATCCTATCCCCTTCGTTTTTGCAACATCGGCGATGAATTGTTCGACGCCTTCGGATCGTGTCGGACCGGCAAGGATTGAATTGACTGTGACGCCAGTGCCCGATGTCGTTTCCGCAAGACCGCGGGCCAGCGCTACCTGCATGGTCTTGGTTACACCGTAATGAATCATCTCAACCGGAATGTTCACAGCGGACTCGCTGGAAATGAAAATGACGCGACCCCAGTTGGCGGCCCTCATGCCCGGCAGGTAATGCCGGCAGAGCCGCACCCCGCTCATAAAATTTGTCTCGATGATGGCGTGCCAGTCGTCGTCGGTGATTTTCTCGAACGGCTTCGGCTCGTACACGCCAAGATTGTTTACAAGAATATCTACTGACGGCATTGCTTCGATGCATTTCGCGCTGCCTTGTGTTGTTGCGAGATCGGCAGCTATGCCGCTGACGTTTGTGTCGCCGATTTCCTGTTGAATTGTTTTGACGGCGGCATTGACCCGATCCTGAGTACGTCCAGTGATAACGACGGACGCTCCTTCGCGGGCCAGGGTGCGAGCAATTGCAAAGCCGATCCCAGCGGTTGAGCCGGTAACCAACGCTTTTCTTCCTTCTAGTTGCAGATTCATAGATTCAATGAGCCTTAGGCCCCCTGCGCAAAACGTCGTCGTGAACTTCGCGTTAGCAAGGCGGTAATAACGGCCTCCCAGAACAAGTTAGGGCCACAACTGGCCGGACATCACTCTGCGCTCTCAGGGCAACGAAACTGGAAGTGGGGCACCCCTGGGTGGTGCCCACCTCCATTTGTGTCGCGTTCCCGCATAACGAAGGACCCGTAATCTCATCATTTGATTCCCAGCGATTGAAGCGTCGCTGCGTCAACAGTTCCCGTAACACTTAGATCGCGATCTTCCTGGTAACGGGCAAGAGCGGCCTCTGTTTGGTCGCCAAGACTTCCGTCGATCGCGCCGTTATAGTAACCAAGCCTCGAAAGCTCCGACTGAACCGCGCTCACGGTTGCATTGGCTGCGGACTGACCTGACGCAGCGTCAGGCGATTGGTCATCATTGTCGTAAGGGGAGTAGTTATAGTAACCGTAGGGGTTACCAGAGTAGTCGTAGGGAGACCCATAACCGTAATCATACGGGTTAGAGCCGTAGTCATCGCCTGGATAATAGTCATCAGCGTAGGACGGATAGTCCCAGGGATCCAGGCCCCACCAGAAGCCATTGAGGAAGACAAAGACCTTATGGTTGTGGAAGTGTGAATGGTGCCGGTCCCAGTCGCGGTGCCAGTTCCCATCGTGCCTCTCGGAGGCATGGTTTCTGACGAACGACTGACGGTTTGCCGCAGTCTGTCGGTTAGCAGCGGTCGACGTCCGCGGATTCGAAACCCCGTTTCGGCCCGCAACTGAGCCTACGCGATTTGGCTGACGATTTGTTGCGGTCGAAATCCGCGGATCTGTCGGACGGCTCCGGGCTGCAATTGAGTTCACGCGGTTTGGTTGCCGAGTAGCTGCGACGGACCTGTTGACATACGGCCTTGTAGACGGACCGACTGAGCGGGCGAATCCCTGCGGCCGCACGGCAGACATGCGAGTACCACCATAATAGAATCGAGGTGCGACACTTGGTCTGCCGACACTTCTACCGGTAAGGTATGCCCCTCGGAAAGCCGGTGCTGCTCGAAAGCCGCCGCCGTAGACACCCGGCGCGGCGCGAGAGCCGCCACCAGCGAATCCGCCGACACGGCCGCCACCGCCAAAGTGGCCGCCGCCACCTCCGCCTCCGCGAGGACCTGCCCATGTTGGTTGGGCAAGACTAAAAAAAGCGATGCCTATTAAGGCCAATAATGTAGTTATTTTCATGAGTAAAAATCGTCCTCGGACCTGCCCCCTGCCAGTGCGATTCGGTGGGATTTTGCGATGCTACCGAAGAGTAGCTTGTCGGTCTCTCTTTGGAGAGATCGAGCCTACCCAGAGGTGCGCTGCTCCAAAATGACGAATGCCTTCGCCGCGTTAAGTCGTTGAATCGTTTGAGACGGGGCGATTTAACTCGCCTGAGGCTGGTAACCACTTACGAATCATGCGGCGCAATTTAGCCGACGCTTCTTGCACGAGCAGGCACATGCGCTTCAATCGCCTTGATTAACTCTTGAATGTCGATCGGCTTGGCGAGAAACGGATGTTCGTCGATGCGAAGACCAGTGCTCGCCTCGGCCCTGGTGACGAGCGCTGTGAGAAAAATGATTGGCGTGTATTGAAGCTCAGGATCGGCCTGGATTTGTGCCGCGATTTCGCCTCCGTCCCGCTCGGGCATGACCACATCAATGAAGATCAGATCCGGCCGAAAATTCCGGGCGGTCTGATGAGCCCTGGTAGAGTCGTTCTCTTCGAAGACCAAATAGCGGCCTGTCTTTTCGAGGAGAACCTTGACGAGGTGAGTGCTGTTTCTGTCGTTATCAACAATCAGGATCCGCCGCGCGGAATCGCCAATTGAATCAAGCCAGGAGAAAGCGACATCCGTTTCCCTGGGAAGAAAGTCTACTTCGATTACCTTGCTCATAGATTTATGAGAAGTTGTTTTTGTTGCGGGCTTTCTAGCTGGTTAGCCAGGTGACAAACCAGGCGCCAAGGAATCCGATTATCAAACCGATTAACGGACTCGAGATAGCGAACCAAAGTGGAATAGCCTCGCGCAGTGGAAGCGAATCCCGTCTTCGAATATGCCAATGTCTGCTTGCGGTTGGATTTGTTGAGTGGCCGGGGGCTTCATCAGGTACTAATTGATTGAGGGAGCGAATGACTTTCATGGCTTCAAGTGTCGATGACGATTCCATTCCGGCTAATGCGCGTGTGTGGGATTTTCTGATGCCACCAGAGAGTTGTTGGACGATCCCTCTTTCGAGTGAGTGTGTGAGTGCCCAAGCGGTTGTGCCTAAGCCTAGCGATTTGTTGTACAAGCCCTCTGTCAGCGACATCCTTCCGAGGGAGTTTGCTACGTCCGCGGTCATAGCCCATCGCTGCAGTTCCCTGTGAAACCGGTTTTAGGAGTCCGGTAAGAGGTTCGAGATAGAACGAAAGTGCCGATGAACCGCGCCGTCTTCGTTATTCTTCATTCGAATTCCTCACGCGTTGGCTAACTCTTCCATCGTCGAATCATCTAGATCGAGCAGAGCTGCGGCAGTGTTCTCTTCGAGATGTTTTATCTTTGAGGTTCCCGGGATCGGTAGCATCACGGGAGATTTCTTGAGCAACCATGCGAGTGCTACTTGCGCAGGCTGAGCGCCCAGGTGCCTGGCGATTCTTGTTAATGCGCCGTGAGGTTTCGCGAGGTCTCCGGTCGCGAGTGGAAACCACGGGATAAACCCGATGTTTTCGCGCGTGCAATAATCCAGGGCATCTTCGGAATTGCGGTACGCGAGATTGTATTGATTTTGCACGGTCGCGACGGTAACGATGCGACGGGCTGCCTCGATCTCGGCAACGTTGACTTCTGAAAGGCCTACGTGGCGGATCTTGCCTTCCTTCTGGAGATCTCGCAGCACTCCAAATTGATCGTCGGCTGAAACCTTGGGATCGATGCGATGCAACTGGAACAAGTCGATACGCTCGACACCTAACCGTCGCAGGCTCATCTCGCACTCCTGCCGGAGATATTCGGGCCTACCCAGAGCAATCCACCTGCCGGGACCAGTTCGAGCAAGGCCGGCCTTTGTGGCGATAACAAGTTCTTTTGGATAAGGATGCAATGCCTCGCGAATCAGTTCTTCACTCACATACGGCCCATAGGAGTCCGCCGTATCAATCAGGTTGATGCCGAGTTCGACTGCACGGCGTAAGACTGCGATTGCTTGCGCTCGATCCGCTGGCTCGCCCCAAACGCCGGGACCGGTTAGTTGCATTGCACCATAGCCCAGCCGGTGAACGGGAAGGTCGCCACCGATCGCAAACGTGCCGCTCCTTGCGGCAGGACGCTTGTGAGCGCTCGCAGCAAGAGTTGGCTTAGTAGGCCCCATGTGATGTTTAATAGCCTCAATGGTCCTGCTCATAAGTCCACCTCTCAGTCCTCCCGTTGTCTCTTACTTTTACTTTTCATGCCGGAGCTTCGTACGTGCCAGGGCTGCGCGGAGTAGCGCGCCACTCCGGTTTGCGCTCCTTGCTCGCTTTCGCCAGTGCGCGCCGCACACCATTGGCGTCGAGATCCGTGGCATAGACCGGCGTGTGCGGTTGTTGCCGCCAGGATTCATCCAGTCCACCAGCATCGACACCATCAAATCCAAGCTCGTCGACTAGTCGTAGCACAACCGCCTTCGCTGCGGTGTCGTCACCCGCGACCGGTAAGGCGATTCGCCCCTGGCTGCCGGGTGGCCGCCCCAATTCGTAAAGGTGCTCGGCATAAATGTTGTTGAATGCTTTGACCACAGGTCGACCTAACTGCTTTTCGACCCATTGGCTCTCAGTCAATCCATCTTCGATTTCTTCAATGCGGCCATCGCGTTGCCGCGGATAGTAATTGCCTGTGTCAACGACGACGACATTCTTTGGGGTCTTTGCGAACAAACCGGCAGGCAAAGACGCAACGTTCTTTAGAGGGATCGTTACAATAACCACGTCCCCAGCCTGGGCCGCTTGTTCGACTGTGACTGGAGTCGCTCCAGTCTCTGCCGCCAAATCCGCCAGCGTCTCAGGTCCCCTCGAATTCGCGACAAAAACTTTGTGCCCAAGCGTGCTGAAACGACGAGTCAGCGCACCGCCGATGTTCCCCGCTCCAATGATTCCGATTTTCATCACTGTTTTGTCCCTTACAATTTCGTTTCAGTTTCGCTTCCCAGACGCTCAATTAAGGTGAAACGTTCCGCCATTGCGCGTGCGAGAGATTTTTCGCTATCCAAAGAGATAATTTTGCCGTCGCGCCGCATCGCCAGATCAGCTTTGCAATCTGCGGGGGAGAACGAGCGTTTTAATTCGTCGCCAGGTTCCGACTTTCACAGTTTTTCCATTTTTGCGTCGCCTGGGATACTGGATGGGCGTTCTGTTGGAACCAACAGCTGCGACCCGTGCATCGCTCGTGTGGCTTGCTCGAGTGCCTCGATCCTGATGTTGAATTTAATCTGATCAAAGACGAGAACCTCGGTGGCAATGAGCCAGATTGTGAAACAAACCATGAGCGTCCGGAACGGGAATAATCGGCGGTTTGAGACTGCCGCTCCAGTGTCATCGGACGCGATCAGAGACTCACTTGTGTTCATCCCCAAAGGTAGATCCTCCCAAGAACGCGCTGCTATTTCGCGTTCGCGAGATTTTGTCACTACCACTGGCGAGGCTGTGCCCAATCCCTCATTCGAGATAAAGGCCGAAACCAGCGTTACGCTGCATCCGCCTGTGATCAACCCTGGCGGAGGCACTAGGCGTCAATTGCAGGCGCTGGCTGGGGCGGAGTTTGGCTAACTTGCTGCGCCGCTTTTTTCTTTGCGCCCGGCGGAGAGCCGTTCGATCACGTAAAAGGTTACCGGGATAAGGAAAATGGCGATCGCTGAGGCGGCGATCATTCCGCCGATGACGGTTGAGCCGAGGACACGACGGGCGACGGCGCCTGAACCGTTGGCAAACCAAAGCGGGAGAAGCCCGAAGATGAAAGCAAAGGAAGTCATCAAGATCGGGCGAAGACGGAGGCGCGCGCCTTCGAGGGTAGCGTCGAGGAGTGGTTTGCCTTTCTCGTATTCATCCTTGGCAAATTCGACGATAAGGATGGCGTTCTTCGCTGCCAGGCCGATTAGCATGATCAGACCAATTTGCGCGTAAATATTGTTTTGCATTCCGCGCAACCAGAGCGTTGCAAACGCGCCGAACACTGCGACCGGTGTTCCGAGCAGCACACTGAATGGCAACGACCAGCTCTCATAAAGTGCAGCGAGGATCAGGAACACGAAAATGAGCGACATTCCGAACACGACAGTCGGGGATACGCCCTGCTGCGCTTTCTTTTCCTGAAATGAGAGGCCAAGATAGTCGAAGCCCATCTCGTTAGGCATTGTTTGGCGAAAAACTTCCTCGAGTGCGTTCATCGCCTGGTACGAGCTATAACCAGGCGCAGCAGAACCGTTGATTTGGGCCGAGCGGTATTCGTTGTAACGCAACGTGAATTCCGGGCCGGCGATGTTCTGGATGGTTGAAATGGCATCGAGCGGGACTGGGTCGCCGTTGGCGTTGCGCACGAAGAATTGTCCAACGTTTTTCGCGTCGGTGCGATAATCACCTTCGGCCTCTATATATACCTGCCATGTTCGCCCGAACCGATTGAAATAGTTCACAAAAAAACCGCCCATGAACGTCTGGAGCGTCTGGTAGACCTGGCCAAGATCGATCCCCTGCTTGATGACTTTGTCGCGATCGACCTTGACGAAAACCTGCGGAACATTCGGCAAAAAGGTTGGGATCAGCGTACCGAGCTCGGGCCGTTTACGTGCCGCGTCCAGAAACGTCTTCACATTTTGAGCGAGAAAGGCGACGTCTTTGCCGGCGCGATCTTCCAAAATGAATTGGAATCCGCCGGAAGTGCCCACGCCCGGAATCGCCGGCGGCGGAAACGCGAAGGCGATACCTTCGGTAAGCCCGGCGAGCTGTTTGTTAATGTTCGCCTTGATGGCGGTGTATTGTTCTTCCGGCTTGGTCCGTTCGCTCCAGGGCTTGAACGTGACGAAGAAAAACGCGCTATAAGTATTTTGCACGAGACTGAGCAAACTGAATCCGACCACGCTGGTCGTGTACTGGACGCCCGGAATTTTGCTGAGAATCTCTTCGATTTTGCGAGACGCGGCATCGGTTCGCTCAAGTGATGCCGCGTCCGGCAATTGCAGCGCAAGATAAATGTAGCCCTGGTCTTCTTCCGGCAAAAAACCGCTCGGCAATCGCGATCCAAACAGTCCCGCGCCGACCGCGAGCACCGCGAGCAGCGCGAAGCTGAGCACTGCTTTTCGAATGGCGATGCGTGACCAGTTCACGTAGCCGTGGGTCGCCGCGCCGAAGACACGATTGAATCGATCGAAAAACCAGCCAATTGGACCCCACGCCTTTTTCTTCGGGCGAAGCAGCAAGGCAGACAGCGCCGGGCTCAGCGAGAGCGCGTTGAACGCGGAGAAAATGACGGAGATAGCAATCGTGAGCGCGAACTGTTGATACAACCTGCCGGTGATACCTGGAAGAAATGCGGTAGGAACAAACACGGCCGAAAGTACGAGTGCGACGCCGATTACCACTCCTGAGACTTCACGCATCGCCTGGAGTGTCGCGTCACGCGGCGACATTCCTTCTTCAATGTGACGCTCAACTGCTTCGACAACAACAATCGCGTCGTCAACCACAAGCCCGATGGCGAGCACAAGTCCGAAAAGCGAAAGCGTGTTAATCGAAAATCCGAACAACGGGAACACTACAAATGTGCCGATCAACGACACCGGCACCGCGCACAGCGGAATGAGCGTGGCGCGCCAGCCTTGCAAAAAAAGGAATACGACGATGACGACCAACACGAGCGCCTCGAACAACGTTTTAACGATGTCGTTCAATCCTTCAGTAACCGAGAGGGTTTGATCCAGCGAGACGGCGAAATCCATGTCCGCCGGAAAACGTTGCTTCGCTTCCGCCATTAGCTTGCGCACGCCTTGCGCGGCTTTAACGGCATTGGTTCCGGGCAGCTGATACACGGCGAGAATCGCCGCGGGTTTTCCGTTGAGCCGGCCTTTTAAGTTGTAAGTTTGCGCGCCGAGATCAATGCGCGCGATGTCTTTCACCCGCACAAACGAACCGTCCGCGTTCGCCCTAACGACTATCTCGCCAAATTCCTCCGGCGTTTGCAGTCGTCCCTGAGCGCGCACGGTATAAGTGAATTTTTGTCCGCTTGGAATTGGTTCGCTGCCGACCTGGCCGGCGGGATTCACCGTGTTCTGCTTTTGCACTGCGGTGATAATGTCCGGCACAGTGATGCCGAGCTTCGCGAGCTGATCCGGCTTGACCCACAGACGCATAGCGTATTGGCCAGCGCCGAAAATCTGCACATTCCCAATTCCCGGCACGCGTGTCAGTGGATCGAAGAGATTAATGTAGCCGTAATTGGCGAGAAAGGTTCCGTCGTAGCTGCCTTTGGGTGAATAAATCGCGATCAGCATCAGTGGCGCCGTAGTCGATTTTTTAACGGTCAGGCCGTAGTTGATGACGTCGGCGGGCAATTGCGATTGCGCTTGCGATACCCGGATCTGCGTCAGCACGTGATCGATGTTCGGGTCGGTTGCGACGTCGAAATTGACGATCAATCGAATGTCGCCACTGTTCGAGTTGATCGAGTACATGTAGTTCATGTTGTCCACGCCGCTCATCTGCTGCTCGATCGGCGCCGCGACCGCTTGCTCGATCGTGAGCGCGTCCGCGCCGGTGTAGTGCGTTTGCACTTGAATCTCCGGCGGAGCGATTTGCGGATATTGCGCGATCGGCAATGCGAGAATGCACACGCCGCCGATAAGCGTCATCAGAATCGCGATGACGATTGCGACAATCGGACGCCTGACGAAGAACTCCGACATTTGTTAGGGCTTCTTTTGTTGGTCCGCCTTTGAAACCAACGCATCGGGGGGCGGCGTCCAGTTTTTGACTGTGACTGTCGACCCTTCGCGCGCTTTTTGGAGTCCTTGCACAACAACTTTGTCGCCCGGCTTGAGACCTTCCGTGACTTCCCACATCGCGCCGATGCGTTCGCCCATTTTCACCGGACGAATGCTGACCTTGTTGTTTTCGTCGACAACTGCGACCTGATAGCTGCCCTGCAGCTCGTTCACCGCTTCCTGCGGAATCACCATCGCGCCTTTTTTCATGTCCGCGACGAAACGCACGTTTCCAAACTGTCCGGGCCGCAAAATGTTTCCCGGATTCGGAAACGTCACATAATAGCGGATCGATCCAGTCTTCGGATCCAGGCTGCGATCGAGCGCATAAAACTTACCTTTATGCGGATACACCTCGCCGTTGCCGAGGAGCAGTTCGAAGTCGAGGCTTTTTATATAGGTGTTGCGCTCCGTCGCATCGGGATGGCGCGAAACGAAATCGGTGAACGGCCCTTCGCCCGCAGTCACGACAGCTTTGATCGGATCGATCTGCGACATGGTTGTGAGTGGTCCTGTACTTGGTCCGACCAGATCGCCGACCTGATTGTTGGCAAATCCAGTGACACCATCAATCGGGGCGGTAATTTTCGTGTAGCCGAGATTGATCTCAGCCTGTTTCACCGCCGCTTCGTCTGCTTCCACATTTGCTCTGGTTGAGTCGGCGGCTGCAGTGGCTGTATCTCGCTCCTGATCACTGATTACTTTCTTGTTAAACAAATCCATCGCGCGCTTTTCGTCTGCGTCTGCTTTTACCTGGTTGGCTTTATCCTTTGCCAGAGTCGCCCTGGCTTGTGCTAATGCAGCCTCGAACGGACGCGGGTCGATCTGGAAAAGGAGATCGCCTTTTTTGACGACGCTGCCTTCCTGATAATCGCGCGAAATGATGTAGCCCTGGACCTGCGCGTTGATGTTGGCGTTGATGAAGCCATCGAGCGTGGCCACGCGTTCCAGTACACGCGGCACATCCTGCGGCGTCACCGTTGTCACCAGTACTTCCGGCGGCGGCGGAGCGGTCTGCGCCGGCTTGCGCGAACAAGCGGTGGAGAATGAGACGCAAATCAGGAGCCCAGCGAGAGCGGTAAGCTGTTTCATCAATTTCATTATGGTTGATCGGAAACTGATTTACCAAACACTCCGCTAGAGACAGCTCGAAGAGCGGTCCGGATTCGCAGCGCAATGCCCGTGGCAGTTACCACGGTGAAAAGGGCACAGCGTTTCATCAATTCACTATCGATGGTCGTGAGGGGAACTGTCCAGCACAGATGCTGCGCTCGTTTGATGTCCCCTTCATTGCTCGCGCGTGAGCTCGAGGTCACGAGATCGGCTAATCGCCTGGAGATCACACACGTCATCATCTGCTCGATTTCACTGTCAAATAGAAGATCGAGCGCCCATCTCACTCACCGATCAGGCCATGCATTCCAATGGCTGCCGCCCGCGGGTAACTGAGCCTGGTTCGATATTCTGCCAGCGTTTGCGTGTTACACATCAACGGATGAAATCACAACAACTTCCGCGCGGTGTTGGCACCGTGGCCCTCGTTTTTATCCTGTTTTTCTCCACATCAGGCGGGCCGTACACGACCGAAACGCTAATCCATTCTGTGGGGCCTGGTCTCGGCCTGCTAATTTTGCTGTTGGTTCCACTGATTTGGTCCGTGCCAGAAGCGCTCATCGTAGGCGAACTCGCCAGCATGATGCCAGAAGAAGGTGGTTATTATCGTTGGGTCGACCGCGCGTTCGGCCGCTTCTGGGCGTTTCAAAATGGTTGGCTGACCTGGGTGTACTCGCTGATAGACATGGCGATCTATCCGGTGCTGTTCAATCAATATTTGCGCTACTTCATGCCCAGTTTGGACGCGCGAATAGAGTGGCTCGTCTCCTTGGTCGTGATTTGGGTCGCGACAAGCATCAATCTCCGCGGTTCGGTGCGCGTCGGCGTGGTGTCAGTCGTTGCCGGCGCCTTCGTGATGCTGGGTTTTCTTGCGTTATCGATTGCCAGCGCATCGCGCATCACTCACGCTCCATGGCATCCGTTTTCCTCTGAACACACACGTGGATTCGGTGGTTTGGCGGTCGGCATCTCGATCGCACTTTGGAACTACATTGGCTGGGACAACCCCTCGACGGCGCAGGGTGAAGTGAAGAACGCGTCGCGTACTTATCCGCGTGCGCTCGCTTTCGCGCTGCCGTTCGTCACAGTCGGCTACTTTGTACCGTTGCTGACTACGCTTGGCGCAACCGATTGGACGACGTGGACAGAAGGCGGATGGCCGCAGATCGCCACGTCGGCTGCGCGAACTACTGGAACATTTATTGCAATTTGGATTGCACTGGGTGGAATGATCAGCGCGCTCGCTCTGTTCAACGCTCTTCTACTTGGCTACTCGCGAATTCCATTCGTTCGCGCGAACGACGGCCTACTGCCGCAACCTCTGGCAAAACTCGATGCGCGCGGCACTCCGCGCATCGCCGTGATTGTGTCAGCAGTTTTTTACTCCTGTTTTGCTCTCGTGAGCTTCAGCAAACTGGTCATTGCTGATGTGCTGCTCTATTCGGTTGCGCTTTTCCTCGAGTTCGGTGCGCTGGTTCGACTTCGGAAGTTCGAGCCCTCACTGCGCGGCGCCTTTCGAATTCCGCTTAATCGCACCGGTGTGATAGCTCTCACTGCGCTGCCGATGATTGTGTTGATCGGCGTGATTGCCGTTTCGCTTTGTGACGGTGAATACGGTTTACCGGCCGTTCTCGGCACTGCTGTGGCGATCGCTGTGGGACCTTTGATCTATCGAGTCGCACGCTGGCGCAGCAATGGCGTTCGGCGACCAGGATGATTCGTCGAGCTTCCCGCATCATCTCATCCTTCGAGCGGCGTCAACAGTTCCTTCTCGTCCGTATCGACAACGAACACGGCCAGCAGCTTCGCGGGATCGGTCTTGCTCGCGTTCTCACTAACGCTGTGCCGATCACCAGGCATCTCGGAAAAGCTCTCTCCGGCGCGATAAGTAACGACCGGCCCATCATTGACCGAAGTTCGGATCGCTCCTTCGAGAACGGTTGCGTAGATGAAAGCAGACTTGGGATGCGTGTGGCCGCCGACGCAACGCCGGGACCATATTCGACGAGCACACCCTTGATACTTTTGCCAGGCACATCTGGCAGAGCGTGCTCGTAGACGAGCGTGACCTTTGAATATTTGTCAGCGGCCATTCCTGAGCCCACGCTGAGAGTGGCGATGAGTGCGCAAACAATAAGTGCGTAGATGAAGCGGGGCACGCCGGCTGACCTTGAAGCGACGCGTTCAGAGTGTTCTGCAGCCATTTCATCACCTGCGGCAGTGTCATGAGCTGCGACCGCAACGAGTTAAAGTACTCCTTCTTCAACGTCGTAAACATCGAAGAAAAACTTCACTTTACTTGGTGGATGACAAAACTGGGGAATGTAAGTCTCAAAATACTCCTGGACCTGTTGCGAAAGATCGCAAAGCCGAAGGCAACGCATCTCGTTATTCCATTTGATAATCGCAGTGGGATCTTTCTGCGTCGCGTTCTGACGGATCCAGTGATCGATTTCTTCGTCAGTCGCGCCCGTGGCGACGAACTCCTTGAAACTTCATCGCGTCCAGGCCGGTGAACTTCCAAAAGTAAGCGCCTAGACCACATGGATAGAAGTTGTACTCGCCATTGATGCCGAGCAGAAGGGCCCGAGCTTTGTCGAGCATCCGCGCCGCAATGACGAACCCGCCGAGTGTGTCACGCGGGCTGTGCGGTGGTGTTTTCCTTAAATCGCGAGCCAATTGTTTAAGCTTATCTGTGTTCATTGGTTTTTTGTTCGACTCCTTTCTGAGTTTATGCGGCTTTTGCGCCGAAGAGCGTTTGAGCCAGTCCTTATAATGCGTTGGGCCGAGACGGGCGTTAGCGCCGGGAACAAGGCTTTGATCGTTCACCGCGATGCCGTAGTAGCCCATCTTGTCGTCGGTGACCACCTTCCGCGAGTCGCCAGTCGCACTTAGATACTGCCGGACAAGTTCATCCTGTCGGATCTGATCAGGTCCGGCAATTTCGACCATTCCATTCACAGGTTCCCCGAGAGCAACATCTGCCACCGCGGCAGCGACATCATCCGAAACCATCGGCTGCATGAGTACCGATGATAGCCGAATCGTTGAACCGCCGGTTGCCGATTTAGCGATGTTCTTCACGAACTCGAAGAACTGCGTTGCGTGCACGATCGTAAACGGAATTCCGGAAGCCTTGATCAGATTTTCCTGCGCCATCTTCGCCCGGAAGTAACCACTCAAGGAACCGGGACCACTTCCAGTCAGGCGATCGGTGCCGACTACCGACAGCGCCACATGATGCTTCACACCGGCGGACTTTTCCGCGGCAAGAAGATTGCGACCTGACGTTTCGAAGAAGTCCAAAGCAGGCTTGTCTTCGAAGGAAGGTGAGTTCGCCACATCAACGACCACCTGAGCTCCTGTTAGCGCTTCAGCCAATCCTTCACCCGTGAGCGTGTTCACGCCGCTCGAGGGTGATGCCGCCACCACCTCATGACCACGTTGGCGAAGAATGTTTACGACCTTTGATCCGATGAGCCCGGTGCCGCCGATGACGACTATTTTCATATTCTTCGGTTTCAGATGTTTTCTCGTTCATAATGACGACATCATAGCGGCGTTTTGACTGTCCGTGTAGTCAGGAGTTGTGTTTAACAGTCATGCGCGATTTGCATGAGAGCCTTTGAAGACGCCACCTGCTCCGCGTCTTCGTTTGCATCGTGGAGTGCGGAAGGACTCGGCCGGCGCGCGGAGTATCAAGGCTTCGCAAAAGACGCATCGCCGACCGCTGCGGAAGCAGATCCGCGAGCATGAGTTATTCCTTTGTTCAGATATTACCAAGGTTTCGCTGTGCGCTTTCACTTAACTGCAGAGGTGGCAGATGCAGCCGTGCCGTTCGCCTGATCTTTCGGACGAAGTGTACGCTTGCGTGTTTCCAGGAAGGCAACCAAGTCGTCGAGCTCCCCCGGCTTGAGCGAAGGACCAAAGGCCGGCATGTTCGTGCCACCATTGACGATTCGGATGACCAGATTGTCGCGCGTTAGCGTATCCGCGATGTAGGTCAGGTCGGGTCCGCGCCGGCCTCCGAAACCCTGAATGAGGTGGCAATTCAGGCATCCTTTGCCGTGAAACAATTGACCGCCCTTGAAGACCGGACCGCTTGTAGCTCCTACCACTTTCTCACTGAGCGGCTGAGCCTCGAAGTTAGGCGACCAAGGCGACTGCTGTCCTTCCCACCAAAGCCCACCAATCATGATCACCGAGAGACACACGACCGCAATCGCCCAAGGGCGTCGGGAGGCAGCGCGCTCGCCTTTGTGATTCCAAATAGGAACAAACAACAGGAGTAGCCCGATCAGGACTGGGAATCCGATCATGACGTAGCCTTCGATCTTGGCCGGAATAAGCGCCAGCAGGGCGAAATACCACAGGAAGTACCAGTCGGGTCGCGGATCCGCCGCCAGTATGCTCGGGTCCGGCGGCCTATCCAGCGCCGGAGGTCCGACGAAGAATGCAGCGAGAGCGATCGCAATGATCAGCCCCGTGACGACAATCACATCCCGCCAGGCCAGGTCCGGCCAAAATGGCTTGCCACTCTTCTTGAGCAGTTCTTCGTATTCCGCGCGGTACGTTGCGGGGTCTACTGGTTTGCCTGCAACCGGCGGCTCCGAGATGCCGTGGCGAAGGACGAGCCACAGATGTAACCCGATAAAGGCAAACATGATTCCAGGCAGAACGAAAACATGGATGGCGAAGAAGCGACTAAGCGTCGCGCCGCCAATCGTATTACCACCCAGGATGAAGCGCGCCACCCAGTCACCGATAATGGGAATACGTCCGGCCTGCTCAGCCGCGACCACGACCGACCACGCCGCCGTCGAATCCCATCGGAGTAGCTGCCCGGTAAATCCCATTCCGAGAGTAAAGACCAGCAGCAGGGTCCCGGTGATCCACGTCACCTCACGGGGAAACTTGTAGGCGCCGACCAAAAACGTCTGCGCCGTGTGCACTCGGATCATCAACACCATCGCCGACGCGCCCTAATAGTGGAGGCCGCGCAGAAAACGTCCAACGGTGCGTTGTTGGTGATGAATCGAGGCGTCTCGTACGCTTGTGACGGCGACGGAATGTATGAAAACGCGAGCGCGACACCGGTTACGACCTGAACGATGAACGCAACCAACGTCGCGCTGCCGAAGATGTACCGCCCATTCGAATCCTGGGGCACGAGGTGCTTCATCGGCGTGAGCGGACGGTAATGCCGAGCCGATCGTCGAGCCAATTCCAGACTATTTTGAATAACTTGATCACAGCGCGGTGGAAATCGGAACGATCGCCTGTTTCATTTGCACCTCGCCATTTGCAACCCGCACGTCATAGCGGAAAAGCGGCAGCGGTGGCGGACCGGCGGCGACGTTGCCGTCGCTGTAATAGACACCACCGTGACATAGGACACATGAAAAGGTCGGCGCCCTCCAACCAGCGCACCGGACAGCCAAGATGCGTGCAGTTAGCTGAGAAGGCGATGAAGCTATCTTCACTTACGCGTCGCAGCCAGACGCCGCTTTTTGCCGTGACTCCAGCCCAGGGCAGCGACGAAGGATCTGTCACCGTCACGGCGACAGTTTTACCGATCTGGAAATCGTCTGGCTTGCCCAGCGTCACCCATTTCTCCGGCACCTTCCGAAAGAACGGCGCGACGATGAACCCGACTAATGGCACTCCAACAATCGCGGTGCACAGTCCGACCAAAGCGATAGAGAGTTTTTCAAAAAATCGCCGGCGACTGATCTCCTCCGGAGTTTCAGTCAACGGCGCAGACGACGTCATTGAGCTTTGTATCCATGGCGAATTTCGGTGATCCAACCGGCAAGCGATGCGATGAAGAGAGCAACGCCGACCAGCAAAACGACCCAGGTGGTGATTAATCCCCAAAAGAGAAAGGCGACTCCCATGGCTAGCCCGGCCGGGAAGTAGGTTGGACGGGGCAGAGAGCTCGAATGGGTAACACCTGCCACCCGGGTGGCACCGCGTCTGAAGCTTGCGATTGTTCGTTAGGCATGTGATTGCTCCGGTTGTGGTGATGAATGCCAGCGAGCGACCTGGGCGAGAATTGCCGTCGCATAAATCGCACACATGGGAACCCACATCAGCAGTCCACCGGTCTGCTGGTCTCTATCACTCGTGAGGCCCCAGTTGCCGCGGATCGTGCTGAGAATTCCCAATCGATCGACCGGGTGTTGGTGAATCGTACAAATCGAAACTGGCGCGAAGGTCAGGATAATGCCGAGTACACTCTGCAAGCAACACATGCAGTAAAGAGGTAAACAATCCCCGCGGGCGGTGAAAGCCGTTGCTCCTCGCGTGGCGCCAGCACCTGCCACCAAAATACGCTTCCCATTATTAGAAGCGAAGTGGTCTGGATCGCCGAGACAGTCCTCGACGTGGCCGCAGCGTTACAAAGTGCGGGCGCGTGCCACAGCCACATCGCACCAACTCCGGCAATCCATCCGATCAGTGGATGACTAAGATAGGTAAGGGAAGGACGAAGTGAGAACGATTGAGGGAGCCGCAACAAGAGCGGGGGGACGACCAGCACGAGGAGCATGTGCTGGAGCATGTGCGCGCTGAAGAGGTATCCGCGCGCGAGCGCGCGAACGGCGAGATGAGGGCGACGAGAAGTACAACGAGCGCAGCGGCGAAGACCGGCGCTGCCTCGTCGCCCACGGCGAGAAGGTAGCCGACGACGCGAGTGCGCTCAGAGTCAGGAGCATCGAGGTCCGACGTCCAGGCGGTAGTGAAGATCCGCACGTCGTCATCGGCCCGCCGCAGGTAGACAGTGAGAAGACGACGATCCAGACGACGTCGACGAAGTGCCAGTAGAGGCCGACCGCCTTGAACGCCGATTCGCGGCGGTCCGGCGAAATCACCCTCCCACGCGAGCCAGAGAAGGATCAGCAGCGCGACGAGACCGAGGAGCACGTGCAGCCCGTGGAAGCCGTCAGCGTGAAGAACGCGGCGCGAAGAGTTGGTACCTGAGTCGACCCCGGTCCGAAACAGCTCCCAGTACTCCGTGCCCTGGCCGACCAGGAAGACGACGCCGAGCGCGATCGTCAGGCGAGCCAGCCCAACCCGGAACCGCGCGCTGTCCGTCAGGGCGCCCTCGGCCCGCCAGAGCGTGAAGCTGCTCGCGAGGAGCAAACGGTGAACGCCAGCGTTCGCGGCGTCGAGGTCGTTCGGCCGGGGCCGGCCTCGGGCCGAGCGTAGAAGACGTACGCGAGGATGAGGATCACGAAGAAGCCCGCCTCGGAGGCGATGAAGCTCAGGATCCCGACCTTGTCGTGTGGGCGAGTTCCGCGGGCTGTCCTCGCCTCGATCGGGTCGGCCGGTCGGGGTGCGCGAGGTCCCAGAGCGGGCGGCGGCCGTGGATCGGCGGGACGCGTCGAAGTTGTCGTGCGGCGGCGGCGAGGTCGTCGCCCACTCGAGCGTCCACGCGTCCCACGGGTTGTCGCCCGCGACCTCGCCGCGCAGCGAAGTTGGCCAGATCTCCAAACCAGGACCAGCGCCGACCGCCCATGAAGAAGGCGCCGACGGTCGAGACCATGTTGAGCGTGCCCCAGTGCGGAAGGTCGGGAGACGTGAACACGCGCCGCGGCATGCCCAGCATCCCGAGGAAGTGCTGGACGAAGAACGTCAGGTTGAAGCCGACGACCATGAGCCAGAAGGGCCACGGCCGAGCCGCTCCGACAGCATGCGGCCGCTCATCTTCGGGAACCAGTAGTAGATGGCGCCGATGACCGCGAAGCGGTGCCGCCACCGGCACGTAGTGAAAGTGCGCGACGAGGTAGTAGGTGTCCGTCATCTGCCAATCGAGGGGCACGCCGGAAGACGTGATGCCGCTGAGGCCGCCGATGACGAACTCGAGGAGGAACGCGATCGCGAACAGCATCGCCGTCGTGAAGCGGATCGCCCGCCCACATGGTCGCGATCCAGTTGAAGATCTTCACGCCCGTCGGCACGGCGATGAGCATCCCGGCCTGGCGAAGAAGAGGTCGGCGGACGACCGAGCCCCACCGCGAACATGTGGTGCGCCCAGACGCCGAAGCTCAGGACCGCGATGGCGACCGTCGAGCCGGCGACGAACTCGTAGCCGAAGATCGGCTTGCGCGAGAAGACCGGGATGACCTCGGAGATCATCCCGAACGCGGGCAGCGCCATGATGTAGACCTCGGGGTGACCGAAGGTCCAGAAGAAGTGCTGCCACAGAAGGGTCGCCGACCCGCCGCCGGGGGCCTGGAAGAAGTGCGCGTCGAGCTGGCGATCGACGAGCAGCATCACGAGCGCCGCGTTGAGGACGGGGAGCGCGAGGATGATGAGGATGGCGTTGACGAACGTCATCCACACGAAGAGCGGCAGGCGGCGCATCGTCAGGCCCGGCGCGCGCAGCGTGAGGACCGTCGCGATGATGTTGATCGCGCCGCCCACCGAGCCGATGCCGAGCACGAGGAGCGCGAGCGACCCAGTAGTCGGTCCCGTGCGTCGAGCTGAACGGCGTCTCGCTGAGCGGCGCGTAGCTGAACCAGCCCGCCGTCGGCGCGCCGCCGGCGAGCAGGCTGAAGTGCAGCAGGAGCCCGCCGAACGGGAAGAGCCAGTAGCTCATCGCGTTCAGGCGCGGGAAGGCCATGTCGCGCGCGCCGATCATGAGCGGCACGAAGTAGTTGGCGAAGCCGACGAGCGTCGGCATCACGACGAGGAAGATCATCGTCGTGCCGTGCATCGTGAAGATCTGGTTGTAGGCGTCGGGCGAGAGGAAGCGCCGGTTCGGGCGCGCGAGCTGCAGGCGCATGAGGAGCGCCTCGACGCCGCCGACGGCGAAGAAGAAGAGCGCCGTCAGGAGGTAGAGGATGCCGATGCGCTTGTGATCGACGGTCGAGACCCAGGCGAGGACCGCGCGCTCTCGTGCGCTTCGGCCTCGCCGTGGGGCGGCCTCGCGACCGGCGCATCTCGGGGTTCGCGACGGTCATCGGAGCGTCTCGAAGTAGGCGACGAGGTCGGCCATCTGCGCGTCGGTGAGCTGCGTGTTCGGCATGTGGCATCCCGGCTTGATCGACTGTGGGTCCTTCAGCCAGCGCCGAGAGCGTCCGGCGTGTTGGCGAGCACGCCGGCGCCGAGCGTCGTGCGCGCCGCGAGGTGCGTGAGGTCCGGGGCGAAGCGCGCCTCCTCGGTGCCTGACGGTCCCGAGAATCGTTGGCAGTCGACGCAGCCATCGCGTGAAGAGCGCCCTTCCGCGCCCCGCGGCGCGTCGGCGGTCGGCGCCGCCGGCACGAGCTGCTGGCGCTCCCACGCGTCGAACTTCTCGGGCGCCTCGGCGACGACCAGGATGCGCATCCACGCGTGCTGCGCGCCGCAGTACTCGGCGCACGTGCCGACGTAGCTCCCGGCCTTGTCTGCTTGTAACCAAATATGGTTAGGTTGGCCCTGGCACATTGCTCATCTTACGAGTCAACTCCGGCACCCAGAACTCGTGCAACACATCCTTTGACTCCAGGCGCACTGACAAAGGTTTGCCGGTGGGAATATGGATTTCGTTTGCAGTAATCGCCTCTGAGCCCGGGTAATCCACCTGCCACCAAAATTGGTGTCCGGTTACAACCAGGTCCGGTGAAGGCGCCGGCGGCTAATCGCGCGATTCATCGCGCTAAATGTCATTACTAAAAGCAAAATGACGATGAGGAACGGAATGATCGTCCACGCGGTTTCCACCTTCCGGTTACCTGAGATTTGCGTCGGATCGGGCTCACCCGCGCGCCCGCGACAGCTCAGAATCGCATAGATGATTGCGCCGGTTTACGATGACGAAAATGAGAGCGAAAATGATCGTCGCAGGGATCGCCGAATTCGAAATCGCGCGCGCCTGCGGGGACTGCGGATCCAGAGCATTTGACGTCTGCATCGTAGCGACCTTACATACTTGCTTTCCCTTCGGCGCCCTGCCGCGGATTGACCGCATGTTGCAGCAACTGAGTCGTCTCGCGTGCCAATTCGCGATTTCATCTCGTTAAGCTCCCCTTTAATTGCCGTTTCATTGCTATTTTTTTGGTGCAGGGCAGTCAAGAAAGAAATACCCGAGAAACGTGGCGCTGCGGTCGCTAACATTTTGGGCCTGGAATTCCGTCGACTCGCCAGCCTGCCAGTAGACTGATTTACAAAATATTTATCTGCCAGGTGCGGTCTTCCCAACGCTGATCATGTTTCCAAAAAATTGTAAACGTAAAATGTTGAACCGGCCGGCCAGTCCGCGGTTGGGAAATCTGCAAACCAGAGGTTGTACCTGCTCTCGTGAATCGTGTCCGATAGATTGCTGTGTGCCCCGCCATCGGTTCACCAGACAACTGTTGCCTGGGCAGCAAGAATGATTCGCAAAATTTTGCCGCGAGACAGGCGGCGCGAGGATAGCGCAGAGTCCAGATCTCATAATTGCTCTTCACTGGGTGCAACACATACCGCTGAAATGCCGGTCCGACGCGGTCGAGACACACTCCGTCATGGCAGCTGCGCACGAGCGCAATGTATTCTGCATGTGCAACGACACAACGGCATTGCCGCGCCGGTCGGGCACCCGAATTTCATATGCGCATCCGGCAAGTCAGGTCCGTCCCACAACTGTTCGGTCAGCATGCCACCCTGGTTCGCAAAGTTCTCTATAGTCGCAATGAACGGCTTCGTATCGCGCCCGGCCGCCAGTTCATAATGACCGCGTTCTCCGGGTCAAAATTGGCCAGCAACGCCCAACGCCCGTTCCATCAAACGCACCACCGTCGGCCTTTTGTCCATAGCCATCATGATTGTAGCGACGCCAGCACGGGCCCTGTGGTAGATCGTGTTTGAGAACGCGATCGATGACTTCGATTGAATCACGAATAATTGGATCGTTTGCGTCGCGAATCCCGAATCGCACCAGATGAAGGAAATCGCCGCCAACGATATTTCGCGCAGGGTGCAGGCCGCCGCCGTTGGCCAGTTGAATCATGGTTGTATTCGGATCGGGGTGAGGATCAGGCGCGTTGGGGTCCGTCGGATTGATGCGAATGTAATGACGAGGGAATCCCTCCACCAGTTCACCCTGTGTTGTAACCATCCATTCTTCGAGGTGCGATGCCAGCCAGTCGGCGTACGCGAAAACAAAATCCGCAGCCGATGTTTCGCGATATTCGGTGGCCCACTCCGCTGCGCAGACGAGCGCAGCGATCACGGTGGCGAGGGTGGAAGGCGAATAACCGGCGTTTTCTTCCCATCGGTCCTGGCTGGTAACCGGGCCTCGGAGAATCAGGTACGCGGCGGCCCGCACAATCATAACACGCGGACTAAACAGACCGAGTGCGTCTCGTTTATGCAAACGCCAAGCCAGCAATATTGGCGCGGCAATCTGGTCGAGCTGCTGGCCAGACCAATAAGCGGTGCCATCGATCCAACTGTTCTGAGGAAAACTGCCATCTGACCGCTGAATAGCCGCCAGCCAGGTCAACGCCCGCAGCGGCGTGCTGGTCTGGCCTGTAGCAAGAAGCGCTGTTGCGCTTTGTACGAGGTCGCGGGTCCACACCAGGTGATAACCGCCCAGATCGTTATCTCCCTTGGTCTCGCCCCACGGGATACTCATCGATGCAACGATCGCGCCTTGAAAAACTTTGTCTTCATGCGCGAGCAGCACACAACGGTTAGTCCATACATTCCGCCGCCGTCGGATGTGTCAGCGCTAAAGTCGAATTTTGGATTCACAACCACTCGCTGCCACTGTCGGACGTATGCCTGGCGATGTGACTCCAAAGGCTCCGCCAGCGATTGGAACAACTTGGCCGTTGTGCTCTGGTAGCTGCGGCCAAACGCGACGGCCATGGTGAATTCACCGCTATGTGGAAGATTGATTTCCCCGGTCAACGCGATATTGCCGTTCAGGGCCGACTCAAACTGCCAGTCCATTTTGAAATGCTGCATAAGGTCCTGCCAACCATCGCTAAAACCGACATAGCCGACCGAGCGACGAGAGAAGCCGGTGCTGCATGCGCATGATCAGGTGAACGTTTTTGCGTTGAGCACGGATGAGTTCGATACCGCCCACTTCAGCCCACCAGCCGGAGTTGCCGGTGCCGAAGCCGGCGATGTGAGGAGCCAGCAACGCATAGAGTCGCAGCTTCCGACGCAGCGATTCATCCAGCACTTCCAATTTGGTGTGCACGAGCAAGACGGACTGATGCGGATCGGTGAAGACTTGTTTTACCACCCGATAGCGACCACTCGGTTCCGAATTCGTGATACGGTAAAGAAGGCAATCACGCTCCGGGTAATCGATCGTATGAATCAGGTCGCGTTTTTCCTCGTGGCAAAACGTTTCGCC